>JADJLO010000045.1 GCA_016710075.1 Acidobacteriota bacterium | reverse complement strand
CATGGAGTTCCGCCTTCAGGCGGAACTCCATATGATAATCACTTCTTCTTGTATGTTATCCAAGGTGGGAACCCAGACAATTTCTCCATCCTGCTGTTCTCCACTTTTGCACATAGTAGTAGCTTGCTTGCCGGCCTCGGCCCTCCTCATCGCGCTATAAGAATTTGGACTGTGGCTGACCGTGGCTCGACGCTGAGACATATTTATTATCTTTTTGACGATGACGACTTTTGAGAACGGGGCAGTGCCGCGACAGGTTTGATTTCCGCGAGGGCGGGAGAAGTGGTCTCGGACTGGATCGCCCATCAGATGAGAGCCACTGCGCACATCGGCAAGGATATCGTCCGTCGCGCCGTAGACATGCTGTTAAGAAAATGCCTTGAGAATGCCCCTGCCGCGCGTGGGTTCTGTGACCAGCAGATTGCAGTAGCTCATATGAGTGGAAATGTGATCGAGCTTTTGGCCTCGAATCCAAGCTTATAGCCTTTCTCGAGCGCGAGTGAGACGAAACCCTTGGGACGCCAGCCGCCGATCGAATCCTGGGCAGAGTTGGACCGCGGAGCATCGGGCATTTCGTAATTCTGGCGGTCACCCTGATAGATCTCGACGATGGGCTCTACGAGCGGATCGTTGTCCCGCCAGTCCGTCCATGTTTGTGCCGGATGTGTGAGATGCCACGATCCCGTTGAAATATTTGGAGGTATCGATAAAGCATCTGCGTGTCGGGTGCTTAGCCGGTTGAATCCTCGGACATTTTCGGCAGGCGGGGGGTTGCCCGGAATGCCGCGTTCGGCAAAGATGATGCTTGCGGATGTCCTTCCGGGTACGCACGCTTCGATTTCTGTAGCTGAACATAGGGTGAACGTACCGGTGATGAAAAGATCGGTCAATTCTGAGTCAGCCGCCCAGTAGGTGTATTCGCGCCCGTGGCTGTTGTCGTGATCGCAGTCCCACCCAGTCCATCGAGGAAGCATCGAGCACATAGCGGGAACGAATCCCAGATGGAGCCATCGCTGCCGCCGTCCATCGAAATTTCCGTGTGGCGATGGAATTCGCCGCGCAGAATGCGATATTCCTGTTTGCCCAGTGTGGTGCGGTATTCGCGCAGGCGGCGAGCGTTTGGAGTGTCTGCGCATTTGCTGCCGTGCGCAACTGCTGGATCGTGTAGGCCGGGCTGCAATGCATCTGCTTTACCCGGATCGCTGATGACCATTCTTGACAAGAACAGAGATTGTTGTTGTGAGGATCGTTCCCGGCCTGGATAAAGGGCCACGCGAGGGACGAACTGCTGCCGCCGTCGCCTTTGAACCTGCAACAATAATCGTGCGCCTGCGGCAGTCGAAGCCAGATGTGGGCGATTATCGAGCAGGTTGTCGCTGTGATTGATGAAGATCGGATTCGTCCAAGACTGGCCATCGTAAGCAACGACGTTTTCGGACCAGACGGTGCCGATGCCGGACCACCACGTCAGGTGGTGGTTCGATAAGCCAGGAAGATGCGCCCGTTGCGATCGGAGAGCAAACGCGGGTAACTGTTACGTGGGCGCGCGGGCGGTTGCGGCGGCTGATTGGGGCGGCGATTCTTTGACAGTTCCGGACTGGGTTGGACTCCGTGGACTGGATCGCTTTGTCGCGAGGGCGCATCGACGCGCACCCTGCCGCTGCCGGGAAGCACCGCTCCTACGTCTGCCGGGAGAATACCTTTTTCGCCCTCCCCAGGCCTGCACACGGACCATCGTCCATCATTACAGCTTGATGCCCGTGGTTTTCATCGGCGCCGCCCAAATCCCTTCGGCCCATCCTTCATTCGCTCTCCTCCCCCAGGCTACCCACAGACGCCCCGAAGGATCGTAGGCAAGCGATGTGGGTACCTCGTAGCGAAGGCTCGCGGCGAGCGGTTTCTCTGCTCTCAGATTTCCGCGCTGCGATCGACCCGATCGTGAGGTGGATGTCGTAATCTCCCTTGCGTTAGCTGTCCCAGGCGATTGTGACATCGTCGGTCGTTGAAGCCTCAATCGCAGGATTCCATTCGTTGGAGTTGGTTGACGCGACTATGATCTCTTCCGAAAATCCCATCTCCCTTTTTTGGCGCATTGCGCGAATCCGAGATCGTCCGTTTCGAAATGCCTGCCAGGCGACAATCACATTTCCATTCGCATCGGTTGCGGCAACCGGCAACATCCGGTCCGCTGTCAGTTGTCAGCTTGATCGTCCTGCCCGGGTTGTTTTTGACCACAGGGCGCGCGTAGAGGTCGAAGTTCCCGCCCTGATTTGCCGACCAGAAGACCCAGACCCGCTCCGAACCATCGGCTGCAACGGCCGGTTTGAAGAGATCACCGCGTCCTTCGGTTATGGCTATGGGCTTTGACCAGACTCCGTTTGCGTATCGCGCCAGCATCAATTGATCGCCGTGGTTGACTTCTTTCAATTCATCGAATTTCTTAATCTCATCGTCCGAAGGCAGCGTCCAGCGGATGCCTCTGAATTTCGGGTCCGCCGTGAAAGTGCGATAAGCCACCCAGACACCTCCGTCGCGGTCGGTCGCCGCGGCAGGATAATCCTGCTCATCGGGAGTTTTTGTGATGGCCGTGGCAGCGGGCACGCGATCGACCATCGCGCGGCCACCCAGAAACTTCAATGATTTGCCGTAGGTAATTTCCGCCGTTCGGAACCTGAATTCTCCTGCGTGGTTTTGACAACGGCTTCAGTACTGCTGTTCGTCTTACTCAATGTGACTGTGACGCCGTTGGCGACAAACATTCTGCCGCGCGGGATTCTGGGCAGATGCGAATGTGCGTGCAGGGGCGTGTTGTCAGCTTCCATCGGACGATACCTGTCGACCCGGCAGTCTCTTCAATACTGTCTCCTTCCATGGACCGCCACGGTTCGGTCCGGACGACTTGCAGCGGCACTGATCTCGAACGAACCATCCCAGACACTGTTTTGAGTATCGGTCAAGCCCGCAATATTCTGAAGCTCGTCTCTGTTTCATTCGGAGCTGTTGGCGGAGGAGCCTCGGCATTGACCCTGCTGGTGCGTGTGTTTCGATCGATCGAGAGGTAGGACAACACGAATATTATCGTCACGATCAGCGCAAGTATCGAGATTGCAAAACGCCAGTTTTCTTCTCCTTCATCATCTTGAACCTCCTGCAAGCAAAGGTCTCGGGCAGTTGATGGATGGCGAGATTATGCCAACTAATCGAGAAATCCAGTCGTTAGCAAACAGCAGGGCATTTTTATCGTCTTACCGCCATTCTCCCTGGAGTACGAACGCGGCCCAGTAATAGGGTGATTGCCATTGTTTTTTTGCTTCCACATCTCGATCTGAGCCGAACGCAGGGCAGCGGCTGGAGGCTGCCCGTCCTTCAACATCTTCTGATAGAACCTCGCATCAAATCCGCTGTGGCTTTGTCGTTGACGCTCCACAGACTGACGACGACGCGCGCAGCCCCGGCGTACATAAAGCCTCGTGCAGGCCGACAAGGCCTCTCCCTTGATCTCCTTGCCGGAAGGCCGGTCTGACAGGCGCTGAGCACAACCAGTTCAGCCGGAAGTTTAAGGTTATAGATTTCGTCAGCGCGCAGGAATCCGTCCTGCGGTTTGCCCTGCTCGTCCAGCAGTGAGCAGGACCATGGCCGAACGTCCGGGGTTTCGCTGTCGAGCAAACCGTGCGTGGCGAAATGGAGTATCGATATATCTTTGAGCGCGTTGCTCATCACTGTCGCGCGGCTGGCATTGAAATCGAGAGCTCTGAGGTTGGCTCTTGTCGGTGAGATGGCCAGGAATGCGGTCGGCTTCCTGCCGTGTGTATGGCAGGCGCTGGATGGTGAATTTGCCGAAGGTCACGGTCGCTCCGGATTCCGCCATGTGTACGACACTGCGAGAGCCTGCCGAGGCTTCTGCCGGCGCCGCCGCTTTGTCGTTGATACTGAGAGTTTTGAGTTTGAACCGTTCATCACCGCGGGTGAAGACCGGATCGGCTATGATGGCCAGCCATTTAGGCGCCGGCTTTCGTCCGGCCAGCTCTTTTCGCATCACCGCCAGAGTCGATGCTGACGGCAACGAGATGATCTCGTGTTCGGCGACGAGTGGCGTCGCTTCGGATTTGTCGGCAGACCTGGTCAGCATGGCGAAAGGCACGTATTGCAGGGCGCCGTCGGCAACGATCACCAGTCGTCTGGTTCCAAGTTGGGCTGCGGCTGGTTCGATCACCATGCGGCTCAATTGTTTGACTGCTTCAGGCAATTCCGTGTCGGCCTTTGTTATGCGTTCGCTTCGTTGTTTTGCAGTCTCGTCGCGGTTGATGACGCTGCGGGCGTTGAGCAGTTCGGTGACCTGACGGGCGGCTTTGTCGATCTGATTGCGTCCGGGCAGTTCGTAGCTCGCGATCGATGTGCTCGTCACGGCCCAAAGATAGCTGCTTTCGTCGCCGAGGGCGTATTCAAGCAACAGTGTGCGGTCGTCAAGGATCTGCTGCTGAATCTCTTTCAAGCTGAGAGGTTCAGGATTGGTAATCGCAGAGTAATGCGGGTTGTCCTTGCGAATGGCCGCTTCAATCAATTGGTACTGACTTTCAAGCAGAGATATATCTTTCTTCAGATTCTCTGCCTGCTCAGGAGCGGGAATGCATCCGCATCAGCAGGTCAATGTGAAACTGGTATGCGTCCTGACGAGTCGCAAGGTAACTTGCCCGTAACTGCTTGCTGGTGACGCGGGCGCGGACTTCTTCGATCAGGGACAGGGCATCTTCCACGCTCTTCAGGGCCGCAGCCTGCTTGCCTGTATCGCGTTCAGCACGAGCCATACCGAGCAATGCCCTGGCTTCTCCGTTCCGGTCGCCGATCGAGCGGAAGATTGCAATGGACTGGTTGAGATGTTCGATCGCTTTGTCGTCTGACCCAATGCTGAGTATGCACGGCCAAGGTCGCCTGATATTATTCCCTCGCGCCGCCGGTTTCCCGCTTTTCGTGTCAGTAGGAGAGCCATCTGCAGCGAATCAAGAGCCTTTTGCTGTGCGCCTGACTGCAGATAAACGGCTCCGATATAACTGAGTGTGTCTCCTTCGCCGTTACCGTCTCCAACTTCCCGCTGAAGAATTAACGCCTGGTTTGGCTTCCAGCGCATTTTTTAGATCATCAATTCCAGCATAAGCCGATCCCACTCCGCTCAGAGCGTCCGCCTCGCCGGATTTATCCTTGATGGACTTTCGCAGCGGAAGCTCCGCCGGAAATACTCCAACGCCTTTCCATCTCTCCCAGACCAATGTGGGCGATGCCGATGTTGTGTATCGAGATGGCTTCTCTTCGTTTATCACCGATATCGCGAAAAATCGGGAGTGCCTGGCTGTAAAACTCCAGAGACTTTTGCCAGTCTGCAAGGTCGCTATGGATTTTGCCTATGTTATTTAATATCGAGGCTTCAGTACCGCGTTCTCCCCCGGATCTCACAGATTTCAATGCCTGGTCGTAGTAGTCCAGCGCCTTGTACAAATCGCCCAATACATCGTACGCGCCTCCTATGAAATTGAGTGCTGCCGCTTCCCTGGATTTGTTTCCCAGCGCCTGAAAAATAAGTACTGATGGATTTAAGAATTCCAAAGCTTTCCGGAATTCACCCGATTCCATGAGGGTGGCTCCAATGGAGAAAAGTGTAAGAGCCTGCCAGTAACGATCACCTGCCGCCTCGAAAAAATGCAATGCCGCCTGGTATTTCTCGATAGCTGCTCGGCGGGAGGGAGCCGTCCTTTGCGGCCGCAGCTTCAGGTGAGCTTCTTCAAATGCTCTCTGAGCGACCTCGTGATCTCTGTCGTTCTGCGTCGCCTTCCTTAAAGCAATGACTTTCAATTCGTAACGCCAGCGAGAGCTTGTTTGTTTGTCGAACTGACGTTGATCCTGAAATCTCCTCCCGCATCCGATACCATCACGACCGGCTCAGGGCCGAACCCTTCCATTCGGACTTTCCACTTTGAGAATTTGACTACCGTCAGAACCAATTACCGTCACGGCCACATCGATCCCCCTTTGATCGATTACGGCATACAGAAACTGGCCTGCAACAAGGCTGACTTGAAAAGTGTGGGTTTCGCCGCCTTTCAATTCCCGTTCAATAACGAAATCAGGGCTTAGAGGGGTAGAGTCCTGTTGAATCGGCTTCTCTGCTTTTGTGGTCGTTAAGATACCCAACGCAAGCAATGGCCATAATAAGCAGATAAACAGCAACATGCTTTTCGGAAAACGCCGGTAGCTATGAATACTCATTGAGATACCTCAAGTTGACGAGTCAGACATGAACCGAAAAACTACTAATCCTCAATAAGCCGGCGCCTCACGCATTCTAAATGTGTGAGGCGCCGATGTGATGCTCAGTGAAAAGTTCCAATCCTACCTTTTCTGGCAGCCTTTTTAGCTGAGCAGCCCTTCTTGGACGGCTTTCTTGGCGGAGCAGCCTTCTTGACGGCCTTCTTGGCGGAGCAGCCTTCTTGACGGCTTTCTTGGCTGGAGCAGCCTTCTTGACGGCCTTCTTGGCTGGAGCAGCTTTCTTGACGGCCTTCTTGGCCGGAGCAGCCTTCTTGACAGCTTTCTTAGCCGGAGCAGTCTTCTTTGGCCTTCTTGGCCGGAGCAGCCTTCTTGACGGCTTTCTTGGCCGGAGCAGTCTTCTTGACAGCTTTCTTGGCCGGTTTGCCTACTCTGACCAGCGATTCCTCAGGATTTTTTGCCGTGGCTGTCCAATCGTCATCCGCACCTCCTTGAAGGCCGGAACCGGAGGGACAGGCTTGATTGCCCTGTTGCGCCTTACCCACAAAACCGCTACCCGAGGGGCGGCCACAAAGGGTGTACTGAGTTCCATTACTGAACGTCAGCACGCAGCTTACCGGCGGAGGCGCAGGACGATTGCTGACTCTGGCAGAACCCAGATTATTGCTGGTGTATGAATTGATGTTGTTACCAGTTGTAGTCATGCTGCCATTCAAATCCGAAAACTTTGTGTCACTTGTTGTGAAATTACCCATACAGATCTCCTTTTTCATATGTGCGATGATTTTTGTTTTCAACCCGTAACCGAAGTGTTGCCAGCGCACGCTGTTAAAGACTGTCCAGTAGTTTGAGCGGCTGGGCAGCAATTGTTGACCCACTCTTACAAACGTGATTCCTTGAGAAACTCCCTCAATCAGACAGAATTTTTCTGCTCCGCGAGTTCGGAATACTATACAACTTCCCTGAAATATCAGGCTGATTATATACCATGTGAGACTGCGTCTTTTTTAACTAATGGTGTCTTTGCAATATTACTGAGATTCTCCGAAGTATTTCCTGACTATCCAATCCGGCTGCCACTGGTCGGGAGAACGTTTTTTTCCGGTCAGGTTAATCATGGAGGGCCTGGCGGGCCTGGCGGGAGGCATGTTTAGAGACGGTAATTCCAGCTTGTCGCCGACTTTTGCCTGCCATTGCTTCATCAGTCGAAGCAGGCGTCTGACGTGCGCGGAGTATTCCCTGCGATCGATCAGGTTGGTGGTCTCTTGCGGATCTTTCTGCAGATCGAACAACTGGATGTGACCGATCTTCGGGTAGACGATCAGTTTCCAGCGTTCATCCCTGATTGCGCTGGATCTGAATGAACGGTAGAAAGACCGAATCGCGAATGCGGGATTTCCTTCCTTCCCACAGTGGCAGCAGGCTTTCGCCCTCAAGATCATCGGGGAGTTTTTATTCCAATGGCATCGCAGATAGTTGGGAAAATATCGAAGAGATAAGTGAAAGCCTTTGTGGATTTGCCGCCTGGAATGCCGGGGCCGGCGAAGATCAGCGGGACTTTCATGCTGTGTTCAAAGACGCTTTGCTTGCCAAGCAAGCCGTGGCTGCCCAGTGCGAGTCCATTGTCGGCGGCATAGATGATGATCGTGTTGTCCGCCTGGCCGGTTTGCTTAAGGGCCTCCATAATCCGTCCGATCTGCTCATCCAGATGAGTGATCAAGCCGTAATATTCGGCAATCTGGTCGCGTATGACGGCCTCTGTTCGCGGCCAGGGCGCAAGGTTCTCGTCACGCAGATCTGACATCATGCCGTTATCAAAGGGAGTTGAGGCAGGAAGTTCCCAAGGGCAGCGGCGGCAGGTTGCGGTAATACATCTCGCGGTATGCCGGCGGCGGTTTGCCGAGGATCGTGCGGCGCTGTGAATGCCACATATTCAAAGAATGGTTTTTCCCATCGTGGTTTCGAGAAACTCGATTGCTGCATCGGCAAACAATTCGCTTGAGAACTTCGGCCCGTGCGCTCTGCGGTGAGCTTGCCGTCAGGGCCGAGGTCTCTGACCGGCACCTTCGTGTGATCCGACATGCCGCCGAACATTACCGCTTTCCCCCGCTGGAATGCACGCAGCCATGATTCCTGGCCGTTATGCCATTTGCCTGTGGCGAAGGTGACATATCCGTTTTCCTGCGGCAGTTCCGGCAGCAGTTTGACGCCCTTGAGCGCGCTTGTATCCACGTTGAACCATGTCTTGCCGCTCATCAGCATCGCCCGGCTGGGCACGCAAACCGCGCCGTTGTTGCCTCAAAAATAAATTACCGCGGAAGCTGGGCCCAGCCACCAGCCTGTCAATGTTAGGTGTCCTGATGTGAGGGTTGCCGTATGCGGCGATTGTATCTGCCCGCTGGTCGTCAGCGAAAAAGGAACAGAATATTTGGCTTTCTGAATGCACCGGGTGTCTGTGCCAGCAGGAAACCGGCAAGATGAGGATGATGAGAAACACGCTAATTTGTATGATTTTATGTGATTTCATTCCAATAACACTTAGAGCGTCTATTTTATGCCGATCGAAAATTCAAGCACCTGATTGTCCCGCTTCAACCGATCAAGAAGATTTGAATAACTGCCCGATACTGTTGGCGAATTCATCCCTTGGAGATTGTCAGAAATTACAGAATCAAAATCGAAGCGCAGGCGTCCCGCCTGCTTGTATTGAAATATCTGCACATTCATATCAGATTTGGTTAACGAATTGTCGCAGGCGGGACGCCTGCGGTCCCTCTTATTTCGACCATTCCAAAATATCAATAAAACAGGAAACAGGTTATAAATTCAATTCGCCAACAGTATCAGTTATCAGAAGTTGTTTTCGCATATTTAAAGATCAAAACCGCTTTGCGCTTGAACTGTTCCACCGCATATTCGCTTGGCGCGCATCGATAGGGCCAGAATCGTGAGGGTTGGATTGACGCAGGCGCTCGAAACAAAGCAGCTTCCATCCACGACAAAAAGATTCTTTACGTCGTGCGCCTGATTCCATTTGTTGAGGACCGATGTCCTGGGATCGTTGCCCATTCGGGCAGTGCCGACTTCGTGAATGCTGTGACCGGGAGCGGACGGAATTAGGTTTTCCGAGACAAGTTCTATTCCTGCGTTGTGAAACATCTCATCATGCGCACTCGATTACATCTTTGGTCAGCTCGCGCTCGTTGTCACCGTATGCAATGTCAATCTTGAGCGACGGAATGCTCCAGGCGTCTTTCAGGTTGGGATCGATTTCGACTTTATTTTCATACCGCGAAAGGACTTCACCGAAACCGCTCATTCGAATCATCGCGGGATGCCATCGCTTTGACCGCATGTTTGAAATCCGAGCCTAATCCGGGCAGCAGCCGCGCGGTGTCCGGGGAGATACCGGCGCCGCTGCCGCACTGATATCCGAAGCCGCGAATATAGTTCGCCTGCCGCGATGTTTTATCAAGGTTTCTGAAGCGGGGGATGTAAGTGCCTGAGGGACGCCCGTCTTCATTGACGATTTCGCTCCCTTTGAGTTGAGGCGCAAAGCCGGTAAAGGATACTCCCCACGTGTGATCGTGCAGGTAATGACCGAGCACTCCACTGGAGTTGGCCAGGCCTTCGGGATGAAAACGGCGCCGAGTACGACAACCTTCCCAAAAGCCTCGTACTCACGCTTGCTCGCCCGGTCCACAAAGCCACGCCCGCGCCTTGCCTGTGTTGCGGTCCATCAAAACTTCGCGCACGACAGAGTTCGGGCGAACCGTAAGGTTGCCGGTCAATTTGGCAGGTTCCAGAAGTGCAACCGGAGAATTGAACATTGCTCCGACATCACACCCACGCCCGCAGTTGCCGCAGTAATGACACGAAGCCCGATACTTCTGAACATGTCCGGGGCTTCTCTTTCTGCGAAGTTACGCCGGCTCGCGTCGGTATCAGGCGGGCTCCGGTTTTTTGTACCCCGCGTTTGAGTATCGTCTCGCCGCAAAGCAAAGGCTGCGGCGTTTGAAAGACTCCGTCAGGCAGTTGCGGCAGATTTTCGCGTGAGTCTTTGCCTTGAAGTCATAATCGCTGAAGCGCAGGCTCACCCGGCCCCCCAGACGAGGTGCGCCCTCCAACCGCCCGAGCCCGCACCCAGTCGAACGGCTTGTCACTGGGCGTCGAATATGATTCTCATCCAGACGGGCGTAGATGTGCGAAGTGTATCCATCGACGAAGCCGTATTTGTAATTATGGGCATCGCTTCGCGGTATCCGTCCACGATGCGGATCTTCGTAAGGCCAGGCGTGTGTTTGAAATCGTTGTATAGATCGAACTGTTTGCCGGCTTCGAGCACAAGCACTTTCATCCCGGCGCGCCATGACATACGCCGCCATTCCGCCCGCCGCACCGGAACCGACAATCACGGCGTCATAAACCTTGCGTGTCCTGTTGGTGATGATCTCCATTGAAATGATCCTCTATCGTACGTCTATGAAATTTGATCTGAATTGAAACAACCAGGATTCGGACATTCAGGCAGCGACCTTCAAGCCTGAACCCTGGTATATCCTGGTTAGTTCAATCTCAATCTTGAATTCCCAGCAGGGCTCTGGAATCTTATATTCCCATAGCCCGTTTTTCTCAATATGCTGGCTGACATCCCATGTCAACCAGCGCAACGAATTCCGTGTGTGGTTGCGAGTGCCGCTACCAGATATTGTTTTCTCATTCTGCCCTGGTGTGATTGAGGATTAGAGGAATCTCGCGGGGACCATTCGAGATGGGCCGGGTGATGATCAGTGAGAAGCTCTGTGATGGTCGTGAGTGTCCGCGATACCGAATTGATCATTTTCAGGCGTTCCAAAAACGCGCGCCCAGGCGCATCAGGTGTTGTTCCAGCATTGTCGAAGTCATCGAGCCAGAGTGCGCGTGTTTGTTTGATTTCGCGAATAATTTCCTGATCTTTCGTGCCGCCGACCCACAGTTCGATTTGGGCGGGCAGCCGCTGGGCAATGGTTTGTAACTCACTGATTGACGCGCGCGCGCCGTTGGCTCCGACCAGACCGACAACGACGGCTTGTGGCGCAGCTTGATGCGCAGCCTTGACGATTTCTTCGCCCGGCAGATTGGTTCCCAGATAAACGATTCCCAGGCCACCGCCTGCCGTGAGCTATGGCCGAAAGCAGAATGCCGAATTCGTGTTGCTCGCGCGTCAGCGTAGCAAACATCAGCCCGGCGGCGGGGACGTGCGACGGTGCAATGGCACAATCGCACCCAGCAAATTGCGCAAAAGCGACGAAGTCATCCGTTCTTGTCCGATGCTCAATTTACCCGCGTGCCAGGCTTCGCCGACTTGCTGCAGAGCGGGAGCGCAACGCGATGAACCAGTTCGCGTGGGGGCAGGACGGCGGCAGAGTAATGAGGGTTCGCGTTCGACCTCGGCATAATCCAGCCGTTCTATCGACGTCATCATCCTGGCTAAATCTCTCGCATTCCCAGTTTGACCGGGCTTCCGTCCCGGCTCTGGCGGCCTCGGTTCTAATTGCCTGATCGCCGGGTACGAGTCAACAAACTCGTCGGGTTGCACCGACAGGCTGCGCAATTCTTCATTCGTCATGCAGCCAGTTGGCCGATGGCATGGCCTTGTTCGACCACCTGTCGCAACAGCCGCAAACGCTGCACATCGGCTTCGGTGAAAAGCCGCCCGCGTTCGTTGCGTTGCGGCGTGACGACTTGATAATGCGCGCTCCCAGGCACGCAGTGTTTCAATGCTGATGCCGGTTTGTTTAGAAACCGCGCGAATGGGGTACAACAGTGGTTTAGTCATAATACTTACCTTCCATCTCGGTCATCACTTAATAAGGTATCCAGCTTTGTCAATGAATCTTTTCTTTTGTTGAGGGTATTTCCAGCATTTGTCCAGTCTTTGCACTTGACAAAACTGGATGAGGGCTTATCTTCTGAAACTGGAAGTAGGAAGTTCCGGCAAGCCGGTTAAATGATAGTCGTTACAGTGAATTATTGAGCGACTGCAGTTTGGCGAAGTTGATAAACACAAACCCGGAGCATTTTTGGTAAATCAAATGCAGATGACCAACCCATCTTCACGAAATTCAAATGACGCGCGAGTCATTATGATTGCAGGAGCGACTGGTTACATTGGTGGGCGATTGTTGAAAATGCTGGAAAGTTCAGGCCATCGATTGCGCTGCCTGGCGCGCCATCCAGAGACCCTGCAAGCAAAGGTTGGGGCAGGGACTGAAGTGGTGAAAGGGGACGTGCTTGATCCGGCAAGTTTAGATCCCGCCTTGCAAGGAGTGCATACAGCCTATTACCTGGTGTATTCGATGGGATCGGAGTGGAGATTTCGAATCTGAAGACCAGCAGGCTGCTTTGAATTTTGCCAGGGCGGCGCGGTCAGCAGGCGTAAAAAAAAATCATCTATTTAGGAGGGCTGGGCAAAAGCGAAGATCAACTTTCGGCGCATCTTCGCAGCTCGATGAGGTTGGCCGGATTTTGGGGAATCCGGGGTTCCGTCATTGAGTTCCGGGCTTCGATTGTCATCGGCTCCGGCAGCGTCTCCTTGAGATGATTCGCAGTCTGACTGAGCGGCTCCAGTGATGATCGCTCCCGTTGGGTTTCCACACTGGCGCAGCCCATCGCGATTGAAGATCTGCTCGCCTATCTGATTGAGGGCTCTCGACTTGCCCGCCGAACAAAGTCAGGTTTTTGAAATCGGCGGCGCAGATCAAGCTTCATATGGACAAATCATGCGGGAATATGCACGGCAACGTGGCTTGCGGCGCTTCATCATTCCTGTGCCTGTCTTGACGCCGCGCCTTTCCAGTCTTTGGCTGGGCCTGGTAACGCCACTCTATGCCCGCATCGGGCGTAAACTGAAGAGAGCCTGCGTCATCCAACCCTCGGGAAAATCGTTCTGCCTTGCAAGCTTTCAAAGTGCGGCCACGCGGCCTGGTTGAAGCGATTGCGCGAGCCATTGGCAACGAAGACCGTGAACTGGCCGAGACACGCTGGTCTGATGCGCTTTCTTCCGCCGGAAAGCAGCGTGGTTAGGGAGGCGCGCGTTTCGGCGCACGCATCGTGGATTCGCGCATCATTCAACTGCCCTCCGGCCGCTGCCTTGGCTCCCATCCGGCGCATTGGGGGAAGACCGGCTGGTATTACGGCGATTGGCTATGGCGGTTAAGGGGTTGGCTGGACTTGCTGGTGGGTGGCGCAGGTATGCGGCGTGGCAGGCCGAATCCCGAATTCCCGACAGTAGGGTGAAACGCCAGATTTTGGCGCGTGGAAGCCTTTGAGCCGAATCAGCGCTTGCGCCTGGCGGCAGAAATGAAAGTGCCGGGGTCGCGCCCTGGCTTGAATTTGAGGTGCAAGGCGACAATGCCAGGTCTTTATCCGGCAAACAGCCTTCTTTGATCCGGTCGGATTACCGGGACCGCTTTACTGGTATGCGTTTTGTATCCACTGCATCAATTCGTTTCGAGGATGTTGCGGGGCATCGTCGAAGCGGCGATGCGGGAACGTAAGGGTGAGGCTATC
>JADJLO010000044.1 GCA_016710075.1 Acidobacteriota bacterium | reverse complement strand
CTGAGATTAATCTGATCGAGACCGGGAAAGTCTCCCTGCGCGCCGGCATAAAGGACCTCAACTGGAATCCCCCCGACCAGAGCCGTGATATTGCTCAATGCGCTTCGATACCTCAGCCCGGTACCGAACAGCAGCAGAAAGACCTGATCATTTTTGTCGCTGACATCTATCGGCAGGGTGTTGTAGCGGCCCTGGCCGAGGCTGTATTCGATCGCTTTTTCGTATTGAAGCTTCCCGTCAGGTTTCAGGCGAAGCACAGAAGCGGCAGCCGCTCCCTGGCCGTTCGAATCTGCCGAGAAGAGAGCCGGTGCGACATTTTTTATCGAAGCCGGTCCAGATGAGATAGCCCCAGTCTCGTTGAAAACAGTCACGGTCCCGGCGCCGGGGAGCGCCGGCGGGGACGAGATAGTTGACCTGTGTCGGCGAGACAAAGAAGAGAGGCGCAAGGCGGTCGACACAAGAGCTGTCCCGAACCTTTACGACCGTGCCGTTGAGTTCCAAAGGAAGCACTGGATTATCGTTCGCCAGCGGATAAAGAGAAAAGTTTGTCCCCCATGCCGTGGCCAGCGATTCCGGCGCAAGTCCGGTCTCTGTTTTGAAGTCGGCCGATGAGATGGTGGTCAGGCCCATAGTCGTTGGGAAATAAGGAAACAGAAAAGAGATCTGCGATCTGGTTACGCCGATGCAATCGCCGGCGGTCAAAGGCCGGACTGGCGCTCCATCGGGCCAGGTTCCCATAAATTTCTGTTCCGGCTGACCATTGCCCAGGGCAATTGATTTCCCGGCAATCGAATTATTGAAGGAATAATCGGTCAACGCATCGAAAAGTCTGTAAATCCCATAGTAGTCGAGCGCGTTGATCTCGCCACCCGATGGGGTGCCGTGGCTGGCTTTCATGTCATATCCAAGCCGCTTCTCGCTGTTGAGAATGACAAACTCTTTTTCGGATGACGGCAGGTTGATCCGGTCGAAGATCTCTTTGGCTATGCGGTGATCGCAGATTTCGTCGTTGTCAAAGACCTCAACAATGAGCTTTGTCTGCGGCGGAAAATTGACGAATTGTTTGAGGCTCATTTCAGCGTAGTACCAGGGAGCCATCAAAAACAGGGCGACGCCCTTTTCACCCCAGCCTTTGTCGACGACTCCCCGCCAGGCCATGGACAACGAAGCGGAGGCTCCATACGAATGACCGGCAAAGGCCACGCGCCTCAGATCGAATGATTCGCCATAACGTCTCACGGCTTCTTCGTAAGCGGCAAAGATGGTGTCATACCGCTTCTTGTTCAGAGAGGCATCTCCGGAAACGATCTGATAAGGGGCGAATACGAGCGCATTGCCGCGACTGACGATGTGACTGATCAAGGACTGATACTCCTGAGGATCGTTGTTGCCGAAACCAGGGGTGAAAAAGACCACAGGCACGCGGCCGCTTGCGCCTGCCGGTCTGAAGACATAAACGTCTTCGCTATCATATAGCGGACTCCGGAAATTTATCGGCAATGGCGATGAAACTTCCCTGCACCGTATCCGGAAGCGATTGGAGTAAATGGAGATTGTCCGAAGGATATCGCGGACAGCAGGAACAACGACCCAGCACTTAACCAAAATCTTTTCATGACAACATTGACACCTCCCCCACTAAACCGGATGACCGGCTATAGTGGGGGATTCTTCTCGGTTCACACGGGCTTCGTAGCCCATCCCCGAAGCACGTGCCCCGCGCTTTTGCCCACGCTTTTGAATGTTAATGGCGGCATTATGATCACGATGCGCAACAAAACCGCAGTTGATGCAACGGTGCTCTCTTACCGTAAGAGACTTGCGCACGCGACTGCCGCACTGGGAGCAGTCTTGCGACGTATAAGCTGGGTTCACCAGAATCACTTCACGGCCAGCATTCGCAGCTTTGCTTGTGAGGATCCTGGCAAATTGGTTCCAGCCCGCGTCACTGATGCTTTTGGCGAGATGGTGATTCCTGACCATCCCGCACACGTTCAAATCTTCGATGGTGATGTGATCGTAACGTCGAATCACATCAAGCGCCGTCTTGTGGTGAAAGTCGGCACGCTGCCTTTTGATATGCAGGTGCTTCCTCGCCAGAATATTGATTGCCTTCCGGCGCCGGTTGCTGCGCTTGTTCTTTCGGCGCGCAACGGTGCGCTGTGCTCTCTTGAGTTCACTTTCGGCGGCGCGGTAATGTTTCGGGTTTTCAACTCGCTCGCCATTGGACACGGCGGCAAAGCACTCTATCCCGAGGTCTATCCCCGTCGCCTTCCCAGTCTTCGGGATGAAGCGGGATTGATTGCATTCAACGGCAAACACGACATACCAGCCATCGGCTTCTCGTTTGATTGTGCAGGTTTTGATCGTGCCTTCAATCGGACGGGATAGACGGACACGGCAAGAGCCGATCTTGCTCAGGTGCAGTTTGTCGCCTTCGAGACGGAAACCGCTCTGAGGATAGACAAACGAATCAAAGAACGCCTTGCCCTTGAATCTTGGGTAGCCCGGTTTTTGACCTGCCTTGACGCGGCGAAAGAAGTTGTCGAACGCCTTCTGAGAGCGGCGCAGAACGTCTTGAAGCACCTGACTGTAGACGGCGGCAACGTCCGGGCGGAGGGCTTTGATGCCGGGAAGCTGCGCCGATTGGGAATTGTAGTTGAGCGAGACGTGATTGATTTGATAGGCGTCCCGGCGCTCTTGAAGGCTGGCGTTATAGAGTTCACGGCAAGTATCGAGCGTGAAAACGCAGGCTTGCTCAAAGGCGGGATTGGTTTTTAACTTGAACTTGTATGCTTTCACTCCCGGCATTATACTTAGTTCATTATGGCAAAACAATCCCTTTCGACCCTCAATCACTGCGCTTACTCGCTTCAGTATCACTTGGTTCTCGTTACCAAATACCGCCGCAAGGTAATCAGTCCGGCGATGATGAAGCGGTTGCGCGAGATATTTGAAGACACGCTTGGCAAATGGGAGTGCGGCTTGATCGAATTCAACGGCGAACAGGATCACGTTCACTTGTTGTTTGCGGCAACGCCGGTCATCGAACTGAGCAAGCTGGTCAACAACCTCAAGACGGTTTCCTCCAGGCTGATCCGCAGGGATTTCAGCGTGGAGATTCGGAAGACATATTGGGAGCCTGTTTTCTGGCATCGCTCTTACTGTGTTCTGACCTGTGGCGGCGCTCCGTTGGAGGTCATCAAGCGTTACATTGAAAATCAAGCTAAAGACGATCCATCGGGCTAAGTCGCCCAAGATGGCGGCTATGGATGGAGTATTCTTTTCGCAAAGAGAGATAAAAGTTCAGGAATCAGGCTTCTATTTTGAGCAGCCGGCCCTTGAGCAATCCAAGAAGAACCAGCAGAATCACAGGCAGAGTAATGATAACACCAACAACTCCAAGCATCCTCTCTCCGATCCAAAAGGTCATGAAGAGATTGAATCCCAGCACTCCCAGATAGAGCCCCACCGGCCCAATGGCCTTGTAGGGGTAGTGCATTATTCCCCTGTCAGTAGTATTTGAGCGTTTAAAAAAGACCCGCTCCAGAAGAATAAACAGCCTGATGATGGCAAAGCAAACGAAAAACCAGCCGAAGAAATTTGCCAGGGTGATGCCAAAATAACTGCCGCCGTCAGGATAGTAGTAGATCTTCCCTAGAAACCACCGGTCTCCCTTGAGCGCCACCGGGTCGATGATAATGTCCAGATACATCATCAGAAACGAGGCCAGAAAGGTCGTGGTCCACCTTCGCCTGACAATATCCGCATTGAGATTGCGCACATCACCAGGTTTCGCTTCGACATTGCCCAGAATGATCGTCGCCAACTCCCAACTGACGTAAGAGAGAAACGTGAATGAGAGCGAATCCATGAACGGAACGCCGGCTATCCACAACTCCCTCTGGCTCGTATTGTCGATGTAGTAATAAAGACCGAAAGGAAAGCCCGTGGCCGCCACGGCTGAGCTCCATTCAGAAAGAAAGGCAATCAGGTATGCAATCACCGAGAACAGAGCCGTGCGCCTCATTCCGATATGCGTGATCGCCAGAAAAAGATAGCAGGCAAAGAAGACGAATACGTAGGGGCGCGAGGTAACTGTACCAATCAGGAGTTCAATAAAATGTATCATGTTTGTATGGCGATAGATTTCCAATGGTCGATTTATTTATCGGCAGACCGTAATCGCCCCGATAGTCTTTGTGGAGTGACAAGTCCGCCATTACAATCGGAAAAATATTAAACCAAGGAGTCTCGAATGGCTAATCTGACGAGAAGGGCTTTTGGCCACATCGTATCGGCGTTAGGTCTGGCAGCTATAGGAGCTCGTGCAGCCGGCCGGCCTGCAGCGCGCATGTGGGCCAGTTCGGTCGATCGGCAGCAGCGAATGAGCGAACAGCCTCCGGTTGAATTCTCTCCCCGGAAACAACCGGGCCGCAGCGCACAGTCCGCCGTTTACAGCATATCCATCAACCCTGAGCGCTCATACCAGACCATGCTCGGATTCGGGTCATCGCTGGAACCAGCCACATGCTGGAATCTCTCGCGCCTTGAACCGTCACAACGGGCGCGGGTTGTCGGGCGCATAGTGAGTCCGACAACTGGTATCGGCATGAACCTCATGCGAATATGCATGGGGCACGCCAGACTTCACAGGGGATCCCTGGTACTCATATGACGACCTGCCGCCGGGAGAAAAGGATCCCGAGTTGAAGCGTTTTTCCATCGATAAAGACAGGGACTACATCCTGCCGGCCCTGAGGCTTGCACGGGAAATGAACAAAGAACTGCTGTTCTTGGCTTCGCCCTGGAGCCCGCCCGGCTGGATGAAGACTACGGGGTCATTGATTGGTGGGAGTTTGCTCCCGCAATGGTATGCCACCTACGCCGATTACTTCGTGAAATTCCTGAAAGGGTACGACGACGCAGGAGTACAAGTTTACGCGGTGACCGTGCAGAATGAGCCCGGCGTCGACCGAGCGAAAGAAAAGGATTCGCGCTGGCACTACCCATCATGCCACTGGACTGGCGATCAGGAACGCGACTTCATCCGCGACCACCTTGGACCGGCGCTCCGCCGTCATGGGCTCAAGACCAGAATCTGGTGCTACGATCACAACTACAACGTATCACCGAAGGACGATGATCCTGGAATCGACTACCCGCGCACGATTCTGAGCGACGCAGAAGCCGCTCGATTTGTCGATGGCGTAGCATTTCATGGCTACGCCGGTCTCCCCGACGGAATGTCGACTTTTCACAGTCAGTTCCCGAAAACTCCGATTCACTTCACCGAAGGGTCGATCTTTGGAATACGTGGAGGCCGTCAGTTGATCGACCGACTGCGCAACCATGATCCAGTTATAACGCCTGGGTCACCGATAATTGACGATAACCGGAAACCGAACAATGGCCCCTTTCGCGCCGGCAGAACAATTCTCTCACTCAATCCAGTCTCACTTGAAGTCAGCGAACATTTCGATTTTGACCTTTACGGGCAGTTCATGAAGTTCATTGCACGCGGTGCAGTGCGCATCGAAAGCTCCGAACCTTCCGGCGAGCTTGCCAACGTCGTCTTTCGGAATCCTGACGGCAACCTGGTACTGATAGTTGCCAATGGAGCGAAAGCTGAACGAGAAGTGGAAATTCTCAATGGGAGTTCCACTGCTCACTTGAGCCTGCGGCCGGAAAGCACTGCCACAATTGTCTGGAAAGGCTGATGAAAAAACCATATATCAACCGACGAACAGGATGCCGGCGAACTGGCGAGGTTCGGATACAAGCAGCAATTACAGCGCTCGCTTGGGTCGTTTTCAAGTTCGCGATCGCGTTCTCTCTGATTTCGATCAGTACCGGTATTTGCCAATTTCGTCATGGCTTTGTGCAGGTCGGGCCGGGGGATCGTCTGGTCATGGCTGGTGGTGATGGGAGGTCAGACGCTGGTGGTTCTGGTCATGTCGCGGCTGGCGGTGAGCTTCCCAATTGCCGGGTATGGGTACCAATGGAGCGCGCGGCTGGTCAATCCTCATTTTGGATTCTTCACCGGCTGGCTTTTGCTGGTGCAGTTCCTGACCGGATTCCTGTTGTCTGCAGCGCCTGGCCTCGGCTCTTGTGCTTTCATTTGGCCAGAAGGCGCCTTGCCGATGATTGTAGCCTGGATCACGACGGTGGTGATCCTCTGGTGGCCCTGATTCATTTGTTCGGGATGCGGCTGGCAGCGTGGTTGAATAATACGGGAGTTTACGCCGAACTGTCTGGAGTAATAGCCATCACAATAGCATTGTATGCGCTGCTGGACTGGCGGGGTGTGAACCTGTCGAAACTGGCCGGTCACGGCAACTTTCCAGCGGGCAGTCCGCCGGCTCTGCCTTCGCGCTTTCTGCTGATGGGCGCCTGGGTCTGACAGGGTTTGAGGCTGCTGCCGATCTGGCCGAGGAGACGCACGATCCGCGCCGGACGGTACCGCGGGCAATGCTCACTTCCTTGCTGGGTTCCGGGCTTTTGGGTTTCCTCCTGCTTGTTGGGATAGTGCTCTCCATCGACGATGTTCGCGCCACACAGGGGCAGGATTCTCCATTGATCTTGGTGCTGCAGGAACGGTTTGGCCCACACTGGCTGTTGGCGGCTCTGGTTGTGGTGGCGGTATCCATCTTTGCCTGCGCGATCGCCAGTGATGGCCGCTGCATCGAGATTGCTTTTTCGCTATCGCGTGATGGCAGATGCTGCCCGGCGCCCGGGTGGCTGAGCCGCATCGATCCTCATCGCAGTACCCCCCGCAACGTAGTGATCCTGGTCTGGCTGCTTTCGACCGCCATCGTACTGCTGTTAAGGCAGAGACGGACCTCATTTCGAGCGTCTCCGCCGTCGCTGGTTATCTTGGATATGCCGGGATCATTCTGGCAGCACTGCTTGCCGGGCCTCTGGTTGTGCCGGGGCGAGGCTGGACTCTGCTGCGATGGCTGGCTGTGATGTGGGCGCTGTCGCTGGTACTGGCCCCTGACTGTTCCGCCGACAGACATACCAGGATGGAACGATAAATACCTGCCTGCAAAAGCGATGGCCTTCGCCTTGCTGGCCGGATCAGCAGTCTATTTCGGACTAATCAAACGACGCATACGCGAAGGCATTGCAGGTCCTCCGCAGTTATCCGACAAGGGGAGTGAGACAAGACCATGATGATCGAAGGGCAAACCAATGTGCTCTCGCTGCGTACAGGCGGCGGCTGCCTGACAGGGGTGGGGCGTGAACTAGGACGTTTTGTAGTCACTACTATGGAAATTCCGTGGAGCATCACCAAAGATCTGCTTGGAGCGACGCCGAAGCTGTCCTGATGGTTGAATCTATGGAACAGGAAGTCGTCGAACGCCAGATCGCCCTGGCTCCTGAGTGTGATACGGTACTGGCCATCGGCGGTGCCAGGCGATCGATCTTGGAAAATACTTTCATGGGAAACGCGGCATCCGCCTGGTTACCGCCCCCAACGATTCTCAGCGTGGATGCCTTCACGACGCCGGCAGCAGGGTTGCGACAGGGCCATCGCGTGATCTACCCGGACACGCCAGCCCCGGACCCTCTGGTCATCGATTACGACGTGATTCGCACAGCCCCGCCTGAGTTGAACATAGCCAGCGTCGGTGACCTGTTCTCGATTCATACAGCTTCTCTCGACTGGAAACTTGCAGAAAGTGCGGAAAAAGTGAATACCCGTTTTCAGCCAACACAGTATCGCAGGCGTCAGGCATCATCGAAATGCTGCGAAAACATAAGCAAGACATTCGAGAATGCAACGATGAGGGCTTGTGGGCCATTGTCGAAGGGTGCATGCGGCTCAACACCTTTGCCTGCCCGCCGGGCATTTCCGAGTGGAGGAAGGTTCGAGCATTACCTGTTTTACGAACTCGAAGAACGGTTGCAGCGTCCGTTCACCACGGTCACATAGTCGGCCTGGGGATTCATCTGATGAGCTGCCTGCAAACAACAGCCCGGCGGAAATAACCGGGCTCTGAATGAGGTCGGGCTGCTCACCAACCGCGCAAATATGGAATTACACGAACTGCGCTCACAGCCTCGTTGCTCAACCTGCGGTCCTATGTCGAAAGCCGCAAGGATCTATGGCACACGGTGATCAACCAAAGCTCAATCACACAGGAGTGGATCGAAGAGGCGATAGAAGGACTGGAATTCGTCAAGGAATGATCTTTTCAATGCACCTGCGGAGGTTTCGCATGCTGATCTATTTAATACGCTTCAACTTTACGATTCGGCCGATGGACATCCACTCTTCGATGTAGAGGTTGCCCTTTTGATCCCAGCAGACTCCGTGCGGTGAGATGAATTGACCGTCGAGCCACCCGTCGGGGCCGACTTTATTGGTCCCGTTTTCTTGGATCGACGTTGTCGCCGAGATGAGTCACGAGCTTGTTGTTCCTGTCGAGGATGGTGATGCGACCGGCCAGATCGCCGACGACGATATCGGTTCCGCGCTGATGCAGCGTGCCGGGAATCTGAGCAGATCGCCTATAACTCCATCGAGAGTCTTCAGATGCGCCTTTCAAGAGAGAACCATTGCAGGCGATGATTGGCTCGATCGGTGACGAGCACGGTCGGGGTCTTCTCTTCAGTGTCGACTGTGATTGCATGGTGTTGAACTTGCCGTCCTCTTTCTTGCCTCCCCACGTGTTGAGGTGCTTGCCGTCGGCATTGAATCGGTGAATGTAGTTTTCGCCGTACCGTCCGTAACGCAGAAGTCACCGTTGGCGCCACGGCTATGCCTGTGGGCTTGAACTGATTTTATTTTTATAAACGCCTGAATTTTCCGGATAGCCCTTTGACCCATACCGGGTCTCCTTGAGGGTCAGTTTGGCGAATTCGTGCCTGGCGAGATTGGTCAGATAGATGAAATCTTCCTTTCCCCGGCGAAGCAGCATTCCGTGAGTGCCGGTGCTTTCAGTATCGGCCTTCCATTCACGGCCGAATGAGCGGATGAATTTCCCGTCGGCATCGAAGACGATGATGGCGTTTTCGGTATCGGTATTGAAATAGATCAGCCCCTGTGAATCGACTTGAACCGCACCGTGAGTGCTGCCCAGTTTCATTCCTTCGGGCAGTCTTCCCCAACCACGGACCCATTCATAACGGTGTCTGCCGGATCCGAGTATCAGAACCTCATTGTCACGGCGGGCAGCCAGAGTTTCCATAAAGCTCCCTCCCAGCATGGTTGAAGCCGCTACTCCAAATCCAAACCTGGTTATGAAATTTCTGCGGCTGAATTCTTCCTGCTTGAAATCGTTGCATTCGGACTCCTCGAACAAATGCCGAAAATAATGCCGGAATGCTGCCTTAATCACCGGCATTTGATCTGGCGGCTCCGTGCTGCACGGAGACGGCAATTCTGAATTGTCTGGTCCCGATCCAGCTCCGACTGTTTAACTTTGGTGCGAGTAAAACGACTCTTGAGCTAGGCGCCAATGTCATCAAAGATGTAATAAGCGACGGAGTGACGAGAGAGGAGTCAGAAGCAGCGAGAGAGATTGGCCGCCGATAACGACAATGGCAATCGAGCGCCGCTCTTCGGCGGCCGGGCCGGTGCCGACTGCCAGAGGCAGCGATGGCGGCAACCAGGCCAGTGTGGTCATGAGAATCGGGCGCAGGCGGTCTCTGTTGGCCTGAATGATCGCGTCGTATCGAGGGCATCCTTTGGCGCGCAGGCCGTTCATATGGCGTCGATCTAAGAATGGCGTTCTTCTTGACGACCCCCGAACAGAACCAGGATGCCAAGAGCCGAGTATAAATTCAGGGTCTCATCGAACATCAAGAGCGATATTAAAGCGAACGGGACAGCCAGAGGCAGACTGAGAAGAATGGTCACCGGGTGAGTGATGCTTTCGAACTGCGACGCAAGGATCTAGGCCATGAATGCGATCGAGAGCAGAAACGAGAACGAATTCCAGTGAATGTCTTTCAAGTCATGAGCGCGTCCGGAGACCGTAGTCGAATAAGTTGAGGGCATGTTCAGTTTTGTGGATCATTTCTGAGGGCCTCGACATGGTCTGCAAGAGCAAGCCCGGCGACGCTGGCGCGCAGAGAAACCTGGTGTTGGCGATCGAGCCGCTCGATTCTCGGATGATGCTCCGGATTCCCTGAGGCTGACGACGCTATCGAGTCTGACGAGGCCGATCTTGGTTGATTGACGAAGAGCCTTGAAATCGCCTCTTCATCCTTCCGATCATCGGTTTGAGACGCAACTGAACGCCATAATCCCCGTCCATCTGTTCGTCGCGGAAACGTGAGACCGCCTTATCGCCGCTGACCATCAGCCGGTGGCGTTGGCACATCGGTCGAATCGACCTGAGGTCTGCTGCCTGGCGCGATCAATTTCGACGCGAGTTCAGGCTTATCGAGTTTCAGAGTGACGTCGGCATCGATCAGACTGAGTTGGGTGGAGCCCTGACTCTCAACTGTTCGTCAGTATCACTTCACCAGTTCCAGGAAGATCAGGGCCTCTCAGAGCAAAGTCGATATCGGAATATCCGCCTCCGCCGAGATTGATCGTCTGCGGGTTGCGAACCGGCGGCCTGCAGAGTAAACTTGTGCAGGCGCTGACGAATCTTCATCTGCACATCTCTGGCGCTGTAATTCCTGAACACGCCAGCGGCTCACCACGCTTGAGTCCAGCCTAGAATTTCTCGAAGCTTACCGTTCTCTCCGCGTGAGGTGGAATCCTGATGTAGAGGTTGTGGAAATCTGACAGATCCTAGATGAAAGAACTACTGGCGGTGCCCCTCATGAGTTCTTATTCAGGCATCTGCTTGAGCTCGTTTTCAACCGCCCTCAGTGCCTCATCCATTGCCGTGAGACTGGTTCTTCAGGTCCGCTGAGCGAAACGCTGAATTGAGCTTCATCAATGTTGCTCGGAATAAAGTCCTGCTTGACCATCTGGTAGAGCGGCACGGGAAGACAGGATGACGAGAACGGCAAGAATCGCCACCGGTATTCGAAATCGCAGGACGAAGTGGAGTAATTTTTGTAGACACGATCGATGACGCCGTAAAAACCGGCTCGATGCGGCGGGACCATGTGAATTTGCGGCTTTTTCGCGTCTCCTGCCAGCAGCCCGCCGCCCACCCGGAGTAAGAGGAACGAGACCTGCAGGCTCACCAGAATAGCCACTCAAGCCGTGATGCCGAACCGGTAGAGGAACCTGCCGGAGACCGAGGACAGGAACGACACAGGCAGGAAGATGACAACCAGGGAGAAGGTCGTTGCCATAACGGCCGACCTTTGTGGCCTCTCTGTCAGTGATCATCGGCTCCATCTTCTTCTTCGATAAAGCGGAAGATGTTTTCGAGAACGACGACGGCGCCATTGATGACCAATCCGACCATCAGCACCAGTGAAAAGAATCGTGACGCTGTTGAGCGTGAAATCGAGGGCCCGCATCATCCTGAAGGTCGTGATTTCGTGATGCCGGAATGGCGACGCCGGCGATAATCGTCGAGCGCCACGACCGCATGAAACGAGAACGACCAGACAGGCGAGAAGACTTCCTAAACCAGGTGGACATTGATCCTCGTTGAGCGCATTTTGACGTAGACCGATTGATCGTTGATGATCTCCATCTTTACGTCGGGAGGCAGAAGCCATTTGACGCGTTGAAGATTCTTCTTCACATCGTCAATGACTTGAACCGTATTCGCTCTGACTGGCGGACAATCTCGAGAGTTAAGCAGAAGGGACGCCATTGAGTCTCGATAACGAACGCTGTTCTTTGGTTCCATCTTCAGCGTAGCCGATATCCCGGATCGGATTCCGACACGGAAGTAACAACCATGTCGTCGAACAGTTTGGGATCGACGATCTCTTTTCCCATCGTCTTCGCAGGACGAGTTCGCGCCGTCCGGTATCGACGTTTCCGCCAGGGACATCTGCATTCTGCCTGACCAGGCATTTCTCACCTGCGTGATCGGGATTTTATAGGCCGAAAAAGCATAGTCGGCACGACCCAGATATTGATCGATCTGCCCAGACCTCCGTTAATTCTGACATCACCGACTCCGATGGATCGCTCGATGTTGACTTTGACAACTTCTTGTCGGCAACTTTAGGTCAATTCTCGTATCGACCTGTCTCCAGACAAGGCGATACTCATCACCGGTTGAGAAAGTCGCTGTCCTGTTTCTGACCATGGGGGATCTGTGCCCGTGGCAGAAGTTGTCAGAACCGACTGCACTCGGTCGCGAACATCCTGAGTAGCGGTTTGATATCTCTATCGAGATTGAAGGTCGCCATGACGAAGGATCTGCCCTGGCTGGATACCGATCTGCTGTTTCCGACGCCTTCAACCGTGCTGACAACCTCTTCGATAGGCTTGGCAAGCTGTGATTCGGCTTCCCTCCGGTGACGCGCCAGGCACGGCGATGCGAACCGTCACGGTCGGCAGATCGATCGTCGGAAAGCGGTCCACCTGGAGTTTGAAATAACTTGCGGCTCCAACAACCGTCAGCGACAAAATTATCATCGCCGCAAAGCTACCGGCTTCTGCGAATACAGATCTCAGCTAGTTTTTGCATAACTCAACTTTTGAAATTCCCAATATCGATTTTTTTCTTTGTTTATTATTTAATAAGTCTGCGTCGGTTAAAGGTCAAATCAGCAACCTGATTTAAAGACGTATATTATCTCTAATCAGTTGCAGGATTGTCACTTAACTTAGTCGGCGGGATGGAGATTTTGTTAAAGTTAAAATTCGACAAGAAAAAACTGAAAAATGTGAGATCAAGGCGTTGAAGGAGGAGTTAAGTCACAAGCGACACGTATGCGACCTAACTCCTTTGTCCAGTGGCTTTATGACGACGCAGAACGCAGCGGATACCGATATTAGAGGCGCCGCTATCGGTAGCGCCCTTGCTGCGACTGCCGACCAGATATCTGACGCAGTATTGATCACTGCACAGGAATGACCCTCCGCGGAGAACTTTTAAAGAAATTCTATTCTACTTTCGGATCGAAGCTGCCATCGGGTCCGGCCGGATTTCTGATGAGGTTTGAGCCTGAGATGGTCTCGGGCCAATCAGGCCGGTACCAGTCGGGAGCACCCATTGCCAGACATTGTCGCCCATATCGTAAAGGCCGAAGCTGGCTGGAAAGCCGAGACGGGTGAGGTTCTGATAAAGCCGTCCTCAGCGGTATTTTGAACGGGGAAATTTCCTGCCAGATACTGGGCCGCGTCCCAATAGGTTTCAATTCATCACCCCAGGAATAGGGTTTCGATCGAGTCCGCCGCGAGCGCTAAATCTCATATTCGGCTTCCGTGGGAGTGTTTCCTGGCCCATTTGGCATAGGCTGCGGCATCTTCCCCAGCGATATGGACAACCGGATGATTTTCTCTTGCCCTTGATGCTGCTTTTTGGTCCTTCTGATGCATCCAGTTGGCGCCCGGAACGTAGCGCCACCACTGAAGATGATTATCCAGCGGGACACTGATGATCGGGCGGGGAGAAGACCGAACAGCCGGGCACAAGCACATCTTTCCCGAACCCTGGGATAATCCTTGGATCTGGTCTTTTTCCGCAACGGTCCCATAGCTCTCTATCTTTGACGAATTTGAAATTCGCACAAAAAGGACCGGGGATTTATCAATCCAGTATTCGTCGATGGTGACTGGTGCATTGGAAGGGCATCCGGCAAGGCGCATGTCCCCCGCAGCCCATCCAGAAGGTTCCGCCCGGAATCCAGACCATTCCTCGGGAGCTGGGCCAGGCGCCGGAGCCCGGCTCACTTCGACCTCTACGGCAGCAGGGGGGCTGATTGGCCGGGGCCACAGACGAAGCAAGGTCTCGCCTCTTCACCAGTAAAAATAGCACCGTCGCTACCAATACGACGAAGGTGATGACCGTGAAAATCACCACGGAAAGGGCTTCGGCCTCGCGCTCCTGGTTGATTTGCTCATTTGACTGAAAATTTATGGGATGGTCGTTGTTTTGCAACTCGCGCCTTTTCTCAGCACGGTCGAGGGGAAACTGCTTTGTTCGGGAGAATCAGGAAAATGCTGAGTCTCAAGACAGAATCCGTAGCGGAATTTATAAGCCTTGTTTTCCTTGCTGCGTCGGCCGTGCTATCGAGAAATTGCCAATATAGAACTGAACTCCAGGCTCGGTGGTCCAGACTTCCATTTGTCTGCCAGAGGAGGGTTCATCAACCCGAGCTGCCAGCCGTAAAGGTTCCGGGTTTGCCGTTGATCAACGCCCAGTTAAGATCATAACCTCGCCCTTCCAAATTTCAACTGCTGATCATCGGTGTCCACCCTGGCGCCGGATCAGTCGGTTTGAGAAAATCGAAAGGGGAGTTCCAACGACCTTCTTTATTTCGCCGGTGGTAA
>JADJLO010000043.1 GCA_016710075.1 Acidobacteriota bacterium | reverse complement strand
AGATACATCATCAAGCCAGGCCAGAAAAAGTCGTGGTGCATCTTCGCCTGACAATATCCTGAATTGAAATTACGCACATCACGGGGTTTCGCTTCGACATTGCCCAGAATGATCGTCCGCCAACTCCCAACTGACGTAAGAGAGAAACGTGGATGAGAGCGGCGAATCCATAGACGGAACGCCAGAAGCTATCCGCCCCTCCCTCTGGCTCGTGTTGTCGATGTAATAATAAAGACCGAAAAGAAAGGAAAGCCCGTAGCCTTACGGCTGAGCTCCATTCAGAGAAAGGCAATCAGGTATGCAAGCACCGAGAACAGCGCAGTCACATATATTCCGATATGCGTGATCGCCAGAAAAAGATAGCAGGCAAAAAGATGAATACGTATGGGCGCAAGGTGACTGGCACCAATCAGGAGTTCAATAAAATGTATCATGTTTGTAAGGCGATAGATTTCCAATGGTCGATTTATTTATCGGCAGGCCGTAATCGCCCCGATAGTCTTTGTGGGTAACCCGTCCGCCGTGACAATCGGAAAAATATTAAACCAAGGAGTCTCGAATGGCTAATCTGACGAGGAGGGCTTTTGGCCACATCGTATCGGCGTTGAGTCTGGCAGCTATAGGAGCTCGTGCGGCCGGCCGGCCTGCAGCGCGTGTGGGCCAGTTCGGTCGATCGGCAGCAGCGAATGCGCGGAACAGCCTCCGGTTGAATTCTCTCCCCAGAATTAACCGGGCCGCAGCGCACAGTCCGCCGTTTACAGTATATCCATCAACCCTGGGCGCTCATACCAGACCATCGTCGGATTCGGGTCATCGCTGGAACCAGCCTATGCCGGAATCTCGCGCCTTGAACCGTCACAACGGGCGCGGGTTGTCAGACACATAGTGAGTCCGACAACTGGTATCGGCATGAACCTCATCACGAATACGCATGGGCGCGCCAGACTTCACAGGAAATCCCTGGTACTCATATGACGACCTGCCGCCGGGGCTGAAGGATCCCGAGTTGAAGCGTTTTCCATCGATAAAGACAGGGACTACATCCTGCGGCCTGATGCACAGAGGAAATGAACAAAGACTGCTGTTCTTGGCTTCGCCACAGAGCCCGCCGGCTGGATGAAGACTGAGGTCATTGATTGGTGGGTTTGCTCCCGCAATGGTATGCCACCTACGCGATTACTTCGTGAAATTCTGAAAGGTACGACGACGCAGGAGTACAAGGTTTACGCGGTGACCGTGCAGAATGGGCCCGGCGTCGACCGAGCGAAGAAAGGATTCGCGCTGGCACTGCCCATCATCACCACTGGACTGCAGATCAGGAGACACGAGACTTCATCCGCGACCACCTTGGACCGGCGCTCCGCGATCACATGGGCTCAAGACCAGGAATCTGGTGCTACGATCACAACACAACGTATCACCGAAGGACGATGATCCTGGAATCGACTACCCGCGCACGATTCTGAGCGACGCAAGAACCGCTCGATTTGTCGATGGCGTAGCATTCATAGCTACGCCGGTCTACCGACGGAATGTCGACATTTTCACCGTCAGTTCCCGAAAACTCCGATTCACTTCACCGAAGGTCGATCTTTGGAATACGTAAGGCCGTCAGTTGATCGACCGACTGCGCAACCGATGCTCTCCAGTTATAACGCCCGGGTCACCATGCTCGACGATAACCGGAAACCGAACAATGGCCCCTTTCGCGCGGCAAGAACAATTCTCTCACTCAATCCAGTCTCACTTGAAGTCAGCGAACATTTCGATTTTGACCTTTACGGGCGGTTCATAAGTTCATTGCACGCGGTGCAGTGCGCATCAGCTCCGAACCTTCCGGCGAGCTTGCCAACGTCGTCTTTCGGAATCCTGACGGCAACCTTTGGTACTGATAGTTGCCAATGGAGCGAAAGCTGAACGAGAAGTGGAATTCTCAATGGGAGTTCCACTGCTCACTCTGAGCCTACGGCCGGAAAGCATTGCCACAATTGTCTGGAAAGGCTGATGAAAAACCATATATCAACCGACGAACAGGATGCGGCGAACTGGCGAGGTTCGGATACAGCAGCAATTACAGCGCTCGCTTGGGTCGTTCTCAGTTTCGCGATCGCGTTCTCTCTGATTTCGATCAGTACCGGTATCTTAGCCAATTTTTCGTCATGGCTTTGTGCAGGTCGGGCCGGGGATCGTCTGGTCGTGGCTGGTGGTGATGGGAGTCAGACGCTGGTGGTGCTTGTCATGTCGCGGCTGGCGGTGAGCTTCCCCGATTGCCGGGTATGGGTACCAATGGAGCGCACGCTGGTCAATCCTCATTTTGGATTCTTCACCGGCTGGCTTTTGCTGGTGCAGTTCCTGACCGGATTCCCTGTTGTCTGCAGCGCGCTGGCCTCGGCTCTTTGTGCTTTCATTTGGCCAGAAGGCGCCTTGCCGATGACTGTAGCCTGGATCACGACGGTGGTGATCCTGCTGGTGGCCCTGATTCATTTGTTCGGGATGCGGCTGGCAGCGTGGCTGAATAATACGGGAGTTTACGCCGAACTGTTTGGAGTAATAGCCATCACAATAGCATTGTTTGCGCTGCTGGACTGGCGGGGTGAACCTGTCGAAACTGGCCGGTCACGGCAACTTTCCAGCGGGCAGTCCGCCGGCTTTTCTGCCTTCGCGCTTTCATTGTTGATGGGCGCCTGGTGTCTGACAGGGTTTGAGGCTGCTGCCGATCTGGCCGAGGAGACGCACGATCCGCGCCGGACGGTACCGCGGGCAATGCTCACTTCCTTGCTGGGTTCCGGGCTTTTGGGTTTCCTCCTGCTTGTTGGGATAGTGCTCTCCATCGACGATGTTCGCGCCACACAGGGGCAGGATTCTCCATTGATCTCGGTGCTGCAGCAAAGGTTTGGCCCACACTGGCTGTTGGCGGCTCTGGTTGTGGTGGCGGTATCCATCTTTGCCTGCGCCATCGCCAGCATGGCCGCTGCATCGAGATTGCTTTTTTCGCTTTCGCGTGATGGCATGCTGCCCGGCGCTCGGTGGCTGAGCCGCATCGATCCTCATCGCAGTACCCCCCGCAACGCAGTGATCCTGGTCTGGCTGCTTTCGACCGCCATCGTACTGCTGTTAAGGCAGACGGACCTCATTTCGAGCGTCTCCGCCGTCGCTGGTTATCTTGGATATGCCGGGATCATACTGGCAGCACTGCTTGCCGGGCCTCTGGTTGTGCCGGGGCGAGGCTGGACTCTGCTGCGATGGCTGGCTCTGATGTGGGCGCTGTCGCTGGTACTGGCCCTGACTGTTCCGCCGACAGACATACCAGGATGGAACGATAAATACCTGCCTGCAAAAGCGACGGCCTTCGCCTTGATGGCCGGATCAGCAGTCTATTTCGGACTAATCAAACGACGCATACGCGAAGGCCTTGCAGGTCCTCCGCAGTTATCCGACAAGGGGAGTGAGACAAGACCATGATCGAAGGGCAAACCAATGTGCTCTCGCTGCGTACAGGCGGCGGCTGCCTGACAGGGGTGGGGCGTGAACTAGGACGTTTTGTAGTCACTACTATGGAAATTCCGTGGAGCATCACCAAAGATCTGCTTGGAGCGACGCCGGAAGCTGTCCTGATGGTTGAATCTATGGAACAGGAAGTCGTCGAACGCCAGATCGCCCTGGCTCCTGAGTGTGATACGGTACTGGCCATCGGCGGTGGCCAGGCGATCGATCTTGGAAAATACTTTTCATGGAAACGCGGCATCCGCCTGGTTACCGCCCCAACGATTCTCAGCGTGGATGCCTTCACGACGCCGGCAGCAGGGTTGCGACAGGGCCATCGCGTGATCTACCTCGGACACGCCAGCCCCGACCCGCTGGTCATCGATTACGACGTGATTCGCACAGCCCCGCCTGAGTTGAACATAGCCGGCGTCGGTGACCTGTTCTCGATTCATACAGCTTCTTTCGACTGGAAACTTGCAGAAAGTGCCGGAAAAAGTGAATACCCGTTTTCAGCCAATACAGTATCGCAGGCGTCAGACATCATCGAAATGCTGCGAAAACATAAGCAAGACATTCGAGAATGCAACGATGAGGGCTTGTGGGCCATTGTCGAAGGGTGTATGCGGCTCAACACAATTTGCCTGCCCGCCGGGCATTTCCGAGTGGAGGAAGGTTCGGAGCATTACCTGTTTTACGAACTCGAAGAACGGTTGCAGCGTCCGTTCACTCACGGTCACATAGTCGGCCTGGGGATTCATCTGATGAGCCGCCTGCAAAACAACAGCCCGGCGGAAATAACCGGGCTCATGAATGAGGTCGGGCTGCTCTACCAACCGCGCGTCACTGGAATTACACGAACTGCGCTCACAGCCTCGTTGCTCAACCTGCGGTCCTATGTCGAAAGCCGCAAGGATCTAGGCACACACGGTGATCAACCAAAGTTCAATCACACAGGAGTGGATCGAAGAGGCGATAGAAGGACTGGAATTCGTCAAGGAATGATCTTTTCAATGCACCTGCGGAGGTTTCGTATCTTGTGATCTATTTTATTCGCTTCAACTTTACGATTCGGCCGATGGACATCCACTCTTCGACGAGGTTGCCCTTTTGATCCCAGCAGACTCCGTGCGGTGAGATGAATTGACCGTCGAGCCACCCGTCGGGGCCGACTTTATTGGTCCCGCGTTTTCTTGGATCGACGTTGTCGCCGAGATGAGTCACGAGCTTGTTGTTCCTGTCAAGGATGGTGATGCGACCGGCCAGATCGCCGACGACGATATCGGTTCCGCGCTGATGCAGCGTGGCCGGGAATCTGAGCAGATCGCCTTCAACTCCATCGAGAGTCTTCAGATGCGCCCCTTCAAGAGAGAACCACTGCAGGCGATGATTGGCTCGATCGGTGACGAGCACGGTCGGGGTCTTCTCTCTAGTGTCGATCATGATTGCATGCGGGGTGTTGAACTTGCCGTCCTCTTTTCCCTTGCCTCCCCACGTGTTGAGGTGCTTGCCGCCGGCATTGAATCGGTGAATGTAATTTTCGCCGTATCCGTCCGTAACGTAGAAGTCACCGTTTGGCGCCACGGCTATGCCTGTGGGCTTGAACTGATTTTTATTTTTATAAACGCCTGAATTTTCCGGATAGCCTTTGACCCATACCGGATCTCCCTTGAGGGTCAGTTTGGCGAATTCGTGCCTGGCGAGATTGGTCAGATAGATGAAATCTTCCTTTCCTTCCCGGCGAAGCAGCATTCCGTGAGTGCCGGTGCCTTCAGTATCGGCCTTCCATTCACGGCCGGATGAGCGGATGAATTTCCCGTCGGCATCGAAGACGATGATGGCGTTTTCGGTATCGGTATTGAAATAGACCAGCCCCTGCGAATCGACCTGAACCGCACCGGCATTTGATCTGGCGGCTCCGTGCTGCACGGGAGACGGCAATTCTGAATTGTCTGGTGCCGATCCAGCTCCGGACTGTTTAACTTTGGTGCGAGTAAAACGACTCTTGAGCCAGGCGCCAATGTCGTCAAAGATGTAATAAGCTACGGGAGTGACGAGGAGAGTCAGAAGCAGCGAGAGAGATTGGCCGCCGATAACGACAATGGCAATCGAGCGCCGCTCTTCGGCGCCGGGGCCGGTGCCGACTGCCAGAGGCAGCATGGCGGCAACCAGTGCCAGTGTGGTCATGAGAATCGGGCGCAGGCGGTCTCTGTTGGCCTGAATGATCGCGTCGTATCGAGGCATGCCTTTGGCGCGCAGGCCGTTCATATGGTCGATCTGAAGAATGGCGTTCTTCTTGACGACCCCGAACAGAACCAGGATGCCAAGAGCCGAGTATAAATTCAGGGTCTCATCGAACATCAAGAGCGATATTAAAGCGAACGGGACAGCCAGAGGCAGACTGAGAAGAATGGTCACCGGGTGAATGATGCTTTCGAACTGCGACGCAAGGATCATGTACATGAATGCGATCGAGAGCAGAAACGCGAGAACGAATTCAGTGAATGTCTTTTCAAGCTCGCGAGCGCGACCGGAGACCGTAGTCGAATAAGTTGAGGGCATGTTCAGTTTTGTGACTTCATTTCTGAGGGCCTCGACACGGTCTGCAAGAGCGAAGCCCGGGGCGACGCTGGCGCGCAGAGAAACCTGGCGCTGGCGATCGAGCCTGTCGATTCTCGATGATGCGTTCGATTCCCTGAGGCTGACGACGCTATCGAGTCTGACGAGGCCGACCTTGGTTGACGGGACGAAGAGCCTTGAAATCGCCTCTTCATCCTTTCGATCATCGCGTTTGAGACGCAACTGAACGTCATAATCCTCGTTCATCTGTTCGTCGCGGAAACGTGAGACTCGCTCATCGCCGCCGACCATCAGTCGCAGGGCGTTAGCAATATCGGTCGAATCGACTCCGAGGTCTGCCGCTCTGGCGCGATCAATTTCGACGCGAAGTTCAGGCTTATCGAGTTTGAGAGTAACGTCGGCATCGATCAGACCGAGTTGCGGAGCCCTGACTCTCAACTGTTCGGCATATTTCACCAGTTCCAGAAGATCAGGGCCTCTCAGAGCAAAGTCGATATCGGAATATCCGCCTCCGCCGAGATTGATCGTCTGCGGGTTGCGAACCGAAGGCCTGAGGTGAGTAAACTTGCGCAGGCGCTGACGAATCTTCATCTGCACATCTCTGGCGCTGTAATTCCCCTTGAACACAGCCAGCGGCTCACCACGTTTGAGTCCAGCCCAGAATTTCTCGAAGTTTACCGTTCTCTCCACGTGAGGTGGAATCCTGATGTAGAGGTTGGCGGAATTGACAGATCCCATGAAAGAACTACCGGCGGTGCCCTGCATGAGTCTTATTTCAGGCATCTGCTTGAGCTCGTTTTCAACCGCCCGCAGTGCCTCATCCATTGCCGTGAGACTGGTGCCTTCAGGTCCGCTGAGCGAAACGCTGAATTGAGCTTCATCAATGTTGCTCGGAATAAAGTCCTGCTTGACCATCTGGTAGAGCGGCACGGAAGACAAGATGACGAGAACGGCAAGAATCGCCACCGGAATTCGAAATCGCAGGACGAAGTGGAGTAATTTCGTGTAGACACGATCGATGACGCCGTAAAAACCGGCTCTCGATGCGGCGGGACCATGCGACTTTGCGGCTTTTTTCGCGTCTCCTGCCAGCAGCCTGCCGCTCATCATCGGAGTAAGAGTGAACGAGACCAGCAGGCTCACCAGAATAGCCACTGAAGCCGTGATGCCGAACTGGTAGAGGAATCTGCCGGAGACCGAGGACATGAACGACACAGGCAGGAAGATGACAACCAGGGAGAAGGTCGTTGCCATAACGGCCAGACCGATCTCCTTTGTGGCCTCTCTGGCTGCAATCATCGGCTCCATCTTCTTCTCTTCGATAAAGCGGAAGATGTTTTCGAGAACGACGATGGCGTCATCGATGACCACTCCGACCATCAGCACCAGTGAAAGCATCGTAACGCTGTTGAGCGTGAAATCGAGCGCCCGCATCATCCCGAAGGTTGCGATCACCGACGCTGGAATGGCGACGCCGGCGATGATCGTCGAGCGCCACGACCGCATGAAAATGAGAACGACCAGACAGGCGAGAAGACTTCCTAAAACCAGGTGGACATTGATCTCGTTGAGTGCATTTTTGATGTAGACCGATTGATCGTTGATGATCTCCATCTTTACGTCGGGAGGCAGAAGCGATCGGACGCGTTGAAGATTTTTCTTGACATCGTCAATGACTGCAACCGTATTCGATCCCGACTGGCGGACAATCTCGAGAGTTACAGAAGGGACGCCATTGAGTCTCGATACTGAACGCTGTTCCTTGGTTCCATCTTCAGCGTAGCCGATATCCCGGATCTTGACGGGATTCCCATTAATGGAAGTAACAACCATGTCGTCGAACAGTTTGGGATCGACGATTCTTCCCATCGTTCGCAGGACGAGTTCGCGCCGTCCGGTATCGACGTTTCCGCCGGGGACATCTGCGTTCTGCCTGACCAGGGCATTTCTCACCTGTGTGATCGGGATTTTATAGGCCGAAAGCAAGTCGGCATCGACCCAGATATTGATCGACCGGCCCAGACCTCCGTTAATTCCGACATCACCGACTCCGATGGATCGCTCGATGTTGACTTTGACAACTTTGTCGGCAATCTCGGTCAATTCTCGTATCGACCTGTCTCCAGACAAGGCGATGCTCATCACCGGCTGAGAGTCGCTGTCCTGTTTCTGGACTATGGGGGGATCTGTGCCTGGCGGCAGTTGCCTCAGAACCGACTGCACTCGGTCGCGAACATCCTGAGCAGCGGTTTCGATATCTCTATTGAGATTGAAGGTCGCCATGACGAAGGATCTGCCCTGGCTGGATACCGATCTAAGCTGCTCGACACCTTCAACCGTGTTGACAACCTCCTCGATAGGCTTGGCAAGCTGTGATTCGGCTTCCTCCGGGGACGAGCCAGGCAATGACATGCGAACCGTCACGGTCGGCAGATCGATCGTCGGAAAACGGTCCACTCCGAGTTTGAAATAACTTGCGGCTCCAACAACCGTCAGCGACAAAATTATCATCGCCGCGAATACCGGTCGGCGAATACAGATCTCAGCTAGTTTTTGCATAACTCAACTTCCGAAATTCTAAATATCGATTTTTTTCTTTGCTTTATTATTTAATAAGTCTGCGTCGATTAAAGGTCAAATCAGCAACCTGATTTAAAGACGTATATTATCTCTAATCAGTTGCAGGATTGTCACTTAACTTAGTCGGCGGGATGGAGATTTTGTTAAAGTTAAAATTCGACAAGAAAAAACTAAAAAATGCGAGATCAAGGCGTTGAGGGAGGAGTTAAGTCACAATCAAGACGAATGCGACCTAACTCCTTTGTCCAAGGACTTTATGATTATTTAACGCAGCGGATACCTATATTAGAGGCGCCGCTATCGGTAGCGCCCTTGCCGCGACTGCCGACAAGGTATCTGACGCAATATTGGTCGCTGCACAGGAACGAGCCCCCGCGAAGGACTTTCTTAGGGATGCCGGGCTCCATTGGATCGAAGCTGTCATCGGGTCCGGCCGGATTTTGATGAGGTTTGAGCCTGAGATGGTCTCGTAATAATCAGGCCGGTACCAGTCGGAGCACCATTGCCAGACATTGCCGCCCATATCGTAAAGGCCGAAGCCATTGGCTGGAAAAGCCGAGACGGGTGAGGTTCTGATAAAGCCGTCCTCAGCGGTATTTTGAACGGGGAAATTTCCCTGCCAGATATTGGCTGCCCATTTCCCATTAGGTTTCAATTCATCACCCCAGGCATAGAGTTTCCGATCGAGTCCGCCGCGAGCGGCGAATTCATATTCGGCTTCGGTGGGGAGGCGCTTCCCGGCCCATTTGGCATAGGCTGCGGCATCTTCCCAGGCGATATGGACAACCGGATGATTTTCCTTGCCCTTGATGCTGCTTTTTGGTCCTTCCGGATGCATCCAGTTGGCGCCCGGAACGTAGCGCCACCATTGAAGATGATTATCCAGCGGGACATCATGATCGGGCGGGGAGAAGACCGAACAGCCGGGCACAAGGCTCTCTTCAGGAACTCCGGGATAATCCTTTGGATCCGGTCTTTTTTCCGCAACGGTCCGATAGCCTGTCTCTTTGACGAATTTCTGAAATTCGGCATTGGTGACCGGGGATTTATCAATCCAGTAGCCGTCGATGGTGACCGGGTGCATTGGAAGGGCATCCGGCATATCGCATGTCTCGCAGCCCATCCAGAAGGTTCCGCCCGGAATCCAGACCATTCCCTCGGGAGCTGGGCCAGGCGCCGGAGCCCGGCTCACTTCGACCTTCACGGCAGCAGGGGGCTGATTGGCCGGGGCCACAGACGAAGCAGCGTCTCGCCTCTTCACCAGTAAAAATAAAAGCACCGTCGCTACCAATACGACTAAGGTGATGACCGTGAAAATCACCACGGGAAAGGGCTTCGGCCTTGCGCTCTCGGTTGATTTGCTCATTTGACTGAAAATTTATAGATGGTCGTTGTTTTGTAACTCGCGCCTTTTCTCAGCACGGTCGAGGGGAAACTGCTTTTGTTCGGAGAATCAGGAAAATGCTGAGTCTCAAGACAGAATCCGTAGCGGAATTTATAAGCCTTGTTTTCCTTGCCGGTCAGGGTGCCATCGAGAAAATTGCCAATATAGAACTGAACTCCAGGCTCGGTGGTCCAGACTTCCATTTGTCTGCCAGAGGAGGGTTCATCAACCCGAGCCGCCAGCCGCAAGGTTCCGGGTTTGCCGTTGATCACCCAGTTATGATCATAACCTCGCCCAAATTTCAACTGCTGATCATCGGCGTCCACCCTGGCGCCGATCTCGGTCGGTTTGAGAAAATCGAAAGGAGTTCCAACGACCTTCTTTATTTCGCCGGTGGTAATCATGCCCGAATCCACAGGGGTGAAGCTGGAAGCACCGATCTCCAGTCGATGCTTCAGGATGTCTCCACTGCCCTGCCCGGCCAGATTGAAATATGAATGATTGGTAAGATTGACGACTGTATCCTTGTCGGTCGTAGCGAAATAGTCGATCTTCAATTCGTTCTGATCGGTTAGCGTGTAGGTCACCTTGACAGACAGATTGCCGGGATATCCCTCTTCTCCATCGCGGCTGAGATAACTCAGTTCGAGAGTGTTGCCGTCGATCCTTGCCGCCCAAATGACCTTGTCGAATCCCGTCAATCCACCGTGCAGATGGTTTTGGTCATTATTGGCGGCGAGCTTGTACTCAACCCCGTTGAGGTTGAATCGGGCGTTGCCGATTCTGTTTCCGTACCGGCCGACGATCGCTCCAAAATATGGATGCCCTTTAAGATAGCCTTCGAGGTTGTCAAAACCAAGAACAACATCGCCTGTTCTCCCCTGCTTATCCGGGACTTTGATTGAGACGACTATCCCGCCATAGCTCATGATCCTGACTTCGACCCCGTTTTTATTGGTCAGGGTGAAAATATCTACCTCACGGCCATCCGGCATCTTTCCAAATAATTCTTTTTTGATATCGGCTCTTACTTCTAAAACCATAAGAAAACATCCTGTCAGCAAAATGATACTTGCGGCAATGATCTTTTTGAAATTGAACATATGCATATCCACTTTATATTTTTTCAAGTTTGCGTCGCAACCCTGTTACGCCTGGCGGCGACAAACTGATCGGCAAGCACGCCGATCATAATGACTGCTCCCATGACGGCGAAATTCAGCGAGCTCGGAATGCCCAGAAGGTTTACAAGATTCTGAAGTACCTGAAGCAACGCGGTTCCGATGAGAATGCCGATGACGGATCCGTCGCCGCCTCGCAGGCCTGCAACCACCAAGCACTGCAGCGGCGATGCCATAGAGCTCATAAAAGTTGCCGTGCGATGCGGGTGAGACCGAGTTCGTATAAAAGCAATGATAATGGCCGAGACAGCCGTCAGACCGCCGGCAATAACATAGGCAAGAGTAATGATCTGATCAGTATTTATCCCTGAATACCTGGCAGCCTCCTCATTCCTTCCCGAGGCAAGCAGGTAGCGGCCGTAAACCGATCTGTGCAGAAAGACCCACATGACCAGGCTGACGACGATCAGAAGGATGAACGGCATTGGAACTCCAAGGAGGTTCCCGTTTGCCAGGTATCTCAGAGCATCGAGACCGGCCAGGCTGCCGAACCCGCTTGGTCTCGTCATTGGTGATGAAACGCGCGATGCCTCTGTAAAAGAGCAACCCGCACAGAGTCACAATGAACGGCTGTATCTTCATCCTGGTTATCAGCAATCCGTGCCCCAGAGACATCCCTATCGAAATGACAAGACAGAGTGCTACTGCCGGAATTGCCGGCCAGCTCCACTCAGTCAACATCATCGAGAGGAGCACTCCAATCAATGCCATTGCCGAGCCGACGGATAGCTCAATTCCCCCCGTGATGATGACAAAACCAATGCCGAGACTGAAGATGCCGAATGCTCCGATCAATCTGGCCATATTTTGTAAATTGGCGGCGATGATAAACCTGGGATTGATAATCGAAACAATCGCACACAGGACAATCAATAGTATGAAAATACCCAGTTCTTTTTTCATCTTTTTGGGTCCGGACAAATAGATCATCCGCCTGTTGCAAGCCGGATGATGGCTTCTTCAGAAAACTCCTCCCGGTTTAATTGGCCGGTAATGCGTCCTTCGTGCATGACGGCAATGCGATCGCTTATTCCCAGCAGCTCTTCCATATCGCTGCTGATGACTAATATGGCAACTCCATCGGCAGCTAGATTACGAATCAATGAATAGATTTCCATTTTAGCCCCGACGTCGATGCCTCGCGTCGGCTCGTCGAAGATCAGCACTTTTGGAGAAAGCGCCAGCCATTTGGCAAGAACCACTTTCTGCTGGTTGCCTCCGCTGAGGTTTGCAGCAATGACTTCCGAATTCGGAGTCTTGATATTGATTTGCCTGCACATGATATCGGCGGTCCGGCGCTCGATCGTTCTGTTGACCAGGCCGTAATTTGAGAATCGCTTGAGTCCTGGCAGGGATATGTTTTCACGAATACTGAAATCAACAATCAGACCTGCCCCCCTGCGATCTTCAGGGATGAGGTAGATTCCCTGCTCGATGGCATCGGCCGCCGATCGGATATCCAACACATCGCCGTTCAGCCTGATCTCACCGTCAGGTCGACCGTCAATTCCGAAAATGGCGCAGGCCGCTTCGGTTCTTCCCGCACCTATCAGCCCCGCCAGCCCCAGCACCTCGCCATTTTTCACATTGATTGATACTGCCTGTTGAGGGTATTTCGGTGTCCTGAGATTGACTACTGAAAAACCACCTGAATCGGCACATGCTTTTGATGAGTTTTCAGGATGGGTGTAAAAATCGCTGAGATCGCGCCCGACCATCATACTGAACATCAGGTCATGCCTGATCTCATTCTTCATCAGGCTCCCGGAATTTCTTCCATCGCGCAGGCAGACAACCCTGTCGGCAACCTCCTGAACTTCATCGAGGCGATGGGTAATGTAGATAATGCTGACGCCGTCGCCCTTTGGGTCTGACAATCTGCAGCAGGAGTTTTGACTCGCTCAACGTCAGACTCGAAGTCGGCTCATCCATAATCAGCAGCCTTGCACCGGCAGAAAGAGCCCTCGCGATCTCGACCAACTGACGTTGAGCTATCGAAAGCAGGCTGAGCGGCGTCCGGCTGGAGATCTCGAGTCCGACCTTCAGCAGGTATTTGTCGGCTTCAACGTAGATCTTTTGACGATCGATCAGTTTCAGCGGGCCGCCGTAAGTCGGTTCCCGCATGAGGAAGATATTTGCAGCGACATCGAGGTTATCCAGGACGCTCAGTTCCTGATGAATGAACTCGATTCCCTGCAGACCGGCTTCACGCGGAGAGCGAACGATCACCTCTCGGCCGGCAAAGCGCATTGTTCCCGCATCCGGCTGAATAACTCCACCGATGATCTTCATCAGTGTGGATTTTCCGGCTCCATTCTCACCAATCAATGCGACGATCTCACCCGGGTTGACATCCAGATCGACATCATCAAGTGCGATGACGCCTGGGAACCTGCGGCATATGCCCTTCAACTCAAGCAATGCGGTCTGAGTCATGGTGTTGGGTGAGTTAAAAGAGTTCGTTATTTTCCGCGAAGCTGATTGATCTTTTTGGTGTACTCATCGACTTCATCTTTTTTGATCATCAGCGTCGGTACGAAGATCTGCTTTCCGGGAGGAATAACTGATTTATCTCCATTGAGCACCTTCGCCATAAGTTCGATCGAGCGATAGCCGAACTCGAATGGCTGCTGAACAACAGTGGCATAGATGGCGCCGTCTTTTATTCCTTGCAGCGTCTCGGCTTCCTCATCGAAGCAGATGATCTTAACCTTTCCGGTTTTTCCAGCATCACGGATAGCTCCAAGAATCGCCGGGCCGTTGTATGACCATAAGCCAACCATGGCCGCCACATCCTGATATTTGACCAGCGTATCGGCAGCATTGGATTTTGCTCGCAGATGATCAGTGCTGTCGGTACGGACATCGATGATCCTGACATTCGAGCCTTCCAGAGTTTCCTTCAGCCCCTGAAACCGCTGCTGTGCATTCGCCGCATCCATTGTGCCGACAAAAACCATGATGCTGCCGCCCTGTGGCAGCGCTTCTTTGACCAACTGGCCTGCCTGTCTTCCGGCAGCGATGTTATCCGTGCCGACATAACAAGCGCGATTACTGGTCACGGCATCGCTATCCTGCGTGAAAACGACCGCCTGCGATGCCGCCTTGTTCAGCATCGGTGTCTGATTTATGGGATCAACAGGGCTGATCGCTATTCCTTCCACACCGCGCGCCAGCAGGTCATCAACGACTCTTTGCTGATCAGCCGCCGTGCCGTCAGACGGAATTCTGAACTCGACCTCTATGTTTGGGTTATCCGCAGCAGCTTTTTCTGTCCCTTTGCGTGCGATCGTCCAGAAATCCGATGCGTTATTTGTGACAAACGCAAGTTTATACTTCTTGACTCCCGGCGATCCGCTGCAGCCGGCCGTAATCAATAACAAAACCAGTATTGCAATTACTCTTTTATTCATTTGCTGAAAATCCTGTTTTGATTTTTTGATGAGTAGCAGGCTTCAGGCCGGCATCACTTCTTTGTAGATAATGTACTTTTGACCTGATTGATGCTGAACTCCAGCCATCCGCGCTCGTTGCTGTTGTGACAGTTATCTCGCAGATTTTCCAGAGCTTTGAGCCGGACTTCAAGAGCCGGAAAGTTGACTGGATCATCCTTGAGAACAATATCAACCAGGTGCATTGCCTCAACTGTTTTGCCGGAAGCGAGGCGTTCTTTAGCCAATGCCAGTATCTTCTCCGGACCGCCCGCCAGACTGACGATATCAGGGTAGATCGATTCAACGGGTGTTTCGTACATGGTCACCGGATTGAGATCGAACCAGCCGACATAGCCTTCATAGATCCCGCGGACCGTCCAGGAGACCCTGCCGTACGAATCGCCGATATCGAGATGAGGAGGCAATTTGATCTCATTCATCAGCGTCCAGACATCCTTGCCCTGATTCATTCCTTTGACGGTCTCATCGTGGACATACTGAATGGCATCTCTGTATTTTGTAAGCCTTGCGGTGATCTCGGCACTTCCGAAAACAGGAGTCCCATGACTGGGAAGGATGATTTCGGGTTTGAGCGCAAGCACCTTGTTTATCGATTCGACGTAATCGAGCGCCCATCTGGGCTTGGTTCCGCGCAGAGTATAAATATTCGGGAAAGATTCATAGAAGTTGTCTCCGACGAACGCGGCTTTATATTTTGGCATCCAGACCGTCAGGTGATCGTATGTCTCGCCCGGGGTGTGAAAAATCTCGAACTTGACGCCTCCGAGCACAAAGTCGTATTTGTCATCAAAGAGAATGGTCGGATCGATCTTTCCGGCGTAATTCCCCTTCCATGGCCCGGGATCTGCGGGTCTCAAGGCGAACTGGGCGGCATTTCGCTGCGCGAAGAATCCGGCCAGCCGCGTTTGATAGTTCTGGAACTCCACGTAATTCTTCTGGGCGATGATCCTGGTCTCGGGCTGCTTCCAGACTGGAATTCCGCCGATGTGATCGCCATGCCCGTGAGTCAGTATGATGTATTTTATCGGTCCGCTGTTTTCGGCCTGCAAAAGTCTTTTGTGAAGCTCGGCGTTCATCGCAGAGGAAGTATCGATGATGACATTGCCCTCGGCGGTCGCCACCAGAAAAGTATTGCCGAAACCGATTGCCTGAAAAATGGAATCGTTGACCTTTAATGCCTTTTTCTGATCCTGCCCCGTGCGAATCAGATTGATGGGATTATCAGGCATCTTACCGGGGTTCTGAGCATTGACCGCGGAATAAACCGACATAATAAACATGAATAAAGCGGCTTTCAAGTCTGATAAAACCAACTACATGATAATCGATTCACTATGATGACCTCCGTAAAGAATAAGTTTGAAGTTTCGTAATCCACTCACTGCGGATTTATTTCCGAACCATAGGGGATCAGTGTCTTCACCTGTTCGGCACCGTCGAGCTGGTCGATCTTCCACTCCCCGTCGATCAGCCTGAAATGATGTTTCTGGACTTCATTTCTGCTGCGAAAGACAAACTCGACTCTGAGATTTGCTTCAGCGGTTCCGATCTGTTCGAGATCCGACACTGCGATTCCGGTTATCTCGCCGTTGAGCCGTCTGAGGTATTCGCTGAAGCGGGCATCTCCCATATCTGACGCTGTCTTCTGCAAATTCTGTTTGAGCGTGCCGGTGAAACAATCGAGATAGGCTGCAACGTTACCTTCGCGCGAGGCGTCCGACATTTTCCAGATGACGTCTTCCGGTGTTGCAGGTCTGACGCCGCTGCTTTTGATCGCATCGCCAATTCTGCCGCGAAAGGCAAAGTAGAAAACGCCGGCGGCGATCAGAAAAACCGTGATAATTGCGGGAAGTTTCTGTTTCATCTGTTGTTATCAGGGATTTGGCCGGATAATTCCAAGATCCATCAGGCTCTTCTGACCTGCGGAATCGATGATTACTTTCCTTACCTTCGGCAGAATCTCTTCCATCGCCTCAAGGTAGAGCCTTTTTTCAGTGATATCGCGTGCTTTTGAGTACTCGGAGTAGAGTTTGATGAAGCGAGCGGCGTCTCCCTGTGACTCATTGACACGCTGCTGCCTGTAGCTTTGAGCATCGCTTGAGAGCTTATCGGCTTCGCCCTGGGCCTTGGCGATGGCATCATTGGCGTAGCCCTGAGACTCATTGACGATACGATCCCTGTCGGCTCTGGCGCTTGCCACTTCGCGAAAAGCGTCGGCGACTTCAACCGGCGGGGTAATGTTCTCGATGTTGATCGAGCTGATGAATACCCCGCTGCCATAGCTGCCGAGAATCTCCCTCGATTTAAGCAAGGTGCCATTCTGGACTTCGATTTTCCCTGTGGTTAGCAGGCCATCCACCGTTTCGGATGATATCGTTTGAGTAAATGACGATTCGACAGCCCTGCTGACCAGTTCGGTGATCTCCCGGGCTCGATAAAGATATGCCGCAGGGTCGCTTATCTGATACTGCACCGCCATCTGAATTGTAATGATGTTCTGATCCCCTGTCAGATACTGTGTCGGGATTTCATTGACGGATCGTCCTAGAACCTGATCGGCAATGTCGATCCCTATGGTCAGTCGCTTGGTTTCAAGAACCTTCAGTTTGACGATGCTTTCAACCGGCCACGGCAGATGAAAATGAACACCCGGCGGCACTCCTTTTTCGACCACTCTTCCGAACCTCGTGACCACACCCTGCTGCTCAGGAGCTATGAAATAGATGCCGGAGAGCAGATAGAGTATCGGAAGCGCCCACAGAATCGTTCTGCGATGCCTGCCGATAGATGGCCAGCCGAATTTGAAGTGCGAATGCTCATGCTCGTGATCGTGGCCGTGATCATGGTCGTGATCATGATCATGATGATGTCCGAAAATAGAGTTCATTTCTGCCTGCCCTGTGTCAGGAGCTTCAACAGCTCGGAGTCTGATGAGAGAATCGCCGTGGTATTGGGATCTATGACTTTCTTGTAAGCTTCCAGAGTCCTGACGAGCTTATAAAACCGCGGATCGCGTGAATAAGCCTGGGCATAGGTTTTGGTGGACTGGGCGTCACCGTCGCCTCGGATCTTTTCGGCTTCCATGTAGGCTTCTGACAGGATCCTCGACTTCTCCCTGTCGGCTTCAGCCCTGATCTTGAGGGCTTCGGCTTCGCCCTCGGCGCGATACTGTCGGGCAATCCTTTCGCGTTCGGCGCGCATGCGGGCGAAGACGCTCTCGCGGTTCTGAGTAGGCAGGTTGAGCCGCTTCATGCGAACATCGACGATATCGATTCCATATTGTTCAAGCGCTCTTGCCCGGCACTGCTCGGTCACCTGGCCCATGACGACCGGCATTTTAACGTCTTCAGGTTTGGTTGAAACGATAGCCGAGAGATCGGTATTTCCGATCATCGCAGCGGCTGAGGCCCAGACGGTATCGTGCAGGCGCATTTCGGCTCCGGTCAGGTCACTGACCGTCTGCAGGAATTTATTCGGATCAGCGATGCGCCAGCGAACATCATTGTCGACGATGATGTTCTTTTTATCCCGGGTGAGAAATTCCGATGGCTTCGGATTATAGACCATCAGCCGTTTCTCGAACGCAATCAGGCTCTGCCAGGGCCACTTGATCTTCAGCCCCGCCCCGGCAATGGTTCTTACCGGCTTTCCAAACTGAGTGACAATAATGTACCGGGTTTCATCGACCGTGAAAAAAGTGCGCAGGATTATCACGGCGCAGACAATGATCAGAGACGTGATTGATAGTATTTTTCGAGTTCGTTGAGTCATAAACCGTGTCGCTTTTCAATTGAATGAACTGATTATTGGATCGGAAGAAGAATGCGAAACAGGCGAAACTTTTCCTCTTGTTTCATTTCGTCTGTTTCGTAATCTTCTTTTTTCGTCGTCACTGGTTCCCCGCCTGACCGGCAATTCTGGCGGGATCAATCAGGGATCCCTGCGGATCGACGAACAAAACCTGTCTCTTCCCGAATTTCGATGAATCGATGATGAGCTTTTTCTTTCCTGCGAGAACCTGCTCAATGGTTTCGAGGTAAAGCCGTGTCTCTGTCACATTGGGCGAGAGCTTGAAGGCCTCAACGGCCTGGTTGAATCTTCCGGCATCGCCGGCAGCCCTGTTTGAGCGATTGGCCGTATACCCTGCGGCTTCGGCAAGGCGGGCAAGAGCCTGGCCGCCGGCAAGTGCGAGCTGCTCATTTCTGTATGCCTCGGCTTCGTTTATCAATTTGCTCTTTTCTTCGAATGCGCTCGAAACGTTCCTGAAGGAATCGACCACCTCGATTGAAGGGTGAACATCCTGAAGCTGGACAGCGACTATGTTGACCCCGCTCTCGTATGAATTCAGATTGCTCTGGATTTGATCTTTGAGCAGCGACTGGATCTTTTCTCTATCGGTCGTCAGGACTGATTCAAGGCTCGATTGCCCTATGAGATGCCTCAAACCCGATTCGGCGGCAACCCGCACGAGGTTCGACGGATCGGTCGAGGAGAAGAGATACTTTTCAGGCGAGCTTATCGAATACTGAATGACGGTATTTACCTCAATAAGATTCTCATCGCCTGTGAGCATGAGCGATTCATCGGATTTCTTCTCGTATCTGCCGCTGCGGTGCTGCAGATTCCATTCATAAGCGGCCGGCTCGCCGGTGGAATCGGCTGCCGGATCACTGCCGGCCTGCAAAGTCCTGAAGCCGATTTCCACGATCTGAATCTGACGCGGTTTCACTCTTAGAATCTCATCGACAGGCCACGGCAACTGATAGTGTAGACCTGGCCCGAGCGCCGATGAGGCCCGTCGGCCGAAGCGTTTGACGACCGCCGTTTCATCAGGTCCGACCATTGTGATCCCGCTCAGAACGTAAAGAAGAAAAAAGCCAATGGCGGCTCTTCTCAGCAGCTCACTCTTGTGATGGGAATACCAGTGTTCAAAACGATGCGAGGCATTACCGATCATTGCAGCAAGGCTGACGCCGGGCAGATGGTGCGAGATATAATGTTCGGCCTGATGCCTGAATTGTGCGGCTATTTTTACCGGCGAGCTTTCCTTGAATCGTCCGTATGCCAGCAATCGCAGGGAGTTGAGGACGACGAGCAGGGCCGAAACCTGATGAGCCGCGGCGGCCGCGGCCGGCCCGATGATTCCAAACGATGCGGCCAGAATTGAAACCACATTGACCCCAAAGGCAAAGCCCCAGATATTCTGGCTGATGACCTTGAGTGTCGCTTTGCTGACATCGATCAGCAGCGGCAGCCGTTCGAGCCTGTCGTTCATCAGGACGACATCCGCTTCTTCAATGGTGATGTCTGTTCCGGAAACGCCCATGGCAATGCCGACGTCGGCAGCAGCCAGTGCCGGAGCATCGTTGATTCCGTCGCCGACCATGGCCACGCGCCGTCCGCTTCTTTTGAATTTTTCCAGCAGCTCGACTTTCTGCTGCGGCAGCAATTCAGAATGGGTTTCGTCCAGACCCGCCTGTCTTGCGATACTTGCGGCAATATGATCGCGGTCGCCGGTGAGCATAACCATGCGATCGATTCCGGAATGACGCAGTTTGTGTATCGCCTTGCCGGTTGAGGGCCGGATCGAATCCCTGATGCTGATGATTCCCTGGAATGTGCCGTTCGCGGCTATCAGAACATTGCTTTGACCTTCAGTCTCAAGATCTGAAAGAACTGCATCGGCAGCGCTCGAAATCGCGATATTCCTCGATTCGAGCAGCCTTCTGTTTCCGACAATGACGCTGTTTCCGCTGGTCCGGGCTTCGACGCCAAGCCCCGGATCGAACTTGAACTCATCAACCGGGGATATGGCAAAGCCGCGAATCTGAGCCTCACGTGTGATCAAATGTGCAATGACGTGTTCCGAACGTTGTTCGGCCGTGGCTGCAGTGCGCAGCAGCTCGTTTTCGGACATCCCGTTGAGCGATGTCACCTTTGTGATGACCGGATGTCCTTCGGTGATCGTGCCGGTCTTGTCAAACACCATGAGGTCGACCGTGGCCATTGATTCCAGGGCAAGGCCGCTTTTGACGAGGACTCCGTCACGGGCAAGGCGGCCTATGGCGGCGACCACTGCCGCAGGCGTGGCGAGATCAAGGCGCACGGACAAGCGACCAGCAGGACCGCAACCGTCCTGACAAGTTCGCCTGTGAAGTACCATGTTCCCCGCAACCAGCAGCAGCACCGGAAGGAAGTATCTGGCATAACGGTCGGCGAGCATGTTCGGCATCTTCGATCAGGGCAATGATCTTCGAGACTGTCGTGTCTGAGCCAACTGCCGTGGTGCGAATTTCCAGTGCACCGGCAGTGTTGATACTTCCCGCATAAACCAGATCGCCGGGACCTTTATCAGCAGGTATCGATTCGCCGGTGATCGGCGCTTCGTTGATAGATGAATTGCCGTGCCTGATTTCTCCGTCAACGGGGATGCGCTCGCCCGGCCTGACAATGACGATGTCCGATGGTTTTATTTCACCAATCGGCACATCTCGTTCCTGATCCCCGGTCTTAAGTCGGGCTCTGGCGGGCGTCAGATCAGTCAGCTTCCCAATCGCCGAACGGGTTCTCCTTGAGGCATACTCCTCCAACCCTTCACCCACCAGCATGATGAATACGGCTTCCGCGGCAGCCAGATATTCTCCAATGGCAAGCGCCGCGATGATCGCTATGAAGATGGCGATTTCGGCAATAATCCGCCTCTCGAACAGCGCGGAGATCGAGTTGTAATAGATCCTGTACCCGCCGATCAACGTGATCAAAATCGCGGTGTCTATCCCGAAGACGGTTTTGAATACGCCAGTCCAGTTGAGCAACAAAAGAAGCCCGACGGCCGCGGTGAACCCGACATATGCTATCCATCTTCCGGAGCGCGCCTCGGAGAAGTTGCCGTATGTGATATGTAAAATGCCTGTCATTCGGATTTCTGCTCGTTTACTCGATCCCTGTGCGGTTCGTGCTTAAGCACGATAAATGTTGCGAGTGTCTTTGCCACAAGTTTTCCCGATTCGGTTTTGATCTCAGATTCGACAACCATACTCGTCCGGCCCTGATGGATAACCCGGGCCTCTGCCAGACACGATTGATTATTCACAGATGAAATGTAATTGATCTTCATCTCCAGGGTAACGCATCTGAAACCCTGCCCGACCGCAAGATTCGCCGCCCGCCCTGACGCCGTATCGGCCAGCGCGAATAGTGCACCGCCATGTATCTGGCCGTGCAACTGCAGCAGATCCTCTGTGAATGGGAGCCTGATCAATGCCCGACCCGGTTCGGATTCTATGATTTCGAGCCCGAGCATCTTCGGGAACGGTGAAAATGTTATCTTCTGCGGGCGCTTTTCCTGCTTGTCATCGCTCACTGAGTGGTTGTCGTCCTGCTCAATATTGGAAAGTTTAAAGTTTAAAGTTTAAGGGTGAGTTGCCAGAATATATATTACTGATGTTACGCCGGAGATTCTCGATCTTGATTTGGCAGCCACACCCCAGCCGGTCGCCGACACCCCTCCCCCCGGGCCCCCCCGCCCCCCCACACAAAAAAACCCCCAAAAAATATAACAACAATTCTTTCCCCCTCTTGGCGGCCCTTTAAAAAATAAAATCAAATTTTGGTTCCCCCTTCTTCTTTCTTCTTTTCTGGGGTGTTCGTTTTTTTTTTTTCGCCCCCGGGGTTGGGGCCCGCCCCCCCGGGCCGGCCCCCGCTATTTAAATTAAAATCATCTTGAGCAAATCTTTATCATTTGGCAAATGATGGGTCTTCTTTAAACTTTAAACTTTGAACTCTTTTGTCTATGTGAAGGCCTCAAGACCGGTGATGTGTTTGCCCAGAATGAGCATGTGCACCTCGTTGGTGCCTTCGTAGGTAAAGACGGATTCAAGGTTGCACATGTGCCTCATCATTGGATAGTCACCGGTGATACCGTTGCCTCCGAGAATGCTGCGTGCGCTGCGGGCGATATCCAGAGCCATGGCAACATTGTTCATCTTCGCCATCGAGACATGAGCAGGTTCGAGGATACCCGCATCTTTCATTCTTCCAAGACGCAGGCAGAGCAATTGGGCCTTGGTGATTTCGGTAAACATTTTGACCAGTTTTTCCTGAGTCAGCTGAAAGCCTGCGATCGGGCGGTTAAACTGTATGCGTTGTCTGGCGTATGTCACAGCGCTTTCGAAACAATCGGTAGCGGCGCCGATTGCTCCCCAGGCGATTCCGTAACGAGCCTGCGTCAGGCACATCAACGGGCTTTTGAGCCCCTTGCTTCCCGGCAGAATGTTCTCCTCCGGGATCAGGCAATCTTCAAAAACCAGTTCCGATGTGACAGAGGCCCGAAGACTGAGTTTATGATGAACTTCAGGGGCTGTGAATCCCTTAGTTCCCTTCTCGACAATGAAGCCGCGAACCACGTCTTCATCGTCTTTCGCCCAGACGATTGCGATATCGGCGATCGTCCCATTGGTGATCCATGCTTTGGCCCCGTTGATCACCCATCCATCTTTCACTTTTTTGGCTCTGGTGCGCATGCTTCCCGGATCCGATCCGGAGTTCGGCTCGGTCAAGCCAAAACATCCTATGATCTTCCCGGCAGCCATTCCCGGCAGATACTTCAGTCTTTGTTCCTCGCTGCCAAACTGGTAGATCGGATACATGCACAATCCGCCCTGGACTGAGGCAAAGCTGCGGATTCCGGAATCCCCCGCTTCCAGCTCCTGAGTAATCAGGCCATAGGCGACGTTATTGACGCCCGCACAGCCGTATTTTTCGGGAAGATTGGCGCCGAAAAGCCCAAGATCCGCCATATCTTTCACGAGATCCATCGGAAATCTCGCCTGCTCGTAACACTCGGCGATGATCGGTTTCACCTTCTCCTGAACGAAGGTTCGAACCGTCTGCTGCACCAGCTTCTCTTCATCCGATAACTCATTTTCAAGTCTTAAAAAATCGATGTCTACTGAACTCATATAAATAATTTCCTTTGCTGATAAAAAGGTATTTTGGTATTTTGAACGACTACATAAGGAGTTTAAAGTTTAAGGTTTAAAGTTTAAAGTGCTGTTGTCGTTTGGCCAGGGGTTATTAATCACTGGACTTACTGGCAACCGGCATTATCTCTTTAAACTTTAAACCTTAAACTTTAAAGTCTGATTTTACTATTCATATCTCCGGCCCAGCCATTCTGCTACGAGGCAGGGCTTTTCGGAGCCTTCGCGTTCGACCGTAACTCCCCAGGTTAATTGAAATCCTCCGGGGATATCTTCGAGATTATTCAGCGTGACCCGGGTGCGGATGCGAGATCCGGCGGGCACTGCGTCGGTAAACCGGACTTTATTGAGCCCATAGTTGATTCCCATTTTGGCCGGTTTCCGGAAACTGACGGTCTGCGAGACGAGGTCGCTCATCAGCGAAAGGGTTAAAAACCCGTGGGCAATTGTGCTTTTATAAGGTGATTCTACTTTTGCTCTTTCAACGTCGATATGAATCCACTGGTGATCTCCGGTGGCATCCGCGAATTTGTTGATTCGCTCCTGGGAGACTTCGAACCAGTCTCCGACTCCAACCTCTTTGCCGACCATTCCTCGTAATTCTCGATATTTTCAAACTCAGTCATTGGCATAGCTGCCTCTCCTGGGTGTTTTCTGTTTGAATGAGTAACAGGCGAAATCCTGTAGAGCTCGAAAAAATCGCCTGTTACTCATTCAGGTTAAAGAATCCGGCAAATGGCGGTCTAGAACTTAACTCTGCCGCCGATCTGGAAGATCCGTGGGCCGCCGACGCCGAGGATCGGATTGGATTTGCTTGTAGCTTGTCCGAATCCGGCGTCGAGCAATCCACTGAAGCCGCCTTTGTTGGAAATATTGAAAAGGTTGAAGACCTCTCCGATGATTTCCAGTTTGAGGCGCTCCTTGATGATGTTGAATTCCTTGGAAACGCGAATATCGTGAGACTGGAACGAATCACTGAAGCCAAAGCTGGAAGGCAGTGTAATCGTCGGGAACTGTCCTCCACGAGGAGCGTTCTTGCCGGCGAAGTTCTGATTGAATTGTTTAACCAGATTGATCAAATCAGATTGCCCGATATCGCGATTGAGCTGATTCCAGCCGACGCCCGGCAGGAAATCGTTATTGGTTCCATCACCATTGAGGTCGCTGTTTGTCGTACCTGGAAGAACGGCAGACAGCGGAGCTCCGCTTTCATAAGTGGCAATCAGGCTGGCATTGATGCCCCAGGGCAGCTTGACCAGTCCGCTGAAAACGAAGTTATGCCTGCGGTCGCCCCCCTGATAACCAGGGAAAGCGAATGCATTGGAGATGTCACGGGTCAGATCAAACCCTTTCTGGCTTGAGAAAGAATAAGAGGCGGTGAACTGATATCTTTCAGCGAACCTCTTGTTAAGCTTGACCAGAAGAGCGCGATAATCGCTGCGCCCGCTGCCTTCGAGCACTTCGAATGGCCCGTTGAGGCATCTGACGGTTGGATTGGTGGCCTCGGCTTCGCTGCAGGCCCTGATGACTGGACCACCGAATGATGAGGATCTGTTCCAGAGCGCCCTGTCGCGCTGGAAGAACGTATGCAGGTATCGTCTCCATACGAAATCGGCCGAAAGCATCATATTGCCGGGGACTTCCCTTTGGACGCCGATGCTGTAGGTCATCGAATAAGGGATCTTGATGTTCGGATCGATGACCACGGAGGTATTCGAAACGGTCTTGAAGAAATCGGCCCCGATAACGCCGGCGGCGGCTAGTTGATTGAACTGCGACTGAATCAGCGATCCCTGCTGTGAAACGATCTGCAAAGCCTGTGCCGCCGTCATCTTGGTGGGCAGGACCTGGAGAGTCGCAGCGCTGAGGCGGGCTCCCAAAGCCGGGTTGAGCAGGGCAAAACCGGGCACGATCGAAGCAAGGGTCAGGAGCTGCGCCCTCGTAGGATCATTGGCCGGGAATCCGGCGGCCGCAGCTTGAAGCTGTTGAGCGACTGCCGGCAGCGCCTGATAAAACGAAGCCGGCAACTGGGCGAATGGAATCGAGTTCTGGAAGAAATCTCCAGGAGCAATGATACGACCATTTCCAACGGGCGCCAGGATGGCGCGTTCAGTCAATCGGTTGACAAAAAGACTCGTGTCATATGCCATCGAAAATCCGCCGCGGATGACTGTCTTGTCATTTCTGTTGACGTTCCAGGCGAATCCCACCGAAGGAGCGAAATTATTCTTGTCCCTGGGATTTGGAGCGCCGGTGCCGTAGAGAGCAGTTCCGGCAAATAATGAGGATTTCTTCAAATCGTGATTCCAGAGTTTGTCCTCATAAACCCATGACAGTCCATACTTGAGAGTCAGGCCTTTGCCGATCTGCCAGGTATCCTGTCCATAGGCTCGATACCGACCGATTTTACGAGCAAAATCGGCATTGAAAGGCGGAGGCTGACTGCCGTCGCCGAGGCCTCTGATGATAAAGGCTACGGGGAGCTGAAGCAGATCGTTGTTAGTAATTTTCGCGCCCGGAGTCGTGAATGCAGCTGGAAGTGAAATCTTGAGAGCCGGGGCTGCCGGCCCAAAAAATCCCCTCAATTGATCGCCGACAGGGTTACCTGCGGGCAAGCCAAGGCCGGCGGCCAGCGCATCGATGGCGCCATTGATTGCAATCACGTCACGAGGATCGTGGGCGACAACAACTGCCGGATCGACGAAGCTCCAGCCGCCCTGACCGAAGTCTTTCTCCCAGTTAAAACCGGTCTGCAAAGTGTGTTTGCCGACAGTCCAGGTCAGGTTGTCGCTGGTCTCATATCTGAACAACGACCTGTTCTGCGGGGCGTCAGTGTTATTACCAATGATGAAACTGCTGTTGTTCACCCTGATCTGCGGCCCGCCAAGTCCGATACAAGCGACACAATCGGCGCTCGTCGGAATCAGACTCTTGTTGCCGATGTACTGGTAATTGAAGGTAAGCTGGTTGACGAGGTTGGAGCGCAACGAAGCGGTCCAGCCGGCCTGCGCCTGATAAACATTGTTCTTATTGGTTCGCCAGTTTGACGGCAGGACGTTCTGTGAAACAGGAGCGAAGACCTGGTTGGTGTCTGAACTGTAGCGCAGAAATGTGCTGTGTTTGCTGTTTATTGTGTAATCCAGTCGGAGGTTGTAGAGCCAGCCGCGATATGGACTGGAAGTAACGGTATCGAACTGACTGACCACCGGCACACCGGTATGAATGGTTGAATATGCAGAAGTCTGATTGAGTCTTTCAAGATTTGTAAACCAGACAAGTTTGTCCTTGATGATCGGCCCGCCGAGTGAAAATCCGGCCTGTAACCTGCGGAAGAAGGGGTCAGGATTATTTGGAACGCGGTTAAGTGTGGGATAAGCGGCCATATTGTTATCCCGGTAATAGATGAAGGCATTGCCATGAAAATCATTGCTGCCCGTGCGTGAAATGATGTTGACCGCTCCGACTGATGTCACACCGGTGGAAAGATCGAAGTTGAAGCTTGAAATCTGGAATTCCTGGACAGTCTCCACCGAGAAATTCTGCGCGGCAGATCCGGTAACGGGATCGACAATGTTTCCGCCATCGACTGTCAGTCGGGTCAGCGATGAGTCGCCTCCACCGATTGAAACGTTGAAGAGGTTGTTGTATTCGCCCGGATTCCCGGTTGATACTTTGACGCCGGGTTCGAGCGATGCCAGTTGCAGGAAGTTGCGTCCGTTGAGCGGCAAACCGTCGATCTTCTGGCGCGAGATCACTCCATCGACCTTGAAGTCGCTGGGATTAACCACAGCCGCCGTGTCTCCGGTAACGACTACAGTCTCTGAGGTTTCGCCAATCTGCAGCGCAATCTCAGGATGGACGGTATCTCCAACCTGGACCGAGACGGCACTCAGGCTGGATTTGAAGCCCTTCATCGTGACCTTTAGTTCATACTCTCCGGGTTGAAGATTGCTGATAACAAATTCTCCATCCGAATCGGTGGTCACTGTTCTTTCAAAACCGGTGGCCCGGTTCCGGACTACAACAGTGGCTCCGGCAATGACGGCTTTCGACGGGTCAGCAACGCCACCTCTGATGGCTCCCGTGGGTACTTGCGAAAATGAAACAATACTGACAACTGCCAGCATCAGAAAAATTGTAAAAACCAGCGACAAGAGACGACTGACGGAGTGTTTCATCTTTCCTCCTATGAGCAGGATCATGAAAATTCTTCATCTCAAGTTAAAGAATGTTCTGTGCCTGAATATTATCTTTATTTTGGAGTGCCGCCGTGATACCCAGCTTATCCGTAACCGGCAGCTGTCCACAATTGTTTGTATAGGCACACTTTATGCCAATTGATCGAAATGACCAAGATCAAAAACGATATTTCAGCAAAAGAAAAAGCATCGGAACGGATCCGGGAGGATAATTGATATCAGAGAGCGGTCAAGCGATGAACGATCTCAGCGATAGCGGTATCGGCTCTCTCTGCTATCTCATCGGCGGTCTGATCCTGTATAGGATGAGAGACAAAGACGGCCTGATAATCGGCTCTTCCGAGAGCGCCGGCCTGGGCCCGGGCCGCAGTAATGAATTCAGTAGTTGCAACGGCGACGGCGGGGATGCCGATACTTTCGAGCCTGGTGACATCGTGCAAACTGCACGTTGTGCATGACCCTCAATCGGCCAGAGCCTCGATGACGCCGTGACAGCCTGCTTTTGAAAGTAGATCAATGACATCAGTGGGAGCCGGTTTGGTGAAGGTCGGTTTGGTGACACGAATGACATCCTTGACTCCAAACCGCTCTTTGAGCAGATGCTCGATGCGATCTAGAAAGACACTCCCCCCGGGTTTACTGATATCGAGCAACCCGATTTTCGTGCCTGCGAGGTGGCTCAATCTGGCGGCGGGGGCGACTTTAAGATTGATGGCCTCGTTCAGCGGATTGATCAGAACAGTTGGCATTTTGGATTCCCTTTCAAATAATGGTTATTCTATCGGATAGGTAACGACCTGGCTGCCGCGAGGGCCTGTGGCCCAGCTTCCGATGACGGCAGAGAACTTGCCCGCAGTTCCGCCGGCTACGATGATCCTGATTTGTGAAGGGTGAGCGAATTTGCGATAGCATGGTTCGCCGTCGATCGTTATCTTTTCGTAGGCTTTGAGGTATTGAACCCCCTCGCCATCGTCATCATCAAAAGCCCTGAGAGGGATGCCCGTATTGTCGAAAAGAAACCGGCGAATTGAATCTTTATCGAATCCGTCGCGCTGGAGCGTTCTGACGTGTTCCGGGCAGATGACGACGAAAGCTTCAAAGCCCATGCAAAGCCTGTAGCCGAAGATGGTCGTAAGGTTCTGACAGATTGCCCTGAGAATCGTCCTGCCTTTGCGGGCATTGTGTTCACTGACGCCGCGTGGCGGCTCGGCGGCGAACAATGTGACGGTGCTCTGGTCCGGCCTGAAACCCTGCTCGACGTGAAATGGCTCCCACGGGCTCTCTTCCTCATTCTCGGCAATACAGTATGAGAATTTGCCGGGGTTCCCCAGAGTCGACATATCCATTTCGCCGGGTCTGGCGCCTCCGATGTTGAGCAACAGCAGTTGCAAGGCCCTGCCCAGAGTAGAGTTGGCACGTGCGACGTTGCTCAAGACGTTGCTGCCTGAGGCAAAACCCAGTTCCTTCCTGATCGGGCCATTGACGATGACCAGCGGCGCCGCGAAATGAGTGGTCGCCTGAACCCCGTGAATATTGAATCTTTCGTCGCAGACCGCCCTTGTCAGAGTAATCAGGGGTTTCATCATTTCGGGTTTGCAGCCGGCCATGACAGCAGCAGCGGCGATCTTTTCAACCGTTGCTTCGCCATAGTTGGGAGGGACGTGGGCAATCACCTGATCGGGCGGGAGTGAAACCGCGCCGAGCATCCTTTCAACTCTTTCGATTGTCGGAGGCACCACCGGAAGCGGATCGAACCCTGCATCGAGACAATACTCGATCGGATCGACATCGTCGCCAAGTTCGATTTTGGAAGACCTCGCGCCGGTCCGGGCATAGAGGTTCAATGCGGCTGGAGAATCCCCGTCCGCCGTTGTTTCCAGATGGCGGGAAGTACATCCCGGCTTGCTCGCAGGGTTGCCGTCGAACTCGCCCGCAAGGGTGACCGATTGATTCGGTGTCCCTTTTAATAACAGGCCTGCAATCTCGTTTAGATCGTTCTTGTCAAAAGCAATCTGAGTCTTAGCAACATTGCCGTCCTCGCCAATGAGGAAGATCGTCGGCACGGCCAGCGGATCATAGGCTCTCGTCACTTTCCACTCACCGTCGTGCAGAACCGGGAATCTCACCTGCATCTGATCGACAAACTCCCTGGTCGAAGACAGGCTGTCCTGGGAAACGCCAATGATCCTGCAACTTCCCGCTTCTACAAGTCCAGCAAGGCTGTTCAAATAAGGAAACGTCAGCCTGCAGGTCGGACAGTCGGTCTCAAAAAAGACCAGCAAATAAAGGCATCCGCCGGAACCGGGATGAATTTCAATCTCCCTTCCATCGAGGTCCGGCAAAACGAATTGTGGGGCAGCGTGGCCTGACTCAAGCATGAGTTTATTTCCGGTAATTCAAATTATCTTACTAACTCATTACGCACGGAATATTCTTTATTTTGATCTGACTAGCCCTCAACCCACCCCCCCCCCCCCCCCCCCAAAAAACCCCCCCCCCCCCCGCCCGCACCGCGAAAAACAACCACCTCCTACCTTGGCCGACCCCCCCCCCCCCGCGGGGCCGCCCCTGCGCGCCCCCCGGGTCCCCCCCCCCCCCCGCCCCCCCCCCCCCCGGGCCCCCCCGCCGCCGGCTTCGCCGGCTGTTTGAATACTTCCAAAGAAGTCAAACCGATTCAGGAATATTCATCTGCGGAACATGGAGTTACCGATTTATACTGTTGGCGAATTCTCAAATCCCGGCACGCCCTCATCGAGTTGCACGCCAAGAGTATTGAGCGCCATCGAGACGAGATTGTACTGACCGACGGTAAAGACGAGATCGATCAATTGCTCATCGTCATAAATCCTTGCGAGTTTATTCCAGGTTTCGTCGGAGATAAATGAATCGTTGTGAAGCTCGTCGACGGCCATGATCAGTAATTTATCCCGATCATCCCACCCGCTTGATTGAGCCCCGGTTTTGATTCGCTCTATTTCGCCGGGCGTGAGTCCGGCTTCGATACCGATCAGAACATGCTGTCCCCATTCATATTCAGCCTGGCAGAGCCATCCGATCCTCAGGATAAGTATCTCTCTGTCGCGCGCCGCCAGAGAGGATTTGAGCATGATGTGGTTGGCGAAAACCATCCACCTTTTGAGCAGCTTCGGATGACGGGCGAGAGTTCTGAAAATATTCAATACCCGGCCATTCATTTTGGATTTATCGAGAATCTCGAGGATCTCGCCGTCCCATTTATCTTCCGGCAGCGGGGACAGGCGCGGGGTGTTCAATCTCAATTCAAATCCCACCTTTCAAATTCAATTACGGTTTTTCAGCCATCTTTTTCATGGGTTCAAGCTGTTTTATCAGATTTTCAGCCTGTGGATCCGGAGGAGGCGGATTGAGCACACGTTGCAGAAAAGCCAGGCCCTCAATCGAACGCGGGCGCAGCGTTCTGCCCAGATGATTAGCTCCCCTGACGAGGTGATATTCGTGATTGATTCTGTTGTCCCAGAGAACTCGATGCATGAATTCAGTGGCCTCGTGAAGATTGAATGCATCCTCATCTCCGCAATCGAGATAAATCGACAAGCCGGAATTACGCAGCTTTTCAGGGTTTGCAGCAGCGATGGATGCCGGGTTATTGATCTCCCAGTATTGTTCATCCATGGGTTTGCCGAAAATAGCCTCCATCAGATCCTGAGCACGCCAGAAGCGATTGCGCGGCTTGACGTCTTTCCATTTGAGCGCCGGATCGATGCCGGGTTCGAGCGCCGCAAGGCCGCAAACTTTTCAGGATATTTGAACGCCATCCGCAGGGCGCCCATCCCTCCCATCGAGATTCCGAAAAGGATGGTTCCCTTTCGTTCTTTGGTGACTTTATAAGTCTCACGCAGATGATTGAGAAAGTCGGTCACAATGAATGTCTCCCATTTCTGCGATCCGTCTTTATAATCCATGTAAAAGGATCTTCCGGCGCTGGGAGTTGCGACGACCATAGGCGGCAGGGTCTTTGCGTTCCACATCTCCTCGATCATCGGCTTCATACTTTTAAGAAAAGATTTATCGCCGCCGCCGCCGTGAAGAAGCAACAGCAGAGGCAACGAGTCTTTTGTGGCGTCATATCCATCGGGCAGCAAAACCGAGTATTCAACGGGCCCCGGCACCAGCTTCGTTTCGACTTTTCCGTCTATCAACTGGCCGGCGTATACGGTTGTTGAAAGGCATGAAAGAATTGTCAGAAAAAGGATTCTCGAAATTTTAAGCATCATGATTTCATCCTTTGCTTATTTGGCGGTTGCGCCGGTTGGTATTTTAAGTGGGATTCGGACCCAATCCCAACCAGTCAGGCCGCGTGAATTAACGGCTTTAATCCGGACGATGGTATTTGGCGCCACGCCGTTCAGGGTGACGCGCGGACTGGTGACTTTAAGTTGTCTGGCCGGTTCGCCGTAGCTCACCAGATAACCGGTCACGTTCTTTTCGGGCGCCGGCGCCCAGGTCAATTCGGGGCGATTCCCGTCATAACCAGCAATCTTCAACCCTTGAAGACGGGAAGGACTGGAGGCCAGCAGCATGAGAGTAGCCACGGTCGTCCTGCTTGTTTCGGTGATCAGTTGATGATTGATCGCTTCGAGCAGATCGGATGGCTGATGATAGTGCGGGTTGCCGAGCACCGGATACGAACCGATGCCGCCGACGATATCGCCGTAAGCTTCAAAAAAAGCGGTGGCATCAGTGCCGCGGTGATAACGCGAGTCGTAGGTGATGAGCCTGGTGAAGAGAGAGGCGGCGGCGTGTTGAATGTCACGGATGCCGTCGTTGGAATAACGAATCGTATTATCCAGCCGATTGTCGTTTGCCCATCCAATCATATCGTTGTTGAGCACCCCCACGATCTTGAGTTTGCTGGCCTGCGCCAGTCGCACGAACTCTCGGCTGCCCAGCAGCCCGGCCTCTTCGCCGGTGAACGATGCAAAGATGATTGTTGCAGGCTGCGGATGACCGGACAGAACGCGCGCGGCTTCGAGAAGCGCGGCAGTGCCCGATGTATCGTCGTCCGCTCCCGGCCCAACGGGCACCGAATCATAGTGGCTGCCAACTACATAAACCAGGTCAGGGTTTTCAGTACCCTTCAATCTGGCAATTACATTGCAGGTCTTGCCGCCGGGAGCAGTACGATTGTCGAAACATTGGTACTCCGGTTCATAGCCGAATGATTTGTACGTGGTGAAGAGATACTCAGCCGCTTGTCGATTGCCCGGCCTGCTGATGTGTTTTGAATCGAAATCGAAAAGCGTCTTTTCGTATTCAAAGATCCGATTGGTCGAGGATTGAGCCACCACGCTGCGCACATCGGCGGCTATCGGGGCGAAGGTGCGTTGACCAAGGTTTTGCAAGGCTGTCTCGGATGCCAGATTTTTCTCAAGACGGGCGATCAATTGATCTTTCGTGACCTTGCGATTGAGGTGCACCAGATAGACGCCTCGTTCGGGCGAAACCGTATCACCATCCCTGTCGGATTGAACCAGAACGAGAGAGCCGTCGGGACTCACCTGCCAGGCATATTCGGGCGAGATCGTCCGCACCGTGTTGTTGTGAAAAAGCTGAATGCGCGTATTGCTTCCAAGCTCGTAAAGATATGATCGGCGATGGCGAGGCTCGCCAATCAAGCCAATTAACCTGGAGTTTGAAATAAATCTCGGAGAGACGTCATGCTGAATCTCTCTTGTTAATCGCTGCTCGTCTTTGCCATCGCGCCCGATGAGGTAAAGATCCCAGTCTTCGCGGGCCATTTTCTGATAGACCAACCGCCGGCCGTCAGGGGCAAAGGCCGGCGCATCGAGTCGTTCGGCGGTCTTGATCAGAGTCAGAGGCTCTCCGCCAATCGTCAGCGAAATCAGACTATTCTCAGATCCGGTACGCGCCACGTACGCAACAGCCGCGCCATCAGCGCTGAAAACCGGCGCACTACCATTGATAATGCTCGATTTGCGATTGGATAAATCAAAAATGCCGAATCTGGTTGCCCCCGTTTGGCCACCCGGTCCGCCCGCAGCGCCTTGTCCGCGTTGGCCCTGAGCCGGATTGCCCGCCTGGGCGGCATTTCCGGTGGCCCCCGATTGTCCCCCGCCGCCGGGATTGCGCGGCGGCGAAAATGGATTGGCGTTGGGAATCAAATACATCAGCGTCTTGCCGCCCGGTGCAATCTGCGGTGCAGTCTTGAAACCCTCTGTTTGAGCGCCATCGGTCACTGCCGCAGGCTGTGCAGCATTCGCGGTAACTGTATAAATATCATTTCTCGCAGTCTCGCCTTCAGATGCGCCCATGAAATATAGCGTCTGGTCATCTGCGCCGAATGCGAGATTTGACTTGAGGAGATTGCCGGTCGGCAGGACGCGCTCTTGCTGAGTTTGCAGATCTCGCAGCACTAACACCGCATATTTTGCCTGCAAATAGTTGAAAGCTTGCTGAGCCGCGATGCGCGCGAAGCCTTCAGCAGCCGGGTTGTCGAGCGCGGCCTGCGCTTTTTTTAGTTCTTCGTTGGCGGGCAATTTAAGGTAGGCAACTTGTTTGCCGGACGGCGCAAAGACCGCACCGATGCCGGGCAGTTCTGCAATTAATTTGTGTTCGCCGATTGCTGAAACAATTCGTGTGATAACGGCGGAAGACGCGCCTGTTTCATAAGCGATCAGGTCTCCTGCCGGACTAAACCGGGGCACGCGTCCATCCGCAGTCAGTTCTTCAGTCACAAACAATTCGCCGGTCTGCTGAGCAATCGACTCCACCAGCCCATCAGCCGCAGGACTTTGCAACAGCCGCAAATAACCCCGCAACGCGACGATATAGTTGCCTTCGAACCACGCATCATTGGCGGCACGCAAATCTTCCGCGCCCACTTGCCTGCCCTTGATCCCTGCCGCAGGATTTAGAATTGACAGCAGCAGTCCGAGTGTAAAAATAATTGTAAGGCGACGTATCATTGGCGATCACCTCCCGGTGAACTTCGGAGCACGCTTCTCCATAAAAGCCGTGACACCTTCTTTGTGATCCTCGGTCATGCCGCAGCGAAGATGAGTCTCCGCCTCACGGTCGAGCACGGTTCTGAAGTCGGCCGTTGCCGAGAGATTCACATTGGCTTTCATGTAACGATAGCTTGTCAGCGGACCATGAGCGATTCTTTCGGCAATCGAGCGAACTTCAGTTTGAAGACTGTCGTGAGCAACAACCCTGTTTATCAGACCGATACGATGAGCTTCATTCGCGTCAATGATATCGGAGAGGAAGAAGAGCTCCTTTGCTTTCGGCACGCCGGCAAATTGCGTCAGCAGCCATGTGGTCCCGAAATCGCCGCCGAAACCGACTTTGGCATAGGCCGTTCCGAACTTCGCCTGATCGGATGCGATTCTCAGATCGCAGGCGAGGCAGATACCCAGCCCCGCTCCCATCGCATGGCCGTTGACTGCCGCGATCGTGACCTTGGGAATGTTGTAGAGCAGCCATGACAGCTCCTGCGCCATTCTCAAATCGTCTATTTTCTGTTCAAGCGATCGCAGATCCTCCTTCCCCATTCCCGAAACATCGCCCCCGGCGCAAAAGGCTCGCCCGCTGCCCGTCACGACGATTGCTCCAATTTCAGGGTCACGGCCCCATTCCTCGAGCAGACTAATCGATTGAATAATCAGGTCATGGCTCAAAGCGTTGAGCCTCTCGGGCCGGTTGAGCGTCAGATGGCCTACCCTGTTTACAACTTCAGTCAGAATTACTTTTTCAGACATATCTCATACCTTTCAAGGTGCTGATTACTTACCTTTAAAATCCGGTTTTCGTTTTTCGTGGAAAGCGGCGGTTCCTTCTTTAACATCTTCACAATAGTTTGTGACAAGAGTTCCGAGTGCGGCATCTTCCAGAGCATTATCCAGATCCATGTTCATCTGCTTGTACATCATTCGCTTGGTGATCCTGATGGCGATCGGTGGACCATCAGCGAGCCGGCCGGCCCATTGCCTGGCTGCGTCCATCAGTTCGGCATCCGGCACAACCTCGATCACCAACCCCAGCTCTTTCGCCTTTTGCGCAGGATAGACCTCGGAAAAAAGAGACATCCTCAGTGCATTCTGGATTCCCATAAATCGGGGAAAGAGCCAGGCCCCTCCTTCGTCGGGTATAAGCGCAAATTTCAGGCTCGTATCGCCCAGTTTCGCGCTTTCACCGGCAATCCTGAAATCACAGCACAGAGCCAGCGTGAGACCACCCGCAACAGCCGGGCCGTTGATCGCTGCAACCGTCGGTTTATCAAACCGCCATAGAAATTTGACCAGTTGATGGAAGTTCTCACGCATCTCCAGCATCGACTCCAATCTGTGACCGCGGTATCGTGCGGGATACTGAAAATCGGTTGAGATGTCGCCGCCGGAACAGAACCCCCTGCCCGCCCCTGTGATGATCACCGCACGGACCTGATCATCGTCACGGGAATCGGAAAGCGCCTCCAGCATCTCGTGAACCATGATTTCAGAATATGCATTCAACTTTTCCGGACGGTTGAGAGTTATCAGGGCAACCCGATTCTCTTTTTGATAGACAATCTGGCTATAAGCCATATCGATCCTCCCTGCTGAAATCTTTACTTTTTGCTGAGTCTCGCCTGTGGGCGAAGAATGCCGCCGAGAGCAATTTTGCTCATCTCTTCAACGAGTTGATCGACCGTGATAGAGCCGTTTGACCGGTACCAGCGCGACACCCAAAGCAGCATGCCGAAGAGGCTGAATGTGGCAACGGTGATATTGACGTCCTTGAGCTTGCCTTCGTTTTTGAGTTGGTTGAGGGTCTCTCTTAAGAGATCAAGGTAGACCCTTTTACGATTAATTATCTTGCGCCTCTGTGCCGGAGTCAGGCCTCCAACTTCATCATTGATGATGGTGACAGGATTATGGCCATTCGGAGTGCTTCCCTCTGTGATCAATCTTGCGTGGTTTGCAATGATGGCCTTGAGTCTTGTCTCGGCGTCGGCAATTCCTTTTGCCGGTATAATGACATCTTTCTCAAGCGTCTCCATGCCGAAGCTCATGATCTTAAACAGCAGATCCTGCTTGCTCTTAACATAGTGATAAATACCGGCCTTGGTGATGCCGACCGCCTCTGCTATGTCGCTCATCGAAGTGGCGTCGTATCCCTTTTCACAGAAAATCGTGGCGGCCACGAGGTAAATCTGAGCCAGTCGTTCAGATTCGCTTGATTCAATCACTTTTATCGTTTTTCTCATTTTCACCCCAGCAGATAATAAAACTTGCAGATTCAAACGATCGATTATTTCTTTTAGAGACTCCAGGCTTTGGTTAAACTTCAGACGTGCCCATATTCCGTCCATTTTTTCAATCTATCAAGGCTTTCGCGGAATGGTCTCAGACCCGCCCATAGCAGCAGGGCTGCAACAACATGCGCTATGGTTGTAACTATCATGATTGAATATCTGACGGCGTTATCGTCATGGAACACGTAATCCGTGGTCATGGCCACGGCTGTCGGCCCTATGCCAAGGCCGATAAGGTTGATGACAAAAAGATAGATTGCAGATGCCTGTCCCCGCATCTCGTTGGGCATGATCTGCTGAATCGCAGCCGGTGCGACTCCGAAAGGCGCGCTGGCAAAAAACGCTGATACCGCCATCAGTCCCACGGCGAGATTGACGTTATCCACAATCGGGTAAGGAATACCAAAAGGAAACCAGGCAATGGCCACGAAAAACCCGATGCGCATTGTCGCATCTCGATAGCCGCGAAGAGCCATCCTGTCGGCCATCCAGCCGCCGGCTGCCACACCCAGGGTTGAAAACACAGTCACTACTGCGCCATAAACAATGCCTGCCTTTGAAGCCGTCCAGCCATGATTTCGAACGAAGAAAGTCGGGATCCAGGCTGAGGTTCCGTAAGATGAGAATGACAGCAGTGCAAACCCGACAGTGTGGCAGATAAAGGTCTTCGAGTTGGATCGGACATAGCTTAAAACTTCTTTTAAAGGAGCGATCGCCTGTTTCCCTGTTCCCGGTGAGATTTGAACTGAGCGCACTCCTCGGCGGATCGGTTCCTTAACCGTATACATCAGCAGTGAAAGCAGCACTCCCGGCATGCCGACAATCAGGAAAATCGCCTGCCAGGGCCTGATTGATCCGATAATTGGAATATCAATGGTTCCCTGAGTCGATACATAGCCGATGACGGCCCCGCCCAGAAGAAACGCAATTCCCGAACCAATGTAGATGCCCATTGAGTAGACGCTGATCGCTGTGGCCCTTTTCTCTTTCGGGAAATAATCGGAAATCATCGAATAAGCAGACGGCGAAAGAGTGGCCTCACCAACTCCTACTCCCATTCGCAGCAGCAGCATCTGCGTGAAATTTCGCGCCAGCCCGCAGCCGGCCGTCATGATGCTCCAGAAGATGAATCCCAAGGCGATCAGCGAACGCCTGCTTCGGCTGTCCGCCAGCCGGCCAAGAATGATTCCGAAGAAAGTATAGAAGACGGCGAAGGACGTCCCCATCAGCCAGCTCATCTGAGTATCGCTGATTCCCAGATCGCGCCTGATCGGCCCGACTAGCAGATTCAAAATCTGTCTGTCGATAAAGGAGAAGATATAAACAATGGTGAGTATGCCGACAACATACCAGGCATAAGATTCGGAAGGATATGGCTCTTCCTGTGAGATGGCTGGACTCTGCAAGTTCCCTGCTTTTTCCAAAATCACCCCTTTTTTTATGAATCAGGCCACGGCAAATCTCAAGGACATCCGAGAGAAAGCCGACGCAAACTTTGCGACCATTTTGATATCCACGGCTGAAGGCCATCTGTCATCAGGGCTGTGAAACATTCCATTGCGGCCGACGATCGAGATGTAATGGCCGCCACGCCTGTGGATATTGCCGGCTTCGCCAAATGGGACGGTGCCACGTGCGATCTTTTCATCAATTTTGGCGCCGGTCTTCTCAAATTCTTCAAGTGAGATTCTTTCCAGCTCATCTTCGGAAGATTGCAGCCGGTGGCCGGGCTCGACGGCCGCGCCAATATTTGCTCCGAAATGGAGCCAGATGCGAGCTTTGGGCACCAATTTACTGTTCTCATCGAGAAAGTGATCAAGGCCAATGTGACCGATTTCGTGTCCGCTCGATGCGATGAAAATGCAATCACGTGCCGGCCGGGCACCAGCCAGTGTGCGTATTGTTTCAAGCCAGCAGACCAGCCCTCCGCCGCGTTCGCTGGCGCACTGCCACCAGCCGCTGCGAGGCGTCATGACTACAATTGGCGCCAGGGACGGATCAGTCCCTTTGATATGCCCCATTACATTCAATGCCGTCGTGTTTGTCCTCTTTACATGTGCGACTAATTTTACTCCAGATCTTTCCCCGGCCAGTTGTTTGAGCCATTCAGTCTCACTGTTCGACACTTGCAGAATCGGCGGGCCATAGGGTTTTCAAATTCAGAGCCATTAATCGGCGATAGGCCTTTGGCTGAGCCGGTTGTGATCAGGACTATGGCCCGATGCTTTGTCTCACGCCTCATCTTTGAATAGGTCGGTCCATATTCAGCATTTGGCGGAGCTTCAACGAGTCCGATCTGAGCATCACTCCCAGCGGGCCGAGAGTGCCGGTGATCCCGGATGCTTCAGTAAAAGCGGCATCGAATATTGGCAGTCCTTCGATCCTCCTGTCGCCGATCTGGATGTATGCCGCCAGAGGATCAACGCGACTGATATTGAAAGGCCTGAGGGACATTGCCGCGCCATTGCTTTGGACCAATTTACCCAGCCACTGTGCTGAGCGGTTGTCGACTTCGGTGGCAGTCCGATGAATTCCCTGCGCGTCATACTCGCGAATAATTTTCGCGGCCCGTTTCTCCAGATCGGGCGAGTCGCTATTGAAAGGATTGAATAAGCCGCCTCTCCCGGTGACCAATGAAGAGGCGCCGCCTCCAAGAACTGTCAGGAAATCCCTTCGAATCATTTCGCACCACCACTTAAAAGGAGATTACGAAACAGACGGAATAAACGAAACAAACGAAAACTTACAGGCCGTCAATGTGCAGAATCTGTCTGGTTTCTCGAATACCAAAATAATTGATATTCATGAACCATATTATTTTATGCTCTTTTCGTTTGCTTCGTTTATTCCGTCTGTTTCGTAATCTATTTTTCTATCTAAATACAAACATCCAGTTTGATGCCTTCAAACTTCCAGTCACCCTCCGCCTTGCGGCAGGGCCAGAGCGGCTGCGCAGTCTGCGCTTCCCATTTCTTCAATTCCTTCTGCAGATCTTCAAGGATTTGAGGGTTCTGTTTGGCCAGATCTTTCACCTCGCCGATGTCTTTTGAAAGATCGTAGAGGAAGTAATTATCACCGGTCTTGAAAAGCTTCCAGTTGCCTTTTCTGACGGCAGCATTGGCGCCGTTGCGCCAGCAGAGGACTTCGTGAGCCGATGCCTTCTTCTTTCCTGTCAGATAAGGCATGAGATCGAGCCCATCATAAGGCCTGTCCTTCGGCAGTTCTCCGCCCGCTATCGCCAGAAAAGTCGGCAGCAGATCGAGCGATGTAACCGGATGTTTGTAAACCGATCCGGGTTTTATCTTTCCGGGCCATTTCATTGTAAACGGAATCCGGAACCCTCCTTCCAGATGAGTCAGCTTGCCATATCGAAGAGGGTCATTGGTGCAGGCATTTGTGTAAGTCGCACAGCCGTTATCACTGAGGAAGACGACGAGCGTGTTCTTTTCCAATCCCGTTTCTTTGAGCTTGTTCAGAATTGCGCCGACGGCATCGTCCAAAGCGCTGACCATCGAGGCGTAAACCCTGCGCTTCTCGTCCTTAATATGGCTGAACCGGTCGAGGTATTTTTTCGTCGCCTGCAGCGGCGTGTGAGGTGCGTTGAAAGGCGCATACAGGAAAAACGTTTCTTTCTGATGTCGGTCGATGAATGAGGTTGCCTCCCTGGCAATCGCCTCGGTTAGGTATTCGCTTTCTTCAACCGGTGACTGGTCTTTCAGAATTGGATTCTGCGCATTCCGCGGCCATGCGGGACCTTCGTTACCGCCGATGTTCGAAACGCCTTCTGTTTTAGGATCGATGTAGGTATTGGCTCCGAAGAGAAAACCGAAATACTCATCGAAGCCGCGAGATTTTGGATGGAACTTGGGATGCATGCCGAGATGCCACTTCCCGACCATGCCGGTCTTGTAACCGGCTTTCTTCAACAAATCCGGCATCGTGATCTCACTGGTCGGAAGTCCCATCTCCTTGTTGTTGACGGCACGCTGCAGCGGGCCGGCATTGAACTCGAATCCGAACCTTTGCTGATATCGGCCTGTCATCAACGCCGCGCGCGACGGACTGCAGACGGGCGCAGTGACGTACCCTTCCGGAAAAAGAACTCCGCTTTTGGCTATCGAATCGATATTAGGAGTCGGAATATCCTTGTTTCCATAAAGCCCTGTGTCGGCATAACCGAGGTCATCGCCCATAATCAGGATGATATTCGGTTTGCCCGATGCCTGGTTGCTTGTACCGGTTAAGCGTCTACTTTGAGCCGAGGCATCGCTCAATCCTGACATGGCCAGGAGTACCAGCAAACCCGTTAACAGCACGACGGTTCTTCTCTTCAAGTTTCTCATCTCCTCTTAATTGATTGGGGATTGTTATTTCATACCCGGACATACGCTATCTGTCCTCCTCCCGGAAAGTTCGATCGCCGCATAGCATTGCCTTGGATTACAGCAAAAAACAGAACAGACGGAAGATTCCGCCTGTTCTGTTAGATCAAGATTACGGCATTAACTGCAAAGCCTAGAAATAGAGCCTCAATGCAAACTGCATCTGGCGCGCATCCTCGGTCTGCAGAAGTCGTCCGAAAGTTGGTGTCCCGACAACCGTTCCGGGTACGGTGAAATTAGGTCTGTTGAAGATATTGAACCCTTCGGCACGGAACTGAAGCCTGATCGTCTCGGTGAATCTGAAATCACGAGCAAGGGAAAGATTGGTGCTGAAATGACCAGGCCCCCTCAGATTTGGCATCAGTCTTGGTGAATTGCCGAACGTGAAATTGGCCGGCGCTGTAAATGCCGCAGTATTGAACCAGGCATTAACCTGCTGCTCGCGGGTATCCGGGTTAAGTACCGGATCACCGACCAGATTCGGCCTCAGTTGAATAAACGAAAGATTCTGTAGAGCCGCAGGGTTGGCCGCACTGATGGCCAGAGGCAATCCGCCCTGAGCCTGCAGGATTCCATTAATTCCCCATCCGCCAAGGACATATCCCGCCACTCCATTTTTCAGATAGGCCCTGCCCGGTCCGAACGGCAACTGCCAGACAATGTTTGCAGTCAGACGGTGCCTGACGTCAAATGCGGATAATGATTTATCGGCACGACGGTTGTTGTAGTCCTGACCGTATGGCGATTGAGTTGTGAAGTTGCCGAGTAATGACGAAATATCATCGATCAGTTTGGCGAATGTATATCCGACGGTGAAGCTCAGGCCATTGGAAAACCTGCGCTGCCCCTTCAATTGCAATGAATGATAGGTCGAATGGCCTTCATTCATACCGCTCGACTGAATCTGTCCGAATTGAGGATATGGCCGGAGCAATTGAGCGATAGTCAGGGTTGCGGTATTGAGCACCGCAGTCGTGGGCGGCCTCTGGTCTGCCGGTAAAGCGAGGAACGGATTATTGACCCGGGTGTTCAGAATGGTTTCACCCAATGCGAGCGCGTCCGGCTTCAACTGGTTGAGCGCGTTCTGGGCCGATAACAGCCCTATCCCGGCACTGCCTGCATAAGACGCCTGAACAATGATTTTGCCTGGCAATTCTCTTTGAAGATTGAGATTCCACTGCGGAACCACCGGCATTCTTAATTCTCGGATCCTGACAGGGAGGTTCTGACCATATCCGGACAATGGCCCTCCGTACTGGCTCGTTGGCTGAACAATTCCGTTCGGGAAGGGATTGCTCAGATTGGCGCCAGGATTTGGCGTCACGCCATTATCCAGTGAGGGGACAAAACCTGTCTCCACAAGGTCTGCAATCGCATAAGATGCATTGCTCAAACCACCGCCGGAAATCGAAGAAAAGAATATCCCGCCGCCGGCTCTCAAGACCGTTTTTTCAGTGATCTTCCAGGCCAGTCCGATCCTCGGAGCGAGATTGTTGTAGTCGCGATCGGACTGCTCACGATTCGTCACGCCTCCTCTTCCGACAGGCCTGAGGACGCCAAAGAGCGGGATGGTTTTGGTACCCAGGTTCGTGCTCGCAGGGAATGCCACCGTGATACTGCTGATTGGAAACTGGGCCTGATAATCAAAAGTCGACAAGCGATTGAAACGCTCGGTATTCGGCAGGTCGAGTTCGTATCTAAGCCCCAGATTCAGAGTCAGGCTCTTGTTGACCACCCAGTCATCCTGCAGGAAGAATGAGAAATATTTGCTGCCCACTGCCGGTTGAGGAGCTATGGCTATACGACCGGCTGAAGGGTTGCCCAGCAGGATCGAGGCCATGGCATCGCCTGAATTCGTGTCGTTTGCCGTTCTTGCCGTGAAGGCTCTCGTGAAATTGAAATTGCCGGCAGGATCATCGGTCCGGTAGTTATAAATTGTAAAGAACCGCTGATTCCCGCCGAACTTGATCGTGTGCGCCCCACGCAACAGGCTCACGTCCTCGGTGAATGTGAAGGTATCCTGGGAATTGATCGCGATACCGAAGTTTCGATTCGGCCCCAGTTGGGAATAGCCGACGGGTGCAATTGTCGGAAAAACCTTTGAATCACCTGAGGCATTCGCCAGGTTCGCGGCGAAACCCAGGGTTGCAGGGTCAAATCCAATCGAGGGCTGCGTTGACCTGGTGTCAAACCTGGTGGCGCCGACGTTTGCATGGAAAATCGTTTTCGGCGTCATGGTCCAGATATAATCGATTACCGCCGATCCGGGCCCCTGGTTGTTGAACGCATTATTCTGCACCGATGTAATCAAGCCGGGATAGGTTCCCTGATTGGTCGAATTGTTCTTTTCCTTGATTATCCGGCAGTAAAGGCTGTGCTTCTGGGAAATATTATAGTCGAGTCTGACCGTAACCTGATTATCTGTTGAATTGATCGGAGAATTGACAACATAATTGAGAGCCAAACCTGAACGGTTCGGCAACGGATAGTAATTCATCAGATTTTTGCCGACCGTGTTCAACTGGTTGGCGGGGATAATATTGTTGGCAAAAACAACTCTTGATCCCGCACCCGGCTGACCGGCAGGCACAACCGCCCCGGGAGCGTAGATCATCCCGACACGGGCCTGAAGCGTCTGATTTGCAGTATTCCTGACATTGAGAGGGTTGGTGAATGCTCCACCGCATACTCCGGCTGCATTTGTTGCATTCAGACAGAGGTTGGCGCCGAGCAGTTCCGAAAAATCACCTGTTCGTATCTTTGCTGTCGGGACAGTCGACTGGCGCAGGTTAGCCTGAGAGACCCTGAGTCTTTCGTAGTTAACAAAGAAGAAGACCTTGCTCGCTTTTGCTACTGCCGGACCGCCCTGACCGAATCGCGGCAGGTAGGCCGGACCGCCGAAATTTCCGCCAAACTGGTTGAATCGCAGCTTCTCTTTCCCCGTGCCATTGAAATTGGAGAAGAATGTCGTGGCATCAAAAGCGTCATTTCTGAGATATTCCCACAATGTCCCGCGGAATTGACTGCCGCCGGATCGAATCGAGAAATTGAGCGCACCGCCTCCGGTTCGTCCATACTCTGCCGAATATGAGTTGGTCACGATTCTGAACTCCTGCACTGCATCGGGTGATGGCTTGAGTGCCGGCAGGTTGTCCGCCTTGGCTGTGACCGAGACGCCGTCGATCACTATTTCATTGGTCAGCGGGCGTCCGCCGTTGATCGCGATTTCACCCACGGCTCCGAGTCCTGGATTGGCCCGTCGCGATCCGGGAGAAGAGTTTACACCCGGTTCGAGCTGTGCAAGCTGCAGCACGTTGCGTCCGTTGAGCGGCAGGGCATCGACCTGGCTTCGCTCGATCACGCCGCCCAATGATGCACTTCCTGTATCAAGTTGCAGCGATGTCTCGCCGGCCGTGATTGTGACCGTCTCGCTGATATCGCCGGGCTCAAGACTGAGATCAAGTTCAGCCGACTGACCCACCGCAAGCTGGATGTTATCATTACGGTATTGTTTGAAGCCTTTGGCCTGAGCTTCCAGCGTATATACGCCGGGCTCAAGAAACGTGAAGGTGTACTGACCGGCACTGTCAGTCGAAAAGACCTTCTTCAACCCTGACAGTCTGGATGTAAGCGTGATCGTTGCTCCCGGAGTTACATTCCCGGATGAATCCGCTACAGATCCTTTCAGTGTTGCTGTCGATGTTTGTGCATTCGCTCCAGCAAAAAACACAAAAATCATCAGTAATGAAATAAGCAGGCTGCGATGCTGTCTGGACATTCAAGAACTCCTTTTATTTTTGATGAGTATTACTCACTGGCCATCTGTCTATTGATCATCCCAGAGTTCAAATAGAATTATTTTTTTAGCTTTTTTGAAAGTTGAGAAGCTGTACTTACCAACTGGCCGGTAGATCGTAAAGCTATGACGAAAGAATGTCAAACGTGTTAATGCTTATTCCTTTTTCCGATCCTCAGGCAGTCATTTTGACTTTCAATCATCAGGGAAATAGACTCCCCGTGCGGCGCAAACCGGGTCAGGGCAGAGCCCCTGATTTGTCGCCGGGCGATACAGGCAGCAGCGAACAGCTATTCAATATTTATTGGGGAAATTAAATGAAAATAGAAGGAAAAGCAGCAGTGGTTACGGGTGGGGGCACTGGTGTGGGCCGAGCCACGGCATTGGATCTGGCCGGACAGGGGTGTTCGGTGTTGATCAATTACAGCAAGTCAAAGGACGATGCAGAACAGACGGCGGCCGAAGTCACGGCCCTTGGAGTCCGTGGCATTGCCGTACAAGCCGACGTCTCCAAAGACGAAGACTGTCGCAGGATGATCGAGACTGCCGTGCGCGAATTCGGCCGTCTCGATGTGCTGGTCAACAATGCCGGGACAACTTCGTTTATCCCGCACTCTGATCTGGATGGGGTCATGGATGAGGATTGGGACAAAATCTTTTCAGTAAATCTGATCGGCCCGTTTCAATGCGCCAGGGCGGCAAAAGCCGCGCTGCTTGCTTCGGGCAACGGCGAAATAGTCAACGTTTCCAGCGTCGCAGGCGTGGCAGGCATCGGCAGTTCGATACCATATTGCGCGTCAAAGGCTGCTCTGAACAACATGACGGTGACACTCGCCCGCGTCTTCGCGCCGGCGGTTCGCGTCAACGCGGTGGCACCGGGATTCATCACCACTCGATGGCTTCAGAATGGGCTGGGAAACGACGTCTATCAAATGGCAAAACAGAGCGCCGAGAGCAACGTCCTTCTGCACAAAGTTTGCACGGCCGAAGATGTAGCCGCCCTCATCCTCAACATTATCACCGGTCCCGATCTGATAACCGGCCAGATAATCCCGATCGAAGGCGGACATTTGATCTCAAACTTCAATCCCAATGTGGGGTTGTCCAAATTGTAATTTTCACGGTAACCGGTCGTGAGATGAAATGAATATCATCAAACTACAGGTCGGCTAAACACCTTGAGCTCCACCTGTCTTTCTCTTAAAAACAATAAATTAATTCTGCGTTTACTGCTGTTTACACTCCCGACAATAATTTTACTGATCGGTCCGACCTGCCTGGGAATATTGAATGTAACCGTCTTTATTCACGGAATCTGCCTTGGTTTGTTGACAGTCGGGAATATCTGGTGGATTGCCGAATGGTTCCAGGAGAGCAGAACCTAGGCGACACAGATACCGCCATCGACCGGAATAACTACGCCGTTGATATAAGCGCCGGCTCGTGAAGCGAGATAGATCGCGACGCCGGCCATATCCGATGGCGCTCCGATGCGATTCAATGGGCATTGCTCGACAATATGATCCTTGAAATTATCGAGCATCCATTCGGTCATCTTGCTTTCGAAAGGGCCGGGAGCGACGGCGTTGACAGTGATAAAACGTTTCCCCAGTTTGGCGGCCAGGACATGAGTCATGTGGTGTACGGCGGCTTTGCTTGGTGAGTAAGCATAATTTTCGATACTCGGAACCTTGATTCCATCGATCGAACCGATGTTGATGACCCGCGCCGGATCTGCTGGAGTGGCGGCTTTCTCAAGCAATGGCAGCAGAGCCTGAGTCAGGTAGAAGACGCCTTTGACGTTGGTATCCATGACCTTGTCCCATCCGGCTTCCGGATATGCTTCAAGCGGGGCTCCCCAGGCGGCGCCGGCGTTGTTGACGAGAATATGCAGCGCCTCTTCGCGCGCCTTCAACTGATCGGCGACTGATTTGCAGCCTTCAACGGTTGAGAGGTCTCCCGGTACCGAGATGCATTCTCCGATCTCGGACAGCTTCTTAGCGACAGCGTCGCAGACATCCTTCTTGCGAGAGGAGATGTAAACCTTCGCTCCCGCTTCCAGATACCCGCGAGCTATCATCAGACCGATGCCTCGTGACCCGCCGGTCACCAGTGCGACTTTGCCTTTAATCGAAAACAGACTCTCAACATTGATCGGATCTTCCGGATTCATCTTTATCTCCCATTTTGTTTATTGATAATTGACAGTGCGCCTGTCCTTGCCTAGACTTACCAACCGGTCAGTCGTGAAATCATTATACACGACTCAGAATTCATTCTGATGAACAATTCGGTAGAAGATATCTTATTTGCACGAGCCACTGAAAGGGATTTTTGAATGAAAATAATTTTAAAGATTATATTCTGCGTCATCCTTGCGGCATTGCTGGCAGTAGTCTCTGGATGGGTGATGTTGAAAAAGCCGTCGGGAGGCGTAGCCAATGGCCCCTGGAGGACCGATCCGACAACGGGCAGTTCGAGAGCCGGGATTTATCATCGAGCCAGGGTGGCATCATTCGGGATCTGGGCGCTCGACTCTTCCGAGGTCGTCTATTTCTCCGCGGAAAAGGATTCTGATGGCAACCCGTTAAGGCACGATTGCACATACAAGATCATCGGTAAGGATCCCGACACCAGATGGTGGAGCGTTACGGCGTACAACAACGACCATTTCATTCCAAATCCATTGAACAGATATTCCTACTCAAAAACCACAGTCGAGCGTGAGCCGGACGGCAGCTGGGTGATCCTGCTTTCTCCGCAGAAACAGGAAAAGAACTGGCTTCCGAGCGGCGACAAGGAAGGGGCTTTGATTGTTTCGCTGCGCAACTACAATCCGAGCCGGGCGCTGATCGATTCTCCGGCCAGTGTCGAATTGCCCAAGCTGATCAGGGAGGGGTGCAAATGAAGAAACTGATACCGTGGTTACTCTTTACAATTATACTGGCTGCGGCGCTGCATCTGTTCGGGATGTGGTACCTGCCGAATTATCTGACAAAGAAGACTGTCGATGGCATCTACAAACGCCGCGGGAGCTGGCTGGTCAACCAGATAGGCTACGGCGGTCTACGATTTGCCGGGACCGACACTGTAGTCAGGGACAACCCCGATACCGTGACATCGTTTGCAGTCTACGACGTTTCGGAAAAACCCATGAGGGTGAGATGCGTCATTCCGGATAGAGACAATTACTGGTCGCTCTCACTGTTTGCCTGGAACACCGACAATTACTTTGTGGTCAATGATCGCACGGCAAAGTCGAAGGACTTTGAGCTGGTAATAGTCAAGTCGGGCAGCAAATATCAGAAACAGGGTCAGGAGGAGATTGTCGTCTCTCCAAGCGAAAAAGGAATCTTCCTGATCAGGATGATCGTCACAAACCGGGACGACAAGGATGAAATTGCCAGGCTGGCCGAAGTCCAAAAAAAGACAACCATCCAGTTGATTGACAATGTTCAATATTGACTCCGTTGCGGAAAGGCCCTGTTAGTTAAAAGTTTGTAGCAGCGCTTTTCCCAAATCGCATCAAATTTGCGACCTCCATGGTGCGCCTGTTTCAATGATCCACGTATCATCGGTTCATGCTTTAAACTTTCCGCAACGAAGAATATTGACTGCCCGGTAGAAAAGTCAGTAACTAGCTGATACTGTTGGCGAATTGAATTTATAGCTTGTTTCCCCTGTTTCATTGATATTTTGGAATGGTCGAAATACGAGCGGGAGCGCAGGCGTCTCGCCTGCGTGTGTTGAAATATCTCCACATTCATATCAGATTTGCGTTAATCGAATTGACGCAGGCGAGACGCCTGCGCTCCCGCTCGTATTTTGATTCTGTAATTTCTGACAATCTACCAAAGGATGAATTCGCCAACAGTATCAGTAACTAATAATTTTTCTTGATTGATAACTCTATGAATGTAGCCGGACTCGCACTCGACAACATAGACAAATACGGGGAATACGTCTCGACATACTTTGAAGGCGACAGTTTTACGAACGTGGACAGGTATCGACACGCGTGTCGTCTGTCAGCGGTGCTGATCGAGCATGGAGTAAAGCCTGGCGATCGCATCGTGGTGATGATGCTCAACAGTCCGGATGTGACTGCCGCTTTCACGGCGATCTGGAAGATTGGGGCGATAATTATCCCGATCACTCCGATGTGGAATGCCCGTGAAGTTCATTACGTAATTGAAGATTCCGGGGCAAAACTGGTGATCACTTCCCCGGAGCTTGCTTCGAGGTTGAAAGAGGCCTCACACGGCATAGCCGGATTCAGGGAAGTACTGGTCATCGGCGAGACAGGTGAACCGGGTACGGTGAATATTCAGAATGAAATTGAGCAGGTCGAGCCTTACGAACGGGTGATGGATCAGGAGCCGGATGATCTTGCGCTGCTGCTCTACACCTCGGGGACAACGGGCAATCCAAAAGGTGTGATGCTCTCTCATGAAAATCTGCTTTTCATCACGGACAGCGTGTATCAACTCAACGAGCATCTGCCGCAGGTTCGTGGAATGCAGGTACTGCCGCTGAGCCATGTTTATGGAATTCTGATCATGAACCTGGGCGCAATGATGGGATCCTGCGGGCGTATCTTGAAGCACTTCGATGCGAGGGAGGTCCTCAAGACCATCGAGGAACTGAAAGTCGAGAGGTTATCCGTGGTTCCGACGATGTTGACGTTGATGATCAACCACCCTGAGCGGGAGAATTTCGACACTTCTTCTCTGGTTCAGGTCAGCTCGGGTGGAGCCCCGCTGCAGGAAGCCACGAGGCTGGAATTTTCGAAGCTCTTCAATTGCCGTGTGGTTCAGGGTTACGGGCTTTCAGAGACATCGGGGGCACTGACGGGTTACCACCCGGATGGAGAGTACAGGCTGGGATCTGTTGGCCCGGCACTGCCGGGGGTTGAGATCTGCGTCATGGATTTTGAGAACAAGATTCTCCCTCCGCGCGCGACAGGCGAGATATGTTCCCGCGGACCTCATATCATGCAGGGATACTACAACAATCTTGAGGCCACCAAATCCGCAATCATCGACGGCTGGCTGCATACAGGAGATGTTGGCTATCTTGACGAAGACGGGTTTGTCTACATCACCGATCGCAGGAAAGATCTTGTCATCAAGGGAGGCGAGAATATCTCTCCTCGTGAGATCGAAGAAGGAATATATTTGCATCCGGCGGTTGCCGAAGCGGCCGTCTTCGGCATTCCCGATGCTGTGTATGGTGAAGCGTTGATGGCGACAATCGTTCTCAAACCCGGCCAGTCGCTGACCGAAGAAGAGATCAGGAAACACATCAGCGGATATGTGACTAAATTCAAAGTGCCCGACAGGATCGTTTTTCTCGATTCCCTTCCCAAGAACCCTTCCGGAAAGATCCTCAAGCGGACGCTGAAAGAACAATACTCGGTCTGAATCAGGACGGCCCGTGAAGAAACGGCTCATTGCCTGTATGCGGGTGCTGCAGATAAAACAGATCGTGATAATACCCCTTGAGGGCGATCAATTGAGTGTGCGTTCCCTGCTCGATTATCCGGCCATTCTTGAGCACCAGAATCTGGTCGAATTCTTCAATGCCTGCAAACTGGTGTGAGATGACGATCATGGTTTTTCCCTGCTGGAGTTTGTTGAGGGCATTTTGAATAAGCATTGTGGATTCGGCGTCGATTGCCGAGGTGGGCTCATCGAGGATGAGGAGTGATGGTTGTTTGATGATGGCTCTTGCCAGACAGATTCTCTGGCGCTGTCCGCCGGACAAAGTGCTGCCTCGCTCGCCGATGATTGTTTCGTAGCCTTCCGGAAGCTTTGAGATGAATTCGTGTGCGGAAGCTTCAATCGCGGCTTCTTCGATTTCCTCATCGGTCGCGTCTGTTTTTCCATAAGCGATATTCTCACGAATCGATGCGCCGATGAGAATCGATTCCTGCATGACCACGCCAATCCGGCGGCGCAATGACTGACGCTGATATTTTTCAATTTCGAGCCCGTCAATCAGAATCTTCCCGGACTGAGGCTGATAAAATCTGAGCAGCAGATTGGCAATTGTGGACTTCCCTGCTCCAGATGCTCCGACCAGTGCGACCCGTTCCCCTGGCGAGATCGTAAAAGAAACGTTATTCAAAACATCGATGCCGTCGCCATAGTCGAAAGAGACATCTCGAAAAGCGATCTCGCCCTTGAGACTGGAGACCTTGACACCCTGTTTATCGTCGACCAGTTCAGGCTCTATTCGCAGGATTTCAGCGATCCGCTCAGCGCTGGCCATGGCCTTTGAGTACTGGCTGGATATTCGCGCAAGGGTGCGAAGCGGTTTGTACATGCTCGTCAGGTAGGCAGTGAAGATCAGCACTTCCCCCGGGAGCATGCGCCCCCCGATGACCTGGAGCGCTCCGAACAGGACCACGGCGCAAAGGCCGGCCGCGCTGATAATCTCGACGGAGCGAGTTGCCGCGGCTTCCATTCTGGCGGTTCTGATTCCCTCTTCGAGGGTGTATGTGCTGTCGCGATCGAAACGCTCCTGCTCGAGTTTTTCGCGAGCAAAGGCTCTGACGATCTGAAGCGATGACAAGACCTCATGGATTCGCGATGCGACTGCGCCTTCGCGCTCGCGCTGCATTCTGGCTGATGCCTTGATCCGGCGATACACTCCAAAGAGGGCGTAGCTCAGAAAAGGAAAGGTGGCAAGGACGATCAACCCCATCCGCCAGTTGAGCGTGAACATGATGATGAACATCCCAACCACAGTCAGCAGATGCGAAGTGAAGGTCAATGCCGATTCAGCAAAAACATCCTTGAGCGCCGAGGTATCGCTGACGACTTTGGTGAGCAACTCTCCGGTGCGCACCCGCGCATGAAACGAAAGCGAGAGCTGCTGCAAATGCCCAAACAACTCGCTTCTCAACCTGTAAACCAGCTCATATCCGATCCGTGAAGTAATGAAGGACTGAAAATATGCGAAGACTCCCCTGAAGAGAGCGATCAGGAGTATCGAAAGGGATATGACAATCACAGCCGCAGGTTTGCCGAAAGAAATCACCGGGGAAAGCCAGATGAGCGAACCCGGCAATCTCTTATCGAGTAGTATGTGATCGAAGATGATTTTCAAGGGCCAGGGTGCAATCAACTCAGTCAGCGTAAAACCGGCCATACAAAATGCCGAAAGAATGAGGCTGCCTCTGACCTCGGAGAGGTGCTCACGAACTATCGCCGCAAGTGTACGGGTCTTTGTATCAGCCATTCTCAATGCTCAATATACTTTCAAAAGTATGAAATCTTAAATTCTCGAATTGCCTCAGCCCCCTTGAGCAGGTCTGAAACAAATCCGAACGCTTCGTCACCCATGACCTGATGATGGATAAGTATTCCAATGGTATCACCGACGGCGATCTGCCGGGCCATATCGTTCATCAGATGATCCATCGGCTTGAGAACCGCGCCGTTCTTCCAGTCGATAATATCAAGTGTTACGGAAATTTCCCTGAGCGTGCCACTATTTATTTGGCCATTGCGTTGCAATGCGGACAAGGCTTTGAATTCGAGGGCTTCCAGCGCTCTGGCCGTGTCGTCTGTATACCGGTTCCAGGGCGGGGTGAAGACGGGACTGAATGCGTCACCTAACATCTCTTCGAGCCTTTCTTTTCCCGCCCGTATATCAGCGAGCTGCTGCTCGAAGTTTCGCGAAGGCCCGAACTCGCATTTCCTGCCTGAAAGCTCATGGTTTTTATGAAGCCGGCCATGCTGGTTCAATTCGATCAGGCCAGGGCCGGCTGTCTTTAGTTCCAAGAGAAACGAAGAGCAATTTTCCGTAAGCAGTCCGGGGATGATCTGCAAATTCAAGGGGACGCCGGCTTCCGTGAAGATGTCCATCAGCCTGCGCAAACCGGGATCATTATCAGCTACATCATCGTTCCGGAAGAAGATATTCAGAGCACGGTTATGGAGTGTGGCGGCTTGCCGCAGCTTTTGCTCTGGAGATCCCGTGAATAATCGGGAGTTGGCGATGCCAATGGAAGGCGGCGTCAAGCCGCCGCGCTCCATAAGGCCGAGATATCTCGCTGTCTTTTCGACTCAATCCATATCCAGGTTAAACACGTTGTCCTGTTTTTTCGGTAACTTGATTGCCTGTTCGATCATATCCGCAAGGATCCGAGGTTTGAGATTCTCTCTTTCGATAATCTCAACCACCCCGCCTCTTTCAGTTTGACGGCTCTGATTGTCTGTTCATCGTTATTGTTTCCGGTGAAAGGGTGAACGATTGCGTTGACTCCGGAAGTTATGATGTTCATACACGTATTGTAGCCCGCCATGCTGATTGATAGATCAGCGGATTTCAAAAGAGCTGCAAAGTTGGCGGTGAATCGTTCAATCCGGATATGATCACAATCCGAGAATCGCGATTCAAGCCGGATAAAATCAGCTTCGGGCATATGAGGTCCGGCGAAAATCAGCAGCCTGTGAGGCAGTTCGGATTTGATTAACAAGCTTGCCTCGGCTGCACATTCCAAAAGCTCCAGGCCCACCCTGCCGCCTCCAATGCTGGCGACAATAGTTTTTTCGGACCCGGTTCCGGCGACTGGTTCTCCGACCGGCGAAGGCTGAACAACATAGCCGGTATAAGCAACCGGACAAATCAACTCATGCGCTTTCGGAAAAGTCTCTTCAATGCGTTGAAAGGAGGGATCCGAGTGAACGAGTATCAGGTCGAAATATTTATTGACCGTTTTGATTACAAAATCTTCGTATCTTTTCTGATCGCTTTTTTTAACCAGGATATCCCTGAGACTGCATACGATGTGGACCTTTTTAGGTGAGTGGCCTGTCGATTCGAGCAAAGGGATGAGTTCGAAATCGAATTTCAGCCTTCCGAACGGGAAAAGCTCGATCAGCAGAATATCCGGTTGGATTCGCTCGAATGATTCGAGCAATAATTTCGCTCTCCGGGATTTTGTTATTTCAGTGGCGGTTACATCATCCGAGGCATTAATGCCGCGAAATTCGGGATCGGCTTTCATTGGCGGCAGGTTGATCAGTTCAACGCCTGATGGAAGGTCAGACTCGGATAGTGACGCCCCGCCGTTGATGAAGACGACATGGAAATCTCCAAGGCCGCGGACTATCTCCAGGCTGCGTACTAAATGCCCGATACCGAGCACGGGCTGACAGTAGAACATCAATCTTTTCATCATTAACTATCGCTCTGAATCAGGTTGAGAACTCACTCGCAAGTCCGATTAAATTGTCAATCAGGTGGAACCTGTCACCTTTCAATCTGGTGAGGCATCGATATGCCCGCTCATGGATCAGAGCTGCGGCGATGTGCCACCTCAAAGATCGCTCATCCGGATCGACTTTGCCGGTTTCGGCGTATGCCCGAATAAAGGATGCAGCGAGTTTTTCAATCTGATCAAGGTCGCGCTTCTCAACCAAACCTCGAAAATAGAGATAAGCGATAAAACTGCCGAGTTCCATCGTGGGATCTCCGCTGCAGATATTGTCGAGATCGATAAAGGCGATTCTTCGGTCATCCTGAACGAAGATATTCTTCAAATGGAGATCGCCATGGAGAGTCGCATTCTTTTCAACCGGAATTGAATCGAACCTTGAGACAAGCCGGCCGGCAACTTCCAGTAACTTCGTCTGAAGATCTGGCCTTGCGCGTGAAATGAGATCAACAGTCGAATCAAGCTTGCGGCGGATATCGGGCATGCCTGTCGCCGGCAGCCGATCGATCTCGAGCCGGTGAAGGGCGGCAAGCATTTTTCCCATTTGTACAAGCGAGTCAGACAATTCCTCGCTTCCGAGATCGTATTCGTCAATGGTCTTCCCGGTCAGCCATTTGAGCCATAAACTCTGAGACTGATGCAGGAATGCCATCGGCTCGGGTATCACGAGAAGCCCACTGCTGCATTCGTCGCTGTTCCAGATTTCGTTCAATGCACGCCAGACTGATTCACATTCTCCCGGCCGGTAGAATTTGCCGAAGACCTGAATTTTTTCCACTTGAGGGCGATTGCCACTCTGCAGATCCAAATCAAGACGAACACTGCAGGATCGTTCGGGTACATATTGAATCGGACGAAGATCGATATGGCCGGCAATCCGGTATCCATCACGAAACTGACGAAGGATGCCGGGAACGACTTCGTTTTTGATTTTTCCGGCATCGGAGAGCGTCTCTATCCCCTTAAGTTTTCTGTCATTCGGAAAAATCCAAAGTACAGAATCGATAGAGGGCAAGTGAAAAACACCCGGGCCGAAGAGTGTCGATATGGTCGCGGTACTCAAAGACTGATTGTAAACCTGTGCGCTTTCGCCATCCCGGCAGACCATGAAATAAACAACGACGTCTGAGGCTCTCGCTCCGCCGGCCGTCGATACGCTGAGCGCACAGGTGATCAGACAATTCCGGCCGGGGCGGTATTTGATTCTGATTATCCGGCAATCTTCAATGTGAAGCCGGGTTTGGATGTTATTATCCTGAATCAGCTCACAATTGAGAAGCTGGCGCAGGTTCTCGGCGTCCAGCAGTGCCGGGATCTGAGGCAGTTCCGGATGAGGATTTATCGAGTTCATTTGCGCGCGCTCTCAAGGCATTGCTCGAACAATTGCTTCAATGCAAGTGTGTTTGATTTTGCATCGAAATCACGGTGCACGGTTTCCAGGCCCTTTAAGGCGAATTCTTTCATGAGGCCGGGATTCCCGAGCATTGATTGAATCGCATCAGCAAGGGCCCGGGAATCTTTCTGCGGAACCAGCAGCCCGTTTTCCTTATCTTTGATGAGTTCCGGGATGCCGGAGATATTTGTGGAGATGACCGGCAGACCCATTGCCATGGCTTCTACCAGAACATTCGGGATTCCGTCACGATCGCCATCATCGGTAATCCTGCATGGCAGGACAAAGATTGCCGCAGCCTGATAGATGCTTTTCAACTCTTCCTGGGTAACGGCATGATGAATGGTCACGATATCTGCCAGGTCAAGGCTGTCAATCGACGCTTGTACCGTTTCTGCATACGCATCAAAACCGCCAATCATCCGGCAGATGAAGCTCCACTCCTCGTCTTTGAGAAACCGGCAGGCCTCGACAAGATAGGTGAACCCTTTCTTCTCCACAAACCGCCCGACAGAGAGAATCAACGGCGGACCGGAAGTGCGGTTATTATTTGACGCTGTGAAAAGCTTCAAATCGATTCCGTGGTAAATTCGATACAACCGCGAGGTCGCGGGTTTGAGCCTGTCCAAATAATCGTAGTTGGCTTTTGTGCAGGTGACCGCAAATTCCGCTTTCTGTAATTTACGCGACAATAGATCGCCAGGATTCATATCGGTGCGGTAGATATCCTTTGCGTGCGCCGTGAAGCTGAACGGAACCTCGCTGAGTTTGGCTGCAAACATGGCAACAGTAGTCGCGGTATGGCAGAAATGAGCATGAAGATGGCGAATCCGCCCGGAATTCAGCACCTCCACCGCAATATATCCAGCCTGTAAAAACTCCTTGAGAAACGACCTGAATGCGGTCTTGAAAGATCCATCCGCATATTTGAAACTCATCGAAACGACCGAGAAGAGAGTTCCGGCATAAACCCACGGTTTCATCCTGAAGAGGCGGAGATGGCTCCTTGAGAATAAAGTGAGGTTGTCGAAAATCCATCTGACTAGGCCGGCATTTTGATAAGCCGACGGTTCCGGGAGATAGGTGACAGCGGCATTGATCCGCCGCGAAACTCCGTGAACTTTCTGCCCCTCCAGTTTTTTTAAGGAGAAGATCGATATTTTCAATCCGGCCTGTTCGAGGAGATATATCTCATTTGAGATGAAAGTTTCCGAAGTCCGGGGAAATCCCTTGAGAATATATCCAATTTCAGATTCAGGCAGTTGCATGGGAGTAAAGTAAGGTGCTGACTGTTCCGGCAATTTCGGGCAAGGCCTCGAGGTTGATTTGCGAATATGCAATTTCTGCCGGCGGGCATTCGACTAAATTTCTCAGTTCAAGCGCAAGCATATGCGGTGTCAGATGATCCGGATGAATGACTTTAAAAAAGTCCGAGGTGGGACATCTTGGAAGCCCTCATCCACTGTTCTTCAGTAGGGCGCACTCTTGGGATAACCAAAGCCTTCTTTCGCATCGAAACGATTTCGCAGATGGTGTTGTAACCGGCCATCGATACAACCGCATCAGAAGCCGACATGGAGGTCGACAAGATCGCCGGTGAAATCAAGAAAAGTCACGCCGGGCAGTAGCTCAGATCGCTTTCTGAGCAACTCCCGCTGGTCGTCAGGCATTTCAGGACCGCTTACCACCACCGTTCTGAAGCCTGATCCTGGCGGCATCAGGTCCAGCGCGCTGAGGTAAGTATCTATCACCTGATAGCCATCTTCACCGCCCCCGGGTTACCAGGACGAGCTGCTGCCCGTCTTCGATTAACAGCCTCCGTCTGATCTCCAGGCTCTTTTCAGGATCTGATTCTTTCTTTATGTATCCGCAAAAACTCACTTTGTCGATGACTTCAACCGGGAATGAATATTCCTTTATCGGGTCGAAGATCTCCCTTTGCCCCAGAATCAACACCCGGTCGTATAGATGCTTGATTGCCTCGTAATGACCATTGCGCTCCCAATTGCTGACGATGATCCGGGGTTGGTCGAGCACATCGCGAAGAATGAGAATCTTTTTGGTTTCAGGGAGGGATTCAACAATGTACTCGAAAGCCGGGATCAGCTCGCGTTTAACTCCGAGCGGCTTCTTATCGACCATCAGCAGATCCGGCTTGAAGTTCCTCACCGCCGCAAGAATCAGATCCGACCTCAGAGTCACGACTTCCTCAAGGCTCGAACTGAGATACTTCGCGGTGTATTCTCCGCGGCCCACCCTCGTCAGACATGGAAGCTTTATATAATCGAGGTCGTCGGGAAGTCGCAGGCTATGAATCACGGCTGACCCTGTGACCAACAGAATTGAGAGATCATCAATCGATTCGAGCAGGTGCCGGCAGATAGCCAGCATGCGGCGTACGTTTCCCAACCCGAAAGTATCATGCGAATAAACCAGAAGCCTTTTCATTACTCTTCCTTAATATCGGAAGAGTTCAAATGAATCAACCGATACGGGTAAATGAAAAAACAGAAGGCAAAAGAAAGATTAAAAAAAGACGGAATAAACGAAACAAACGAAAATGATCAAACAAGCTCGGTTCGTGATTATCAATCAGCTGTTTTATCCTGCCCATTGACCGTCTGTAAATTTTTCATTTGTTTCGTTTATTCCGTCTTTTTCGTGATCTCTCTTTCGTTATTGATTATCTTGATATAAGCAAGTTTGTATGATGAGATACGCGCATCATCACTCATCTGGAAAACCATATGACAGAGAAAAAATATCAGGCTGATGTAGTCGTCATAGGAGGAGGGCTGGCCGGGATAGCGGCGACACTCGAACTTCTCGATCACTGGCAAAAGCGTTGTGCTGATAGATCGAGCGGCTGAGGATCGCTTCGGTGGTCTGGCGCGGGCATCTTTCGGAGGTGTCTTCATCGTTGGCTCGCCCGAACAGAAGCGCGGAGGTATAAAAGACAATGCAGATCTGGCTCTGCGTGACTGGATCAGTTACGGAGAACTCGGTGAAGCCGACGTCTGGCCCCGGCGCTGGGCTGAAAATTATGTTTCCAGATCTCTTGAGGATGTCTATGTCTGGCTCAGGCAACGAGGGGTCAAATTCTTTCCGTGGTTCACTGGGTTGAAAGGGCTTGCACCAGCCTGGAAACTCAGTACCACGCTTTCACATGGTCTGGGGGACGGGTCAGGGTTTGATACTGGCCCTGCTCGATAAACTCTTCAGTCATCCACGACGTGACCGGCTTCAACTTTTTTTCAGTCACCGCGTTACGGAACTGACTCAGTCTGGAGGCCGCTTCACCGGCTGCGCCGGAGTCGTTGAGACCACAGGTGAAAGTTTCGCCGCGACTGGAGAAAACGTGATCGTCGCTGCCGGCGGAATCGGCGGCAATCTCGATCTGGTCAGAAAGCACTGGTACAAGCCCTGGGGCGAACCGCCCGAATATTTGCTCAATGGATCGTGGCCTGAAGCCGACGGCGCGATTCATGATCTGGTCAGGACTCATGGAGGGCGCGTAACCCACCTCGACAAGATGTGGAATTATGCTGCGGGAGTTCATCACTGGCGGCCTCAACACGAAAACCACGGGCTGTCGCTCGTACCGCCAAAATCGGCTCTCTGGATGAACTACGAAGGCCGGAGGATGGGTCCGCCGGCGATGGTGACATCTTTCGATTCGAGATATCTGGTCGACACCATCTGCGCCCAAAAGAAAAAATACTCGTGGCAGATTCTCAACTGGAAGATAGCTAAAAAGGAGCTTGCAGTTTCCGGAGCCGAATTCAATCAGGCGATCCGCGACAAGAAGATAATTGGTTTTCTGGCTTCGTTATTATTCGGCAATACCGGCCTGGTCAGGGATTTCGTGGATAATTGCGTGGACTTCGTCACAGCCAGGTCGATTCCGGAGCTTGCGGAAAGATGAACGCCCTGACAGGTTCAAACGATGTCGATGCAGCACTGCTGGCCGGGAGATCAGCAGGTACGACGAGATGATCGATCGCGGACAGCCATTCCATAACGATGACCAGTTAAGGCGGATTGCTCATGCCCGCCAATACCGGGGCGACCGGATTCGCACCTGCAAGTTCGCAAAATCAACGACCCGGACTCGATGCCGCTGATTGCAATCAGAGAGTTCATACTGGTCCGCAAAAGTCTTGGAGGAATCCAGACGGACCTGCAGTCTCGCGTCATCAATGAATCAGGCGAACCAATCCCGGGACTTTTTGCCGCCGGTGAAGCCGCCGGCTTCGGAGGGGGCGGCATTCACGGCCTGCGATCACTCGAAGGAACTTTCCTTGGCGGGTGTGTATTCAGCGGACGCATCGCCGCTCAATCAATCATCAATAATAAGTAAGTTCAAAGTTCAAAGTTTAAAGTTTAAAGTTTAAAGATTCTGAGACTAACGGTTTTTGTGATTTCGCAGATATTTGAATCGTCTGGAACGCCCTGAAAATAATGATCAATATTTGTCTTGTAGTTCCTGGCGATAAATAATCCTGAAACATTTATTGATCCCCAACGACAACTGCCAGACATCTTTAAACTTTAGACCTTAAACTTTAAACTTCCTCTCACTGGAGCGTATATGAAGAAGACGGGTGCCTGGCTTGCTGTTTATGCCCTCGAACAGATCGGAGTTAAATACACATTCGGCATTCCCGGGGTTCACAATACAGAGCTTTACGATGAGCTGAACAACTCTGAACAGATCACGCCCATTCTTGTTACGCATGAGCAGTGTGCGAGCTTTATGGCGGAAGCGATCAGCCGAACGACGGAGAGCATAGGCTGCCTTGCCATAGTGCCGGCCGCCGGCATGACTCATGCGATGAGCGGGATAGGCGAGGCATACCTTGACGGGGTTCCGCTTCTGGTAATCTCCGGCGGGATCAGGCGCGATACAGGGAAAAGCTACCAGTTGCATGACATCGACCAGCAGCGAGTGCTCGAGGGGATTACAAAAGCGGCTTTTCTGGTGAACAGGCATGAGGATGTCATTCCCACAATTTACAAAGGGTATGACATGCGACTTCCGGAGAGCCCGGCCCGGTTTTATCGAACTATCCGGTGATATCCAGCTTTTCTCCGGAGAGGTAGAGGATCTGCCGGTTTACCAAAAAGCATGGAAGAACCCTGAGATCGATCAGACCGGAATCAGCGCCGCGATTGATCTGATAAAGCCGCCAAAAAACCCGGGCTTTATCTTGGCTGGGGCGCCCGCGATGCCACAAGTGATGCCATTGAGCTCGCCGAATTGCTTGGAGCCCCGGTTTCAACCACGCTTCAGGGTCTGAGCGTCTTTCCCGCCAATCATCCGCTGCATGCCGGAATGGGATTTGGCCCGTCGGCAGTGCCGGCAGCACGAAAAAGCATTCGAGGCTGTGACTGCCTGATCGCGGTTGGAGTCAGGTTTGCCGAGCTGGCTACCGGCAGCTACGGCATGAGCATTCCGGAAAATCTCATTCACATAGACATCAACTCAGCGGTATTTCATAAAAATTACACTGCCAGGGTGGCGATTGAGAGTGACGCATCCGACGCGATTCAGGCCCTCTGCGCCGGATTGAAAAAGAGCGGCGCAAGCATGCGCGAGTCGGCGAAGATTCAGGCACTGATCAAAACTGAAAAAGATGCATACATCAGATCCTGGACCGAAAAGCCGAATGCCGAGAGAGTCTCGCCCGGCATATTCTTCACCGAACTTCGCAAGCGACTGGCGGATGACGCTTACGTCGTTGTCGATGACGGCAATCATACATTCCTGACTGCCGAACTGTTTCCGGTGCACAAGTCAAAACATCTGATATCGCCGACCGATTTTAATTGCATGGGATATTGCGTGCCTGCGGCAATTGGCGTGAAGTTGACTCATCCAGACAAACAGGTGGTGGCTATCGTCGGCGACGGAGGATTTCTCATGACCGGCCTGGAAATAATAACCGCATCCAGGCTGGGCCTTGGCGCCATCTTCTGCATCTTCAATGACGGGGAGCTGGCTCAGATTTCAGTTTCAGCAGATCCCGCTCAACAGGAAAACCTGCACGGTTCTGGGTGAAGCGAACTTTGAGGGAGTAGCGATTGCGACGGGCGCCGCATACCTCAAGATGGAAAACGACGCCGGCGTCACCGGAGTCCTCGATCAGGCAATGAAGATCAGCGAAGACGGCCGCCCTGTAATCATTGATGTGAAGATCGATTACAGTCGCAAGAGCTCTTTCACGCAGGGTGTGGTCAAGGTTAACCTTGGCCGCTTCCCTTTCAGCCAGAAACTGAGGTTCATCGGTCGCGCTGTTAAACGCCATTTGCTGGATTGATTCGGGAATATATTTCGTTTCAGAGTTCACGCTTTTGCGTGATACTTGTAGGAGTTCAAGTTGAAGCTTGAGCTCAAAACGCCTGCCCCGTCTGAAGAATAAAAGGTTTGGCCATCATGTTTGAAAAAGTAAAATTCGGATTTATCGTTTGTTTGTTCATTTTAGCAGCGGCAATATTCCCAGCTTGTCAGAGGCTTAAGAAGTCCGAGACCGCCGATACCATTCTCATCAATGCCCGTGTTTACACCTTCAATTGGAAAGAGCCTGCGCCTGACGGAGTGCCTTCAGACAATGCGCCTTATTCTCCACGAGGGTGGAGACCGGACGCGGAAGCAGTGGCCATCCGCGACGACAGGATCGTCTTTGTCGGGAGTTCCGACGAGTCCAGGAAATTCCGTGGTGATCGGACGCGGGTCATCGATCTGAATGGCGCGACGGTAATTCCCGGCCTCGTAGATTCTCACGTACACATTGCGGAGCTCGGGGAGAAGCAGAGCCAGGTCGATCTGACAGGTGTCGGAACCGAGGAAGAGGCTGTTGCACGCGTTGCGGAATTTGCTTCGAAGGTTCCAAAAGGCGAATGGATCATTGGCAAAGGCTGGGATGAAGGCGCATGGGCAACGAAATATCCCACGATGAAGCTTCTCGGCGAAAAGGTTCACGATCATCCGGTATATCTGGGCAGCCTCCACGGGTTCGCCGCCTGGGGCAACCGCCTGGCGTTTGAAAGCCGGCATCGATCGCAAGACCCAACCGCCGGCAGGTGGAATCATCGTCAAGGATAAATCCGGCGAACCGACTGGAATCCTGCTCAACCGGGCAACCACATTGCTCTCGGATACCGTTCCCAAACCGTCCAATAAACAGATCGAGTCATACGTTCTTTCGGGACTTGAGACCATGGCCCGCTCGGGCTTTGTCGCAGTTCATGAGGCCGGCGCAAATGCCGCCACGATGCGGGCTTTCGAATCACTGGCCCGGGAAAACAGACTACCCATTCGTGTCTATGCAATGCTCTCGGCAAGAGATAGCGATGAATGCCGGACCTGGCTCATCAAAGGCCCGATGAGCGACACAGCGGGGATGCTGACTGTTCGTGCCGTCAAGGCCTATTACGATGCCGCACTCGGCTCACGCGGAGCGAGACTGCTCGACGATTATTCCGATAAGCCCGGACACAAGGGCGTCAGCGGGGAACAATACGGCTTCGATCGAAAGCTGGTTGCTGACATGATGAAGGCTGGTTTTCAGGTGGCAATTCACGCAATCGGCGATGCCGGCAATCGCGAGACCCTTGATTTCATTGAAACTGTGATCAAAGAGAAGCCGGAAGTCCGTCTGAACCGGAATCGTATCGAACATGCGCAGGTCGTTCATCCGGACGATTTTGTGAGATTCAGGAAGATGGATGTGATCGCCTCTATGGAACCTCCTCACTGCGCCGAGGACAAGACCTGGGCCGAAAGCCGGCTTGGTCCCGAACGAGTGAAGGGCGCCTATGCCTGGCGAACTATGCTCGAACACGGCGTCAGATTGATTTTCAACTCCGATCTGCCGGGATCGGATCATGACATCTTCTACGGTCTGCACGCCGCCATCACAAGAAGAGATAAAAATCTGCAGCCGCCCAAAGGCTGGTACCCTGAACAGAACACCAAACCTGAGGAGGCCCTGCGGGCTTACACCACCTGGGCGGCTTACGCCGCCTTTCGTGAAAACGAGACCGGCATTATTGCACCGGGCAGGTGGGCCGATATCACTGTCATGGACATCGACCCGCTCTACCTCGGCGAAAAATCTCCAGAGAAATTACTTGCAGGAAGCATCAAATTGACGATGGCCGCGGGAAAAATCGTATTTGAGCGAAAATGAAGGTCACTTCACTTCCGCCTTCCTGAAGATAAAGAAATGCTGGGCCGGAAGGAAGTCGTGATATTCAATCAGCTCAAAACCCGAGCCCAGCCATTCGCGCAGAACATCTATCGCGGTCATCTGGTGATCTCTGGGGAGTTTTATCGGAAAATCATCCGGCATTTTCTCGGCGCGATATTCAATCAGTGCCACCTTGCCGCCCGGCGCAAGACAGTGAGGATCTTTCAAGCATCACTTTCGGCTTTGAAAATTCGTGATAGGCATCGACCAGCAGAACCCAGTCGATCTTGCCTGCTGGAAGCATCGGGTCATCCTCAGTACCGAGAATCGGATATATGTTTCTCACCCCCGATTCCTTCATCCTGGCATTCAACCGATCGAGCATTCCTGCGTATATCGACCGCAAAGACAGATCCATGCGGTCCGGTCTGTCTGGCCAGCCTGAGACTGTAGTAGCCCAGGCCGGCTCCGATGTCGGCCACCAGATCCCCATCCTTGAGCTTCATTCGGGCAACAATTTCATCCGGCTTTTCGAACTTATCCCGTGATTCCATCAACAGGATATCTGCCCTTTCGGCCGGCAGTGGCCTCGCCGGTTTGCGCTCCTGCGCCCTTGCTGTTACTGATATAAGACTCCAGAACGAGCAGCATCCCAATTGAAAGAAAATGAATTTTTCGTTTGTTCACTTGATCCTCCGCCTTTTGCAGTCAGACTTTGATAATATATCTTCGATTTAATTTATAAAGATTGTGAATGAAAGTTACCTTGACAGACTGAAATTGTCCATAATCAATTAACACTGTTAAAGTTTAAAGAAATATATACAGGGAATCGAGCCGTGGCACTTACAAGAATTGAAAACTATCGGGGTCTGAGCGCACGAATCATTGAGATAATAATCGGAGCCATTCTGCTTTTGGCCGGTCTTCTGAAGGCATACCAGCCGCTGGATTTCATCCAGCAGATTGGCGATTAGCAAGATAATCACAGCACCATTTTTGATCAAGGTGACGGCCTGGACGATGATTGTCATCGAATGTGGCCTTGGCATGGCTTTGATTGCAGGTTTCCGCAGACGTATTGTCCTGCCTGCAACAGTCGTGCTCTTTGTCGTCTTCTTAACTCTTGTGGGGTGGGCCTGGTATACGGGCGCGACTGAAGATTGCGGATGTTTCGGATCCTGGGTCAAGCGCACTCCTGCGGAAGCTTTCGCGGAGGATCTGGTGATGCTTCTGGCAATCACCGCCTCATGGATTCTCAGTAAACATGAGCCGATACGTTACCGGCCTCTGAGATATTCAATGGTTCTGCTTGCGGCCATCTCCGGGATGGCCGTCACGGGCATGTCCAGCAACAGCATCCGGCAGTCGTCCGATCCAATGATCAGGCTCAAGGCACTGAGCGCTAAACCCGGCATCCTTGAAGGGATAAAAATCGACGGGATCTCAGAGAACCTGCAAAACGGGTACTGGACGCTGGTTTTGATGGACACCGGCTGTACTCATTGCCAGCAGAGCGTGCCTGAACTCAACAAGCTCGGCTCTGGCGGAGATTCAAAGGCTTCGGTGGTCGCTTTATGCTCCAACAGCGAGCCCGAGGTCGCGATGTTCAAGAATAAGTATCAGGCTCAGTTCCCCATTGGAAGAATAAAATACGATGACTTCATGAAGCTCTTCGAGCGAGGCAAAACTCCACGTATTATCCTGCTACACAATGGCTCACCCGTCCGGATATGGGACGGCAAGGTTCCAGAAATGGAAGAACTTTCCTCGTCTATTAAAGATTAATTGTCCATTTTTCTTTCAGTGTCAGAATTGTATGCTGCAACACCTGATGTGGCGTCCTTGCAATTTTTTAATATACACGAAGAGCTCCAAAGTCATCTCCAGACATGTGTAATCACTTAAATCAAATAGGGTTAAGGATTAATAAACTATTTTGGATTCATGGCATCTGTCTTGCAGTTTCAAAAGGTGAGCAGTTAGCTTGATTAGTCTAATCTGACTCAAACCGAACAATTGATCTACAATTCCAGAAATGGACTAACAAATATAAGAAGGGGTTTATGAGAACTTTTACAAAGATTTTTATGACACTGACACTTACAGTGGCATTAGCCCTTGTCTCGATGGCCCAGGCAACCACCCAAACCAAGCCAGCTGCGACGCCGGCGAAACCTGCCACAATGACGGCTACACAGCCTAAACCGGCGGCGGCACCAGCGGCTAAACCTGCCGATACGAAAGCTGCGAAAAAGCCAATGGCCGGCAAGTCGGATTCCGAGATTCAGTCCTGCATCCAAACCAGACTGGCAAATGCTCCCAAAATGAAGGAACAGGGATTCAGCGTCAGCGTCAGCGGCGGCGTGGCGACATTCACCGGAACCACCAGGAACGCGGGAACCAAGGGTGGTGTCTCAGGCATGGCCAAAGCCTGCGGAGCTTCAAAGACAGTCAACAACATTACATTTGAAAAAGCAGCCAAACCTGCGGCACCTGCTGCAAAACCCAAACCGTAATTCTTTACCGTTTTATCTATTCTATGTGGCGGCGAAGGCACGTGCAGTGAGCGTGCATCCAGCCGCCACATATCAGTCTATTGGAATTGAAAATCCTTACTGCTCGCATCACTATCACCTCCGAGACAAGATCACTGTCTTAAAATCAGATGGAACCCTCAAACCGGATCGGGAAATGAAGGCTATGGAGCTAATATTTCTCCTGCTATTGGGCTCGCCTTTCTGTTCTTTGTTTCAGTTTCTGGGGGTATCCTGACCATGTCATTTATCCTCTGAAGAGGTCTGTTAATAAATGGTGAAGATCATCGGAACATTCGACAATCTGTCTGGCGCCCAATCGGCTGCCCGTCAGCTTGCTCAAAATGGTATTGACGAGAAACTTCTGTCCATCATCGGACGGGACGTCAAGGTCAATACCAAACAATCCAGGTTAAAGAAATCAGTAGCGTATGGAAGCGTGATGGGAGCAGTTGTGGCCCTGGCGTTTCCGCATGGAGGAGTATTGTATCTGGCGGGACATCTGGCCCGGACGGCAGCTATGCATTTCCTTGGGGTCACAGCCAAGGGTCTGCTTGTGGGAGCCGCCGCCGGAGGCACTGCCGACATGTTGAGAAAATCGGGACTTGACCGGCAGGCTGTACGTGAGGCATCCGATGCAATAGCCGCCGGCAAATTCGCTTTAACCTATAATGGTGACTGGCTTTCAACACAACGCGCCAGATACATGCTGGGTGATCAAATTTCAGATCAGGATTCCCGTTTGATGGAAATGGTCTCCCGCTATGGTTTCGAGCATCAGTCTTTCATCCTGCTTTATGGAAAAATGAACGTCTGGTGGTCGACCGACCCTGAAGCTGCGGTTGTATACAGACGCATAGGCCGTGTGGCCGTGGTTGGAGCTGCACCGCTTGCCGCCAGAGAAAACCTGGAGACAGTCATAAGCAGGTTTCTCAACTACTGCAAAGAACAGAATCTTGACTGTTTGATGCTGCCCATTGGTGAGGAAGCCGCAAAAATCGCCAGGCAAAAAGGGATGGGCCTCTTGAAGATAGGCGAGTCCGGATATTTCAAACTTCCTGAATGGAAACCAGTCGGCGACCGGGGCAAGAAGGTACGCTCCGGTGTAAATCAGGCGATCAGGGCCGGAATAAGAGTCGAATCGTATCAACCGGCATTGAACCGGAGTTCTCATATACGAAGTGATATCGAGGAACTCTGCCAGCAATGGATCGATACCCGCGAGGTAGATGCACTCGGATGGCTGCTTGAACTCGACCCATTCAAATTCAGTGAGCATAAGCGGTATTTTCTGGCACGTGGCGTTGACGGCCATCTTCAAGGAATGCTCGCATGCTCTCCGATCCCGATGCGCAACGGGTGGTATCTTGAAGACCTGATCCGCAAATCTGACGCCGAACGCGGTGTCAGCGAATTGCTGGTAGTCGAGGCGCTCAAACATCTATCATCAGAAGGCGCTGAGCTCGCAACACTCGGAACCTCCCCGCTGGCAGGAATCGAATCAGAAGGTGACTTCAAAAAGGTCTCTCGACTGCTCAAGGTAATATATGAACATTTCGACGGTTTTTATCACTTCAAAGCACTTCATAGATTCAAGTCGAAATTCTCACCTTCCTTCATCGATCCGGAATATGCTGCGATCTGGCCGCCTCATATCAAGTTCAGGATGGTCCTGGCAGCCATCGGCGCTTTCGATCCAGCAGGATTGACCGGCATGATGATCTCCAAATTGAGGAAGCTCTGGCGCGAAGCTCATAAGCCTGATATCAATGAGAATCCGGATCAGCATTCACACCAGAATGTTGGAGAATAACGGTTCGTAACCTGATTAAAGAGGTATCGATGTCACCAGAGGCTTTGGTTCTTGCATACGGTTATCCCCTTTTATTTATCGGAATAATATTCGAGGGGGAAACATTCCTGCTTATCGGAGCATTTCTGGCTCACCGGGGATATTTGAATCTGCCGATCGTCATGGCAGTTGCATTCGCAAGCACGGTGCTGACAGATCAGACATTTTTCTGGATTGGCAGAACTCGTGGCATGACCATTCTGACGCGACATCCGGAGTGGGAATCTCGAGTTGATAAGGTGCGCAGGCTGCTGGAAAAGTATCAGCTTTCACTGATCGTCACTTTCCGATTTTTATACGGGCTGAGAATTCTGACTCCACTGGTTATCGGAACCAGTGGGTTTTCTCCCCGCTTGTTCCTGTTATTCAATCTGATCGGCGCTGTGATCTGGGTCGTCAGCATTGGTTTGGCGGGTTATGCCTTTGGCCACGCGATGGAGATCATTCTGGCCGATATTCGAAAATATGAGCTCTGGATCGTGATCGGTCTTTTTGTTATCGGAACCGCCTCGATCATCGGCTTCTGGATATTAAACCGGTTAAAAAGAGAGAGACTGACTAAATCACAGGCAAAGTGATAAGTGAAGAATAAACCCAGTGAAGAGAGGTAGCAAAATCGAGCTGATCATCAATGACCGTGATCGTGATGTCTGTGAAGATGTGAATGAATCTCGCCTGAGGGGTGAGCGTGACGATGAGAGTGAATCAGATTAGTCTCTTTAAGCAGCGCTTCGTCTCGCAGCAGATCACGAGGCAGTCCTTCTGCAATGACGCGCCCTCCCTGAAAAATGAAGGCCTGATCTGCGATATCCTCAACGACATCCAGATCATGTGTGGCCATAACCACTGTCTTGAGACTTCCCTTCCAATCTATCAGCAGATCGATGATCCGGCTCTCGCTTTTGGGGTCGAGAGCAGCAGTTGGCTCATCGAGCAGCAGAACTTCAGGATCCAGGATGAGAACAGAAGCCAGGGCGACCCGCTTCTTCTCTCCACCTGAGAGATGGTGAGGCGGGCGGTCTTTGAGGTGGGTGATTTCCATCTGTTCGAGCATCTCGCCGATGCGCTGCCGGATGAGATCTTTCGGCCAGCGCAACTGCAGCGGGCCGAAGGCAAGTTCATCGAAGACGGTCGGATTGAATAGCTGCACATCGGGATTTTGAAAAACGAATCCGACGCGACGCCGGAACTGAAATGCGAATGAATCATCCCGTAAGTGCTCTTCCGTCAATGGCTCTCCGCAAAAGGAGAGGGCTCCGCTTTCGGGAAAGTAGAGGCCGTCGAGAATTCGCAGCAGCGTTGATTTGCCCGATCCATTAGCGCCCAGCAGAGCCACATGTTTTCCCTGCTCAATGGTCAGATTAAGGCCGTTGAGCGCCAGCGTATCACGATAGCGATAGACAAGGTTCCGGGCTTCAAAAACTGATGTTGTCATAAGTGATCATCTGCCGAGGTAAATTGCCAGTGCAGCCAGTCCGGGTAAAAACAGGATCCCGGCCCAGTCACGACCGGTCATGCTGAATTCATCGAGGGTATCGACATCTCCGCGAAATCCGCGAGACAACATCGCAAGATAGACTTCACTGCTCAGTTCGAAAGTTTTGCCAAGGAGGACGGTGATTCCGGCCACTGCCAATCGCCGGCTTTGACGAGAGTCCAATTCCCCCACCATCCGGCTCTGCCTGGCTTCAAGCATTTCCCTGCTTTTCTGCAGCAGCAGGAAGATATATCGATATGTCATTTCCAGTATCACGATGAACACGGCGGGGACGCAGAGAACTCTCAGCGCCTTGAGAACTGTTGTCCACGGAGTGCACAGAACCAGCAGCAGCGAAAGAGTGACGGATGTTTCGACTCGCCCGATCAAAAATGTGGCGCTGGTCAATCCCTGCGCAGTGACCGCCCAGTCCAGTAGCGGCAGGCGATAGATAACGTTTCCCGGCGTGATAAAAATGGAAGGCAACGCGATGAAGCCGGTGAAGAGCAAAGCCGTGATCCATCCACGCTTCGCCAGAATGAGCAAGGGAATCCGGGACAAAATGGCCAGGACCAGGGCAACAAGAAAAATCCCTCCGATGATTTCCAGCTTTCGTGACAACGATGCTGCGATGATCAACGAGAACAATCCCACAATTTTGACTCGCGGGTCGAGCCGCTGCAGCAACCCGTCGACGCGCGCCAGATCATCAGCCGTCAGCGCGTACTCCATCGCGCCGAGCATCTCAGAAATGGTGTGCCCGACAACCCTTCTGCGTCTGAAACCGGTGAAGAAGCTGCTCAGGTTCCCTGCCTCCTCTGCATCAACCGGCCGATGAGCAAAAATGAAAGGATGATCAAACCAACTCCGAACATTGCCGACATGATGTAACCGAAGGTTTCGCTGCGCAGAAATGGCGGTGCGTAATCGGGCATGGGTGCGGTCCAGACTGTCGCCAGTCGCTGCATTCCTCTCGGCGCCATTTCAGGGGCTGCCTGGTTCAGCGAAGACCGTGTGATCTGGTCTCGAATCTCGGGATTGTTGAAATCCTCAGGACCCCATTCACCCCAGGCCGCTCCCGTAGCCAGCAATCCAAGAGGTGTCATAATCATTAATGCCGCCAGGCCGATCCACAATGAACGCGTTGAGCGCCAGCCGTTTACCGGCACAACCAGATCAACTCCGTTTTCGCTTGCTGCCGCATCAGGCGCAGTCAGTTTGAGCAACGATAAATCGCTGCGTTGCAGATAGGACACAACCCCCGCAGAAACGATCGCCTCGGCAATCCCGGCGAAGGTCAGGTGCCCGATCATCATCGCTGGAATCGCGATGCCAAGCGGGTAAGGCGCATAAAGCGGAGTTCCCGCGGCATCGCGATAAAGCATCGGCTGGATGCCGAACTCAATCGCTGTCAACAGAGCGGATATATTGATTGCGGCATATCCACTGAGGGCCGCGGCAATCAACCGCCTTCTCGAATCGAGCGACGAACGACCTCCAATCACTCGATAAACGAGGGATGCGACCAGAGAACCGACAACCGCTATGTTGAAACAATTGGCTCCCAAGGCCATGATCCCGCCATCGCCAAAGAAAAATGCCTGAATCAGCAGCGCCATCGAGATTGCCAGCATCGCCGCCCAGGGTCCAAGCACTATCGAGGCGATCCCGACACCGACCGCATGCCCTGTTGTTCCTCCAGGCAACGGTAGATTGAACATCATGACGACAAATGAAAACGCGGCGAAGAGTGACAGCATCGGCACCATTCGAGTATGTAGCATTCGCTTAATTCTCTGGAGCGAAAGGTACCAGAATGGAGCGGCACACGCATAAAGCGCGGCACACGTCGCAGGGCTGAGATATCCATCAGGAATATGCATGTTTAAGTTCGAAAATATTTATTTTCCTGCTTCAAATAATAGCCGACTGCAAGTCACAACGATAATCCTAGCTCCCCCATTTGCGAAAAGTTTAAAGTTTCCGCATTTGAGGACCGATAATCTTGTGATCGACAAAAATAAGACTAAAATCATGTCCAACCAACCAGTCGGTAAAATAATGATTCATGCAGTTTTCTGTCAACAGGAAGTATAACCCAAGAGTGAATGTATTATGATTAAGGGAAATCAACATCCGACGCAGATCACGCGATTATACGGACGGCGTGAATTGCTGCGAAACGCAGGAGCATGTATTCCTCTGGCGTTGATCGGTGGTGAAGCAGCCGTCAACATTGCGAACAGCATCTATGATTCCACTGATTATCTCTCGGGTCAGAGGCTTTATCAGGATGTTGTCACTTACTGCAAATTCGGCGATCACCGCACAGCGACAACCGCGGATATCGAAACTTCACGCTGGCTTGCTGATGAACTCCGCCGTGTGGGCTTCGAGGCAAAGCTTGAGCCGTTCACGCTGCAACAGTTTTACCTGAAAACCAGTGCCCTGATCATCAACGGTAAACCGGTAAATTCCTTCCCGCTCTGGTGGCCGCAGACGACTGGAGCGAATCCTGTAACCGGGCCACTGGTAGCCATCACAGGCAACGAGCCGTCTGGATCTCTCAAAGGCAGAATAGCGTTGGTAAAAATCCCGCCTGTTGCAGGGGCGTCCATCATTCCAAATTCATCTGTCCACAAAATCATTGGTCCGGTTGTGCAAACAGGCGTGGCGGCGATTGTCGCAGTGACACTTTCCCCGACAGGCGAGATCGTTGCGCTCAATGCGATGGCCGGACCTGATAAATGGCCGTTGCCGATTCTGACAGTCGGACAAAGCGATGAGTCGATGCTCGATACTGTCGCCAGGACTGGCGCACAAGCGTCCGTGCAGATTGACGGGACCTACAATGAAAAAGCAGAGGCGTTCGAAACAATTGGCAGGTTGAAGCGCGGAAAAAACCTGATGATTGTTTCAACGCCGAGCAGCGGATGGTTTCAATGCGCCGGCGAGCGCGGTCCCGGTATAGCTCTGTGGTTGGGGCTGGCGCGCTGGGCAGCGGCTCGCAAATCAGATATGAGCTGGTTGTTCGTCGCCTCATCAGGGCACGAATTGAACGGCGTCGGCATCCGGCATTTCATCGACCACATCGCGCCGCAGCCCGGTGAGGTGCGAGGCTGGCTGCATCTGGGAGCCGGCATCGCCACCAACGATTACAAGAAGACCGAGCAGGGGCTCGAGAAAGCAGAAACTGCTTCACGAGCAAGGAGGCTCTTCAGTTCCGCTGACTTCGAGCCGGTGCTCGCCGATGCTTTTGCCGGATTGCCCGATTTAAAGCCCATCGTTGCGGATCGGCCCGGCGGAGAGATGGTGGCAATGGCTCAACGTGGCTATCGCTATTTCGGCTTCGCCGGCGGCAGCGTTTTTCACCATATGCCCGGTGATGTTCCAGAACGCATCACAAGCCCTGGGTTGCTTGAACCTGTGGGCCATGCGCTGGTCAAAGCGCTGGCTGCAATTGAAGCGGGAGTTGTCAAAGGAGAGAACAAATGACAAAAACATTTTCGCGTCGAGAGGCACTCTCACTGACGGCAGGAGGACTGGGTGCACTGATGATGTATGGCAGCACTTTATCTTCACTCGCTCAACCACCGCGAAACGGCTTTCTGAAGAAGCGCATCAAAAGCCGTACTTTCAATGCTCATGTGCATCTCACCGGCCTCCCACGCACCCTCGCTCCGAACCTCGCTAAAGCGGAAGCAAAACCCTTTGACCCTCAGATGCCTCTCTCAGAACAGGATCGCAAGGAAGCCATTGCCTACTGGTCTCGATTCAAGTACGGCATTCTGGAGTACGACTCAAAGGAGCAGGAAGATTTTTACATTCGCAAATATATACATACCCGCCGCAACGCTTCGCGCGGCACATTTGAAGACAATGCTGAACGTTATCTGCGCGAAATGGATGAAGCGGGCATTGATACATCGATCTTACTCTTTCTTGATTATTCACGCCCGCTGGCGGCAATCGGCGTTGCCGGTGATCCTGATGGCTCTCAGGTCGAACCGATGCTGGCAGCCACGGCCGAACTCTGTAAGAAATATCCCGGGCGCTTTGTACCCTTCGCAGGGATTGATGTCCGGCGTGGAAAAGATGGCGTCAAATTTTTTGAAAAAGCGGTGACGCAATACGGTTTTAAGGGTTTCGGTGAACTGGTTGGCACACTCTGGCAGACAAAGCTTAATAACCGCGAATTGTGTTACCCGTTTTTTGAAAAAGCGCTCGAGTTCGGCACACCAGTGATGATTGATGCAACGATGGATCGTGGATTCAGCGATCCAGCCCTCTACGAAGACATTCTGCGCGACTTCCCGAAACTGAAAATCTGCGCTGGTGGAGCCGGCATCCGCGTGCCGCCGGTGGAACAGAACGGCAAAACTGTTACCGCATACGATCGAATGCTTCAGCTCGCTGAAAGGCATGAGAACCTCTGGCTCGATGTAGACGACTGGCAGGTGGCAGATCAGAAAGGGATTCATCGTTATCTTGATTATCTGCGACGTGCATTCGACGGCCCCGCTCGAAGCAGAATCATGTTCGGCAGCGACTTCCCTATCTTCGAATGGATGTACACGGAGAAGGAGTGGATAGAATTCATCCTTAAACACGTCGACAAGAAAGAAATCAGATTTACCGAAGAGGAACTGACAATGTTCTTTTCGCGAAATACGCTCAAATTTCTTGGCTTGAAAAATTAAAGACGACTTTTAATAGCGTCATTGCCATTTACCGGTTTTAAGTCGAAAACGAAACAGAATTGAGAGGTGAAAGGATGATAACCAGACGTGATCTCTTGCGTGGGTCTGGATCCCTATTCGGTGCGGCGATAGGAGGCGGGCTGGCCAAAAATGGAATATTTGCGGCAATCCTGGATTCGGCGATTCTCAAAGAGGCTGAAACGAGCACACCAAGCGTCACGTCCGTCTGGGCCGATGCGATTGTGAAGGCGCGTTATGAAGACCTTTCATCTGATGTCATCAGACGCAGCAAGCTCTGCATTCTCGACAACATCGGCGTGATCGCGCATACATCAACGCTCAAAGATTCTCTGACCTATTTGGAACGGCCGATGAAGATTGGCGGGCCGGCCGAAGCAACCGTCTGGGGACTAAACAGAAAACTGCCGCTCGAGACCGCGACTGCATGCAATGCCTATTTGATTCACGGCAACGAAATCGACGACAGCGATTTCCGCAGTAACTATCGCGCTTCGTGCGTGAGCCTGCCTGCGCCACTGACTGTGGCAGAATACACGCATGCCACGGGGCGCGATCTGATACTGGCGACTGCGATTGCATACTCGGTCAACGGGCGACTGGCCGCGCAACTCGATCGCCTTCAGGGCCTGGGCTTCATGCCATCAAGCGTGGTGGGCGGCGGCGGTTCGGCCGCAGCCGCGGCAAAGCTGATGAAGCTCAATGCCGATCAGACTCTCGCGGCAATGGGACTCGGCATCGGCGGCGGCGGCGGACTTTTCCAGTATTACTTCGATCAAACCGAAGACAAGAAGCTCCACGTTGCCCGGGCAGCCCGGAACCGGCATCGAAATGGCATTGCTTGCCGCCAAAGGATGGAAAGGGCCGACCCACATTGTCGAGGGACCTTCGGGGTTGCTGCCGAGCTATCTGCGCGGCACGGGCCGCAAGATGGATTACGAGGCCATGAAAAAAGACTTCAATAAATTCGAGGGGCCGCTTTATATTTATCCGAAGTTTACATCATGCTCTTCTTCCATCGGACCATTCATCGACGCCCTCGATCCTGTCTACAAACGTTCAAAGATCAAAGCCGGCGACATCGAACGATTCATCGTCGTCAGGGAGTGGCCGAAAGACGGGCCGTTCGGCCAGAAGATTCTTCATTTTGAAGCGCCACACACCATCGTCGGCGCGCAGTTGAATATGAACTTCGCCATATCGCTCTACCTTCATCGTGGTTCAGCCTCGGTCTACGACTTTACTGAAGAAGCCCTTCACGATAAATCCGTCCTCGACCTTGCCGGGCGAGCCGGATACGAAGAGGTTCCCGAGGCATCGGAATACACCATTCGCCTTGTGCTGCGTGATGGGCGCACGCTCGAAGCGCCATTCAAATACAGCCGCGGGGAAAAGCCCGAGCCTGAAGCGATTGATCGCCGGATGGAGAAGTTTGCATCGCTCACGCGTGACCGGCTGACAGACGCCACCCGTAAACAGGTAATCGATATGGTCGAACGACTCGATTCAGTCAAAGACGTTGCCGATTGGACCCTGGCAATCAACAAACTGCTCAAGCCGATTGTGGGAAGAACCAGGAACAAATGATGACCAACCAGAATAATTAATTGATACTGTTGGCGAATTGAATTTATAGTCTGTTTCCGTGTTTCCCCGTTTTATTGATATTTTGGAATGGTCGAAATACGAGCGGGATCGCAGGCGGGACGCCTTGCGTCAATTCGATTAACGCAAATCTGATATGAATGTGCAGATATTTCAATACAAGCAGGCGGGACGCCTGCGCTCCCGCTCGTATTTTGATTCTGTAATTTCTGACAATCTACCAAAGGATGAATTCGCCAGCTTTCAAGTCAATGTTTGAGTGAGTATTGAATACCGGCAGCAGGCAAAGTTAGAGCGTTCGCAGGTGGAATCCACCATCCACATTGATCACTTCACCGGTCGAGTACGGAAAGTCGCCGCGCGCAATTGAGGCGACGGCGCGCCCTATGTCGGACGGCACACCCCAGCGTCGAATCGGCCAGGCTCCCTGCTCAATGAGCCGGTCGTATTTTTCCTTCACGCCTTCAGTCATGTCTGTGGCGATAACCCCGGGACGCACCTCATAGACATTGATGCCGAATTCCGCCAGCCGGGTGGCAAAGAGTTTCGTCATCATCGCCAGCCCTGCCTTGGCGACACAGTAATCGCCGCGATTGACAGAAGCGGTGTAAGCCGAGACGGACGAGATGGTGACGATGCGAGGCAATCCAAAATCATTCCGATCTCCGCGTTGAACCTGACTTATCATTTGCCGCGCAATACGCTGGGTCAGAAAATACGGCCCTTTCAGATTGATGTTGACGAGTCGGTCGAAAGAGTCCTCACCCGCTTCGAGCAGGTCTGCGCGAACATCCGGCGCGACTCCGGCATTATTGACCAGCAGATCAATACGGCCAAAAGCCGCAAGCGTGGCCTGGAGCAGATGCTCACGGTCTGCCGTCGAGGAAACATCAGCCCGCACAGTGATTCCGTCGCCGCCCTCCGCGCGAACTTGCCGCAAACATTCTTCCGCCGCGTCCGCGTTGCCGGCGTAGTTGATGATCAACGCGTGCCCCAGCTTTGCCAGCTCAACGGCAATGCCCCGGCCAATACCCCGACCGGCGCCTGTCACTAAAGAAACGGGCCTGTTGCTCATACTCCTGCCTCCGGTGCAGACATGTCCTCTTCGGTCGGCCCATCCTGCCATTGACGAGCCGATGCCGGCAGGGAGTCTTCAGAATACGGCGTCACGTTGATCAACGACGGTTTTGTCTGAAACGTTTTCAGAGCCTTGTCCAGCGCTTCGACAAAGAAGTATTCACCGAACATGACCGCTTCGTGGACTCCAAGGTTTTTGTGTATGTGATAGACGCCGCCATTCAAAATGCCCTCAAAGCCCGTGGTGAGTCTGCCCAGGTACTTTTGAGCGAGGGTAACCAGCGAAGTCAGGGCAAAATCGCGGTAGGCACGCGCACGTGTGCGATCGGGCGCAGCGTCTGCAAGATCGAGCAACCCCGAAGACGCAATGGCGCAAGCCGAGGTGTCAACTTGTGTGCGGGCCAGTGGACCGCTCTCCGGCGCATCGTAATCCCATGGAGTGACGCCGTCCGGCGGCGTGTTTTCAAGGTAATAATCGGCGTTGAGCATGGCCGTTTCGAGATACTCGGCTCGCCCGGTCTGCTGGTAGGAACGTGTAAAGCCGTAGAGCGACCAGGCAAGACCCCGGCTCCAGCATGAATCCCCTCTGTAGCCCTGATGCGTCGACTGCCGGAGGCATTCCCCGGTATCGAGATTGAATATCGCTTCGTGCGAAGTCGATCCGTCGCCGCGGACAAGCGTCCGTCGAGTCGTCAGGCAATGGCGATGGGCGATCTCGAGCAGATGCTCGTCTCCGGTCTCCAAACCGGCATGAAAGATCGTGCCGACGTTCATCATTATGTCTATGAAGAGCGATGCCGGTTCGACGAAAGATCGAAGATACTGCCCCTTTTCCATAAAGCGCATCGCCATGGTCTTTCCGGCCTGAACAAGTACCGGCCTGATTCGATCGGGATTCACGCCAAGTTCCAACCATCGCCGATACGTCGAAAAGAAGAGAAATCCAAGGTCATGCACTGCCCGGTCATACTGGCGCCCTTCAAGCGGAGTCGCATAGGCAACTGCCCTGTCAAGCCACCAATCATCCTTTGTCGCACCTGCAAAGATGAACATCATTCCAGGGTAAAAGCCGTCACACCAGTGCGTCCACCTCTTGCGGTCGTGGCCGTATTTGCCCCCAACTGTGTACATCGGATAGTAATCTGATGGATATTTCTCAAGCAGCGCTCTGACCTGCCCCTGAGCAAAATCAAGCACCCCCTGAAGCACTGCACGGCTATCTTCACGTTCGTTGATCATGAGAGTTTTTCCGCTTTCCATATTAGTTTGGTGGAAAACACAGTATACAGACACTTCCAGCTACATCAATATTCAATTGCAGTCAGGGGAACGCTCTTTTGGTTTAACCCCGGATTTTCAATTGCAGTTGAATTTATTATTCATCCCCCCTGTCACCAATCAGGGTGGATAGGGTACTATGTAGGTTCGAAGCAATATACGAAACGTCCATAATGACGGCTAAAACCATTGTGAGCCTCGTATTACGAGTTTAAATAATTTTAAGAGGGAAAATGCCTGTTCGCCTATTTGTTGGAAACTTGCCTTATGACGCAACTGAAGCTGACTTGAGAGAGCACTTCTCCGCTGCCGGTCCGGTTTCTTATATCTCGCTACCCACCGATCGGGAAACAGGGCGGCCACGCGGCTTTGCTTTCATTGAGTACAATGACCGCTCTCAGGCCGAAGACGCCATCAACCGATTTAACAATCAGGTTTTTAAAGGTCGGCCGATCGCTGTCAGCGAAGCACGCGCCAGAGAAGACCGCCCGCCGGGTGGCGGATTCACCAGGCCTTCGACACCTCGTCCCGCGCTGTCTCGCTCCAATGCGAATGCAGAACCGGACGTAGCCAGCCCGCCTGCTCCAGGAAGCAAGCGAAGCCGCGATTTCGGCCCTGACGCATCGCCGCAATCACAGCGCAATAAAAAGAAGGGCGGGTCCAGACCCGAGCGAGCCCCAAAAGGACCAATGCGCGAGATGGTCAGAGGGCAGTTCTATGGCGGAACCGATGACGAAGATGATTTCGACGATTTCGACGATGTCGTCGATGATTTCTACGAAGACGAGGACGATTTCTACGATGATGAATCAGTGGAAGGATCAGACTCGGAAAACCTCGACGGTCCCCTTAAGGATGCACCGGACGTGGATAAACAATAACGTATATTTTCAGGCTCGTGGCTCCCGCGAATTCAAACACGCCGGAGCCGTCAGCCTTTACCACCAAACTTGAAGCGAGGATTTAGCGGATGGCAAAAAGATCCAGACCAACATTCCAAAAACGCGAAAAAGAAAAAGCGCGTGTACAGAAGCAAAAAGAGAAAGAATCACGCCGGCTCGAATCAAAAGAGAACAAGGCAGGCCAGGTAAATGAATTCGGTGATGAAGATCCGGATATAGCCGGAATTCGCCCCGGCCCGCAGCCTTTGCCCGAACAGTGGGATCACGCCATAAATCCCCAGTTTGAAACTAAAACACAAGGTGATGATTTGTAATTTTTTTTACCCCATTTCAATTCCCAATCACCATCAGGGGCAGACGGCGGGTGAGCTTCCGCCGTTCGTTCCTTCCTTCCCTGGTTTTTAATTACTTTCGCCAAACAATCCACGCCACTTCTGGCCGTATTCCTCCTTATCACCGCCGGGTCAGGCTGACCGCGACTAATCATATTGACAAAGGGATTGGATGCGCATACTTTACCGACCGGTTGGCAGGTTATCAAAGGAGATAAAAAACAATGTGCAGGAAGGTCCCCTCCGGCAGCAAACTTGTGTCTGCTGCTGTTGCCGTCAGTATTTTGGCGATGTTCGTGATGCAGTCTTCAGCCGTGGCGCAGAAAACGACCGGGAAAAACCAGATACAAAATATGATTTCACGCCCGTGACAGAGTACGTTGAAAAAGGCTACAAGGCTGCGGAGCTGCCGGGAGCAGCGCTGCTAGTGTATCAGGACGGCAAAATAATCTATGAAAAATTCTTTGGTGAGTACAACGAGACTACTCAGGTCCCCATCGCCTCGTCCAGCAAATGGCTGTCGGCGGCGGTGATCATGTCACTGGTGGACGAAGGGAAGATTGATCTTGATGCGCCGGTTTCAAAATACCTGCCGAATTTTACCGGCAAAAAAGGCGCAATCACCCTGCGGCAGATGTTCTCGCACACTTCCGGACTGAGCGATTTCCCCGGCGAATGGAATTACGGCATGACCATAGCCGAATATGCGGATAAGGTCGCAAGCGAAGGCGTGATGAAAGTCGATCCCGGCACCGAGGTTCGATACGGCAGCATGGGAATGCAGATCGGCGGACGTGTGGCGGAGGTGGTTTCCGGCAAAGGCTGGAATCAATTATTCAAGGAGCGCATCGCCGAAAAGTGCGAAATGCCCAACACGACATTTGCCCGGACCGAAAAAAATCGCAATCCGATGCTTGCCGGCGGGGCCTTCTCGACGCTGAGGGATTACGGTCACTTCCTGGAGATGCTGATCAACAAAGGCGTTTACAAAGGCCGGCGCGTGCTGTCGGAAAAGGCCGTGCGCGAGATGCAGAAGGATCAAACGAAGAACCTGCCGCTCGTAATCGCCTCGAATGACCGGATGGGTCGCAAATCGCATTACGGATTGGGCGAATGGATTGACGAACAGGATGCGAAGGGTAATACACTGCAGGTGAGCAGCCCCGGCGCATTCGGCTTCCGCCCGTGGATTAACCACCCGCGCAATCTGTTCGGCGTATGGATGGTGCAGCATCAACGCCGCACTGGACAGCAGCCGGCACAGCTCGCGCAGCCTCCCGGTTACAATCCCTGGGATTTGATCGATCTGGTTCACACAACCATATCAAAAACCAAAAGCGGCCGATAACATTGAAGTTATCGGCCGCCTTTGGTTCTTGCAGATGCCGAAGGGGGGACTCGAACCCCCACGGGTTGCCCCATACGCCCCTCAAACGTACGTGTCTACCAATTCCACCACTTCGGCAATCGAGAGAAAATTGAAAAAACCTGAAGCTACTTCTTGTCAGGCTTTGCTGCCGGGCTCGGGCTCGCAGCCGGAGACGCAGAAGCCACTGGTGAAGCAGTTACAGCCGGCGAAGCGACCGGGCTTGCAGTGGTCGCGGGCGCCTCGGAAGCCGCGGGTGAAGGCGAAGGCAGCGCTGCTGCTGCTCCCCCTCCATCTTTCACCACTGAACTCTGCCCGCTTAATCCCGGCAGTGAGAACAAAAGAGCGAGAAGCATAAACAAGACGGCGCTTATTACTGTTGCCTTTTCAAGAGGCTTCTGAGCTCCGCGAGGACCGAATGCGGTCTGGCTTCCGGAACCGCCGAATGCCGCGGCGACATCGCCTCCCTTGCCTGATTGAAGCAAAATAACCAGGATCAGAAAGACGCAAGTAATGATGAAAATCGTAGTGAGTATGTAATATAAAATCAAAGCTTGATACCTGCCCGATTAACTTCTTGTCTATTTATTATTGATGCCAATCCGTTGATTGAGCGCCTTACCGGTTGTAATTGACTATTTTCGAGAAGCTCTCCGCTTCAAGACTGGCGCCTCCAACAAGGGCCCCGTCAATATCCGTCTGGCTCATCAGGTCCGATATGTTATCGGGCTTGACGCTTCCTCCGTAAAGGATCCGCATTCCATCGGCCACCTGAGAATCGAAGTTCTCACGAAGCCAGTTTCTGATGAAAGCATGCATTTCCTGAGCCTGGGCCGGGCTTGCAGTGCGTCCTGTGCCGATTGCCCAGACCGGTTCGTAAGCGAGCATAATACGCATCAGATCCGATCCTGTCAACTCGGCAAGGCTGTCTTTAAGTTGTGAGCCGACAACGGTTTGTTCTCTTCCCTCTTCGCGCTCGGCGAGGGTTTCGCCGATGCAGACGATGGGGGTAAGACTGAAACTTAATGCCGCGCGAATCTTGCGATTGACGACCTGATCGGTGTCCCCGTACATCGACCGGCGCTCAGAATGGCCGATGATGACGTGGCTGCAACCGGCATCCTTAAGCATATCGCCACAGATCTCGCCGGTATGAGCTCCATGCTTCGGCTCAGTCGAAACATTCTGAGCGGCAACACGGATGTTTGATCCTTCCAGTCTGTCGGCAACCGATTTGAGCGCCGTGAATGGCGGAGCGATGACGATTTCACAATGATTGGCGTTGGCCACAAGCGGCTTGAGTGCGGTGGCGGTTGCCACGGCGTCGCCAATCAGTTTAAACATCTTCCAGTTTCCTGCGATTGTTGGTTTTCTCATTTGGTTATCTTATTTTTTCTGAATCCTTATTTTTCAGTCAGTGCGGCCACGCCGGGCAGGACATCGCCGGCGAGCAGTTCGAGGGTGGCGCCGCCTCCAGTAGAGATATGAGTGATCTTATCGGCCAGTCCGGATTCGTGGACGGCCGCGACGCTGTCGCCGCCGCCGATGATCGAGACGGCATTGTTCTTTTCAGAGGCATCGGCAACAGCCTGAGCGATCGCGCGAGTCCCCTTATCGAACGGAGATTTCTCAAACATTCCCATGGGTCCGTTCCAGATGATGGTTTGAGCCTTACCGATGATTTCGGCATAGGCCTGACAGGTGGCCTCGCCGATATCCAGCCCCATTGAGTCCGCGGGTGTGGCATCAACCAGGACATTCCGCGCGTTGGCGCCGTCATCGGGACCGCCGGCAATCATGTGATCTGAAGGAAGGAGCAGGTTGACGCCAAGCTCTTTCGCTTTGGCTTCGAGCTGTGCTGCCAGATCTGTTTTATCGGCTTCGACGAGCGATTTACCAACTTCGAGTCCGCGGGCTTTGAGGAATGTATAAGCCATGGCGCCTCCGATCAGGATCGCATCGGCCGATTTCAACAGATTTTCGATGACCTGAATCTTGTCGCTCACCTTGGCGCCGCCAAGGATGACAACGAACGGCCGGTGCGGATTGGCCAGCGTCTCGACAAGGTATCTCAGTTCCCTCTCCATTAAAAATCCGGCTGCAGCCTGCTTGACGAATTTGGTCATGCCTGCAGTCGAGGCATGTGCCCGATGAGCAGTGCCAAACGCATCATTGACATAAAGATCGCAAAGCGATGCGAGCTGCTCGGAGAATTTCGGATCATTGCCCTCTTCTTCAGCATAAAAGCGCAGGTTCTCAAGCAATGCAATCTCGCCGTCTTTGAGCGAATTGACTACGCTTGCAGCCACATCGCCGATGCAGTCTTGAGCGAATGCAACAGGCAGACCGAGGACTTTCGACAGATGCTCGGCCACGGGTTTGAGACTGTATTTCGGATTCTTCTGCCCTTTTGGACGGCCGAGATGCGAAGCGAGAATGATCCGGGCGCCTTTATCAATTGCGAATTGAATAGTCGGAATTGCCGCGGTAATTCGCGTGTCATCCGTGACCGTTCCGTTTTCCAGCGGAACGTTGAAATCGACTCGTATGAAAACCTTCTTTCCTGCTATATCCAGATCACGTATTGAGAGCTTAGGCATATTTCTCCTCAATCTTAATTTTCATTTTTCAATCTATATTTTTGATTATGATTCGGACCAAATGAAGTCATAATGGCCGCTTGTGGTAAACGGGAAATTAACATAACTTTTGTTGATCAGTAAAGAGACCTCTTCTTTTTCTCAATTGCCGAGAGTTTAAAGTTTCCGAGGCAAACGGGTTTTGCAGCTATCATTAGCTTACAAGTTGTGGCGCAAGCGCCTCACTTGCGTTTATTCATAATATGCAAATTCGTACAACTCAACCATCGCAGCTGCCATTCGCTTGCGCCACAACCCGTAAGAACATCCTGAGTTTGATCCGGATACATCAAACTTTTCGCAAAGGAGGTGGAACCAATGCTTCATATTCGAAGACATTTACCGTTAATGACTCTCGGTCTCTTCTTTTTACTCCTGAGCAATGCAAATGCTCAAACTTCACGAATGAAAAATCCGATCGACGACATCGGCCGGTATCTCCACAATCAGGTCAGACCGGATTTGTGGAGCATGGGTCTGTGGATGCCTCAAGTCGACAAGAAGCTCACCGGTTGGCTCAAACCATCGCCTGGTTTCGTCGGCGATGTTTATTACGTTCACACGACGTCTTTTAAAGGCCTGTTCAATCTGAAATTCATCGATCAAGACGGCAAAACCCTGACACCGGAGGTTATCTCGCACGATTGGTATCCGACTCATACGATCACCAGATACCGTGCCGGATCGATCATCATCACCGAAGCGAAATCATTTCCAATGATCGAACAGGCGATCTCGGATATCAGAATAACCAACAGTACCAGGCTGCCTGTAAAAATCAGAGTCGAGATCGAGGATCTGCTGCCCGGTATAAAAGAGGACGTGACATCATCAAATGACGCCCTGGTAAAAAGCCTGCAATTCAGTCCGACAACGCACTATTTCAGGGACCTGAAGATAAGCAAGTATTATTCGCTGAGAGCAAAATTCGGCGCGGCCTGGCTCAAAAAGCAGGACGATGCCGCTCTTTCAGGCACATCGGTCATTTATCCGGGAGGTAGTGAGGCGAGATTGACCATCAGCATGAAGCTTGGAACGGATCGCGAAAAGTTAATCGAGGCGCTAAAAACTTCAACAGAATTCAAGACTTTGCCGAGCGGTGAAAACGCAGCCATAGCAGGATACCGGCGCGATTACAACGAACGATTCAAACGACTGGTACCGGCATTCAGGTCGTCAGATCCGTATCTCGAGAAGATGTATTACTACCGCTGGTATCTGGTGCTCAAGACCAGCATCTGCGCGCGCTGCATCGTGCCTGATCATCCCTATCCATACCCTGCGCTTTACGAAGGACTGCTGGGGACATGGTTTCCGAAGGTGATCGGCCTGCCGATCCCACTGCAGATCATCGAAGCGAGGTGGCTCAACGACAAGAGCATCGCATACAGCCACGCACGCGTGGCTCTGACTAAAGAAGACTTCTTCAATTATCTCAACTGGACTCCTTATGCTTTCTGGCAGCTTCATCTGGTTGCACCGAATCCGGATTTTCTCAGGGAAGCGCTGCCGGCAGTCAAAAACTTCATCAGCATCGAAGAGAAAAAGGACGAGGACACTGACTGGTTGCCGAGCGTCTTCGGTTCATGGATCACCGGAATGGAGTACCAGCCGTCTTTCTTCCAGTTCACCAGTCCACGCTGGGATCACAAGACGAGCGAAGAGTTCAAACCGGACCTCGACGCTCTCAGCCGCGATCCGAAGGTCTATCATCAGTTCACACCGATTGAGCGGGTCGATGAGGCGACTTATTACTACCTCAACAATATTGCCGCACAGCGCATCTCCGAACTAAGCGGCGAGGCTGATTCAGCAGCGGCCTATGCCCGCCGGGCTCAGCAGATCAAATCCGCTGTCGATCAGAAAATGTGGGATGATCGAACCGGATTCTTTTACGATCTCAAACCCGAGACTGATGAAAAGGCGTTGGAGGCCAAAGAGATCGTCGGTTTCTGGCCCTATCTTTTCGGCGAGATGCAGAGCGGCGATAAGCTTTCATTATTCGATCACATGATCAATAAGAGCGAATTCTGGACGAAATACCCCATCGCCACAGCTTCGCGGGACTGCCCGGCATTTGATCCGCACGGCTACTGGAAAGTCGGCCCGAATGCGAGCAAGGAAAAACCATTTTTCTACGAAGACAGTTGGAACGGCCCCACCTGGATGTTCTCTGAGTCCCTTGCGGCGGAAACTCTCGGCCAGGCCGCGCGGATGTCGCGCTCACCGCTGCTCAAGTCCAGGTTCAACGAATTGATGAAAACATACACGAGATTGCAATTCGTCAATGGCGACATTTCTCTCCCCTGCACCGTCGAGCATTACGATTCAGATACCGGCAAGCCAATCCGCTTTCTGGCTGACTATTTTCACTCCTTCTACAACGATCTCGTCATCCGGTACCTCGCGGGCATTACTCCCCGCCAGGACGATCTGATCGAGATCGATCCACTGCTCGAAGGCATGGATCATTTTGAAATCAATGACGTCCGCTACAGGGGGCACAAGATCTCGGTCAGCTTCAACAGGTCGACAGGATTCGCAGTAAAGATTGACGGTTTGCGGATAATAAGATCGAGGCAGATTCAAAGAGTACTCTATCATCCGGATGAAAAACGATTAGTCAGGCAATGAGAACCAATGAAAAATATTGATCAGGCCAAAAAACCCTCCGGGAAACTCACCAAAAATGTCATTGCCCTGGGCCTGGTGAGTTTATTCAACGACGCAAGCAGCGAGATTATTTACCCGCTGCTGCCGGTCTTTCTAACGGGTGTACTTGGCGTCAGCGTTCAGTTTGTGGGGCTGATCGAAGGGATTACGGAGAGCGCGTCGAGTCTGTTGAAGTATCCGGCGGGATGGATTACCGATCGCGTCGGCAAGCGTAAATGGATGGGCGTCATTGGATATGGTATTGCATCGGCAATCCGGCCGTTTCTGGCAATGGCGACGGCGGGCTGGCAGGTGCTGAGCCTCAAATTTATAGATAGATTCGGCAAGGGGCTTCGCAGCGCGCCGCGCGATGCATTGATCGCAGACTCAGCGAGTGCAGACGCCCGGGGTTTAGCGTTCGGTTTTCACCGCGCCATGGACCACCTCGGTGCGATCATCGGATCGCTGACCGCCGCATGGCTGGTCGTCTACTTTGCAGGCGATATTCGCAAGGTCTTCTGGATTGCCGCTCTGCCCGCATTCATCGGCTTTGTGATTCTGATCATTGCAGTAAAAGAAAAAAAGACTGCTGAGTCCACATCTGCAAATCCGGAACCCGGGCCGGAGGCCGGACAAATAGCCGATCCTGCTCCAATTGAAGTCAAACCCTTCGATAAGAACTTCAAAGCATATCTTGCGGTATTGCTCCTCTTCACTCTGGGCAATTCCAGCGATGCCTTTCTGCTGTTGAGGGCCCGTGATAGCGGGGTATCGATTGCCGCAATACCCATTCTTTGGGCAGCTCTGCACCTCAGCAAAACCGTCAGTTCGCTCATTGGCGGCAGCCTGTCGGACCGGTTCGGAAGGAAAAGACTGATCATCGCCGGCTGGATTGTCTATGCTGCAATCTATGCTGGATTCGCTTTTTCTTCCACAAAGGTTGAGATCTGGGCCCTTTTCATCATTTACGGAATCTATTTCGGGCTGACTGAAGGTGTGGAGAAAGCCTTCGTGGCCGATCTGGTCCCGGCGAGCGTTCGCGGCTCGGCTTATGGGCTCTACAATCTGATAATCGGGATCGGAGCATTGCCGGCCAGTCTGTTGATGGGGTTTCTATGGCAGCGATTCAATGCCGCGACGGCTCTGATGACAGGAGCATCATTCAGTGTCCTGGCAGTCGCTCTTCTCGTTTCATCGGTGAGCGAGAGACAAAAAACATCGTCTTTGTAAGGGAAATCCATGCGGACTTTTATTGCGATAGACATTCCTGAAGCGATCAAAAAGGCCATTGCCGATTTGCAGTCGGAGTTGAAGCGAATCGGCGCCGATGCCGGATGGACCAATCTGAAAGGCATCCATCTGACCTTGAAATTCCTGGGCGAGATCGACGAGGCATTATTGCCGGAAATCGCGAATTGCTGTCGGGCCGCTGTCGCCGATGCCGAACTGTTCACGTTGACTCTCGACGGGACCGGCGTCTTTCCGAATTTCAGAAACCCGCGAGTCCTGTGGGCGGGATTGAAGGAGGAGACCGGGAGGCTCCAAGCCCTGCAGCGACGGATCGAAGACGAGCTGGCCGTGATCGGGTTCAAGCCGGAGGACAAGCCATTTAATCCGCATCTTACCGTATGCCGGTTAAAGTCACTGAAGAAGTCCCGCGAACTGATAGCACGCGCTGAGATGTACGATCTGCCGGCAATCTCGTTCGAAGTGCGAGACATACGTGTATTCAAGAGCGAATTGAGCCCCGCGGGCGCGAAGTACACCGAACTTATGAAAGAAGAGATTACGGAACAGGCGAAAAGTTATAAAAACGCGGCGGGGCTAAGCCTCCGGTTGTTGAGTTACTTCTTCTTTTTTCGAACCGGCTGATCGCTGACACATTTGAAATTGGCCGCATCGTCGGTACTGCCTGTTCCCTTGTAGCCCGCTACCTGAGGATATGGGCAGAGCGGGCGCGATCGCTGTGTATTGCCTCCCGCGCGTTTCGTGGCGATGACCTGTTCGGGCGCGATGCCCTGCTCCACCCAGCGTTCAAGCGCCAGCGTCAGGTCGTGCTGCGGGTCGGATTGCGCGGGAGTAACCATCTGGCCGAACGTGTCGGGGCCGGGGCCGCCTGCACAATGCTGCACACCAGGAGCCATGAACAACCGCATGAAGCTGCCTGCCTGTCGTTGTCCCATCCTTGCCAGAACGCTGTTAAAGTAGTTGATTGTATTGACCGGCGGCAGCGCCGCATCGTTCCAACCGTGATACATAATCAGCTTGCCGCCCCTTGCGCTGAAGGCTTTCAGGTTTGGGTCGATTGCATCCAGGACCGGGCCCAGTTTCTCACTGGCCAACCTGCCGTCGCGTTCCAACTGGAAGGTTTTAAAATCCCAGTTCGGATCGTTATAGATCATGTTCTTGAAAGCCTGGGTGGAGAAAAAGAACTGGAGGGCCAGCGTAGGGGTCGCTCCGGTAATCCAGGAAGTCCAGCCGCCCGGCCCCGTTTCGCCGCCGGGTTCAAAGCCGGGGATGATTTGATTTCCTTTGGCATCGCGCGGCCCGGCATAAATTTTCTTCAGCGCTGTGATCTGCTTGTCGGTCAGGCAATCATCGGTTTCGACACCCTTGCACAGCAGTACCGCCGGGTCGAAGCCGCATTTCCTGGGGTCATCGAGCACTCCGTCCGTCACTCCGTCCCGACCGTCGCAAGCCGCATTCGCAGCGGTCTCGATGGCTTTCAATTTTTTCGCGGGAATGTAACCGGCAGGATCGACGAGCAGGTTCTGCATATTCCAGGCAAAACCCGTGAGGATTTGAGTGAAGGCATTGGACGGAGCGCCTGCAATGAGGCCGTCGTAGTCATTTGGATAACGCTGAGCTTCCATCAACGCCTGCCGACCGCCATTCGAGCAACTGGCGAAGTATGAGCGTTTCGGACCAGCGCCATAGAAAGCCTTGACGATAAGCTTGGCTTTTTCGGTCATTTCATGAATCGCGCGGTGGCCATAATCCACGATCTTTTCCGGATGTCCAAGCGCCCAGCTCGCATCCCCGCCGTTATGACCTGTGTCGGTCGAAGCCGTGGCATAACCTCGGGCTATTGCACCAGCCAGCCCCGCGTATGAAATGGAGCCGGCAAAGCCGCCATTGCCGATGCCGTGAAATTTGCCGTTCCAGTTCGCCGAGGGCAGCCAGACCTCAAACTTGATCTCTGAGTCGTTCGCCGGCTTGATCACCCCCACAACACGGCAAAAGGCCGGTAATTCTTTGTAAGGAGCGGCAGAGCCTGATTGCGGCGAGAATGCCCCCATGGCCACGGTTTGCGCTGTTGTGATCGTAGTATTTGGCAGTTTCAGCTCAGCCAGGCCCTCGCATGTTGCCGCCGAGACACTGCCACACATCATCGCAACAAGCAGTATAGAAGCCGGCAATTGCCAACTGAATTTGAATCGTGATGTTTCGCTATTCATGGAGTCTCCATAGAAAGTCGGCAAAATCCGGTAATATGGTAGTAATTTTCAATATTGCTAATATTCAGGATTAATTCTCTCCTGCCAATTCAGCTTCAAGCTGATTGAGAGGTGGAAGCATGGCTGCGATGGTCTGTTTTATTGTCGGCAGTTCGATCTCTATCACACGCCATACTTGCTGGATGTTGACCTCCAGATAGTCGTGGATCAGAACGTCGCGAAATGCTGCCATCTGTTTCCAGGGGATTTCAGGATGAGCACCGCGGAAATCATCAGCCAGGCGTTTGGTGGATTCACCGATCATTTGAAAATTCGAATTACTGCATCTTGAATTAATGGGCTGGCCATAAGCTCTGATCGTCCGCCTGATGTGTATGATTGAATGCGTTGTATACACTCGAGAACATGAGCAAGATAAACACGCTGATCTTTCATAATGGGATCGCTTCTTTCAGGATACGGCGCCTGATTAGCCAGTAAATTGAGCGTTCCGTCACCAAATCTACTTTCCGGCCGAGCAACGCCTCCATTTCCTGTTTTAGGGTTATCTGATCAAAAAGGCTGCGATCCAGATCCATATCAACCAGTAAATCTATGTCGCTCTCAGGAGTTTCATCGCCCCGGGCAACAGATCCAAAACACGAATGTTACTTGCACCATACTCCCTCGCCAATTGGGCTATGGCATCTTTTTTGTGTTGAGAAGTTCATAAAGACTCATTCCAACACCTCCTTACCCAGTTAAAATAGCACGCCTTATTCAATCCTGATAATAATACCAGACCGGCCATACTGAGTCTCCTGATTTGAAGGTCGGATGCGCCTCAGCGCCATGAGAGAATACCGTCACTATACTCATCTCAATAACGCAGCTGCTTTCTAATCATTGACTGGCCAGGCTCACTCAGCAGGTGTCATTTCCGATAGCCGGGGCCGCGCAATGGCCGGCCGGGACGCTCGGCGGTGATCCTGCCGTCGGCGACAACAGGGCGACCATTGACAAGCACCCACTTCACGCCAACTGAATAGTGATTCGGGTCTTCGAAGGTTGCGACATCGTGAATCGTCGCCGGATCGAAGACCGTGATATCCGCCATCATGCCTGCACGCAGGATGCCACGATCAGTCAGGCCGATGCGAGCGGCAGGTCTTGAAGTCATCTTGCGGATCGCTTCTTCGAGTGTCAGCAGGTGTTCCTCGCGCACATACTTACCGAGGATGCGAGGGAAAGATCCCCATCCTCGCGGGTGAGATTTGGTGTCCGAAAGCGGCCCGTCTTCAGCCCTGGCTGAAGAGTCTGTGCCCACCGCCATCAGCGGATCTTTCAACGCAAGTTTGACGTCTTCTTCAGTCATGATCGAGATCACGACTGAACTTTCCCCATGATCGGCGATGACAAGATCCATGACCGCATCGCGCGGGTCTTTGCTCATCAATCGTCCGATTTCAGTGAGCGTCTTGCCCTCGTATTTTTTGAGATCACCGTTGAGTACAGAAGACAGCATGACGCCATCGCTGCCGCCCGAACCATACCACTGGTTCTCCCAGCCTTTGGCCTGCGGATCGTCCATCTCTTTTTTGGCGCGCTCGCGCTGGAGAGGGTCTTTCAGTCGCGTGATCATCTTGTCCTTGCCGCCTTCACGCATCCAGAGAGGCAGACAGGCATCAAGGCCATTCGAGGCTCGGATGTATGGATATTGATCGGCAGTAATGTCGAGGCCGCGGTCCCGGGCATCATGAATCCGCTTCAACACTTCGGCCATTTTGCCCCAGTTGGCCTTGTAGGCCGTCTTCAGATGAAAGATTTCCGCCGGAATTTTCGCGCGCTCGGCAATGGCGAAAATTTCGTCGAGCGATTCGAAGATCTTGCCGCTTTCGGAGCGCTGATGGGTGATGTAGATGCCGCCGAACTGCGCAGCCACTTTTGCCAACTCGACCAACTCGTCGGTCGTCGCAAAACGATCCGGCATGTATTGCAGCGACGAACTCAATCCCAGCGCTCCCTGCTCCATGGCTTGGGCAACCATGCGCTTCATCTCGGTCATTTCTGCCGGGGTTGCCGCACGATCATTTTCACCGATGACGTAATTCCTGATGCCGCCGGCGCCGACGAAAGTGCCGAGGTTGATTGCAGGGTGGGTGCGCTGTTCGAGGCGCGTGAAATAATCCGACAGGCTCCGCCAGTCAACCGTCACTTTGTAGTGCGCTGCCGGCCCGGCAAAGAGCTCAGAGACGAGGCGGTCATTGACCGGTGCAATCGAGCCGCCCTCACCGGTGATTTCCGTCGTCACGCCCTGAAGGATTTTGCTCGCGGCGCGATTGTCCACCAGCACATTGAATTCAGATTGCCCGAGCATATCGATGAAGCCGGGCGAGACGACCAGATTCGTCGCGTCAACTCGCTGCTTGGCATTTGCCTCGTGCAAATCACCGATGCGTACAATACGATCCCCGCGAATGCCGACATCGGATCGAAACCAGGGCGCGCCTGTCCCGTCCACAATCCGGCCGTTGCTGATGACAATGTCGTAGGAATCGTCAGAAGCCTCAGTTGTCGCGGTACTATCCGGACGATTGCAGGCGACAAAGAGGCCGGTCAATAAGAACAACGTCGCCGCCACAGCAGTGTTCTTCGTCATCTGTTTCATGATTTGTCTCCGGAATAAATCTTCAAACTGCGAGCCGCATTATTGCCTTTATTTCTTAATATGCCAATGAAGCCGGTCTGCCATCCGACAGTCCCGGCTTCATAAGTTTCAAAACTATCTATTTTGTTCGATTACAGATTTATTCCGTCTTCGCTGCGACCGAGGACTCTGGCGACAAGTCTGGCCAGTTGAACAGGCTCTGCAGGTTTCGAGAGATGCTGATTGAAACCGGAAGAAAGCGCCTTGTCCTTGTCCTGAGCGGCGGCGAAGGCAGTCAGAGCAATTGCCGGAACCTGTTCGCCCATCTCGGCTTCATAGGCGCGGATCCTTGCGATCAGCGCGTAGCCATCCTCGACGGGCATGCCGATATCAGAGACCAGCACATCAGGTTTCCATTCTTTGAAGGAGTCGAAAGCCTCTGCGGCAGATTCAGCCGTCCGGACCTCTGCGCCGTAGCGGGTCAGCATGACGCTCAGGATTTCACGTGTATCGTGGTCGTCATCGACTACCAGCGCCCTGACGCCTCTGAGAGAAGACATTCTCGATTCCAGTTGCGGATCGACATTGATGGCCCAGAGACCAGGTTCGCCGGTATTGACGGTAACGGCCAGGGGCAGGGTGATCATGAAATCGGCGCCCTGTCCGAAGCCTCGGCTGTATGCGTAGATGGCGCCGCCGTGAAGTTCCACCAGGTGTTTGACGATTGCCAGGCCGAGGCCAAGGCCTCCCTGCTGGCGGCGGGCTGAACTGTCAGCCTGACGGAACCGATCGAAGATATGCGGCAGGAACTCCGGATCGATTCCCTGCCCGGTGTCACTGACGATCAGCAGAGCCTTGTTTTCCTAGTCTCTCAAGCCGGACTTCGATCAGGCCCCCCTGTGGAGTGAACTTGATGGAGTTTGAGAGCAGGTTCCAGACGATCTGCTTGAGCCTTTCGGGATCGCCGTTGAAGGGGCCGACCCAGGGCTCCAGAACGATCTGCATTCTCAGGCTCTTGGCCTCGACCGAGGGACGCACTGCATCCACGGCCGCTTCGACGATCGACATCAGTTCGACAGGCTTGTTTTCGAGGCTGATCTTGCCGGTGGTGATGCGCGAAGCATCGAGCAGGTCGCCCACAAGATGTGCCTGGGATCTGGCGTTGCGCTCGATGGTCATCAATGCGCGCTCGGCCGAGGCTCTGTCGAGTGTCCCGGCCCTGAGCATCTGCGCCCAGCCCAGGATAGCCGTCAGCGGCGCTCTCAGTTCATGAGAGATCATGGCAAGGAAATCGTCCTTGACCTTGTTTGTCTCTTCAGCGACCTTCCTCGCCCGCTGCTCGCGGATGAGCACCTCGGCGCGCTCGTCATCGATTCGCCTGCGCTCGGTGATATCGCTGGCAATGCCCAGAAATCCGGTGATCTCACCGGCCGAATCTCTCAACGCCGTCATTGAAAGCAAGGCGGGGAATCCTGTGCCATCCTTGCGTTTGAAGGTCCATTCATTCTCGTCGGGCAGGTTGAGACGGGATTTGGCAACAAGCACCTCAAATCCGGGTTCCAGGTTGACTCCCAGTTCCTCCGAAAATTCCTTTGCCTTGAGATCCAGTTCTTCAGGATTGTGAATGATCGAAGAGATGGAATGGTTGATAACCTCACCGGCCGTGTAACCAAGCATCCGTTCGGCTGCAGGATTGAAGGTTTCAATCGTGCCGTCAGGCTTTGTCGAGAAGATCGCATAGCCGGCGAAATCGAGGACCGCCTGTTGAACCGTGGTGGCCTCGCGCAGTGCGGCTTCGGACTTCCTGCGCTCGCTCACGTCACGGATGATTCCGGTCATCGCAACCTTGCCGTCCGTGTAGAGCTCCGTGAATTTGGCTTCCAGCGGCACCGGCTGCCCGTTTGAGCGAATTCCCGTCAGCTCGATTCCGGATCTGCTCAGGCGCCAGGTTTCAATCTCGAGTTCGCCTGATTCGTCCTTCTCGAAGATATGCGACAGATAGTCGGGGATGAGCATCGACAACTGCTGCCCAAGGACTTCCGCGGGCGTGTAGCCGAATACCGTCTCGACTGCGGAGTTGACGAATTCAATCTTGCCGTCGGCATCAACCGTCAGAATGATGTCGGAAGCTGTTTCGGCGATGTTCTTGTAACGTTCTTCGGTCTCGCGCAGCGCCGCAACTATTCGCCTTCTTTCCGTGATGTCACGGATCAGGCTCATGACCATCGTTCCGTCTTCTGTCTCTATGTGCCTGCTGTTGATCTCGGCGAGGAACTCACGCCCGGATCTGTCTCTCACATAATATTCAACCTGTTCGCTGGCCGAAGGCTGGAAGATCTGGTTGAAATCGCCGTCCAGATCCAGCAGCACGTCTTCGTAAATTTTATCGGCTCCCTGCTGCTGTGAGGCGTTCGGGATAATCATTTCAGCATTCTGGCCGAGCAACTCGTCACGCTTGTAACCGAAAAGATTTTCCGTCTGCGAGTTGACCAGCACTATTTGCCCGTCCTGATTGGCCAGCACGACGGCATCGGGAGCGAATTCGAGCAATTCCTGAAACCGGGTTCGAGCGGCAACCAGACTGTTGATCAGGCTCCGATGCTCGCGCATATCCCTCGCGACGGCCAGCACCCCCGTGATCTTGTTCTGTTTGTCATGCATCAGGCCGAGAGAAAAGCTGACCGGTATCGTCATTCCGCTCATCGTCCGGACATCGACTTCGAGGTTGGTCAATCTGCCTGTCGGCGCCAGTTCCATCAGCTTCCACGGAGTCGCCGGAATTCCATCCGACCCGCAGACGGCCGTCAGAGGGCGACCCAGAATCGTCGTCTCGGGACATTCAAGCAGGGCAGCAGCAGCCGGATTGGCCCTGATCACCCTGCCCGACCGGTCCGTCAGAAAAAGCGCTTCCGACATCGAAGAGATAACCTGCTGGAACAAGTCCCGCGTCTCGGCGATCTCTGCCGTCCTGCGCTCGAGCTCAAACTGGGCGTTGGTCAGCTCGGCATAGGCACTCTGCAAATTGGCAAACATGTCGGGCCAGGCAGCTTCGTGCAATTTTCTGGCGTTCTCTTCTCGTTCCTCTTCAGGATTCCTGAATTTCCAGGTTGGGAGTCGCATTTAAAAACCTCCAATCAGCCTTCGTCTTGACGATCTTCGTTATCTTCCAACTTCCTTCAATCAATCTTTGCTTTAACCTTATCAAATAAAAAAGAGGTCATGGGTCAAAACTGCGGATCGCCCGCAGTATGTCTATTCCAGTGAACTCTTCGGGAGACTTGAACTGTTCGAGCAACGGCGTATTGATGATTGCCTGTTCATAAGGTCCGGGTCTCCCTGATGGGTTGTGAGCAGATCCCATCCAATCCGATGGAGCAACAATCTGATAATTGAACAAGCGCCCGTCGACAATCATGGTGTGATGGGTCAGGATTCCCTGCCCGTCTTCCCAGAATCCGGCGCCGATGGATTGCTGGGGCACTCTGTAGGGCACCGACATTGCCGTCTCTCTTCGCTGCAGGCAATCGAACGCCTTGAGCAGATAAGTCAGGGCAATCATCCCGCTGTATCCGATGTGATAGGCCCTCGCCAGATTCCGTTCCAGCGCATTTGGCCTCACCGGAGCATGCCATTTGAGTTTTGTCGCCGGCAGCTGGAATTTGGGCAAATTGATTTCAAGACCGGCGCCATTGACGTTCCTGAAAGTATGAATGAACTCATTCTTCAGTTTGCCGCCAAGCGCCGTGATCCAAAGTCTGGCCATGGGCCCGGTTTCCAGCAGTTCCCTGTCCCATCGCGGTGAAGCATTTGGATGAGTCTGTTTAAAAGACGCATCCTCGCCCGAGCGATGATTAAGCTTCTTATTCCACGGATGAAGCGGCGATAATGCCCCGCCCGAAGGATCGGTTTTAACCCTGGCGTCCCTCCACTGCTCGAGGATCGTTTTATCGGTGAACTCCTCGATTCCGGCATTCAATTCAGTCAGCCGTGTGGTTCGAAGCGTTCCGTCGATGATCACGCCCGGGGTGGCCAATCTCTTCTCTCCCCACAGGTTGCAGTTCAGGAATTTTGCATCATAAACAGCCGGGTCGTCCCATAAACCCGCCGATATCAGGTTGCCGGGCAGCTCTCCAATCAGCATATAATCGGGATCCGCATTGAAAAAGAACTCGACCAGATCGTCCCAGACCGCCGCCACCTTTTTGGAATAATCAATCAGGCGGTTTATCCGGCCAAGCACCTGATTAAAAACATCTTTATCGGCTTCAATCCCCATCCCTCCCGGAAAAACCGTAGATGGATGAGGGTATTTGCCAAGGATCAGTGTGGCAACCTCCATTGCAACCCGCATCAGATGCAGAGCTTCGCGATAAAGATGGCCGGTGACGGGATTGAGCCCCCGCATCAGATCGGCGATTCTGGTGAAACCATGGTACTGGGTCTGCTTCGCCTGCGCCTGTTGAGCCTTTGTCCAGAGCCCCATATTGGTCCGGCTGACCACGGCTTCAGAGTAATCGGGACCGGCAAGCAGGAAAAGGTGCCTCGTATTGACGGCCAGCATCTCAGCCGCTGCGCCGAGTCCGCGCGTAATGACGGCAAGCGGAGGCGGCGTGATGTCAAAGGCCATTTCAAGCGCCATCGCCGAAGCAATTGCCTGCGCGCCCGAACCGGCGCCGTTCATCCTCGCGGCAAAATGGATCGCATCGGCCGGCTTTCTCCCATAAAACAAAGGCTCGATGCACTGCAGATCAGCGTCGTAAACGGTGGAACCGACGATTTTGCGATTCTTGAAATCTATCTCAGCGTTGATCGAAAAGTCTCCGGAGACCCGAGTCAAAGGATCTATCCTGATCCCCCAGACATCTACAGCCGCGGCCGCTCCCGGTGCATTTGAATCGATGGTTTCTTCTCTCTGACCCGCATCAACGGCACCATGCTGCTGCATGATCTGCTCAATCCCGAATGGATCCCCCGCGCCTGTTTGACGCAACTTCGCCAGACCGCGGGAATCGAATTCGAATGGCAGGTTTTTCAAAACCATAATCGCCCAGTAGATAGTTGACAAAGTAAAAAGAGCAGATGAAAAAGCAATCTCTCAGGGGTCTATCAGGGATCGAAACTGCGACTGGTGCGGAGAATGTCGATCCCGGTAAAATCCTCCCTGCCGCCGCACTCTTCAAGCAGCAGAGTATTCATGACAGCCGCTTCATAACAACCTGGGACACCGTTGCCATCCCTTGGCGAGCCCATCCAGTCGGAAGGTGATGTCACCTGATAATTGGCGATGTTGTAATTCTTCACTACCAGGTGATGAGTCACGGCTCCGGAGCTGCTCTCCCAGAACCCGACGCCCATCGATTTTTCAGGCAGGAGGAATCTCTTGGACATATGTGTCTCGCCTCGTCTCAGCGAATCGAACGCATTGAGCAGATTGGCGTATGCGACCATACCCGCGTAAGCCACCTGATAGGCCCTGGCTCGATTGCGTTCGAGCGTGTTTGGCCTTTCAGGTATCTGCCATCGCAGTCTGGATGAAGGGCGCTGACCCCGAGGTATGTCTATTTCAAGGCTGCGACGATCGCCACTGATGAATTCGCAGTTTTTTTTGCCGAAGACCGCACTGATCCAGAGTCGCGCAATCGGCCCCGTCTCCATTGGTTCGCGATCCCATCTCGGCGCCGTGCTCCACGAATAACGCTCTTTCAGATTCATCCGGGAAGGCAGCAGGATGGTCTCCTTGTTCCAGGGATGCCAGGGAGATATCGGGCCGCTCATTGGATCGGTCTGATACCGCTGGCGATTCCACTGCTGGTAGTAAGAATGATCGACAAACTGCTCGATCCCGATATTCACATCACTGAGTCGCGAAGTGCGCGGAACATTGTTGATGATCACTCCGGGCGGGGAATATCTCTTTTCACCCCAGTGATTGCTGTTGGCGTAACTGGCATCATAGGCGTCCGGATGATCCCATGCTCCGACGCTGATCAGATTACCGGGCAGCTCGCCTGCCCGGCGATATCTGGGTTCCGCCGCGTAGAAGAACTCGACCAAATCGTCCCAGATCGCGACAACCTTTTTCGCATAATCGAGGAGACTGTTGACCCTGCCGAGGATCTGATTGTAGGCCTCGCGATTGGCTTCGATGCCGATCCCTCCCGGAAAGAGCGTCGAGGCGTGGGGCGACCTGCCGAAGATCAGCGTGGTTATCTCATTTGCGAGGCGCAACATCTGCAGCGCTTCGAGGTATAGATGCCCGCTCATGGGGTTGAGCCCGCGCATGATGTCGGCAACCGTCTCAAGACCATGCACCTTCAGACCGGGTGCGTCCGATTTCTGAGCCTTTCTCCAAAGAGCCGGGGTTGTCTTGCTGACCACCTCCTCGGAATAATCCGGTCCGGCATGGATGAACAGGTGTCGAATCGTCTCACTGATGATTTCGCCGCACGATTCCAGATTGCGGGAAATGATCGCCAGAGGCGGCGGTGTTATTCCGCCGGCCATTTCCAACGCCAGCGATGCAGCGATCGAATGGGAGGCGCTCGATGCACCCCTGATACGGGCCGCTATCTGTACCGCATCTGATGGCCTGCGATTCTTGAGGATCAACTCCGCCCCATATGCCTGCGGGTTTTCGACCTGCGCATCGAGAACCCGTCCCGCCTCGAAATCAATCACCGCATTAACAACCAGATTGCCGCTCGATCTGGTGACTGGATCTATCGAGTAGTTCCACACATTCGGATTGTCAAAGAGCTTCTCCAGGGCACGTTCGCGGTTCTGTGACCGGCGGATCCGCGCCTCGTCCGCGAAAAGGTACGGCGCCTCCGCTTCCTCGTCGCGCAGATGGGCCCTTCCGTATGCATCAAATTCTATTGGCAGCGTTTTAAAAACCACGTGATGAATGCAAAATGAAATCGCAGTTATGAAGTTAACATAATAAATAAACAAAACCGCCGAAAACCCTGGAAATCCTGCATTGGAAGGCGCCGCTGCGTGACGGAAATCAATATGCCGGATCGGGTCTTGCGTATGAAGATAGCGATCCACAAAATCCCGCTCAGTGCAGCCGATGCAGCTGCCCCCAACCCGCGCGCAACCTCCGAAACTTCTCATCCAACCGGTCACCGGAACCGGGCAATTGACCGTGGGCCTGTTCGACAGATCGAAACCCACCGCCGGCGGATACTCGACTCTCGGCGGCAGAGGATAAGTTTCGTGATGATAAAGCCACCTCGGCCTGTGCAGGGAATCCAGATTCAAGGGAACCAGTTGAGCCAGATGCAGAAAAACGTAGATCAGAGTCTCGATAAAACCCTCGCCTGTTGGCGCGCATCCTGGAACGTTGATGACCGGCAATCCGCCTGTGCTTCTGAAATGACTGCCAAGATGATCTTCCAGACCTTTGACCGGAAATGGAGCTCCCTCGGCCGCGGGAATCCCGCCCCATGTTGCGCAACTCCCGATTGCCATGACGGCGGCGGCTTTCGGAGCCAGCCTGTCAACCCACGAACCAAGCGTCATGGCAGATCCGTCACCGGATGTCCCCAGTTTTGAAAATGCCCCCTCACCGGCCTGCGTCTCATCCGGTATCGCACCTTCCAGCACCAGCACAAACGGCGAAAGCTTCCCTTGCGCGGCTTTCTCAATACTCGAGCGAAAAACATCTCCGCTCTCGACTGCCAGCTCGGGATGGATCAGCACGACTCGCGGCGCATCCGGAACGTTGCCAAGTATCAGATCTTCAATACCCGGCTCTGACGCTCCAAGCATCGCCATCGTGCAGCCATTGCAACCTGCGCCTCTCAACCAGATAAGGTGCACAACTTCGAATGAGGAAGAATCGTCATTCATCAATTCCCTCTCGGTCAGAACAGATTTTTCCAAATTTTTGCCGATGATCCCCGCTTATGCCCGCTTATGACTATTGCCGCAAAATGTTGGACGGATTATAAATGCACTCAATTACCGTTAGCAACCCATTAGAAAGTTTAAACCCATGATCCGATGATCGCGACTCCATGATCTGTTGAAACCTGAACTCTTGATAAGGATTTTGTGGTTGCGAGACTCGCCAAGAACGCCAAGAGGGCCGGAACGCAAGGATGGAGTGAGCAAATTCACTGAATCCCCCGTTTGCGTTTTGGGAAAAGCACTGCTAAAAACTTTTAACTTACAGAGCCTTTCCGCAGGGGAGTTAGACTCGCCAACATTTGACTAGAAAAGAAGATTTAATGTTTCATGCCCTGTCATAGTCTTGTTTACAGGACGAGAGACGCCGAATAATACGGTTTAATAACAACTCCGCCGCTAACTGAATAAACATAACGTGAATACAGTCGACAGAAGTATACAGACTGGGTCTCAGACCCCAATGCCTGTCTCGACGGCAGAAACGACTTTCTGGCGTGTGGAAGGGAGTCTGCTCAATTTAAGCGCGGTGCAGCCAGTGGGGTATTTCACGTGGCGCGCGCAAAGCTTTTCGGAAAGATGGATCCGGCGAGGAGCATTGGCTCTTTCGGCATTGATCCGGCCGCTGCTCTACTCCATAGATCGCATTTTCGCGACAAGGTTCCTCCACACCTTACTGCGGGGGATCAGCCAGGACAGGCTGGACCTGCTGGGTGAAGAATTTTTCGAATACAAGCTCAAGCCGCGGCTCAAGCCACGGGGTGTGGCAAAATTGAAGGAGGCGCAGGCGCGCGGTGAAAAGATAGTACTGGTCAGTCAGGGGCTCGACCATCTGATGAAACCGCTGGCAAGAGAGCTGGGGAGTGGACCGGCTGATAGCCAACCGCCTTGAGTTTCGCGACGGAATGGCGACCGGAAGACTGATGTCTCCGGTGATCCGGCCAAGGCAGGTACTTGCCAGAATCATCGGACGAAAACCGGATGGCCGGATTTCAAAAGAGAACCTGCTCAGAAGGCTCGGGCTGACAACGACTCCCGAGTTGCTCGACCGGGCGATCACCTCGACCGGGAGAGTCATCGTCAGATACCCTCATCCAACCGTCATCTTTGAGCCCCACAGACGGGTCGATTCCCTTTCAGTTAAAGAATCGCTCAAAGGCAAAAAGATTCTGCTCATCGGCTTTACCGGATTCATCGGAAAGGTCTGGCTGGCCAAATTGCTGGCGGAATTGCCGGATATCGGAAAGGTCTACCTGCTGATCAGAAAACAGCGCTCGACCACCGCAAAAAAAAGGTTTGAGAAAATAGCCGGGGACACGCCGGTCTTCGATCAGCTTCACCAGAAATACGGCAGCAATTTCGGGAATTTCCTGGCGGAAAAGATCGAAGTGATCGAGGGTGACGTTTCCAAGCCCGGTCTCGGGATCGATGAGGATGTGAAGATTGGCCTGTTTAAGGAACTCGACCTGATCATCAACAGCTCGGGACTGACAGATTTCAATCCGGATCTCAGACAGGCTCTGTCAATAAACGTCGACGGAACGATTAATCTCCTGAATTATCTGAGGGAGTGCGACCATGCGGCGCTGCTTCACCTTTCAACATGCTACGTCGTAGGCTTTCAGAACGGCCGTATTCAGGAGGAGCTCAAACCCGATTACAATCCGAAAAACAATCCGGATTTCAATGCGGAGAACGAATACGAGTATCTGCTCAGGCTTGCAGCCGAGATCGAGGCCGCTTCGGAGAGCGAAGAGGTAACCGAAGAGCTGCGCCGGCAGGTATCGGGTAAAGGCCGCACCCTCTCAGATACCGAGATGGCATCGCAGATCCGCAAACAGCGCCAGAGAAGAGTCCGCGACGAATTGATTGAAGCGGGCATGCGCCGCGCCAACGAGCACGGCTGGCCAAACACTTACACCTTCACCAAGAGCCTTGCTGAATCGCTGATCGGCCGGCTTGGAGCCGATCTGCCGATCTCCATCGTCAGGCCCTCGATCGTCGAGACTTCGACTCACGAACCATTCGAGGGATGGAATGAAGGCGTCAATACGTCAGCTCCGATCTCCTACCTGCTCGGAACCTTCTTCCGCCAGATGCCGACAAACGGGAAGAAATGTCTTGATATCATTCCGGTCGATCTCGTCTGCCGCGGAATGATTCTGATATCCGCGGCTCTGATTGCACGAAAGCACGAGATGATGTATCAACTCGCCACTTCGGCCGTCAATCCCTGCAATATGAGACGGACGATCGAACTCACCGGGCTGGCTCATCGCAAACATTACAAGGCCCGGGACGATTTCAATCGACGGGTGCTGGCATACTTCGACACCATTCCGGTTTCCAAGGAAAGGTATCAGAAACTTTCGGCTCCGCGTCAGAAACAGATCATTCAGTCGCTGCAATGGATCCTTTCGCCGCTCCCAATGGCAAGGTCCCCGCTCGTCAGACGCCAGAGAGATCTCGACAGAGTCGAAAAGATCATCGGCCTGTATGAACCCTTCATCCTTCATAACGAGTATCTTTTCGAGGCCGGTAATGTCGAGATTCTTTCGGCCGCGTTGCCCGAAGACGAGCGCGAGGCGTTCAGCTACGATGCGGGCTACCTGGATTGGTGGGACTACTGGATAAATATTCACATCCCCGCTTTGCGTAAATGGTCCTATCCGCTGATCGAAGGCAGGCCGATCGAGAACAAGTCCCGGCGGCAAATCGAGTTGCCCGACAAGAACACCAGCGTCGTTGCCGGATGAATTTTTCGGCCGGCATCGCACCATTACCAATCTGATTCGAATTGAAATAAATTGAATTGAAAGGATGACTGGAGATGAAAACCGAACTCAAATGGGGAGTGATCTTTTCGCTGGTTGCCCTGCTATGGCTGGTGCTTGAATTCGCCGTCGGATTGCACGACAAATATATCTCGATGCATCCGTATCTGACCAATTTGTTCATCATCCCGGCAGTGGCGATGATGTATCTGGCGATCCGAGAGAAGAAGATGTCGCTCGGTGGAAACATCACCTTCGTACAGGCTCTGTTGTGCGGCGTGGGAGTCAGCGTGATCGTTGCGATTCTGTCGCCTGCAACTCAGTATCTTTTCCATAAATACATTAATCCGAAATTTTTTGAGAACGCAATCAACGTCGCGATCAGCGCCAACAAGTTGACGCCCGAACAGGCTGCAGCTTATTTCAGCATGAAGAGTTACATGTTTCAGGCATCGCTCGGAGCGATTGTCGCCGGAGTCATAACATCGCTGATCATCGCATTGATCGTTCGGACGAAATAGGCTGGATATGGCAATATTTCTGACCGGCTCGACCGGTTATGTCGGAGCACACGTTGCGGCGCTGCTGCTGGAAAATCACGAAGACCGCTTAAATCTGCTGGTTCGGGCGAAGGATGATCGAGAAGCGGAGTTGCGACTCTGGCGGGCGTTGCAGATTCATCTCGATTTCCCGCGCTTTTACGATCACCTCAAATCGAGGATCAGTATTTTCAGAGGAGATCTGACCGGCAAAAGATTCGGTCTTTCAGACGCCGACTACCGCCGTCTGATCGAGACGACCGATTCGGTGATACATTGCGCGGCCTCACTGAACCGGAAGAGCGAGAAGACGTGTCTCAACGTCAACCTGCGCGGGACGCTGGAAGTCCTCACGCTGGCCCAGGCGTCCAGGGATCATCACGGACTGCGACGGTTCAGTGACGTCAGCACGGTCGCAATTGCCGGACACAGAACCGATGAAGTCGTTCTTGAAGACAGCGCGCTCGACTGGAGCCGCACGGATTACGATCCTTATGCCAGGACCAAGAAGTTCTGCGAGCATATGGTCAGCGAGCTGCTGCCTGATGTGTCTCACACGGTATTCAGACCAAGCATCATTCTGGGCGACAGCCGTTTTGCTCAAACCACCCAGTTTGACATGGTCAGATCATTCGTCTTCCTCGCAGGGCTTCCCTTTCTTCCCTTCAATCCGTCGGACAAACTGGACATCGTCAATGTGGATTTCGTCGCCGAGTCGATTGTCACCATCCATCAGAAGGATAACCCCGACCACGAGATCTATCATCTCTCTTCCGGGACCGATTCACAGACATTCAGAGAGCTGACCGACGCCCTTTCAAAGGCGCGCAACAAAAGCGGTCCGCTCTATCTGCCGGGGCTTGAAAAACCTTTCACCAGCGTTAATAACTGGCTGGCCAGTATCATGCGCAATAATTCGATCGGTTATGGAGCCACTCTCCTCAAGGTGTTCATTCCCTATCTGGTATGGAACACCGTATTCGACAATGCACGGATCACCGGCGAGACCGGGAAGAAACCCGCGCCTTTTTCCACTTACAGCTATCCTTTATTGAAATTCAGCAGGGAGGGCAACTTCACTTATCCATACAAGGATTGGCCGGAGGATGGCAAAAAGGCGTAAGAGTATGTTCGCGGCAATTGCCGGTGGGCTAATAATTCATGATCGGCTTTGAAGCATTATTTATTATTGATTATCGAGGATGAATTTTATGAGCATGGATCTTGCTCTTGAAGCGTGGGTCAGCGGTTTAATCGAAATCTCAAAGTTTAAATGGATGCTGGGCGCGGGAAAGAGATGGCAGCCCGGAGAGAGCCTTAAACTGCTCTTCACCGGCTACAATGGAACGCGCAACACCGGCGCGGACGTTCGTGTCGAGGAGATGCTGCGTCAGATCAGGCACGTTGTCGGAGAAGACAAGGCGGATTTCAGTGTGCTCAGTCAGAACTTTGAGCTGACCAAAGGCTATTTCACAGGCGTGAAGCAGGTGAGGTTGCCGGACATCTTCCCTCCCATGCTTTATCGAGAGGTTCCGCAATTCGACGGCGTGGTGGCGTGCGAGGGCTCGATGTTCAAGAGCAAATTCGCTAATGCCTTGACGACGATGATGGTCGGATCGCTGGGAATAGCATCAGCCTGCAATAAACTGAGTGTCGGATATGGCGCCGAAGCCGGGCAGATGGATCCAATGGTGGAAAAAATGGTCGCCAGATACTGCAAGGATTCGCTGATCATCACGAGGAATCCAGAATCTCAGGAAGTCCTGGGAAATCTTGGAGTATCGACCGAGCTCGGCACCGACACGGCATGGACATTCGAGCCGAACCCGAACGAATACGGTGAGGCCGAACTTCGCAAAATCGGATGGGACGGAACCAGCCCCGTCCTTGTAGTCTGCCCGATCAATCCTTTCTGGTGGCCCGTCAAGGCTTCCGTCACAAAATTCATGGCCAAGGCGATGACAGGGGCATTCAAGGAAAGCCATTACCGTTCCGTCTATTTCCATAAATCCGGGCTGAAGTCGATCGAGCCTACGACCATTATCTGACCTCGATCGCGAAGGCCGTCGATCGGTTCAGAAAGGAAAATAGTGTTTTCGTAGTCCTGGTGGCGATGGAGAAGCTTGATACTGAAGCCTGTCACGTGGTCTCGGGTAAGCTCGGCGGCGCTCCGGTGATCTCATCGGGCGATTACGATATGTACCAGCTTGTGAGCATCCTGCGAAGCTGCAGGATGATGGTCTCTTCGCGTTATCATGGCATCGTCACCTGCATGCCGTCGCTGGTGGCATCTGCCGGAGTAACCATGGACGAGCGCATCAGAAATCTCATGCACGAACGAGGTCACAGCGACCTGCTGCTGACTGTGGACGATCCCGATCTGGAAGAAAAACTCGTCATCATTCTCGGCAAGCTCAACACTGAGAGCGAAAGAATCAGGGAAGGCATCGGTCAAACGGTAGCCAGAAACCTCAAAGTAATGGCCCGCATGGGAGTGTTTTTTGAAGAGCACCTGCAGAAATGCTATCCGGACTTCCCCATTCGCAAGGGCCTGCAGGGCTGGGAAGATTATCTGCCGCCTCTCAGCCCGAATCTGAAGAAGTTGCTGGAGAATTATTCCCGGGATTAAGAATTCACGTTTAAAGGTTGGTCGCATGAACTTCATCGAGAAGATTTTTCAACGATTGAGCAGGGATCCTGACAGCAGGGTTCTGCAGGAAGTCCGCGAAACGGGGTTGGTCGGAGTCACTGCCGCAGAGCTGCTTTCGCAGACGAGGTCCGCTCGTTCATTCATCCGGAAATCCGGCTTGAAGAAAGGCGATCGATGCGGACTGCTGGCTCACAACGGGTTTCGCTGGGCGGCGATGGATCTGGCGCTGATGGCTGAGGGAATCATCGTTGTTCCGCTCTATTCACGCCAGGCTCCCGGTGAACTGGTGAACATGCTAAAGGATTGCGGCGCTTCAATGATCATCTGTGGCGACGATTCATTGAGAGCTGGAATCAGGGAAAACTGGCCTGAAAACACGCCGGCGCTCAAGACTTTCGATGAGATTTTTGCCACGCCGGCCTCATCGGAGATCGGCGATGAGGCCGGCAGTCTCAAGGATTCGGATGTGATCACGATCATTTACACTTCCGGCACCTCAGGCGAACCGAAGGGAGTGATGCTCAACATTGGCAACGTCACGTTCATGCTCGCCTCCACCGGAATGCGGCTCGATCAGTTAATGGCCGGTTCTACGGCGACGATCCCGGACAGGGTTTTTCATTACCTGCCCTTTTGTTTTGCCGGATCCTGGATATTGCTTCTGAGCTGTCTATCGCGCAACAGCCTGCTGTCGATCTCGACAGATCTCAACAAGCTGGCCGATGAGCTCAAAACAGCGGCGCCGCAGTACTGCCTCAATGTTCCCGCACTACTCGAACGCATCCGCACCGGAGTCGAAGGCCAGATCGCTCAAAAGCCGGGATTGATTCAGGCGATCTACCGCAACGGCAAGGCAGCCTGGCTGCGCCGGTTTGAGGGAAAACCGGCAGGTATGGGCTCCATCTGGCTGGCGCTTGCCAATACACTGATCTTCGCGTCCGTAAAAAAGAAGATCGGCCCGAATCTCAAGGCATTGATCTGCGGTTCGGCTCCGCTGGCTAAAGAGACTCAGCTTTTCTTCCAGATGCTGGGAATCAGCGTCCTGCAGGTCTACGGACTGACTGAGACGACCGCCATCTGCACCATGGACGACCCTAGAGATTACACGCCAGGCAGGGTCGGGCCTGCGATTCCGGGCATCGAGATGAAGCTGGGAGAAGGCGATGAGGTTCTGGTGCGCGGCCCCAACATTTTTGCAGGCTACTGGAACAAGCCTGAAGCCACGGCCGGGACGATGACGGGCGAATGGTTCCGCACCGGCGACCAGGGAGAGATCGACGAGAAGGGTAATTGGGCCATCATCGGCCGGATCAAGAACCTGATCATCCTCAATTCCGGTCATAACATCGCTCCCGAACCCATTGAAGAGAAGGTGCTGTTCAATCTTCCCGGTGCGCAGCAGTGTGTCGTCATGGGCAATGGCCGCAGCTTTCTCACCGCGCTGATCACGGGCGATGTCACACCCGGAACAGGCGGATAAGGCGCTGGCTCAGGTCAATCCCAGTCTGCCGCACTACAAGCGGATTCACGCTTATCACATCGACAAAGCGCCGTTGACAATCGAAAGCGGCCTCCTCACGGCAAACGGCAAACTCAAACGTGATGCGATATCGCAAACCTTCGCCACGGAATTTGAGAAAATATATCTCTCAAAGAAAGGGTAAGAAATTGTTCATCCTCGGTTTGGTCTTTCTCCTGTTTTTGTTCGTGTTTTTCATAATGTTCATGCTCGCCTGGGGATCGATGTCGAGGTACGAGGAAGAGCAAAAGAAAAAAAAGCGAGGATGAAAACAGATAATCTGATTATCGACAGCGGAGAAGATAAATAACCATGCAAACCTTCACCGGTGAAACCCTGTCGTGGGAGTTGAAAGACGGCTGCATCGAGCTGGCGCTTCATCGCGAACCGGCCAACGAGATAGGATTAAAAACCCTTGAAGAGCTGGAGTTATTCGTCTCAGCGCACGAGGTGTTAAAGGACGAGGCGCATGCCCTGATCATCCACAGTCGTGTCAAGGCTGGATTCAGCGCAGGCGCGGATCTGCGTGAACTTTATACCGGAGCGAACGAGATCGGCTTCAAAAATGCTCAACCGCTGGTCCGCAATTTCCTCAACCGGATACATCGGGTCCTGAACACACTGGACGCTTCGCCGCTGACCACGATCGCGGCAGTTCACGGCGTGACCTTCGGGGGAGGATTTGAGCTTGCACTCATCTCCGATCTGATCATAGCCGACAAGATGGCAAGGTTCTGCTTCCCTGAACTCCGGCTCGGTCTAATACCAGGATTCGGCGGCATCCCGCGTTTGAAGCGCGATCTGGGCAATGGTATCGTTCGTGATCTGCTGCTGACGGGCCGAAGCGTCAATGCTTCCAAGGCTCAACAGGCCGGGCTGGTCAGCCAGGTGACCGGAGAGGGCGAGGCTCTCAGAGTTGCCCGATTCACCGCGGCTCAGATCGGGAAATTCGACAGGGATACAAGCATCGTCGCCAAACGATTCATCAAGACGATCCCCTACGCTGAACTGCGCCAGGAGATAGAGCTTTTCTGCAACCTTTTTACCAAACCTGCCGTTGAAGCAGGCTTGAGAAAATTCGTCGAGAGCTCCGACTCTCATCCATATCTGCCATAATAGATTTCATATAGAATCGATTTATTTATACAACGGAGTAATAGAAAGATGATGCCTAAACCTGGAGCCAAGATAACAGCCCTTGGATGTTACGTGCCCCCTCGTGTGGTTACCAATTACGATCTGGCTCAACTGGTCGATACCACCCACGAATGGATTGTCGAGCGCACCGGAATTCATGAAAGGCACTGGGTCGAAAAAGGCACGCCGACATCCGAGCTTGCCGTCAAAGCAGTGGAGGATCTGCTCAGACAGCGCCAGATCGAAGCTGATGAGATAGAACTGATCATCGTGGCAACCGTCACGCCGGATATGTTCTTTCCCTCGACCGCCTGCGTGGTTCAGAACAAAATCCGGGCCACCCGAGCCTGGGGTTTTGATATCTCTGCAGCCTGTTCGTCCTTTCTCTACGCCCTGACAACCGGCGCCCAGTTTATCGAGAGCGGAAAACACAAAAAGTGCTGGTCATCGGCGCCGACGTCATGACCAGCATCGTCGATCCGCAGGACCGGGCCACGATAATCCTTTTCGGAGACGGCGCCGGAGCTGTCCTGCTCGAACCCACCGAGGAAGGTGAAGATTGCGGGATAATCGATTATCACCACGAAATCGACGGATCGTGCGGAGTTCATCTAAACATGCCCGGTCATCAAGAACATTCATAAATACGGAAACACGACGGCAGGCACGATTCCGCTTGCCACCCGCGACGCAATTGCAGCCGGCAAGTTGAAGAAGGGCGACCTGGCATTGCTGGCCGCTGTCGGAGCCGGCTTCACATCAGGATCGATGCTCATCCGATGGGCATATTGAATTTTCGAGGTATTATTTTTCCATGCGTACGATTGACGAGATAATTGACGAAATACTCACTCTTGCCGCAACTCACTTCAAGGTTTCGCGCGAAGATATCACCCCTGACGACGATTTCTTCAAGAAGCTGGGCATCGACAGCCTGCAGGCTCTCGAACTGCTGACGCGCCTCGAGAATCACTTCAAGGTGGAGCTTCCCGATTATGAAGTCCAGGGAGTCACCGATTTCAGGACGCTGGCTGAAAGGATTGAGGCGAGACTCTGATTTAACATGATGAGCAGCAAATCGAACCCCAAGGTAGTCATGATCGATCTGAGCAGGCAGGAATCCCTCGGGTCGGCTCTGCGCGAAGCGCTCGACAAATTCTCTGATGAAATTTGCCTGATCGAGGCCGATCGGGAGAGAGAGAATCACCGGCTGACGTATCGACAGTTCAAGGAGATGTCGCTCTCACTGGCCGGTTTTCTTCAGGCCAGAGGCTTCAAAGCCGATTCGCGCGCGGCGATCATCATGACCAACCAGTCCCGCTGGCCAATCTCCGCATATGCGATTTTCCATTCAGGCGGAGTCCTTGTCCCTCTGGACTACAAGTTGACCGCTTCGGAGCAGGCAGCCCTCATCAGGCACTGCATGGCCGAGGTGCTGATCACCGAATACCACATCTGGCGCGAGATCACGCAGACCGCCGATTTTGAAAGCCTGAATATCGGCACCGTGATCGTCACCGATGCTCCGAAAAAGGCCGATCTTAAAGGCGCCTTGCGATGGGAAGATGCACGATCGGAGGGCGAGCCTGCATTTATCCCGCGCAAACGCAGCGACTGGGCCTGCATCGTCTACTCCTCAGGAACAGGAGGCCGGCCAAAAGGGTGCATCCTGACTCACGACAACTATCTCGAACAGTGCTCATCGCTGACTGCACTCTACCCCTTCTGGCCGGGTGTCAGATATCTGAGCATCCTGCCGACAAACCATGCCATAGATTTCATGGTCGGCTTCATCGGCCCTTTTGTCTGCGGCGCATCGGTGGTTCACCTCAGAACTTTGCGCCCCGAATTTGTGCGTGAAGCGTTCCCGAAATACAGGATCACTTATGTCGCACTCGTCCCCCTGATTCTCAAGAATCTACAAGCGGGTCTCGAACAACGCTTCGCAGACCTGCCTCCGCTGAGAAGGTTCATTTTCAACAGACTGGTCGATCTCAATAAAGCGCTGACGAGGAAGCGCCCGAACCTGAATCTGAGCCGGAAGCTGCTCAAACCAGTGCATGCGGCCTTCGGAGGAGAACTGACGGCCGTCTTCACCGGCGGAGCTTTCAGCGATCCGAAGATGCTGCAGTTTTTTTACGATCTCGGAATCCAGGTAGGCAACGGATACGGGCTGACCGAAGCGGGCACGGCCATCACACTCAATGATTTCAACCCTTTCAGAGCCGATACGGTAGGCAAGCCGCTCCCCGGCATGGAAGTCAAAATTCTCAACCCGGATGCCGACGGGATCGGTCAGGTCGCAGTCCGGAGCAGAACCATCATGTCTCACTACCTCGATGATCCTGAATTGACGGCCGAAACCATTGTCGACGGATGGCTGTTGACCGGCGACCTCGGCAGGTTCGATTCGATAGGCCACCTGCAGCTCTTCGGCCGGGTGAAAAACATGATCGTCACCGAAGAGGGCAAGAACGTCTATCCGGAAGATATCGAGAGCGCCTTTGAGGGGATCCCCGTCAAGGAGTTCTGCGTCTTTGCCGCTAACTACATCTGGCCCGAACGATCCATGCTCGGCGAAAAGCTGATCATTGTCCTCAACTTCGAACCCGGTCAGGAATTCACCGAAGCTTTACGCGACCAACTCAACAGTCGCAACAGCAGACTGCTGAACTTCAAACGCATCAGCGGCTATGTCACCCTGGACTCCGACTTCCCTCGCACCGCATCGATGAAGATTAAACGTTATGCGCTTGCCGAAGAGATTCGTCAGAAATTCGATCGTCAAAGCGCGCTGAAGGAATTATGAGATTACGAGACAAATAGATTACGAAACAGACGAAATAAACGAAACAAACGAAAAACTACAGACAGTGAATGGGCAAGATGGATCATGTATTTCGAGGGACGAAATAATCGAGATTCACGAACCTTCTTATTTTGGCTATTTTCGTCTGTTTCGTAATCTCTTCTATATTCGGAATCTATTTTTTCAATTGACCTGATGAACATGAAGACACTGGCAATAGTCAATCCGGCTGCCGGTTTCGGCAAATGCGCAAAACTGCTGGGACCTGCAATAGATCGCCTGCACGCTTCAGGCATCGAATTCGATGTCGCCATGACGGAGCGAGCCGGACATGCGACGGAGCTGGCAAGAGAAGCGTTCAAGAACGGCTATCGTAGATTTTTTGCCGTTGGCGGTGATGGAACGTCATTCGAGATGGTCAACGGGCTCTTTCCGGAAGCCTGGAATGGAGTCCGCAGGAGGAACGCCCGACGCTTGGATTTCTGCCGCTGGGCACAGGCAACTCCTTCCTCAAGGACTTCACCGATGAAGGAGTTGAATTCGGCATCAAGGCAATCATCGAAAACCGCTCGCAACCATGCGACGTCATCAAACTCAAACACAAAGCCGGGGAGATCTATTACATCAACATTCTCAGCCTGGGTTTTGTAGCCGATGTCTGCATGCTGGCGAACAGACGCTTCAAGTTCCTGGGAGCCGCAAGTTACGGTCTGGCAGTAGTCCTCTGCCTTGCCAGTTTCAAAAAGAGAATCTTCAAACTCAGGCTCGACGGGGTCGAGCAGAAAGATCCTCCGAACACAGCCCTGTTGATATTCAACAACAGCAAATATACGGGTGGGAACATGATGCTGGCGCCATATGCTGAAACAGGGGATGGGTATATCGATATAGTTCGCTGGTCCGCCGACCGGTTCGATTTCATACGCAACTTCCCGAAATGCTATGACGGATCGCACATTCACCATCCATTGATCTGGACGGGGCGGTCAAAGCACATTGACCTGGATTTCGACGAGCCGATCGACATCATGATCGACGGCGAGGTCATGACCGTCCATTGCGAGAGTCTCGACATCCTGCCGTCGGCATTGAATGTCATGGTGTGAAGAGAACTTATGAAGAAGCTCTACTACATAATCCGCACGATCTTCATCTGGACGATGAGCATCATCCATTTCTTCCCGTTATGCACGATGCTGGTAATCATGGGGATATTCATAGACCCACGAAGGAACGACAAGCCTCAGAGATGGCTTTTTCGCAACATCCTTCGCGTGGCAGGTGTGAGCTTCGAGGTTGAGTATGCTCCGGGATTTGACCGCGAGAGAACCAGCTTCTTCGTCTGCAACCACATCGACATCTGGGACGCATTCATCATCTATTCGGCGATTCCGCAGTTTGTGCGCGGTCTTGAGCACGAATCCCACTTCAAAGTCCCTGCCTACGGCTGGATGATGAAGCGATTCGGCAATGTCCCGGTGCCTCCCGAAGGAAATCTGTCGGCCTTCAAACGCATGATGAAGTTGACGAAAGAAACGCTCGACAAAGGCGTCAGCCTTATCGTCTTCGCCGAAGGGTCAAGGACGACGACTGGACGAGTCGGCAAATTCAACCCCGGCGTGTTCAGAATGGCGATCCAGTTCGGCTACCCGATCGCTCCGATGAGCATCGTCGGCGCATACGAATTCAGCCGCAAGGGCGACTGGATGCTCTATCCTTCGAAGATCACCGTTTATATGCACGACACCATAGACACTAAAGGCATGACCAAAGACGATGTCGAAACCTTGAGACAGCGGGTCCAAGATGTCATCTCAAAACCTGTCGATGAACATTACGGATTTACGCATCAAGCGGGCGAACCGGCACAAACTCAGGGCCATGAATCTATCGAAATGAACAGGTCTAACTGACCCATATAATCTTTTCGTCTGTTTCGTAATCTTTTCTTCTCACTATGAATCAGGAAAATCTCAATCAAGTCTATACCAGGCCTTCGATGAGCAGGCGATACGAGGTGTGGTTTTTCAAATTGCAGTTGGCGGACGGCAGCGGTGCGTGGTGGTTCAGATACCTGACGACCAATATCGGCAGGCCGGATGGAGGCGGCTGCAGCAGCATCGGCACAAAACCCCTTCAGGTATGGGCGACATGGTTTCCTCGTGAAGGGAAACCGCAGAGTTTCATTCAGGGCTTCTCTCTGGACGGCCTGCAACTAACCAATCGCGGCGAGGCATTCAGGCTTGAGCACGGCCTTAATCTGATCACTCACGACGGCTGCACCGGCTGCATTCAAGTCGATGGTCATAACCTTGACTGGAATCTGCGCTATCACTCGACCAGCGGTTTTTCAATGAGCGATGTCGGCTGGATAGGGTTTTCCAGAACACCTCATACCGATGCAATTTTCGATGGCGAGATAAATTTCGACGGGCGTAAATTTACGGGCACCCCGCTGGGATATGGCCTGCAGGGGCACAATTGCGGCTTCCGTCATCGCAACCTCTGGTCGTGGGCGCACGCGTTTTCGATCAATGAAGACGGCAGTCATACGACTTTCGAGGCGCTGGAATATGAAATCGGACTTGGATTCTATTTCCGCAAAGGCCTGTTATGGCACGAGGGCAGGCTCTATTCGATGAAGAAGTTCTCAAAAGAGGTTCGCGAACGCGGGAGCATGCACTGGAGCTTCACCTGCAGCGATCCGAAGGACAAGGTGGCCGTCAACGCTTTGTTCGACGGCAGCGGCGAGAACCTGCAAAAAATCCCCTATACAAAGACCGACTGCTCCTTAACCTTTGAAGTCTCGAATAACAGCCTGGCGCAGGCTCAAATCACCATCCATCTGCCCGGCCGGGATGAGATTCAAATGAATGCCAACGCGGGCGCGGTTCTTGAGATGGTCGGCGGTCAGAACTAGATCGGTTCAAAGGTCCCTGACTGCCTGCTCAAGCCTTTTGGTGATCTCGGCAGGATCAGTTCCCTTTTCGAAAACAACCGGCTCACCAATTGTCACAGTAACGGTGCCCGGTGGAGAAAAATACCGCTTCTCCGCCTTCAAGTTGAAAAGCCCTTCGATCTTTATCGGGACGACAGGGACATTCAGGTTTTCAGCCAGCAATCCCGTGCCTGACATGAAAGGATTCATCCGCCCATCCTGCGTCGTCCGCCCTTCAGGAAAGACAAGTACGCTATAGCCTTTATCCATCGCCTCTCCCGCATATGCGAAGCTGCGCCTGAAACCGCTCTTTTGCGGCAATGGAAAGACGTTGAAAACAATGACTACCAGAAGATACCTGATCGGATCGAAGAGCCTCAAAAAACGGTTTTCGGCATCACGGCTCTGCCTGATGGCTCGCAAACGCTCGCCGGCCATGGCTATGGCAAGGCGATGCCTGAATCTGATCGGCAACGCCCGCATGATCATCGCCGGATCGACCATTGAAATATGGTTGGCCACAAAAAAGCGCGGGTCCGCTCAAGGCCTGCAGCCACTCCCTGCCTCTGACTTTCGGCCGGCACATCACGACTAGAAAAGGGACTACGAGCAGGTAATAAGCAATCCAGCGAAGCCATCTGACCGGCCATCTGAGCGCCCAGCGGGGATAAGGATAATCACCCAGCGTTTGTTGAACCGGCTTGCGGGTCTCTGATCGTTCGCTGATCATCTTCTCAATGTCGGCTATTGTTGTTTCATTGGTAATCGCCGATTCATCAATTTCAACCTGATACCGGTCTTCCAGAGCGCCGAGCAGTGCCACGCGCCCCAACGAATCGAGGTTCAAATCAGAACTCAGTCTCGTTTCGTCCCTTAAAGATTCGGCACTCAAACCGGAAACGCCGGCAATCAGGTCGCTCAGAGTTTCAGATTTTGTCAGTTTGGCTTGTTTTGGCTGCTGATCTGCAAGAATCTGTTCCCTGACCCTGCCTTTTCTAACCTTATGAGTCGATGTACGCGGAAAATCGGCCTCATCCCATACGCGCCATTGGCGGATATGCTGCGAGACATTCAATTTCGTATTGGCCCGGCGAATTATTTCCGCCGGATCGGCTGTTGCTTCGCGAAGCATAATGACCGCCATCGGCTCGGGGCCATGCGGGGTTTGCACTCCAAATACGCAACTGTCGCGCACTTCAGGCTGGTCATTCAAAGCCGCCTCGAGGTCTTCAGGGTAGATGTTCAGCCCTGCGGCCGTGACTATCAGTTCCTTTTTGCGTCCCCTGAAAAAGAGATTGCCTTCTTCATCTTTGCCGGCGATATCTCCGGTGCGCCACCAGCCTTCTTCCCCCGTGAGAGGCTTTACTTCATCCTGCCAGTAACCGGCTGAGATGTTATCTCCGCGCACCATGATCTCACCACCCTGATCGATTTTGACTTCATGCCCGGGCAGAATCTTGCCAATGGATCCTCGACTGGATTTAAATGGGTGATTGACGCTGATAAGCGAAGCCGTCTCGGTCATTCCGTAACCCTGAATCACCGCGAAGCTCAGCCGCTGCCAGAAATTTTCGATTTCGGAATCGAGCGTCGCGCCGCCGCTGATGAACGCCAGAAACCTCCAGCCGAATTGCTTGTGAAGCCTTCGAAACATCCACCAGCGCCGCAGAAAATGCCTGCCGTCGGCGCTAACGAATTTTTCCCTGAATTCGCTTGTCAGGCCGGCCGCACCGAGATCGTTTTCGATCTTGCGGCGTAGTGTATCGAGCTGGCGCGGCACCGCTGAAGCCACATTGATTTTCTCGCGCCTGATCAGCGAAATGATCTCAGCCGGATTCCGGGATTGCATAAAACAGACCTCACCGCCGAGCAACTGCGGAACCAGCATTCCCATAAACTGGCCGAATACGTGGCTCAGAGGCAGCAGGCAGAGAAACCTGAGCGGATGAACAAGCCTCTCCAGCATTCTGAACCGGTTGATCTCTTTTTCGAGCGGCAGCAGATTGGCCAGCAGGTTGCGATGCGACAGACAGACACCTTTCGGCTCCGCCGTCGTCCCCGATGTAAAGATTATCTCGGCCAGATCATCAGGCAGGATGGTCACGCAGTTGTATGCATCTGACGACAGATCCGCGGCGAGTTCAGCCAGTTCCGACAACCTGATAACTTCCATGCTGGAAAACGGCGCTGATGACTGCTCGTCTCCAAGCAGGATCAGTTTTGATTTCACCTGCTTGTCGATACGCTCTATGAAATCAGTCGAACTTTGCTCATCGAGAGGAACGACGATCGCTCCCATTAAAAGGCATCCCCAGAAAGCCGCAACCCATTCGGGCCTGTTCTCCGACCAGATGATCACTCGATCGCCTTTTTCAATTCCCCGGCTTTCCAGAAACCTGGCTACCTGAAACGATGTTGTGGCGAGTTGACGGTAGCTCCACCGGATCATCCTCAAACCCGATTGATGGCCGAATGCCGTCTCATCACCCCTGCCAATAAAATCAGGCAGATAGCTGAGCAGGTTTTCCCTTCTGGTCTCCATAACCGGAAGTCTAAACTGTTAAGTCGGGTCAGTGAAGTACCGTCAGTCGATATTAGATTGTCGTACCAGAGATCAATGAGAAATTGCTGATTGAATAAAAAACGGGACAGGAGGAAGAACATCAAAGTTCCTGCTCCTGTCCCGTCAGATCCGTAACCTGATAATGACGTGGTTACTTGATAGCGATTTGAACTGTATTGACCACCTTGCCGTCGATTGTGATGACAATGTTAGAGACACCAGCTCCGATCAGAGACCTCGGCAAAGGTTTAAGGTTGATCTGGTCGAGGCCCACGTAATCAGGCGACAACCCCGCATAATCCACCCCTACTGTAGTGCCGTTGATCTTGACATTGACTCCGCCCAAACCTGAGTTTGTCCGGAAGCCGGTGCCAAATAAAACGACGAACACCTGATCCGATGGAGCTCCCAGATCGATCGGGACTGGAACCTTGCCTCCGGGCCCATCCTCAAACAGGAATTGTAATATCTGATTAGTGCCCACGACTTTGATGGCGTATGCTGCCGCGACACCTGCTCCGCTGGAATTGGCGCTGAATATTCCCGGCGCAAGGTTCGAAATCAGCACCTGACCGTACCCGGTGATCACATTGTTGGTGATAACAGAGATCGTCGCGGTTCCCTGAGCTGTTCCCGAAGGCATCAGATAGTTGATCTGGCCAGGAGATATGATGAACAGCGGAGCGTCCCTTTCGACTCCGGCACTGTCTTTGACTACGACCTTGGTACCTAGAAGAATCGTCGGCAAAGGCACTGGAACTTCAAAGACGCTTCCCGTAGTCAGCCCTGCTCCAAACATCGCAACAATAGAGTTGGGAGCAAGGGGCGTCGCTGAGAAACTGGCAGCCGAAAGGTTCGCCAGAGGAGAAACAACCGGCAATGTCAGGCTGTTCGAGACAGTGCTTCCAGGGTTGATAGCAGTAATTATCAGGTTGGTAGCTGAGGCGATATCCGTGGCAGGTATCGCCGCAGTCACCTGAGTAGCGCTGACGAAGGTCGTCGTCCGTGCGGTTCCATTGACCCTGACCACCGCTCCGTTAACGAAATTGCTGCCATTCACCGTCAGAGTGAAAGCCGCTCCTCCGAAGGTAACGATGCCCGGATTGAGGTTGGACATGACCGGCGGCGTCGGCGCCGGATTGATCGTAAAGGTCAATGCCGAGGAAGTGCCCCCGCCCGGTGTTGGAGTGAACACGGTGACCTGTGCCGTCCCTGCGCTCGGAATATCCGAAGGCAGAATGGTCGCAGTCAACTGTGTCGAGTTAATGAACGTGGTAGACCGATCCTGACCGTTCCATCGCACCTTCGATGAAGAGACGAAGTTGGTGCCGTTGGCAGTCAGAGTGAAAGCCGCTCCGCCGGCCACGGCATTATTCGGACTCATGCTGCTCAATGTTGGAGACGGCGCATTGATGGTGAAGGTCAGGGCCGCAGTCACGCCTCCGCCTGGTGTCGGCGAAAAGACTGTAACCTGGGCCGTTCCCTGAGCCCCGATGTCTCCGGCGCCAATGACGGCAACCAGTTGAGTCGCGTTGACAAATGTGGTGGATCGATCCGCTCCGTTCCAGCGTACCTTTGAGGTAGCAACAAAATTGGTCCCGTTAACGGTCAGATTGAAATCCGTTCCACCCGCAACCCCTGAACTGGGAGAGATCGAAGTCAGAGTCGGAGCCGGATTGTTGGCCGCCGTAATCGAAAAATTAAGAATGTTGGATATTCCGCCTCCCGGTAGAGGGCTGAAAACGGATACGCTCGCGATTCCCGTGCCACTCAGATCTGATGACTGAATTGCTGCCGTCAATTGAGTGGCGTTGACAAAGGTTGTCGGCCTGTCCTGACCGTCCCATCGCACGACTGAACCTGAAACAAATCCGGTGCCGTTGACGGTCAGGGTAAAGCTTGGACTGCTTTCAACTGCCGTATTCGGACTGATTGTCGTAATCTGCGGCACAGGATTTGGCGCTATTACCGTAAATGTCAAAGTATTCGAAGTACCGCCGCCGGGTGTGGGATTAAAGACGGTAACGCTCACATTACCGGCATTTAACAGGTCGGTCGCCGGAATCGCAGCAACAATCTGAGTTCCGCTGTTGAAAGTTGTCGGCCTGTTCTGACCGTTCCACTTGATAACAGATGCCGGGATAAACCCGGAACCGGTAATTACCAGATCGAAGGCTGCAGAGTCGATCAGTTTGTTGTTTGGTGACAGACTGGTCAACTGTGGAACAGGGTTATTTCCGGCGATAACAATCGAGCCGGTCTTGACACACGTAACCATGTTCTGGCTCAACTGGCGAATGCGATTGTTATTGGTGTCCGCAAAGAAAACATCGCCATTAGATCTGACAGCAATATTGACCGTTTGCGGAAGCTGGTTGGTGGTGCCGCTGCCGACCACAAGTTCGGAAGGCGAAATGTTGATCATCGCACTTGTCGCTACTCCGCCATCACCTCCGAAGCCGGGCCCCCCACCGGCTATGATCGACGGGGTGCCATTTGAAGAGACTGCGTAGATCTGATGATTTCCCGCAGCTCTGGAAGCCGGGGCGACGGTGACATAAGCCGTGCCGTCAGATCCAACCGCCACATCGCGGGGTTTGGTCAGACTTCCGACCATCGATGAAAAGGTTCCGCTGCCGGTGCTGTTCTCGCGAAGTATCGTGCCGCCATCGTAGTTTGCGATGTAAAGACGGCCGGTAGAATCGAGCCCGAGTCCGGTATATTGAGCCGCAGGAAGTGTCAGGCTCGTAACGATACCAGTATTCCCGTCAATCTTACGGACGGCTTTCTGCCCGACATCGGCGACAAAAATTGTCCCATTCGAGGTGACGACAATATCAGAGGCGCCAATGAACTTGGCATTGAGCGCAAAGCTGTTGTCGCCATTGGTATTTGCTGATTCACCTCCGCCGGCTATCTTGGCGATCTGTCCGGCAGGAATTGTGATCGCTGAAGGAGACCCCGGGAAGATTGTCACCGGCGCTGCAGTAGTGTTGATGAATCGTATCAGACTCGTGCGACGACCGCTTACCTGCAAAGGCACGGTCGGCCCGCTCTTGGAATCTGCAACATAGATGCCGTTGGCTGTTGCAAAAAGCCCCTGCGGACTGTCAAATCCTGCTTTGTTGGCGGTAACTCCATCTCCGGCTCCAGAACCGACATCCTTGTTGACCGTGACGATACTGCCGGCAGGGACAACCTGCGAGGCATCGGTATTCGGGAAGATGGTCGTGGCGCTGGCGCCGCGATTGATGAAACGGAGTTTTGCACTGAGTGTGTCCGAAACCCACATATTGCCGTTATTATCCAGCGTCATTCCAACCGGAGAGCTGAATGTCGAACCTGTGGCAAGACCACCATCATAAGGCGTCGCAAGTCCATTGCCGGCTATCGTATCGATGGCTCCGGCCAGAACATTGATTCCGGCTATGGTTACGGTACCGCCGGTCAGGTTGAGGAAGCGCACTCTTCCCTTGCCCGTGATCCCCTGATCGAGGATGAACAAGCCTGAAGGATGAGGCGCGAGTCCGGCAAGCGGCGGAGTGCCGGTGCTTCCAAGGAAATAGAAGCCTGCCTGTCCGGCTGCTCCACCATCACCGCAATTTGTGTTTGAATAGTCGCAGATGGTGCTTCCGGCCAATGTCGTAAATCCGTTGGTCAGCCTTGTGACGGTTTGTTGATTTCCATTGGCAGCATAGATATTGGCGCCCTGGACTGCCAGACCTGTCGGGTAGGGATTGATGCCGCCCTGTATGGAGTACTGATTAACAAGCGTCGCAGTGCCTCCACCGTCGACTCTGATAACCCGGTAATGACCAGTATCGGCAATGATCAGATTTCCGGAACCATCAATTGCAAGCCCGCGAGGCTGCAGGAGCGGGACGTTTAACGCGTTGCCGCCTGAAAAAACGTCGTCCGCCTTGGTGGTTGTAGAACCATTGCCCGCTACTTCCGTTTTGTTTCCGGCATTGTCAATCTTGTAGACTTTATTTATTCCGGGACTGGCATCTGCCACAAAGACATCACCAGAGGTGGGATTGACAGTCAGACCGTTTACATTGCCACCGAATTGGGCGGAGAGCGTGCCGACATTGCCCTGACTGACAGTCTGTCCGGCTACCGTAATATTGCTGGTCGACAGGTTTATCGCCCTGACGTTACCATCAACCTGATTAAGATAATAAAGAATATTTCCGTTTGAGCTGACGCCGAGGCCCGTGATGTTACCGACATCGGTCTGAAGCGCTGAGGAATTCTCGCCAAGTTCGAAGCCTCCACCAGCAACTGTCCTGACTGTCCCGGGCTGAATGACTCGACCGGCCAGACTAACATCTGCCGCAGTCGTATTGATGAACCTGATCAGGTTGTAACCGCCAATAACGGTCGCTACAAAGACGCCTCGTCCCTGCGGATCGCGCGCGATTGCGACAGGATTTCCGAATGGAGCCTTGCTTGCCTGATCCCCCTCGCCAAATCCACCTGCAACGGTGTTGATCAGCGTGGTCCCCGTATTGACACTGACCGTCAGGGTCCAGGGATATGTGCCCGCTGAATTGTAGGTCTTTGATGGATTCTGCTGATTCGATCGGGCTGATCCATCGCCGAAATTCCAGTCGTATATCGGCTGCGTCGGGCATCCCTGTGCGTTTGCCGTTGACTGAAAATTGACCGGATTGCCCACCCCTCCATTCGCCGGCACCGTCGCTGTGCAATCCAGCGTGCATCCCTGAAACGGCTCAAAGCCAAATGCCGTTCTGCCTGCACCCAAAACCGGGCCGAGGCTGCTCACTCTTCTTTTTGAAACTGAATTTTCTGAATTTTCCGGCCTCATCGGCCTCACTTGATGATATCCGCCGGCTTCTCCACCGCCCGCTTCACTAAATGCCGCAAGTCCCAACCCGCTAAACCTTGCTGTGAAGCCTATCAGACTCAGTAATACTGCAACCAGAAGTGCGGGCAGAACTATTCTGACAAATGTTGATTGCTTACGGGAATTTAAGAGAGATCTAATGAGGAAAAAGCCCCTCGAAACAGACATATGCTTACTACTCCTTATTATTATTGTCGAGGCACACTGGATACCGAAGACTGGATTAACTGACTATCAATAGTCCTCAACCCATTCTTCAGTTATTAATTTCAAGTCTGTTTGTGTGCAGTTGTAAAAGTGTCATTAAACTGGGGAAATCAAAAATGGGGCGGCGGCGTCAAGCATTTTTAAGGTGGAGCCGACTGCCGGAGTTGAACCGGCGACCTACTGATTACGAATCAGTCGCTCTACCAACTGAGCTAAGTCGGCTTATTTTACGATGCGGTTCAGAAGTTCTGAGGCGAAGGAGGAATACTTCTGTCGCTCGGTTGATGTGCAATGCGGATTCTCGATCCGCACCGAACAAGTGGGCATATTACACAAGTGATCCTGCTTCGTCAATTGATATTCCCATCACATTAAAATCCATGATCCGGGGCGAAAAATACTTAGTCCCGGCTAATAATTCAGTCACCGTGGACACCGGAAAACTCTGTGGTCTGCTCCTTGTATTGAAGCTGATAAAGCTTGAAATAGAGCCCGCGGTGAGCGAGTAATGACTGGTGATCTCCCATTTCTCTGATCTCGCCCTTGTGAAGAACGATGATCTTGTCGACCTTTTGAATTGTCGAAAGCCTGTGAGCGATGATGATGGAGGTTCGATCGGTCATGACACGCTCGATTGCCTGCTGGATCAGTTGTTCGGTTTCGGTATCTATGCTCGAAGTGGCCTCATCCAGAACGAGAATGCGCGGATCGAAAGCCAGAGCGCGAGCGAATGAGACAAGCTGTTTCTGCCCGACGGAAAATCCGGCGCCGCGTTCGCGGACTGGAGTCGCGAACTTTTCAGGCAATTTATCGATAAAACGATCGGCGTGGACTTCACGTGCGGCCCATTCAATCCGGTCTTCTGTAATGTTCTTGTTTCCCAGGCGGATATTGGTCGAGATGTCGCCGGAAAAGAGAAAGACATCCTGGAGGACGACTGCAAAATTTTCGCGCAGGATTTTCAGATCCCACAATCGGATATCGATGCCGTCAAGCAGTATCTCTCCGCGTTGAATATCGTAAAACCTCATGAGGAGGTTGGTGATGGTGGTCTTTCCCGAGCCGGTATGGCCGACGAGAGCGACAGACTCTCCGGGTTCGACGGCGAAGGAGACGTCCCTGAGAACCCATTCATCTGGCTTGTAGGCAAACCAGACGTTTCGGAATTCGATGCGCCCAAGAGCCCTGTCGCCCGTCCTCGGTGACTGAGGACTTTGAGGGCTTTCAATTGAATTCGGAGTATCGAGCAGTTTGAAGATGCGTTCGCTGGCGACGACGGCCGCCTGAAAAATATTGTATTTATCGCTGATATCCTGCACCGGTTGCCAGAGACGCTGAGTATATTGAAGGAAAGCGACGAGTGTGCCGATGGTTATTGCGTTCTGAATGACCTGACCGCCTCCGTACCAGACTATGGCGGCGATGCCCACGGCGGAGATCAGATTGACGAGCGGATAAAATACGGCGTAATAGAAAATGGTGTCGATATTGGCCTGCCGGTGAGCGGCATTGATCTCGGAGAACTGGGCAAGGGCTTTCTCTTCGCGATTGAAGAGCTGGACGACCTGGGCGCCTGAAATATGCTCCTGAGTGAAGGCATTGAGCCGGGCGATTCTGGTTCTCACCTGTCTGAAGCCGACGCGGGCGCCGCGCCGGAACCATGCTGTAGCCGCCCCGAGCAGCGGAACGACCATGAGCGAGACGATAGCCAGTTTCCAGTTGAAATATAGCATCATGCCGAGAGCGCCCGAGATGAGCACGATGTCTCCGAGCACCTCTACCAGCCCCGAAGTGAAAAGCTCGTTGAGTGAATCGACGTCGGTGGTCAGCCTCGTGATCAGTCGACCGACCGGATTGTTGTCGTAATAGGCAAGTTCAATGGTCTGAAGCTTTTTGAATATCTCGGCACGCAGATCGTACATGACACGCTGGCCGATCGTATTGAGCATGACATCCTGAAAATATCCGACTCCGAGAATGAACAGCAGCGAGAGCAGGTAAGCCGCTGTCAGTATGGCTATGCCGCTGAAGGCATCATCGAGAGAGATGGCTTTTTCAGCCGCCGGCCTGACATAATCGTCGATGGTCCATTTGGTCAGGAGCGGTCCGATCTGGCGCACGAGGTTCAGGGCGATGGTCAAAAGCAGCGCGACAAAGACCATTCGCTTGTATGGCGACAGGTAACTGAACAGACGTCCGGCGACTTTGGAATCGTATATTTTCCCTAATTGTTCTTCTTCGTGGTGATCAGCCATGTATCATCTTGGAATCTTAGAATCAGGTCGGAATCAGGTTGACGCGAGTTCTTCTTCCAGCAACTGGCGTTCAAAAAGATCGGCATAAGCGCCTTGCGCGGCCATCAGTTGATCGTGAGAGCCCTGCTCGATCATTATGCCGTGATCGATGACGCAGATCAGATCAGCGTCTTTTACCGTGGAGATCCGGTGAGCGACGATCAATGTCGTTCTCTCACGCATGACACCGCGCAGTCGCGAAAGAATTTTCTCTTCAGTATAGGTGTCGACGGCGGAGAGTGAATCATCGAGGATCAGGATTCGCGGTTCTCTGATCACGGCCCTCGCAATCGCCGTTCGCTGTTTCTGGCCGCCGGACAGGGTGATTCCCCGCTCACCAAGAATCGTCTCATAACCTTTGGGGAAATCCGCGACATCCTCGGCAAGACCTGCGGCCTGGGCCGCGTTGAGCACCTTCTCCATTTTCTGCGCGCCGGGATCATCCTCCAGTCCGAAAGTTATGTTTTCAGCCAGAGTTTCACTGAAGAGGAACGTCTCCTGAGGGACATAACCGATGTTTCGGCGAAGCTGGGATAATGGAATCTGATCGATCGCTATGTCGTCGATGAGCACCATCCCGTGGCGGGCATCGATCAGCCGGGGCACCAGGTTCATGAGGGTCGATTTCCCGGCTCCGGTGCGGCCGATGAAGGCCACTGTGGTTCCGGGTTCGATTACGAGGCTGATATCTTTGAGAACTTCCGGTGAAGAATCAGAGTACCGGAAGGAGAGATCCCTGAATTCGATCTTTCCCTTGAGGCCTTCGACAACAGCACCATCGTGATTGAGATAAGAAAGGGCTTTGGCTCCGGGAGCATCGGCGATCGCCGGTTCAATAGCCACGATCTGATGCATCCGCTTGAGACTAGCCATCCCTCGCTGGACGAGATTTGTCACATAACCCATGGCAATGAGCGGCCAGATCAACTGTTCGAGGTAAAGGTTGAACGCGGTGAACTCCCCGAGGGTCATTCTGCCTTGCGCCGTCTCACGGCCGCCGATCAAAAGAATCGCTGCAAACCCCAGGCCGATGAAGAACTGCATCAGCGGGCGAAACACGGCAGAGAGCCTCACCAGCCCCAGATTACGATCGACATATTGATGGTTGAGCAGGGCGAACTGCTGCTTCTCGGATTCCTCCTGAGCAAAGGCCCTGATCACCCTGACCCCCGTCAGGTTCTCCTGCGCTCTGGCGGTGATGTCTGAAAAGAATTCCTGAATCTTTTCAAACCGGATGTGTATCTGCTCGCCAAAATATTTCACTGTCAGCGTCACAAACGGCATGGTCAGCAGCATAATCAACGTCAGCTTGACGCTGATCGAGAGCATGATCGGCACGATGATCAAAACGCGGAAGAGCGTCTGCTCGCTGTACATTATCGCCGGTCCTGCGACCTGCCTGACCGCTCCCAGATCGTTGGTCGCACGGGCCATCAGATCGCCGGTCCTGTAATTCTGAAAGAAATCCAGCGGCAGCTTCTGCAGGTGTGAATAGAAATCCTGTCTCAGGTCGTATTCAATATAGCGCGACATATTGATCAGCGTCCTTCTTTGAAAAAAGAGGAAGACGCCGCTGATCAGACTCGTCAGGACAATAAGACCTACCGATCTGGCAAGAGTCCTGTATGAAACTCCCTGCAGCCGCAGGTCATCAATCGCATGGCCGACGTACCTCGGCACGAATACTCCGAAGGTCACCGAAACCAACACGAAGATTGTGCCGGTGATCAGTTGAGACCGGTACTTTTTGAAATAAAAGACCAGCCACTCGTTCCCGGTTTTGTATTTGATCTCCTGATTCATCGATCGGACTGATTGGTTATTTGTTAATGAGATTTGAGCGATCGAGATATCAACCCGACTCCTGCGGCCAGCATGCCAAGCATAAACAGGGTGTTGTAGAGGGTTGTCGGGCGGAAATAGACATCCAGATGCGCGATCACTCCAACCAGGATTACCAGGACTCCCAGAACCACCAGGGCCCAGCCGGGCGCAGACTTCCCATTAAAGAAGAGCAGTCCAATCCCCAGTAACAAGGGAATCATGGTCACGCCGAATGCATTGTATCCCCCTAAATACCAGTAGGTGCTCGAAACGGTCACCTGATTAAGAAACAGATAACCGCCTACAACCACCAGCAACAATCCAAAGAGGAATTCTCCGATACCGCCGGATGTCCCACCGGCGCCCTGAAATCTGAAATCATCGTTGTTCATGGCTTCATCTCGCAATACAAGTTAATACCGGGGGAACTGATGCACAACTGACCTTAGTCTAAAGTCTAAAGTTTAAAGTCTAAAGTCTAAGGTGCGGTTGCCAATCGCCCTTCAGGAAGCATTTCGGTTAACGCGTAAGAGAGCCGAAACTAAAGAGCGCCGCATGCATTTTCACTATCCGGCATCGAACGCGGCAACGGTTAGTCATACTTTGGACTTATAAACTCATTTTTGTATTCTACTTTTGATTGACGATCATCACAACCTTGCCTTGAGCTGATAATGGCGGGCATAGTAGCCTGAAGCGGTTATGGACAAATCCCATCAATTCAAGATCCTCTCTGAAGAGGCAGCCGGATGCATCTGTTGTGATCGCATGCGAGATCGCCAGGCAGTCCTGAGCCATCTCAACGGATCTCTCGATCCCAAAATTATGTTCATCGCCGAAGCGCCGGGTCGCAACGGCGCGGATCGAACGCGCATTCCATTTCACGGCGATGCCTCCGGCAATAATTTCGAGATGCTGCTCAAGTCGATTGGTCTCTCTCGGGACGAGATCTTCATCACAAACACCGTCCTGTGCAGTCCCAGAAAACCCGGCGGAGCCAACGATCGACCGACAAGAACAGAAATCAGAAACTGCTCATCTTTTCTCCAGCGCCAGATCGAATTGATCAACCCGCCTGTCGTCGCAACTCTCGGCGCCGTCGCGCTCGATGCTATTCGATGCATCGAGGATCATTCATTTTCATTGAAAGAGCACGCCGCAAGAATTCTTCAATGGAATGACAGACTGCTCGTCCCGCTCTACCATCCCAGCCCTCAGGTCATCATCACAGTCAGAAACCTTGAACAGCAGAAACGCGATTACAAGGCGTTAAAAAAAAGCGATCTAACGATTCAGAGTTCGCGCTTTAGCGTTGATCGTTCAGGCTGAAGCTTGAACTCTGAAGGCTACCCTGCTAAATCTGCTCCTATCGAATGTCGAAAATTTCATGACATAACGAACATAAATAACGAGGAGACCATGATAGAAATCATCGAAGGAAGCCCCGATCTGATCAACCGGCTCAGGGAATACGGCATCATTCCCGTTGTCAGCATTCCGCAAGCGGAAGATGCCCTGCCGCTTGCCGAAGCTCTCATTACTGGCGGGCTTCCCTGCGCCGAGATAACGTTTCGCACGGCCGCCGCCGCCGAATCAATCAGCAACATCAGAAAGAAGTTCCCTGAGATGCTGACCGGAGCCGGCACCGTGCTTTCAGTTGAGCAGGCTAAAATCGCAATTGATTCCGGTGCGGAATTCATTGTTTCGCCGGGCACCAATCCGGTTGTGGTTGAGTATTGCCTGAAACATTCAATTCCCGTTTTCCCTGGAGTTTGTACCCCCACAGAGGTCGAGACGGCACTGGGCAAGGGAGTTGGAATTCTCAAGTTCTTCCCTGCCGAGCCTGCGGGCGGCGTCAAATATCTCAAGGCGATCTGCGCTCCTTATCACAATGTGCGATTCATTCCGACGGGTGGCATCGATGCACAGAATATCTGCGATTATCTGGCGATCCCGCAGGTTATTGCCTGCGGCGGAAGCTGGATGGTCAAACCTGAGCTAATCAGGCAGAAACATTTCGATGAAATCACGAAACTGACTGAAGACGCGGTAGCAGTCGTAAACAGGTTGAGGAAAGATGCAAATAAAATCGGCTGATCAATGCAAATGGGATATGGTGGCGCTCGGAGAAGTCATGCTACGCCTGGACCCGGGCGAAGGGCGAATCCACACGACACGGACTTTTCAGGCATGGGAGGGCGGCGGCGAATACAATGTCGCGCGAGGTCTGAAGCGCTGCTTTGGCTTGAATACAGCGATTGTCACGGCGCTTGCTGACAACCCTGTCGGCAGGCTGGTTCAGGATCTGATCTATCAGGGTGGAGTCGATCAGTCGCATCTCAGGTGGGTCAAGTATGACGGCGTCGGCCGCACTGTCCGCAACGGATTGAATTTCACCGAGAGAGGTTTCGGAGTTCGCGGAGCCGTCGGGTGTTCAGATCGCGGTCATACAGCCGTCTCGCAACTCAGACCCGGCGATATCGACTGGGAGAAGATCTTCGGCCATGAAGGAGCGCGCTGGTTTCATTGCGGCGGCATCTTCTGCGCACTGTCGGAAACAACGCCTCAAGTTGCAGCAGAAGCGATGCAAGCCGCAAGAAAATACGGCACGATCATCTCGTACGACCTCAACTATCGTGACTCTCTCTGGAGATCGATCGGCGGCCAGGCTCGCGCTCAGGAGGTGAATCGAAATCTTGCGCCCATGATCGATGTCATGATCGGCAACGAGGAAGATTTCACCGCTGCACTGGGTTTCGAAGTCGAGGGAATCGACGAGCATCTGTCGAACCTCGACCCGGCGAATTTCGGCAAAATGATCGAAACAGCAGTCAGCGCCTACCCGAATTTCAAAGTCGTCGCCACCACACTGCGTAATGCAAAGACTGCCTCAATCAACGACTGGAGCGCCGTCTGCTGGCACGAGGGAACCTTGCATCAGGCGCCTCTGCGCGAAAACCTTGAGATCTATGACCGCGTCGGCGGAGGCGATTCATTCGCCTCCGGATTAATCTACGGCTTTCTTTCGGGCCTTGGCCCCCAAAAGGCAGTCGAATACGGCGCGGCTCACGGCGCACTGGCAATGACAACTCCGGGCGATACAACCATGGCCACGCTGGCCGAGGTCGAAAAGCTCATGCGCAACGCTTCGGCCCGCGTCGATCGTTGAAATATAAAACATCATGATTAATCAGAGGCCGGCGATGCGGTGAACTTTCTCCCGTCCCGGCCTCTGATTATTTTTTGCCACACAAAAAACTTTTCAACGTTTAAGCAATTGTGACAGTAGATGTAATTGAGAAGATCAGAAGGCCGGCGCTTCAGGCCGAATATCAGGCAGAACAAAGGTTTCAATGGTTGACGCTTCGGTGATGACAAACAATTTGACCGCGGCCGATGAGATTGCCGACGAAAAACTATTGACCAACAGCCTGATCCTTCGTGCTCAGCAGGGAGACCTGCAGGCATTTGACCAGATCATCATCAAACACCAAAGGCGGGTCATTACCCTGGCCTGGAGAATGCTTGGAAACAAGGATGATGCTCGTGACGCCGCCCAGGATGTTTTCATCCGAGTTTATAAAAATCTGAGCAAAGTCGATCCTGACAGGGATTTTTCAGGCTGGATCTATCGCATCACGATCAATGTTTGCCGGGATCTGGCCAGAGCTAGAAACAGGCATAGCCGGTTATCACTGGAAGAGGAGATCGAAGCCGGCAACATGACGGAACCAGTCAGCCTCGACAATACCGAGAGTTCGGCGATCTACAATCAGGAACAGATGATCATTGCCCGTGCCCTGGCAACACTTACTGAAAAAGAACGAGCGGCGATTACACTTCGCGATCTCGAAGGGCTGCCAGGCGATGAAGTTGCAAGAATCCTCGGGTCAAGCCCGACAACCGTTAGATCTCAGATCAGTTCTGCCCGATCGAAAATAAAAATCTTCAGAGAACGCTGGTTGAAGAAGGGAGCGTCAAACAAATGAACTGCCCCGATGTTGAAAAACTGATTCCGCTTTATTCCGGCGACGACCTCGATCCGAAACAAACCCGGATAGTCGAACAGCATCTCGATAGTTGCGAAAATTGCCGCAATCAGGCCAGAGGTTTCGAACAAAGCGCACTCTGGCTCAAGAGCAACGCTTCACCTGAATTCGACGATGCGACCTTCTTACAGCTCAGACAGGCGGTCCGATTGGAAATCGCCCAGATTCAAACTAAACCCGGATTTGGAGACTGGATCTTTTCACTCTGGCCTCACCGGCCGGCTCCGGCACTTTCTGCTGCTGCAATTATTATCCTGATCGCGGCTCTGAGCCTGATCATATTTCGCAGCTCGACTGACAAAAACAGCAACCTGATCACTGTCGTGAGCGATCCGGCAATTAACAGACAGGAAAAGCCTTCTCCGACAGATGCATTACAAGCCCCACCAAAAGCGGCTCTCAGGAACCCGAAGAAAACGATTGCCCGGAAAGAAGAGCGGCTGGCGATAAATCAGATCGGCTCATCGGCGCCGACGGATATCACGGGCCCGAAGTCTGAAGAGAAGACCGAAACGACCTCTTCAAATAACATGTTGCGAATCGAGCTGCAGACTGCCGATCCCAATATCAGGATCATCTGGTTCACACCGAAGAAGGAAACTCAAAACGATTCGAAATAGGAGCGATCATGCTGAAAAAGACCATCAAATATCTATTCACCGTTGCCATCATTTTCTCCATAAGTTCAATTGCGTATGCTCAGCAGAAAGAGTAGCCGCCCAAACCTGAGCCTCAATACGTCGATTTTACAGGGCTGAAAGGCAAAGTGTTCGAGATCAAAAATCGCGATTCGAACGAGCTGGTTCCTGTACTCAGGCCGCTGCTCAGTGGGTTCAAAGGCTCTTCGATAGAAGCCAGTCGAGAATTGAGAACAATCTCTGTTCGCGATTTCCCCGAAAATATCGCAACGATTGAAGATGCCATTAAGAGACTTGATGTAGTCAGATCTGCCAGGGCCGCTGATCCGGATGTCGAAATGACAATCCACGTTCTGATCGCTTCAAACGATGAGGGAGGAGGAAACGATTACCCCGCTTCCCTCAAGGATGTGATCACACAGTTGAAGAATACGTTCAGTTACAAGAACTACAAACTGCTCACACCAATTTTCCATCGAACAAGGCTCAATACCCAGCAAATTGTCGGGGCTTGGTAATTCTTCTTACAAAGTTGCGGAATCGTCTAAAACGACTAATGTTATTTATCGGTACAGCATCGGCCAGATGGCCATGGAATCCAGCTCGACAGGCGCACCGACAATAAATATCCGTAATTTTTATTTCACGCTTGAAGGCAGAGGCAGTGACGAGGCTTCAGCGCTCGGCGAAGCGCGGATCGACAGCAATCTCAGCATCCGAGACGGCGAAAAACTGGTAGTCGGCTCCGCAAGCCTCAGAGACCGTGCTGTGATCCTCGTCCTCTCAGCTAAAGTCATAAATTAGTCAGGAAAAAGATTACGAAACAAGCGGAATAAACGAAAAATCATAGAGGTTGGTGTAGAACTGTTTTATTGAGATAAACGTTATTGGTGTAACAGAGCCCAATCAATCCGTTAAGAATTTTCCGTCTGTTTCGTTTATTTCGTCTGTTTCGTAATCTTTCCCTTCCCGCCCGTCTTTGCAAAATAGAGCCATCAAAGGCATCATAGCCGCGTCATCAAATCAAACATCATCGTAAATTCATCGAGGACCTGAATAGATGAAACTCTTCGCGGCTTGGATGTCGTTCGTGATAATCATCATTTCAACGCTGAGCGTTGGGGCTCAGAATTCCGTTCAACCGCCAAAGCAGCCTTTATGGCCTGATGGCGCACCGGGTGCAAAGGGAACCAATCCCGAGGATGTTCCGAGCATACAGGTCTACCTGCCGGTGAATGAAAAAGCTTCTGGCGCAGCAATAGTCGTCTGTCCCGGCGGTGGATATGGTGCTCTGGCGTCTCACGAAGGCCACGATGTGGCAGTCTGGCTCAACAGCCTTGGAGTCGCCGCAATCGTCTTGAAATACAGGCTGGCTCCGAACTACGGCCACCCCTGGCCGATGCTCGATGCTCAGAGGGCAATCCGCACGGTTCGCGCCAGGGCGGACGAATGGAAGATCGATCCGAACCGGATCGGGATTATGGGATTTTCCGCCGGAGGTCATCTAGCCTCAACCGCCGCGACACATTTCGACGGCGGCAAGTCAGAGTCGGCCGATCAAATCGAAAAGATGAGCAGCAGGCCAGACCTCGCTGTTTTATGTTATCCGGTGATAACCATGTCGCTGCCCTTTACACACAGAGGATCGAGGAAAAATCTGCTGGGCGATAATCCAACTCAGGAACTCGTCGATCTGATGTCGAACGAAAAACAGGTTATCGACAAAACTCCTCCAACTTTCCTGTTTCATACTGAAGACGATTCGGCAGTTCCGCTGGAAAACAGCCTCCTGTTCGCCGCCGCGCTGAGAAAAGCAAAAGTCCCATATGAACTGCACGTCTATGAAAAAGGACGCCATAGGCGTAGGTCTTGCGCAAAACAATCCACAATTGAGCACATGGCCAAAGCTATTGGAAAACTGGCTTCGCTCGCATAACTTCGTCAAGTAAATCAAACACGATGATCAGAAAGAAACCCGGACTTATATTGCTGTCGCTTGCGCTGATTGCAGCCTCGATTCCCTTGTCGTTTGTGATTGCTCAGCAACAGCCACAAGGTTATAAATATTCATCCCAACTGACTGAAGAGTTGAAACTTCTTCAAAAAGCCGCGCTCGAAAGCGATTATGCGCTGAAGCAGGCGGCGTATTTGTGCAACAACATCGGCCCGCGATTGAGCGGGTCAGCGCAGGCGGCAAGGTCCGTTGAGTACGTCGCCGGCGAGATGCGAAAGCTGGGCCTTGAGGTGAAGCTCGAAAAGGTGATGGTTCCGCATTGGGTTCGCGGCATCGAGACCGGTGAACTGGTTCAATATCCCGGGATGGCGCCAAAGACGCCGCAAAAGATCATGCTGACGGCGCTCGGTCCGAGCGTGGCCACACCCTCCGAAGGAATCACGGCTCCAATTGTAGTCGTCAACAATTTCGAAGAGCTTGCCGGATTGGGAGAAAGCCGGATCAAAGGCCGCATCGTCCTCTTCAATTATAAATTCGACCGGAAGCTTCAGGCGCAGGGTTTCGGAGGTGCGGCATACGGGCAGGCTGTGGCATATCGCAGCGGAGGCGCCAGCGCTGCGGCCCGTTTCGGAGCAGTTGCGGCATTGAACAGGGCTGCGGGCGGAGCTGTTTACAGGCTCCCGCATACCGGTGGTATGAGATACGAAGACGGAGTCGCAATGATCCCTGCTGCGTCAGTGACCGCGGAAGATGCCGATTTGATGGCACACCTTGCTTTACAGGGCGAAGTTCGAATGAAACTCGTATTGACGCCGCAAATGCTACCGGATGTCGAAAGCTATAACGTCATCGCCGATCTCAAAGGCAGCGAATTTCCGGATCAGGTGATCATCGTCTCGGGGCACCTCGATTCGTGGGACCTCGGCACCGGCGCCATCGATGACGCGGCCGGAGTCGCCGTTGCTATGCAGGTGGCAAACCTCTGCAAAGAACTCAAACTGAAGCCGAAGCGAACCATCAGAGTCATTGCCTGGATGAACGAAGAGAACGGCCTGCGCGGAGGCACGACATACTTCCAAAATCAGCAGCCGAATCTTAAAAACCACATCGCGGCTCTTGAATCAGATCACGGAGCGGGCCATCCGCTGGGTATCGATGCTCACGTTTCACCGGCAGCGGCTCAGATGCTGCAACCTGCGGTCAATATTCTGCTGGCTTCCGGAGCCGGGTTGCTCAGGATAGCGACGGGTTCAGTCGGTGCTGACATTTCACCTCTCGAAGCCGCCGGAGTCCCCGGTCTGGCGCCAATTCAGGATGACCGATATTATTTCGATTATCACCATACGCCTGCTGATACATTCGACAAGATCAATCCGCGGGAGCTGGCTGAAAATGCGGCAGTCATATGGCTGTTGTGGCTTATGCCATCGCCAGCCTGCCCCAACCACTCCCAAGATAATATTTGATATTTTTTCAGTTAAATCGAAAGGAGAATTAACCAATGTTGGATGAATTGACCAGAAGGAACTTTGTCGTGACAACACTCACAGCGGGTTTTGCCATGGCTGTCGAGCCCGTAGAGGCACAGAGCGTCATCACTACAGACACAAACGGCATCATTGCAGGTGAAGTCAAAATCCCCGTCAAAGACGGTGAGATTCCCGCTTATCGAGCAATGCCCGCCAAGGGAAAGAACTTTCCGACGGTACTCGTGGTGCAGGAGATCTTCGGCGTCCACGAACACATCAAAGACATCTGCCGGCGCTTTGCAAAGCTCGGGCATCTGGCAATCGCCGCTGAAATGTATGCCCGTCAGGGCGATGTTTCAAAGATGCCGATGGGCGACATTATGAGCAAGGTCGTCAGCAAAGTGCCCGATTCTCAGGTCATGTCCGATCTCGATGCCGCAGTCGCATGGGCTCAAAAAAACAACGGGAATACCAATAAACTCGGGATCACAGGCTTCTGCTGGGGCGGAAGAATTGTCTGGCTCTACGCCGCTCATAATCCTAAACTCAAAGCGGGCGTCGCCTGGTATGGCCGGCTTATTGGGGCCACAGAAGAGCTGCATCCGAAAAACCCTATCGACCTTGTCAAAGACCTCAAGGCCCCGGTTCTCGGGCTTTATGGCGGCTCAGATCAGGGAATCCCGAACAACACCGTCGAACAGATGCAAAAAGCTCTGAAAGACGCCAAAAACCCATCTGAAATCATTCTCTACCCGGATACTCCGCACGGGTTCCACGCCGACTATCGCCCCAGCTACCGTAAAGATCAGGCTCAGGACGGCTGGAAACGCCTTAATGAATGGTTCAAGAAGAATGGAGCTGCATGAAAGCGGATCAGGTACACTTTAAACTTTAAACCTTTAACTTTGAACTCTCTTTATGTCATACGCACACAAACTGACAGGTTCACAAGAGATCAGACTGCGGGATTTTGATCCGGAATATGATGCCGGGCTGAATCGCGAAGATGGTGAAGCCCGGCTCAAAGCTCTTTCCGATGAGCTCATGGCTCTCCAGGAGATGCTCTACGCTGCGGGCGAACATTCGGTCCTCATGGTGCTGCAGGGCCGCGATACCAGCGGCAAGGACGGCACCATCAGGACTGTCATTGGGCCATTGGATTCGCGCGGATGCAATGTTGCGTCATTCAAAGTCCCTACTTCAGATGAGCTGGCCCACGACTTTCTCTGGAGGATTCACAATCAGACCCCGCGGAAGGGTGAAATAACGATCTTCAATCGCTCGCATTACGAAGACGTGCTGGTCGTTCGCGTCCATAACCTTGCAGATAAGAAGACCTGGGGCGCCCGTTTCGACCACATCAACCATTTCGAGAAACTGCTCTCCGATTCGAAAACAATCGTTCTCAAGTTCTACCTGCATATCAGCAAACAGGAACAGGAACAGCGTCTGCTGGATCGTGAAGCTGATCGCGAGAAGTACTGGAAGCTTTCAGCCGGCGACTGGAAGGAGCGAGAGTTCTGGAACGATTATACAAAAGCCTATGAAGACGTGCTCAATCGCTGCAGCACGCCATTTGCACCATGGTTTATCGTTCCATCGAACAAGAAATGGTACCGGAATCTGGCTGTGGCCGAGGCGCTCGTGCTCACTCTCAGACCACTGAAAGCGGGATGGCTCAAAAAGCTTGATGCAATTGGTCAACGCGAGAAGGCCGCAATCGAGGAGTTCCTCAAACAATCACAGATGACGAAGAAATGATTGAGGATTGTTGAGAAACGCCCTCGTCAGCGAGACATGCTCCACGTCATCGTACTCGACCTGTTTGATTGGATGCTGATCGAAACTGTAGATGACTGCTCCAGGATAGGCCATTAAAATCGGCGAATGACTGGCAATAATGAATTGCGCACCGTCATCGACCATATCTTTAATCATCGCCAATAGCGCGAGTTGCCGCTGGGGAGATAACGGAGCCTCTGGTTCGTCAAGCAGGTACAAACCTCCGGGAACAAACCGCGCCTGAAACAGTTTCAGAAAACTCTCTCCGTGAGAATTGGCATCCGGATTCTCGCCATATTTCTCAACCAGCGCCCGCCTCTGACTCAGAACAGATCCTTTCGCCAGACCCAGTGCATAACCCGTATATTCCGATTCGAAACCTTCGGCTATCTCACCGAGTTCCTTTGTCATCGATTGCAGCCGGCGCGAGAAATTGAAAAAATCCTCTGCCCGCAGAAAAAATCCCTTGTGGGTCTTGTGAGTCCACTGGAATTTAAGCTGTTTCCCCAGCTTCCTTGCATGGGCGAGAGTCCCATCCCTCTCGATGTCTTCATTACCAACCGCTGGAAGATTTACCCCGGAAGCTATTCCTTCAAGCAGGGTGGATTTTCCCGATCCGTTTTCACCTACGAAATATGTAACCGGAGAGACCAGTTCCAGCTCATCAAAATCCCTGATCACCGGAATATTGAATGGGAAATGATCGAACTTTTTTGTCGCGTTTTTCAGTGCTATCGACTTCAGATGAATCATGTTTTTGAGAATTTTCCCCGCTCTTCAGATGATGAAGATTTGTAATCAGCACCTCAACTTGATAATCTTCCGCGCTAACATTCACCCAATAATTAAATCAGATCAAGGAAAGAGAAGATTACGACATAAACGAGGATCCGCTCTATTAATTTTTTTCGTTTTTTTCGTATGTTTCGTAATTTGTATTCCGGCAATGGATGACCCAACAAAGCCACTACGGCTACTGAGCAGAGCATCGGACTATTTCGCCAAGAAGTTATCGAGAGTGACCTCGACCGGCGAGATGATTCCTGAGATAGACGGCTTGAGATTCATCGCGATCGGCGTCGTGTTGTTTCATCACCTGGTATCGATCTATCTGCCGGCAAGCCTGAGACACGATGAAGTCCGGGCGCCGCAGGAATGGTTTGAAGCAGGAAAGCAGTCATGGATGATTCTCGCGGCGTACTGCGGCCATTTCGGCGTCAATCTCTTTTTCGTCATCAGCGGTTTCATCCTGGCATTGCCGTTCGCAAAGCGGGCATTCAATCATCAGCCGGCTCCCGGGCTCAAGTCTTATTACCTGCGTCGCGTTACGAGGCTCGAGCCGCCATACATTCTGAGCCTGCTGGTATATTACTTTCTGGCGGTTTTTCAGGGAGCGTCCGCGGCAAGGCTGGCTCCTCACCTGCTGGCAAGCTCATTCTATCTTCACGGGATGACCTATGGCGAGCACAGCAGGATCAATGGCGTAACCTGGTCGCTCGAAATCGAGATTCAGTTTTATCTGATCGTCCCTCTGCTGGTCTACATCTACAGATTACGCAATACCCTGCTCCGGCGGGCTTTGATGTTCGCCGCCATAGTCTTCTTCGGCTGGCTGTCGCAGAATTATGTCTATGCATATGGCTCGCCACGGCTTCAACTATCGCTGATAAACTTCATTCATTTCTTCCTGACAGGGTTTCTGCTGGCGGATTTTTATCTCTCGGAGCCGGTTAAAGAAATTTCAAAGACTTATCTCTATGATGTGGTCACGCTTCTTGCGGGGGCTTCGATTATCGGAGTCCTGCTCAGATTCGGGCAGTATTATTTCCTGCTGTCGATTCTGGTAGGGTTGTTCTATGCCGGATTTTACCTCGGGAAGATTTCCAACAAATTGATCAGGCTGAGGTGGATAGTGATTATCGGTGGGATGTGCTACACGATTTACCTGTATCACATCATAATCATTTCCAACCTTATGCCTCACAGCATCCAGTTGGCATCAAAATCAGCGCCATTCTGGCTGGACTTCTTCATTCAGGCAGTTCTGATCAGTGTACCGCTGCTTGTCATCTGCTCGCTGATCTTCGCACTGACCGAGAAACCATTCATGAAATGGAGCCTGTCGCCGAGGAAGGCATGAGCAAACTCGACCTATTTGACGAACCGGGAAAGAATGCCGCCGGGCTTTATTACAGGCTTGAGAATTGAATATGGGACGATGACCTCCTGGGGTCCTCGGTAACTCGCCACCTGGTAGGCATCGAAAGTTATCATCAGCCCTTCCGGGGCAATATTCCAGCTCTTGTAGTTTTCGGTCTTTGGACCGGCCCCCCTCTCGATCCATTCTTCGTCTCCAATGCCAAGCTTCTTTAATTCGGCCAGACAGTAATCGGAAATGAGCTTTAGATAATTTGAATTGGGGGCGAAGAGGCTGCCGAGGCTGACCGGATCATTCTGCCTGAGGTCGTAATTGAGCGATTTGGTGAAAGTATTCGGATGAGCGCCGCCGGTGTAACTGTAATAAGTAAAAAGCAAGCTGACGAAATCCCTGTCGGACGCGGTGATGCTGTGGCCGATCTCCATTGAAGAGCCGGGCATATCGCCGCGTGAAGGCTCCTCTTTGGCAATTACTTTGGCGTTATCCACCGCAAAAGCTTTGAACTCACTGATCTCTTTGCTGACCAGGCGGTCGATGGTCTTGTTGAACTTATCGGTTCGTTCAGGGTCGTTGCCTTCAAGTTTCGGAAGTTCCATCTCAAGCTCAAACTTCTGAGACCTGTTCTTATCCTCACTTTTCCTGGTAACAATCCTGAGGTCCTCGCCTACGTCAAATTTAACCTCCTGCAGCGAGAAGGCCATCGAGCGGTTGTCCTTTGATCTGGTCCAGTTTCCTACAAATCGCAGCGACTGCCGGCCACCGATCACGACGGCTCCAAGTTTGCCCTTGAAGCTGCCTGTTTTGATCTCCTTGCCACCCTGTGGCTCAAAAGCCGATTCGGTCATATCGACATTTCCATCCGAATCGATCGTGCCGGAGAGGCTGATGTATTTAGCCGCAATGCTCATCGCGCCGGTCTTTTTGTAAAAATATGTTCCTTTGATTTTGGTGCCATCGCGTTCCAGATCCATCTGGATATTGTATCTTCCATCGATGGCTCCGGTCAGCGAGGTTTTGAACTGTGCCGGAGCGGCAAGGGCCACAGCCTGCCGGCTGATTTCATCAGGGGCTATCAACTGATTTTGAACTGGAGTCGCGAAGTCGTCCCGGCTCCATTCCTCCCCAATCTGCAGGAGAATTGCAGGCAGAGCCCAATTGCAAAAATGGCAATGAGGAAAGACCTGAGAGCGAAGTAATTGAATTTCATAAACTCCCCCCTCCCGAAGGAGACTTTCGGAAACTTAATTGTTAATATCATTCACGGTTCTTCTATCACGTAGCCCAGCTCACGGCAATTAGAAATTTGCTTCTAAATTAAGTTCATTAAAACAATATGAGTAATTTTACACTTAACCTGCCTCTGCCTGAGTAAATCCACACTATTCCACCTGATCTTTGAGATCCAATCAGCCGCTGTCAAACAACTAATCCTTTTATTCATAGTATTTTACATTAATGCAGCTCTTTGGAATGTCATTTGCCGTTGAATCAGCAAATCGGAGTAAAGAGAATGCATGAAATGTCGATAATGGAGGGTGTTCTGACGCTTGCCGGGAACGAGGCAGGAAAGCATGGTTACCAGAAGATCACCCGGATTAAATTAAGGATCGGGGAGTTCAGAGGAGTGGTCAGAGAGGCGCTCGAGTTCGCATTTGATGCAATGAAGGGGGATACTGCGGCAAAAGATGCCGTGCTTGAAATTGAAACCGTCGCGATCAGACTTGAATGCCCGAATTGTAAAGAGATCGAATACATTCCGGGCGATTTGAATCTTCTCTGCCCCGGATGCGGATCTCCAGTTGAGTTTGCCGCGGGGCGTGAGATGCAGGTCGAATACGTTGATATGGAATAGAAAACCAACTGTATTCAGGAGAACGTGAAGCTATGCATCAGGTAAATCTTGAAACCAACATCATGGAATTGAACGAAGAGATTGCGGCTGAAAACAAGGAGATCTTTCTGGATCACAATCTCTTCACAGCGAACCTCATGTCGGCGCCGGGGGCCGGCAAAACCACTGTGCTTGAAGAGACTATCAGGCGAATCAAGAAGGATTACAGGCTCGGCGTCATCGAAGGAGACCTCATGACTACAATCGATGCCGACAGAATTGCAGCTCTGGGTGTTCCCGCTTTTCAGATAACCACGGGCACGGTCTGCCATCTTGACGCGCGAATGATTCACAATGCCCTTAAGTCATTCGATATTCACAATCTCGATCTGCTTTTTATCGAAAATGTCGGAAACCTCGTCTGCCCTGCCGAATTCAATCTGGGAGAAGATCTGCGAGTGATGGTATACAGCACGGTCGAGGGTGAGGAAAAGCCCAAGAAGTATCCGATGATGTTTCACGAGGCTGAGGCAGTGATCCTCAACAAGATCGACCTTCTGCCCTACGCCGGTGTCGATCTCGATCAGTTGAAAAAGAACGTTCTGGAGGTCAACCCGTCAGCGATCATCTTCCCGGTCTCCTGCCGGACGGGCGAAGGCCTCGACGAGTGGGTAGATTGGCTCAAATCACGGATTGAGAAATCGAGAGAGACCATGTCAGAGCGCGATCGGACTCGTTCTCATGCCCATCATCACGCTTGAAATGTGTTTGTCATGTCGGATGACCCGAAATTCTTATGAAAGCCCGAACGAGCCAACAGACAGTGATGGAATCGAGATGCCGATTGCACATCGCAATTCGCGGCACGGTGCAGGGCGTCGGGTTTCGGCCATTCATCTTCAGGCTGGCAAAAGAGATGGGCTTGTGCGGATGGGTCAATAATTCATCCCAGGGCGTATTCATAGAGGTCGAAGGGCCTCGTGGGTTGCTGGAGAAGTTCCTGATACGCATCGAACGAGAAAAACCGCCGAGATCGTTCATTCAGAGTCTGGAATCGGCTTATCTCGATCCGGCAGGATTCACCGATTTCGAAATAAGAGAGAGCGTTGAAGGCGGTCTCAAGACGGCTCTGGTGCTGCCCGATATCGGCACATGTCCGGACTGTCTCAACGAGATCTTCGATCCGGCAAACCGCCGATATCTATACCCGTTCACCAACTGCACAAATTGCGGCCCAAGGTTCAGCATCATCGAGTCGCTGCCTTATGACAGGTCCAGCACGACCATGAAGAAGTTCGCGATGTGCGGACGATGTCAGGCGGAGTATCACGATCCGCTCGATCGCAGATTCCACGCCCAGCCCAATGCCTGTCCTGAATGCGGGCCGCAACTGGAATTGTGGGGACCTGCGGGAAAGGCGCTTTCGACCAGGCACAAGGCTCTGGTTGAAGCCTCAAGTGCGATCCGAAATGGGAAGATTGTAGCCGTCAAGGGGCTTGGCGGATTTCACCTGATGATCGATGCCTCGAACGAAGACGCGATAAGAGAACTGCGTCGGCGCAAGCATCGCGAAGAGAAGCCGTTCGCCTTGATGTTTCCGTCAATTGAAAGCGTCCGAGCCGTCTGTGAAGTCTCGGACCTTGAAGAGAGGCTTCTGACCTCGCCGGAATCGCCGATCGTTCTGCTCAAACGCAGATCGAAGACAACTGCCGGGCTTTCTGACAGTCTGGCTCCGGGTAATCCATATCTGGGCGTGATGCTTCCCTACACACCTCTTCATCATCTTCTGATGGCTGAATTGAAAATTCCAGTGGTCGCCACCAGCGGCAATCTCACTGACGAACCGATCTGCATCGATGAGTATGAAGCTCTGGAAAGGCTTGGTCAGATTGCAGACCTGTTGCTGGTGCATAATCGCCCGATCGTCCGGCACGTGGACGATTCCATAGTGCGCATCGCCGCCGGCCGCGAGATGGTCATGCGACGGGCCAGAGGCTACGCCCCACTGCCGATACAAATGAAATCGAAGCAAAAGTCTATCCTTGCCTGTGGAGCGCATCTTAAAAATTCAGTCGCGCTTTCAGTCGGCGACAATGTCTTTGTCAGCCAGCATATCGGCGATCTCGAGACGCCCCAGGCATACAGCGCATTCCGCCAGGTCATCGACAGCCTTGAGAATCTTTATGAAGTGGCGCCGGCAGCCTTTGCCTGCGACCTGCATCCTGATTACCTTTCGACGGGATTTGCCGTCAATTCGGGGGGTGAAACTCTCAGGGTTCAGCATCACTTTGCCCACATTCTTTCATGTCTGGCCGAGAATCAGATGGAGGGTCCGGCGCTTGGAGTCGCCTGGGATGGGACCGGGCTTGGAACCGACGGAACGATCTGGGGCGGCGAATTCCTCAGGGTCGAAAAAAACAGCGGCAGATGGACATTCGACCGCTTCGCGCATTTCCGCCAATTCCTGCTTCCGGGCGGCGAGACTGCGGTCAAACAACCTCGGCGCAGTGCCCTTGGAGTGCTTTATGAAATATTCGGCAACCGGCTGCACTCAATGACCGACATCGCTCCAATCAAGGCTTTCGAACCAAAAGAGCTTCAAACGCTGATCAAAATAATGGAGAAGCGCATCAATTGTCCGCGGACATCGAGCGCCGGCCGGCTATTTGACGCCGCTGCGGCAATACTGGAATTAAGACAGACCGTCAGGTTTGAAGGACAAGCGGCAATGGAACTTGAATTCGCCGCAGAGGGCCGCCCAATTGATGATTGCTATCCCGTTAATATTCTGAAAAACCAGGATAACAAACCGCCGTTGATCTTTGACTGGGAGCCGCTCATCATCGGAATGATCGAAGACCATAGGAAAGTTCTGCCGGTGGGAGAGATTTCGGCAAAATTTCATAACACCCTGGTTGAGGCTGTTGTGGCAATGGCCCTCAAGGCCGGGATGTTATCCGTCGCCCTTTCCGGCGGCTGCTTCCAGAACCGCTACCTGCTTGAGCGTGCAGTCAAGCGACTCAGTGAAGAAGGGTTCAGACCATACTGGCATCAGAGGATTCCGACCAATGACGGAGGAATCGCTCTTGGCCAGATCGCTGCCGCAACTTATTAACAAGACTCGCTTGCCCCCTGAGGTCGTTTAATAAAAATGAGACCAATTCAGATACATTCCAGTCGCGATACACAAAACCTCTACGGCAACCGATTCAGGAGCTTGAAAAACCTGATCGGCAACACGCCCATGCTTGCAATTCATTTCCGGTTCAAGGGTGAAAATCGTGTGATCTATGCCAAAGCCGAAAACCTGAATCTCTCGGGAAGCATCAAGGATCGGATGGCTCTTCACATCATGAGAAAAGCCTATCAACACGGTCACATTCTTCCGGGCGATACCATCGCCGAAGCGACGAGCGGCAATACGGGCATTGCGTTTTCCGCAATCGGACGCGCACTCGGGCATCCTGTAGTCATTTACATGCCCGACTGGATGAGCCAGGAAAGAGTGAAGCTGATACAAAGCTACGGCGCGCAGATCGTTCCGATCAGCCGCGAGCAGGGGGGCTTTCTCGGAAGCATCGAAAAGACTGAACAGATGGCGCAGGACACATCGAATGTATTTCTCCCACGGCAGTTTTCGAACGAGGCCAATGTCGAAGCTCACGAAACAACCACAGGCCCGGAAATCTGGAGTCAATTGAGTGAACACGGACTGACCGCTGACGCCTTCGTGGCCGGAGTCGGCACAGGCGGAACGATCATGGGCGTCGGAAAATTCCTGAAGAGCAGAAACCCGGCGATAAAAGTTCATCCGATGGAGCCTTCTCAATCACCGACCATGTCGACCGGGTTCAAGGTGGGCTCACATCGCATCCAGGGCATCTCGGATGAGTTCATACCCGAAATTGTAAAGCTGAACGAGCTCGACGAAATCATCGCCGTATCGGATGGCGATTCGATACTCATGGCGCAGAAGCTCGCCGGCACGCTCGGGCTTGGAGTCGGAATCTCGTCAGGCGCCAACTTCCTCGCTGCATTGCTGGCGCAGGAGAAACTCGGCAGCGACGCGGTCGTAGTCACCGTTTTCTGCGACGACAACAAGAAATACCTGAGCACGGACCTTCTCCGCGACGAACCCGTGCGAAAAGATGATCTGACGCCCCATGTCGAGTTACGCTATTTCGAATCATTCAACAGAGTCTGTTCCGCCTGTTTTGAATCCGACGAATTCATGGAAATTTTGGATAATCAACGAGAACTATCATGCAGGAAATCAATGAAATGAGTTTTCAAGCGAATCGGGAAGCCGCTGAACAATACGTCAAACCGAAGTTTGAAAGGAAGATCGGCCGATACGGCGGCCGTAGAAGCGGGCCGCTGGTCATCTTCATAGGCGGGATTCACGGCAACGAACCGGCGGGTGTCTTTGCGCTGAGAAATGTAATGAAGGCGCTCAATGAGAAGAACCCGCGATTCGAAGGAGAAGTGATCGCGCTGGCAGGCAACACCAGAGCCCTGAACAAGGGACTTCGATATCTTGACACAGATCTCAACCGGGCATGGCTGCCCGAACAGGTGCGTAACCTCAAGTTGAAAGCCGGAAAGACTGTTGAAGTTTCAGAAGAGACTGAACAACTAGAGCTACTTGCAGAGATCGAGACAGCCATCGGCGCAAACCGGCAGGAAGTGTATATCCTCGACCTGCACACCACATCTTCAGACGGGGCACCATTCTCGATCATCAGCGACACCCTGACAAACCGTCACATCGCGCAAGAGCTGGGAGTCCCTATCATCCTCGGTATTGAAGAGAGCATCGACGGCACGATTCTCAATTACATCAACGACCTTGGATATGCGGCCCTCGGATTCGAAGCCGGCCAGCACGATGCCCTGACATCGGTTGAAAATCATGAAGCGATCATCTGGCTCTCGCTGGCCTTCATCGGATGTCTTTCCACAAATGACATTCCGAATATGGCATCTCTCAGAAAACGCCTGATTAAGGCATCCAACGGTCTGCCTCGTTTCCTGGAGGTTCGGTATCGGCACGCCATTGCCGAATCCGATGAATTCGCAATGGACCCCGGCTTCAGGAATTTCCATCCGGTTAAGAAGAATCAGGCTATTGCGAAGGATCGAACAGGTGAAGTCAAAACAAATGAAGACGGCTTTCTCTTCATGCCGCTCTATCAGAAACTTGGCGATGACGGATTCTTTCTTGTTCGAGAAGTGAAGCCTTTCTGGATGAAGGTATCCGAAGTAGCGCGGCGCATGAAATTTGACCGTGCCCTTCCGCTGCTTCCGGGCGTGAGCAGGCTTAAGGGCGCCAAAGATTCCCTCGTGATCGATACCCGCATCGCTCACTGGTTCGTGCTCGAAATTTGCCACCTGCTGGGGTTCCGCAAGCATTACCAGACCACCGGAAGGCTGATCGTCAGCAGAAGAAAACAACAGGAGCTTTAACCAATGTGTCTATCCGTGCCGGGAAAAGTTCTCTCCATAGAAGGCGATGATCTGCTCAGAAGCGGAAGGGTGAATTTTGGCGGCATCGTCAAGGAAATCAATTTAAGCTATGTCCCCGAAGCCGTAGTGGGAGATTACGTCCTGGTGCATGTTGGCTTTGCCATCAGCAAAATCGACGAATAAGAAGCCGGGCGGGTCTTTGATCTGCTCAAAGCTATGGGCGATTTGAATGAATTATCAGAGGAGCCGATATGAAATTCATAGACGAGTACCGCGATCCCCAACTCGCAGAACAGTTCGCCGTGGCCATTGCGGAGACCGTCACGCGCCCGTGGACGTTAATGGAGGTCTGCGGCGGCCAGACTCATGCAATAGTCAAATTCGGTATCGATGAACTTCTTCCGCCGGAGGTTAACCTTGTCCACGGCCCTGGCTGCCCTGTCTGTGTCACGCCGCTCGAGATGATCGACAAGGCGATCGAGGTCGCCTCGCGTCCGGATGTAATTTTCTGCTCATTCGGCGATATGCTCAGAGTGCCCGGCAGCGACAAGGACCTCTTCATGGTCAAGGCCAATGGCGGCAACGTCAGAATAGTCTATTCGCCGATGGACTGCCTGAAGATCGCAAGGGAGAATCCCGACAAAGAGGTCGTATTCTTCGCCGTCGGCTTCGAAACTACTGCTCCGGCCAATGCCATGGCCGTCTACCAGGCTCATCAGATGGGTCTGAAGAACTTTTCGGTGATCGTCTCCCATGTTCTCGTCCCACCCGCCATGGAGGCGATTCTCTCTTCGCCGCAAAACCGCGTCCAGGGATTTCTGGCCGCCGGCCACGTCTGCACCATTATGGGCTACACAGAATACGAACAGATCGCCAAAAAATATCACGTCCCGATAGTCGTCACAGGATTCGAGCCTCTGGACATTCTTCAGGGAGTCTACATGTGCGTCAAACAACTGGAAGAAGGCCGTGCCGAGGTCGAAAACCAGTACGCCCGAGCCGTCAGACGATCAGGCAACGAACCCGCACAGGATCTGATTCGTCAGGTTTTCCGCGTTATTCCGCGCAAGTGGCGCGGAGTCGGCGAGATCCCGCAAAGCGGTCTTGGCATCAGCGATAAATTTGCGGCTTTCGATGCCGAGCTCAAATTCGGCGTCGCCGATCACAAGGTCGAAGAGCCCTCCGAATGCATCAGCGGCCTCATCCTTCAGGGCCTGAAAAAACCCGATGAATGCCCTGCTTTCGGAACTATCTGCAACCCCGAACATCCACTCGGCGCCACCATGGTCTCAAACGAAGGCGCCTGCGCGGCCTATTACAGATATCGCCGGCCAAGAGTCATTCACAGGCATACAACATTTCACTACTCACCAAGCCCTACGGTGCTTTAAGAAGTTCAAAGTTCAAAGTTTAAAGTTTAAAGCGTTGACGCATGGAGTTGACGCATGGAGTACCGCCTTCAGGCGGTTAATCTTGATTCCGAGTCTAACCGCCTGAAGGCGGTACTCCTTACTCTCACTCCTGCCTTAAATGACAAACTTTAGTAATTGCTCAGCCCCTGAACTGACATTAATCTGCTCCGCTTTAAGATCTGGAAGCCTTATTTGCGCCCGGGGCGACGGCGGGGCTGGCTGCACACGAACCATCTTGGGAATTCAAGCCGGATGACGGACCAGAACGGAACGATGGTCTATCAAGGTGCTTTGAACTTTGAACTTTGAATTTTGAACTTTAAACTCCTCTTTCAGATCCTGGCGATCCAGCCGGCGAATAGCTGGCACAAGATGGCGCCGACGACGGTCATCGATAACCCCCAGACGAGAAGTTTCTGAAACAGTTTTTTCGAATCAGTTTCATCGGTCACGGTCGCGACGCACAGAGCTCCGAGGGTTGAGAGAGGAGAGACATCGACCAGAGCCGAGCCGACATTGATGCTCAGGGCGATGGCCAGCGGATCGCCTCCACCGAGCTGAGCAGCCAGCTTTGATGCGGTCGGCAAGAATGCCGGCAGCACGACTCCGGAAGTGCTGCTGTAGGTCGAAATGGCGCCGGTAATGAAGGCTATGACGCCGTTGATCGATGACGGGCCGGCCATCCGTGCCAGCAAACCTGTGAATAAGTCCATACCACCTGTCTTTTCGAGCAGAGAGATCAAAACCGAAACGCCGCAGACCATCAGGATTACGGTCCAGGGAACTTTCTTGACGATCTCACGTTCTTCGGCCAGATTGCCGATAATCATGACAACGACGGCTGCAAATGCGCTCAGGCCAAGGTTCAGCTTTGCGAACAACACACCGCAGATCCAGATAAGAATCACGGCGATGGTTATCAATTGAGAGCGTGTCAGGGGAGATTTGTCTGTCTGATCATCGGACAGTGCAACTGAGTTAGTAAGAGTCTCCGTCTTACTACGCGTTAAAAAGAACCAGGCGACAAGCGATACAGCGGCGTGGGCGCCGAAATTGCTGGCCCAGACCTTCAATTCGTGGCCTGTGATTCCGGCTTCCGCCATTTTGGAATTAGCGATGACACCAATTGAGCTGATCGGCGAAAGATTGCCGGCATTAGCTCCATTGGCGACCATCAGGGCCGTCAGAAAACTGGGGATGCCCGATCGATGACCGATGGCCATGGCCAGGGGAACAACCAGAGCCACGCTTGAAATTGCGCCGGGGCCGACGCTCGATATCACCATGGCGATGAGAAAAAATAATAACGGAAGAAGTCCGCCTCTTCCCTTCACCAGCAGCACTGCTTTGTGGGCCAGCCGCTCCAGCGTACCGTTGGACTCCGCACAGGCAAAGAGCATGGTGACGCCGGCGAGGGTCAGAAAAAGCGATCCCGGAAATCCGGCGATGATGGCATCGGGTTTCATACCCGCAAACTAGACTCCAACGATCCAGGCCAGCGTTATGGCCAGAATCCCCACGTTAATCCGAGTAGTCATCGAAAGGATGATTGCCAGAAGCAGGGCCAGCAGCGATGCGATTGCAGCATTCATTTATTTGTCTATTGGCGGAAGAAGATGTTTCTGAACCTTGCCGAGAGCATTTCGCGGCAGAGAATCAACTCGTTTGAACGCGCGCGGAACTTTGAATGAAGCAAGCGAGTTGCGGCAGGCCAGTTCCAGAGTTGCCGGGTCAAAAGTATCATCCGATACGAGATAGGCTACAGGGAGTTCCCCGCGTCGTTCATCAGGTATGGCGCAGACAGCCGCTTCAAGAATGCCGGGTTGTTCGAGCAGCAATTCTTCGATCTCGCGCGGATAGATGTTGAAGCCGCCGGAGATGATCAGATCCGATCTGCGCCCGCACAAAGTGAAGTATCCATCCGCTGAAAGCTCGGCGAGGTCGCCTGTTCTGAACCATTTGTCGCGGCTGCCCGGAATTTCGACAAAGGCATCGGCCGTTGCGTCCGGACGACGCCAGTAGCCTGCACAAACATTTGGGCCGCGAACAAAGAGCTCGCCTATCTCTCCAGTCTCGACAGGTTCCAGGTTGGAGTTCAGGATTCTTGTCGAGACTCCCGGCATCGGAAACCCGACGGCTCCAGGGCGTCGTTCCCCTTCGTAGGGATTGCTGATGTTCATCAGCGTCTCGCTCATACCGTAACGCTCGAGTATTGTATGCCCGAACTTGACGCGAAATTCTTCGTGAACCTGAGCCGGCAGCGGAGCCGAACCTGAAACGAACAACCTCATCCTCGATCCTATAGACCGGGCAGCTTCAACCGGGAGCTCAAGCAGACGGACATAAATTGTCGGGACTCCAAAAAACAAAGTCGGCTGGAATGATTCAAAAAGCTCCGTCGCTCGGCCGGCCTCGAATCTCTCAACCAATCGCATCCGGCACCCGCTTGCCAGCCAACTGTGAACGCCATTTCCCAATCCGTGCACGTGGAAAAGCGGCAGAACGGCCAGATAACGATCAGCATCTGTAATCCGCCAACAACTGACAAGGTTCACTGTATTCGAGAGAAAATTATTATGAGTCAGGACAGCACCCTTTGATCGCCCGGTGGTGCCAGATGTGTAGACAATGGCTGCCGGATCGTCTCCATCAAGCGGCAGTCGAACGGGTTTTGAATCAACACTCTCAAGAGCCGCTGAGACTTCTTCAATATCCCAAACAGACGTCCCTGATGGTAAATGAGCCATCAGTTCCCTGTTCGTGACAACAAGCTTTGGCTCAGCGTCAGTCAGGATGTGACCGATCTCGCGCTCCCGGTAAAGTACATTGATCGGCACGACGATGATCCCAAGCTTGACGCAGGCCAGATATAGATCGATGAATTCAATGCAGTTCGGAAGAAACAATCCCAGCCTGTCGCCCTTAACGAGCCCGCGAGCAGTGAGCCAACCGGCAACACGATCGCTTCGCGCATTCAGCTCGCCGAAAGTGAGCTTTGCCGTCTCACCTGTGCTCAAGTCGTATTCAATCGCTTCCTGCGAACCGCGGCCCTTGAATGAATTATTAAAAAGGTCGGTTATCTGCATGTAATTTTTCAGTCAAAGAATGAGTTAAAATCAGTTGATAGTTTTCATATGTTGGACGATAGTTAAAGAGATTCTGACTAATGAATTATCAATAATCAATATTCAACAGGTGAAAAAAGAAAATGACTGATTCAAAGGATTTCATCCTTTCCTGTCCGATACCGATCCAGCAGTATCCTCAAGTGATGCTGGCTCACGGAGGCGGCGGGAAGCTGATGCACCAGTTGATTGAAAAGATGTTCGGGCCGGCGTTTCAGAATCCGCTGCTCGACGCAAAGCACGATGGAGCGGTCTTCTCGCATAATGGCGGCCGGCTGGCATTCTCAACCGACACGTATGTCGTCAAGCCGATCTTCTTTCCCGGAGGTGACATCGGCTCCCTGGCCATCAACGGCACCGTCAACGATCTGGCAATGTGCGGAGCTCGTCCTCTCTATCTCAGCACGGGATTTATTCTGGAAGAAGGGCTGCCGATGGAGGATCTGTGGCGCATAGTGCAGTCGATGCAGAAGGCTGCGTCAGAAGCCGGGGTCCAGATTGTAACCGGCGATACCAAGGTGGTCGATAAAGGAAAAGGCGACGGGATTTTCATCAACACTGCCGGTATTGGAGTCATCGAGCATGATCTCGTGATAGCCCCAGCCAGCGTCCGCCCCGGCGATTTGATCGTGCTCAATGGTGATCTTGGACGGCACGGCATTGCCATCATGGCCAAACGCGAAAACCTTGAGTTCGAAACCGAGATCGAGAGCGATTGCGCGGCTCTGGCCGGACTCGTTGGTCAAATGATTGACGAGGGGATAAAGATTCACTGCATGCGCGACCTGACTCGAGGCGGCCTGGCTAGCGCCCTGGTTGAAATCGCTGAAGCTTCCGGCTTCCAGATCAGTATCGAGGAGAATGCCATTCCAGTCCGTGAAGACGTTCGCGGAGCCTGCGAGATGCTTGGTTTCGACCCACTCTATCTCGCCAATGAGGGACGATTCATCACCTTCGTCCCGGAAATTTTTGCTGACAAGATTTTATCAGTAATGAGATCACATCCACTTGGCGAGGGGGCAACCGTCATCGGCAGGGTGACGGATTCACGAGATTCACTGGTCACGATGAAAAGCGCGATTGGAGCCAATCGAATAGTCGACATGTTCAGCGGTGAGCAGTTGCCGAGGATCTGCTGACAGGCGATGAAACTTCCGCATATCCTTCACAATGAGGGACAAGGATCTTTCCCGGGCAATCAGTTTGGCATTTCGACCGTCGCTTTTCTCTCGAGTTTTCCCCATCCGACGACGGCGCCGCGGCAAGCGGTCAGAACCGATTTGATCATCACGTAATACATTACCTGCCTGTAACAAAACCTTTGCAGGAAAAGCCACCAGAGCAGACTCCACTGCTCATGTCTCTCAAGGGTGAAAGCAAACAGCGCAGCCAGCCAGTCAACTGCAAGGAATAATGCGTAATAGAACATCACCTGCCCCAGATTCGATATGGCATATTCGGCGGGGTGCTCAAGCCTTTCGATCACCGAAGAAATCAGGGTCCAGATGAACATCAAATCCATGACCGGTGAAATCAACGGGAATAATATCTGAAAGATCCAGACGTTCGGCATGGCGAGAAATCCAAGCGTTCCGTATTTCGGTCTGAACAGCGCGTCACGGTGCTTCCACATGCACTGGAGTGTTCCAAATGACCATCTGAATCGTTGTTTCGCAAGACCTCTTACTGTATCGGGGGCCTCAGTCCAGGCGATGGCGTTCTCCTCATAGCCAATCTTGTATCCCAGTTTTCTCACCTTCAAAGTGAGATCCTGATCTTCTGCCAGCGTGTCGGAAGCGAATCCGTTCGTCTCATCCAGCAAATCGCGGCGCCAGGCGCCAATTGCTCCCGGCACCACGGTGATGCAATTGAGGCTCGAGAATGCCCTCCGGTCCAGATTCTGGGAGGTGATGTACTCAAGTGCCTGCCAACGGGTGATAAGGTTGATGCGATTACCGACTTTGGCGTTCCCGGCAATGGCGCCCATTTGCGGATCGGCAAACCTGTGAGCAAGAGATCCGATGGTCTCCTTTTCGAAAATAGTATCGGCATCGAGGCCGATAATGATCTCTCCACTGCATTTTCCGAGACCGAAATTCAGGGCTTCGGCCTTGCCGCCGTTCTCAACCCTGAAGGATTGAACGCGCGGATCATTGCCAAACTGATTTTTCACGACCTCTGTTGTTTTATCGGGAGACCCATCGTCCACGACGATTATTTCGAAATTTGAGTAATCTGACGCGAGCAGGCTTTCGATAGTTCGGGCAATGACCTTCTCTTCGTTATAAGCCGGTACGATGACGGAAATTAATGGATTGAAAGCCTCACCGGCATGAGTCACTTCGCGCCTGCGGGCACGAAATCTTTGGGCCAGTGCCAGAGCCCCTATGAAGAGCATCCTTCCGAGTCCCAGAATGATTCCGACGACGAATACCCAGTGCAATAACCAGCCGAGGTATGAGACAGAATAAAATATCCCTTCATCAGTTCTGGCGAAAAAGGTTCGATTATTCGGGACCGGAGGCATGGTAACGTCCCGGCTGAGACCAGAAAGCTCAGTGACCGTGGCAAATTGATAACCACGGGTTCTGAGATCCCTGATAAGCTCCGGAAGAGCATCGACGGTCTGCGATCTGTCGCCGCCGCCATCGTGAAGCAATACGATCTGGCCACGCTGATCAGGATCCGGGTTTGTTATGCCGCTGACCGTCCGTTCCACTATTTGAGTTGCCCCCGGCAAAGCCCAGTCATCAGGATCAACCCGCAGGCCGACGATGATGTATCCCAGTTCCTTCGCTATTCTTGCGGGTTCCACCTCGTCAGGGGTCGTCGGCTCGGCATCACCGAAATACGGCGCTCTGAACAAACGCGTTGAGCGCCCCGTCAATGATTCAATCAGAAGTTTAGTTGCATTCAGCTCCATCTTTGTCAGACTTGATGGGATCTCACCAAGGTTGGGATGGGTGAATGAGTGATTACCTATGTCGTGCCCTTCGGCAACTATCCGTTTTAGAATATCGGGCTCCGTCTCTCCGTTCTGGCCAATGATGAAGAATGAAGCCTTGACGTTCTCTCTTTTGAGGATGTCCAGTATTTTCGGAGTACAGATGCGATCGGGGCCGTCATCAAAAGTCAGGGCAATCAGGGCGGGTTTATAACCGATGCGCTGAATCACGTATGACGAGGGATAGTTTTTATCGTCATAATGATTTTCAGTTATCAGGCCGGATGATGAGTCAAAGCTGATCGCCCTGCTGCCGTCGTGCGGCAATGCGATGATGTCCAGAATCTCGCCCATACCTTCAAAATCGACATCATACCCATACCGGATCTGCTTTAAACCTTCTGCATGCTTTTTGCCATCATCAGACCCATAAATCGACCAGAGTGAAGGGTCTTCCGAACCCAGTCTCCAGAGTGCGAATCCGGCGACTCCTTTTGCTGCGGCAACTTCCATCTGGTTATATGCGGTCACCGCATCGAGAAACCAGACCTCGTGCTCTGCATCTTTTTCATCCTGGTATCTGAAGTATGGATTGAGTGTCCCGGTGTCAAACTCGACTTTGGCCTGTGAATCCCGCGCTATGAGGACGGTCTCCTGAAAAGTCAGTTCCGTCGATTCACCCTTGCCGCTCCAATCGTATCCATATCCGCCGATGCAGACTATTGTTTTGTCCGGACTGACTTCCTTTAGTCGCTTGTTTAAAGTATTCAGGTACCAGTTCTGACCACAAACGCTTCCCGGAGAGCTCTCAGCCCAGTGTTCGTCGTAGGCCATAAGCATCAGGTAGTCATTGAATCCGGCAAGGGCAGTGTAATTCCAGGCCGGATCATCGAATGGAACCGCCTGCATAACGAGCCATCCCCGCTGGTTGAAATTCGCATGAAGCTCCTGCATAAAATAGAGCAGTTCCATCTGTGATGTGTCGGGAATTTCTTCAAAATCTATGCAGACTCCTCGCCAGTTATAATCTCCGACGAGCTTCGCGAGTGAGTCAATAACGCGTTTTCTATTCACAGGACTGGTCAGGGCGTTCACCAGTGCGGGGACATTCCATTTTCCATCTTTGGAATTATGAATCATCGGAATAATGGGGAGCCCGGGTTTTTGCCTGCTTATCAAATCAACTGCACGCGGATCAATCTCCCTCACAACTGGGTCAGATCCATTCTGCAGCCTCACCCATTCGGGGATGACCCAGTCCAGTCGATCAAGATTTCGTTTCAGGGATTGATAGCTTGAATCATCCCAGTTCACATAAAACCCCGCGGAGATTGGTTTTGCATTTGAAGATATGCCTGGCATCGGCCTTGCGCCTCTTGGAGCCATCTGTGGCAGGATGTTTATCTGCGCCGGTCTGCGACTGGGTATTAATTGAGATTTTGCCGGCTCGTCTCTCAGCGCCGCAGCAATTCGCCTGGATTTTTGCGAAATTCGGTTTGGCACAGGACTATCTGGTTTGATGTTTATATCCGAGACTCGAGGCAGACTGCTGATTGGTTTAAGATTCAGTATTGGCAGGACCGGATTGAACAAAACACTGACGATGAAAATAATGATGAGGCAGGTTATGAGAACGGCAAACGTCAGCCATACTATTCGTACGCGCCCATATCGCTTTCCCTCCGGATCGTAAAATACCGGGGAATTATTTGTTTCTGATGACATCGTTGTTTCCTTTTTCCGAATTGGCAACCATGGCCCTTATCAAATGCGTGTGATTGATAATATCATTATTGTTCATTTATTAGTTTGGGGACAATCATCAATCAAAGGAAAAATCGAATGGCATTTATTAACACGGCTCGCGGGAGAATCGAGACATCAGAACTTGGTGTCACCCTGATGCATGAACACGTGTTCGTGCTTTCATCGGAGATCATGCAGAATTATCCGGAACGCTGGGGTGATGAGGAAGAGAGAATTGCCGAGGCGATCACAAGACTCAACGAACTGAAATCACGAGGCGTCGATTCGATAGTCGATCTGACGGTTATCGGGCTTGGCCGTTATATTCCTCGTATTCAGCGAGTCGCAGCCGAGACGAAGATAAACATCATCGTTGCCACGGGGCTCTATACCTACAATGACATTCCTTTTTATTTCCATTACCAGGGGCCGGGAACTCCCTTTGACGGTCCTGAGCCGATGGTGGAGATGTTCATCAGGGATATCGAGAAAGGCATAGCGGATACCGGAGTCAGGGCCGGGATCCTGAAATGCGCAACCGACAAACAGGGAATAACACCCGGAGTCGAGAGAGTATTGCGCGCGGTCGCTCAGGCTCACCGTGCGACCGGCGTGCCGATATCGACACACACTCACGCCAGGACCAGGCGCGGTCTTGAGCAGCAATTGATCTTTGCCGAGGAAGGCGTCGATCTGTCCCGGGTCATCATCGGGCATTCCGGGGATACAACCGACCTGGACTACCTTGAAGAGCTGATCTTGAACGGATCGTATCTGGGCATGGACCGTTTTGGAATAGATACCATCCTCTCCTTTGAAGACCGGGTTAATACCGTCGCTACAATGTGCAAGCGTGGGCACGCCGATAAAATGGTGCTTTCGCAGGATGCCGCCTGCTTCAATGACTGGTTCCCCGGAGGCTCTGCGGCTCAGGTCCTTCCCAAATGGAGCTTCGTGCATATCCATAACGATGTCATCCCCGCCCTTAAAGCACGTGGCGTCACCGATGAACATCTGAAAACCATGCTCGTCGATAATCCGAAGAAAATATTCGAGCAGCAGAAGAGCTATTGAAAACCGCCTCAACAAGATAAATTATTCATTCATACATACATCTAAATCCAATTCGCTTTACAACCAATAATACGGAGAATACTAAATGACCGCCGGTATGGATCCAGCAGAGAATGAATCGCCCTATGCAAAAAAACCCTGGTTGAAGCATTACGATTACTGGTCGCCGAGGGAGATAAATCCATCGCGGCAGCAGTTGTATCAAATATTGCAGATTGCGACGGTCAATTTTCGAGAAAGACCGGCTGTTGCCTTCATGGGCATGCAACTGACTTTCGGCGAAGTCAAATCAGAGGTTGATCGACTGGCGACATCGCTGCACAGGATGGGGATTACGAAAGGCGATCGCGTGGGAATCATGCTGCCAAACTGTCCCCAGTACCTGATAAGCTTCTTTGCCATTTCGAGGCTCGGAGCGATCGTGACCAATATCAATCCGATTTACACCCCGCGTGAAGTTGAAATGGTGGCGAAGGATTCCGGAATGAGAGCAGTCATCGTCATGGATCTGATGACTCCCGTGGTCTTGAGCATCAAGGATAAAACTGCAATCGAATATGTGATTTCGACCAGCCTGCAGGAATATTCAGGATCACCGGAAACCGCTCCACCGGCTCCTGAAAACACTCTATCTTTCAAGGTCTTGATCAATGAACCGGCTGAAGTCTCCCTTCCGAGAGTACTGATCGACGCTGAGAAAGATGTGGCCGTCCTGCAATATACCGGCGGCACGACAGGCGTACCCAAAGGCGCCATGCTGACGCACTCGAATCTTTACACCAATTGCCTGCAGTCATTTCTATGGGGAGGGCCTTTGACCAGGCAGGGCGAGGAGCGGTATCTGATGGTCATCCCGTATTTCCATATTTACGGGCAGACCGTGGGGCTTTTGCTTGGCACCTGGAACGGCGCGATGCAGATACCCATCCCGAGATTCGATCCCGATCTTTTGATACAGGCGATCAGGCAATACAAGCCGACATTCTTCCCGAGCGTTCCGACACTCTATATTTCGATGCTCAATCATCCCGAGATCAAAAATTGCGGGCTTGAACACATCAAGAGATTCAACAGCGGCTCGGCCCCGCTGCCGGTCGAGGTGATAGAGAAGTTCGAGCAGATGAGCGGGGCCATGCTTTACGAGGGATACGGTCTGACCGAGGCATCTCCGACAACACACTCGACGGCAACGATGGCGAAGAGAAAACCCGGGAGCATCGGGCTTCCCTTCCCTTCGACCGAATGCAAGATCGTCGACCTTGAGACCGGCACAACGGAGGTCCCTGTCGGCCAGGAGGGCGAGCTCTGCATTCGCGGCCCTCAGATAATGAAAGGATACTGGAACCGGCCCGAAGAAACGGCTATCGCTCTCAGGGATGGCTGGCTCTATACCGGTGATGTCTCGCGGATGGATGAGGACGGCTTCTTTTACATCGTTCAGCGGAAGAAGGACATGATCATCGTCAGTGGCTTCAACGTTTATCCAAACGAGGTCGAAGACGTGCTCTTCACCCACCCGGCAGTCCTTGAAGCGGTGGTCATCGGCGTGCCCGATGAGTACCGCGGCGAAGCTGTCAAGGCATTCATCGTGCTCAAGGCTGGGACAGTGGCCACGGAAGACGATATCCTCGAACACTGCCGCGCCAACCTCGCTAAATACAAGATACCGTCATTTATCGAATTCATGGACGATCTGCCGAAAAGCGCGGTTGGGAAGATACTTCGCCGAGAGTTGCGTGACGTGGAATCTAAGAAGAACAAGAGCTGATCGCCTGGTTTTGATTACTGGCTTCTATAGAGACTAAATTCAGAAGGAGAATTCCCAATGTCTGAAAAACAGGCAATTGCCATCTCAACTGATTATGATGAGCGCCCGTGGGGCAATTACAGGGTTCTGGACGAAGGCCCGGATTACAAGGTCAAGCGAATAGAGGTTCTACCGGGCAAGAGACTGAGTTACCAGAAACATGCTCACCGTGAAGAGCACTGGATGATTGTTCGGGGCACGGCCATGGTCACACTCGATGGAGAAGATATCATGATGAACCCCGGCGATGTGGTGGATATCCCAATCACATCGGCTCATCGAATTCAAAATCCGGGCGATGTCAATCTGGTATTCATCGAAATTCAGCGTGGCACATATCTTGGTGAAGATGACATCGTCCGGCTGCAGGATGATTTCGGCAGGATCCAATAAATTACGCCTTCGGCACAATCATTGCCGGGCTTTTCAAATCTTAACAAAGGTAACGACATTGAGAAAAATCGGATATTTTTTGCTGTTTACGGCCATCCTGTGCGCCGCCCTGATACTTCCGTTGAGAGCCTCAGGGCAAAAAGGAAACCCCAGGCCGGGGCGAAAATACACCACTCTGCAGCGACTTTCAATGGAGAGGCTGAGAGCCACCAGCGAAGAGCGACTGAGCCTTCAAAATTCAAGAAAAAAAGTGAAGACCCAGACCGGATTCACGGATTTCAAGGCGATCATGCACGCTCACGCCGATGATTCGGCTCATACCGGCGGCAGCCGCCCGGAAATCCTGAAGGCCGCGAAGAGCACAGGAGTCAACATTATCCTGTTGACCGACCATGCACGGCCACCGCGCGATTTCATCAATGACAGCTGGCGCGGAATTCGGGAGGGTGTGTTATTCATCCCCGGTTCGGAATCCGAAGGCTTCCTTGTTTATCCGCAGAAGTCGATCATCAAGGAATATCTCAATAAATCGTGGAAAGGGCCTGAAGAGTACATCCGGATGTTCAAGCAGGTCGGAGGTAATATTTTTCTTTCTCATGTTGAAGAACGGGACAAATGGGCCACCGACGAGCTTGACGGCCTCGAAATATACAACAACCACACTGACTTCATGGACGAAGCGGAATTTCTCTTCTGGCTGAGAGGGTCGTTCACGAATCCTGAGCGACTACTCCTCATTGAGAAAATGCTGGCTGAATATGGCATGGAGGTCTTCGGCTCCTCACAGGATTACCTGCCGCAGATCATCGCCAAGTGGGATCGAGACTCGATCAATCACAGGTTGACCGGCGTTGCAGCCAACGATTGCCATCACAATCAGGTTTATACCGTCAAGGCTGCCTCCCCTGACGCAATCGAAGTCAACATCATCGGCGATCCCCCGATGAAGATAACAACTCAGCAATCTCCCAAAATCGCCGAGATGCTCAAGGGGAAAAACCCCGGCGACCTTATCGCCAGACTCGACTTCGATCCCTACGAGCGAAGCATGAATTTCGTTTCGACTCACATTCTATCCAAAGAGTTGAATGAAGAAGCCGTCAGAGACTCTTTGAAGAATTCCCGGGCCTACGTCTCTCATGACTGGCTTTGCGATCCATCCGGTTTCGCTTTCATTGCCGAGAAAAACGGCAGGCGCGCGGCAGTTATGGGAGACGAGATCAGCTTCAGCAAAGGACTTAAATTGCGCGTTGAAGCCACTAATACGGCCACAATCAAATTATTCAGGAACGGTCAGCCAATCAGCGAGTCGAAGTCCAACGAATTGAATTTCGATTTGAAGGAGCCGGGCATCTACCGTGTCGAGCTGTGGCTGGAAATCGATGGAGAAATGAGACCCTGGATCTATTCAAACCAGATCAGGGTGAAATGATAGAGAACTTTAAAGTTCGTCACTCCTTAGCCCCTGACAGCCTCGATGATTTCTGTCCGACACTGTGAGCTTTCAGCCTCGCATAGCTATTGTGAGAGTTACAGATAATTCCAACAGATGATTGCGTTTTTGATCTGTCACGACTGATGATTTCAACACCGGGATGCTGTTTGAGCCAGACAGTCAGAGTCTCAGCCTGACGATCAGGCAACAGGTCGATGACCCAATGTCTCTCGAGATCGACCATGATCGTACTGTAACTCTGCCCTTATCTTTTAGCCCAGTCATCCACGCCGAGAATCTTTGGAGTGATCAGGTCAGGTTGAGGCGTGGACCGAATTCTCCTCAAAAGGGTGTCGGCGCTGATATTGATTCCGGCATCAACAGCTACTTTCTTTCCGGCCACTCCTCCAACAGTCAAAGCGAGATCGCAATCATCAGGGTCGTCATGCCGCCGGTTATATCAGGCAGCCCACATTACTCAAAAGCCATCATCAAAAGTGCGGATGAGCCCTGATTTCCTTTCTGATCAGACAGTGAATATAGAGCGGATAAGTTAAAGTGCAAAAAGCATCAGGCGTGACGCCGACGATCAAGGTAAAGTGAGGCTGGACGTCAGCACGCTTGTGCCCGTCCAGGCAAAGATAATAGTTTTGCCTTGGCGAACCATCTGCGGAAACCCGTTGGAACGAGCCGTCCCAGAAGGCGCAACGGTGACGGATACATTGCGTTTGCCATTCGGCCAGATCCGGCGCACGCGGACTGCACCGCCATTGGCCAGTTTTTCCAACCAGCAAACCATAACGCTGCCATCGTCGAGCATCAACGTTTCAACGCGCCCGGCTGGATTGCCGTCATCAATGATTGAAGGCTGGTCAAAGCTGGCTCCGGCGTCATTGGAAAAGGCCAACTTAACGCGGGGCTTGTCGTTGACGGCTGTGAACCACGCAACCGCAACGCGGCGGCCTGCGGCAGTGATAGAGGGGCCGTTGACCGGGCATCCATTGATTTGCCAGTTGTCAGCGAAAACGGTTTGCGGCGGAGTCCATTGGCCATTGCGCAAACGCACGATCGAAATGTCGCGCATCTCGCTATCTGAACGATCGCGATAAACCGCGACTGGTCCGTCAGTGGTCATCGCCGCCGAAGTCTGACAACATTCACAGACCTTCGCATCCAACACGGCTTCATCGGTGAACGCGCCGTCGCCCTTAATTTTGACGTAGCGCAACGTCATATTGCCGCGCCCGTGTCCCTCGTGACCGCTGCCAGATTGCGCGGGTTTCATTTCGCGCCCGTCCAACCAGATCGCCGCGAGCGAACCGTCTTTGGCTGCCAACAACGTAACGAAACCATGTTCAGCTTTGACGCCGTCACGATGGGGGATAAACGGCTTGCCCCACGTTTTGCCGCCATCGAATGACCGCGCAATCGTTACGTCATAATCGAATGTTCCGGGTGCGCTTTTCACCAGCCAATGCGCGGCCAGGGAACCGTCAGGCAAGACAATCAGCGAAGGAAAGTCAGCCCAATTGACGAACCAGTTCGCGCCTTCGGCAATGACCTTGGGCGCTGACCAGCCGTCACCCTCTTTAACGGCAAAGCGTAGTGAAAAGCGGCCCTCGACTAAGCGCTCGATCCAACTCAGATAAACACGGCCATCGGGTGCGACAGCTAAATTGGGCTGGCCGCTGCTGGCTCCGGCGGGCGTGGGTAGTTCGCGCACTTGCGCCACACAGATAGAAGAAAACAGCCAGACACTCATCACGAGACAGATCAATAATTTCTTCATGACAGAATTACCCAAGGTTATTATTTGTGACATAGGCGTGCTTGCGTCTTATCGTAACTCAAATGTTAACGTTGCCCACTTTGATTCATAGTTGATTGGCGCATCTTTGACTGGCGACATGTGAATAAACTTGACGTACCATCTTCCCGGGCCTTTCAGCACAATGCGTGCCACGCCTTGTTGATCGGTGCGTACGCTTGGTGCAGCCACCTCTTTGCCTTTGAACTCACGCCCAGCCAACACATATTGTCCCACGATGGGTTGCCCGCCTTTGACGCATAACACTTCCAATGTTTGACCGGTTTTCAACTCATAAGGATTCTGCTGTGGGATGATTTCGACCGGATAGCCCAGCACTGTCTTATACGTATCGGTGTGTGTCTCACCCACCTGAAAAACAGCTTTGACGTGTTTTGAATAACGTTCACGTGATTCCCTGGTTAACTCGCCATCGCGCTTGCGTGCGGCAAGTGTGTCTGGCAAACCTTCCTGAGCGAGGTAGCGGTTGAAAGCCGCAGCGTTCATCGTGAGCTCGCGCGGTTTGGTATAAAGCCCGGCGACATAGGTGCCAGCTTCGCCCGTTTGCAAAGTAAGCAACGCGGTGTTGCCCAGATCGCGCCAGTCAGTCAGCGGCGGATGCGTACGTTCGCCAGCAGGTTTGACCAAACTGACATCTGCCATCCGGTCGCGCGTCACGGCATTTTCGCTGGTGCGGAAAGTGCCGTTGATCAAGCGCACGGTGGCTCTGCTGTTGGGATTGAGGAAGTAACTGTCAAACTTGAGAAACATATCGTGGGCATTGGCAGCAACCAACAGGCAGGCGCAAAGCAACGCCAGCAAGCCAATGTGCTTTATCGAAGAGGATGATTTTAGAGTTGTCATCGTTTGATTCCAGAAAGAAGGCTGAGGTGAAGCGATGTGAATATTCAATGAGCTTCACCTCAGAGTTAACGGTTTAGAATTGCAGTTTCAGTGCCAATTGTAATGAACGCGGCCCGCCGATCTGAAACAACGGACTCAATCCGCCCAAGCCGCTGGCCAGAATTTGTGTGGCGCGTCCGAAATTGCCGCTGCTCAAAATCCCGGTTGGGTTGGCGAAATTCGCTTGATTGAACAGATTGAAAGCATCGGCGCGAAATTGCAGATTGATCTGCTCTGTCAGCCTGAATTGTCGCCGTAACGCAATGTCCAATTGCGAAGCGCCAAAGCCGCGCAGCACATTGCGTCCAATTGTGCCTTGTCGCCCCTGCGCTAACGGTGTCGCGCTGTCGAATGCCGCCGGATTGAAGCGCTTGCCGCCCGCGAACGATGCGTCATTCAAATACAAAGGCTGGAGCGCAACCAGATCAGGCCGTGCGACCGTCGTAAAGCCCAAGCCAAACGGATCGCGCCCCGACAACACATTCACGGGTGTGGCCGAACGCGCGCGCACAATCGCGTCCAATCCGAAGCCGCCGAAAATTGCCCGCCCAACACCCGCGTCAAACGGCGAAGGAATCGCATAACTCACCGCCGCATTGAACGCGTGCCGCACGTCAAAACTGGACGGCCCGCGATCCTGCAACGGATTGAAACGCCCGGTCGGAGATTGGCGATTTTGAAACGACTCTTCTGAAACGATGTCGAGTGATTTCGCAAATGTATACGATGCCAGGACCTGTAAACCGCCTGACAAACGGCGCTGATATTGCAATTGCAAGGCGTGATAATCCGACGTGGCATCATTGGTGACGGCATCAATCCGCGTGAAGAAACCCGGATTGGTCAGCGTTGTCACACGTCCCAAGCGCTCGCCCATCGCGCCGACATACGCTGCCGTGAACACATTTGATGCGCCGATGGATTGTTCCAGCGTCAGGTTGTATTGCAACGTGTAAGGCAGCTTGAAATCCGGCTGATAAGCGAAGATGCGCGGGTAGGGCGGATTGGCGTTCACAGGCGGGGGTTGCACCGCCGCCGTTGCTGCATCGAACCGCTGATTTGCCAGTGCCAACGTACGCGCATTCGGATACAACGTTGTGCTGAAAGCCGTGCCCGTGAAGTTGTAGCCGAAATCGTAAAAGACGCCAAAGCCGCCGCGCAACACGGTGCCGAGCTTTTGCGAAAGCTGATAAGAGGCTCCGACACGCGGCGCGAAGTTATTGAAGGTCGTCTCATAAAAGCGCGTGCCACGGGGCGCTAAAACCGTTGGCGCATTGAGCGTCGCCACCGTCACCGGCTCTTTGCCGTTTTGTTCTGAGGGCGCGGGGTTCACTTCATAGCGCAACCCAAACGTCAGCGTCAGCCGCCGTGTCGCACGCCACGTGTCTTGCCCGTAAGCCGAAAAGTTTTGATAGACAGGGCGCAACACTGCGTCCAGCGCAACGATGGACGCAGTCGGCGCGACGCCTCCGACCAGCGAGTTCACGTTCGGAAAAATGAAATTGCGCCGATAGGTGCCGCTGTCGGCGCTGGGCGCGAGGCGGCGATAATCCACGCCAAATTTCAACGCGTGCGAACCCATTGTGTAAGACAGATTATTGACGATGTTGAATTGGCGTTGGTGTTGATCAGAAAACAATCCATCGCTGATGGTGTTATCACCCGCAGGATCAACTTCGATGTAAATATAGCCTTGCGGCCCTGAAGTGAACGACGGATAGAGGCTGGCATTCGGCGGCGCAATCGCTCCGCCAAAATTATCAATGAAATAAGATTGATTCACGCGGGCTTTGCTGTAATTCACACGCAAGTCATTGCTCAACCGCGAATTCATGGCCAGCGTTGCGCCGCCCGTGTACGTGTCGGTTTTGTAAGCCAGGCGCGCCACGCAACTCGCGGCACAAAACCGTGCGCGTTCATCTGTGACAGAAGGCGCGTGATTGACGCGAGCAAACAATGTGACCTTTGAGCCAAAGGTTTGATCGAGACGAAAGCTGGTCGCATCCAGCGAAGATGGCTTTGAGAACGCCGCCTGATAAGGCGCTACGTTAGGCGTAGCAGCCAACGGCGCCCCCGTCGGCAACGGAAACGCGTTGAGAATATCACGCAACACACCAGTCGCGTTTTGGCGCGCTGCGATGGACGGAACCTGCAATGGCACAGTAACAAAGGGCGTGCGCAGCCTTACGCCCTCATAACTGAAAAAGAAAAATGTGCGATTGCGTCCGTCGTAGCCCAGCGGGCCAAAGACGCTTTTCGGCAAATGCACCGGGCCGCCAATCACGCCGCCAAAATCGTTTTGCCGAATGGGTGGGCGCTTCAAACTGTTGGCATTGGCAAAGAAATTGTTGGCGTCAAGCTTATCGTTGCGCAGGTAATTGAACAGCGAACCGTGCCAGTCATTCGTGCCAGAGCGCGTGACTAATTGCACCTGTGCGCCCGGCTGTCTGCCAAACTCTGGCGCATATGTCGAGGTTTGAATGGAAAACTCTTGCACCGCATCCACTGAAGCGAGGCTTGCCGTGCTGCCTTGCGAAGAATACGCCGGGACGCCGCCGCCAGCCGTTTCATACAACGTGGTCGAAGCCGTCGAACCGAAGTTCGCGCTGACGCCGTCCACCGTGAAGTAATTCGATCCGGCGCGTTGCCCATTGACCGAAAACTGTCCCGGTGTAACCAGGTTTGATGGCGTCACCACTACGCCCGGTGACAATTCAACCAATGTCTGAAAGCTGCGACCGTTAAGCGGTTGATTCTCAACAAACTGCCGGTCAACAACCGTCGATACCGTCGCCGAATCACCTGTCACCGAAACATCGCTGATGGTGACGACCTCGCCGATTTGAGCAACCTTCAACTGGATGCGCAAGGCCGCCTGTTCGCCGACATTCAGCACAATCTCAGCCAGTTCTGCAGACGCAAAACCGATTTGTTCCACTTTGATTTTGTAACGACTCGGCGGCAGTTGCGGCAGAACGAAAAGCCCATCGCCATTTGTCGTCGCCTTACGCGCCACGGATTTGGCAATGTCTGTCACCGTCACGCTTGCGCCTGACACGACAGCGCCGCTGGCATCCGTCACCGTGCCAGTCAACGTCGCGGTGGCCGATTGCGCCAGCGCGAGCGAAACTCCTAACGATAAAATCGCCAGGATCGCTGCCAACCGCTTGGTGGCAGTTATATTTAGCAAAAACATTTTGTAATTCTCCCGCTTAAAATAAATTGGTTTGTGGTTGCCATGTTCTGCACGAAAGCACTTGTCACCACGGATTTTTGAAACGCTGATCAGTCAGGAATTTTTCGTCGGTTAACGATTTAAGAAACGCGAGCAAGTCGCGCTTTTCCTGAGCATTCAGAGTGAAGCCTTTGACGAATTGGCTCTTGTTCGGATTGGCGCTGCCGACGCCTTTGAACTCGCCGCTCTTAATCGTGCGCCCCCCGGCGGCGTAATGGTCAATGACACCTTCCAGAGTAGCGATGCTGCCGTCGTGCATATAAGGCGCAGTCACCGCGATGTTGCGGAGCGTCGGCGCGCGAAATTTGCCCACGTCTTCGGAGCGTTGCGTGATGTCGAACGTGCCTTGGTTGTCTTTGGGAAACGCGCCTTTCCCGTCAAGGTTATAAAGCCCCGTGTTGTGGAATTCGATTTCGGCAAAAGCCTTGCCGACGTGGTCAGTGGTTTGCGAGAAATTAAATCCGCCGTGGCAGTGAAAGCATTCGAGCCTTTCGCCATAAAACAAGGCTTCGCCACGCTTGGCTGAGGCAGTTATCGCGTTGCGTTGCCCGTTGAGATAACGGTCATAGGGCGAGTCACCTGAAATCAACACACGTTCAAAAGCCGCGATGGCTTTGGTGATGTTCTCAATGGTAAAGGTGTCAGGATTACCGAATACCGCAGGGAAGAGTTTTTGATAACGCGGTTCGTCTTTGAGTTTGGCAATGATTTCGTTTTCTTTGCCGCTCAAACCCAATTCAACCGGATGTTCGCCGAACATCGGCACGAGTGCCTGGCGTTCGAGCTGTTTCATATTCGGATTGGCCCAGGTCAGCACCGGCGTATAAGCGATGTTGACGATGCTCATCGAACTGCGCGGATGAATTTCGCCGGTCGTGCCTTCGGCTCGGGCTTTGCCATCTGTGAAGGCTTTGGCTTGTTCGTGGCACGAAGCGCAAGATTGCTTGCCGTTCACCGAAAGCCGCGTGTCATAAAACAGATGGCGACCGAGTTCGACCTTCGCGGCGGTCATCGGATTGTCCTTGGGTACTTTGGGCGCGGGGAATCCGGCTGGCATCCCCCAATGCCAGCCGGTTGCTGAAGCAGTTAATTCCTCACGCCCGGCATTTTTCCCAGTTGTGCGGTACTTGTGCCTTTTTCTATCGCAAAGAATTTTTGCCCCGATGAATCTTTGCCTGCGAATTTCAAACCGATGTTCGCAAACAGCGGCGCGCAATCAGCGTCGTTTTGGCCTGACATACAACCGCGAGCGGTCTTCGGTTGATTGACATCCATGTTTGCGCCATTGAGCAATTGCTTGAGGTCGGTGATCACTACGTCGCCGTTTATGTTGAAATTGTTGAGAGTGATTTCAGCGCGATTCGGGAAATCACAACCTTTGGGGATCGTTTGGGCCGTGCCGCCGGGCTGACAGCCCGTGCTGCCCAAATGCAGCATCCAGCCTGTCGGCAAGCCAGTCGTTTGCATTTCGATGCGCGCGAATTTGTAACCCGAATTCCATACCCAAAACAGTTGCGTCAGGTTCAGCGGCGAGGGCGCTTTGGCCGGGTCAGCATGATTGCGTTCAAAGGGGACGCCGACGGTAAATTTGACGCCAGTGTAATTGCCCGCCAGAGCTTTGCCTTTGATGACGTCGTTCGTGTCGGCGGTGCCATTGGCGCAAGGGCCGTTGCCGTTTTCAAAATCCAGCAGCGCGATGTTATCCACCTGCCACTTGCCATCCTGTTCTAGCGCGACCGGCGTCTCTTTGCCTGCGGCGTCAACCAATCGGACATTGTGAACATAGAATCGAAAATCGGTCGGCGTGATTTTGGAATTGGTCGTGCCGATGTTGTCGTAGCTTTGGCCGCAGGCGAACGCCTTATCGCCAACCATTGGCTTGAAGCGCAACGCGACTTCTTGTGTTTTCGCGCCTTCGGCATTGCCCGCCATCGCAGCATGGTCTTCGGCGGTCATGCCAAAATGTTTGACGTAATGCACCATCTGCCAGCGTTCGCGGTCGCTCGCCTTGAGCTTGAATCCGGGCATGCCGCTGGTTTTGATGCCGTTGGTTTCAACATAGAAAATCTCACCGTCGGTCAGGTTCATTACATAATGGCTTGTCAAATCAGGAACTTTGATCCTGGCTTTTTTGTTATACTCCACGCCTTTGCCGTCGGAGCCATGACAAACGGCGCAGTTCTGTTCATAGAGCGCCTTGCCGTTTTCAATATTCTGGGTGTTGTGAGGGACCGGATTGCGAAGCTTTTTCGCAGTGACCGGCGCGTGCCCTTTCTTGTGGCCTTCGTGCGCGGACACATCCTGCCAATCCTTGGCGATGGCAAAATAGCCTACCAAAAATGCCAATGCAAACAGTTTGAATAATCGAGTCTGGTTTTTCATGACAATGTCTCCTTTGCCTGATCGGACGGGTTATTGGTGTTTTTTCTTCTCTTCGCGACAAGCGCCCATGATTTCGTGGAAGCGGTCGTGCAATGCGGTCAGGTCTTTTTTGATCTGTTCGTCGTTTGCGCCTTTGGCAATGCCATCGGCCAGCGCTTTGGATTCGGCGTTGAGTTTGACAAGAATGGCCTTGATTTCCGGCGCGTCGTAAACCTTCGGCGGCTTGGAATCCAGCCACTGTTTGGCGCGGGCGGCGAGTTCCCCCGCCAGTTTGCGAATCGGTTGCAGCTTGCCTTCTTCTGCCGGGTGAAAGGTCTGGGACATAACTTCGTGGAAGTTATCCAATTCAGCCCATTGCTCGCTGGCCTGTGCGGCGGAAGCGGCGGTCACAGCGGCCTTATCGCCGTATTCGCTCAGCCACTCAACATCAATCTTGTCGGCCTTGCGTTTGTCTTTTTCTGCGATCAGCCAGGTGCCGCGTTTGTTCCAGCCTTCACCGCCTTCGGGTTGCTTGTGGCAGAAGGTGCAATCCTTCGCGCCGAACTTAGTAGCCTGTTTCAGAAACGGCGGGTAAGCCTGGGTGTTTATGACTGACAACGAAACAAGGGTTGCCAGCGCAATGGCGATGCTTGATTTTATGATTTTATGATTCATTCATTCCTCCGAAATTTTGGTTTGATTTGTACAGTTTAAGTTCAACGAATGTGTTCGACCTGCACATCGAACGCGACGATAAAAATCTGGCGACCATGCAAAAACTGCGTCCAGAGGGGGTGGGGGAATTGCCGGGTGCAGGAAAAAGGGCGTCAAAGGCCAAGGTGGGCCCGCCACGTTGGGTGGCTGGCTCGGTTGAAATCAAGGTCATCCTGAAACGCGGGCACTCTCCCGGATTGCTGGCGCGATAATTCAGATGCATCGAGCAGGTGTAGAACCCCGCCGCATCCCCGTCGAAACGTGACGGCGGCGGGTTCCGGTCATTGCCCGAACTACCCATCAACCAGAATGGTTTGTCGTCAAAATTCGGTTCCGGGTTCGATTCGGCGGCGCGATTCTGCGATTGTGCTTTGGCAACAATAACGACTTTTTCCAACCACTGCGTGCCGTCATCGGTGGAAACCAGTGTCGCTTTGATTTGATCGCCTGGCTGCAATTGGCCCAACGCTTTGTCATCTTTGATCAAAAACGGCATGGTCATCCCATCCATCAACCCCTCGACTTTGTCGTGCTTGATCGTGGCGCGGCGCTTGGGCTTGTCCACCGATTTGACGATGCCGGTAAATTCGTAGCGCTGCTCCTGCCGCCCCTGCGAAGAAGACAAGCCATTCGCCCGGAAAGAGGTCGTTTCACCAAGTACGAACATTCCCAATAAGGCCGCGGCTGCGAGCCCAATTTTCCAGGTTCTGATTTCAAACGATGATCTATGCATATACCTCCCTTTCAGGCTTTGCCACGCCGTCACAAAGCGCCTTTCTTTGCCTCGCTGACGATAAATTCCGCCGCGCGCCATGACAGCGCCATGATCGTGTCGGTCGGATTCTTGTGCGATCCCGAAGTGAATGCCGCTCCGTCCATCACAAACAGATTCTTCACATCCCAGGTTTGATTCAACCGGTTCAGCACCGAATCTTTCGCGCTGTTGCCCATGTGCGCCGTGCCGACTTCATGAATGGCTGTTTGATTTGCATCTGCAATCGCACCAACGGATCGTTCGATTGCCGCGTGCTGTTCAACCTGCCAAGCCAGGATGCCGCCAATAGCACACCCCGCTGGCTTCACTGCACTCCATTCCGCAGGTAACGTGCTCCGGCAACATCAGATCGGCTTGATGGCTGGCGTGAGCAAGCCGACGAGCAGTACGAAGAGCGCGAACAACACACCCAATACCGCTCTGATTTTCTTGCCGGTCGTTGTCATCGGTGCTTCAAACGAACCGCCCTCGTTCAGCAATCGCCATCGCCCACTCAATGAAGGGCGCGAAGATGATGAATGAACGCAGGCACATCCCCAACTGTTCGTGCAAAGTCGACAGACAGGCAAAATGCTCTATCCGGAAATTAATGGTTTCTATTTTTTGACTGATATTCAGCAGTAGGTAGGCGGAGCTCGTGGAGAAGATGGATCGGCGGCTGATGATTGGAAATGGCGAGAAATGCTTGTCTCGAAAGGCAAAGAGGCTTCCGCCGCTGCTTTGCCAAATACCATCGGACGATGGATAAGATGCTGCACCAATTGCGGGGCGACTGAAATCGTTGCGCAATTCGACGGACAACCTTGGGTAATTTCACCCCCCGTGATTGTCGCGTTCTGATGCGATTCGTGATTTTCGTCCGATTGTTCAAACTCCGTGACGCAGCAACAATGGCCGTCGCTTAAGCAGCATTCCATTCCGCATTCGATGCGTTCAGGCATTACCCAGGCGATGACCGGCGTCATCCACCAGAGCAACATCATCAACAGCAGTCCAACCGCCTTGGCGGCACGCCAGTTGATCTCCCGAATGTATTTCCTGATTCCCATGTGAAATGAAAGCGTCTTACGATTTAGCCAATTGAAATACGAAAGTCAAATGACAATACCTCCACTCCTTCGGAATCACAAGCCCCCATGGCGAAAAATGCTGAGGCAATGCGAGTGGATATACTAATTGACGCTCAACAGCCTGTTATTTTGCATAATGGGAGATTGCGAAATCGGGGAAGTGCCTGCCAGCCAGGGTCTTCAATGAGTACGGAAACTGGCTGCGAGAAAAACTTGAAATTTGCTTGACGGAGATTGTGAGTGGTCTACAATGACTATAAGAATATAGCTATTATAGATATATCATTTACTTTTAAGGAGTCGAAATGAAAGCCGTCAACATTGCTGAACTCAAGAACCGTCTCAGCCTCTACTTGAATGAAGTTCGGGGCGGCGCTGAGATTTTGATCAAGGACCGCGATCTGCCGATTGCCCGGATCGTCCCTCTCACATTCGATGACCAGGATCAGGAGATTGTCGCGCTGGCCGCTCGCGAAAAGGTTCGTCTGGGTGAAGGCGTTATTGGAGAAGAGTTTTGGGAGATGCCGTCGCCGAAGGTTTCAGCCGAGGCCTTGCGCCGTGCGGTAAAGGAGGAGCGAGACGATGCCCGCTAGGTCCAAATCCAGGATCCTGCCCACCCCTCCTCTGCTCGCATTCTGGGATACAAGCGCGATCGTTCCGCTTTGTTGCCACCAATCCCAAACCTCAGAGGCTCACAAGGCCGTGCGTCTTTATGGGCGCCAGGTCGTTTGGTGGGCGACGCCGATCGAGGCTGTCAGCTCTCTTGAGCGCCTTTCACGGCAAGGCGATCTGTCAACCAAAGATCGTACGCAGGCCTTCGCCAGGCTCAACTATCTGCGGGAGCGATGGAATGAGATTCAGCCTGTTGATGAGGTGCGGGACTTGGCGGAACGATTATTACGGACGCACAAGTTGCGAGCGGCCGATGCCCTCCAGCTCGCAGCGGCGCTTGTCTGGTGTTCAAACCAGCCTCGTGGGCGGCACTTTATAGGCGCCGATGACCGATTGGCGGAGGCCGCCGAAATCGAGGGCTTTAACGTCATTCGGTTACTGTGATGTCAAATCTGAACTTCACTTCTTATTTGCTGATCACCTGAGCAGTCTGAGGCCCGCTTGGAGATTTGCTCATGGCGTTCATGAGACGGTTAGGCATCAACCCCAGATAGAAGGTGACGAGCAGAGTCAGGAATGATAGCCAGGGCGGTTGTCCTGGTGACTCGCGGTCTGACAAAGCCGGGATTCAGCGGTCTGAAGAACATGACCACAATCGGATAGAGGTAATAATAGACTGAAATAATGCTGTTGATGACAGCGGCAATAACCAGATACCTCAGAGCAGGAACTGATTCCCAGGCGTTGGTGAAGACGAAGAACTTGCTGATAAAGCCTGCAGTCGGCGGAATCCCCGCCAGGCCCATAAGGAATACCGCAAGCGAGAAGCTCAGCCCTGGAACCTCAAAGCCTATTCCCGAATAGTCTGCAATTTGCGTCTTCTGATCGCCGGCACGCGCCAGAATCTGGATCACCGCAAAGGCTCCGATATTCATGATGCTGTAGGCCAGCATGTAAAAAGCGACCGTCGCAAAATTACCGGTGACAAATCCGACCAGCGCATAGCCTGCATGAGCAATCGACGAATAGGCCAGCATTCGCTTGATGTTCTTCTGCGAAAGGGCTATCACGTTGCCGACAGTCATGGTGAGAATTGCAATCACTGCAATTGCTGTAATCCAGGTGTTATGAAGTTGAAGGCCGAATCCTTCGACAGGGACATCGAAGCTGCCAACGAAAACTCGAAGGAAAGCCGCGAAGACGGCAGCCTTCGGCCCAGTGCCCATAAAGCCGGTGACAATCGTCGGGGCGCCTTCATAAACGTCCGGCGTCCAGAGATGGAACGGAGCGCTGGCAATTTTGAATCCGAAACCGACGAGCATCATGGCGGCTCCAATCATCAGTAGCTGCGGATAAATTATCTGGCCGCTGGCGATTGCCTGCCTGATGCCGTCGAGATTCGTGGTCCTGGTTGCTCCATAGGTCAGGGCCATGCCATAGAGCAGAAAAGCCGTTGAAAACGAGCCAAGCAGAAAATATTTCAGCGACGACTCGTTCGACCTGATGTCGTAACGGCGATAGCCGGCCAGAACATAGGTCGTGATTGACGCGATTTCGAGGCCAAGAAAAACGGTGACCAGATCGCCCGCGGATGCGAGCAGCAGCATTCCGCTGGTGGCGAACATGATGAGTGAATAAAATTCCCCGGGAGGCAATCCCTCGTCACTGAGAAACTGTGAGGCAAGCAGCACGACAAGGATCGCGACGATCAGAATAGTGATCGAAAAGAATATCCGGATCGGATCGATGACCACCATCCCTGCAAAATAACTGCCCACACCCACTCGTCCAAGCGTCGCTACGGAAATCAACGCCAGTACCAGTCCAATCATGGCCGTCGTGGCATTCGCCCGGTGAGCGCCCCTCTTCGAAAATGCATCGATGAGCATGATCACTACGGCTGTTATCGAAACGATGACTTCGGGAGCAATTGCCCAGTAGTTTAAATTCAGGGTTTCTAATTGCATGATTTTTTTGTATGTTTATCCTGCCGGCTTCAACCGGGCTGTATTATCGGTTAACAGCAACTTTCTCAACCTTGCCGACAACAGCGGACCTGACGCCGTTGACTGACTTCTCGGTGCTGCGAAGGAAGAGCATCGGCGCCACTCCCATGATTATCGCCATAATGACAAGCGGAATGAGAGCGACTTTTTCGCGCAGATTCATGTCTTCGAGTCTGGCGTTCTCCTTCCCATTGACCTCACCGAAGAGGACGCGCTGCAGCATCCAGAGCAGGTAGACTGCCGACAGGATGACGCCTGTCGCCCCCAACACCGCGAACAACCGTGCGTGCGGCACGGCAGAAGAGAAAGTTCCAATCAGAATCAGGAACTCACCGATGAATCCATTGAGCAGCGGCAGCCCCAGAGATGAGAGCGAAATGATCAGGAACATCGTGGAATACCTTGGCATCGGCGTGGCGATGCCGCCAAAATCATCGATCAGGCGAGTGTGCCTGCGCTCATAGATCATTCCGACGCATAAAAACAGGGCTCCCGTGGAAATTCCGTGGCTCAGCATCTGATAGAGAGCCCCTTGCATTCCCCGCTCGGTGAAGGCGAATATCCCAAGAACCACGAATCCAAGATGGCTGACCGACGAATATGCCACGAGCTTCTTCATATCGGGCTGCACCATCGCCACGAGTGCGCCGTAGATTATTCCGACCACTGCAAATCCCATGACCCAGGGTGCGGCCTTTTGCGAGATATCCGGGAAGAAGGGCAAGTTGAATCGCATCAGACCGTAGGTTCCCATCTTGAGCAGCACTCCAGCCAGGATGATGGATCCCGCCGTCGGGGCCTCCACGTGCGCATCCGGCAGCCAGGTATGCAGAGGCCACAATGGAACCTTGATGAAGAAGGCCAGCGCGAAGGCCATCCACAGCCAGAATTTGATTCCGCCCGGAATAACCGTCTTGCCTGTCGCAATGTTGCTGGTGATCTCAACGATATCGAAGGTCGTGCCGCCGTTATAGAAAAATACGGCGATGATGGCGACCAGCATGAGCAGACTTCCGACCACCGTATAAATGAAGAACTTGATGGCAGCGTAGATTTTCCGTTCGCCTCCCCAGACACCGATCAGGAAATACATCGGAATGAGGGTCACCTCGAAGAAGATGTAGAAGAGGAACATATCGAACGAAACGAAAACTCCGATCATCCCGGTTTCGAGAATCAACATAGAAGATCATGTATTCTCTGACGCGCTTTTCGATATACCAGCTGGCGAGGACCGATATCGGCATGAGAAATGTCGTGAGCAGGACCAGCCAGATGCTGATTCCGTCAACTCCGACAAAATAGCTGACGCCAAGCGACCCTATCCACGGCGTTTTCTGGACCATCTGCGGACCGGCCTGCGAGCGGTCGAAACCGGCAATAATCGCCAGGGAAACCAGGAACGCGACCACGGTGGTTATCAGCGTGATCCGCCGATACTGGTTGTTGAGCTGTTCCTGAGAAGTGTTGGCGGATGAGAGAAGACTGTAAGCGATCAGTGCGACCACCCCCAGCATCGGCAGGAATGTTGTTATCGTGATGAGATTCATATGAGCTTATTACCGCTAAAGTGGTTTTACCCGATATAAGTGCACTCTACCTCAGTGCGATAAATCCGAAATAGCCAATGACAATGATCGCCCCAATGAGGATGACTGCGGCATAACTGCGGGCAAATCCCGACTGGGTATATCGCAGGCCGTTCGCCAGTCCGGCAAAGACTCTGGCGACTCCATTGACGAAGCCATCGATGATCCTGACATCGACGATCTTCCAAAGCAGATCGCGCGAGGTATGCTCGATGGGATTGATGATTGCACCGTCATACAACTCATCGATCTTGTATTTATTCTCAAGGAGTTTGGGCATCCGCGTCAGTGGATTCCGGCTGAAGATGCCGAAACCGATCCCGATGCCGAGCAGCCCGAGCAGTACCGAAATTCCTGTCAGCAGTCGTTCGGTCGAAACATCGTGGACCTCTTCAGCCTTTGCCGGCTCTGCGTGGGCAGCGGTGGCAGGAGCGACGGTCTGGACGGGTGCTCCTTCAACTGCCGGTGTTTCAGCCTTCGGCTCTGCCTCATGCTTTACCGTTTGAGTTCCAAGAGGCTGGACATGAGCAATCACGGGTTCAAGGAAATGCTCGAAATGGTTGGATCCCCCAAGCGCCGCCGGGATTCCAATCCATCCTCCAACTATCGACAAGAGAGCCAGAACGGCGAGTGGTATCCACATGACCGCCGGAGATTCATGCGGTTTCGAATGATGCTCGTCGTGGCCATGCTCATCGTGGCCATGCTTGTCGTGCGATTCGGCTTTGCCAAAACGCTCCGCACCAAAAAAGGTCATGACCATCATTCTGGTCATATAAACTGCCGTAAGCAGCGCGGTGAAGGCGGCCAATCCCCAGATAGCCTTGCCCCACAAGTGCGGCAGCGCCTCGGTTGACCATGCCCTCCAGAGAATTTCATCCTTGCTGAAGAACCCGGCAAGAAGCGGGAATCCCGATATCGCAAGCCAGCCGACCATCATGGTTGCGAATGTGATCGGCATGTATTTTCTTAACCCGCCCATTTTCCGAATATCCTGCTCTTCGTGCATTCCGTGTATCACCGAGCCGGAGCCAAGGAAGAGGAGGGCCTTGAAGAATGCGTGAGTCATGACATGGAAGATGCCGGCAATGAATGCCCCGACTCCGCAAGCGAGAAACATGAAGCCGAGCTGGGAAACGGTCGATTAGGCCAGGACCTTCTTGATATCGTTTTGAGCCAGGCCGATGGTGGCGGCGAAGATTGCTGTTGCCGCGCCGATAATTGCAATGACAGCCATGGCAGTCGGCGATTTGACGACCACGGCGCTGCAGCGGGCGGTCAGATAGACGCCCGCCGTGACCATCGTTGCGGCGTGGATCAGCGCTGAAACCGGAGTCGGACCGGCCATGGCATCAGGCAACCAGACAAAAAGCGGGATCTGGGCGGACTTGCCGGTGGCGCCGACGAAGAGCAGCAGCGCGATCGCCGACATCACCCCCAGCACTCCGAAAGCCTCGACAGGTCGTGACGCCGCCTGCTCCAGGAAACTCGGGATACCACCCTTCGTCACGAAACTGATGGTGCCGAAGGTAGTGAAGATGGTGAACATCCCGATCATATACCCGAAGTCGCCGACACGGTTTGTGACGAATGCTTTTTTGGCCGCATCTCCAGCTTCCTTGCGCTTGATGTAATACCCGATGAGGAGATACGAACACAGACCCACGCCCTCCCATCCGACAAAGAGCAGCAGCAGATTGTCGGCCAGTACCAGCGTCAGCATCATGAACATGAAGAGGTTCAGATAGCTGAAAAACCGGTAGAAGCCCGGATCGCCTTTCATGTATCCGGTCGCATAAACATGGATCAGAAAGCCAACCCCGGTGACAAAGAGGATGTAGATGCCCGAGAGCGGATCGAGCAGATACGCGAAATCCGCTCGAAATGTGCCGACCTGGATCCAGGTGAAGAAATGTTCGGATATCCGGCGGACTCCATCGGCCTGTGGCGTGGAAGGCAGCAACACGCCGAAAAACTGGAAAAACGCCAGCAGGGTGGAGACGAGTACAGACCCGCAGGCCACAAGGCTGACAATCTTTTCGCCAAGCCGCTTGCCGAACAATCCGGTGATGATCGCGCCGATCAGCGGCGCGAGTGTAATCCATTTAAGCATAACTGTTGGGATAAGTTAGTTTTGTTAATTATCGAATGCCCGTAACACTTGAGCATCCTGCCCCAATCAACTCTCAGAGCTTGAGCAAATCCGCTTCGTCAACGTTTAGCGTTTCACGATTGCGGAAGAGCGAAATAATGATTGCAAGCCCCACGGCGGCTTCGGCCGCCGCTACTGCCATGACTATGAATACGAAGAGCTGTCCGGTGATGTCGCCGAGATAGCGCGAAAACGAAACGAGGGTCAGGTTGACCGCATTGAGCATCAACTCAACGCACATAAACAGGACGATGACGTTGCGTTGAATGATTACGCCGACAACTCCTATCGTGAACAGAACGGCGCTCAGCGCCAGATACCAGGATAATGGGACCATACTTGTGCGCCTCTATTTCAGGCGGCAACCTCCTCTTTCGATTTTTCAGCGTCTGCCTGCATCGCCTGCTCCGTCTCGTCATTTTCAAGCGTCAGAGCCTGCTCGATCCTTTCGAAGTCGTCCTTGCTGTTCTTCCGAGCCAGCAGCATGGCTCCGACAATGGCCATCAATATGAGCACCGAAGTCGCCTCGAAAGGCAGCACGTAGGTAGTGAACATCGCGGTAGCGATCGATTCGACGGAGCCCAGGGAAGCTGCCGGATTGGTATTGTCCGCTGCCGAGGCTATTGCCGGAGGAGAGTTGTTGACCAGGCGGATGACGACGAAGACCTCGGCCAGCAATGCCAAAAACAACGGGACCGCGATGACCTTGAGTATCTTCTGCCTGTCTGTCTTCGACTCTTCTTCTCTCACGTTGAGAAGCATGATCACAAAGACGAACAAGACCATGATCGCACCAGCATAAACAATTATCTGAATGGCGGCGATGAACTGCGCATGCAAGGTCAGAAAGAGTCCCGCCAGTGCGCAGAGTACAACTATCAATCCGATCGCACAGTAGATCGGATTCCTCTGCAGGATGATATTGAATGCCGCAACAACTGCGAGCGCTGCGAACGCCAGAAAAAGTACGTGGGTGAATTCCATATCTTTTTACAGGTTACAGGAAAATAATTCCGATTATCGAAGCCAGAACGATGTTAAAGATCGCGGTCGGTAACAGGATCTTCCAGCCGAAATTCATCAACTGGTCGTATCTGAATCTCGGCAGTGTCCCTCTGATCCAGATGTAGAGGAACAGGAAGAAAAAGACCTTGAGCAGGAAATAGACCGGTCCGAGCCATTTGAAGTCGCTGACGAAAGGCCCGTTCCATCCGCCAAGGAAGAGCGATGTAGCCAGCACTGAAACCGTCATCATGTTGACGTATTCGGCCATGAAGAAGAGCGCGAATTTCAGGGCGCTGTATTCGGTATGAAAACCGGCGACAAGCTCGGTTTCGGCTTCCGGAAGATCGAATGGCACACGGTTGGTCTCGGCAATGGCGCTCACCAGGTAGACGATAAATGCTATCAAGCCGGCCGGAAAGAGCCCGAGGATATTCCATTTCGGAATGAATCCGAACCAGGCGCCGGACTGCTGATCGACGATCTTAACCAGATCGAGAGTGCCGGCCTGAATAACCACCGCTATCACCGAAAGCGAGAGCGCCAGCTCATAGCTAATCATCTGAGCCGATGAACGGAGCCCGCCAAGAAGGCTGTACTTCGAATTGGACGACCAGCCCGCAATGACGATTCCATAAACACCCAGACTGGTCAGTGCAAAGACATAAAGCAGTCCGATGTTGAAATTAGTCACGTGCAGGTCGATGGTATCGATCTTTATATTCCAGTCGAATCCAATTGCACTGCCAAGCCAATTGATGGCCGAACTGATCTCCGCTCCAAACGGCATCGGCACGTTCTCGGGACCGAATGGATAAACGATCAAAACCATCATGGCGGGGACGAGCACGACAACGGGCGCTATCAAATAAAGCCACTTGTTGACCGATAGCGGGATGATGTCTTCCTTGAAAATGAACTTGATCAGATCGGCGAACGGCTGAAGCAGCCCCTGCCATCCGACTCGGTTCGGGCCAAGGCGGTTCTGAATCACGGCCAGGACTCGTCTCTCAGCGTAGACCGTGTAGGCCACGATCATCATGATGAGAAGCCAGAAGACGACTATTTTTACGAGCGCCCCGATGACATATTGAAAATCGATCGAGTTTAGTAGTGATGACATAGGCTTTGAAAAGCTCTCCTAAGAGCACGGATATCGAACAAGCTCTTATTCAACAAAACTATTCAAGGAAATAAGAGAGAGCGCTGCTGAAAATCTTTCAGGGCGCCCTCGACAACTATGCCGGGAAGATCATTGGAGCCGGAGCCTCTGATTGAGCCTCAGCCGGCAGTTTCGGCGTGATCATCTCGGAATATCTGGTAATCTGCGGATAACGTTTATGGAGCCGTGAACCGGCTTTTGCCGTAACCTCTGAGTTATCCACGCTGCGGTTCCTGTCGATTCTGGCCACCTGTCCGGCGAGGCGATCGATCAGTTCGGCCCGGTTGATCCGGTCGGCCTGCGGCCCTGCAAGATTGATCCGGGTGGCTCCTCGTTGGCGAGCATGTTGTGCGAGAGTCCGGCATAACCGGCGACATGATCCGAGATGTCCTTGAAGACATTCTTCAATTGGCCCTGATAGCCGAAATCGACTCCCATCATCTTCGCAATCGAATTGACGACCATCCAATCAGGTCTCGCCTGCCCAACCGGCGGGATCGAGCGACGGACAAACTGCACCTGAGACCCATTGTTGACCTGAGTACCCTGTGACTCGGCAAAACTGGTCACCGGCAGGACGACATCCGCAACCTTCGCCGTATCGTTCATAAACATATCCTGAACGACGAGCAGTTCCAGTTTATCAAGCTGGGATTTGACGATGGTCACATCTCCTTCGGCCTTTGCGATCAGGTCTTCACCGGCAACAAAAAGGGCCTTGATCCCGCCACCCGAGGCGTTGAGCATAGCCTGAGCGGTCATGCCGCCGCTGATCGCGCTGGACATGCCCATCTGCCATGCACCGATTGAATTTGAATACCGCACCAGCGGAACAAATGAGAATTTCGTTTCGGATTTGACCGGTTCAGTCGCAACTTCCAGAGTCGGATGTTCGACGATGTAGGTGTAAGGATTCTCATTGATCGACGGCTTTTGAGTCGAGTTCGATGATTTAACCTGGCGCTGCAGCGCGTCGATATGAGCAGTTCTGGCAGCCGCAGCCACTTCACTGCTTGGTGTGGCGATTGAACTTTCAAAAAGGGAGAGCGACTCAAGCGCAGCGCCTTGAAGTTCATCGCCGAAAACGACAACGACCTTCGCGCTCTCAACCAGGGCGCTGCGGATGGCCCTGAGATCCTCGGCGCTCGTACCTGTGGCCTCGGCGGCATCTCCGATCTTCGATTCATCGAGCAAAGCATGAATGACGGCGCTCTCGCTGCCTTCCCTGACCCTCAATGACAGGCTCGCCTGACGCTCAAGCCGGCTCGGCATAGAGTTGACGATGAAGAACCTCGCGGCCTTCTGGCGCACCGCCCACCGAATCGAGAAAGCCGTCAGGGGATTCTCCTCGTTCGGATCCGAGCCTATCAGCAGTATCGTATCGGCGTTCTGAATATGTTCCTGCGTGGCTATCGTCGGTACGCCGTATTTGAAGAAAGAATCCAGATCGATCTCGTCATGATCGTGATGGAAATCGGCATTCTTTGTCTCAAGGGCCTCTGCGGCAAAGCGCTTGAGCGTGTGCTGATCCTCGTTGAAGAGGCGGCCGGAACTGATCACGCCGATGGAATTGGCGCCGCTCTGCGCCTTGATTTCAGCGAGACGTTTGGCGACATAACTCAGAGCCTCGTCCCAGGTCGCCGGGATAAGCTGCTCGCCTCTGCGAATCATCGGCCTCTCGACACGCTCCTTGCTGTGCACGGAATCAATGGTGTAGCGACCCAGTGCGCACAGAAAATCGTGGTTGATGCCACCGGCCGTCCGGCCGCGGCCGTCGCGCGCCACCGTCCGAATCAGGTTCTCGCTGCGCGAGCCGGCAAGCATCGAACAGCCATCCGAACAGAAATTACACACCGTCGGGGTCTGCTTCAAATCCCAGGGTCGGGCCACGTACTTGTAGGGAACGTGCAGCAGTGTTCCTGTCGGACAGACATCGACACAGTTGCCGCAATCAGAACACTCAACCCAGCCAGTGAACGAACTGATCAGCGTCGCCGATCCTCTGTTGATCGTCGTGATCGCAAATTCATCCATCCATTCTTCACAAACACGCGTGCAGCGCTTGCAGACTACGCAACGCTGCGGGTCGTTGTATATGAAAGGCGAGATCTGACGCTCAAGAAAGTTCTCCTTGTCGCCATACTGTGAGCGAGTGCGATCCTCACCGAACCCGTATGTCTGATCCTGCAGTTCACACTCACCCGCACGATCACAGACCGGACAATCCACCGGGTGATTCGAGAGCAGGAATTCGATCATCGCCGATCGTACTTCCTCGATCTCCTGCGAATCGGTCGTCACCACCATCCCGTCACTGACCGGCATGGTGCAGGCGGTCTGTAATTTCGGGATCTTAGGATTATCGACCCTGACGACGCACATGCGGCACGAAGCCTGCGGTGTCAGTCCCCGGAAATGACAGAAGCGCGGCAGATAGATGCCGTTCATCTCACATGCTTCAATCAAAAGTTCGCCCTTTGGCGCGGTTAATTCCTGTCCGTTGATTGTGATCTTTACTGTTTCCATAAATGAGTTAACTGCTTTCCAGTCATTCGCCCTGCAGGTGAATTAGCCGCAGGTCTTATTTATTTATTGTTCAATAACCAATAGATGATTCCTGACAGAACAAGGAGAATCAGGAGCAACTCACAACAACACCCACGCTTCTTTTTGGAAACCGGTCTTGGTTTTTCAAAATGGAAATCCCAGACCTCGCGTTCCGCACCACTTTCGTATGTCGCGTGGACATAAGTTCCGCAACCAGCACAGTGGCTCATCTGATCGCCCGTCTTCTCAAAATAGACGAGCAACACTTTCTGCCTGCAGTTAGGGCACAGAGTAATCATTCGCTTTATGGCTGTTAGCGCGAAATACCCTTAGTCTGCTTTAATACCGTCGGCAGACTCTCGGCTGATGCGAAAAAGCGCCTTCCCCTGCAACCTTGCTTGCCCCCTGTATTATTGTCTTTGAGAACGGGGGCTCTCTCTGCTAATCGGCAGCTTTATTTATCTGCACGAGCGTATGCTTGATTCTTCTGTCGAAATCTTCGCGAAACTTCTTGATCGCCGACTGCACCGGCATGGCCGCCGCGTCTCCCAGCGGACAGAAGCTCTTGCCGAGAATCTTGTCGGCGAGGTCATCGAGGAGTTCCACGTCTCCGGGTCTACCCTCGTAACGGTGCATTCTTTCGAAGACCTTGTAGAGCCATCGAGTGCCTTCACGGCAGGGAGTGCACCATCCGCACGATTCGTGCTTGTAGAAATGGGTCACGTTGCGGGTAGTCTCGAAGATATCCGTTGTCTCGTCCATGACAATCACGCCGCCGGAGCCGAGCATGGAGCCGACCGTGCCGACCGACTCATAGTCCATATTGACCTTCTCGGACTCTTCAGCGGTGATGATCGGGACTGAAGATCCACCAGGAATCACGGCCTTGAGCTTTCTGCCACCCGGAATGCCGCCGCAATCCTCATTAATCAGCTTCATCAGCGGATAGCCCATGGGCACTTCGTAATTCCCGGGACGCGCAACGTGCCCGCTCACCGTAAACATCTTGGTTCCGCCGCTCTTCTCCGTTCCAAGCGCCTTGTAGGCTTCTCCCCCGTTGATGATGATCCAGGGGACGGCAGCCAGTGTCTCTACGTTGTTGACCACCGTCGGCCCGCCATACAATCCGACAACCGCCGGAAAAGGCGGCTTGAGCCGCGGATGCCCGCGCTTGCCTTCAAGGGATTCAAGCAGCGCCGTTTCTTCCCCGCAAATATAGGCTCCCGCACCGGGGTGAACATAAAGATTGCACTCGAAGCCCGATCCGAGGACGTTCTTTCCCAGGTAACCTCGCTCATAAGCCTGGGCAATCGCCTTCTCCAGAATCTCCTTGATATACCAGTACTCGCCGCGAATATAAATATAGTTGTCTTTTGCGTTGAGGCAGTAGGCTGCGATGACCATTCCCTCGATCAATTGATGCGGATCATAACGCATCAGATCGCGGTCCTTTCCTGTTCCCGGCTCGGATTCGTCTGCATTGCAGACAACATATTTCGGGCGCTTCGATTCCTTCGGGACGAAACTCCATTTCATCCCGGTCGGGAATCCCGCTCCTCCGCGTCCACGCAGAGCGGATTTCTTGACCTCATCAAGGACCTGCTCCGGTTTCAACTCTTTGAGCGATTTGGCCAGCGCCTGATAACCGCCCGTCTTGAGATAAACATCTATGTCGCAGGCTTCACCCTTGAGGTCGAATCTTGATGTCAGAACTTTTGTCATAACTTTATGTCCGAAGCTTTGATAATGAGGATGATTAAACCGGATAATTCCCTGCTATTTCAGGCTGTCGATCAATTGATCCACGCTCTCAGTGGATATTTTCTCGTGATAATCGAAATTCACCTGAAGACAGGGGGCAAGGTCGCAGTATCCAAGACACTCAACCTCTTGAAGAGTGAACTTCCCATCGGGCGTGGTCCCGCCAATCTCACAGCCGAGCTTGTGACTGATATGCTCGGTGATCTGTTCGGCGCCCTGGAGCATGCACGAAAGCGTCCTGCATACCTGCAGTTTGTATTTGCCTATGGGCTTGCGGGAATACATGCTGTAGAAGGTGACAACCTCTTCAACCTCGTTGACCCTCATATCGAGTCTTTTAGCCAAGTACCTGATGTCATCGTCCGTCACGTGTCCGTGTTCGTCCTGCGCAATGTAGAGCGCAGGGAGAATGGCCGACCGCTTGACCGGATAATGCGAGATAATTTCATCGAGCTTCTTTTCGTTTGATTCGGTATACATAAATTACTGATTCAGGGAATCGTCAACTTTGCAGTTGATCAGTTTTCTTTGTTTATTAGCTACCGGTCGACATCTCCCAGAACGATGTCGATGCTTCCGATGACCGCGACGACATCCGCCAGCAACTGCCCTTCAACCATGGCAGGCAGCGCCGCGAGATTGACGAAGGATGGAGCGCGAACACGAACCCTGTATGGCCTCTCGGCGCCATCGCTGACCACATAAAATCCGATCTCGCCGCGAGCTGACTCGATCGACTGGTAGACTTCTCCAATCGGCACGGTGAAGCCTTCCGAGGCGAGCAGGAAATGATGAATCATGACATCGATGTGCTCCTTCATCAGATCGCGGGCCGGCAGTTTCAGTTTCGGATGATCCGACATAAACTCGCCCGGCTCCTTGAGACGTTCCAAAGCCTGGTTGCAGATCTTCCAGCTCTCCTCCATCTCTTCCATTCTGACAAGGTACCTCGACCAGACATCGCCGTCATCGTAAACCGGGACACGAAAATCGTAGGTGTCATAACCCGAGTATGGCTCGGCCTTGCGGATATCCCAATTGACTCCACTGCCCCGGATCGTGGGACCGGAGAGCCCCCAGTTGATGGCTTCTTCTCTGGAAATCCTGCCGACGCCCTTGGTTCGACGCTGAAAGATCCTGTTCCCGGTGATCAGCCGCCTGCACTCATCCAGAAACTTCGGATAAGTTCCGAGGAAATCGGCGCAAAGCGACAGAAAATTGTCCGGCAGTTCCCAGCGGACCCCGCCAATAATGAAATAACTCTGGTGCAGGCGCGCGCCTGAAACGCACTCAAACAGATCCAGCAATCTTTCGCGTTCGGTGAAGGCGTAGAAGAATGCCGTCATTCCTCCGATGTCCATGGCGTGCGTTCCAAACCATACCTGATGGGAGGCGAGACGATTGAGCTCTGTCAGCAGTACCCGTATATCCTGTGCGCGTCTGGGCACTTCTACTCCCATCAGCTTTTCAACAGCCAGGCAGTAGCCGAGGTCATTGCCCATCGAGTTGAGATAATCCATACGGCAGGTGACCGTCACGACTTGCTGCCATTTCTCCTTCTCCATCGTCTTCTCGATGCCGGTATGGAGATACCCTATGTCCGGTACCGCTTTGATAACCGTTTCGCCATCGAGGACCAGCTCAAGTCTCAGCACGCCATGCGTAGATGGATGCTGAGGGCCCATGGAAACGGTCATCTGCGTGTCGGCCAGCGGATCCGGCTTGCGCAGCATTGAGATCGAGGATGTCGGCACTACTATTTCTTTTGTCTGCATATCTATCAATAGCCCTTTATCGGGAAGTCCTTACGAAGCGGATGCCCTCATAATCGGCCGGCATGAGAATCCTTCTCAGGTCCGGATGATTGTCGAAACTGACGCCGAACATGTCGTAGATCTCCCGCTCCAGCCAGTTTGAGGCCTTCCAGATGCTCCACAACGAAGGGAGCACCGCGTCATCCTCTTCCACGAAAACCTTGATTCGAAGCCGGTGATTGTGTTCGAGGGAATAGAGCTGATAGGAGACGGCGAATCTAGGCGATGCGAATTCGCCCAGGTCCAGCCCGCCTATGTCGCTCAGGTAGTCGAACCTGAGGCTTGGCTCATCTCGCATAAATGTCATGAGATCAATCAAACCTTCACGCCTGGCGATCAGCGTGACCTCACCAATCGCTTCGATGATCTCCTGAATTGTGCCGGCGAATTTATCGCGAACCAGAGTGACGTCCGCGTACCGAGGAATCATTTTGGCGCTTTGCGCCTGGCCTGTGTTTTCTGACATTGAGTCTGCTCGTTAATCAGCAGGATGCCACTCGAAGTTGAGCGTTATCCCGCGGGTATTATGCATATGCGACTTTTTGTTCCGAGAAAACTTTCTCGCGTTCGATCTTCTCCTGGAGCTTCATGACAGCCCAGATCAATCCTTCCGGACGCGGCGGACACCCGGGAACGAAGACATCGACGGGAACAACCTTGTCCACGCCCTGCACGATCGCGTAGTTGTTGAACACGCCGCCGGCAGAAGCACACACCCCCATCGAAATTACCCATTTCGGCTCGGGCATCTGGTCGTAGATCCTTCGCAGCACCGGAGCCATCTTGATCGAAACACGCCCCGCAACTATCATGACATCCGCCTGACGCGGGCTCGCACGAAAAACTTCCGCCCCGAATCGCGCCACATCATGTCGTGGATCCGTCATGGCCATCATTTCAATAGCACAACACGCCAGTCCGAAGGTTGCAGGCCAGATCGAGGACTTCCTCGCCCAGTTGACCAGCGCATCCAGTCTGGTCGTCAGAATATCAGGTAAGACATCTCCAATTTTTGTTTCAATACCCATAATTGTTCCCAGGTTAATTTTCCAGATCTATCGTGCTCAATTCTCTCTCAGCTATTCCATTCAAATAGCCCTTTTTTCCAGACATAGACATATCCGACAAGGAGGACTCCTATGAAAAGCATCATCTCGATAAAGACGAATGGACGGGAGAGCCGCTGAATCAGTTCTCTGAAGACTACGGCCCAGGGCACCAGAAAGATGGCTTCAATATCAAACAAGATGAAGAGCATCGCCACAAGATAAAACTTCACCGAAAATCTCTGGTGCGCCGATCCAACCGGATCCATGCCGCACTCGTACGGCATCAGCTTCGCCCTCGTGTTCTTGCGACGCCCGATCAAATGTGAGGCAATAATATTGGTAACGGCAAAGCCCGTGACGAAGATGAAAACAATCAATATAGGCAGGTACTCTTTCATCTTTACCTTTCTTTCTTTTACCTTTCTTTGTTTTTATCGGCGTTTTTATCGGCCGGCGAATAATCGCCCGGCTGCATCGCTACAACCGGCGATCTATTCAAAAATTCGATCACTGACGCAGCTGCTAAAAAATCGTTTGTTGGGGTACCGATGAGATTGCTTGTACTAAGGTTGAGAATATTAGTACAATCTATCTGCCCTTGCAAGATGAGCGAGCCGCTTAAAATTATCCGGACAAAAAATTTATCAGGTTGAGGCGGATAACATACTTCCGGTAATAAACATTAAAAAGCGAACCTGACCCTGGCGCCGCCGCCAAACAACGGTGAGTGAAAAATGCGCCTGCTTGACACAATCTAAAACGCAAGGTAAATAAAATGATCCATCGGGTGACTGGAATTTATCGAGATGAAGCGTAAGCTCAAGCGTAGAATGAATCTGACTGCAAACTGGCTGTAAAAATGATCAGCGGAACAACGGAGATACTGGATAAGCGCGGGCGGGAAATGCTGGCGCTATTGATAAAGACCCATATTGCAACCGGCGAGCCGGTGGGGTCGAGGACTATCTCGAAGCTGACGCTCGAGGGTCTCTCGGCGGCCACGGTCCGCAATATCATCTCCGATCTTGAAGAATCGGGTTACCTCGAACAGCCGCACACATCTGCCGGAAGGGTTCCCAGCGACAAGGGGTATCGTTTTTACGTCGATCACATTCTTGAAAAGACGTCAATCTCGCATACCGATGAAACAGTCATACAGCAGGCGATGTTCGGAGACGAATGGCCAAACACCGACCAGTTGATGTCGCGAACGTCCCACCTTCTGTCGCAGCTTTCAGACAGTGTCGGGATTGTCGTTTCTCCGAGCATAGCTCATGACATCATCAGACACATCGACTTCGTCCGCCTGAGCGATGGAAAAATCCTGGTGATCACGGTTTCCCGAGCCGGTATTGTTCAGGATCGCAGCGTCCGGATCGACGAGGATCTGACTCAGGACGATCTCAACAGAACCGCAAACTATATCAATGCAAATTTTTCAGGCTTGAGCCTGCTGGCAATTCGGATCGAAATGATGCGCCGGCTCTCCGAGGAAAAAGCTCTCTACGATCGCCTGCTTCAAAACGCGATGAAACTTTGCGAGCAGGGGCTGAGCGGGACCGGACAGAACCAACCCGATGTCTTCGTGGAGGGCGCATACAATATTGTAATCAAACCTGATTTTACCGATGCCGAGAGGATCCGCGAGCTATTGAAGATCTTTGAAGAAAAGAGCCGATTGATCAAGATTCTCAATGAATGCGTTGGAGATTCGGATCAACCGTCGGTCACCATCCGCATTGGGGCTGAAAACAACATCCCCGGACTGCGCGGATGCTCCATGATCACTTCATATTATTATAACGGTAATGCGGTTATCGGCAGCCTTGGAGTTGTCGGGCCGGTGCGCATGGAATACGCAAGAACAATCGGCATTGTCAACTATATTGCCAGGCAGCTCGATCAGGCGTTTTCAGACTCCAGGGTCGAGTCTGACTGAAAACGGGAAAGAGACATACGCCTTGACCGCAGGTGAGGCGAATCTGAGAGGTAGAAGGAATTGAGCAAACGTGACTATTATGAGGTTCTGGGTGTAGACCGGAAGGCCTCCGACCAGGAACTTAAAAGCGCCTATCGAAAACTCGCACTTCAATATCACCCGGACAGGAATCCGGGCAACGCCGAATCCGAAGAGAAGTTCAAAGAGATCAATGAAGCATACGGCATCCTGGCCAACGCCGAGAGTCGGGCCCGTTATGACCGGTTCGGTCAGGCAGGGGTCGGCGCTTCCGGGGCTTCGGCGCCATGGGGAGCGGCGGACTTTGGAGGGTTTGAAGATATCCTGGGCGATCTCTTCGGCGATATTTTCGGCGGCGGCAGAAACAGCAGACGAGGCGGAGCTCAGCGTGGAGCCGATCTTCGATACGATCTGGAAATCACGCTCGAGCAGGCAGCCGCCGGCTTTAAGACTGAAATAAATGTTCCGCGCCTTGAAACCTGCGATCCGTGCGGTGGCTCCGGAGCCGCCCCGGGCACATCTCCCGTGGCCTGCAATGTCTGCGGCGGTGCCGGTCAGGTCAGATTTCAACAGGGATTCTTCTCAGTCAGCCGTACCTGTCACCAGTGCCGCGGCACAGGCAGAATGATCGCCAATCAATGCAAAACCTGTCGCGGCCAGGGGAGAATTGAAAAAGAACAGGACCTTGAGATAAAAATCCCTGCCGGCGTCGACACAGGAGCCAGACTCAGGCTGTCCGGCGAGGGCGAAGCCGGATCCAGCGGTGGACCGGCCGGAGATCTCTATGTCGTCATCCAGGTCAAGGAGCACGAACTGTTTGAACGCCAGGCCAACAACCTCTACGTTAATGTCCCTCTCAGCTTTACTCAGGCCGCTCTGGGATCAGATATCAAAGTCCCCACCCTTGACGGCGAGGAGTCGCTCTCGGTTCCCGAAGCCACTCAGACCGGATCAATATTCCGCGTCAAAGGCAAGGGCATCGTCTCGCTTCAGGGTCACGCCCGCGGCGACCTGTTTGTCGTCACCACCATTGTCACTCCATCAAAACTCAGCCGCGAGCAGAAAAAACTGCTCGAACAATTCGCCGCTCTCGAAGAAAAACAGAATCTTGGCGCGGCAAAACGCCTGGGCAATAAAGTAAAGGATATTTTCGGTTGATTCCCCGAAAACGCCGCTCGTTCGAAACTGATCAAGCCGGATTTTTTCAGTTCATGAGGCAATAGCCGTTTGCCCGGGCACTGCGAAATTGACTTCTCTCAATCCGTTCTCAACCCGTGACGTCTCCTGACCCTACCTTGCGCCAATCGCTTATTTGTTGTAGTTTGGCGATTTCCTACTATATCTTGTGGTGACTGGCTATTGTGACAAATAAAATCAAACCGCTGCTGATCCTTTTAATAGCGTTTGGGCTGGCATATTGGTTCGTCAGCCGCCTGGATCTTCATACAGTAGGCGGATATCTGAAAACGGCAAGGATCTGGCCGCTGGCGCTTGGCGCCCTGTTGATCATGATTACCCTGTTTGTCCGCAGCCTGCGCTGGCAGGCGTTCCTGGCTCCCATTGCAAAAGTAGGCATCCGCAACCTCTTTGGCGCCACATCAATCGGGTTTGGCAGCATCTTCGTCATCGGACGAGCGGGGGAGATCGTGCGACCGGCTATTCTGAGCCTGCATGAACGGATCAGACCCAGCGCGACTCTGGCTACCATCCTGGTGGAGAGAATTTTCGACTCATCGGCAGTGGTTCTGATCTTTGCCGTAAATCTACTGTTCTTTGAACTGCCGTCGCTGCAGCAATCCAGAAATCAGCAGATGAACGCCATCAGGACGGTCGGAGCCATGCTTTTTGCCGGCGTTATCATCGGCATCATCGTCCTGGTCGTCTTGAAATTAAAAGCTGATCTGGTTCTTCCCTGGCTCGAAAAGAGAACTTCGCGACTGCCCTTAAAACTGGCCACCCCGGTTCTGAATTTCATCAGGCATCTGGCCGACGGATTGGGCGTCCTTTTGAATTTTAAAGCGCTCGCGACAACAGTATTCTATACCTTCTGTGTCTGGGGCCTGGTCAGCGGCGCAACCTGGCTGACGCTTTATGCTTTCGGTCAAAGCGTCAATTTGAGTCAGATCGTTTTTATTCTGGGCTTCGGCCTTGTGGGGTCTGTCGTTCCAACACCGGGGGGGTCTGCCGGTGCATTTCACGCTGCCGCAGCGAAGTCGATGGAATTTCTGGGATTTGAACCGAACCTCGCTGCCAGCATCGCAATCGTTTATCATCTAATAGCTTTCGGACCGCCATTTCTTATCGGACTCTATTTCCTCATCAAGGACGATATCAGCGTTAATCAGTTGCGCGAAATGATGGCCAGTGAATCAGCTGTTCAATAATTTAATCAACCCGGCATTTGGTTAAGTTTTGCTTAAGTGCTTAAGTAAGGATGCATACGGAGGATCACAGGAAATGAAATGTCCGTTCTGCGGTCATATTGAAGACAGGGTAGTCGATTCACGCGAATCCCGTGAAGGCGATGCAATTCGCAGGCGCCGCGAATGCCTCAAATGTGAAAGAAGATTTACCAGCTACGAACGCATCGACGAAATACCTTATATGGTCATTAAAAAAGACGGCCGAAGGGAGCCGTTTAACCGTGACAAGGTCATGGCCGGCCTTTTGCGCGCCTGTGAAAAACGGCCCATCTCGCCTTCAAAACTCGAAGCCATCGTCAACTCCGTGGAGGCTTATGTTCAAACCTCCCCCGACCGCGAACGCCATACCACAAAGATCGGCGAAATGATCATGAGAAGGCTCAAGGAACTCGACAAGGTCGCATATGTCCGCTTCGCCTCGGTATATCTTGAATTTCAGGATGTCTCGGAATTCATGGACGAATTGAAGGGACTCATCAGATCCAGAAAATAGCCTTCATCACTGCCGGCTCGACAGAATTTCATTATTCGACGACAAAAATTCCGACAAGACTTGCAAAATGATGTCGCCATTGCTAATATGCGGGTTTTGACGGCGATGATCTTTCTATGCTTGATGACCCTATCGAGGGGTATGTCGTCAGGAAAAGCGGCTCAACCAAGCCGGTGTAGCTCAGCGGTAGAGCAGCTGATTTGTAATCAGCGGGTCGGGGGTTCAATTCCCTTCACCGGCTCTGTTTGAATATTTATGCAGGGGTGGTCGAGTGGTTAATGGCACCGGGCTGTAAACCCGGCAGGCTAACGCCTTACGTAGGTTCGAATCCTACCCCCTGCATTCAGTTAAATTCCCGGGTATTCGATTATTCGAGCCTGAGAACAAGAGCGGGAGTAGCTCAATGGTAGAGTACTAGCCTTCCAAGCTAGGTGTTGCGGGTTCAAGTCCCGTCTCCCGCTCCAGCTTTTTTGAAATCTCGCGTTTGAACTGCTTGTGGTGGACGGGCAACTGCTCACCGGCGCAAAATCGGCAGTGATTTCGCTGTGATTTCAATGACGCCCACATAGCTCAGTTGGTAGAGCGCGTCCTTGGTAAGGACGAGGTCACCGGTTCAAGTCCGGTTGTGGGCTTTAATTTATTGATTGAATTTACTCTATTTTAGATAATTTACTCTCTATTTTAGATAATTTACTAAGGATCTTTTATGGGTAAAGAGAAATTTGACCGAAGCAAGCCGCACGTCAACGTCGGGACGATAGGCCACGTTGACCACGGAAAGACGACACTGACCGCGGCGATCACGAAAGTGCTCGCGAAGAACAACCCGAAGATATCCTTCCGCAGCTTCGATTCGATTGACAACGCTCCGGAAGAGAAGGCCAGAGGAATCACAATCGCGACGGCGCACGTGGAGTACCAGACGGCGAACCGGCATTACGCGCACGTGGACTGCCCGGGCCACGCGGATTACGTCAAGAACATGATCACGGGAGCGGCGCAGATGGACGGAGCGATTTTGGTGGTATCGGCGGCCGATGGCCCGATGCCGCAGACGCGCGAGCACATCCTGCTGGCGCGGCAGGTGGGAGTTCCGGCGATGGTCGTGTTTATGAACAAGGTCGACGCGGTGGACGATCCGGAACTGCTTGATCTGGTGGAGCTGGAAGTTCGCGAGCTGCTGTCGAAGTACGAGTTTCCGGGAGACGAGATCCCGATCATCCGCGGAAGCGCGCTCGGAGCGCTCAACGGAGAAGAGCAGTGGGAGAAGACGGTCGAGGAGCTGATGGCGCAGGTGGACGTCTACATACCGACGCCGACCAGACAGATCGACAAGCCGTTCCTGATGCCGGTCGAAGACATCTTCTCGATCTCGGGAAGAGGAACGGTGGCGACCGGACGCATCGAGCGTGGAATCGTCAAGGTCGGCGAGACGGTGGAGATCGTCGGAATCCGCGACACGAAGAACTCGGTGGTGACCGGAGTCGAAATGTTCAAGAAACTGCTCGACGAGGGTCGAGCCGGAGACAACGTCGGACTGCTGCTCAGAGGCGTGGATCGCAAGGAGATCGAGCGCGGCCAGGTCATCGCCAAGCCGGGATCGATCACGCCGCACACGAAGTTCAAGGCAGAGGCCTACGTCCTGACCAAGGAAGAGGGCGGACGTCACACTCCGTTCTTCACCGGATATCGACCGCAGTTCTACTTCCGCACGACCGACGTGACGGGAGTGGCGAGTCTGCCCGAGGGAGTCGAGATGGTCATGCCCGGCGACAATATCGCGATGGAGATCGAGCTGATCACGCCGATCGCAATGGAAAAGGGACTGCGCTTCGCTATCCGCGAAGGCGGCCGCACCGTCGGCGCAGGCACCATCTCCGAGATCGTCGAATAGCTTTGACGCCTGTTCGCCAATCTGATTGCAGACCCGGGGCCGCCTCCGCTCTGCTCTAATTTTCCAGGAAACAGAATTATGCGAGATAATATCGTGTTGCAGTGCGGAGATTGCAAAAACCGCAATTACGTTACAACCAAGAATAAAAAGAAGACAACGACGCGGCTCGAATTCAAAAAATTCTGCCGATTCTGCCGCAAGCACACTGCGCATAAAGAAACCAAGTAGAGGCATCGGACGCTGATGGCGGGCTCGATCCGCAATCCGGCGTCTGGTACCCGAGACCTGATTCTAGGGGTATAGTGTTAACGGTTAGCACGTCGGTCTCCAAAACCGAAAGTTCGGGTTCGAATCCTGATACCCCTGCCAGTCCCTTTGCAAAGAGCAATCAAAAAGCAGGGTGATCAGGCAAGTGATTCCACTGCCGGATCACCGGCAATTGAGGTGAAAGCAATGGCAACATCCAGTACGCGTGATGATTCCGCGTCGGCGGTAGATCAATCGATTGAGCAGTCCATAGTCGCACGGCCGGTGGGCTGGCTGGCCGCAATCCGCCAGTTCCAGCATGAGGTCATGCTGGAGATGAAGAAAGTTTCGTGGCCTTCGCGAACTGAAGTAGTCAATACCACGGTAATCGTAGTCATCGCCATATTCTTCTTTTCTTTTTACCTGTTCCTCGCTGATATCTTTTTCACATATCTGATCAGCGGCATTGAGTGGGCGGCAAAGAAGGTTTTTGGATAACTTTTACGAGTTTCTTCGGTTTCGGCTGCAATGAGCAGGACGCAGCATCCCGGGACTTTGCAGCCAATGATTGAAAACAGTATGGCTAAACAGTGGTTCATCATTCACACTTATTCAGGTTATGAACGAAAAGTCCGCGACAGCCTGAATACAAGAATCCAGGCATTCGCCATGGGTGACGATATATCCCAGGTCCTCATTCCGACTGAGACTGTGGTGGAGATGCGCGGGTCGAAGCGCGTTGAAAGCACCCGGATGTTCTTTCCCGGCTACGTCCTGGTTGAGATTGAGACCAATGAGAAGGGCGATATTTCAGACAAGGCCTGGCATCTGATCAAGAGCACCCCGAAGGTGACCAGTTTCGTCGGCGGACAGAAGCCGACGCCGCTGACTCCTGAAGAGGTTGACCAGATCGTTCATCACGTCGCGGTCGCGGCAGAGAAGCCCAAGCCGAAATTCACATTCGAACGCGGTGAAACCGTACGAATCACCAACGGCCCCTTCACCAGCTTCATGGGCTCAGTCGAGGAGATCAATGCCGACAAGAACATGCTCAAGGTGAACGTCACCATTTTCGGAAGAGCGACTCCAGTTGAGCTCGGCTTCCTCGAAGTTGAAAAAGTTTCTTTCTCGGAAGAAGGATAGTACCAAGATTATGGCTAAGAAAATAACCGGTTACATCAAACTCCAGGTTCCCGCCGGCAAGGCGAATCCAGCACCTCCAATTGGAACAGCGCTGGGCCCCCAGGGCGTAAATATCATGGAGTTCTGCAAACAGTTCAATGCCAAGACCTCAAACCTTGGGGATGTCAAAATCCCCGTGGTCATCACGGTCTACGCTGATCGATCATTCACCTTTATCACCAAGACGCCGCCGGCGGCGGACCTGATCAAGAAGGCGCTCAAGATTGAGAAGGGCTCAGGCAAACCCAATCGTGAAAAAATCGGGACAATCACCAGAGATCAGATCGAGGAGATAGCCAAGCTCAAGCTTTCCGATCTCAATACGACGAATCTCGAATCTGCAATGCGCACGATTGAAGGCACGGCCAAGAGCCTTGGTCTTGAGATCATATAATTTAATTACGGGACGAGAAATCAGGGCTCTGTAATTTTTCATTATTAGACCCGCTTTCCGGATCCATTTCAATAAAACAACACCCGCATTCTCTTAAGAGGGAGTGGCCTTCCCGACCAACCGGTCCCGGAACGGGCACGTTACGACCTGAAAGGAAGCAATCAATGGCAGGAAAAAAATTCAGATCCGCTCTGGCACAAGTTGACCAGAGCAAACTCTATTTGCTCGGCGATGCCATCGAACTGGCGAAGAAGCTCGCCTATGCAAAGTTCGATGAGACAGTCGAAGTGACCATGGTCCTCGGAGTCGATCCGCGCAAAGCTGATCAGCTCGTCCGCGGAACCATCGTGCTTCCCCACGGACTCGGCAAATCCAAGCGAGTAGCCGTCATAGCCGGAACTCCGGAAAAGCAGCGTGAAGCTCAGGAAGCAGGCGCCGATGAAGTGGGAGGCGACGACCTGGTCGACAAGATCAAGGGAGGTCATCTTGACTTTGATGCTCTGATCTCAACCCCCGACATGATGCGATCGGTCGGCACACTGGGTAAACTGCTCGGCCCTCGCGGTCTGATGCCCAACCCGAAAACCGGCACCGTCACCCTTGACGTCGCAACCGCCGTCAAGGAGACAAAAGCCGGCAAGGTTGAATATCGCGTCGATAAGACAGGGGTCATTCACGTGCCCGTCGGAAAGGTGTCATTCGACGCCGACAAGATCACCGAGAACGCCAAATCTCTGATCGATGCGGTCATCAGGCCAAGCCTGCGACGGCCAAGGGCAAATACGTCAAGAAGGTCAACGTCGCCACCACCATGGGTCCCGGAATCCTGGTCGATCCGTCCGCTGTAGGCGCATGATCGCCGGCCTGACGTTCATTTCAACCTTATCAAACAATCCGAGTAAAGAGCTATGAAAACAAGAGAGCAAAAGCAAAAAGACATATCGATCCTCAAAGAGGAATTCGGCAGCACCTCCAACGCGCTGGTGGTCAACTTTCAGGGTCTCACCGTTGAGAAGGATTGCGAGCTGCGAAGACAGTTGCGTCAGGCAAATCTGAGCTACCGGGTAGTCAAGAACACCATCGGAAGGATGGCAGTCGAGGGCACGGCGCTCGAGCCGCTCAAGGATCACTTCATCGGCATGACTGCAATTGCCTACAGCGAAAACGATCCGGTCGGCCTGGCCAAGGTTCTCAGCAAGTTCGCCAAGGAAAACAATCAGATGACTTTCAAGGCCGGTGTCGTCGAAGGCCGGGTCATCAAGGTAAAGGACATCGTCGAACTCGCCAGCCTGCCCTCGAAGGAGGAGCTGATCAGCAAGCTCATGTTCGTCCTCAATTCACAGGCTCAGCGAATTGCTGTTGCACTCAACGGCGTCTCCCGCAACCTGGCGGTTGTCGTCAACGAAGTCGCCAAGCAAAAAGGCGCTGAAGGCTGACACTTTTTTTCAAATTCGTTTTTTGAATTTTCGATTTATCCATCCAGGTCGTGTTGCAGAGTCAGTATGCGGCCTGCTCTTTAAGGACCGAAATGCGGAGTGATGCCCCATCAGGTCTTGATGCCGATAAGAGGCGCATCGCCGGTTTTCTTTCAAGCGGTGCAAGAGAATAAACAGTTTCAACTGCCGACTCTTCAAATTGACGGCAGAATCTTTAGGAGGAATTTTAATCATCATGGCTGACATTCAGAATATAGTTGAACAGATCAAGACTTTGACGCTGCTTGAGGCTTCCGAGCTGGTCAAGTCGCTTGAAGAGACCTTTGGAGTCTCGGCAGCAGCCGCGGCCGCTCCCATGGCCGTTGCCGGCGCCGCCGCCGCTCCTGCGGTCGAGGAGAAAGATTCATTCGATGTCGTTCTCACCGGAGCAGGCTCCAACAAGATCAACGTCATCAAGGTCGTTCGTGAACTCACCGGGCTCGGACTCAAGGAAGCAAAGGACCTCGTAGATGGCGCTCCCAAGACCGTCAAGGAAGCCGTCTCCAAGGACGATGCCGAGAAGATGAAGAAGCAGCTTGCAGATGCCGGCGCTTCGGTCGAGCTCAAGTAAAACCTGGTCTTTCATCCCGGCCTGCTTCGTTTTTTTTCAAATCAGGCCGCCGAAAAATTGGTTTGCCGAACAGGAATTGCGGATTTGAATTATTAATTTAAATCCGCAATCTCTGCTACATCGCCTTGCCGTTATCAGGGTGTTTAAACTATACTAGCGGTTTGATTAATGGCATTAATTGGCAATACTCTCTGGGTATCAAACATCGGCAGGCTTCACATTACAAAAAATCATAAATACAACCGCGATGCGGGCGGCAGGGGCATTATCGTCTCTTGCCGCCGCATTGTCATTTCATTACGGATTGGGTGAACCGGCCGCGCCGGTAAGAGGCGCGGCGGGGCTCCTTATGCGCAGAGGGCGTGATTAGCAATGGCAATCGAAACGAATCCGATTACACCTTCAGGCAACAACGAGACGTGGGGCAGTCTGCTCAGCATGAAAGACAGGCCGCGTTACGACTTCTCAAAGATACGGACAACGGTTCGCATTCCGAATCTGATAGAAGTTCAGCGAGAAAGTTACGAGCGTTTCCTGCAAATGGACCTGTTGCCGCCTGAGCGCGACCACATCGGTCTTCAGGCTGTTTTCAAATCGACCTTCCCGATCAACGATTTCAGGGACACCTCATCGCTTGAATTTGTCGAATACAGAATCGGCAACTGGCAGTGCAAGTGCGGGCAGTTGCAGGGGCTTCATCATCTTCGGTCGAATTGTCGCAGTTGCGGAACGGTCATCAAGGTCAACCCGCTGTCCTCTGAAGACGTGGTCTGTACGCAGTGCGGCACCTACAACAAAAACGTGATCAACACCTGTGACAACTGCGGCGAGCCCGTGGGTCTCAAGCACAAGTACGACGTCCAGGAGTGCCAGGAGAGGGGTATGACCTACTCCGTGCCGCTGCACGTCAAGATCCGCCTGACAGTGTGGGACAAGGATGAAGAGACCGCGCAGAAATCGATTCGCGACATCAAGGAAGAGGAGGTCTATTTCGGTGACCTGCCGCTGATGACCGAGAATGGAACCTTCATCATCAACGGAACCGAGCGCGTCATCGTTTCGCAGCTCCATCGTTCGCCCGGCGTTTTCTTCGAAAAGGCGCAAAACAACTCATATTTCCTGGCCAAGTTGATTCCCTACAGAGGGTCGTGGGTTGAGTTCGAGTACGACGTCAAGAATCTTCTTTACGTGCGAATCGATCGCAAGCGCAAATTCCTGGCGACGATCTTCCTGCGCGCCCTCGGGTTGAAGACCGACGAGGAGATACTGAGAACCTTCTACACCGTTGAGAGGGTCAACATCACGAACAACCAGCTGTTCATGCAGGTGAGCCAGAGCATCGTCGGCTCACGAGCCTCATCCGACATTGCCGACAAAAAGGGCGAAGTGATCGTCAAGAGCGGCAAGAAGATCAGCCATTCGGCATACGATCACATAGTTCAGGCCGGGATCAAGGAGATCAAGGTTCAGGTTGGAGATCTGACGGGCGCCTATACGCTGACCGACATGGTCAACACGACCGACGGCGAGGTGATTGCCGAGAGCAACACCGAGTTGACGCCTGAAACCATCGCCAGGGCGATCGATGCGGGGATTCATTCTCTTGAGATATTCTTCCCCGAAAAGGACGATGTCGGCACAGTCATCAGCCTGACGGTCCGAAAGGATGCGATCAAGACCCCGCAGGAAGCGCTGATCGAGATTTACAGGAAGATGCGACCCGGCGATCCGCCGACGCTCGACACATCAACGGCGCTCTTTCATGGAATGTTTTTCGATGCGCGTAAATTCGACTTCTCGCGAGTTGGTCGCCTGAAATTCAACATCAAGATGGGGCGTCCCGAAAGAGAGCGACTTGATGATCCGCTTCTTTCGCCGCTCGATTTCTTCGATGTCATCGACTATGTCCTGAAATTGAAGAGGGTCGTTGGCGAACAGAAGACCAGGGACGGCCGGGTTATCTTCTACAACGATGATGATATCGATCATCTCGGCAACAGGCGTGTCCGTGCGGTCGGCGAGCTTCTGGAGAATCAGTTCCGGCTCGGTCTGGTTCGGATGGAGCGAGCGATCAAGGAAAAGATGTCGATCCATCAGGAGATGCAGACGGCGATGCCGCGTGATCTGATCAACGCCAAGCCGGTGACTGCCGCGGTGCGCGAATTTTTCGGTTCGTCGCAGCTTTCACAGTTTATGGATCAAACCAACCCGCTCTCGGAGATCACACACAAGCGCAGGCTTTCAGCGCTTGGACCGGGGGGGCTTTCGCGCGAGCGCGCAGGATTCGAGGTCCGCGACGTCCATCCGACACACTACGGCCGTATTTGCCCGATCGAGACTCCTGAAGGTCCGAATATCGGACTGATCTCGAGCCTCTCGTGCTTCGCCAGGATCAACGAATTCGGTTTTATCGAATCTCCATATCGAAAGGTCGAGAATGGGAGAGTGGTCGATTACGTCAAGGTCATCAACCCCGGCGATACCGGATTCAAGCCCGGCGATCACATTGATGAGGCCAAGGCTGCCGCCGCCAACAAGAAGGTTCCGGAAGGTCAGAAACACGCCATCTTTGAGCCATGGCCCTTCTACCTCTCAGCCTGGGAAGAGGACAAGTATGTCATTGGACAGGCCAACATCGAGCTCGACAAGAATGGAAACATCATCCCCGAGCGCGTCAACGCCCGGCAGGCCGGTGAGTTCATTCTGGCACACCGTGACGATGTGCAGTTCCTCGATGTCTCGCCCAAACAGCTGGTTTCGGTTGCGGCATCGCTGATTCCCTTCCTCGAAAACGATGACGCCAACCGTGCATTGATGGGATCGAACATGCAGCGTCAGGCCGTTCCGTTGCTGCGTGCGGAAGCGCCGCTGATCGGAACCGGAATGGAAAGAGTGACGGCGCAGGATTCCGGAGCGGTCGTGGTCGTCAAACGCGACGGCGTTGTTGATGTCGTCGACTCCGAGCGAATCATCATCAGGGTCGATCACAATGTCGACGGCACGATCTCACGCGAAGTGACGGCGGATATTTACCCGCTGATCAAGTTCAAGAGATCGAACCAGAACACCTGTATCAACCAGAAGCCGATTGCACACAAGGGTCAGCGGGTCAAAAAAGGCGATGTCATCGCCGATGGGCCCTGCACTGACGGAGGTGAACTGGCGCTGGGACGCAACGTTCTTGTCGCCTTCATGCCCTGGCGCGGTTACAACTTCGAAGATGCGATTCTCATTTCAGAGAAGATGGTCAAGGCCGATTACTATACCTCGATTCACATCGAGGAACTGGAGATCGAAGCCCGCGACACCAAGCTCGGTCCCGAGGAGATTACCCGCGACATTCCCAATGTCGGTGAAGCGGCTCTTCGCGACCTTGATGACAGTGGAATCATTCGCATCGGCGCCTACGTTAAACCTGGATCTATTCTCGTTGGGAAGGTCACACCCAAGGGCGAGACTCAGTTGACGGCCGAAGAGAAGCTGCTCCGCGCCATCTTCGGAGAGAAGGCTGGCGATGTTCGCGACGCATCACTCACCTGCCCTCCCGGCATTGAAGGGACTGTGGTCGACGTCAAGGTTTTCACCAGAAAAGGCCAGGACAAGGATGCCAGAAGCCTTTCGATAGAAACGGCCGAGGAAGAGAAACTCCGCAAAAACCTCGATGACGAGATACGTATTGTCGAGGAGGAGAGAAACAAGCGCATCTATGAACTGCTTGAAGGACGCAAACTTGAAGCAGACCTCGTCTTCCGTGGCCGCACCATCGAGAGCAAGGGTGCCAAACTGACCCGAGTCATGCTTGAGGGAATGGATATTGGGGCGCTCAAGAAGATCGAGGTCAGCGGCTCACGCGATGTCTCGGGAGAGATCAAGGATCTTGAACAGCGCACTGAACGCCAGATAGCGATCCTGGATGCCCTTTATCAGGAAAAGATCGAAAAGATCAAAAAGGGCGATGAGCTCGCACCCGGCGTCATCAAAATGGTCAAGGTCTTCATCGCGATGAAGCGCAAGCTTTCAGTTGGCGACAAGATGGCCGGACGCCATGGCAACAAGGGTGTGATCGCTCGCATTCTCCCTGAGGAAGACATGCCTTACCTTCCCGACGGCACCCCGGTAGAGATAGTCCTCAACCCTCTCGGCGTGCCTTCGCGCATGAACGTGGGGCAGATACTTGAGACCCACCTCGGCTGGGTAGCCAGCGTCCTCGGGTTGAAATATGCAACCCCTGTCTTTGATGGCGCCCAGGAATCCGACATCAAGCGATTGCTGATGGACGCCGACGAGAAACTGACAAAAGCCGGCAGTCCGCAGATGATCAACGAATCCGGCAAGACCATCCTTTACGATGGAATTACCGGAGACTCCTTCGAACAGAAGGTTACCGTCGGGTACATCTATATGCTCAAGCTGTCGCACCTGGTCGACGACAAGATTCACGCCCGTTCGATCGGCCCCTACTCTCTGATCACGCAGCAGCCTTTGGGCGGCAAGGCCCAGTTCGGCGGACAGCGCTTCGGAGAGATGGAGGTCTGGGCGCTTGAAGCCTACGGCGCGGCTCATATCTTACAGGAACTGCTCACCGCGAAATCTGACGACGTCGCGGGACGCTCCAAGATTTATGAGGCTATCGTCAAAGGTGAATCGGACTTCGAGCCGGGATTGCCCGAATCATTCAACGTCCTTGTCCGAGAGCTTCAGTCTCTCTGCCTGGATGTGGAGTTGAGACGGCGCGAGCCTCAGGAAGCCTGAGATGAAAGTAATGCGGGTTAACAGGACCTTTTGATCCTGTTAACCCTGCTGATAATCATCAGCGAAATGGTATTTGTGAATACTGGCCCTCGGCATGAGCCGCAACTTTGGAGGGATTAAATGTTGAGATACGCAGGTGATAAACCACTGACACCAGATTTTGAAGCGATTCGAATCAGCCTGGCATCGCCGGAGAAGATTCGTTCCTGGTCACACGGGCATGTCACCAAACCCGAAACGATTAATTATCGAACTTTCAAACCTGAGCGTGATGGTCTCTTCTGTGCCCGCATCTTTGGTCCGGTCACCGACTGGGAATGCCTCTGCGGTAAATACAAGCGCATGAAGCATCGCGGGGTGGTCTGCGACAAGTGCGGAGTCGAGGTGACTCAGGCAAAGGTGCGCCGCGAACGCCTTGGTCATATCGAGTTGGCCAGTCCTTGTTCGCACGTCTGGTTTTTCAAGGGACTGCCATCACGAATCGGTCACCTGCTCGACATCCCGCTGCGCGAACTGGAGAAAGTTCTCTACTTCGAAAACTACATAGTCATCGCGGACAAGGAAGAGATTGAATCTCTTGGACTGCCGCTCAAGGAACGCGAGATGCTCACCGATGAGCGTTATCGCCAGTTGAGGCAGGAATTCCCAGGCAAGTTCAACGATGAAGTCGCCCGGATGGGTGCCGAAGCCATCAAGATATTGCTTCAGAAGGTCGATATAGACGGGTTGGCAGAGGAACTTCGTTTCAAGATGAAGACTGAAACCAGCCAGCAGAAGAAGCTCAAGTATTCCAAGCGGCTGAAGGTGGTCGATTCATTCCGGAAATCCGGGAACAAGCCGGAATGGATGATCCTTGATGTGATACCCGTGATTCCGCCCGGAGCTTCGCCCGCTGGTGCCTCTGGATGGCGGACGATTTGCGACTTCGGATCTCAACGACCTCTATCGTCGAGTGATCAACCGGAACAACCGCCTGTCGAAGCTGATCGAGCTTAAAGCGCCGGAAGTGATCGTGCGAAACGAGAAGCGAATGCTTCAGGAAGCGGTTGACGCATTGTTTGACAACGGCCGCCGTGGCCGCGTCTTGCGCGGCGTTAACAACCGCCCGCTCAAATCGCTCTCCGACACGCTCAAAGGCAAGCAGGGCCGATTCCGCCAGAACCTGCTCGGCAAGCGAGTCGATTATTCCGGCCGTTCGGTGATTGTCGTCGGACCGGATCTCAAGCTGCACCAGTGTGGACTTCCGAAGAAGATGGCGCTTGAACTGTTCAAGCCCTTCATCTACAACAGGCTGGAAGCTGAAGGACATGCCGCAACGATCAAGCAGGCAAAAGAGAAGGTCGAGCAGCACGACGATGTCGTCTGGGATATCCTCGAAAAGGTGATCAAGGAGCACCCGGTTCTTCTCAACCGAGCTCCGACGCTGCACCGACTGGGCATTCAGGCATTCGAGCCGGTGCTCGTTGAAGGCAAGGCAATCAAGATTCACCCGCTCGTCTGTACGGCTTTCAATGCCGATTTCGACGGCGACCAGATGGCGGTTCACATTCCGCTCTCGCCAGAGGCTCAGATTGAAGCCCAGGTCCTGATGCTGTCCTCCAACAACATCCTCTCCCTGCCTCGGGTCAACCAATAGCGGTTCCGACACAGGATATCGTTCTCGGCTGCTACTATATGACGAGAGCGTTCGATGGCGCCAAGGGTGAAGGACGGTCTTTCGCCAATCTCAATGACGTGCTGATCGCACTGGATGCAAAAGAGCTCACCACTCAGACCAAAATTCGCCTGAGATATGATGGAAAACTGATTGACCTCGAAAATGAGCGGGATAATCAGGATATCATCAAGGCAACTGTCCACGAAGTTAACCGCACCATCAACACCACCGTCGGCCGGGTCATCCTCAACGACGCTCTGCCGAAGGAGATGCCTTACGTCAACGGAATGTTGAAGAAGAAGGGCATGCAGAGCCTGGTCAACTACAGTTTCCTGCGGCTCGGGCACCAGATTACCGTGGTCATGCTCGACAAATTGAAGGAACTTGGCTTTCTTTATGCAACCAAAGCCGGCATTTCAATCGGAATCGATGACATGGTCACGCCTCCCAGCAAGAAAGATCTGGTTGGAGCGGCTGAAAACGAAGTCATCAAGGTCGAGCAGCAGTACAAAGACGGTGTCATCACCAACGGTGAGCGTTACAACAAGGTTGTGGCAATCTGGTCCGAGGTGACGGAAAAAGTCGCCGACGAGATGTTCAAGGAGATGAGCAAGCGTGAGAAGGAATCGCGCGAGCTCAATCCGATTCTGGTGATGGCTGATTCAGGGGCACGCGGTAACCAGCAGCAGATTCGCCAGCTGGCCGGTATGCGCGGTCTGATGGCCAAACCGTCAGGCGAAATCATCGAGACTCCGATTCGCGCCAACTTCCGTGAAGGACTCAACGTGCTGCAGTACTTCATCTCCACGCACGGAGCCCGCAAGGGTCTGGCCGATACGGCATTGAAGACTGCAGACTCCGGGTATCTCACCCGCCGTCTGGTTGACGTCGCACAGGACGTGATCATTTCTGAAGAAGACTGCGGGACGGTCAAGGGCATCTGGGCCGAACCCATCACCGAGGGCGGAGATATCATTGAAGGGCTGCGTGAACGCATTATCGGTCGCGTGGCACTCGAAGACGTCATTGACCCAATCACCGGCGAGATTCTCGCAAAGGACAAGGAAGAGATCACCGAAGATGTCGCCACTGAAAATTCAGAATGCCGGTATCGAGCGCGTCAGAATTCGCACGGTGCTCACCTGCGAATCACGCCGCGGTGTTTGTATCAGTTGTTATGGTCGCAATCTGGCCGTCGGCAAGGTTGTCGATATCGGTGAAGCGGTTGGAGTCATAGCCGCCCAGTCGATTGGAGAACCGGGCACTCAGTTGACGATGCGTACCTTCCACATCGGCGGTACGGCTTCGAAGATTTCCGAACAGTCATTTCACGAGTCACGCAAATCCGGACACGTCAAGTACGATTCTCTCAACACGATTATCAGTCGTCAGGGCAGGATCGTGGCGATGAATCGCAACGGGTCGGTGCTCATCGTCGATGATCGGGGCCGAGAAGTCGAACGTTACCCGATCGCCTATGGCGCCACACTCAATATGCCCGACGGCGGCAGGGTTGAAGAAGGTCAGAAGATCGCCGAATGGGATCCTTACACCTTCGCAATTCTGACCGAAGTGGGCGGTACAGTTCACTGGAGAGACCTGATCGAGGGAGTCACCGTTCATGAGGAAGTCGATGAAGTGACCGGCATGACCCGCCCGATCGTGATGGACTCGCCGGATGAGAAGCGCCAGCCGCGAATCGAAATCAAGAACGAGGCCGGCAAGGTACTCAAGTTCTACTCGATGCCTATCCGAGCCAACCTCATGGTTCCAATGGCGACGCAGTCGCTCCGGGAGACGTTATCGCCAAGATCCCGCGTGAAATCACCCGCACCAAGGATATCGTCGGCGGTCTACCGCGCGTCGTGGAACTCTTCGAAGCACGCAAACCCCGCGAAACTGCCGTCATGAGCGAAATTGACGGCTCCGTCAAATTCGGAAACGTGACCAAGGGATCGCAGAAGATTCTCATTGTTGGCGACAACGGTGAAGAGCGCGAGTATTCAATCCCTCGCGGAACTCACATCAACGTTCAGGAAGGCGACAGGGTGAGGGCCGGCGAGCCATTGATGGACGGACCGCTCAACCCCCACGACATCCTTTCTGTTCGAGGAACCGAGGAACTGCAGAGGTATCTGGTCAACGCGATTCAGGAAGTCTACAGACTGCAGGGTGTGCACATCAATGACAAGCACATCGAAGTGATCGTCCGCCAGATGCTTCGCTGGGTTCGAATCAAGGATGTTGGAGACACCGAGTTCCTGCTCGAAGAGCAGGTTGATCGATTCCGCTTCCAGGATGAGAACGCCCGGGTGACAGCAGAAGACGGCCAGCAGGCAACCGCGGATCCACTGCTGCTTGGGATCACAAAAGCATCACTGTCGACTGAATCCTTCATCTCGGCTGCTTCCTTCCAGGAGACAACGAGGGTTCTGACCGAGGCTGCCATCTCGGGCAGGGTCGATTACCTGCGCGGTCTCAAGGAGAACGTGATCATGGGTCGCCTGATCCCGGCAGGAACCGGCATGGACTTCTATCGACGCGTCAAGATCGCACACGATGCGACAATGAGCGAATTCAAGGCCGAAGAGGTCGACGATACTCAAAGCTATATTGACGCAATGGTCGCCGCCAGCACCGCCGCCCGTACCGTCCAGGAAACCGAGCCTGATTACGATGAGGCCGCTTTTGAGGATGATTTGGAAGTGGATCTGGAAGACAGCCTCGAACCGGAAGAGGAAGTCGAAACCGAGGAAGAAGAATTCTCGTTTGAAGAAGACGACGAATAGATCAACCTGGGTTCAGAGAGCAGGGGGAATAAAGGTATTTTTCATCGCCAAGAACGCCAAGAGGGTTCAGGGAGTGATTCATAATTTACTTTTAAAACCGGCTGAAATCGAGATGTCAGGCCAAATCCCGGCTATCAATCCTTGGCGTTCTTGGCGATGAAAAATACCTTTGTCCCCGCGAAATCCATCAAATCAACTTCGATTTTTCCTTGTCAATTTTCTTTGGGAAGCCAACTAAAAGCTCCATCTTCCCTTTTGCCCATCTCAGGTCATCGGAAGCGATTTGTTTCTGCCGGGAGAGGAAATCGGCAACCACTGCGGGGGCTGGGCCGCCGGTAACATTTCTGACATTGACGAAATTCAAAGGGCAAAGCCCTTCAATAAGTGTCTTTCGGCTGGTTTTGAGTTCCCTGCCAAGAATCTCTTTGGCCAGGATCATCAGCGTATCCACGATTTCATGATGATTTGGACACGCGCCGGGCAGACGTTTGACAGTCTGCGTCACCAGGCGGTGAGCCATCTTGAAGCTCAGCTTCTCTTCGCGTGTCAGCGTATCGGCCAGCTCAGTCATGGTGAGAAAGCTGCCCGAGGCTTTATTTTTCAGCCCCTGACGATCGATCTCAATTGCAGCCACGGCTCCAGTCAGTAATTTGACGGCCCTCCCGGCATCATAAAAGGTCGAGTAGACCAGTGGTTGAAGGTCATCCTCAACGTCGTTGATGTCGCCGAACGGGGTGTTGTGAACGCTGGTCATGACAGCCTGCGCCTGCCCGAATGACTTGCTCAACAGGATTCGAACATGTTCAAGCGCCACCGGATTCCGTTTTTGCGGCATGATCGAACTGGTTTGAACATAGCCGTTGTTGAGCGTCAGAAACGAAAATTCCTGAGTCGCCCACAAGAGCAGATCCTGCGTGAATTTTCCGAGGCTGACGGCTGAAGTGGCAATGGCGCAAACGGCTTCAAGTAGATAGTCGATCCCGCCTATGGCGTAGTATGAATTTTCGACCAGCCCTTCGAATCCGAGCAGGCCGGCGGTATGCATGCGATTGATATCAAAGCCCGTCGTCGTGATGGCACAGGCTCCAAGCGGGCTCCGGTTGACATATTCGAAGGACCTTCGAAATCTCGCGATATCGCGCGAGAGAAATTCCAGGGCCGCCGAAATGTAATGAGCCAGTGTCGTCGGCTGAGCCGGCTGTGTGTGCGTGTGAGCAGGCATGACTGTTTTCAGGTTTGCCCGCGCCAGCCGGATCAATTCGTTTCGCAATGAAATCAGGTCATTGGTCAGGCTGAGAACCTCTGATCTGAGTTTCATTCGGTAAAGCGTGACATCGATGTCGTTTCGACTGCGGGCGATATGCAGCTTTCCGGCCGTCTCTTCGCCGATCTTTTTGATCAGCTCCCGCTCGATATAAAAGTAGAGATCTTCCACCGATCCATCATACTTCGCTCGCAGGATTCCGGCTCTGTCGAGTGAGTCCAGGCCTTTGAGAATCGTCACGGCCTCATGGCGTGTAATGATCCGCTGTTTGGCCAGCATCAGGCAGTGAGCGTAATGCAGATGCATCAGCGAATCGAAGAAGTATTTCTGAGAATCTTTGAAATTTGGTGTGAGGATGGTTTCTGCGTATATCTTCGCGGGGAATTTGATGTCTTTATTATGCGATTTCATGGATTACCAGATTGTGAGATTCGAAGAAAAAAAACGAGACAGGCAGAAACATATGATTTCTGCCTGTCTCGTGATTTTCATCATTAAGATGTGCCTGTTGAAATATTGTTTAGAAATTGAACTTGAACCCGAGCTGGAACTGACGACTGTCGAGAGCAACAGGGTTCGCTCCGACGCGATTGATGAAATCGGGCAGCGGAGCGGTCAGGCTGCCGTCCGCATTGGTCGTCACCACGCCGCTTACCTGGAAGATGCTCTTGCGGTTCCAGAAGTTGACAAACTCTGCAAATACCTCGACGTTGAACCTCTCAGTGAAATTGATGAACCGTGAATATCTCAGGTCCCAGTTATACTGATTCGGAAGGTTACCGGTATTGCGCCCGATGAACAACGGTCGATCTGAAGCGGAGTTGCCATCAGAATTGAGGTCTCTGTTTGAGACTATATTGAACAACTCGCCGCTATTGGCCGTGACTATGATTCCGAGCTGGTTCCCGTTGACGAGCTGATTGAGGAATTTGTTCTCGATCTGGAAGGTCGGACGACCGACGAAACTCAGGACAAATGTGTGCCGCTGATCGGCCCATGAATTGCCGCGGTCACGCCGGCGATTGAATGGATCGGATTGAATGAACGATGTGGCGGCCACCAGGTTCTGTTCCGGCGCGTCATCGATCGAATGCGACCAGGTGTAGTTTGCACTGAATTGGTAACCCTGACTGAAACGTTTGGTCAGAGTCAGCACTCCGGCGTTGTATTCCGAATTACCGGCCGATTCCACCAGAAAAATGTTATTGAACTGCGGGAAAAGGCGGGTGGCTGCACTGACGGTCGAACTGAATACCGGTCGTCCGTCTGCCAGCGTGCTGGTCGGATTGATCAAATTAACGTTCCTGTAAACGGGTATATGGTTGCCTTTTGATCGTATGTAACCGAGCGTGACTGAAAGGTTGTCGGTCAGTGCCTGTTCAATCTGCAGGTTGGTATGAAAGGCCACGAGGTTCTCGTAATCTGGAGCCACTGCCGAGGGGCTCTGTGCCGGCAGTGTCGTCCCCTGCGGCAGATTTCCTAACGTGCCGGGGAATGACGGAGCTCCGGCGGCTGTCGGGACAAGGGTAAAATTGAAGAATCGAGGACTGCCGTCGTTCTGAAGCGCTGTTCTATAGATGTCGAGCAAAGGCGGTTCGTAATAGAGACCGGCGCTCGCTCGGATCACGGTCGGTCGGTTGCCTTCACGCAGACCATAAACTATGCCCAGCCGCGGCGCAAAGTTGTTTTTATCGACATTGAAGTTCTGTGAATATGCCAGAGGCGCATTGGCGTTAGCCTGAGGGACATCGTAGAGGTCGTAACGGAGGCCATAATTGATCTTCAGCCTGTTGGTGACCTTCCAGTCATCCTGAGCGAAAAATTGATAGAAGACCGAATTATACTCGATCTCGGGATTGCCGAAGGCTTCAACGTAATTCACATACCCTTTTGGAGTCTTTCCGCTTTTGGCGTCAAGGTATGCCTGAAGGGTCGGAAATGTATATTGAGCGCGCGGTCTCGATTGACGCAGGTCATAGATTCGGTTGAAACCGCCTCCGACCTTGATGGTGTGTGATCCGTGATTAATGGTCAGGTTGTTGATTACCTGATTCGATGTTTCAAGCGGCTGGATCAAGTCATCTGTCGGTGCGCCGAAGTTGGCGATGTTGGTGATAGCGATAGTCAACCCCTGGCCTGAATTGGCGTTCGCGACGTTCTGCGAGTTGCGCCGCGCATACTGGTAGCGAAACTCATTGATGACATTCGAACTGATATTGGTCACCAATTGGACTGCAACCGAATCGGATGCATCGACGAAATCGATGCTGCGCTGAAGAGTGTTCAATCCGCCGGCAATGTTATCGGGAGATGTGTTCCTGAAAAGATTATAACGCCCGACAAGATGGTTATTATTATTTACCTGCCAGTCTGTCCGAAAGATATAGAAATTGACTTTCTGTGAAGTTGGAATTGATGCCGGGAAGATACCGGCCGGCAATCCTGCGGCAACCAGTGCATCCTTAGTCGCCTGTGTAATGGTCACAACGCGCTGCGGCTCACCTGCGAGATCACGCGAAACTCGCTCATATCCGGTATAGAAATGCCACTTGTCTTTGACTATCGGGCCGCCGATTGCGCCTGTGAAATTATCGACGACTGTCGGCGGGCGATTGACTCCCGAGAAGAAGAACGGGCGTCCCGAAAAGGGTGTCCGGCGGAAACGATAGCTCGCCGAGCCATGATACTGATTGGTGCCGGCCGGCGTGACTGCATTCATAATCAGCCCCGGCGTGTTTCCGAACTCGGCGGCAAAGCCGTTTGTCACCAACTGGACTTCACTGACGAAGGTCTCTGAAAGCGGCATCAGGCGAATGCCCGCGCGATCAGCCTGCGTATTGTTGTTGCCGTCAAGCATGTAATTGGTGCGACGGGTATAGCCGTTCGCATTGATTCTGGGCACGCCGAATTCCGAATTCGGGCGTCCGGTGACGTTCGCCTGAAGCAATGAGAAATTGTAAGGATTGCGCGAAACCAGTGGCAGGTTGCGCACTTCACGTTCATTCATGACTCGCCCGACATCGAGCTTTGCCAGGTCCGCAATCGGAGCATCCGCGCTGACGGTGATCTCTTCTGTTACTCCGCCGGGCTGAAGCTGCATCACAATAGTCGCCGCCTGACCTGTCGTCAGGGTGATCCCTTCGCGAATCAGTTTCTTGAAATTAGCCGCTTCTGCCGTCACCTTGTAACTACCCAGAGGCAATAATGGAACCCTGTAAAATCCATTCTCATCCGAAACCACATTGCGCGTAACGCCCGTACCGATGTTGGCCACGGTAATTTTGGCATTCGGGATCGCCGCGCCGTTGGAGTCAGTGACAGTTCCTTCAATCTGGGCATTGATCGCTTGTGACTGCGCAAAAGCAGATGGCGTGGCAATGGCCAGAAACATGGTCAGGGCCAGTGAGAATAAGATCGAATATTTTATTTTCATAGAAAAATGATGCTCCGGGGACAAAGAGGGTATAAGAGATCTCATATTTCACCTCAGGATGTGGGTTAAACTTGTTATTTGACAGTTAGTTGATATCAAAGGCGATGATGCTTCAGTTATCAATCCGGGTCAATACTTTTCACGCCTAGATAATGAAAATGGACAGGATTAATCGAATGAGGATTAGCCCTGTCCAAATTGATGTAAACACTCTCTAAAATATTTACTCTGACGGCGGTTTTGGCGGCGCCGGCGGTTTTGGTGGCGGTGGCGGCTCCACCTTCATATTCTTTCGATATTCCGAGAGTCTGTTTTTTTGATCAGTCGTCAATAAATTGAAGACCAGATTTTGAGATCGAATCCTGATCAGATTGAGTTCAGCCAGCAACTGTGATTCCTGATTAACCAGGCCCCTGACTGCATTCTCATCAAAATTTGCGCCTTCGGCGAGACAAATCAAGGATTCCTGCATGTTTTTCAACTGTTCCTGGAGGGGTTTGGTATCAACCGCTTCCCTGTCACGGATAATTTTGATTTTCGCCTTTTGATCTTCATTCAAGTTGAGCATTGAAAGAAGGTGCTGGTCCGTGCCAATTCTGGGGCCTCTCCTCTGCGGAGGAGCTTCCGGATGTTGTGCATCAACCGGGTGCGACTGCTGCTGCCCCTGAATCACACCATTGACGGCTTTGGCATATGACACACTGCCGGCGGCGAAGGTGGAACAACCAATCAATGCGCAGGCGATTCCTAAAAGAAGACTCTTCCGGATTCTCATAATCTCTTGCCTCCTGTTGACAACTGAAGTATTACGGCAAAACATTCAAACTTCTCTAAGTAGGTGGGTTTCAGACCGGATGATTATCACTTACTCAAGGGCTGGATGACAATTACTTTTTGGGCTCGGGAAAGAAATATTCAATACGGGTTCGAGTTTGGAGTATCGGAAATCGAAGCTGAAAATAAACAAACGGAGCGGATGCCTGACTTGACCGGTCAATCATCCGCTCCGTCCTGAATAGGGATGGGAAACTTAAATTCCCCCTGCAATTTTATCTTGAAGGTCTGGGACCCTGACGAGGTTTATGAGATTCCATGTTCTTGCGCAACTCGGCAAGTTTGGCCTTCTGTTCGGCGGTGAGAACATTATAGGTGGCGTTCTCGGTTTTGAGCCTGATCAGATTGAGCTCGGTATTCAGGACATTCTCATTATTGATGAGGTTGCGTGCGGCCCCTTCATCAAAACTGGCACTTTCAGTCAATGCATGAAGAGATTCATGAATCGGCTTTAACTGGTCAAAATATTGTTTTGAATCAGCCATGGCTTTTTCGTGGAAAGCCTTGATCTGCTCTTTCTGCTGGTCGGTCAGGTTGAGCAGTCTGAAGACGAAATCCGGCGGGCCGGCCATTTCACCTCCTGGGCCATGCGGCGGACCGCCCGGTCCACCGTGCATCGGCGGACCACCCTGACCACCTCTCATGGGAGGCCCCTGCTGGAACGCTTTCGCATGGTCCAACCCGGCGCCTATAACAAACATAAGCATCAAGGCAATGCCTGCACTTACAAGGTAAATCCTGCGGTTTTTCATTCTTTCCTCCTTCAACAATTTGGCAATTTGGCAATTTGACAATCTGGAAATCAGTTCCTTTGTTGTCAGCGGAATCTCACTAATCGATTTTCCGCCTCTTTCCAATTGGAAATATACTCCGGCAAAGTAAAGCTATGATGTGGAGACACGGGAAAATTGTTAAGAAATGGTAAAGATGACTGTTTTAAACTGAAATCAGGTTTAAACTGATTTCGAAAGGGGCATTTTCACCAATTATGTCGATCGATGCCGGCGGTTATTCGAGCACACCGGTGCTGATTATTGATGATGATCAGAAGCTTTGCAGGTTGATCAGCGATTATCTCAAACCGATGGGTTATGAGGTGGATGTGGCCGGCACCGGACCGCAAGGTCTGGAGATGGTAAAGGGCGGCAGCTACAAAGCGATCATCCTCGATGTCATGTTGCCGGGAATGGACGGTTTTGAAGTTCTCAGACAGATACGATCATTCTCAACCGTTCCGGTATTGATGTTGACGGCGCTTGGAGATGAGTCCGATAGAATAGTCGGGCTGGAGATCGGTGCGGACGACTATCTTCCAAAAACTTTTTCAACCAGGGAGCTGCTTGCAAGATTGAGAGCGGTGACACGACGTTCTCAAATGTCGGCCGAGAAAGCGCCGGAAACGACTGATGACCGGGTCGTCGTCAACGAACTGCAGATTGAACCATCCGCCAGGCGGGCAGTGCTGGGTGAAACAAATCTGAATCTGACTCCGCTGGAATTCGATCTGCTTCTGGCTCTGGCCAAATCCGCCGATCGCGTGATGAGCCGGGAAAATCCGTTGGCTGTCATTAGCGGCCGCGATTACGAGGCCTTCGATCGATCGATCGATGTGCATATCTCTTCTCTCAGACGCAAATTGGGGGACGACCCCAAACATCCAAAGTTCATCAAAACCTTGAGATCGGCCGGATACCTGCTGATCAGAAATCTGCCTGTTGATCAATAATCTGAATAACTGATCTTGATTAAATATCACCGGAATCTTTATCGATGAAACTCAGGTTCTCACTTTTTACAAGAATTCTGCTCTGGTTCTTCTTCAACCTGATCGTACTGGTTGTCGTCCATTTTTTCCTTTTCAATCTTCAGTTCAGGTTCATTCCCTTCTCGTCGTTGATAGGCGATCCCGGCAACCAGATTGAAATCGTGGCAAGGCAGATTGGATTCGAAATTCGCGGTTTGAGCCCGGAGGAGCGCAGTCAGGTCTTTGAGCGCTATTCGGGAACATATAACGTCGAATTCCTGCTCTTCGACAATACGGGAAAAAGACTGGCAGGCAGGGAGATCGCTCTGCCTTCTGCAGTGCTTGAGAAAATCAGGGAGTCTGACGGACCTGGCCCGGGCAGGTCACCTGGCCCTCCACCGTTTGCTGGCGGTCCGCCGGGAAGGCGCCAGGCATTCATGATCCGAACAACCAATCCCAGTCGGTACTGGGCCGGAGTCCGCATCCCCGTCCTTGAACCCGGCACCCCGTTTCCGACCAGATCGACCCTGATTGCCTGGTCAGATTCGATTACTGGTCACGGATTGTTCTTCAATCCCGTCCCCTTCCTCGTCATCATCGGACTGGTTCTCTCCATCTCGTTTCTTCTCTGGTTTCCATTCGTCCGCCGGATTACCAGAAAGGTAAAAGAGATGACCCTCGCTACCGAAAAGATCGCCGACGAAAAGTTCGACATCAGAGTGGATGAGAACCGAACCGACGAGTTGGGAAGACTGGCCAGCGCCATCAATCACCTGGCTGGCAGACTGGCAGGCTTTGTCAGTGGCCAGAAGAGATTTCTCGGCGATGTTTCGCATGAGCTGAACTCACCCCTTGCAAGAATGCAGGTCGCACTCAGCATCCTGGAAGAACGCATAGATCCGGCCCAGAAAAGTTACGTAGCGGACGCTCAGGAAGAGGTCAGGTTGATGACCAGACTCGTTGGTGAACTCCTCACCTATACCAAAGCCGGTATGACGAAAACCGAAGTGAAGCTTCAGAACGTCAATCTCAAGGAGGTTATTGAAAAGGCTTCCGAGCGAGAGGACGTCATTGGCAAGGTCATTTCAAATATCACTGACGATCAATGGGTTCATGCCCAACCCGAGCTTCTTAACCGGGCAATCGCCAATGTTTTGAGAAATGCAGTTCGGTATGCAGGCGAAGGCGAGGTAATCCTAATAGATGCCCTGAGAGTAAAGGAGCGTGTCATCATCTCCATCTCCGATAATGGTCCTGGGTGCCGGTGGAATCTTTGGATAAACTCTTCGATCCCTTTTATAGAATCGAGTCAGACAGAGGGCGGGATACGGGCGGAACCGGGCTCGGTCTGGCCATTGTTAAGAGTTGCGTCGAAGCCTGTCAGGGAACTGTTTCAGCCAAAAACAGAGTCCCGCACGGTCTCGAAATTCAGATTTCCTGTCCTCAGCTTGAATTTACCGATTTTTCTTCAGCCAGAAATTATTGACTACCATGGACTTAACAGTTTGTTTCGATAAACCTTTATTTATCAACAATCTTTCTTGACCCTGCCTATGTCAATCTGATAGTATCCGCTTGGTTCAAGTACACTAAAGTCAATTCAGACATCTATTTCGACCGAGATATCTCATGATTAATCTAAGGACTGGGATTGCATGGTATTGAAAAGTCTTCGTTAGATCGCATGAGATGAAAGTTCGAGCCAGACCATGATATGTGAAAATGCGGAAAGAGTTGCCCGGCGCCACGATCGTTTGCAGATCATGCAATCACAACAATGCAATGCAGCGAGTCAAGCAATGGCGTGAGGAAGGCGGCAAAGTCATAACCGATTCCACTCCGTCAAAACATCCAGGCGGATGCGGTTAAAGATAAAAATGACAGTACGCCGGCGATAAAATATTCGTCAAGGGATTCAGAAGGGACTCTGATCAAGTTCCCCGCTTCTACTTTGCAGCCCGGGGCTCTCCCTGCGCGACTGTCATCGAGAGTCGCAGTGGATACTGAACCGGAACTCACTGAAATGCCCGACTGGCGGGTACAGGTAAAAGAGAAGGTACGTCTGGCAAAAGAAAAGCGCCTGGCGCAGAATTTCAACGGCAATTCAGCAAGAGACGACGATGAGACTCTCGATTCCAATCCGGTTGTCGAAGCAGCGCTGAGGCGCATCAAGAGACCTGCAACAGCAATTCCAAATTCAACAAGTCCCGTTGTCTCATCGAGACCTGCCGTCAGAAGCGCGGCACTAGCCAGAACGCTTGAACCATATGCCGACCCGGAAGAGATGACGGAGTTGACGGCGAAGAGAACGAAGATTCCATCAAAATTATTCTCCACACCGGCGACGGAGCCGAGAGTTGAGACAAACAGATCTCAACAGTTAAAAACCGAGGCTCCCGCGACACAGGAAATGGGCAGAATTCCATTGCCTAAACCTGTTCAAAGGGGCGGCGCCCGGGTTACGGATGAAGCTCAAAGGGATTTTCTGACAAGAGCGAAGCAGGCATCGGAGCCGCCGGTCAGGCCAGAAACCGTTCCCCTCGCAACCACAGCCGGCCCGGTGCATGCTCACGGTTCCAGATTCTTCGAAACCCAGATCATCGAGATCCCTCCTATCGTCTGCGATCTGCCGGAAGTCATTATCAAACCGGCATCGACATGGCTCAGAACTCTTGCAGGCGCCTGCGATTTCGAGATCATCGCAATTGCATATCTGCCTATTTTCGCCGCATATGCGACATTGAACACATCGCTGAGCAACGCGGCATTTGTCATACTGTCTCTTCTCCTTTGCGCTTTCACTTTCATCTATCAGTTCGTGACGCTCTCTTTGGCGGGAAGAACATTCGGTATGGCCATTCTCAACCTCCGAATCGTGGACAAGGAATACGAAACAAGAACAGTGACCCTGAGACAGAAAGCGCTTAGAGCATGGGGAGCATCCATCGCCTTCATCTGTCCTCCATTGAACTTCCTGGTAATGCGCTTTAACAGGCATCATTACAGCCTCCCGGATCTATTGTCCGGAACCGCGCCGGTTCCGAATCGACAGTCCTGAGAATGGGAATCTGGGCTGCCTGCAAATTGCGTTGAAGTTCTAACCTGCTGATGGACAATTTCCTGTTACACGCCGTCGTTGCCGAACTTGAATCAAAGCTCTCCGGATCTCAGTCAAGAGCAAGAATCGGCAGGATGTGGCAATACGGATCATCGGGTCTGCTGATTGATCTTCAACGGCGTGACGGCAAATTGCTGGCCGTTTCGGTCGATCCAAACCTGCTCGGCATCTACCTAACCTCATCAACATCAAGACAATTCGGCGATGAACCGGCAACAGATACGCAATTCATCGCACTGCTCAAAAAGTATCTCGGCGGCGGAGTCTTGCGATCAATTGAAAAACTGGGATATGACAGATTGGTGCGGTTTGAATTCACCGTCGAAACCGACGGCGGCGAACAGGTGGATCGTCAATTGATCGTCCTGCTTACCGGAAGGGCCGCCAATGTCCTGATCACTGAAAATGATCAAATTATTGCGGCTCTCAAACAAAGAGAAGATAAATCCGGCGTATTTATCGAGCCTGTTCCACCGGCTGATCGAATTGACCCATTTCAGTGCTCAAGTGAGAAGCTCGATCAGTTAATCGCCGATTCAGCCAATGACATTGCCCTGGCGGCACAGAATAATCTGATTGGATTTTCACCGCTCTATGCCAGAGAGCTGGCGGCACGATCATCCGGCAAATCACCGCATGCTGCCCTTGAGGAGCTGCTCTCGGAGATATTCGAGAAACCGCACCATCCTCGTATCTACTCCTCTCCTTCGCTTGAAATTCTGAGATCGAAGGAAGGCTTACCCGAATTCGCCATGATAGTGGCGCCGATCATTCTCACACATCACGGCGACCTGCATCAGGAAGAATTCGAGAGCATCAATGACGCGGCTGATGCCTACTTCAAAATTCTGAATTCCCGGCGGAAATTCACAGCCATCAAACAGAAGATCAGTTCGCGTCTGACGGCAAAAATCAAAAAGGTCAGGACACTCATATCCAACCTTCAGCGTGAACGAGAATCTTTCAAGAATGCGGAGATTCATCAGCGATACGGCGATTTACTGCTGGCAAACCTGCATCAGGCGGTGAAAACCGAGAACGGCTTCTCGGTCACGGATTTCTTTGACGCCAGTCAGGCCACAATTGAGATCCCGTCTGCAAACAAGCCCACGGCCAGAGATGCGGCTGAGCAATATTTCAAACTGGCTAGAAAAGCCAGGCATGGCATCGAAGCAGTCTCTTCCCGTTTGCCGGCAGCCGAAAAGGATCTGGAACAATTGGAAGGAATGATCAGGCAACTCGCATCACTGGAATCGATCAAGGATCTGACTATCTACGCAGATCAGGCAGGCGCTTCACAGCCATCAATCGGCGGCAACGGGGGCAACGGGAGCAACGGGAGCAATTTGCAGGTCGCATCAGGCCGGTCAAGGAACAAGGAAGTGAAGCTGACCGGCGTCAGACGGTACAAATCGAGCGACGGCTTTGAGATTCTCGTTGGAAGAACCGATAAGGACAATGACAACCTGACATTCAGGATATCGAAATCATTCGATTTATGGCTGCATGCCGCCGATTACCCCGGCTCCCACGTTGTCCTGCGCAATCCTCAAAGAAAGGAGATTCCCAATCGTTCCATTGCCGAAGCCGCTCAACTGGCGGCCAAATTCAGCCAGGCGGGTGGAGGCGGAAAGGTTGCAGTCAATTTTTGCGAACGCAAGTTCGTCACAAAAATGAAAGGCTTTGCGCCCGGCCAGGTCAGATTGTCTTCCTTCAAAACCATTTTGGTGGAGCCGGCAGAGGCAGGTGAGCGGCTATTGTAATCGATCATGCGGTCTGCGGCTGCTTCCCTTCTTTTCGCCTGATGAGGTAGTAGGCGATCACTCCTCCAATGATCATCCCCAAAAGATCGCATTGCAGATCGTTCGGAGTATCGTAAGGGCCATGAATTCGCATCCCCGGCTGAGGCCACATGTATTTGTCATCCCAGAGTTCGATAATCTCGTAAAAGCCCGATACCGTGAACGAAACCGTGATTGCAAAAAATGTCACCAGAGCCAGCGGCAAACGGTAACCGAAGCGAGCCATCACTGACCGCAACAACCAGACAATTACCGGCATCGCAAGTGCGGGAGCGGCCGTATGCGTAAATTCGTCGTACTGAATGTATGCAAACTTACGGTTATACAAACCAAACAGATTGCCAAATCCGTCAAGAGCCACCGTCAGATAGACAAGCACCATCATCGAGAGAGGCACTCTCAGGTCATAACGAATTCTGAGATAAGCATAGATCGCGGCAAGATAGGCAATGCATATCAGCGTGCTGATCCAGACGCTGAGATAAGCCATCTTCAGCATAAAGACGGATCCCCAGATTACCAGCAGCGCGATTATGAGTATTTCAAATCGCCTGATGAATTCCTTCATCGATCTCTCCTTTTGACGAATAAGACGAATATGATCAGAAACCCGATTGAGGCACACGACAAAATATTGCCGGCCATTCTTACCGGCGTCGTTTTGAAATTCAATTCGATCACGTGGCTTCCCACAGGGGCGTTTATCAGAATTTCATTCAAATTGCCGGTGCGGATCTGAGAGATTTGACCATCGATCATTGCAGCCCATCCGGCAAAGTATGAAGTCCGGATTTGAAGCTGCCCAATCGACTCCATATTGACCACGATTTTTCGATACTCCGGCTGCCAGATTTCCACACCGACTATGCCCTTGCCTGAGATCAGGCTGGCTCTCTCGATAGTCGGAACAACCCTGGGAACCTCCTTTGGCAGTGTGGCAAAATTGAAATGATCCGGTCTGGGCCTGAACGCCTCCACCCTGTAAGTCGGTTGTGCAACGAGCTGGTATCCGGCGACGAGCGTGCCGGCCATGATCACAATCGATGCGACGAAGCCTGCAAGCCTGATAGATCCCGACTCTTTCTCCATAGACTTCCGGGAAATTTCAAAACAAAGCCCCGCAAGCAATGCTGACGTCATACTGGTAATGGTCAGCATTCTCCAGGAAAATACCCCTGATTCAATCCCGGGAATCAGTCGACCAATAAAAGAGGAAGGTCTGGTCATCAGAAAGGTTGCCAGGCCGCCTGCCAGAAACCAGATCCAGGCGCCTCGCTTCAGGCTTTCACTCTTCAGGCGATGCCTAAATAGATAGACAACAAGGCCTGCCAGCAGCAGTATCGCCAGGTTTAATGCCCAGATACGATCGATGCGGACGAAAAATCTGTCGTTGATCCGATCATAAATTTTCTGATCGTAATCGAAGACATAACTCGCATGATATGGCCATGAGATCTCAATATCATCTGAGTTAACCAGGTTTCGCTCGAAGATGGCAGGGTAAAAATATGCCGCCGCCGGCAACGTGCCAAAGACCAGAGCAACGATTATCGACATCAGGCCCCGGATATTCGGCTCATCGGGCTTCCTCATCAAAGCTGCTGCACCGGAATAGATCAAAAGGGCCAGCCCGAAGACGAGAACCATCTGATACGCTGTCGGCGGATGCGTCCAGAGCCAGGCTCCAAAACAGGCTGAAAGCCCTGCCATATTGAGCATCGTCTTTTTATTAAGCAGGGCTGGAGAGATTTCCATAAGCCTGTCGGCAAACAGAAGTATCAGAGGCATCCAGATGAAACCACTCTGCTCGGCCAATGCCCCTCGCTGATAGAGATTAAGCAGGTGATAAGGGGCGATGATATAGATCGCCATCACGAGCAGGCTGGAAACTCCGCCCATTCGCTGCCGGGCATAGAGGTAAACAACGAATCCGGACAGGGCGAAGAGGATCAGATTGACCGAGATCTGGACCCTCTGCCAGTCTCTCAGAAACGCAAATAGCAGCGATGTCAGGTAATAGACCCCTGGCGGATAAAAGCTTGTCAGCGGAGCTCCAAAACCGCTGTGAGTCAAGTCGTCCCATCTGGGGTAGATCCTGCCCGAAGTGAGCCCTCGCCAGAATCCCTGCATCTGATTGAGATGCATCGCCCCGTCATGAGTCACCGGCATCGCACCTCCACAGCAGCCGCCTCCCCGCACTTCACCCAGGTAAAAAAACGGCAGCACCGCAATTGCCGTCAAGGTCAGACACAGGATTATCAATCCTGCTTTGTCTCGGATTTGTTCTTTCATTCGTGATTCTAGCCACTCTCATATTTATCGGCCGCTGATTTTTACACAGCTCAGAACCGGCAGTAAACCGCCTGAATGGAAATTATTCTTGTTCGAACCGGATTTTCATTTAACACCCCGACCACTGGCTATAAACAAAGGGCTTTCATGTGATAAATTACTGATTCTCAAAGCACCTGCATTTTTATAATAAATCATCAAGGAAGGGAAAGATGGAAGCTTTTCAAGACAGCATCCTGCAACTGGTAACACAGACGTCAACCAATCTGCCGCCCGACGTTCGCCGGGCAATGAATCGCACGCTTGAGCAGGAACAGGGTGCGCGCTCGGCACAGGCGCTGCAGGTCATTGCGACCAATATTGGCATGGCCGGCGACAATGAGGGACCGATCTGTCAGGACACGGGATGGCCGACATTCGAGATCAGGACACCTGTTGGAGCCAATCAGATCATCATGAAGAACCTTGTCTGCGAAGCCATCGCAGAAGCCACACGCAGGGGAAAACTGCGCCCGAACTCCGTCGATTCACTGACAGGCGCCAACAGCGGTGACAATCTGGGCCCCGGGACTCCAACGATTCATTTCGAGCAGTGGGAGAATGACGATGAGATCGAGGTAAAACTACTCCTCAAAGGCGGCGGCTGCGAGAACAAGAATATTCAATATTCGCTTCCAGCGGAACTCCCGCACCTCGGAAAAGCGGGCCGGGACCTCGACGGAGTGCGCAAATGCATCCTGCACGCGATCTGGCAGGCGCAAGGGCAAGGATGCAGCGCCGGAGCAATCGGAGTCTGCATCGGCGGCGATCGTGCAAACAGCTACCAGCACGCCAAGGAGCAATTGTTCCGAACTCTGGACGACGTCAATTCCAACCCATCGCTTGCAAAACTAGAAGACTACATCATGCAATCGGCCAATACGCTGGGGATTGGAACCATGGGATTCGGCGGAACCGCCACGCTGATCGGCTGCAAGGTCTCAGTCATGAACCGTCTGCCCGCCAGCTTCTTCGTCTCGGTGGCCTATGACTGCTGGGCCTTCAGGCGCCTGGGCGTGGTTCTCGATGCCGGGACCGGCGCTATCAAGAGATGGCTCTATCGCGACGAGAAAGAACCGGCCGTTCAGATGGCAGGCCAGGGAGGCTTCGTCCGAACCGGCAAAGAGAAGCTGCTTCGCGCTCCCTTGACTGAAGAACAGGTCAGAGGACTCGAGGTCGGAGACGTCGTCCTGATATCCGGTGAGATGTTTACCGGCAGGGATGCAGTGCATGCTCACCTGATAAAGAACCCGCCCCCGGTCGATCTGAACGGATCGATTATTTACCACTGCGGTCCGGTCGTCATGAAAAACGGCAATTACAAGATCATGGCTGCCGGACCAACCACCAGCATCCGCGAAGAGCCGTATCAGGGCGACATCATCAAACGCTACGGAGTCCGCGCAGTCATCGGCAAGGGCGGAATGGGTGCAAAGACTCTGGCGGCAATGAAGGATTTCGGAGCCGTCTACCTCAATGCCATCGGCGGTGCGGCGCAATATTATGCCAGATGCATCAACGAGGTTATCGATGTCAAACTGCTCGAATTCGGCACACCGGAGGCAATGTGGCATCTCCGGGTCACCGACTTCCCTGCCATAGTGACGATGGATGCGCATGGCAACTCGCTGCACGTCGACGTGGAGAAATCATCGGCTGCAATTCTGGCGAAACTGGCTGAGCCGGTATTCTGATCCAATCAAACCGGGGTTAAGTTAAGGAGTGATGAATGTTGCGAAGGGCGTCTTGCGCGGTTTTAATTTGTTTCCTTGCTTTTGTATCTGTTTCACGGGCACAGGTACGCGTCCCGACAGTCGATGACCTGATCAATGTCAGACAGATCAGCGGTCCTAAGATATCGCCCAACGGCAGATGGATCGCATACACCGTCAGCGAGACCGACTGGAAGCAGGATGCATTTGTAACCCAGCTCTGGATCGTGAATCTCTCAACCGGCAACAATATACAACTGACGAGGGGCGATAAATCCAGCAGCAGCCCTCAATGGTCCCCCGACAGCCAGTCTCTGGCATTTACAAGCAGCCGCATCGGCGACAAGAGCCAGATATTCCTGATCAGACCTGACGGCGGTGAGGCAATTCAACTAACCAAAGCCGAGAACGGCGTCGGAGGCTACGCCTGGTCGCGCGACGGGAAGTTCATTGCCTACAGTTCAAGTGACGCCAATCAACAGGAAACAAAAGCAAGAAAGGATTTCCTCGGTGATTTCGAGGTCGTCCGTAAAGAATACAATCACTCTCATCTCTGGACATTCGAGGTTTCTGAAGCTCTGGCGGCCCCGATTACCGGGACTCAGCGTTCGAAGGGCAAGGATTTCAGCGTCACTTCGTTTTCGTGGTCTCCGGACGGCAGGCAGATAGCATTCAGCGCTACCAGTAACCCCGATTTGATCAACGGCGGGACATCCGACATCTACCGGCTCGATACGGCCGACAATTCAATCAGGAAACTGGTTTCGCAGCCCGGTCCGGACTCCAATCCGGCATGGTCTCCGGATGGCCGCCAGATAATCTTCAACTCGGCAATGGGGAATCCCAAATATTTCCACAGCAATCAGCGACTGGCTGTGATTTCTGCCGATGGCGGGGCTCCTCAATCATTAACAGACTCGTTCGATGAACAACCTTCGTTCATTGACTGGAACGCCGATGGAATCTACTTTTCCGGTCAACAGAAGACGGCGTCGCACCTCTTCAGAATCGATCTGAAAAACAATCGCATTATTCGCATCTCCGCGCCCGAAAGCTTAATCGCCGGCGGATTCGATTTCTCAGCCGACGGCAAACTGGTCGCGTTCTCTTCCGCCTCGCCTGCTTCGCTCAATGAGCTGTATGTTTCTTCAGTTTCGAATTTTGCTCCCCGTAAACTGACATCAATGACCGATCAGGTAAAGAATTACAGGCTTGCCGGCCGCGAGGTCATCTCATGGACCAGCAAGGATGGAACGGTTATCGAGGGTATCCTGATCAAACCAACTGATTTCGACCCTTCAAAAAAATACCCGCTTCTTTGCGTAATTCATGGGGGTCCGACAGGTGTCGATCGCCCGACATTGCTCGATGCCCGATACTATCCTGCCGACATCTGGGCAGGCAGGGGCGCCCTCGTGCTGAAAGTCAATTACCGTGGAAGTGCCGGCTATGGCGAAAAATTCCGCCAGTTGAATGTTCGCAATCTTGGAGTCGGCGACGCCTGGGACGTCCTCTCGGGAATCGATTATCTGATCGGCAAAGGCTGGGTGGATTCGAAGCGCGTTGGTTGTATGGGCTGGAGTCAGGGGGGCTATATCTCTGCTTTTCTGACCACATCATCAGACAAATTCGCGGCCATCTCCGTCGGTGCGGGAATCTCCAACTGGGCAACCTACTACTACAACACGGACATAACGCCGTTTACCATTCAGTATCTCGGCGACGACCCGGCAGATGATACCGAAATTTATCAGAAGACTTCGCCCATGACTTACATCAAACAGGCGAAAACCCCGACATTGATCCAGCATGGTGAATTTGACAAGCGAGTTCCCATCGCCAATGCATACGAACTCAGGCAGGGACTGGAAGACCGCCGGATCCCTGTCGAACTGATCGTTTATAAAGGCTACGGTCACGGCATCACCAAACCTAAATCGATGCGCGCGGTCATGCAACATAACCTGGCCTGGTTCAATCATTACATCTGGGGCGACCCGCTCCCGGATTTCAGCAAACCCGAATTACCCAAAAAAGAGACCAGTGGAGAAGACAGGAAAACAATCGGGAACTGAGGCGATCATCAGTCAACCCAGACACTTTCTTTCTGATCACTCAGAGTCCAAATTCGAAATATCATATATTTATTTAGCTTTTTCAAAATCAGCCAAGGAGAACTGAGAAATGAACACGATGATGAACACCCCATTGACCATGCAGGTATTGATGGATCGTGGGCCACTGATTTCACCCAATGTCGAAATCGTCTCGAAGATGCGGGACCGGGTGCATCGCTACACATACGCTGACCTCGGCAAGCGTGCCCGACAACTGGCAAACGCACTGGCCAAACTCGGCGTCAAACAGGGCGACAGGGTCGGCACCCTTGCCTGGAACGGTTATCGCCACCTTGAAATTTATTACGCTGCCCCTTGCATGGGCGCAGTGCTTCATACTCTCAATTTGAGACTCTCAGCGGAGCAGCTCGCCTATGTCATCAATCATGCCGATGATTCAGTCATCTGTGTCGATGAAGACCTTTTGCCTTTGATTGAAAAAATTGCCGGAGAGATCAAAAACGTCAAACATTTCATCGTCATGAGCAACACTGGTGAGTTCAAGACAACGCTGGCGCCGGCTCACGATTACGACAAGCTCCTCGCCGCCGAAAGCATCGAGTTTGCATGGCCTGAACTGGACGAGAATTCCCCGATGGGGCTCTGTTACACCAGCGGAACGACAGGCAATCCCAAGGGTGTCATGTATACGCACCGCTCAAATTACATTCATACAATCACAGGCGGCCTGCCGGATCTTCTTGGATTGACAAGCACCGACACCATCATGGCAGTGGTTCCAATGTTCCATGCCAATGCCTGGGGAATGCCCTATATCGGAACGATGCTTGGCATCAAACAGGTCTTCCCCGGTCCGACAATGGATGGAGCGTCAGTCTGTCAGTTGATCCAGGATGAAAAAGTCACCTACACTGGCGGGGTCCCGACAATCTGGCTGGGAGTGATGAATGAGCTGCAGCACAGTCCGGGCAAGTATGATCTCTCATCGCTTCGGACGATGATCTGCGGTGGATCAGCGCCGCCACGAGCCATGATTGACTGGTTTGAAGCCAATCTCGGAGTGGATTTCATTCAAGCCTGGGGAATGACCGAGACCAGCCCGCTCGGGACAGTCTGCCGGATCAAGCCTCATATGAAGGAATGGCCCAGGGATCGCAAGCTCGACGTCAAGCAGCGCGCTGGACTTCCCGCCCCTGGCCTTGAAATACGCATCGTTGACGACAACTTCGACGAAGTGCCACACGACGGACAGGCGATGGGCAGACTTCTGGTCAGAGGCCCCTGGATCGCTTCGACGTATTACAGGGAAGAGCCCACATCCGATAAATTTCCTCACGGCTGGCTGGATACGGGCGATGTGGCAACGATAGATCCTGAAGGTTACATGGCCATCGCAGACAGATCAAAGGATCTGGTCAAGAGCGGCGGTGAATGGATATCCTCTGTTGATCTCGAAAACGCGATCATGGCTGTTCCAGGGGTTGCCGAGGCCGCCGTCATCGCTGTCTTTCACTCGAAATGGCAGGAACGCCCTCTGGCCTGCGTCGTCAGAAAACCGGGCGCCGATTTGACCAAAGAAATAATCTACGATCACCTCGGCAAGCATTTCGCCAACTGGTGGATGCCCGACGAAATCGTCTTTATCGACAGCGTCCCTAAAACCAGCGTCGGCAAATTCGACAAGAAGGTTCTGCGTAATCAATTCGCTGAACATAAACTCGAAACGGAAGAATAAAGCCAGTTCAAAGTTTGAAGTCTAAAGTTTAAAGAAGAGTTATAGACAAAACGGCTGCATTGGATCACTTGTCAGCGGCTTCAATCGAAGAAGCTGATGGTATCCAATGCAGCCGTTTTGTTTCAAACTCTTCTTTAAAAAACTTGAGACTTCAAACTTTGAACTTTATTTCCGGATATAGAGTTCGGGGTTCTTTTTGACCTTCTCAAGACAACCGGCGCAGCAGACATAAACCGTGCGACCCATGACTTCAACCTTGAGATCCTTGCTGACGGGTTCACCGGTGACCGGGCAGGTTTCGATGCCATCGCCCTTGCCCAGGAACGTGGTTCCAGCAGGCTTCTTGTCCATTTTGGCCATCGCAGCGTGATCATGCTCTTCTGCCTTCGGCGCATTCTTGATGGCCGCGAGCTGTCCTTTCTCTGTCGTCTTGACGTAAAGCTCCGGATTCTTCTTCGCAGTAGCCAAACATCCTTCACAACAGAAATAGACGGTGCGGCCGAAGAACTCCGCCTTGATGGTCTTGCTGGTAATGGCTTCACCTGTTACAGGACAACTCTCGACGCCATCGCCTTTGCCAAGAAACGCCGCGCCATCGGTTTTGGCCATCGCAGCGTGATCATGCTCCTCTGCCTTCGGTGCAGCCTTGATGGCCGCGAGCTGTTCTTTCTCTGTCTTCTTGACGTAAAGCTCCGGATTCTTCTTCGCAGTAGCCAAACATCCTTCACAACAGAAATAGACGGTGCGGCCGAAGAACTCCCCCTTGATGGTCTTGCTGGTAAGGGCTTCACCTGTTACCGGGCAACTCTCGACGCCATCGCCTTTGCCGAGAAATTCGACCTTCCCGGAACTCTTCGCTACCTTCTCCTGTTTGTCGTTTTTCTTGTCATTCTTATGTTTATCATGCGCTGCAGCCGTCAGAGTCAATGCCGCTGCAAATATCGAAATTGTCAAAAGTCTGAAGAAATTCTTCATAAATATGCTCCTGTCGTTTAATAGTAAAAAATAAAGAGATCAACCAAAAAGTTTCTTGAAATAATAAGGCATGAGATCTCTCCACCATGGCCAATCGTGGTTGACATCGTGGCCCCACACATCGAGCCAATGTGGAATTCCCTTGCTGTGCATGATATTGGAAAGATGCCTGGACCGTTCAGGTTTCTCAAAAGCTCCCTGGCCTGTAAAAACAATGATTGTCCGGCCTCCGTGTCGCAATATCGGCAGATGGTAATTGTCATTGAGCTTGGGGAGGAATTCGACAGGGTTATGATAATAGACGCTGTCGTTATAAAAACCATCGAGCCATGGGCGAACATCATAACTGCCGCTGATGAGAATGGCCCCCCCGAATTTCTCAGGATGTCTGAAGAAAAGATCCGCGGCAATATATGCTCCCAGACTGATCCCGGCAACTATCGGCTTCACATCTCCGCCACCACAGTCCTGTCTGATCAAGGGCAAGACCTCTTCGGTAATGTAGCCGTCATAACGCTCCATCCAGTATACCTTCTCCTGCGGGCTCGCCCTTTCATTGAGCAGCGAGAGTCTGTTGACACTGTTGACGGAATAGAGCTTCGCCTTCCCGGTTTCGAGCCACCATTTAACCGAATCGATCAATAGAAACCGCTCATACTCGAGATAATCAGCAGCAGCGGTGGGGACCATCAAAACCGGTGGTCCATAATGACCATATGCTACGAGGGGCATTTGCTGGTTCAGCCTTTCGCTGTACCAACTCGTAATATCTCTTCTCATTCGTTCGCTCCTGAATAAATAATTGATAATAACTGCTATACAAATAGATCGAGACAGATATAAATGAATGGATGATTGTATTCCGTGATCCCTCACCGGTCAACGGAACATTTCAGTTGACACCTCCCCACAAACCCCCCCCCCCCCCCCCCCGCCCCCGTTTAGCCCCCCCCCACCCCCCCCCCCCCCCCTCTTTTGGGGGTTATATTGGGCCCCCCCAAAACACCCCCCCCAAAAAACCGGGCCCCCCCCCCGCGGGGGACCCCCCCCCGGGGGCCCCCCCCCCGGGGGCCCCCCCCGGGGGGGGGGCCCCGCCCCAAGGGCGGCCCCCCCCCCCCCCCCCCCCCCCCGTCTTTGGGGGGCGGCCCGGGGGGTTCTGCCCCCCCCCCCCCCCGGCCCTGGTGGGGGGGGGGGGGGCCCCCCCCCCCCCCCCCCCCCCCGGTTTGTTGGGGGGGGGGGGGACCCCGCCCCCCCCCCCCCCCGGCCCCCCGGGGGGGGGGGGGCCGCCCCCCTTCCCTTTGGGGGGGGGTCCCCCCCCCCCCCCGAATTTTTTTTGCCCCCGGGCGCTGGTTTCCCCCCTTTTTCCCCGCGGCCCCGGGGCCCCCCCCTTTCCTTTCCTGGGCCGGGGGGGCGGGCCCGGGGCGGTGGGCCCCCCCCCCCCCCCCCCCCGGGCCCCCCCCCCCCCCCCCCCCCCCCCCCCCCCCCCCCCCCCCCCCCCCCCCCGCGGGGGGGGGGGGTGGTGACCCCCAAACCCCAACCCCCCCCCCCCCCCCCCCCCCTTTCTCTTTTTGTGGGGGGTTTTTTCCCCCCCCCCCCCCGCCCGCGCGGGGGCGGGCGCCCGGGGGGCCCCCCCTCCCGCGCGGGGTTTGGCCCCCCCCGCGGGGGGGCGCCCCCCCGCGGAGGAAGGAAGACCCGAGGGCCCCCCCCCCCCCCCCTTTTTGGGGGGGCCCCCTTCCCCCCCCCCCCCCCCGGGGGGGGGGGGGGGGGGGCCCCCGGGGCCGGGGGGGGGCGGCCCGGGGCCCCCCCCCGCCCGGGGGCGGGGCCCGCCCCCGCCCGGGGGGCGGGGGGGGGCCCCCCGGCCCGGGGGGGGGGGGGGGGGGGGGGGGGGGGGGTTTTGTTGGGGCGCGCCCCCCCCGGGGGGGGGGGGGGGGGGGGGTCGGCCCCCGGGCGGGGGGGGGGGGGGCGCGGCCCCGCCCGGGGGGGGGGTGTTTTTTTTCCTCATTTTTTTTTTTTTCCCCCCCCCCCTTTTTTTTTTCTTGCTCGGGAGAACAACCCCTCCCCCCCCCCCCCCCCCCCCCCCTCCCCCTTCCGTTTTTCTTTTTCTCCCCCCCCCACCCCCCCCCCCGGGGGGACCCGCGGGCCGGGGGGGGGGGGGGGGGGCGCGGGGTGTAAAGAGGCCCCCCGGGGGGGGGGGGGGGGCCCGCCCCCCCGGGCGGGCGGGGGGGGGGGGCCCCCCCGGGGGGGGGCCGCCCCCCCGAAACAAATCCCCCCCCCCCCCCCCCCCCCGGGGGGGGGCCTTGGGGGGGGTTTTCTTTTCGCAAAGAGAGATAACGCCGGAGAGGTGTTGGGGTGAGGGGAGGGGCTGAAATTTGGCATGCCTATTGGTCGCGATAACGGCTGCGTACCCGGCTCATGCCCTTAATTTTCAATCTGCCGTTTCAACTGATAATATGCAACCTGCGAGTTATCGATAAATCAAATCAATAGAATCGGGGAGGTTGAAAAGATGACGGCAAAAGTATCACGTCCGAGCGGAATAATATTATTACTGGGATTGGTCATGACGCTGGCGGGGTTATCGACACCGGTGCGGGTCGATGCGCAAAAGAAGAAGGCAGCGGATGGAGTTCGCTCCGAGATGATTGTCTCAACCGAATGGCTGGCCAAACATCTGAGCGATAAAAATGTCGTGGTGATACACATCGCCGGCGACCGGAAGAGTTTTGATGACGGGCACATCCCAGGCGCGCGGTTTCTCTCGACGAAAGAGATTCTGACCACACGCAATGGCGTTTCGAATGAACTCCCGGCAGTCTCCGACCTGCAGAAGACATTTGAGAAGCTCGGCATCGGCGACACCGGACGGGTCATCATATACGGAGAAAACTCCGGCCTTCTGGCAGCCAGAGTCTTTTACACGCTCGATTATCTGGGCCATGCCGGCAGGGCAGCGCTGCTCGATGGTGGTATTGAAAAATGGAAGACGGAAAAACGCGAGGTCTCGAAAGTAGCAGACGGATTCCAGACGGCGACCTTCACGCCACGTGTCAGTCCATCCGTCATCGTCGAGATGGCGAGAGTTCGTGACCTCTCATGGCAGTCGTTGAGCGTTCCCGCTCCGGGCGTCTCACTGATCGATGCGAGACCCGCTGCAAATTACACCGGGGATGACGCGGGCGGACTCCAGCGTCCAGGCCACATCCCGGGAGCTGTCAGCATCTACTGGATGCAGAATCTCGTCAGCAGCGAAAACCCCGCAATGAAACCGGTTACAGAGTTGAAAAAAATGTATTCAGAGGCGGGGCTGAAACCCGGAGATCTGGTCGTCACTTACTGCCGGACAGGCATGCAGGCCTCCCACGCCTATTTCACGGCAAAATATCTGGGCTACAACGTTACGATGTACGATGGATCGATGAGCGAGTGGGTGACCAGCGAGGCAAATGAAGTAATCAAGGGGAAAGATCGTAAGTAAATAATCAAAAGCCGGTGCAGAGAAGCGGTCGTGAAACACCGCTTCTCTGCATCTTGACCATCGTCTAAAAACCTGCCAGTTGAGCCGGGAGCGGCTTGTCGACTTTAGGTCGGGACGGATCATTCGCCAGTTTCCACATGGTGGCGAAGACGGTTCTTGTCACCTTCTCCATCTTGGCATAGTCAATCTTGTCGGGATGATCCGATTGCCTGTGATAATCCTCGTGAACACCGTCGAAATAAAAGATGATCGGAATTCCCTTCTTCGCGTAATTGAAATGATCGCTTCGATAAAAGAAGCGCTCACGATCATTGGGATCATCGTATTTGTAGCTGAATCCGAGATTGAGAAATCCCTTATTGACCGATTCGCTGAGCTCACCAAGCTGAGTGCTCATCATCTTTGAACCGATGACATAGATATCATTCGGGCCGGAAAGATTGGCATTCGCAGGTTTGGTGTCGCCGGCGGCCTTGCTGCGACCGATCATATCGATGTTGAGCTGGGTGATTATCTGTTTGAGCGGAACGGGTGGATTTTCAGTAACGAACTCAGATCCCCACAAACCTTTCTCCTCACCGCAGTGCCAGACAAAAAGGATGGACCTTTTTGGTCTGGGGCCATGCGAGAGCGCCTCGGCAATCGACAGTACCGCGACCGTGCCGGACCCGTCATCATCCGCGCCATTGAATATCTTATCGCCTTTGGAATCGGCCTGGCCGATACCGACGTGATCGTAATGAGCGCCAATGGCAACATATTCGTCTTTCAATGCCGGGTCGCCGCCTTCAAAAATAGCGACCACGTTCTGAGTCATCATCGTCTCTACTTTCGAACCCACCTTGAATGAAGCGGTCTTTGAGGGACTCAGATCGAACGATTCAGAGAGCTTTCCTTCACTCACCTGTTTCCTGATTGTCTCAAAATCAATCTTCTCGCCTTGCAGTATCGCATTGACCATCTTCTCCGACGCGATGATTGTCGGGACATTATTCATTGGCCGGCCGGTATCGGGCATGGCTCTGGTAGGATTGAGAGAAGATTTGACACGCTGATCCCAGAAACTCAAGGTCGAGGCACTGGGAATGACAATGATGCCTCTGGCGCCTTTTGCCCGGGCATACGTCTCGGGACGATGAAAATCCTCTCCGACCTTGCCCCTGTAATCATTGAAATTCACGCCGGCTGGAGCGCCATCGACCACCACCATGATCTTGTCTTTGACATCGATGCCCTTGTAGTAATCGATATTTTTCGCTTTGACCATCAGGCCGTGGCCGACGAAAACCAATTGACCGGCAACCTCGCCTGCAGCCGGAGAGGCATAGAAGTCTTCGCCATACTTGAAGCTCTGTCCATTAACGGCGGCCGAGCTCTGCTCACCCAGTACCTGAGTTCTTCTCAATGGGATCTTCTGGAAAAACGTCCCGTCAGTGCCGGCAGGTTTAAAACCCCATTTTGATAAATTCAGGCCGATGAATTTGGCAGTCAGGTCAAGCCCTCTGGATGGCGTGTCACGCCCTTCCATTTCATCCGAAGCGACGAAATAAAGATATTCGCTGATCTGTTTCGCGGTTATTCCCTCGACATTACCGTATTCAGCCGCCCACTTCGATTCCGGTTTGGCTGCTGAGGCGGCGGCGACCTGCTGCGGCTTCGTCTGTTTTTTCTGAGCCAGCGTGTCGCCGTTGAATATCATTGCCGTCAATGAGAGCAGCAGAATCGCCAAAGTAATTCTTTTCAATTTCCCTCCACTTGTTATTACTTGTTATTGAGCACCTTGTTAATCTTCTGTCGGTGATCACCGGTTGAGCCAATCAACGCTTATTTTGCGGTTTTGATTGCCTGATCGAGCATCTCGGCCAGTTCTGAACTCTTCGACGCAATCTGTTGATTGAGTTCGTCATACCGGGAATTGGCCTTGTCGAGCTCATCGGCTATATGCAGAGCTGCCAGGATGGCAATCTTCAGGGTATCGGACGTGAGGGCGCCGACGGCTATCTCCCTCATCCGCTGATCGACCAGATCGGCAAGCCTTTGCGCTCGTTCGGCATTTCCATCATTGGCACGAATGCTGTAGGAATGGTTGTAGATCTTCACATTGACGGCGTGGCTGTGGTTATCCATATTTCAAGCCCGGGGTTATCTATTTTTTCAGCGATTCAGCCTCGAGTTCAAGCATTGCGATGGCATCGATCATGGCTTCGACCTTGAGTTTCAGTTCTTCCCTGTCGGCAACAAGCTTGAGGAGCTTCTTTTCCAGAAAGCTGTTCTCATCTTTGAGAGCAGTGACATCCTGTTTGATCCGCTCGATCTCCAATAAAAGATCGGCCTTCTCCTGTCTCAGGACCTTGCACATTTCGACATTACGAAAAATCTTGTCTTCGAGAGCAGCTAATTTGTCCAGTCCACCCTGTGCCATAGTTAACTTTGATTATCTGATTTCAGCGCCGAAATCATTCTTCAGCAGATTGATGATTCTATCGTGAGCCGCATTGACCTCTTCATCTGTCAATGTTCGATCATCCGCGCGATAGAGGAACGAAAGCGCCAGTGAATGCTTGCCCGATGGCAGCTCTTTTCCGGAGTAGATGTCAAAAATTCTGAGATTAACCAGTTCTGGAATTTTGAGCGCCGCGACTGCCGCATCGATGACCGAGAAAGACAGGGTCGAATCAATGAGCAACGCCTGATCACGGACCACGGTCGGGAATTTCGGCAATGGTCTGTATCTGGATTCGAGCTTGTTCTTTAAAAGCAATTCACCAAGATCCAGTTCGGCGACAAATACAGGCTGTTTGAATTTGTAATCAGCGCCCAGACGAGGATGAAGCTGCCCGATGCGGCCAACCTGATTCCCGGCAAGACTGAGTTGAGCGGCCCTGCCCGGGTGCAGAAAGCTGATACTTTCTGTCTGAGAAAACTCCAGGGCCGGCAGTCCAAGTATCTCTGTCACCGATTCAACGGCGCCCTTGATGTCATAAAAATCGAGCTTTGATGAAGATGCCTGCCAGTCTGCCTCATTTCGCGCTCCTGTGGCAATCAAGGCCAGTCGTTCAATTTCAACAGGCTTGTCGTCACCCTTGTCGATAAAACATTTACCGATCTCGAACAGTCTCACATTGCGGCTTCCATAATTGAAATTGTGCTCGAGCGAATTGAGAAGTCCGGCAAGCAGAGTCGTTCGCATGTGAGCCTGGGTCTCATCTATCGGGTTGAGCAGCCCCAGCCGTGCATCGGTTGACAGATCATTAACCCGCTCGTCCAAACCGGAATTTACAAAACTGAAATTGATGGCCTCGTGGTATCCGAGCGCAGCCAGAGCGCGCCTTGCCAGCCGGCGTCCATCTTCACCCTCAAGATAGGCTCCGGCGCCGGCGTTTCCGGGCAGACTGTTCCTGAGTTTGTCGTAGCCGGAGATTCTTGCGACCTCTTCGATAATATCCTCTTCCAGAGTGATATCGATTCTCCAGCTTGGGGCGACAACCTTTAGCTGTTCCAGATCGACCTCTGATTCGACCTCAAATCCAAGGCGGTGGAGAATTCTCTCGGCTTCCGAAAGTTCAAGATCGAGGCCGGTGAGTGCAATGTAGCGCGAGCGCCTGAAAATAATGGGTTTTCTGGCTGCCCGGAGTGAATCTTTACCAGGGTAAACATCCACCAGCCCCTTGAGGACCTCCCCGCCAGCCATCTCAGCGATCATCGAGGCCGCCCTGTCCGAAGCGACGGCGACAATATCAGGATCCGTGCCACGCTCAAATCTGTATGAGGCTTCAGTGCTGAGCGCCAGCGCTTTTGAAGTCTGTCTCACCTGAGACGCCGTGAAAAAAGCCGCTTCCAGCAGCACGTCCGTTGTCTCATCGCTGATGCCGGAATCCTCGCCTCCCTTGATTCCAGCCAGTGCAACAGGCCTCTCCCCGTCGGCAATAACCAGCATTTCGCCGGTAAGCTCACGCTCCTCGCCATCGAGAGTAGTAATCCTCTCGCCGGGCCTGGCGGTTCGAACGACGATCTTGCGACCGTGAAGATTGTTGAAATCGAATGCATGCAACGGCTGGCCCATCTCCAGCATGACATAGTTCGTGATGTCGGCCACATTGTTCACGCTGCGCTGCCCCATCGCTTCAAGTCTCTCAGTGAGCCATGCTGGAGATGGTCCGATTCTGACGCCTCTGATCAATCTTGCCGAATAACGCGGGCAAAGCTCCGGATTGAGGATCTCGACAGATGCCAGATCAGACGTCGCGCTTGTCGCTTCGCCAATCGTAACCTCCGGCATCGTCAGATCATTCAGTGCAAAAGCTGCTGCCGCTTCACGCGCAATTCCCAGATGAGAAAGACAATCGGGCCGATTCGATGTCAGGTCTAACTCGAGTACGTGGTCTTTGGAAAAAGGCTCAACCGCATCGACCGCAAGACCTGCCATGGTCAGTTTGTCCGCAAGATCTCGCGGCGAAACATCGATCGAGACGAAATCCTTTATCCAGTTATAACTGATCTTCATAGTAACTGTAAAAAAATAAAATAACTCAGGTTATTGCGTACCTGATTCATCCGCCAGGACCTTAGGCTCTGGTTGAGGAATTATCAGAAGTTCGCAGTCAAACAGTGTCTTGGCAAGATAGTTGGCAAATGTTGCGGCATTCATCTCAAGCTTCCCTCTTGAGAGTTCATCAAAGATACGACGATTGGGGGAAACAATCGAGACCATCTCCGCAGCCAGTCGATGATAAAAATCATCGCTCAATTCCTCAGACTCGTGACTGGCGATCACCTCATCTAGAGCTTCAGTAAAATTTCCGCCATGAATAACGCTCTTCAATCTTCTTGGTGCCGGACAGAGATAGACTTCTTCTCCGCTGCTGCTGAACACGACCCTGTGAGCATCGTTGTCAGGCAATTCGCCGATGCCTGATGGGCTGACAAAAAGCGATGATGCGACAATCTGCTTATCGAAGAAGGCGCTGTTGAGGTTGACGGTTTCATGAATTCTGGGAGTCGCGTAAAAGACCGCATTCCCCCGCTTCTCCAGTTCAATCAGCAATTGATGCATGTTGGACTGGGTCTTGCGATGCAGGGTGAAACGGAAATACGGCAGGCCGACGAGTTTGGATTCCCCGGCATTTTTCCGCTTCATATATTCGCTGGCTTTGAACTGAAGAAAAATCGGGAATCCGTGCGGATGGACGTCAGATTCCGTCTCACCGGAAGACTTTCCCGAGCCGCTTTCTGAGGCCGGGCGAGGAAGATCCGTCGGCAGAAAACCGCAGCTATTCACCAGTTCGTGAGTCAGAACGAATCCGTATGAAAATTCTGAAACCTTGCGTTTCATATTTATGCTTTTGCCCGGGCCTGCTTAAAATAAATCGAATCAGGAAAACTGCTCTAGAAATCTGACATCGTTCTCATAAAGCAGCCGGATATCATCAATTCCGTACATCAGGGCGCAGAGACGATCAAGCCCGAGGCCAAAGGCGAATCCGGAGTATTGCTCTGGATCAATCCCGACGGTCTTGAGCACGTTTGGATGAACCATGCCCGACCCTCCCATCTCGATCCAACCCGAGCCTTTGCAAACGCGACAGCCGCTGCCGCCGCATTTGAAACAGGTGTAATCGATTTCAGCTCCCGGCTCGACAAATGGAAAGTAGGATGGCCTGAACCGTATCATGGTCTCAGGGCCGAACATGCGCCGGACAAACTCCTCAATGGTTCCCTTGAGATCCCCGAGCGTGATTCCTCGATCAACGAGCAGTCCTTCAACCTGAAAGAACATGGGATTATGGGTCGCATCCGGAGTGTCTCGGCGAAAGACCCTGCCGGGAGCGATAACCCTCAAAGGCGGCTGCCGTCGCTGCATAGCATGAATCTGGACGGTCGATGTCTGCGAACGCAGCGCTAAATGGTCGCCCAGATAGAAAGTGTCCTGTGGGCTGCGCGCCGGATGCGCAGATGGAATGTTGAGAGCATCGAAGTTATAAAAATCCGTCTCGATCTCAGGCCCGTCTTCTATGTGATAACCCATCGAAACGAAAATATCTTCGATCTTCTGTCGGAGCAAAGTTATCGGATGCAGATGGCCGGAATCGATCCTGCGCCCCGGCAGGGTGATATCGATGCGTTCCCTGACAAGTTGCTCCGCATCGCGCCGCCCGGCAAAACCATCCTGAAGAAGCGCTATTTCAGATTCAACATGGTCTTTCAGTTCATTGAGTCTCTGGCCGGCCTCGCGCCGCTCATCCGGCGAGAGCTTGCCAAGGGTCTTCATTTCAGCCGTCAGCAGTCCGCTCTTCCTGCCTATCCAGCGATCCCGCAGTGCTGTCGCCTCCAGATCAGCAGTCACGCTCCCCAGCTCACGATCGAAATCGTCACGCAATTGTTTTATTCGTTCAGACATGAAATAAAAATACCGTCCGCGTTCCTGACTCAGTGGGCCCGGTCAAATCAAATCCCGTTTTTCCTGACCGCCGGTTTGCAATTAAAAGCCCAAGACCGCCGTCTCAAACGAAGTGGTCTTGGGCTTCTCACTATCCTCTGAACAGGCCCATCAGGCAGCAGCCCTGGTCGCCTTGGATTCAAGGGCTTTCTTCACTGAACTCGCCAGCTCAGCGAAGGCTTCAGGCTGATTGACTGCAAGGTCGGCCAGAATCTTGCGATCGAGATCGATGTCCGCCAGCTTGAGCCCATGCATAAACTGGCTGTAATTGAGCCCGTTTATCCTGGCGGCAGCGCCGATACGAATGATCCATAATGAACGATAGTCGCGTTTCTTGATCTTGCGTCCGACATAGGCGAATTTGAGCGCTCGCTCAACCGATTCCTTCATCGAGCGATAAAGTTTGCTCTTCGTACCGCGATATCCTTTAGAAAGCTTCTCCAGTTTTTTGCGCTTGTCCAGGCGCTTGCTTCCACGTTTAGCTCGAGGCATTTGCCCCTCCTTACTTTAAATAAAATATTTGCCGTCAGTATCAAAACAGTATCCACTGTATACACAGTATCCACTGTATCCGGGCAGCTTTAGCGTCTGCCATACGGCAGCATCCCTTCAACTCTCCCCATATCAGAATCGGAAACCATACCATCGATATCCAGCAGGCGTTTACGCTTGGTGTTCTTCTTGGTCAAAATGTGGCGGGCGTGGGAATGACCGCGTTTGATCTTGCCGGTCGCGGTGGTTCTAAATCGCTTCGCCGCGCCTTTATGCGTTTTAAGTTTAGGCATTTATCCTCCGTTTATTTACCTTTGTCGTAGCTTATTTCTTTGGTGTAAAGATCACCGTAATCTGCATACCTTCGAGTCTCGGTCTGAATTCAACGGCACCGGCATCCAGCAGATCCTTTTCAAGCCTTTCGAGAATCTGCATACCCAGTTCCTTGTGTGTAATTTCACGGCCACGAAATCGAACGGTAGCTTTTACTTTGTTGCCGTCGCCAAGAATCTCCCTGGCATGCTTCATTTTGAAATTGTAATCGTGTTCATCCGTCCCCGGGCGAAACTTGATCTCTTTGACCTCGATCACAACCTGTTTCTTTTTGGCTTCGTGAGCACGTTTCTTCTGTTCGTAAAGGTACTTTCCGAAATCTATGATCCTGCATACGGGAGGGGTAGCCTGAGGAGCTACTTCCACCAGATCGTAGCCGCGCTCACGTGCAATATCGAGCGCCTGCTGCGGGGTCATGATTCCGAGCTGTTGACCTTCGTCATCGATGACACGAATTTCCTTTACGCGGATGCGCTCATTGATGCGAACCTGAGGACCTTTTTGAGGCTCACGACGTCCTCTGAAACCGCCACCGCCTGTGACTCCGTTGCTGATAAACACACCTCCTTGAAAAGACCGAGACCGGTTCTTATCAAAAGAATAATCTAAGTTGTTATTGCGCGGGTTTTCACCAGTTCCTTCAGCCGCGCGCTGAATTCAGGGACCGAAACGGCTCCCGTATCACCTTTAACCCGGTCACGGACAGAGACCATGCCGGATTCAGCTTCACGCTCGCCAATGACGAGCATGAAAGGAATTTTCTTCATTTGAGCGTCTCTGATCTTGGCGCCTATTTTTTCGCTGCGAAGGTCGGCAAGGACTCGAAAACCGTCAGCCTTAAGCTCGCGCTCAACCTCCACAGCCCTGTCATTGAAGCGATCGGAGATTGGAAGAACCACGGTCTGAGCAGGCGCCATCCAGACCGGAAAGGCCCCGGCGTAATGCTCAATCAGTATACCGAAGAATCTTTCAAACGACCCGAGGATCGCCCGATGAACCATGATCGGCCGGTGAGGCTTGTTGTCCGACCCGTTGAACTCGATCTGAAACCTCTCGGGCAGATTGAAGTCCACCTGGATTGTGGAGAGCTGCCATGTGCGCTTGATCGCGTCAACCACCTTGAAGTCTATCTTCGGACCGTAAAAAGCAGCCTCGTCTTCCATTCTGCGATAAGGCAGATGGCGTTCGTTCAAGGCGTCAGTCAGAGCGCTTTCAGCCAGCGTCCAAACCTCATCGGACCCGAGGTATTTCGAATGGTCAGTGGCGTGCCTGACGGAAAGCTCAGCTTTGTATTCGAAGCCGAAGGCCTTGAAGATGAAGTCGACAAGATCGAGACATCCGAGGATCTCCATCTTCAACTGCTCGGGGGTGCAAAAGATATGAGCATCATCCTGGGTAAAGCCTCTCGCCCTCATCAGGCCATGAGCGACACCGGAGCGCTCGTATCGATAAACTGTACCATATTCGGCATAACGCTGAGGCAGATCTCTGTATGAACGCTGGCGCGACTGGTAAATCTGGATATGCATCGGACAATTCATCGGCTTGAGCCGGTAATGAATCTCCTCGTTCTCCAGATCCGTCATTTCAGGATAGAGCACATCGCTGTAATGCTCGAGGTGGCCCGAGATCCTGAAGAGTTCCGCTTGCGTCACGTGCGGAGTGTTGACGAAACTGTAACCGCGGCCATAAAGCTCATCGTTGAGAAACTGCTCGATCACTTTGCGGATCAGGGCTCCATTCGGATGCCAAAGCACCAGTCCCGGACCGATCGAGTCGCTGAAGCTGAACAGATCCAGTTCCGGACCAAGTCTGCGATGATCTCGCTTCTCGGCCTCTTCCTTCTGCTTAACCCATTCATCGAGATCTTCCTGCGAAAAGAACGAAATGCCGTAGATGCGCTGCATCTGCTCGCGCGACTCATCGCCCTTCCAGTGGGCGCCGGCTATGGAGAGCAGCTTGACGGCCTTGATTTTCCCGGTCGAGGGGACGTGCGGCCCGAGACAGAAATCCACGAACGGAGTGCCTTCAATCGTATAAACACTAACCGTCTCGCCGCCCTTCTCCTCGATCAGCTCGCACTTGAGCGGCTCGCCCATATCGGAGAACCTGCTCTCGGCTTCGGCCTTCGACATCACGACTCTCTTGTATTCGAGATTCCGCTTGATCAGGTCCTTCATCTTCTTTTCGATCTTCACATCGAGGACCGCGGCAGCCAGAAGATGCGCAGTCGAATGACGATAGATCTCCAGAGCTTCGGGAGAGTCGGGTGTAATCGGCTCGACTCGCTCGCCTTCGCTCAACCGATAGCCAAGATCCACCGGGTCTTCCTGCTTCTCTTCGTTGCGAAACAGTCGGGCGGCAATCGCTTTCTTTGAACTTTCTCGATCAAGGCCCTTGAGCGCTTCAAACGCTGAGATACCTGATGATGACGTCTGATTAAGTTGATTATTTTCGTTCACAGCTTTAATAACCTGAGGCACTTCGTTTGGGATGCCCAATTAAAAGTCACCCGGCCCGGAAAACATCCGGACTTCAGGCAACTAAAATCAATCTTACAGTGAAAGGACTTTCCCAAAATTCGAAGCCTGAATTCAGGCTGTTCAGGTAAGGTCCTACGCCAGCGGTCGTCTTGCAGAGTGCTGCGATGTATCGTCGGGAGACGATCTTACTCACCGCAGCCGCTTAGTTCGATTAAATCCAAATCGATTCTGCATCATAAAAAACCTGACAACGCTTACGGAGCTGACGTTGAACATCGGGTTGATACTGCCACCCGGTTAGAAGTAAAAAAACGATAGGCCCGAGCGGATTTGAACCGCTGACCCCTACCGTGTCAAGGTAGTGCTCTCCCCCTGAGCTACGGGCCTATAAGGTCACTTCCAAGAGACAGACAAGGTAGCAAAAGACTTCACGGGCTGTCAAGTCAGGGTGACTGAATTGTGATGAAAGGTGGCAGTTCAGGCAGAGACAGCAGAGTCGTTATTCTGAAAGATGGCTTCTTCAAAGACTTCGAGGAAGAGATATCTTCTCCATTCCGGCCGGATCTCGGCCGCCTGTCTGAGTGCAACTTTCTCCAGTCCGTAATAGAGGGCGCTCGGATTGGTCAGCATCGGCATGCGGGCTTCCTCAGGAGTGCGGTTCCCCTTGCGGTTGTTGCAGGGTTGACAGGCTGTCACCAGATTTTCGGCGAGAGTCCTTCCGCCACGCGATTTCGGCAGAATGTGATCGAGCGTCAGGTCGAAAGCCGTCCCACGATGCCCGCAGTACTGGCATTTGTAATGATCCCTCGCAAAAATCCGATGACGGTTCGTCACCCGGTTCTGACGGGATCTGACATCGATGTAATGGGTCAGACGAATGACTGAGGGCACCTCAAAAGCGAATCTGGGTGTGTGGATCAGATAGCCGTGATCGAGTTCCAGTGTTTCGGCAACACGACGCCAGACAAGTGTCAGGGCCTTGGGCGCCGTCACCAGATTCATCGGCTCATAACTGGCATTAAGTAACAGGACCTTCCTCGAAATTACCATACATTCCCTACTCCACATTATTACTTCAAAGGGGTTAGGTTTAAGAAAACTGCGAATAACAGAAATCAATGTCGTGGTTGCATTGCAAAAAGGCAAAGGCATTATACACGCTCACAAACCCGGAATACCACTAAATATTGTATGTCCGGGAATATCGAGCAGATTTTTTTTACGCCCCGCCTGATAACGGAACTCGGGTATTATTTTTTCTTCCGGCTCTGAAATAGATCAGGCCGCCGATGGCGACAAAGCCTGCAGCGCCGCCAATGACCTTCAGCCTGAAGAGCCAGGGTGTGCTGCTGGCTTCAGGCGGTATGGTGGCGACGGCCATGGCAAAGAGGGTCAGGAGAAGGCCTGAGATGCCCGTCAACCAGGCTCCGAATCGGCCGCCAGGAGCGAGAATTACCCCGTCTGATGAGGCTTCCCGGCTGCGATGAATCAGAAAAACTATGAACAGGTAAAGATAAGGTATGAAATAAATCAGCAACTGGGTATCAAGCAGTATCAGATAAACCTCTTCGACGCTGGTGCCGCGGCCCAGAAGGGAGAGCAGAAGAAAGATGGTTGCGAGAGTCGCCTGGACCAGAATTGCGACATATGGGGTGTGCCACTTCGGATGGACCTTGCCGAACTGCTCGGGGAAATATCGATCAAGTCCGATGACAAAGGCCACGCGGGCCGGCCCGATCAGCCATGCACCGACACCTCCTATGTTGCCGATGGTATAAAGCGCGGCACACAAAGGGCCAAGCCACCAAAGATGAACGGAAATCGCGCTGGCCCCGGCCGTAATCGCCTGCAAAAAGCCGGCAACGAGATTGATCTCCTTATTGGGGACCAGCCAGAGTACCGCGCCGGTTCCGAGAATGTAGGCAAAGGCAATCAAAGGCGCGGAGATAAAGACCGAACGCGCCAGGTTGCGCCGCGGGTTTTCCACCTCATCACCCATTGTTGAGGCGAGTTCCAGCCCGGCAAAGGCGAATGCAACCGATGCCAGCAGATTGAGTGACGGCAGATTCGAAAAATCAGGCTTGATGGTTTCCCAGTTTATCGGATTTGCAGCCTTGCCTGTAAAAAGACCATAAGCTCCAAGCAGGACGATGACGACTCCTGGAATGTAGGTCCCAAGCCCCCCTGCATTCTGCAGCCATTTTCCGGTCCCCAACCCAACAATGTTGATAATGACGGCGATCCATAAAGTGACAATGGTTACCGGCAATATGAAAATCCAGTTGTCGCTCAATCCGCTCTGCCCCTGACCGATGACGTATGTCGCGATGACAGCGGATGAGATCAGAAGATTGGGGTAATAGAGGACATTGTTGATCCAGTAGCACCAGCCACAGAGGAAGCCGTGCCCCTCTCCGAGAGCATGCTTGGTCCAGAAATAGATACCACCCTCTTTCGGAAATCGCGATGAAAGCTCAATCACCGCAAGCCCCTGCGGCACGAAAAAAAAGATGGCTGCAATAAACCAGAGGACGAGCGAACTCGGTCCAAACTTGGCCGAAGTGGCGAGATGCCTCAATCCCAGAACCGCAACCAGATTGAACAAGACCAGATCACGCAACTTCAGCGCTCTGACAAGCCCTCGGCCATTTTGTGCACTTTCGCTCTGATTATCCATTTCATCTATCGATCTCTGGTCGATCTCAGGTCGATCTCTGGTCGATCTCAGGGGTTGCCGGCCATCTTTGATTCTGCCTGGGCAAGCGCATTCTGAACCATTCTGGAATAGGGCCTGAGTTTGAGAGCCTCAGCATAATTCTTCTTTGCCGAAGAATAGTCCTGCCTGTTTAAAGCCGCCCTTGCGGCATTGAGGTGAGAAACAAATTGCTTCAACTTATCCGCCTGGGCTTTTGCCGACACCTGTTCGGGGGAGTCAGCGGCATGACGCAGGTAATCTTCATAAAGAGAAATCGCCTGGTTGAATTTGCCCTGTTTGTCCGCTTCGCGAGCGAGCTCCAGTTTTTCGGCGAAGTTGACGCCTTGAGAGGCGGAGGGTTCGATCGCTGTCGCTGCCGGTCTTTTCTCATCGCCTTTTGCCGGGTCATCCTTCTCAATAGGCTGCCAGACGGTTTCATTTGTCGTAGCAACGAGAAGCGGGCTCAATTTCCTGCCGACCATGAAATAACCGATGCCAATCAAAGCCAGGACAATCACCAGTGAAACGGTGGTGACAAGATAAATCCTCGCTGATTTATTGGCGGAATCGCCAAATTGCCTGAATAGCCGGCCCGAATTCGGATCAACAACGGAGGCATTGGGCTGAGTCTGATTCGGCTCTCTGGTCGATCTCCTCTGTTCTGAAGAAGAAAGTTGAGATGCCTCTCGTCCGGTTTCTTTCAAAACCCCTTGAGAACTCCTCATTCGAGGAGAATCATCATAAGGTTTGGTGACTCGCTCTCGCGGAGGTTTATCCTGACTGACTTTTTGACTTGATGACTTGTGCGCATTGGCAGCATTATCCTGAAGCGCGCCGTTGTGATAGCCGGCACTCTTTTTCCCGGGGGTCAAATCGCCCGTCGTCCCTCTTGGAGGCGATGAGATTGTCTGGGAAGAGAACGAATCATCCTTGAGATTTCGTTCGAATTCCCTGATCGCTTTCAGGAACTCGGAAGCTGACTGAAACCTCTCGCCCGGAGTGCGCAGAATCGACCGCATGATTATCGCAGACAATCCGTGCGGCACTTCGGGTCTCAACTCTGAAACAATCCTGACAGGAGAGGTGTAGGACATCGATCTCGATTCCTCACCGGCGTTCTTCTCTGTTTTGAGATAAGGGATCTGGCCCGTAAGGATTTCATAAAACGTGACGCCCAGGCTGAAGATGTCGGATCTGGCGTCGAGTTCAAGGCCTCGAATCTGCTCCGGCGGCATATACTCAACCGTGCCCGGCTGAAAGCTCGGCGGCGCCAGGGTCTGTCGATCGGGCATCCTGACAATGCCAAAATCCGTGATTTTCAATCTGCCGCTGACATCGACCATAAGATTTTCAGGCTTGAGATCGCGATGAAGAATGCCTGTTTTCAAGACGTCGGACTCATCCATATAGCTGACGAGATGAGCATACTCAAGAGCGCTCAGGGCCTGCTTGAGCAGGTAGACTGCCTGCGCCGGCGTTGGGACTCCCTGCCTGTTGAGCAATTCACGCAGGCTCATCCCATGAACATACTCGGTGACCATGTAACAATTATCGCCCTTCGAAAACGATTCATAAACCTTGACGATGTTCTGATGGTTCAGTTGAGCCTGAATGAAGGTCTCCCGACGCAACCTCGCCCTGAGGTGAATCCGCGTGGAGACGGGAAATGAAGAGAGAGAGATCTCCTTGATCACAGCCTCGCGTGAATTGCCTACGTTGCGACCGCGGTAGACAGTCCCGGTCCTGCCATGCGCCAGCTCGTGGGTTATTTGGTAATTTCCTATGATCTTCCCCAACATTTTATAAGATGGTCATCCTGTATTCTGGAATTTGCAAAATGGGGGCGAACGGAGATCCCGTTTGCAAAGAATGACTGATGTCACGGGGGTGGTCAGATCAGCCTTGGCTAATGTAAATAATTGAGACGCAAAAGGCAAATTGACACCTCCCCCACTAAACCGGATGACCGGCTATAGTGGGGGATTCTTCTCGGTTCACACTGAATGTTAATGGCGGCATTATGATCACGATGCGCAACAAAACCGCAGTTGATGCAACGGTGCTCTCTTACCGCAAGAGACTTGCGCACGCGACTGCCGCACTGGGAGCAGTCTTGAGACGTATAGGCCAGGTTCACCAGAATCACTTCACGGCCAGCATTCGCAGCTTTGCTTGAGGATCCTGGCGAATTGGTTCCAGCCCCGCGTCACTGATGCTTTGGCGAGATGGTGACTCTTGACCATCCCGCACACGTTCAAATCTTCGATGGTGATGGATCGTAACGTCGAACTCCCATCAAGCGCCGTCTTGTGAAAGTCGGCACGCTGCCTTTTGATATGCGGTGCTTCCTCGCCAGAATATTGATTGCCTTCCGGCGCCGGTGCTGCGCTTGTTCTTTCGGCGCGCAACGGTCGCCATGCTCTCTTGAGTTCACTTTGCGGCGCGGTAATGTTTCGGGTTTTCAACTCGCTCGCCATTGGAACGGCGGCAAAGCACTCATCCCGAGGTCTATCCCCGCCGCCTTCCCAGTCTTCGGGATGAAGCGGGATTGATTGTATTCAACGCAAGCACGACATACCAGCCATCGGCTTCTCGTTTGATTGTGCAGGTTTTGATCCTCCTTCAATCGGACGGGATAGACGGACACGGCAAGAGCCGATCTTGCTCAGGTGTAGTTTGTCGCCTTCGAGACGGAAACCGCTCTGAGGATAGACAAACGAATCAAAGAACCCCTTGCCCTTGAATCTTGGGTGGGCCGGTTTTGACCTGCCTTGACGCGGCGAAAGAAGTTGTCGGAACGCCTTCTGAGAGCGGCGCAGAACGTCTTGAAGCACCTGACTGTGGACGGCGGCAACGTCCGGGCGGATGGCTTTGATGCCGGGAAGCTGCGCCGATTGGGAATTGTAGTTGAGCGAGACGTGATTGATTTGATAGGCGTCCCGGCGCTCTTGAAGGCTGGCGTTATAGAGTTCACGGCAAGTATCGAGCGTGAAAAACGCAGGCTTGCTCAAAGGCGGGATTGGTTTTAACTTGAACTTGTAGCTTTCCTCCCGGCATTATACTTAGTTCATTGTGGCAAAACAATCCCTTTCGACCTCAATCACTGTACTTACTCGCTTGTATCGCTTGTTCTGGTTACCAAATACCGCCGCAAGGTAATCAGTCCGGCGATGATGAAGCGGTTACGCGAGATATTTGAAGACACGCTTGGCAAATGGAGTGCGCTTGGATCGAATTCAACGGCGAACAGGATCAGTTCACTTGTTGTTTGCGGCAACGCCGGTCATCGAACTGAGCAAGCTGGTCAACAACCTCAAGACGGTTTCCTCCAGGCTGATCCGCAGGGATTTCAGCGTGGAGATTCGGAAGACATATTGGGAGCCTGTTTTCTGGCATCGCTCTTACTTGTTCTGACCTGCGGCGGCGCTCCGTTGGAGGTCATCAAGCGTTACATTGAAAATCAGGAAAGACGATCCATCGGGTTGTCGCCCGATGCGAAAATTCATCACCACCCAAGCCGCCCAAGATGGCGGCTATGGATGGAGTATTCTTTTCGCAAAGAGAGATAAAACCGCATTATTCGGAGACGGAGGCGGTGGGAAGCCTACTCTGGCGGTTTTTCCTGGTTCTGCCCCGGCTGACCCTTGATTTTCTTCCTTCTGATCAACTGCGATTGCCGGAGGTTCCTGAAATTTTCCACCTGATCCGTCACCTGATTCTGATTAAGGGGGTTGGGGTTGACCTCTGGTTTTGGGCCCCTGGGTCTCGGTTGTCTGAAATTGGGAACTGGATTCGCCTGCCTGTTTTGAGGAAATGACAACCTCGCCTCTGCCTCTTTCAAGCCGGACCTGGCCAGTCCGGATTCCGGCTGTAATTTCAAGGCTTCCGTATAATTCTGGCGAGCCAGCATATATTTCTGCACATCCATAGCTACCTGAGCCGCGGTCATCAAACCCTGAAACTGGCGAAGCGAGGCAATTTTATCCGCAATAATCCGGCTGTCGGAAGCATTTGGATTTCGCCTTTGGTGTTCCTCGTATTTCCGTATCGCATCGGAATACTGTTCCTGTCCCTCGAGGGATCTTGCCTGTTTCAAGATGCCCGAATCAGTGATGGCTGACTGGGATTTCGGCCTTGGGAGATTCTGAGGCGTCGGGCTCGATGGCGATGATTCTGATTTCCGAGCCGGTTCCATGCCTGGTGCCGCCGATTTCACTTCGGTCTTTCTGCCGTATTTTCCTGAAAAAATATAGGCTCCGCCTGCCAGGCTCAAGACCAGAGCCGCGGCAACAGCGACTAAAACAGGCCACTTTTTGCCCTGCATCGCAGCCGGGACTGAAATGAATACTTCCCTGCTGTCGGAGGGGTTTTGCATCAAGGTCTCGGCCTCGAAGGGAGTGGCCTTCGCCTGCTGCTGCAACCCGGCAGACCCTGAGAGCTCGGTCAAGGGTATCGTGATCGACTCTTCAAGCGGATCTTTCACCACCGTCGAATAGCTCTCGATTGTCGCGGCCTTCTCAAACGTCCGGTGCGGCGACTTATCCGAAACCGTTGGGATATTGATGACCAGGTGAGTGGCTTTATCATCCTCCTGAAGAGGAATGTATTGTTCGCTGCCGGACTCAAAACCCCTGATCGCATCGAGAAATTCCCCGGCGGTCTGAAATCGCTCATCAGGATTCTTGCGCAATGAACGAAGGATTATCGAGGCCAGATCCGCCGGCACTTCTTCGCGAATCTCCGTCAACGAAGGCGGCTCTTTCTCAATGTGGCCTTTTCTGACTTCCCAATCAGATCCGGTTGATGATCGAGGAAATGGAAGCTGACCGGTAAGCATCTCGAAAAAAGTAGCTCCCAGGCAATAGATGTCGGTTCTCAAATCAACTTCAAGCCCGAGCAACTGTTCCGGAGACATATATTCGACCGTGCCCGGCTGAAAACCGCTTTGAGTCAGTTCCTCATCTCCGGTGGTCTTCACTATTCCAAAATCAGTTATTTTCAGCCGCCCTTTCGTATCCAGCAGAAGATTGGCGGGTTTGATGTCGCGATGAATGATTCCGGTCTGGCGTTCCGCTGCTTCATCTACATAAGTGAAGTCATGCGCAAACATCAGTGCGAGCAATGCCTGCTTCAAAAGAAAGACAGACTGGATAATCGTCGGCCTGCCATGCCTGGCGAGAAACTCTTTCAAACTCATTCCCGGCACGTATTCCATGACCAGATAATAGTTATCTTCCAGGGTGAAGAACTCGTAGACTCTGACGATATTCGGATGATCCAATTGCGATTGAATGTAGGCTTCTCTGCGAAACCTGGCTTTCAGATGCGGCTGCGAAGAAGGTGAGAAGGCTCCAAGTAATATTGATTTGACCACCACTTCCCTGGGCAGGTGCAGGTGATGCCCTCGATATACCGTCCCCATCCCGCCCGTCGCGAGTTCACTCGTGATCTTATAATTTCCGATTACCTTTCCTATCATTGATTCAGCTTTTATCTGGTCAAAAGGACAACTGACAACTATCAGCAGAGGGCGGTTTGTTAAGGTCTTAATTTAGTGAAAACAGGAACAAAAGGCAAAAGTTTTTTCTCGGCAGGGTTTATCAATCACTGCCTCAGCGCGAGGTAAACGGTTCTTGAAATATCGGCGATCAGCTTGTCGCTGCGTTTCCGGTCATCGAGACCTTTTGTCAGGACGACGATAATATATGGTCTATTCTTGAGAGGAAAGACAATTCCGGCATCGTGATTATGTCTTGTGATCTCGCCGGTCTTATGGGCGACACGTGTTCCAGGAGGCAGGCCGGCAGGGATTCCCTGATTAAAATGCTGGGCCGTCAGGATGCCGATCATGCGATCACACGCGCTTCTGCCGATGAATTTCCGCTCGGCAATAATCTTCAGCAGAAGCATCAGGTCATATGCGGTCGTCGTATTGTTGAGCCCTGCATTGAAGGCCCTGGTATCTTCAACGCCTCTGAGCACCCGAATATCCTGTGCTCCCAGGTTTCTCATCAGCTTACCGACGCTTGGAGCCCCGACCTTCTCGATCATGAGATTGGTTGCGAGATTACTGCTCCAGGTGATCATTCGATCCACGAGTTTGATGGCCGGCATTTTTTTGCCAATCCAGCGATAGACCAGGTCATCGCTGTCATCCTTTTGATTGAGCTGATACACGCTTCCGTCGACAATGCTTTTGAACGAATTTTTTACTTCAACTGGTTCTTCGAGCCCCGTTTTGATCTCGTTTGCCTGTCTGAAAAACTCCATCATTACCGGTAGTTTCATCGTGCTGGCGGCGTGAAGACTGACTTTCTCGTTGATGAGAAGCATTTTTCCGTTTTGGGTGTCGTAAACAGCGACCCCGACAACCTCCGCCCCGCTTTCGGCAATCAGGCTCTCGATTCCAACCCTGGCTGCGGCGAGTTTCCCGCTCTGGTCCTGAGCAAAAAAGTACCCGGGCATCAAAATCAAGAGCAATGAAATCAAGAGCACACGCATTTCTCTTCTCCCTTTACTGAATTTCACAGTTTATTTCCCGGCGTTCCTGGCGATAAAAACCCTGGCAACCAGATAATCCGTTAGTATCACTATAGTTTAAAGACGTGGAGATGATAGAGAGCCAGTACGGTATTGACTTTTGTCGCTCGCCAAACTAATTTCGCTGAGGCTGGAAAGATCTTTACCCCATATGCAACCCCAAAGCCTTCTCCTGTATCTGACTAACTCTGATTGCCGCAAAAAATGAAATATCTATTCAATCGAGGAGCAATTTGATGCGATTCAAGCGCCCTGAACAATACGTCAAATCGACTGGTTTTATCAATTATCGAACATCTCTGGTAGTCGCGGCGGTTCTGATTTCGATCAGCATTGCAAGCATGCGTCAAAGCAACGCTCAGAGCGGCCTGGTGGTGACGACGCTGGCAGGCATATCGAGCCCCGGCTTGTCCGACGGGACGGGTGTCACGGCCAGGTTCAACGGCCCGCTGGGAATCACCATAGATAAGGACGATAACATTATTGTCGCCGATTTCCGAAATGCCAGGATACGCAAAGTCACTCAGGATGGACAGGTGACCACCATTGCGGGCAGTTCTCAGGGATTCGCCAATGGATATGTTTCGTATGCGCGGTTCTATGGCCCGGCCGGAGTGGCCATTGATAAGGCCGGCAATATCTTTGTCGCCGATTATGCCAATCATCGAATCAGACAGATCTCACCCGATGGGGCAGTCACGACAATTGCAGGAAGCGGGAAATATGGAACCATGAATGGATCTGGGCTCGCCGCCCAGTTTGCATATCCGACCTGCGTCCTACCCGACGATCAGGGCAACATCTACGTCATCGATTCAGGTACCAGCCTGATCCGAAAAATCGACAGCAACAGATACGTCTCCACCATAGCTGGAAGCTATGTCGGCTATGCGGACGGAAAAGCGCTGGAAGCCGCATTCAATTTTGCCAACGGAACCGCCCAGATGACTTTCGATATTGATGGCAGTTTCGTAATAGCGGATTTCAATAACAGCAGAATCCGTCGTCTTTCGAAAGATGGAATGGTGACGACGCTTGCCGGTGGCGGCAATTTATTGGATGGCCCGGCGTTGGAGGCCTCATTTTTCTTCCCAACTGGAATAACGCGAGATCCGCAGGGCAATTTCATTATTGCCGACTGGTATAACTGTCGTGTCCGCAAACTCGATATAGCCAAAAAAACTGTGACGACGATCGCGGGAAACGGCGAGCAGGGACACATTGACGGCCAGGCTCTGGCGGCGGGCTTTTATCGACCGGCGTCAGTAGCAGTTGATTCCAAGGGGAATATTTTTGTCAGCGATTATTTCGACAACTGCATCAGAAAAATCAGCGCCAATATTCCGAGGCCGTCAGGCAGTCCGACACCGACAATAACGCCGTCCCCGACAGCATCTCCAAGCCCGAAGCCGACCGTATCACCATCGCCGACACCGACTCCTTCACCGACACCCACGCCATCTCCTACGCCGACACCGGTTCCGGGCAGTGACGGAGTGCCGTTTGATGCCATCTACAATCCAAGCTTTGAAAATGGCGGATACAGCGGATGGAGAGTTTACACCTACTTCATAGAAGCAGGCGGAGCCTTGATGGTCAACGATCCAACGATGGTAACTGACGGTGTCTACGCACTGAAATTCCAGGCTAACGGGCGAAGGCTGGTCGATTCCTGCTCGCAGGATCTGGTGCTGCCTCCGGGCAACTACACTCTCAAGTGCGATGTCATTCCCAGCTATGGGACAATCGCTACTCTGGGCGTGAATTTCAACGACAATACGTCCAGCGTGACGGCAACTTCACCCGCCGGGATAAAGACGACTTTGAAAGTAAATTTTACAGTCACTGATGGCACAAGACCTTTGACCATCTATGCAGCCGGCAGCCAGAACCGCTATGTCCGAAGCAATTTCGTTGTCGACAATTTCAGGCTTTTCCGCCAATAATCTTTTGTCGAACAAAGAAAGCCAAACAAAAAGGAGGGCGGATGAGATATCCTGCCCTCCTTTTTTTATTTTGTAACTGCTCAGCCCCTGGTCTTTAGTATTTGATGGATTTCGTGGAAATAAAGGTATTTTTCATCGCCAAGAACGCCAAGAACGCCAAGAATTGATAGCCGGGATTTGGCCTGACCTCTCGATTTTAGCCGGTTTTTAAAAGTAAATTATGAATCACTCCCTGAATCCTCTTGGCGTTCTTGGCTCTCTTGGCGTTCTTGGCGATGAAAAATACCTTTATTTCCACGAAATCCGGCTGGTTGAGTAAGAACTTTCCGCTACGAAGTCCCGTTAGTAGGGCTGAGCAGCTACCTTATTTTTTTGAATTTCAGTCAGTAATTGAAATCAGGTTTTGCACCAAGATTCTCCCCGGTCAGGGCGTCAACGAAAACCGACCAGGATTTTCCTTTTCCAACTCTTACAACATAGGCCAGATGAATAGCGAGCCTCTGACCGGCAGGTTTAGGATAAATCACCAATCCTTTCAAGGATGCCTCATCCTTCCCGCCTGGAGTTATTGAAAGGCGTTGACCGTTTGGAAGTGATATCTGGTACTCATTTCCGAGGATCTTGTCAATGATTTCTGAAGCCGGGAGAAGCGTCTGCTCCGGAAGGTTGTAGCGGGGTATCAGACGGCTGTTGACCTGCATTAAAAGCCCATTTGCAGTCATTGAAAGCCGGAGGACACCGTAACCATTTTCGATCGGATAATTGTAACTGGTCTGGTGATAAACGGCATGATAGACGTCAGTTTCTAAAACCGGCTTACGACGCGATTCACGTGAAAACGAAACAAGCGTCAGATTGCCGAGACCGGTTGTCTCAAAATCGTGATCGGAGAATAGCAGAAAGCTGTTTTTTTGAATGAAAGATCTGAGCGATTCCCTCAATTCGAGTTCTGAAGCGATCTGTTTTCTGCCGGTTAATAACACTTTCCCCGATAAACTCTGTGGCAATGAGAGTGGTGTAGATGTTATCGAATCAAATTCTGGCGCGGTGAAAGAGAGAGCCTTTTCGGAGCAAAAAGATTTCCAGGCTCCTTCGACTTCGCTGCGGACAGTTGCGGATGCTGAATATTCAATCGGGTATTGGCGGACCAGGTTTTGAGGTGTATTGACGGACACCTGGCCCGGCGAAGCACAGGAGCTGCAAATCAGGAACGAGAATATAACAAGTGCATATTTCATAATTGAATTAATGGCGTCCCGCCTGCTGGCGACGATTTTATTGATTCCATCGCGGCCTGGCATTTCTTAGGCTACCCTGAGTTATAATCCAAACCGGCCGGACTGTTCAAACTGGAATAAGTTTATTTCGAGGTCTCCTAATCGATATGAATCTGATTTATGGGCATTCGCCGGTGCTCGAAGCGCTGCGTGCCGGAAAAGAAAGATACAGAAAATTCTCATTGCCTCCGGATCCATTCCGGGCAGGCTCGATGATCTGATTGGTGCCGCGAGAAACGCTAAAATCGCGGTTGAAAAGAGGGATAAAAGGTTACTGGACGAGTTGACCAAATTCGCCAACCATCAGGGGGTTGTCGCAATTTTTTCAAGCCAGGGGAGTTCTAACCCATATCACTCCGCCGAGCAGATACTTGATTCTGCCGGTGATCCCGCTCTGCTTGTGCTTCTTGACGGCATCGAGGATCCGCATAACCTTGGAGCCATACTCAGGACCTGCGAATGCGCGGGAGCGGATGGAGTTTTCATTCCGGAACACAGGGCTGCCGGGATTAATGAGACAGTTGCCAAAACTTCAGCCGGCGCGGTCGAGCACGTCCGTATCGCCCGCGTCACAAATCTCATCCCACTGATCGGGGACTTGAAAGATCGAGGGATCTGGGTTGTAGGTGTCGAAGGAGGCGCCGATGAAATCTACTCGGACTTCGATCTGAAAATTCCGATCGCCCTGGTTTTCGGTAGCGAGGGAAAAGGATTGCGGCGCCTGGTCAGGGAAAAATGCGATGCTGTGATTTCCATCCCATTGCAGGGCAAGCTGAATTCACTAAATGTCAGTGTGGCAGCCGGGGTATTACTCTTTGAGGCCGTCAGGCAAAGGAGTAAAGCAACTCGTGACCTCGCCGGATGAGCAGTAAGTAAATAAGTGATATCAGGAAACGGTAACTTCCGCACGGAAAAACAGGATTCGACCACAGCTTTCACAAGTGATGATTGTTTCGGCTCGGCGGATATCATTGAAAACCTGAGGCCTGATCGTCATTCGGCATCCCATGCAGGAGTAATTACGAGCCTCCGCAAGTGCAAGTCCGGTGCGCATCTTCGAGAGTCTTTCAAAATCCGAGCGGGCGCCCGGACTCAACTCAGCAAGCAATGGGACACGTTTTGACGACAGGTCTTCGAGACGAGTCTGGTTGCTTTTCGAAGACTCTGCCCATTCGGCCAATTGTTTGTCCACTTCAACTCGACGCGATTCCATCTCGGGAGTTTTCTCTCCCACCAAAGATTCAGATTTTTCGATCTTTCCATCAACTTCAGAATCTCTGTCTCCATGAGGCTGATGTTTTTTCGGGTAACATCAATCTCTCGCACGGCTGTGGTATATTCCCGCTCGTTGGTGGCTTTCATGAGATCGGTTTTGAACTTCTGATGTCGCGCCTGTTCATTTTCAAGATCTGTCTCAATCCGGATTTTTTCGGATTGAGCGTCTTCGAATTGTTGTTTAAGATCGAGATATTCTTTGACTGAAGCAGCGAACCGGTTTTCCAGCTCCTGCTGCCGTTGGGGAAGCTTATCGATCTCCTCCCTGATTTGCTTTATTTCAACGTCAATATCCTGGAGGGTGATAAGTTTACTGAGATCGGAATTCAATTGCTGCCTCCTGAAGAGATAATTGCAGGTATATCCATAGGACTTGAATAATCCCATGGCTTGGCGCTCAGGCGCAAGATGGGGCTCCCTGTTTCGGATTTTGTTTGAAAGATAGTTGACGAGTCGTCAGTCAGGTTTATCTGCTATTCCCTGGCGAATGAGACGCCGGCGCGTGACTGATCGAGCAGCTTGCTTATTATCGCTATACACTCTGGGGGGATTTTTTATGTGGTGCCAAATTTTTCTATGTCTCATTAATCTGTCATTTGCCGTGACCACGGCGCAGATTGGCATCAAGTCAGGGCAACCGGCGGCAGGTTCGATTTTCCATATGATTCAAATCAATCAGAAGGAGCAGGAGAAAGCCTATGTTCACGAGCAATTCACCAGGAACTTCAAGGAGTTACAGCTTCTCGGGCAGGGGCTGATGAAAGATCACGAGACCGGCAAATTGAATGCTAAAAAGCTGGAGAAGAGTGCTAAATCGATTAACAGATGCGCAAGAACGCTTAAACCTATTTTGGCATTGGGCGATCTTGGGGAAGAGCAGAATTTCGATAAAGAGATCGGCACTTCTGTTGAGTTTGACTCGTCAATCCGAAAACTCGGGACTTTGATTTGGGACTTCGCGCATAATCCGGCACTCAAGAACAGCAAGGTTTTCGATACGAAGCATGCCGCGAGGGCCCAATCGGATCTGCTGACAATAATCGAACTTTCAAAATTACTTGGCGACAGGGCAAAAACGTATCCTGGCAGTTCCGTCACGACTCAGAAATGAGGGTGGTCAAAAATGTTCTGATTTATTTTCTCTTCGCCGACTCGCGGTCCAGATAATCGAGAAGAACGTTGGTCATCAGCTTGACGCCGATCACCAGGCTATCCTCATCCGCCTCGAATTCCGGCGTATGGATCATGGCCGTAATTCCTTTGGACTTGTTCCCAACTCCGAGAAAATAGAAAAATCCTGGGACGACCTGCTGAAATTTGGAGAAGTCTTCAGCGCCCATCTGAGGGCGTGGAGAAACGACATTATTTTCACCCATGATTTTTCGCATTACCGGCAAAGTGGATTCGACCAGCGCAGGTTCGTTGAAAGTCACGGGATTGTTCTGGCCGAAATCAATTTCATAGGATGCGCCATAGGCAGTAGTGATGCCGCCGAGGGTTTGTTTCATCATATCCATGGCGCGCGTTCGGACATCTTCGCTCAAGGTTCTCATCGTGCCCTCGAGTTTCACTTCGTCGGCGATGATATTGAAACGATTGCCTCCATGAATGCTGCCGACGGTAATGACCAGCGGTTCCTGTGTATTGATTCTGCGGCTCCGGATGGACTGCAAAGCGGTGATGCATTCGGAGGCGACGACGACTGCGTCGATCCCGTCATGCGGATAAGCGCCGTGAACCTTTTTGCCCCTGATTGTAATAGAGAACCGATCGGAGGAAGCCATTGCCGGCCCGATGTTATAACCGACCTGGCCGACTTCAATGTTCGGCATGACGTGAAGGCCGAAAATCGCCGCCGGTCGCGGGTTTTCGAGAGCGCCTTCTTTGATCATCAAGCCGGCTCCTCCCTCTTCATTGGCCGGTGGACCTTCTTCAGCCGGCTGGAAAATGAATTTGACGGTTCCATGAATCTTCTCGCGCATCCCGCTGAGCACTTCAGCCACCCCCAACTGGACCGTCATGTGAAGGTCGTGGCCGCAGGCATGTTTAACCCCTGCGTTTTGAGATTTGTATGGCACGTCAAGTGTTTCAAGTATCGGAAGCGCATCCATATCGGCTCTCACCGCAACCACCGGCCCTGGCTGCTTCCCTTTCAATATCCCGACCACTCCATACTTGCCGACTCCCGTCCTGACCTCATCAAACCCAAGCGCCCTGAGTCTCTCGGCAATGACCTTTGAAGTCCGCTCCTCCCGATTGGAGAGCTCAGGGTGCATGTGAAAATCACGCCTCTGTGCAATCAATTTTGATCGAAGGGTCTCGGCCTTTCTCGCAATCTCATCAGCTGCCGACAAGCCTTGCCTTCCCATTGCATCAGCCTTAAAAGATGTAAAATAACCGGGCCACCAATGAGCTGCGGCATTCGTTAAGAACACAATCAGAAATGCTGAAATAGCCAGACCGGCTCTCTTCTTCATTCTTAAGCCTCCCATGAAACAAAAACAAACTGATTATTTTTCAGAATTGAAAAAGTACTAGATAGGAACGCTCAAGGTCAATCACAAGCGGGATTATCAGCATCGAAATTACATTACAAAGGATGCTTAAGAATAGACAGGGGATTACCGGGGCCAGAATGACAGAAGGACGAACAGTCCCAGCGCCACAAGAAGGAGAGCTGAAAAGATACTTTTTCCGGTACTGGAACGTTCCCGGTGGAAGAAATATCGTCCGGGTTTTGAATCATTCCCGTTTGTGGCCTCGGGACATGAGGGGTAAACGGCCTCGAGCGGGGCGATGATTCTCAAACCCTGTTTGAACCTGTCTTCAAGGTAGGAAAGCCTGTGGTCATGACTGAGCCAGACATCTCCCTTGAGAAAGTTTTTCAATCCGGAAGGCTTGATCTGATAGATGACGTGAGAATCGTTTTCTGCCTGTAAAACATTGATCACCTGACCGAGTAAGTGACCCTTATCGCTGACGACTGTGGCTCCGATAATATCTCGTTGAGCAGAGATGAATACCGGCGGTTTAACAGAGTTGACCGTGTTGTATGAGTTCAAATTCCTGATCACAACCAGCTCTTTCTCAACGCTGTCTTCGGCTGCGCTTAAAAACCGTAGCCGAGGGGTCTTCACAATTCAAGGTGATGCCTGAAAAAAAATATAGTGAGCCGGCTTATTTCAGACCGGCTCACTATCAAGCGAGTTTTACCCTTCTCAGAGACCAAACAATCAAGCGCTGTTAACGCTTGATGAATGAAGCGCGGCACCGCGTGGTGCCGGCAATATCAGATACAAGTTTCGTGCCAGTCGACTTGCAACTCTACGGCAGTCCCATCATTGCAGCCGCCCTTTTGAATGCAACAGCTTACAATTGCCGATCGGAATCAGACGATTATTCCGCTGCGACATTTCGCTACAATGTTGAGGCTATCTGTCTCGAATCAATGTTGACAATGACGGCTGACGATGAACAAGAATGTTCAGGTGGCGGCCTGATGACTTGAATTTTGTCTTTTTTCACCTTAAACCAGATTTTGCGACAGTATATTGCGAGTTACACCAGATAGTCTGATCCATGGGTTGAGAGTGGCAGGTGGTTTGCAAAGACTTACCTGCAAAGACCTAACGGCAGGCAGGGCCGGCGGGATTAAGGGTTTTTGAGGTTCAATTGAAAAATCCGCCCGCCCAAAGCCGGCGGATCGTTCAATCCTGAGCTGGTATCCATCAGATTCTGTTGTAGAGTGAGACTGAGCAGGTACTGTTTTTTTATATTCGGAGACAGATCAAGTGAATACGAGTGCGCGTTTGATAATAATTTTGACGTTGACAGTCAGCGGGGTCATGGCATTCGCGAGTTTTCTGACGCTCAAGCAGCGGGAGGCCAGTTTGAGTCTGGCTGCGAGAGACGAGGTCATGGCTCACGCGGTGACCCTGCAGATTGCGCTCGAAGAGGATTTGCGTGCCGGCAGAAACCTGGATGCACAAAAACTCATCAACCGGCTCGGCCAGAATTCAGGCATTTATGGGGTTCTGCTCTTTAATGAAAACGGGGAGATCGAGAAAGTCTCCGACACTCTAAAGGCCAAGGATATTCAGGACGTCAATGAAGCCAGAAGAGTGATCAATGATGGAAAAGCGATAAAGCACGTACGAAGGTTGAGCGGAGAGGATGTTTTTTCAATCATCCTGCCTCTGAGATCGGGAGACAGAATTGCCGGCGCGATGGAGATCGCCCAACCAATTTCGTTCGTCAACGCATACATTGTGCGCGAAAGGCAACAGACTGTCATAACTACGCTGCTGCTCTGTATTGCAATCTTTCTGGTTGTGCTTCTTGTCACCAGATACAATCTGACACAACCGATTCAGGAGCTTCTCGGAGGGGCCGTGGCGCTCGGGAGAGGCGATCTTAATTATCGTGTGATCGTGCCTGCGAACGGGGGAGAAATCTCGCAACTGGCGCTGGAATTCAATCGCATGGCGGATCATCTTGAAGAGCAAAGGAAGGCCGCGGCTCATGATGCTGACGAGAAGCTGGCGCTTGAAAGAGAGCTGAGGCATTCAGAGAGGCTAGCCTCCGTTGGCAGGCTTGCCGCCGGTGTCGCGCACGAACTCGGAGCCCCTTTGCAGGTGATTGACGGAAGAGCCAAACAGTTGCTTAATCAGACCGATGCTCCAATTGATCAGCGCCAACGGAATCTGACCATCATCAGATCCCAGACTGAACGCATCACCCGCATTGTCCGCCAGTTGCTCACTCTCTCACGGCCATATAACCTCAGACTGCAGAAAATAAATCTCGATCAATTGCTGTCGGAAACAGCCGAGCTGATCCAGACCAACGCTCAACGCGCAGGTGTTTCAATCGAGATCGATACTCGTGAATCCCTCAAAGTAATGGGTGATCCCGAGCTTCTCAATCAGGTGTTTCTCAATATATGCTTTAATGCGATACAGGAGATGCCCAATGGCGGCACTTTGAAAATAGAGTGCTTTGAAGACCCGTCCGGATCAAACGATAATGCGGCCGCAGTGGTCAGATTCAGCGATACCGGCCCCGGCATTCCACCGGAAAATCTGCCAAATATTTTCGATCCCTTCTTTACCACCAAGGAAGTTGGAAACGGAACAGGCCTTGGGCTGGCGGTTTCGAGCAGGATCATAGAAGAACACGGCGGGTGGATCGAAGCTGAAACACTCAAAGAAGGCGGCGCCAGTTTTACGGTACACCTCCCAAATCCTGCGGCCATGGAATAACCTCCATGGCACATAGAAGAATGAGAATAGCGGAAACAAGATGATTGCCAGAATACTAATAGCAGAAGACGACGCCGATTTAAGGGATCTGCTCCAGGATGATCTGGAGGATGCGGGCTATGAGGTGCGAGTTGCCGTAGACGGTCGCAGCGCGCTGACACACATCGAGCAGGACGGCGAAACAATCGATCTGGTCATCACCGATGTCAAGATGCCGGGGATGACCGGCGACCAGTTGCTTGGATCGATCCGGGTACAGAGGTCTGAAATCCCCGTCATCGTGATTACGGCTTTCGGGACTGTCGAGCAGGCCGTGGAAATAGTTAAAGCAGGCGCATTCCAGTATCTGACGAAACCCTTTGACACCGATGAGTTATTGCAGACAGTGGCCAAGGCACTGGATCAAACTGCTCCCCAGCGCGAACAGGCCCGATTGAGACGGGAGATGCCCAAGGCGCCGGCCAAAATCATAGGCGCATCCAGACCCATGCAGGAGCTTTTCAAGCTCATCGGCAGGGCCGCTCGCAGCACCAGCACCGTACTCATTACCGGCGAATCTGGAACAGGAAAAGAGCTTGTTGCCAGATCCATTCACGAACTATCTGAACGGCCGGGAACATTCGTCCCGATAAACTGTGCGGCAATCCCTGCTGAATTGATCGAATCCGAACTTTTCGGACATACTGGTCAGGCATTCACAGGCGCGCGCCTGGCGCGGGCGGGTCTTTTTGAAAGTGCCGACAGCGGCACACTTTTTCTCGACGAGATCGGTGAGTTGCCTCTGGCGATGCAACCAAAACTGCTCAGGGTTTTACAGGAAGGGACCATCCGAAGAGTCGGCGCCGACAAAGAGAAAACCGTCGACGTACGAGTCATCGCCGCCACTAATCGCGATCTTGAAAAAGAAGTAACCGAAAGCAGATTCCGCCAGGATCTCTACTGGAGGCTTAATGTCATCCATCTTCACATCCCTCCGTTGAGGGAAAGACCTTTCGACATACCTCTGCTGGTCGAGCATTTCCTCAATAAAGTATCAGAAAATTCGGGGCTTCCCGCCTTCAACGTGACATCTGAAACCCTGGCGGTGCTGACGGCCTATGCCTGGCCCGGAAATGCGCGAGAACTTGAAAATGCCGTCGAGCGAGCCATGGCGCTGGCAGAAGGGACGACCATCAAGCCCGAGGACCTGCCTGAAAGAATCAGAACCAGCGGGCAAACCATTACGCTGCTCTCACAGGCAAGACAAAGACGCCTGACTCTGCGCGAGCTTGAACGCGAATATATTTTCGAGACTTTGAGATTGACCAACGGCAACAAATCGAAAGCGGCCGAGATGCTCGGCTTCGACCGAAGAACTCTGCATCGCAAACTGGATGAGTACCGGGAAGAGGACCCGTCCATCGATTTGTAATCCCCCAACCTCGATCAATCACCGGCTTGTCTCAATTTGGCACGACACTGCGACAAGCTGCCCCACGGGATTTGCTCCTCAGTTCCAGTCTTCCCTGATTTTACACGGGTTTAGCAGATTTTTTGCAGGCATAACTTTTCGGCACGGGGATTGCAAAATCAGGGGTAACTCCAGAGACGGTAACGACTGATGACGTTACTGAAGGGCGCAAACATCCTTTGTAATCTGTGAGGTGCCGAGTGTTTGCGCCGGCTTTGTTTTGTTTTTTTCACGGCCACTGTTTCGCGTTTAGAGTACTCGGTGCAGAACTTTCCGATCCTTCAGGGTAAGCGATACAAAAAAGGAAAGCGTTAATTCGAAACAGACATATGACAACTGAAACAGAACAAATTGTAACGCGAAATCATCCCTTCAGATTAAGACGCCTCGAACAGGTTTTTCTTGAGGGCCCGCAAACACGCGGATCCGAGTTCCTCATGATGTTGCGGATCATGCGGGAATTTTTCAGAGGCTTCAGGAGACTTCATTTCGTGGGCCCCTGCATCACCATATTCGGGTCGGCAAGGTTCAAGGAGGACCATCCATACTATGAACTGGCGCGCCGCATGGGAGGTGCGGTGAGCAGGCTCGGGTTCACCGTCATGACAGGCGGCGGGCCTGGAATAATGGAGGCGGCCAATCGGGGGGCGAAAGATGCGGGCGGAAGGTCGATCGGATGCAATATCATTCTGCCGTTTGAACAGAAGCCGAATCCCTACCTCGACGAGATGCTGGAGTTTCGCTACTTCTTTGTCAGAAAAATCATGCTGGTCAAATACTCATATGGATTCGTCGTCATGCCCGGCGGCCTCGGCACTATGGATGAGCTATTTGAATCACTGACGTTGATCCAGACCGGCAAGATTCTGGACTTTCCTGTCGTCCTGATGGGAAAGGAATATTATCAATCGATGATGGAGTTCCTGCGAGAGATGGTCGGCAAGGGGACGATCAGCGAATCCGATCTGGAGTTATTAATGCTGACCGATTCTATAGAGGAAGCTACCGCGCATATCGAAAAGCACGCGATTCAAAAATATGGACTGCAAAGGGTCCCAAAGCGTTATTGGGTGCTCGGCGAGTGACGCCTCAGGTCAATCGGTGGCCTGCTGATGGCGGGCCGGGGATCATCTTGGACCAAGCCTGACTCTGGCATCGATAAGCGATATTCCCTGCCCCGCCTCGTGAACAATGACGGGATTGAGATCGATCTCCTCAATTTCGGGGACAGCTTCAGCGAGCGCACCCAACTTTAGCAGCAGCCGCTCGAGCGCTTCAATGTCCGAATGCGGCGAGCCGCGAAAGCCGGTGAGTAAATGAAAGGCCCTGGTCGAACGGACCATTTCGGAGGCGTCACGGTCGGTCAGCGGCAAAACCCTGAAAACCACATCATCAAGCAATTCGACAAAATATCCCCCGGCGCCGAACGCAACCAGCGGTCCGAATACATCGTCGTGAGTAATGCCGGCAAGCACTTCGGCTCCGGCGCTTACCATCGGCATGACACTGGCAGCTTTGAGTTCGATGTTGTGTGAGGCGAGTTGTTTTGCCAGTTGCTTGAAAGCGTTTGAGATTTCGCCCGGAACGATATTGAGCAACACGCCTCCAACATCGGATTTGTGTAAAACCATCGGGTCCGAGACCTTGAGGGAGACCGGGCCACCAATCGATTTCGCAACAGATTCAGCTTCAGCGGCAGAGTGAACCGTCAACGGGCGGATGACTTCAATACCGGCCGCACCAAGAAAGAGGCAACCTCATCCTGTGCCAGCCATCCACCGGTCTTGCTCGCTGTTCCGGCGTGATAGGACGACAGGATTCGCTGAATTTCATCACGATCAATGGGGATTTCCGCGACGCTGCCTGTAGGCGCGGCGCGCCAGGTGCCATATCTGACCGCCGCGCCGAGCGCGGCAACCGCACTTTCAGGGAAGGAATAGACCGGCACAGATCGTTTGGATTCGGGATGAACGGTTTTGTCGTCGATCGGGATCGAGACGACTGTGGAATATGGATCAAACAGAACGGCAACAATCGGAATCTGCAAATCCGGCATGGAGGCCAGATAGTCGCTCAGAACCTGGATCACTTCTTTTGAGGGAGTGGCAATCGGAGGAATGAAAATGACCAGAAGGGCGTCAAGATCGTTCTCCTCGCAGAGGATTTCGAGACAGGCCCGGTACTCTTTGGGGCCGCTGCCGGCGATGATATCCACCGGGTTCGAAACTGATGCCGTGCGGGGAAGGACCGCGCGCAATCTGGCCTGAGTTTTTTCGCTCAGTGTGGGAATTTCCAGTCCGGCGGCGATGGCCGCATCCACTGCAATAATTCCCGGACCTCCCCCATTCGTCAGAACACCGAGTTTTTTGCCTTTCGGTATCGGCTGAGATGCGAGCAATCTGGCAACCGAGAAAAAATCAGCCAGAGTGTCAACTCGAATGATTCCGGTCTGGGTGAAGAGTGCATCCACGGCCCGATCGGAGTTGGCGAGCGCAGCGGTATGGCTTGAAGCGGCCCGGGCGCCGGCTGCTGTTCGTCCGGCTTTGACCGCAACTATCGGTTTGGCCCTCGATACTCGCCGGGCGATTCGAGCGAATCTGCGCGGATTTCCAAAGCTTTCAAGATAGAGCAGAATAACGTCCGTCGAATCATCGCCCTCCCAGTATTGCAGCAGATCATTACCAGAAACATCGGCTTTATTGCCAATGCTGATAAATGATGAAACTCCGAGGCCCATCTGACCTGCCTGAGCCATCAAAACCAGGCCAAGGGCGCCTGATTGAGAGCTCATGGCTACATTTCCGGCAGGAGGTTCAACCGGGGCAAAAGTCCCCAGCATTCTGGTACCGGAAGATGAATTGACTATTCCCATGCAATTCGGTCCGACGACTCTCATTCCGGAAGCGCGGCAAACATTCAACAGGTCTTCCTGAAGAGCCTTCCCCTCTTCTCCCGTCTCGGCAAACCCGGCGGTCAGAACACAAAGGGCTCTGACACCAAATGACGCGCACTGGCGAGCGACTTCCACGACAAACCGCGCCGGCACTGCAATAAAAACCAGTTCCGGCACTTCAGGGAGTTCTGAGATGGAAGGGTATGCCTTGACACCGGCTATGGCGCCTGCGACAGGATTGACAGGATACAATGTCCCACTGAATCCCCACCGCAGCAGATTTCTGAAGAGAGCGCCTCCAACCGAACCCGGTTCGCGACTGGCGCCGGCGACTGCAATTACTTTTGGCTCAAAGATCGATCTCAGCGACACGCGTTCCGACTCGGCTTCCTGGGCTTCCCGGCGTTTTTCAGCAGTCTCGCTCCTTAATATCGGAAACTCGAGGTGGGTCACGCCTTAACTGATATTTGAAGAGAGCCCGTAACCGGCCTTTCGGAAAACCGAAAGCATCTGGCGGTTATCGGCAAGCACATCCGCGCTGAAGCGCGTGATATTGTGGCTTCTTGCTATATCAGCCAGCGTGTCGAGCAGAATGGTTCCAAGCCCGCGACGCTGCATCGCATCCTCGATCATAAACGAGACCTCGGCAACCTGAGGCCGCTCCTCCTCGGCAAAGTAGCGCCCTACTGCGAGTATCTTCTCATCCGGGCCCTCTCCCTGCGTTACCACCAGAGCCACGTGATTCCGCCCGTCGACTTCTACCAGTTTGTCAACCAGTGAGTCCGGAAGCGAAGTGATCATCCTGAGAAAGCGGTAGCGTATCGTTTCAGGCGAACACCTGTTTAAGAGCGCAATCAGAGGCTCCCGGTCACTCTGCTGCAACGCCCGCATGCGCAACACCGACCCGTCTCTGAGAAGCACGTCCATCGAGAAATTCTGAAGTGAACCCGCGCTCTCAAACTCATTTGGCTTATACATATACATTGATTAATATTCCCGATTAAAATAGATGCCGGCATCCCTGATTCATTCCAGATTACAGGCTCGAAGTCCGCACCAGGCTGAGATACGTTGTCGATTGTTGGCAATGATGCGATAAACGATGATCTCACCCAGCAGAATGATCGGAATAAGATAGATTAAAATGACCAGCGGCCTGAATTTCGGGATGCTCCACAAAAAATAGTTGACGGCGCCCGATTTGGAACGGACTCTCCCTCCGGCCGTAATCGACTGCAGCCCCTTGGTGCAATCGTCATAATCAATGCCGAATCGCTGCAATTCAGTCTCACTCAATGATTGAAAAGGCCTGATGCGGAATCTGTTGCGACGATCAAGGCTTCGTGCAATCTCCGAGAGTCTGGAACAGATGCCGCAATCACCATCAAAGAGAAGATAGTTGGCGCCTGCCTCTATCGTGTCTCCAGCTTGAACTCCTGGATTTGGTATCTGCATAAAATTATCCGGCAATTATTGTCAGTCACATTCTATAATAGTCGCGATATCGCCTTACAACAAAACAGATAATCAGCTTATTGATTCAGATTCGGATAATTTACCCGGAAAGATAAGCGAGGAGAGTATATGTGTGACACTCTGGTGGCAGTAAAGTCGGCGACAACGGACGGATCGATCATCTTCGGAAAAAACAGTGATCGCGAACCCGGAGAGGCTCAGGTTGTTGAGCACCTGCCCTCCAGAACCTATCCTCCTTATTCCAGGCTTCGGTGCACATTTATCGAGATCGAGCAGGCTGGACGAACCAACGAGATAATCATCAGCCGTCCTTTCTGGATGTGGGGAGCTGAAATGGGGGCCAATGAGCACGGCCTTGTCATTGGAAATGAAGCGGTCTTTACCAAACTGCCCGTGAGAGATTCGGGTTTGACAGGGATGGACCTTTTAAGACTGGCCCTTGAAAGAACTGTCTCCGCATCAGAGGCTCTCAAGCTGATAACCAGCAAGATCGGTCAACACGGTCAGGGAGGCTCCTGCGGATACAGAAACACGAAATTCCGATATCACAATTCCTTCATCATCGCTGATCATGAAGAAGCGTGGGTGCTCGAAACTGCCGACAACTTCTGGGTGGCTGAAAAAGTGCGTGGAATCCGCACCATCTCAAACGTTCTGACCATCGGCAAGGAATTTGACCTGATCGGAGACGGCACTTATGAATTCGCACGAAAAAAGGGCTGGTGCAAATCCGCTGCCGACTTCGATTTTGCCCATGCTTTTGGCGATCAGATATACGGGTTTTCCAGTGGTGGCGACATTCGGCGGGCCTGTACTCTGGAGATGCTTCAGAAGAAATCGGAGAAGCAGCTCACCATTGTCGATTTCTTTGAAGCATTGCGTAGCCATAACGGGCTGGAACCCGCAGACGGCTGGAGGATGAAGATGCCCTGTGCCCATTCGAACTGGCAGATTACACGCCAGGCGGGTCAGACAACCGGGTCAATGGTCAGTCATCTCAAATCCGCCCCGGCGATTCACTGGCTGACCGGAACTTCCTCTCCCTGCATCAGTGTTTTCAAGCCGCTTTTCTTCACCGGTTCTCCATTCGATACAGGTCCCTCCCCGGCCGCCGGATTCGATGAACGCTCGCTTTTCTGGCGCCACGAAAAACTGCACAGATTCATTATCCAGGACTACTCAAACAGACGGAGCCTGATCGATCCCGGCCGCCAAAAGCTGCAGGAAAAATCCATTTCAATATGCGGTAATCTCTCTCAGAATAATTGCCAGGAAATCTGGAACCAGCATCTTGAGGCATTGGCTCAATGGTATTCCAAAGCCCTCAAACAGGCTCATCCGGCTGATATGGGCGCGATCACAGGACATTACTGGAACCGGCAGAACAGGCAGGACAATCTCTAAATCGTTAAATTAAAAGCGCTTACTCCTGCTCAAGTCGAAAAAATGCAAAAAAAACCACAAATCACGTAAACCTACGTATGGTCTTGAAGTTTGAATAAACGTATATTGCGTCCGTCTGATGAAAGTGGCAATCAGACTCGGAGAGAGCATTGGAGATGGGATCGGTAGTGGGGATTCCGGTTCCATCTGATTAGCGAAATGACTGGGGAGTCTTTCGCTACTCCTTGAGAGTAAAATGTTGTAGAAGTTAACAACACTCTCGTAACTCCTGGGGTGAATATCATAGCGATATTCACCCCAAACTTTTTATACGTTCAGAAAATTCCAGCCCGGTCGGTCAGACCATTCTTTCCCGCCATTTACCCCGCCTGAAAAAGAAGACTGCAAAAACGGCGAGAATCGATTCAGCGACGGTAATGGCGATGAAAACGCCCCTGGCGCCGAATCCGAGCCACAACGAAAGAGAGTAAGCCAGCGGGATCTGGATCAGCCAGAAACAGATCAAATTAAGAAGGGTTGGAGTCAGCGTGTCGCCGGCGCCGTTAAAAGATGCAACCATGACCATGCCGTATGCATAAAAAATATAGCCATAACTGATATATCGAAGAGCATCGACTCCAAAGGGGATGACGGATGAATCGCTGGTAAAGATTCTCACCAGAAAGCCGGCAAAAAAGATAAAAATCAGGGAGATAGAACCGAGGAAAATGGCATTGATGTGACCGGCCACCCAGACGGACTTCTCGGCTCTCAGCGGTTTGCCTGCGCCCAGATTCTGCCCAACCAGCGTGGCTGCCGCATTGCTCATCCCCCAGGATGGCAGTATCGTCACGACAATGATCCTGAGTGCGATCGTATAGCCGGCCTGGGCCGCACTCCCGAATTTGCCCACGACACTCATCAGCATCATCCAGGCGGCTGTGGCTACAAGGTATTGCAGCGTGCCGCCAAGAGAAATGCGAACAAGGTTTCCGATCAGATGAAAATTGGGGTGAAACAGACCGGGCTTGATCGGGATCCGGCTATGGCCCCCAAAAAGCCGCGAGAATTGAAAGATAACTGCACAACCACGGCCGATTGTTGTTGCGACTGCCGAACCTGTGACGCCGAGTTCAGGGAAGGGGCCAAGGCCGAAAATCAGACAGGGATCGAGAATCAGATTGATGATGTTGCCGACCCATAACGACTGCATGGCGATCGCTGCATCCCCCGCGCCCCTGAAGATCGCGTTGATCAGGAACAGCAGCATGATAATCACGTTGGCGCCGAATATGATATTGATGTATCCCTTGCCATGAGTAATGACTCCAGGCTCGGCATTCATCAGCCCAAAGAGGCTTTTATAAAAGACGATTCCGATGACGGCAATCGGGATGGAAACCGTAATTCCGATGATAATCGATTGAGCGGCGGCGCCGGCTGCGCCGGCAAAATCCTTCTCACCAACACGTCGAGCGACAATCGCCGTGGTCCCCATGCTCAGTCCCAAAGCCACGGTAAAGACAATTGTCAGCAGCGATTCGGTGATGCCGACAGCGGCGGTCTGTTCCCTGCCGAGGTGAGATACCCAGAATACGTTGACGACGCCAAACAACGATTCCATAGCCATCTCAAGCACCATCGGCACGGATAAAAGAAAGATGGCGCGCCCGATGCTGCCTTCCGTGAAATCATGATGAGATCCAAGCAGAGCTTCTCGAAGCGTCCCCAGGATACCGGCTGAACTCTTCAATCCGCTGGAATCGCTTACGGACTTATGAGAATTATTCTCTGATTGATGATCCATTTGGTTGATTCAGCCTCGACAGAAATCAAGCGGGACTCGAATGTTCCAGGCATAAAAACCGTCATTGGTTGGTTTTATCCAGGGAATCCTGGAAGGCCTCGGACCCTCTGAGCCTGGATAAAATGCCTTCTTTCGTGAAGAACGGCGATCCTGTATGCATCAAGGAGTGAATACGTTATCAGCCTGGAAATGGGTGAGTAGATGATCGTATTTTCGGGTTTAAGATCGGATGTCGATTCGATCCGACCAATAAATTCAGCCTGATGAGAGATGAACCTTGAAATGATATCCACTTCTAACCGGCTTGATGTCGGCTCAAACCCCGGAGGAACTTTGATCTTCCGAGTCGAGTCGGGTTTGATCATATTGATCATTAACTTTCCCAATAATCCGGGGATGATCGGGAAGCTCTGCCATAATGAGTGGCGTCTGCCGCCGGCGACCAGCTCATCGATTTGAGGGTAGAATTTACTGTTAGTCGTAATCAGGTGATCGATACATTGACCGATGCTCCACGATTGAGCATTCGGTTTCCAGTTGAGTTGATCCCGATTCAGGCTCCCGAACGCCGATTCGACGTCCGATGCGAGGCGGTGCGCCTCGGAAACAATATCATTGATTGAATGCAGTGCAGGTTCGCTCATTCTGATCTCTTGCTCAAATATGATGGTTGATCACCGGGATTGCGAAAATTCTGAATCAGCAACACGTCGCTCGTATACCATCCCTGGGCATACGCAATTGATTTACCGTCACGCGACCAGGCAAAATCGAAAATCAGATTTTTTTTGAAATCGGTCAAGGGTCTGGGGGCGGATCCGTCCAGTTTCTGAACCCAGATATTGGAAACTCCGCCATGAGTTACGATATAGGCGAGCGAGTTTCCGTCAGGCATCCATTTCACAGTTCTGTCATAGCCGCCCGGAGCTTCAAAGGTGAAAAGAGGGCCGGCCCCGTTATAGTTGAATACTGCAAGTTTCCAGACGCCCACAATTTCATCCCAGTAATTGCAGGCGATCTTTGAGCCATCGGGTGAGAGAACGGGTCGCCATGCTTGTTTTTCGATGATCGTGACCGGGATTCCGCCATTGATGCTGATCCGGGCAATCTGGCGGCGGCCGTCTCTGAGAACAGAATAGATGACCTCCTTTCCATCGGCGGAAAATGACGGAAAGAAAACCAGACTCTCATCGGAAATGCGTTTGATCACCCTTCGTGAGATCTCGCTTTGCCAGAGGTAGGCGCCCCCCTGGCGCTCAACAATATAGGCAAGAAATCCGCCATCAGGTGACACCGATGGATGGTATTCACCGCTATCGCCTCCTTCAGGAGAGATATCCAGCGGGCTCTGGTTAATCAAGGAGGATTGCGTGATCCAGATTGAATCACGGCCTCCGGCCCGCGATGAAAACAACAGCCTGTTGTCGGAAGACCAGGCCAGGCCATCCACTCCATCGTACTTGTCGGCGGATACCTGCCGGACCTTGTTGAGATCGCCGCTGGCCGCAACCCAGATATTCGAGATGGCCTTGCTGCTGACAGTGACTATTCCAGTGCTGTTTGCAACCAGACTAACGCCTTTGTGTGTGCTTTGAGAAAAGGTGATTCGGCTTGTATTCCCGGTCGGGTAATCGATCTTCCAGATTTGACTGAATCTGGATGTCGGCTCCGTGGCGACAACAATCAGACCGCTCCCATCCGTGATCCACTCAACGCTCTCTATGATTGACCAAAGGCGCTGGACAATATGATTCTCCCTCCCTGTTGCAATATCGACAATTGCAAGCCTGAAATAGGGATTGTTGTCATATTCCTTGATGGCGCAGGCGAGAAGCCTCTCATCGGGGGACCATGAGAGAACGCCATTGCCGATAAAAGATGGGCTCTTGTGTTTGATAACCTCCCTGAAAGGGCCATTTATTGCTCCGATCATCAACTGGGTCTCAGTTCGATCCAGGCTCTGCTGGATAAAAGCTATATTGTCGGAATGATAGGAAAAATCAACGGCACTCAACCTTTTGCTGCGAGAGAGCACTTCTTCGACACCGCCCTGGATCGGCCTTCGACAACTCACACCCAGATCCTGGTTCGGTTCCGTCTTGATATAGGCGACCCATTTTCCGTCAGGAGAGATGCTGAGACTTTTATATTCCACCAGTTCAGGAGGCGCCAGATAAAATTCGGTATGACTTCGCAGGTTTCTGGCTTTGAGACCTTCCTGGGTTCCCTCTTGAACAACATAAATCAGCACGACCGCATCGGGAGAGATGACCGCAGATTTCACATTGCCGACGGCTGTCAAAAATGTGTTCTTGCTTGATATATTCTTTTGACTCTCGGTTGCCTGCCCCCATAAAAATGAAGCGATCCACGAGGCCCAGAAAAGGCCGACAACTACCAGTGATGCGGCGAGAAGCCTCCGGTTGTAATACTTGAAGTAGTTAGTGAGTGAATCAAGAAAGGATACCTCCCCCCTGACCTGTGGGATCCGATTGATTCCGGCGGTCACCCTGTTATCGCTCTTCAAACTCTTCGATCCTAAGCCGGTAAATGCTTTTTTGAGATCAGCCAAAAACGCACCGGGCGACCCACTTCCCTGCTTGTCTCTTGACCGCTTCGTCATAAAAAAACCCTGAAATAAACCAGGAAGGGCAATCGATCGGGTTTTTTGCGGCTGATAAAATGAATCTTTAATCAACTCATCGGGCTCAATACCGCCAAGCTTGGTCCAGAATGACTCTTTCGATGTCAGTTCCCTCAGATCAAAGGCAAATTCAGCCGCAGTCTGATACCGTTTTACAGGATCCTTGGCCAATGCTTTCATGACTATTCTGTTGAATTCTTCCGGCAGGTCTTCCCTGAATTCAGTCAAAGGAAGAGGGTCCGCGAGGGTTATTCCGGCGATGACCTCATCGACAGTGGCTCCCACAAACGGCGTATGAGCGGCTATCATTTCATAAAGTACCGATCCAAGACTGAAAATATCGCATCTTTGATCCGGCCTCTCTTCAGCCACCTGTTCCGGGCTGTAGTATCGAACATGGCCAAGCGTGACCTGAAAGGGATCTTCCGCCTCTGGTGACATGCTGGGAGGAAACGCCAGACTCTGGCCAAAATCGAGAATTTTAATATCCCGGTCAGGCGTCACCATCAGATTGGACGGCCTGATCGAAAGATGAAGCCAGCCATGAGAATGAGCGGCTTCAAGCGCGTCGGCCATCTGTAATATGACTGCTATATTTTCGCTGAAGGTTAATTGCTGACCATAGCCGAGAACATCGAGTGATTGCCCCTTGATATATTCCATCGCAACGTACGGGCGCAGGGTTTCAGTCAGCCCTGCCTCGTATACTTTGCATACGCCGATATGTTCAAATCGTGCCAACAGGGCGTATATCTTGAGGAATTTTTTTCGCGCGAATTGGTCTTTGATTAAGGATGAAGGCAGTATCTTGAGGGCGACTTCCCTGCCCGCCGAGATATCTCTGGCGAGATAAACCTCACCCGTGCCACTGGCACTCAGCCGGGAGGATATCTGATAGCGGGCAATCATCGTGCCCGAGGGCAGCCATTCACGCATTATTTTTGATAATTTCTGGGTCGTCGGTTATCGGAGATACTTCACCGCCAAAGACCTGATCAGCCTTCATCGAAAATTCTTCAATAACCAACAATCGGGACAACAGTTATTTCTTTTGCGTCTTGAGCAATTATCAGGGTACTATCCCCGATTTTCTATTCCATATCGAATTGTACACAGCTCTCCCCTGTGCGGTTAAACCGATAAAAACGGATTAACCACCGCGCCGGGCTTTTTCCAGATTTCAAATAGATTGAATTCTTCAGAGAGCAAACGGAAAAATTATTATTTCATAAAGCGGCTATTTGCACCAGCACCTGACCGGGGCCCACGACTTCACCCTGTTTGACGAGGATGTTTTCAATAATGCCGTCGGCATGGGCTCTCATCGTATGTTCCATTTTCATGGCCTCAAGAAGGATCAGCGGGTCGCCGGCAGAAACTTTTTGACCGACTTGCACCATGATTTTCAAGACCTGACCAGGCATGGGTGAATTAGCGGTTCCTTCCTCGGCTGTATTATGACGAAGGGGATGGCGGGAGAGTTTCAGAATTTCGATTGAGCCAGAAAAGGAATGAACAAAAAAATGATCGTCAGACCTGGTCACTTCAAATCGGTATTGAATGCCATCGATAGCCATTCTTAACTGATCGCCGCAAAAATCGAGGAGTTCGACAGAATATTCCGATTGTGCAATTGAATATGAGTAGAAGTCAGCGCCAGTATTTTTCCAGGTGACCTGGATTTCATTCTGTTCAACAAGGAATTTAACAGAAGGGTCGCGGTAAGGGTTATTACGGTATACGAGAGGGAGTCCGGCCTGGAGTTCGTCGGATTGATGCCAATGATGAAACAGGAAGGCTGTTGCGGCAATGACTGAAAAATTGAGCAGGGAGGAGCCGGCAGGTGCGCGGAGTTCATCGAAATGATCGGAGATGAATCCGGTATGAGCCGTTCCGTTTCTGAAAGAATCGTGTCCGAGAAGGGAGACCAGAAAGTCTTTGTTGGTAAGAACGCCCTCGATCACGGTTGAGCGAAGCGCGTAGCCTAGTTTCCTCAATGCGGTTGCGCGATCCGGTCCCCAGGCGATCAGTTTTGCGAGCATCGGATCATAGAAGATTCCGATCTCGGAACCATGTTCGACGCCTGTATCGATTCGCAAGGATTCAATGTCTTCGGGAAGTTTCCATTTGATGATTTTGCCGGTTTGAGGAAGGAAATCATTGGCAGGGTCTTCGGCGTAAAGACGGGCTTCAATTGCATGGCCGTTTGACGCGAGGTCATTCTGCGTAAACGGTAAGGAACGCCCCTCGGCGACATCTATCTGGAGACTGACGAGATCGAGGCCAGTCACCATTTCGGTGACTGGATGCTCGACCTGAAGACGCGTGTTGACTTCAATGAAATAGAATGCGCCTTCGGGAGTGAGGATGAATTCAACCGTGCCGGCATTGAAATAACCGATGGCCCTGCCGGCGCTGAGTGCGGCCTCGCCGATCTGCGATCTCAAATCCTGATTGACGGCCGGAGAAGGACTCTCCTCGATGATTTTCTGATGGCGCCGTTGAATCGAGCAGTCGCGTTCGAACAGATGCACCAGATTCCCGGCCTGATCTCCGAGAATCTGGACCTCAACGTGGCGGGCACTCTCTATGAATTTCTCAAGCAGCAGGGTTCCGTCGCCAAAAGCCTTGTCGGCTTCGCGTCTTGCCGATTCGATGGCGGCGTCAATCTCTGATTCCGATCTGACAACCCGCATTCCCTTCCCGCCGCCGCCGGCAGCAGCCTTGATCAGAACCGGGAATCCGATTTTGAAAATATTATCCCGGAGGGTCTCGTCGCTCTGATCCTCGCCGTCATAACCAGGAAGGACAGGGACTCCAGCCTGCTGCATCAGCTTCCTTGCCGTGTTTTTGAGTCCCATCTTTTCGATGGATTCGGGCGACGGGCCGATGAAAACGATCCCCGCCTCGCGGCAGGTTCTGGCAAATTCGGCCTTCTCCGAGAGGAATCCATAACCCGGATGAATCGCATCCGCTCCGGTGCGATGAGCAGCTTCGATTATCTTCTGAATGTTGAGATAGGATTGATTGCTCGGTGATGGCCCAAGGTATACCGATTCATCAGCATACCTGGTATGGGGAGCGTCACGATCAGCGTCGGAATAGACCCCGACCGTTGCTATTCCGATTTTTCGGCAGGTTCGCATGATCCGCAGTGCAATCTCACCACGATTGGCTATGAGTATTTTGCTGATTGGTTTGATGCTCATTGGGTTAGATAAATAAATTTTCAAAAGCCGGTTTAAAAGCGGAGCTTATCTGTTCAGTTTTCCAAAATAGAGTTGGGTCCTGTATTCGAAATCCACAAGCCCTCGTTTCTGATGATCGATAAAGATACATTTCAGTTGATCAAGCATCGGAAGATATCGAGGATCTTCCTCACCTGGAACATAGGATGATGAAAGCAGTCGCCCTTCGAGACCTTCGTAATCGAATTTCTGAACATTGGCAAAGCTTCTGTAACTGCATCCACCTTCACCATAAAACGCATTGATTGTTTCGGCGCCGGTCAACCTGTGATCAATCAGTTGATAATCCGTGCCAAATCTCTTGAGCAGCAACTCATATTCAAAGAGAAATGGAGTTGAATCGGTCAGTCGTTCATTCCACAAAAGCACGGCAAAGCCATCGGGTTTGAGGATGCGCCGGAATTCGATTCCGGCGTTTTCTCTGTCAAACCAATGGAAAGCCTGCCCTGCGGCAATGAAATCGACCGACGAATCGGGCAATGTCGTTTCTTCTGCGCGGCCATTGATGCTCATGAAATGCGGGTAATGCAGCAAGAGTCTTTCGGCAGCCTGACGCATCTCAAGATTGGGTTCGACACCGTAAACCCGATTCCCGTGGTTGAGAAAAATTTCAGTGAGTATCCCTGTTCCTGAACCGATATCGGCGATGATGGAATTTTTGTTCAGACCGCATTCGAGTTGAAGTGTTTCCAATACCTGGTCAGGATAGCCCGGCCGGTATTTGATGTAATTATCCACCCGTCCTGAAAAACGCCGGGTCACATCAGTCATGACCTTGTCTCCGGCTTTGATTTAATCTGACAAGCCTGCCTGGCCTCTCTTCAGTAATCTGACCATTCCTGGAGACGACAGTGCCTGAGACAATGGTGGCGAGGTATCCGTCGGAGCGCTGGATGAATCGTTTCCCACCGGCCGGCAGATCCCTCACCAGTTGAGGCAGCCTCAGTTTCAGATTCCGGTAATCGAAGACATTGAGATCAGCCTTCAACCCCGTTTTGAGCAGGCCGCGGTCGGTCAATCCAAGGTGGCGTGCGTTTCTTGACGTAAGCATTTCAATGGATTGGCTCAAAGCCAGTTTTGGGCCCCTCACGCGGTCGCGGGTCCAGAATGAGATCATCGATGTCGGGAAGCTGGCATCGCAAACCGTCCCGACGTGCGCGCCGGCATCACTGAGCGAAGCGAGAGCGAGCGGATGGTTGAGCATGCTCATTAGATCTTCCAGCGATCCCGAGGCGTAATTAAAGATCGGGAAATAGATCAGATTGCCGCCGTCTCCCTCGGCCAGGTAATCGTAGATGGCCTCGATCGGTGAGACGCCTGACATTTTTGCGCGGGCGAGCATGGATTTTGAAATCTCGGGTTCATAGTCGAGTTCCTGATCGAGGGGGAACATTCTGGCCGCAAGCAGGTCGATTTGAGACAGCAGAATATCGACCAGCGGCGGGATAGCAGTCCCATCGCCGGCGAGTTTTTCAGATTTCTCCGCGAGTATTCTGAATTTCAATTGAGGGTCGCGCATGCGAGTGGCGCGCTCTGTCAGCGGAAGATGCGCAATTGACTTGTAACCGGGAAAGCCCATGAATGGATGAAAACTTGCATCGAGGCCGTTGATCACTCCGATGGCGCGGGCTGCGGTTTGAAGTTTCATATTCAAGCCGCGCTGATTGGCTTTCTCCGCCCGGTCTTTGATCAATTTCCATTGACCGGCTCCCGGCTCCCGCTGAAGCCATGTCATTGAAAGAGGCTTTTGCGTTGCCGTGGCCATCGACTCAATAAGATCAAACTCCTCATCGAACCTCGACGGGTTGCGAAGCAGGTCGAAATCCGAAACAACCTGGATTACCCCGTGACTCAGGCCGTTGAAAGCTTCGGCGATACCGGTCAGTTCGCGAAGGGAGGCTTCCGAAGATGGGGTCCATCTGCCTTTGGCAGTCCTGTGATTATCGGTGCGACCGGTGCTGAAACCCGCGGCTCCGGCTTCAAGAGCCTGACGAACAAGATCACGCATTGCCGCTATGTCATTCTCAGTTGCCTGTTCATTCGATTCGGCGCGCGCTCCCATGACGAACATCCTGACCGGATCGTGCGGGACCTGAACCAGATAATCGATCGAATGGGGCATCAGATCCAGCGCATTCATATAATCCTGAAAACTGGTCCATCCCCATCTGACCCCTTCTGAAAGCGCGGTCCCGGGGATGTCTTCAACTCCCTCCATCAGATCCACGAGTCGTTCTTCCTCGCCTTTTTTCACAGGAGCGAAACCGACGCCGCAGTTACCCATGACACAGGTTGTGACGCCGTTATAAAGACTGGGAGAAAGCGTCTCATCCCATGTTATCTGGCCGTCATAATGGGTGTGAATATCGACGAAACCCGGAGTGACTATTGCACCTTCGGCATCCAGTGTCTCAAGCGCGTCTTGAGTGATGCTTCCTATTTCGACAATCAGACCGTCTTTGACGCCGACATCCGCCGAATATCCTTCAGCTCCGCTGCCGTCGATGATGGTACCGCCTTTGATTTTCAGATCGAGCATAATGTTTCTCGCCGGTTTTAGAGATTGTCGGGATCAATGTCTGAAGACGCCCCACTCCATGGTACCTTCGAAAGGCCGCTGATGAGCGGTCATGAGGGCGATGGCAAGGACGGTTCTGGTGTCACGCGGATCGATGATGCCGTCGTCCCAGAGCCTGGCAGTCGCGAAATAAGGGTCTGATTCTTTTTCGATCTGGGATTCAAGCAGCCTTTTTGCCATGGCCTGTTTCTCTTCATCGACAGGAATCCCGGCACGCGCGGCAGCATCGCGTTTGATGATATCCATGACGCCGGCGAGTTGCGGGCCTCCCCTTCGAGACGGCATTGATCAGTTTTGCGCCATTCCTGATGATCCCCTGCTCCTCGTAGCTTCTACCAACCATAAAACCGGTTATATTCTGAAGGAAGAGCAGCGGTATGCTCTGCTGATTGCAAAGATTGATAAACTGGGCGCCTTTGGCGGCAGCTTCCGATATGAGCACACCGTTGTTGCCGAGAATCCCGACCATAAATCCGTGGATTCTCGCCCAGCCTGTGACCAGCGTGCTGCCGTACAATGGCTTGAACTCTTCAAACTTCGAACCGTCGGCGATGCGGGCGATGATCTCCTTGACGTCAAAAGGGACACGGATATCAGCCGATGCAATTCCGAGGAGGTCGTCCGCCGGATAGAGTGGATCCTCCACCGGATCGCGTCGTGGATACGGCTTTGGCGCGAGGTGCGCAACAATTTCACGTGCGATTCGCAAACCATCCAGCTCATCTTCGGCCAGGTAGTCGGAAAGGCCTGAGATCTTCGAATGCATCTCTGCGCCGCCAAGTGACTCTTCATCGACGATCTCGCCGGTGGCCATTTTGACAAGCGGTGGGCCTCCGAGAAAACCTGAGCCTGTTTTCTGATCATGACGACATAATCGGACATGCCGCGGCAGGTATGCCCCCGCCGGCAGTCGAGTTTCCGAAGACGACTGAGACGCTCGGGATGCGATTTTGACCTTCGGGTAATCTCTTTGAAACCGGCGCCGCCCGGCACAAAAATCTTGTGCTGAACCGGCAGATCAGCGCCTGCCGATTCGACCAGCGTGATTGAAGTCAGATGATTGATCGCCGTCACCTCCGCCAGCCGGGCATTTTTTCGCTGCCCGATCTCGCTGACGGCTCCTCCTTTGACCGTGGCCTCGTTTGCAATGATCAAGCATTGCCGGCCTGAAACCAGCCCTATGCCGCCTATCGTGCCGGCGCCGACAAACTCATTTTCCATGCCATGGCCCGCCAGCGGAGCGATTTCAAGAAAATATGAACCTTCGTCGAGCAGCATCTCGACACGCTCTCTCGGCAAAAGCTTGCCTTTGGCGACGTGTCGCTTGACGTATTGCTCCCCGCCTCCGAGCGTCGTTTTTTTCAGCTCTTCCCTGAGCCTCTCGACTGACTCATGGTTCGCCTTGTAATTCGCCGTGAAGCTGTCGGAGCTCTTATCTATATGAGATTTTATCGGTTGCATCGCAATCAGTTCTCAATGAATGCTTTTCAGCAGGTTTTACAAACTTATGTTTGATTGACAGCATATGATTTTTCAGGGACAGTAAGCAACGCTTCTATGGTTGTCAAGCAGGGTGGCGCCATTCCAGGGAACTCAAATCCGTTAATGATAAATTCACGTTGCAAGCGGGCTGGTCATGGCCGATGATTCATCATTGAATGCCCGACAAGAGAGTTCCCCAGCCGGATAAAGTTGGACTTGATTTAATTTGATATGACTGACACAAAACTATATTCCTGGTCTCTCGGACCCAAAGCTGAAAACTACGACATCCTCGAACGATGATTTTAGAAGCTCTGAGGGATGTCACCTTCTGGAGAAGAAACTTCCATCCTGAAGACGATATTCTGATCACTGAAAAGGTGAGGAGGGGAGAGGCCTTTCAGGATTCACTGGCCCTGCTGCAACAGGAGTTTCTCTGCCTGCTGGCCAATCTCAAAGGCGACATCCCGTTTTACAGCCCGCGATATATCGGCCTGTCTCGGCGATCAGTTGCTGCCGGCAATCGCCGCCTACTTTGCTGCGATGCTTCATAATCCAAACAACGTCAGTCTCGAGGCATCGCCGATAACAACGAAATACGAGTTTGAAGTCGCCAGGCAACTAGGCACGCTGATGGGATATGGCGATTCGATGTGGGGTCACATCACTTCAGGCGGGACGATCGCCAATTTCGAGGCGCTCTGGATCGCAAGGAACCTTAAGTTCTTTCCACTTGCAGCGAGGGAAGCCGCGCGTTCTCTGAGCCTGCCGGAAATCGAAGTCAGGCTGCCCTCGGGGAAATCCGGGAATCTCGTCGATCTCAACGATGCATGGACACTGCTCAATATCGATCCCGATGAATCGCTGGCCCTCAGATCCCGCCTCTATGACGCTTTTAGTAAATTTCAACCATCACTGACCGTGAGGGAAATCGAACACAAGGTGGATGACGAGATCTCGGCGCATTCGATTTCAAACTGCGGGTTGCTCCGGTTCTATTCAGAGATGAACGACAAGTCCATCTCCGATCCTGCGGTGCTTGCTCCAGCGACTTCCCATTATTCCATTCTGAAAATTGTCGAAGCCCTGGGCCTGGGAGCGTCACAACTCTTGACGGTCCCGGTCGATTCGGATTTCCGCGCTGACATTGATTCACTCAGGCAAAGACTGGATCATTGCATCGAGCGGAAAATCCCGGTGATTGCGGTCGTAGCGGTGCTTGGCACGACCGAGGAAGGTGCGGTCGATCAGCTTCATAGAATCGTTGCTCTTCGGGAAGAGATGCGCTCAAAGGGCCTGACCTTCTACCTGCATTGCGACGGCGCCTGGGGCGGTTATGTAAAAACGCTCTTCTTCGACAAGGAGAATAACGCCGTCGACACTCCCACATCTGTCCGTGAAATAACAAAAACATGGCCGACCGATGAAGTCTTTGAAAGCTACATGGCCACGGCTCACACCGATTCCGTCACGATCGACCCCCACAAGCTTGGATATATTCCCTACCCTTGCGGAGCGATTGTTTTCAGGAATGAGAAGGTGAGAGAGCTGATCTCAACCGATGCTCCATATATCTTTCATCCGGAAGAGAGGAGCGAAAGAAAATTTATCGGCCGTTACATACTGGAGGGGTCCAAACCCGGTGCGGCAGCGGCGGCATGCTGGTTTGCGCACCGGATCGTGCCGCTGAATCAGGATGGTTATGGATTGCTGATCGGCAAGACCATGCAGAGCACACAGGAATTGAGCTACCGGCTCAACAGGGATCTCGCGCCCGAGCTTGCGAAGTCGGGCGTGCTGCTTTGCCTGCTGACCGATCCTCCCGACGGAAACATCCTCTGCTTTCTGGTCAATCGGACCGGAAACACCTCACTCGAAGTCATGAACCGCATCAATCAGGCAATCTATGACGAACTGAAATTCAACCCCGAAAGCGTGATCCAGAAGCATAATTTCATCATTTCAAGCACTGAGCTGTCATGGCATCAGTATGGACTGAAGGGGTCAACGGGAAAAACCAGCACCGATCGCCACCTGCAGGCGCTGGGGATCGACCCCGCCCAGTTCGAATCGACCGGAAGAATCAAAGTCCTGCGCAGCACCGTCATGAATCCCTGGCTTTCCATTTCGAGAGGCGGCAATCCTGATTACAGCGTAGCCTTTGCCTCTGTTCTCAAAGAGACCATCGAACGAGTCATCGCCAAATTCCAGTAGAAGTAGAAAAGGAACGAAGATCACGAGATTCCCAGAAAGAAGAAGAAGAGGAGCATCAAAATTGCCTTCAGTGAGGATTGAAAAAGACGGCCCGGTGTTGACGGTCATCCTGGATCGCCCGGAGGTCAGGAATGCTGTCGATCGAGAGACGGCCGAGGCATTGTCATCAGCATTTCGTGAATTCGAGTCGGACGAGTCGGCTCTGGTCGCAGTCCTTTACGGAGATGGCGGAGTATTCTGCGCCGGAGCGGATCTGAAATCCGTCGCCATTGGAGAGGGAAATCGCGTCGAGCCGGATGGCGATGGCCCGATGGGCCCCTCGCGTATGGTTCTGAGTAAACCGGTGATTGCCGCTATCAGCGGATTCGCAGTGGCGGGTGGCATGGAACTGGCCCTTTGGTGCGACCTGCGGGTTGCCGAAGAAGACGCCATCATGGGCATATTCTGCCGGCGCTGGGGCGTTCCGCTGATCGATGGAGGAACGATTCGGCTACCCAGACTGATCGGTCTCAGCCGGGCTCTCGACCTGATCCTCACAGGTCGTCCCGTCGATGCTGCTGAAGCTCTGAGCATGGGTCTGGTCAATCGTGTTGTCCCCAAGGGTACAGCCCGTGAGGAGGCTGAAAAACTCGCCCGTGAAATCGCATCTTTCCCGCAAGTCTGCATGCGCCAGGACCGCATCTCCGCCTATGAGCAGTTCGATCTCGGCTTGTCCGATGCCTTGCTCAACGAGTTCAATCATGGGCTGAAATCGCTTGAAGCAGGCGCCCGTCAAGGCGCAGCCCGCTTTACAGGCGGCGCCGGCCGCCACGGATCATTCGAATCATTCAGGAAAGATTGATCGCTAAAGAAGGAGGCAAGGTCATGTCATCACCATCATCACCATCATCATCCGGCAACGAAGAACAGATAAGCTGGTTCCCCGTTCCGGCTGAAGATGAGCTGCCGGAAAACCTTCAGGGACTCTTCAGAAAAGTGCGCGAGAAACTGGGCTTTGTTCCCAATGTCTTTCGCGTTTACAGTTTCCGCCCTGAAAGACTAGGCACATGGTTTGCGCATTTCAAACAACTGCATGAACCGACTGACAACCTCAACGCGGCCGAACGTGAAATGATCGCCGTGGCCGTTTCAATGGCTAATGGATGCCTCTATTGCCTGGTCGCTCACGGAGCGGTGCTGCGGCAGTTGCTTGGAGATCCAGTGCGCGCAGACAGGATCACGATCGATTACAAACGTGCCGGCCTGGACCCGAAAATGGAAGCGGTGCTCGATTTCGCCGTCAAACTGACCCGCACCCCGCACGATTGTCTCGAGGCCGATAAAAAACATTTGATGAGCTTCGGCCTCACCGTGCAGGAGGTCTGGGACGTCATCGAAATCGCAGCCATGTACAATTTCACTAATCGCATGGCTTCGGCTACGGGGATGATGCCCAACCGCGAATATCACGCGCTGGCGAGATGACCTCCCTGACATTATAATTCCAGAGAGTGAACCATAAGTCATTTTTACCGATACTTACCCTTCTCAACATAAAACTTGTCAAGTCAAGGAGAAGAAGAAACTATGGGAATCAGAGGCGGCCTCGCCCACTGGGAGGCAGAAGAGTTTGGAGTCGAGTTGATAGATCTGACGGTCGGGGACCTTCTCGATTTGAGGGCGAATGAAATACCGGACAAGGAAGCCATCGTCTACAACTATCCCGAATCAGGGCTTGAATTGCGGCTGAATTACCGGCAGTACAATGACGTCGTCAACAGACTGGCCAAGGGCCTGATGGCGCTCGGAGTCGAGAAAGGCGATCACATAGCCGTCTGGGCTACCAACGTGCCTGAATGGATATTCCTTGAAATGGCGCTGGCCAAAATCGGAGCTGTGCTGGTGATTGTCAATACGAATTACAAAGCTGACGAGATCGAGTATGTCCTCAGGCAGGGCGACATCAGCATGCTTTTTATGATCGACGGGTTTCGAAACAATTCCTATCTCGAATCGATTTATTCGATCCTGCCTGAAATTCGGGATATTCATGATCCCCTTGATCAGGACATCAGAAACGGGAAATTACCCGAACTGAGAAAGGTCGTACTGATCAGCAGTGACTCCAAACCGGGCATGCTCTCTTATTCTCAGGTGCTGGATCAGTCAGAGAAGGTGACCGATGAAGAGTTGAAAGCCCGGCAGGCCACCGTCTCGCCTTACGACGTGGCTCAGATGCAATACACCAGCGGAACGACTGGATTTCCGAAGGGAGTGATGATCACTCATCACAGCCTGGTCAACCAGTCTCACGTGGCAACGACGAGAGGCAACCTTCGCGACGATGAAAGAAATGTCAGTTCAATGCCATTATTCCACGTTGCCGGCTGTCTGGGCGCGGTTATCTATTCCGTCTATCTTGGCTGCACGCTGATCCCGCTCGTCTCTTTCGACCCGCTCAAGCAGCTCGAACTGTTTGAGAAGGA
>JADJLO010000042.1 GCA_016710075.1 Acidobacteriota bacterium | reverse complement strand
ATGAGTGGTTTCCATAACTGAAATCCTGAAAGCGCTGAACCGGCTTGAAGCCTGTTGTCTTGCTCTCGACGTTGAATGACGCGCTGCCGCTGCTGACGATGCCGCCAAGCAGTGCCAGCAATCCGTTGGCCACGCCAAGCTGAGCCTGGCTGATGCCGCCGGTGAAATTCGCCGCGAGGAACTGAGGCGTGTTGGGGTTGATGCCTAAATTGAAGGTCGGGACGATGCCGGCCTCGTTGTATGCGTCGACGTCCTGGAACTGCAACTGACCACCGAAGCGGATGGAGTGACTGCGGAAGTTCCACTCGGCATTGTCCTGATAGTTGCTGTAACGGGTGAAGCGGCCCGGCTTGAGGAACGTCACCTCAGGATTGCTGATGACCGTCGGGTTGACATAAAAAGCCGCCTTGTCCTGCAGGCGGTAGAGAACGACGCTGCGAATGTGCCGCCGCGAACCTCGTTCGTAAACCGTCCGCCCGGTGTCCAGCGATAGGCCAGGACCAGCAGCTTGTTGGTCGATCCTGATCGACAACCGGCTTTGTGCCGAAGCCCTGTGCGCCGTCGACGTCGGGACGGTTGTTGGCTTCCTTGTTGTAGTCGTAAATTCCGTTGAGTGAGTGCTTCTCGCTGATATCGTAATCGAGACGAGTCGTGTAAACGTTGCGGGTCGTATTCGACTGCTGGTTGAAGCTCAAGCCGGTAGTGTTGATCTGATCACCGACATCGGTGCGGTTGCCAACGGTCGGCAGGTTGTTCAGGAACCTGGTCTGAATCGTCGGATCGATCCCGGTGATGCCCGAACCTGCCGGCAGCAGCGAGAAGAGATTGGCCGTGCGTCGGACACCGGCGTTGTCGTTGTACGTAAAGACACCGGTGCGCGCCTGCGGCAGCAGAATCGTACGCGTCTGCAGTGTCTGCTGACGTGTGCGCAGCCCTTCGTACGAGAAGAAGAAGAAACCCTTGTCTTTGATCCAGGACTTGCCGCCCTGGCCGAAACGTGGCAGCGCCATCGGACCTAGAACCTTGCCGCCGAAATTGTTGCGGTTAAGGAACGCGATCGGCACGTTGTTGCGGTTGTTGAAAAAGTTGTTGGAGGCAAACGCCGAGGCGCGGTTGAACATAAACGCCGAACCGTGGTACTTGCTCTCTCCGCGGGGAGTCACCTGGCGAACCTGCGCGCCGCCGTTCTGGTCGGCGCCGGAGTTCGACGTCGTAATCGTGAACTCGCCCGTGTTGTCCACCGAAGGACGGTTGGGGGAGAAGTCCGTCGCATTCGAACGGATGAAACCGTCCTGAACGTTCAGACCGTCACGCGTGATATTCGTAAACGACGTGCGCAGACCGTTGATCGAGGTGTTCTGCGCTCCGTTGCTCGAAACGCCCGGCTGCAACGCAATCAGGTTGAGCGGGTTGCGCCCGTTGAGCGGCAGTTCGATGATCTGCTTGGTGCTCACCGTATTGCTCAGCTCGCCTGTCGTCGCATTGAGCACGTCGACACCCGCCGTTACCGTGACCGACTCTGAATGTTTCCAACTTCGAGAAGAACCGGAAGCGAATACCGCGTCAATGTCGATCTTCAACTCGGTCGCCGAAAATGTCTTGAATCCTGCCGACGATACCTTGACTGTGTAGGTACCGACTTCCAACTGCGGAAAGGCAAATGATCCGTCTGACCTGTCGTGACGGTCTTTTCCTTTCCTACCTTGTATCTGATGTCTGTAGCTCCTGCCACCACTCCATCAACGCTCGAAACCGTTCCAACCAATCGGCCGGTGTTGGTCTGAGCTGTTGCCGTGGCGACCAATATGATCAGAGCTATTGACGCTAATAAAAACCTCTTCATATATTGTCTCCTCATTGTTTTTTTTAATAATTTGTGCTTTTACAAATTTTATGAAGCGCTATCAGTTTAACTGAGAATGGTTTAGAGAAAACAAAATGCAAAATTTTGTGCCAGCCTCCAGCTCTTTTTCATGTATTGAAAATAATAGGTTTATGAGAGGTGGGAATAAATATTAGACAGCGCTCATCTAAATTTCTGGACAAAATCTAGTTTTCTGAAGATTTAGAAAATTATAATGGCAGGAAGAGGTCCAAAGTCCAAAGTCTAAAGTCCAAAGTCCAAAGGGTGCTTCCAGTCAGGTGATAGTGGCAAATTTGCGACCTCCATGGAGTGCGGCGACTTGTCGCCGCTTCCAGAAGTCCTGTTAAATCGGGCGGTTTGCGGTGGATAGATTTTCTCAACATTTGAGTGCACCGGACCACCAAAGCGGCGACAGGTCGCCGCACTCCAGGGAGTCCGCCTGTTTTCAATGATCCACGCATCATCGGTTCATGCTTTGTACTTTCCGCAACGGAGACTTTAAACTTTGGACTTTAAACTTTGTCTTTTGTCCTGTTTTTCAGAATTCAAGGACACCATCGTAGAGCATATTTTTGACATTGAAGCGCATATTGAGAATTGCATCCTTGCTGATTTCAGAGAAGAAACGGATATAGCCGCTGTCCTGATTGATGAACGGTTGGCCGTCGAGCAGACGTGGGAAGACGAATTTTGCACCCATTCCGTCATTGGCCGGTTTGATAAATTCGGTAAGGAAGACGCGTTTCCCGTCTTTTCTTTCAAGATAAGTCTTGTTCTGCAAAGCTCCCGTGTTGGTTCCGCCAAACATTTGAAAGATCTTGCCGGTGAAACGTTGATCGGGTGAGTCGTAATCCACTGCGACGACGATGAACTGATCGGTCTTCTGTTCGGCGAATGCAGCGAGGCGGTCGGCGAGGTTGAGGGTTCTGCATCTGAGCCCTGCGCGAGGCGAGAGCCTCCTGATCCGGCTTGGCCGTCAGAAACCGTATGTGGTAGTTCATATTGACCTGATTGGTGGCTCCCTGGCCTGAACGGTCGCTTGAACCTGATCCGGAGGGAGGGTCTAGCGGGCGGCTCTGAACTCTTCCACCGCCCTGCGCTGTGGGTGAAAAGAACATCTCGGCGGTGTTGGTCTCGGTCTGAGTCTGTCCCCAGGCCGAATCATTAAGCATCTTGAGAACCTCTTTTCGCTCCACTCGCTCCACGGCTTCCCTTCTGCGCCAAAGCGGCAGATAAGGAGAGGCCTATGATGACAACCGCCGTATGACTGCTTTCTTTTCATAAACAACCTCCATAGAAAATCAAGGTCATAATTTCTATTTGATACACCTGTACTCGAAAAATGTCGAGAACCCGTCTATCTCTGATGACTAATACTGTTGGCGATAAAAAAAGGGGCAGGATTAACAATACTCTGTTAATCCTGCCCCTTTTTTTATTTAAGACAGGTTTTAGAAGTTGATACGAGCGACGAACTGAATCATGCGTCCGCCCGGATCGTTTGTAGTTGACGTATCGCGATAGGCCTGGGTCACCTGACCGAAGGTCTGACCGCCGAATCCGCCTGCGTATTCACATCGTTACCGGCATTGCCGACGATGTAGTTGATGTGATTGAAGGCATTGAGGAACTCGGCGCGGAATTCGAAGTTCACTGTCTCGGTGATCTTCGTCTTCTTGACGATGCTCAGGTCATAGCGAGCAAAGTTCGGACCGTAGAGCACGAGGTTGGTCGTACCGCACTGGCCCGTGAAGGCTTCGATGCAACTGCCTCCGCTGGCTGGAGCGAAGTAACGGCCGCTTGGAGCGCCCAGGGCGCCATAGCCGTTAGCGGTTGTGGCGCTGACGTTGAAGGCCTTGATCGTATTGTCGATGATGTCCTGCGGCAGGAAGTAGGCGATCTTGGCGGCATCATTGAATCGCATTTTGACTTCCTTCTGCAGATCGTTGCGGGTCATGCCGACGAGACGGACGTTGCCCTGTTGAACGGAGTACCGGATTGAATCCGGGCCGCGCCGTGGAATGCCCAACCGCCGATGATGCGATCGAGAAATGCTCCGGCGCCGCCGCCGATCCACTGATTCTTGCCGAAGGGCAGTTCCCATATCCAGTTCGCCTTGAATGCATGAATCACGGCAAACGGCGACAAGGTCTTGCTCAACGATAAATCACGTAGCGTCGAGGGCTGGCCGGCAACTGCCGAGCTGAGCAAAAGCATTGCTGAATGCTCTTGAAAACACTAGTTGCCCTGAACCAGCAGGCCACGAGAGAGCCGACGGCGGAGTTCGACCTGAATCGAGTCGTACCAGGTACGGCCATTGTTTTCGATCGACCATGCGCCACCCAGTTTGCCAGGGTTGAGCAGGAAGAAATTGGCCGGCAGACCCGCTACCAGACCGTTCCCCCTGAATGTAGCATTGCTGGTGAAGTTGCTTGAGAAGGTTCCCACTGAAGGACCATTCACTGCCAGCGCATTGACGAAGGTCGCGTTAGCGAACTGCGTCGAGGTATAGCGGGTACTATCGCCGGCATTGGCCGCCGCAACACCGCTGAAGTAAGCCAGCATTATCGGAAGCGGTACCGTGCCGGTGCCGGCTCCGGCAAATTCTGAACGTATTGCCTGCGACCACCGGCAATATTTGCCGCCAGGTTGGCCTGCGCCAGTTTGAACTCGTTCAGAACCCGTTCTCGATGAAGTTGGTTTCATTGAGGTTGTACTGCCGCACAGCTTGACGCCGCGATTTGGCGACATAGCGAACCTCGATAGCCGTATCACGGTTGATCTCACGCTGAATGCCGAAGCTCCAGGACTGGACATAGCCAATCTTGAGGTCCGGATTGAAGGCGTTCGCCGAGTTGGTGATCAATCCTTCATTCGGATAGATCGGAGTGGTCGGGAATGCAGGCTGTGCCAACTGGTTCTTGTTGCGGAACAGAATCGGGAGCGTACCCAGATTGTTAAGGGTCAGGTTGCGCGAGGCATCGATCGTCGCCCCGGATGGGCATAGATGCTCTGGAAAACGTTCATCCCCTACGATTGTAGGCAATCGAATAACCCCACGAAAAACCGTTGGCCGCCCTGACGAAGATGAATTTGCCCAACGAGTTCTTGAAATTCCGGCGACCAGGCCACCCAAGACTAGGCGCAAAATTCTTATAGTCGGTGTTATAGGCGTTGGGAAGACTTGAACTGGTGAATGTCGTCACCTTGCCGCCGCTGGCGCCGGGCTTGAAGAGCCCGCCGGGGCAGAAATACCGAACAACTCATCGAAAGTGGTCTGAGAAAGCACCTCGTTCAATGAGGAGAACGGGCAGCTTGAACCTCCCAACGCATGCCGTAATTGATTGTCAGGTTCGAATTCACGCGCCACGCATCCTGGGCAAAAGAGCGAATTCACGCTGTCGACCACGCTGGACGTTTTCGCCGAGATACGTGTACTGGTTGTTCTTTTCGCTCAAACAGCCGAAGCCGAGATTGCAGTCACGCGCCCGACCAGGGTTGCATAAAGCCCCCCTTGCTGCGGCGAGGTTTGTGGCAGACGCTCCGGGGAAGTTGGTGGTGTTGAACATCAGATCGGCCGGATCGACGGAAGCAACTCCAAGCGTGATGCTCCGGAACCTGCGTCTGAGACCAACTCCACAATTAATCTGAGGAAAAAGCCGCCGAAGCTCATCGAATGCGAGCCCTTCGTCCAGGTCAATGTATCCGAGAATTGCCAGACAGGAGCGTTTCTGCGGCTGGGGCCGGTCGAAACGGTAGCGCCGCTGATGCCATGCGCCGATGCCGATGCTGAATCCATCCTGATTGGCCAGCGAACCGGTAAACTGTCCCTGTTGACGTTCGGGAAGAACAGAACCGTGCCGCCCGTCAGCCCGAAGCGGGCTTCATTGACGACCGTCGGTGAATGTCGAGCGGAGAGCGGTCGTGTTCGAGAAACGGTTCGACCCCTGGAATCCCTGGTTGGGGAAGTTCGGAAATGCCGGGTCGGTTGAGTTCAGGAAGTCGACAACACCGGTGAATTTCTGGTAATTCCGACATTCTCGATCTTGTGCTTGCTCGTCATTGAGATCGAAGCGCACTGTCGGGAAGAAACGAGACTGACCGCCGGTGTTCTGGAAGCTGAAGAGCTCAGTGTTGGGATCGGTCAGCGCCGTGATACCACCGGTTCTAGCTGTCGAATTGCGAATATCGAGCAGCAACTGGGCGATGGTCGGATCGGGTGTCGCGGTGTGACCATTCGCAGCCGCCACCGTGTAAAGGTTGACGGTGTTGGTGCCTGTTGAAGTGACATACTTGAAATTGCCCTGGCGCGCGGCTTCTGTAAGTATCGTGCGCTGGCGCGATGCGGCTTCAGGAATTCGATACTCTTCGTAGTTGACGAAGAAGAATGCCTTGTCACGGCCATCAAACGCGGCCGGACCGAAGAACTTCTTCGGTAGCCAGATCGGCCCGCCCAGACGGAAACCATACTGGTTGATCAACACTCGATCGCGCGGAGCCCTGCCGGTTTTGGCATCGGGCCTGAGGTCGCGGTTGTTGAACCAGTAGTTGGCATTCAACGCAGGATTGCGGTGATACTCGTAAAGACTGCCATGGAACTGATTGGAGCCCGAGCGCGTCACGAACTTGATCTGCACGGCGCCTTCACCTGAGCTCTCGGCTCCCGGTGATGCCGTGGAGACGGTCACTTCATCCACTGCGTCAACGCGGGGGCGGACATATGTGAAAAATCCGTCTGACGATTTAAGAACGTTATCCTGAACGTTGACGCCGTCTATCGTGATGTTAAGCGCGCCCTTTGGAAGCCCGTTGATGGTGGAAGTACGAGGACGGCCCGGCGTGTTCGTACCGGGAAGCAGCAGAACCAGATCCAGCGCATCGCGCGAGGTGAAGGGGATCTCGGTGATCTGTCGCCCGGTGATTGTCGTGCTGATTGCCGCCGACTGGGTCTGCAGCACCTCTGCTCCACCCTGGACAATGACAGACTCTGATGGAGCACCGACTTCGAGCGATACGTTCACCGTCGCGGGAACTGCCGCGTCGACCTTGACATCCTGAACCACCGCCTTCTTGAAGCCTGTGGCCTCAATCGTCACGGTGTAAAGCCCGACACCAAGTGCGGGCACAGTGTAGAGCCCCGAGCCGCTGGTGACGACTTTGAATTCGGCGCCGGTTGAATTGCTCTTGATAGTGATCGTCGCGCCGGCGACCACTGCACCCTGCGGGTCCGATACGACTCCGGAGATAGACGAGGTTTGTGCAAAGGCAACCAGGCCGGCCGCCAGCATTATCGTCACGCTGATGAGGAGCCGAAGCATATTCCGTTTCATGTTATCTTCCTCCTGATGAGATCTCGCTTAATACGAAAGCTGTATGTACTGATTCCGAATTGTCTTTTGTTTTACTAGGATCTCTCCGGCGCTTTAATCAGTATCTATTCAACTTAATTTAAAGTGGTCGGAGTCGTAATGAAGAGCGATGAATCCGATGCAAAAATTATGCCTCATTAAATCTCTCCAATTAATGATTGATAACAGGATACTTAGCGAATTTTCATCTTCCAGAAAAAGACAAGCTTCTCCATTTTTCTGGATTAGATTGGCGAATTTGGATAAAACGATTTGGGATCGCAGGCGTCCCAACTCGTTTGGCTTAATCTCGTTTTGCTTGATTTCCTCTTTCGTTTTTAGGGATAGTTGCGTATTTTCCAGAAAGAAAAAAATCGCTGCATCGAGAGGGGAAGGATTGTTGTTATGAGAAGAGGAGAGGAAACATCGCGGTTGCTATTCTGGTGTTGATTGTGATGAGTTCCGGTGGACATAGAACAGAACGCTCGGCGTTCAGTTCTTTCTGCCTGGAGGGATGCTTCCGCAAAAGGAAGTAACGTTCACCCGGAACCCGCCCGCATGGAGACCTTCACGAGTGACCGAGAGAAATATTCGGCGACAATCAGGAAGGAGTAAAAAGATTCGATTCATCATCCCTCGGACAAGAAGAGTTACGAATGACGACCATGGGAAAACTGATTCCGGGTCTGAATTCATACCCATTTTCTCAGCCGCTGGAATTCGATCTGGAATCGAGGCCGGCAACGGCAGCGATCCTGCCCTCGTTTGACGAGAAGGTCCCGCCTGAGGCGAAGGCCATTTTCGAAGGGGCGCTTCAGTCTGCGAAAACCCGAAGCATGGGATCAACGATCAGCGATCTGACAAAGGCTCTGTCGCTTTATCCGCAATACATGAGGCTGCTTAATTATCTGGGTCTGCAATATTTCAACAATGAGCGGTATGACGAGGCGTCAGCGGCATTCATACAGGCATTGACGATCAGCCATAAATATCCGACGGGGTTGATCAATCTGGGATCGACCTGGAATCGACAGGGCAAATACAATCAGGCGGTAGCGGTTCTCAATTATCTGGTAAATGCATATCCTGATTTCACGATTGCACGGTTGCCGCTGGCAGATGCATTGACGCGAGCGCAGCAGTGGGATGAAGCAGGCGAGCAGTTGCGCATATGGCTGGCGGACAAGAATCTGGATGCCTCGCCCAGAGCCGAAGCACATCTGCTTTTAAGCCGTGTCCTGGTGCGAGAAGAGCGATACATCGGCGCCAGGGCTGAGATCGAAAAGCCATTGCGGCAAAGCCCGACGGGCCCAACGTGCCCGAGGCCTGGCTCATGCTCGCCAACGTCCTCATCCAGATGAAGAAACCCGAGGAGGCGGAACAGGCGTTTATTTCGGCTTATCAAAAAGGCGGGAAGCGACTGGCCATCGTACAATTTCAACTCGGCCTGCTCTATTATGACATGCAGAAATTCGAGGAATCGCTGCGCGCTTATGATAAGTATCTTGCGGATGTGCCTGGTTCAGCCGGTCTGCCTCAATTCAAAGAGGCCTACGAAAAGACCAAAGCTGCGCTTAAGAAATAGATTACGAAACAAACGAAATGAACGAAACAGGCGAAAATTATCAGACGGTCAAGGTGCCTGATAATCACGAACTATCCTGTATTTGTTGCTTTCATCTGTTTCGCAGTCTTCTTCCTCTGTTTTGTAATCGCAATCTTCTTTTTCCGGAGGGATTAACCCATGCAAGCTGTAGTATCCAAAATCAAACATCTGCGCTGGTATATCTGCGCGCTGCTCTTTTTTGCGGCGACGATCAACTATCTCGATCGCCAGGTGATCGCCACGCTCAAGCCGGTGCTGCAAAAAGAGGGTGTCTGGGATGACATCGGCTACAGTTGGGTGGTCTTCTTCTTTCAGACGGCGTATGCGATAGGGCTGCTGGTCTCGGGCCGAGTCATGGACTGGCTTGGAACGCGAAAAGGATTCTCGCTGTCGGTCATCTTCTGGAGTTTTGCGGCGATGGCGCATGCGTTTGCATCCTCGGTTGCAAGCTTCAGTGTGGCGCGGTTTGCACTGGGTCTGGGGGAAGCGGGAAACTTTCCGGCTTCGATCAAAACAGTTGCGGAGTGGTTTCCGAAGAAGGAGCGGGCGCTGGCGACAGGCATCTTCAATGCGGGAACCAATGTCGGAATTCTGGTCGCCGCAGCGATTGTGCCGCCGATCACCCCTTTATTTCGGCTGGAAATGGGCATTCATCGTCACGGGTCTGGTGGGATTCGCCTGGTTGATCTTCTGGATAGCGATCTACAGGCGACCTTGAGGAACACACTCGCCTTTCACAGGAAGAGCTGGAACATATCAAGAGCGACCCACCGGACACCGAAGTCCACATTCCATGGTCGCAACTGCTGACTCACCGCCAGACCTGGGCCCTTGCCGTCGGCAAGTTCGAGACCGATCCGATCTGGTGGATCTATCTCTTCTGGCTTCCGGATTTTCTCAACCGGAAGCACGGCATCGACCTGAAAAGTGTCGGATTGCCGCTGATTGTGGTCTACCTGATAGCCGACATCGGCAGCGTTGGAGGAGGCTGGATCTCATCGACCTTGATCAAGCGCGGATGGACGATCAACCGTGCGCGCAAGACGGCCATGCTCATCTGGCGATTTCCGTGGTGCCGGTGGTGTTTGCCGCCAATGTCCCCAACGGCATGGGGAGCGGTCCTGCTGGTGGGCTCGCCGCTGCCGCACATCAGGCTGGTCGGCGAACATCTACACGATCGCTTCGGGATATGTTCCCGCGCAAGGCAGTCGGTTCGGTTGTCGGCATCGGAGGCATGGCCGGCGCTGTCGGCGGAATGCTGATATCGAAGCTGGTGGGCTACATTTTGCAGTTCACGGGGAGCTATGTGCCGATCTTCATCATCGCCGGATCGACTTATCTGATCGCTCTGCTGATCGCACCTGCTGGTTCCAAAGGCTGGAACCGGCCGAACCCTGGCGCGCTGGGGCGCATGGCCGTACGGGACCGCAGGCGTCCCGCCTGCGTGCAATCGGCAACTGGGTCCATTGTTTTCTCTTTGCGCATTATTCGCGGCCGGGACGCGTGAACCACGCCAGTCGCTTGCGAATTTCAATTGAACTCCGAGTTCAATTGGGATTTGCGGGGTCCGCTCGTATGGCCATGCTCCCCACTTTGTTCGATCACTTCACCACCGAGACCGGATGTGTGACGGAGAGCTTTTGATCTGTAGATCCGCTGAGTAGCCTTGATGTAATCGGAATCTTGGCCTTGAAAATGTTGGGAACGAACTTTGCGGGTTGCGATCGATGATCGGAAACCAGGTGCTCTGAACCTGAACCATGATCTTGTGGCCCTTGAGGAATTTATGATCGATCTGAAGAAGATCGATCGAGTACTGATTGACCTTGCCGGGAGTTATCGGCTCGGGTTTTTCGAAGCTCCTGCGAAAGCGCCCGCGCAGAACATCGTTTGCGACCATCAACTGGTAGCCGCCCATCTTCGGATCCCTGGCATAGTCTTCCGGGTAGACATCGATCAGTTTGACGATCCAGTCGCTGTCTGTGCCTGAGGTCGAGGCAAACAGGCGAGCGATCAAATCTCCGGTGATCGCGACATCATTGGCCAGAGTCTCGGTCTCCCAACTGAGCACGTCCTGGCGCTGATGGGCGAAGCGCTGATCGTCAACAAGCCATGCCGGCCAGCCCGAACCTCGAAAATAATATGTCGGCTCGACTGGACGCTGCCTGTAGGGCACTGGATTGGCGGGGTCGGAGATGTAACTGTCGAATGCTTTCAGACTGTTGTCTGCGGGCGGATCGAACGAGAGTTTGCCGTTTGCGTGAAAGTAGAGTTGGCGCTCTGAGTCAGATTCACCGGGGCCACTGGTCGTAACTCTTCCATTCGTTCGAACCGGTCTGAAAGTGATTGCCTCGCTCAAAACCGGCGAGCCCTTGTCCTGAGCCAGTAGGCGAACCACGGGGCTTCGATTTTCTGACGATAATATTCGCTGGTGTTGCTGTCGAATTTGATGCGGCCGAGGCTGCTGCCGTCACCTCTCGCCCAGCCGCCATGATTCCATGGCCCGGCGACAAGGAAATTCATGCGCTGTTTGTCGTGCTTTTCGAGCGTGTTGTAAATCTTGAGCGGGCCGTAGAAATCTTCCTGATCCCACCAGCCGGCAACTGAAAGCGTGGGGATGTTGACGCGGGTCAGATAGCCCGCCATGGCCTGCTTCTGCCAGAAGTCGTCATAATTCGGGTGTTCGACAAAATCGTTCCAGGTCGGGATCGTCCCCTTGAGATATTTCTCGTTGACGTTCGACAGGGCGCCCAGCCTGAGATACCACTCGTAGGTGTCGTACCTGTCGAAATTGAATCTGAAGCTTTCTTTATTTGTTTCCATCATGGTGGCGTACTCGAAGCCATAGCTCAGCCTGAATGCGCCGTTGTGATGAAAATCGTCTCCGAGAAACATGTCCGCCGGCGAAGCCTGCGGAGATGCGGCTTTGAGGGCCGGATGCGGATCGAGCGTTGCCATCGCCGCAGTCCAGCCGGGATAGGAGATCCCGAATATCCCGACTCTCCCGTTGTTGCCGGGCACATTCCTGATCAGCCATTCGACGGTGTCATAAGCGTCGGTGACTTCATCAACAGCTTTTGGATCATTCTTGCCTGTTGTCAGCGAAACCGGGGCGCGCTGCATGACGAACTGCCCCTCGGATTTGTATCGACCGCGGATGTCCTGGAATACGAAGATGAAGCCTTCATCGACAAGAGCCTTGAACCTCGGGCTTCCGAGCGCGCGCGGCTGATCCGGCGCCTGGTATGGCGTACGCTCAAGAATGATCGGCAATCGCCCGGTCATATTCTTCGGAATGAAGATGCTCGTGTGAAGCTTCACTCCGTCCCGCATCGAGACCATGACGCTCTTCTGCTCGAATGCCGCCGGGGCGGTCTCCTGAACCTGCGCAGAAGCCGCAAAAATCGCGAACAGCGCCAGGCTCAAAACACCCGGCCAGACCAATACCAGTCTCGCTTTTCTTCTCATGTGTTTCTCCAAAACCGGATTACGAGGAAGAGGAGAAGAGGAGATTACGAAACAGACGAAAAAAAATAATGGGTGAATTTTGCTTTTAAAACTGGTTGTACGCTTATCAGGATGTTCACGTCCATTCAACACCTGGATTTTTTCGTCTGTTTCGTTTATTTCGTCTGTTTCGTAATCTTCTCTTCCTCCTCTTCGTAATCCCTTTCTCTGATTTACTTCACAGCAGGAGCGACCGTTTCAGGCGCCTTGATCGGCGTCAATCCGCTTTCGCTGATCTGCTTGTTGAGTGCCGGGATGCGTTCTGTGATCATCTTGTTGATCTGACCAATGACCTCGTTCAACTGAGATGTGTAGCGATCGAGTTTCTCGCGGTGTTGAGCGGTAACCGGTTCGGTATAGCTATCCAGCCCGCTGTAGAGTTGGCCGATGCGCGGCATCAGTGCGTTCATACGATTCGGATCGCCGGGCCCCGCCGATTCATTCTGCATCATCATCTGAGTGAAATTCGGCGGGCCTTCCTGCTCGCCTGCCTGAGCAGGTTGGGCAGGTTGGGCCTGTTGCCCCGGTTGCCCGGGTTGTCCACCCTGGCCGCGGCCCTGACCACCGCCACGCTGGCCACCACCGGCGCCCGCTGCGCCGCCGCCGCCAAAGCCGCCACCCCCGCCGCCACCACCGCGACCGCCCTGGGCGACGAGTTTCTGCTGAGTATCGGTGACGTCCTTGAGAACTGCGTCGATCTCCTTGCCAAGAGCAACCGAAGCATTGGGCTGCTTCTTCATGCTCTCCTGCAGTTGAGTAAGCTGGTTGCGAAGGTTGGTAAGCCTGGCCTGCGCATCGCTGCCTGATTTTTGGATCTTGTTGATTGAGAGCAAGGTCTTGAGCCGGGCTTCTGCGTCGGTCGGGAGGATCCTGATGCGTGGATCTTCCTCGACGACGAGAGGTTTGGTCATCTCCTTGCCGTTGACCGTCAGCTTGACGATGTATTCGCCGGGAAGTACGCGCGGGCCGCGGCCGCCGCCAAAGCCGCCGAAGCCACCACCACCGCCTCCCATGGCTGCCGCCATGGCCGGATCCATTCCCGGGGCCCCGGGTCCACCGGGTCCGCCGGGACCCTGCGGAGGCTGAGTCGCCGACTGATAACGCATATCCCAGGTCGTCCGCTGAACGCCGGCTTCATTTGGCCCCAGAAGTTCACGGATGACCGCGCCTTTTTTGTCAAGAATGGTGATCTTCGGCCGGTCCTTGAGCTTTTCGCGCAGGTAGTAACTGATGAGCGCCCCGGAGGGCGGGTTCGGGGCGATGTAGGTCTTGTGACCCGTGCTGCCCTTGTGGTTGTACGATCTCCACATGGTCGCAGTCCTGAGATCGAACAACTGGGCGTCTGATGCGGCGATCGAGTCCGACATCTGTTGCAGAGGCGTCATATCATCGAGCACCCAGATGCTGCGTCCGTGCGTCGCCAGAATCAGGTCGTTCTCTCGCGGATGAATCTGAATATCATCGACCGGCACCACCGGCAGATTGCTCTTGAATCTCATCCACGATGCACCGCGATTGAAACTGACGAAGAGACCGAATTCGGTGCCTGCCAGCAGCAGATTCTGATTCTTCGGATGTTCGCGGATGACATTCGCCGGAGACGGCATGTTGCTGGTGATCGAGGTCCAGTTTTCTCCGAAGTCCTCGGTCACATAAACATAAGGTTTGAAGTCGTCGCTGCGATGGCCGTCGAAGGTTACATAAGCGCGCCCGGCAGATGCATACGACGCAATGACTCTCGTGACATAAGTGTTCGCTGGAACTCCCTTGATCCGGTCGATGACGTTCTTCCAGGTCTTGCTGCCGTCGCGCGAAACCTGGACGTTGCCGTCATCGGTGCCGACCCAGAGCACTCCTTCTTTGACAGGCGATTCGGCAACCGTGACAATCTGACTGAAATTATCCTGGCCATCGTGCCCCGAGAGAACATTGGGTTTGGGAACGACTCCCATGATCTCCAGTTTGTTGCGGTCGATGTTTTTGGTCAGATCCGGACTGGCCGTCCAGTTGTCGCCGCGGTCGAGCGATTTGAAGAGGCGATTGCCGCCCATATAGATCGTCCTGTTGTTGTGCGGCGAGATCATAATCGGCGAGTTCCAGTCGAATCGATATCTGTCTGTCGAGCCTTCAGGAGGTTGCGGGCGGATGCTCTTCGATTCGGTTGTCGCCAGATTAAGCCGCTGAACCGCTCCGTTTTGCGATTCCGTATAAACTATATTCCAGTCTTCGGATCAACTGGGCATAGAAAACCGTCGCCTCCGCCCGTGCGAATCCATTCGTCATTGCTCACGCCGGTGTTGTTGAGCGTGGCCACGGGAGCCCCCCACGATCCGTTATCCTGCAGACCGCCATAGACCCAGTAAGGCTTGCGGAAATCGAATCCGACTTCATAAAACTGACCCAGCGGAATCGTGTTGATGTAGTCCCATCGTCCGGCCTTTATCGTAGCTGAAGAATGCCACCGTCCGAGCCGGTAATCAGGTGATTGGGGGTTCTGCGGATCGATCCACAATGCGTGATAGTCGCCATGAATTCTTGAAAACGGGCTGGCCTGGTACATCTTGCCGCCATTGTCCGGTATGTACCACGAAGCTCCAAGCGACATATAAACGCTGATCGTTGGTGGATCGATGCGAATCTGGCTGTAATCATCGGGCGCGGGTTCGTGGGAGACATCTTCTTCCACGTCTCGCCTTTGTCATCGGGAGCGATAGGTTCCAACTTCAGTCGCATGCTCGAAGAGGGCGTAGACAACATTCGGATTCTTGCGGTAAATGTCCATGCCAATGCGACCGACATCGCCCGAAGGAAGGCCGTTTGTCAGCCTGGTCCACGTGGAGCCGCCATCTGAAGTCTTGTAAAGCGCGCTGCCCGGCCCGCCTCCGAGAAAACCGAACGCCGTGCGGCGACGCTGATAAGCTGCGGCATAAAGAATATTTGGATCGGACGGATCCATCGCAACATCGGTGAACCCCGTGTTCTCATCAATGAATTTTGTATTGACCCACGTCTTGCCGCCGTCAGATGTCTTGTAAAGACCACGCTCCTTGTTCGGCCCCCAGAGATGCCCGCCTGCAGCCACATAAACTATGTCCGGATTCGTCGGATGAATGACGATCCGCCCGATGTGATGGCTGTCCTTGAGTCCCATATTGGCCCAGGTCTTGCCGCCGTCTGTCGATTTGTACACGCCGTTGCCCCAGGAGGAACTCTGCCGGTTGTTGGCCTCGCCCGTTCCAACCCAGACGATGTCCGGATTTGACGGAGCAAGCGTCACATCGCCGATCGAACTGACTTCCTGATTGTCGAAAAGAGGATCCCATGTGGTCCCGTTGTTGATCGTCTTCCATAAACCACCCGATGCGGTTGCAGCATAGATCGTAGAGGGACTGGCTTCGACTACTGCAAAATCATCGATTCGCCCCCCCATGATCGCCGGGCCAATCGAACGGAATTGCAGGGTCTTGAAGGTCGCATCCGTGATCTGACCTTTATTTTCCTGTGCCTGTGCGGCTTTGTTATTGCTGATAAACGCAGCAGCTGGGATTGCAAGCAGTAGAACACAAACTGATAGTCGCAGATGAAGCGCACTGCGGGATTGCGATCCTCATTTTCTTGCCTCCTGATTCTTTTTCCTGTTGGCATGGATAAAAACTGTATTGCGGACGTTGAAACTAACATCCCGAATGAAATTGCGTCAAGAAACCGCTATATTTCCTGGGCTTTCTAACTAACAAGACTACCCAGTCTTTCCGGCAGTTACGTTTATTTCGCACGTTTCGTAAATATGGACCCAATAACACAGGGAATTTTTGGGAGCCGCGCATCGTAATCGGATCATGAAGCGCAGGCTTCCTGCAGCCGCCGGCTGGATCGGGGCAATCCGAGCGGGGTCGCTGGATCTGACGTGCTGATCCATTCGGCGAGTGACCAACAGTCGGATGGCTCTACCACAGACATTTCACTCACAGCCTGGCCTTCATCCCTGTCGGCGGGTTTCTTGCCTGCCTACACCATTTCTCTTTCTTACCCGTTTCAAGAATCAGACGAGATGTGATTTTGTCTTCGAAATCGGATCAGCGACGTATGGTCTTGCTCGATGCTTTCACAAACTATGGCACGCAATCTTCTGGCCATTTTCAAATCACCGTGTCGCGTGGGACTGGTAGGCATCGTCGATCCGATCTTTACACTGATACTGCTGTCGGGGTATGGCTGACGGCAGGGATTCTGGCGGAACGAGGCCGGCACGCCTGGCTGTCATCTTTTCGTGCCCTTTACTTGTGCTTTGGCGGTTGGCAGCACGGCCGAGCGGTAGAGGCACAGAAGCTGATCGCCCGTTTGCGCGGGCATCAAATGCGCATTTCCAGAGTCATCCCTGCTCCTGGATGGCTTGCTTTACTGGCGATCTGTCTACATCTCAAACGGACGGCTATACGCCGATGGAATCAAGGCTCCCATGGTTCAGCCTTCCGCTTGCGGTTGAGGGAGGATCGGCTGATGCAACAACATTCGAGGGACTCCGCCCGAAGTCGCCCGGGCAAATCCCGAGACTCAACGCCGGTTCGACCTCTTCTACTGGTTCGCCAACGGGCTGATAACCCCAATCAACGACGGAACCAACGCTATCGGAGACCAGCGGATCACCGCAGGAATCGAAAGCCTCAATCCCATTTGGGGGCTGCAGTTCGACCCTGCAAACGGCGATGCATTGCGCTGGATTCCATCCCGCATCATTGCCTATCTTCACAATGATTTGATCGAAGGCTCTTTTTTTCGGAGACCTCGATACGGCCATTGTAACAAGCTTGAGAAGTTTAAAGTTCAAGGTTCAAAGTCGTTGATTCCGATGAAACTTGCCGGCTTGAGATGATGTAACAATATTTTTTTTGTTTCTCAGAAAGAAAAAATTCAGCTTCCCAAGTTATGATGTCTTTGCTAATGCATCATCGTCCGACACTTTCCTGGACGCCCTGGATCTCGTTTAACGGGATCTCGTTAATTCTGCTGCGATGCCCGCAACTTCC
>JADJLO010000041.1 GCA_016710075.1 Acidobacteriota bacterium | reverse complement strand
CAATTCAGGACTTATCTTCCTGGCGTTCCTGGCGATGAAAATACCTTCGTAACTACAGCCACCTTTAGTATCAGGACATTTAAGCATCTTGTTTGGCTTTGCGAGTGCGTTTTGGGGCTGCGGCTTTCTTTGCCGGCGGCGGGGAATCACCGCTACGGTATCCGCAGTTTTCATCAGCGCAGTAATGCACAGTCTCGGCTTTTTTCGCGTAATATTTTTCGAGCAGGAAAGGCGCCTTGCACTGCGGGCAGGCCTGGGCCACAGGTTTATCCCAGAAAACCGCATCGCATTTCGGATACTCGGAGCAGCCGTAAAAGACCTTGCCGCGTTTTGACTTCTTGACGATCATTTCGCCCTTGCATTCCGGGCGGGTGCAGGCGATTCCGGTCGACTCGCGTTTGATGTACTTGCATTCCGGATAGGTCGAGCAGGCGGTGAATTCGCCATAAGGTCCGGACCTGATGGCCATCTGCGAATCGCAGACAGGGCATCTCTCATCGAGCATCACCGGAGGGGCCGCCACACCGGTCTTGGTTATCTTCCGCGTATTCTTGCATTCCGGATAACCCGTGCAGGCGAGGAACTGGCCGAACCTTCCGCGTTTGAGAGTCATCGAACGACCGCATTTCTCGCAGGTCTCATCGGCGTAAGGATTCTCAGCCGCCGCTGCTTCACCACCCTCGCCGCCATTCTGAGTGGCGGGTTTGGCAAGTTCGCGTGTGCTCTTGCACTCCGGATAGTTGGTGCAGGCGAGAAACTCCCCAAAACGCCCGAACTTGATCGCCATCTTCGAGCCGCATTTTTCGCAGACCTCATCCGTCAGGATCTCCTGGCGTTTGATGTCGCGCATGTGTTTCTGCGCGGCTACCAGATCAACCGCGAATTTTCCGTAAAAATCCTGGAGGGCAGCGGTCCACTTTAATTTGCCGTCTTCAACCTCGTCGAGCTCCTCTTCCATACGAGCCGTGTATTCGACGCTGAAGATGTCGGCGAAGCTTTCTACCAGCAGGTCATTGACGATGATGCCGAGGGCGGTCGGGTGGAACTTTCCTTCGAGTTTTTCGACGTACTTGCGATCCTGGATGACGCTCATGATCGAAGCATAGGTCGACGGGCGGCCGATGCCTTTCTCTTCAAGCGCCTTGACCAGCGTCGCTTCGGTAAAGCGCGGTGGAGGCTCCGTGAAATGCTGATTTGGCGTCAGCGAGTTGAGCTTCAGCTCTTCGCCCTTTTCCACCTTGGGAAGTTTCGCTGCTCGCTCATCGTCCTCTTCATCCTTCTCGTCTTTTCCTTCCTCATAAACGGCAAGGAATCCATCGAACTTGAGGACGGAGCCGGTGGCGCGAAATAGATATTTTTCGCCCGCGGCGATGTCGATCGTGGTCTGATCGAAGATTGCCGGCATCATCTGCGATGCCACAAAGCGCTGCCAGATCAGGCGGTAAAGGGCCAGTGCGTCCTTCTCCAGATATGGGGCCACTTTGTCCGGAGTCCGGTCGGCCGATGTCGGGCGGATCGCTTCGTGCGCATCCTGGGCATCCTTCTTTGACCTGTAGAAGATTGCTTTTTCAGGCAGGTAGTTGTGTCCGTACTGTGATCCGATGAAGTCGCGAACTTCGCCGAGCGCGCTGTCGGCCACTCGCGTCGAGTCGGTTCTCATGTATGTGATCAGACCTACCGCGCCTTCGCTGCCGAGCTCGACTCCCTCGTAAAGCTTCTGAGCGATCTGCATCGTCCGCTTGGCGGTAAACCTCAGCTTGCGTGAAGCCTCCTGCTGCAGCTTGGAGGTGATGAACGGCGGCACAGGGTTTCTCTTCTTTTCTTTTGTCGAGACCTCGGAGACGACATAATTCGAACCTTCCAGCTCCTTGAGGATGCCCTGAGCCGTGGCTTCATCCTTGATGTGAAACTCGCTCTTCTTGACTCCATCATCGAACCCCCGATGTCTTGACGGTAAGATTTGATATTTTGTAAAGCCTCGCATCGAACGCCGGAGGAAGCTTCGCCGAAAGATTGGCGATGACCGACCAGTACTCAGTCTTGACGAAGGCCTCTATCTCGCGCTCACGTTCAACCACCAGGCGAACCGCAACTGTCTGGACGCGCCCCGCCGACAATCCGCGCCTCACCTTGTCCCAGAGCAGCGGACTCACCTTGTATCCAACTATCCGGTCAAGCACGCGTCGCGCCTGCTGCGCATCAACAAGGTTGTCGTTGATCTGGCCTGGCTCCTTGAAGGCATCCTGAACCGCGGCTTTGGTTATCTCGTTGAACATCACTCTGAAGATCGACTTCTTCGATTTGCCCCGTCCCGATGCCACGACATCGGCAATATGCCTGCCTATCGCCTCGCCTTCACGATCCGGGTCGGTTGCGATATAGACGGTCTCGGCGTCCTTGGCCGCAGCCTTGATCTCCCTGACGACCTTGTCCTTCCCCGGCATGACTTCGTATGTGGGCTCGAAATTATTCTCGATATCCACACCGAGCCCCTTTTTTGGCAGATCCTTGATGTGCCCGACAGATGCCAGCACCGTGAAGTCCTTGCCCAGATATTTATTTATCGTTTTCGCCTTCGACGGCGATTCAACAATTACAAGTGATTTAGACATATCTATTACCAACTGATGATTCAAGCCTGCTCATTTGCAAAACACCAACATAAAACACTTTGCCGGCTTATGCAAAAGAGAATCAAGTATCACGAAGTCGGTGGATTATTCAAGCAGGGAGGGGTGACTTGTCAGGTTGAGTAAAATTCAGTGTCTCCTGATTTCAACGATAAGTCGTTGTGGTCATCGACAGTATCAAGAGTCAACTTGACCCTTATTATCGTGGGATCTATGGTCCCCCGAACTCGTCTCAAGGGCAAGTCAGTCATTCTCATTTCATTGCAGATCGATTTCGGAATCCTATTGGGGGGAATTGATCAGTTTTAATTTACCCAAGTGGGTCAATTCTCGTTTATCGTTGACACGCCTGCTATCAGGTTCGCCACCGCCGGGCTTGGCATCTACAATCTCATTTCCTTCATCCCTTTTGTCGTTTCGCGAGATGACTAAGTTTCAAAGAAGCGGAATCTTCGGAGTTACGCATTTTTCTTGCCTCAATCAATTGATAACCATATCCTGTCCACTCGTATACCGCTCTCGTATAGCTTTTTGCGCAGCAGGCCGGTCCAGGAAAGTAGCCTTTACTAAAATCATTGTTGTAATGTTCTAAAACCAAATTCCCCTTGTCCCCATATACATCTCGTAATCCCCCGGCCGATCTATCGCCAAACCCCAAGCTCCATAAGAGCTTCAACTTATTATGGTCATCGGTTCCAAAAATATAAACCCAGTACTCCATCCCAGACCCATGAGACAAGGGAGAGACGATGACGATTGCTTCCTTACTTTTTCCATTTCCAGCCACGTGATCAAAAAGCACTTCCGTTAGCCCTACCTCTAAAAGCTTGTCATTGTCAGGGGATTTAGAATCTGTCACGTCAATTAATTTGAATGTGCTATTCGGCGATGATTCTCTATATTCACAAATCAGCGGGTAGCTATAGTTCTTGAAATCGAATTTTGTAATGTCATCCACCTGTACATTCATCTCGGCTGTGGACTGCTCTGATTTTGTCATTGCAGCAGATTGTGTCGCAGGATGATCAGGACCTCGCGAACATCCATTAACAAAAACGATGATAAATATAGCCAAATTGATAATTCTGTTCGGTAATGTGGAGTAAAACATGATTATTCTCCAGTAAAATTCAGTTACAACACCCTGCTAACTTCACAAACCTAGTTGATTCTTAAAGCAATCAAAGAAATTCCCGAGTCCAGAAGAATATTTGTCGTACTGACTCTTTCGATTCTGCGAGCTTAAATTGTTGTCATTTAATGTGACATATCCACCTGCCGCCTCTCTTTCGGAGCCTTGATTGCCGACGAGATATGCAAGCTTACGTGCCCCTATCATGATGTTTGCATGCGGATCGCCATTAAATGATACCGTTGAGCCCCACGATGTTCCCAATACTTGTTCCCATGAGTATGGTGCAAGCGAGTACACGCCACGCTTGATTTCATCAGCGGTATAAAAATCATTAAGTTGCATTGGACCTATGTCATAAACTGGGCCTGTAGCTTCCCTTATGTGCCCCTCATTAGAGACAGGGTTCCATGTAAATCGACTTTCCATTGCCCAGGTAACGGCTAACAGAGCTTCAGAAATACCTCCGACCTGTCCTGTAACCCATAATATTTTTAATGCCACATCAGCAGTAAAATTCGTTTTCAGATCTGTGTCTATTGTAAAAACATCATTTACTATGCCTCTACAGGCTTCATAAGCCATTTTATAATCAAAAATACTGCCTCCCCCATTTGCGTCTTCAGGTTGAGTGAGTGGGGCATACAAATCCCTTCTGTGGGCCCAAAAATCCCATAAAGACTGGAAAGGATCGTAAGGGCGATCGGCTTCGGCTCCGTTATAGTCGACAAGGTTTACCGGATCATTGTGTACATAGGCATATCGATTCAGTGTCTCTGGCATCGCGACTTTCGCCCCCTTGAGCCCCGCAGGATCGGGCTGCATGAAGCGTCCCCTCCCAGGCCCGTACATCCTCGCATTGGCGTAATCGAGTCCGGTGTTGCTATCCCTTTCATATCCCGTGAACTTCCTCGTATTGAGCCCCGCCAAGCCCCATTCATAGACCAGGTTCCCGTACGGATCGAACTCTCCGCGATAGACCATGTTTCCGTTCTGGTCCGTCATCCGGCTGGAATTTCCCAAATGGTTCGTGTGCAGCCAGTAGAGATTCCCGTCCGGAGTCCTCTCGGCCAGCAGCTTGCCGCCCGCGTAGATGTAGGCTCGATAGACCCATTACTTCCCGCTGATTTCCATGACCGGTTGTAGCTTCGAAGGGGCCGAAGCTGTTCTCCGCCTGCGCAGATTGCACGCGAAATGACCGGGTAATGTCATTCTAATAGAGTTGAATCTATCTTTTTTTTGAACGCCCTTGGTAATTATGGGTTTATTGGAATATCTGATCTTAGCTTAATAGTCCTATAATAAAATGGGAACCATAAAAAAGGGCGATACTCATAGCTTTCCTCCAATATGTTAGAAAACTGATTATTATGAATTCTTGAAAAAATAGCATCAGAATAATGCAAATAATACAAAGGCCTCAGCGAGATAGGAGAGTCTTGGTATTTAGCATACTTCAATTCAGTATAAACTTCGATGAGTAAAATATTATATTGAGGGTATTCATTTGCAATACAATAAAACAATTGCCTTATCGTAGCATGACTATACTCGCTCCTCGGGAGGTAAATGATAATTTCCATAGTATGGTTATTTTCAGTAGTACGTTGACGCATGATTTTATAGCTTATTGATGGAGGGCAAATCGCACTACTAATAGCTTTATCGCTATTTAAAACAATTATAACTAGCATCAACATGATGATTGAAAAAAGAAGCAGAAGAATTGCCACTAGCAATTTTATTTTATTATATCTTAGCTTAATAACCATCATTTGCCTCACTTTGAATAAACTATCTACTGCATCTTTCTTGGGCCAACCATTAGCCATCCATACGGCTTCAGCAGTTGCTCTTTCATTTATCGGTGTATTTTCGGGAATAGCTGCAGCACCAGACCCATTTGTCCATTTATCCCACATCTCTTCTTCGTTCATATTATTGAGGATATGCATATATTCGTGGACCAGGACAATTTGCTGTAAGTGTGCTGTATCGCGAAAAATACCTCTAATCCCATTCACTATAGTAAACAACCAGCCAGGGTTAAAAAATTGGTTGCCAAGAAGTATGGTTCTATCGTATCCAGGGCCTTTGATCGCAAGAGCTCGGGCCAAAACGTCCCCTTGAGTGGGTTGCTGGTCCCAATATTGTTGATAAGTTCTGTTATACGAATCATCGGGTATTTGCCATTTACCCTGGATAGACATATCTATGAACTTCACGCTCAAATCTGATTTTCCACTACTCAGTTCTTGAATTCTTTGATTGATTGTTCCCTGACCTCCAAAAAAATCGACACATCCTTTGGGTAATTTTTGAAGTGCTTTAATCAAGTCATCAACTGTGACAGAGGGGTATGATTCGATAGATCCCCCATTCGAGACTTCAGGTTGAATGAATGGGGCATACAAATCCCGGCTGTGGGCCCATAAATCCCATAATGCCTGGAAAGGGTCGTAGGGACGCTCGCCCTCGGCTCCATTTCTATCGACAAGGTTTACCGGATCATTGTGTACATAGGCATATCGATTCAGGGTCTCTGGCATCGCGACTTTCGCCCCCTTGAGCCCCGCAGGATCGGGCTGCATGAAGCGTCCCTTCCCCGGGCCGTACATCCTCGCGTTCGCGTAATCGAGTCCGGTGTTGCTGTCCCGTTCATACCCCGTGAACTTCCTCGTATTGAGCCCCGCCAAGCCCCATTCATAGACCAGGTTCCCGTATGGATCGAACTCTCCGCGATAGACCATCGTTCCGTTCTGGTCCGTCATCCGGCTGGAATTCCCCAAATGGTTCGTGTGCAGCCAGTAGAGATTCCCGTCCGGAGTCCTCTCGGCCAGCAGCTTGCCGCCCGCGTAGATGTAGGCTCGATAGACGCCTTGCGTCGAATTGACCTCAAGGACAGCCTGTTTGAGAACACTCGACCTGACGTAGAGCAACGGTGAGCCTCCGTTTGACGTCTGCTTGACCCTCATCCCGTCGCCGTCAAAAGCATAGGTGCTTGTGCCGGAAGGTCCTGAAGCCTGATTAAGCCTGTTGGCTCCGTCATAGGCGTAAGACCATCCCGGAGCGGAGGTCATGTTCCCCGCCTGATCGTATCCGAAGGCGGCTCCGGTGCTGTCGCCGATGACACGATTTGTCGCCGGAGCTCCGCTTGTGTTGGTCGCGTAGTTTTGTGGCACCCCGTCGAGGTTCGTGATATTCCCCACGGATCGTGCGCGTAGCTGCGCGACCACGTCCAGTTTGGAATCGGTCCCGCATAGGCCCCAGGTCAGCCGGTTGTAATCGTCGTAATAATACTGCGTCGTGTAGCCCGGGTCGTAGTTGTCCGTGATCTGCCTGATCCGGCCGTTGTTGCGCCCCTGTGAGTCATAATACTGGTAAGCGTTATCGATGATCGTGTCGCTTCCGTCCTGCCGGTCGACCTTCATGCCGGCTGGCTGCTGCCGGTTGGCGTCGTAACTCATCTGCAGTCTGCGCCCGTTGCCGTAGTTCATCGACTTGATCGCACCCGTTCCACTAAATGTCAGGCCCGAGGTGACGTCGTTAATATCTCAATCTCTACCATTTCTCTTATTTACAACTGAGTAATGTATCGCTCAACTGAATCTATCCCCTTAGAGTTCAAACTATTAGGTGCTTATCCTCGGTTGCCCATGATTATTACCGGATAAAGACTCACCTATTACTACATACCGGTATGGAAGAAATCTTCAATCTAAAAAACCACTCTTTTGAATATTCAGTGTTCGTTCGCTTACTTTAAAAATCCAGCATCCTGTTCTTAATGACCTCGAACATCGGGCAACAAGATCTTGCATTATTAGGATTCGTGTACAAATTTACAACATACTTCTATACGTTGAATTAACTGTACTGTACCATTTCATAACCCGCACCAGATCACTTATGGTTATAGTGTATCTTCCAGGATTGAAATAATCACAGCCCTTGCTGATATTTCCCTTTGTCTTCTGAATAAACAGTGATGGGGAATTCAGGCCGGTTGCTTTTCAAATTTTCAGTCTCGCTATTAAACCTGACTTCATGGCTTTTGCTAATGACGCCAATATGGCCAAAATTCCTGCCGATCAAAAGGATCAATAAGATTTTAATCATCATATAAACATCTCCTAATCTTCTTGCAGCCTTCTCTTATCCAGTCCTGAATTGCAGGCCCAAGGCCACTTTCTATACCAATATTCATTAAACTGTGCACCCTCTTTTCCCATTTTTCAACGAGTTGCCCGTATGCGAATCATGCTATTCAAAATATGTCAAAACCTAAGAATCGATGATAACAGTTTCTGGAACTCCTGGTGAGATGAATATCCCATGCATCTAATCGGCATTGAAACCCAGTCCGCCGGCAAGTTATAGTATTGGGAACCTCAATGGTATTGTTTTATCAATGCCTGGCCTTTAATAGCTATAGACTTAGCTACATCGCATGGTTCCGACGTCTGATTCCAATATTGCTCCCCTACATGTCCTTTTGATACGGATCTTTGTGTATAGGTTGATTTCCTGTGTTTTCATGTTGATAAAAGTATCCCAAAAGGAGGCCGTAAAGACACTGTCCTCCTGATGACCCGAGCCGGTCATCGTTCGTTTGGCTGTCGGCTGCAGCCGCCTGGCTATGGCGACTGATGGAAACTATGCTCACGTAATCGATTCACTTCAGTCGAAGTAACGTCGTTGAATCAGAATATGGAGGAACGGGCAATCGATGGTCTTTTATCTTTTGTTTGTTTTAATGGCGGGCGCAATATAGCAGATGAGTAACTGGGACTGTCAAGGATTTTAATTTTCTATGCGAATTATCGTTATTCAGCGAATGGCCTTATCGTTTCAAAAATGATCGGTGCTGACAATGATTGTCTCCATCCTGCATCTTTGGTGAGAAATCCGGGGAAAGATCGCACAGGGTTTCTAAGACTACTGAATTCATCCCGTCGCTATACGGCGAATGTTAAAGAATTCCCTGAACTCAGGTTCCAGAATAACTGTGAAGCCTGATCTGGATTCGCCAACTGTATCAAAAATGCCGGAGGTGATAACGAGCAAGTGCCTTGCGTCGTTGATCCGCTCCCGTTCTTCTTCCTCGACCTGGTGGTGTCTCCAGCGTTCTACTCTTCCTCGCCGCTGTCGGCGGCATCGAGGGCTTCTTCAAGGGTGAATACACCCTCGTAAAGGGCCTTGCCGATAATCAGACTGTCAACGCCGTATTGTTCGAGTTCCTTGACGGCATAGATATCGTCGAGTGATGCGACTCCGCCGGAGGCAGTGACCTTGACGCCGCTCGTTTCGGCTATCTGGCGCGTCGCTTCGAGATTGATGCCGCTGAGCATTCCATCGCGGGAGATGTCGGTATAGACGATGCGTTCGACTCCCATTTCGGATACCTTCAGGGCGAGATCGACGGCCTCGATGTTGGAGATCTTCTCCCATCCGCGCAGCGCCACTTTGCCGTCGCGCGCGTCAATGCCGACGACGATCGTCGAGCCGAACTCATCGATGATGTGAGACAGCAGCACTGGGTTTTCGATCGCCGTCGTGCCGATGACGATGCGGGTCGCTCCCAGTTCGTCGAGCCGCCGAACGTCGTCAAGCGATCGGACGCCGCCTCCAAACTGCACCGGAATATTCACTTCATATAAAATTCGTTCCAGCGCTTTGAGAGTCCTCTCGTCATCGTTACTCAGCGCCGCATCCAGATTGACGATGTGAAGTATTTCCGCTCCCTCATCACACCATCTTTTGGCGACGACGACTGGGTTTTGGGAGTATACGGTCTCTGCAGTGGCCTGGCCCTGAGTGAGCCTGACACAGCGACCGCCACGCAGATCAATGGCAGGGATTATGATCATTGGGATTCGAGTCTGATGTTTGAGCTGAACATGCCGGATTCAAAAATTCTTCTGGTACGCTCATTGGTCAAATGATTACCTGGTTCTCAATATCTGAAACAGATGAACTGGTTGAACGCTCTGGAACGGGGCAGTTTGTCTTATCGAATAATTCTTCGTAAACAACGTAGTAAATACTACTCATTTTAAGTTTTCAGGCAAGTTTTTCGTCAATTTCGCCGAATCAGTCAAAGACTTTGATAAAAGAGGATTATTCGGTACGATTCATTCAACAACAGCAAAATGCTCTGGAGGAGAAATTTGGAAACATTTGAGAAGACACCGCTGACGACACTTAAACGGTTGCCTGATCGGGGCAGGTTTGATCGCAAGACCGTATATTCGATCCTCGATGAAGCCTTCATCTGTCATGTCGGTTTTGTCGCGGATGGAAAACCGGTGGTCATACCGACGGGTTTTGCGCGTGACGGAGAGAGGTTGTACATTCACGGTTCTGCGGCGAGCCGGATGCTGCGCGATCTTTCAGGCGGAATTGACGTCTGTCTCACAGTCACGCTCGTCGATGGGCTGGTCCTGGCCAGATCGGCATTTCATCACTCGATCAACTATCGCTCGGTCGTCATCTTCGGCAAGGCTGAGCTTGTTGACGATGACCGGCAGAAGATGGAAGCTTTGAGGCTGTTTACGGAACATGTCATTCCCGGCAGATGGGAAGAAGTGAGATGGCCGAACGAGCAGGAGATGAAGGGGACGACAGTTCTCGCCATCGAACTGAATGAAGTCTCTGCCAAGGTCCGAACCGGGCCGCCGAAAGACGACGAAGAGGATTTCAGCGCTGCCGGTCTGGGCCGGAGAGCTTCCACTGAATACGATTCCCGGAGCGCCCGTCGATGACCCCTTGCTCGCCCCCGGCATCGAACCTCCGGACTATCTCAGAAATTATTCGAGGACAAAATAAAACTTAAGGAGGGATGAATTTATATGACCGCTGAAGAGAGAAAAGAGTTGATCGCAAAATACGCCGACGGTTTCAATCAGGTGAAGCAGGCGCTTGAAGGGTTCACACCTGAAATGCTTGTTGCACATCCTGAACCCGGCCGGTGGAGCGCCGCGGAGGTGGTCCATCATCTCGCAGACAGCGAGATGACCAGCGCAATCAGAATCAGAAGGCTGCTGGTTGAAGATCGCCCTCTGATTCAGGGCTATGATCAGGAGCTTTTCGCCAGCCGGCTCAATTACAACCAGCGGGAGATCGCACCGGCTCTGGAGGCTTTCAGGTATGCAAGAGCCACCACGGTTGAGATACTCCAATCGATGACCGATGCCGACTGGCAGCGCGAGGGGACTCACAGCGAGAGCGGCCGCTACACTGCCGAAGACTGGCTCCGCATCTACGCCGGCCACGCGCACGGGCACGCCGATCAGATCAGACGGTTGGAAGAAAAGATTACGAAACAGACGAAATAAACGAAACAAACGGAAAATATTAAGGGATTCCGGGTTTACGTTAATCGGAGGAACTTGTCCGATTAATCCCTTAATATTTTTCGTCTGTTTCGTAATCTTTTCTTCTTCTTCTTCTTCTTCACATTGCAGCGAAGTTTTTCAATAGTTGCAGGCCCATGCCCTGGCTTTTTTCGGGATGGAACTGGACGCCGACGATGTTGTCGCGTCCGCAGATAGAGGCGTAGGTCTGACCGTAATCGGTTTCGCCCAGGATGCAGGTCGGGTCATCGGGGACGCAGTAATAGGAATGGACGAAGTAGAAGAAGGGGTTTTCGGGCAGGCCGCGAAAAATCGGGTGGTCCTGTTTAAACTCCACCTGGTTCCAGCCGATGTGAGGAACATGGATTCCGTCGGGGAATCTGACAACCTTGCCGGGCAGCAATCCCAGGCCTTTGTGAATGCCGAATTCGTGGCCTTCATCGAACATCATCTGCAGTCCGACGCAGAGGCCGATTATCGGCTTGCCCGATTGAGCTGCTTCGATGACGAGGCGGTCGAAGTTATGCTTCCTGAGACCGTCCATGCAGGCGGCGAATGCTCCGACGCCGGGAAGAACGAGTTTATCGGCTTTTCTCAGGATCTGCTCATCGCTTGTGACGACTGCATCGATCCCCTGAGACGTAAACGCCTTCTCCACGCTGCGCAGATTTCCGACTCCGTAATCAATGATTGCGATCGACATTTCTAAAACCCGCCTAAAGAGTTCCCTTGGTGGACATCACGCCGCTGATGCGGTCGTCGAGCCGAACCGCCTGTGAGAGCGCACGCGCTGCCGATTTGAATACCGCTTCGATGATGTGGTGCTGGTTGCTCCCGTAAAAAACTTCAACATGCAGGTTGCATTTGCAGTGTTCGGCGAATGAATGCCAGAAATGTTCGGCGAGTTCGACCGAAAATGTCCCGACCTTGTCGCGGGAGTTTTTGACGAGGTAAACGAGATAAGACCGTCCCGAAAGATCGACCACCGATCTGGCGAGCGTCTCATCCATCGGCACGTAAGCCGATCCGTAGCGAACGATGCCTTTTTTATCGCCCAGCGCCTTTGCGAATGCCTGGCCAAGACAGATTGCAATGTCTTCAACGGTATGATGATCGTCGATATGCAGATCGCCTTTGCAGGTGACGGCCAGATCGAACATCCCGTGGCGCGCAAACAGATCGAGCATGTGGTCGAGAAAGGGCACGCCAGTGTCAATTTTGCCGTCGCCACTGCCGTCAAGGTCGATGGTCAGTTGGATGTCCGTCTCTTTTGGTCTTTCTTGTAATTTCAGCTTTTCGGTTCATTGTTTGAAAATCTCATGCAGCGACTGAATCAGCCGGTCGTTCTCTTCCGGCGTGCCCACGCTGATCCTGACGTATTCTGAAAGCATCGGGGCTTTGCTGATATCACGGATAAGTATGCCCCGTGAATGCAGCTCCTCAAAGAGCTTTTTCGGCGGAATGGCGGTTTTGACTACGAAGAAGTTGGCTTCGGACGGAACGGGGGAGATCCCGTCGATCTGCTGCAACTCAACGAAAAGACGCTCTTTTTCGCTGCGCATCCTGGCGACAAGCGGATCGAGGAGCGCAAGATTTTCCAGCGCCACTTCGGCGGCGGTCATCGAGAAGAAGTTGAGGCTGTAGGGCATCTTTGCCTTGTTGAACTCAGTGATCAGCTCTGGCGCCGCCAGGCAATAACCGACGCGCAGGCCTCCCATCGCCATGGCTTTTGAGAAGGTTCGGAGAATGACCAGATTTTTATATTGCTCAAGCAACGGAACGAAGTCTTCTCCGCCGAGTTCGAGGTATGCCTGATCGACGATTATCAAACCGGATGTGCTTTCGAGAATGTCAGTCAGTTCGTCACGGCTTATCGTGCAACCGGTCGGGTTATTGGGAGAGCAGATGATGGCGAGATCGGCTTTTCTTGAGACGATCTCATGCTTGATTCGCGGAATATCGAATGTCAGATTTTCTTTGAGCGGCACCGATGCGACTTCACCGCCGGCGACCTGTATCACCTGGCGGTAAACTGAAAATGTCGGCTCGGGCAGGACCACCAGCACGCCCTTTTCGACGGTCGAATTGATTACGGACTGGATCATCTCGTTGGATCCGTTGCCGGCCATGACTCCATCCGCGCGCCAGCCGGAGTATTTTGCCAGTTTTTCGATCAGAGACGACGGCACGAATTCAGGATAACGCGCCCAGTCCTGCTCGGCGGCACGGCGCAGGACTTCCTGTTTGATCTCAGCCGGCATCCCGAACGGGTTTTCGTTCTGATTGATCTTGATCGGCGCTTCAAGCGGGGAAAGTGTGTAAGCCGTGATGGCCCTGACGTTGGATTTGATTTTATCTAATGGTGCTGACATCGTTTTTAATTTAACTGCCGCTGCTTTTAAGGCGAATCATCGCCGATCTGGCATGAGCATCGAAGCCTTCAGCGCGCGCAAGTTTGTCTATGGAAGCGGCGGTGCGCACAAGCTCGGCTTCAGTGTAGCGGACGATGCTGGTCTTTTTGAGAAAGTCGTAGACTCCGAGGGCCGAAGAGAATCGCGCTGTCCCGCCAGTTGGCAGAACGTGATTGGTCCCGGCGAAATAATCGCCGACGGGTTCCGGAGAAAAAGCCCCAACGAAGATGGCGCCGGCGTTGTGTATTTTTGCAGAGTCGGCTTCGCTGTCGGCGGTGATGACTTCAACGTGTTCCGGGGCCATACGGTCGGCCAGGGCACAGGCCTCGTCGATCGATCCGGTGATGAATATTGCGCCGTAATCTTCCAGCGAGCGCTCGATGATCTTTCTGCGCGGCAGCGTCTCGGTCTGTCTGATGATCTCCTCGCGGACGGCTTCGGCCAGCTTCTCGCTGTTGGTGATCAATATTCCTGCGGCGTCTTCTGAATGCTCGGCCTGAGAAAGCATGTCGGCGGCGACGAAGTCCGGACGCGCGGTCTCATCGGCTACGACGACGATCTCGCTCGGACCGGCGATCGAATCGATATCGACATCGCCAAAGACCAGTTTCTTCGCCGCCGCGACGTACTGATTGCCGGGGCCGACAATCTTGTCGACGCGCGGGACAGTATCCGTTCCGTAAGCGAGTGCGGCAACGGCCTGAGCGCCGCCGATAAGATAGACCTCATAAAGTCCCAACTCTTTGAGCACCGCGGCTATAATCGGGTTCTGCTGGAACTGCGCCGGCGGTGTGACCACAACTATTCGCCTGACACCGGCCACCAACGCCGGAATTGCATTCATCATCACGGTCGATGGATAGGCGGCGCTGCCGCCCGGCACGTAAAGCCCGACTATGGCCAGTGGCCGGACCCGTTGACCCAGGCGTACGCCATTGTTTCGCTCGATCTCCCAGTCACCGGTCAACTGGTGTTCATGGTAGACGCGAATGTTATGGATCGCTTCGCGCATTGCATCGATGACCTCGCCGTCAACCTTTGAGGCGAGCTCGTCGATCAGGGCAGGCTCCACCCGGATCGTCTCCGGAGTCAGTTGGACGCCGTCAAAGCGCGCGGTGAAATCAAGCAGGGCCTCATCACCCCGCTCCTTGATCGCCTGAATGATCGAATCAACCTTTGAGAGAATTTCGGCATTCAGCCCGACGCTGCGGCTCAGAATATGCCGCAGCTTGGGATTCTCATCATAATTTGCATCTTTGAGTCTGATTACATCTATCATAATTTCAAATACTTTAATTGAGCGCGGCGGTTATCGACGAGATCAAGTCGCTGACGGCGGCGCGCTTCAAATGCAGGCTGGCGCGGTTTACGATAAGCCGCGCAGTCGATTCGGTGATCACGTCTATCACTTCGAGGCCGTTCTCCTTGAGAGTTCTTCCGGTCTCGACCAGATCGACAATCCGATCGGAAAGCCCGAGCAGCGGCGACAACTCCACCGACCCGGACAGCGTGACGACTTCTATCGGCACGCCTTTGGCATGAAAGTAATCGGTCGTGATCCTCGGATACTTTGTTGCTACACGAACCGTGGCGAGCAGGTTGTAGTCTTCTCCGACGACCTCACGCTTGCCGGCGACTGCGATTTTGCAATGACCGAATTTCAGATCGAGCGGTTCGTGCACATTTGCACGGGATTCGAGCAGCACGTCACGCCCGCAGATCCCTGCATCGGCCACGCCGTATTCAACATAAGTCGGAACGTCCGAGGGTTTGACCAGCACGAAGCTGTGGCGCCGATCCGACGAGTCGATGATCAGCTTTCGCGAATTGAGTTCGCTTTCATTGACGACTATCCCTGCCCGCGCAAAGAGTTCGAGCGCATCATCCTGCATTCTCCCCTTGGATAACGCGATTATCAGCCTGTTACCTGACACGGATATTCACCTTCTTTTGATTTTTACGCTGCTCGATTGCGTCACGGAATGCATCGGTCAAATCGTTGCCGACAGCAATATTCTCCGCGGGCTCGTCGCCGTTGAGGTTCTCGATGCCTTGCTTGACGGTCAGGGCTCCGACAAGGCCATCCAGAGAGAATGAAAATCCGATTGCCGGTTCAGGGTTGCCGAAATTCGCGATCAGATTGTCGTAACGCCCTCCGCTGCCGATCTCGACTCCCCAGTCCGGAACGTAAACCTTGAAAGTCAGCCCGGTGTAATACTCCAGCCCGCCGGCGTCTCCCAGATTTATATCGAAATTTTCTTCCAGCCCCAGGCTTTTGAGGGTCGAATAAATGTCGGCGAGATGCTCGACCGCGGCGCGCGAACGCTCATTTTTGAGGATCTCGGTTGCGCGATCCAGGGCTTCTTCCTTGCCGGCAATCTGAATCAGATTCGCGAAATCACGGCGACGGGCGGGGTCTATCTCGGGAGCAATCCGGCCGAGAAACTCATCCAGAGCGAGGCTGTTTCGCCGATCGATCAATTCGCGCAGATTGTTGCGCTCAGCGGCATTCAACTTTAAATAGTCGGCGACGCCGTTGAAGAAATCGACGTGAGAAAGCGCGATCCGAAAATCATCGAGCCCGAGCCGCTTCAACACCTCTGCGACGACCAGCAATATTTCGATATCTGAAACAATCCCGGATTCGCCTATGTGCTCGCATCCGAGCTGGTGGAATTCCCTTATGGCACGCTGAGTCGGATCATCGTATCTGAAAACCTCGCCGGAATAGCAGAGCCTGACGGGCCGTTCGCGTTTGATGAAGCGGGTTGCAACCGTTCGGGCAACCAGTGATGTCAGTTCCGGCCGCAGAGCCAGCAGCGCCCCGTCACGATCGACGAATCTGTATGTATGACCCGCCTTCTCTTCACCCATTCCGCGGGCGAAGAGGTCGTGGTAATCGAAGATGGGAAGAATTATTTCGTCGTAAGACCAACCCTTGAATATCTCCATCGCCCGCCGCTCGACGAAACGGCGCAGCTTCACTTCCTCATCGAAAAAATATTGAACCCCTGAAGGGATCTTTGTGAGTGATGACATAATCGATCTGCTCAGCTCATCATCCGACCGTTGTTGTCCACTTTGACTTCCATTGTTCGGGATCTGACGCCTGCCCCGGCCAGCCTTTCCTTCATCGTCTCTGCAATTTTTTCGCAGTTGTCCGTGGCAAAAGCGATCATCGTCGATCCGGCGCCGCTGATCGCCGTTCCAAGCAGACCCGGATGTTTATGAGTCTCGTCATTAAGTTTGAGAACCTCGCTCAACCCCGGCGCCAGAGGAGCGCGATATGGCTGGTGCAGCCTGTCCCGCAAAGCCTCGTTAAAAAGATCGAACCGCTTCTCGGAAATTACTGCCTGCAGCAGGGAGGCGCGCTGCAGGTTGTAGATTGCATCGGCTCGCGTCACCATTTTGGGCAGAACCGCACGCATCTTTGTCGTCTCGAGCTCGATCTCCGGAATGCAGATGACTATCCTGATCTCTTCCGGCCAGTGTCGCTTGACGGCCAGCAGCGAGCGGCGCTCGTTGCCTGCATAATCCACAAACTCTCTGACCACAGCCACTACCAGTCCACCCAGCGTGCTCGGCGCGAGATTGTCTCCGTGCCCTTCGAAATTCAGCGCGTAGTTGAAGAAATCGTCCTCATCGAGCTTGTCGCCCGAGAGCGCCTCATAGATCGAAAGCCCCGCGATGATCGCCGCACTGCTGCTGCCCAGTCCTCGCGATAGCGGTATCTGGCTGTCAATGCGCAGCTTCGCTCCACTGATCCTGTTTTTTCTCTGTTCAGATGCGTGCAAGGCGGCGCGGACAATCAGATTCGATTCGTCCAGCGGGAGCTTGTCCGCTCCCTCACCGGTCGGCGTTATCCTGAATCCATCTTCAGCCGGCTCCACTTCAACCCGAAGATAAAGCGAGAGCGCCAGCCCGCAGGTGTCGAAGCTGGCTCCAAGATTCGAGGTCGAGGCTGGAATGACAATTTCGGTTTTCCGCATATGTGTATCTGTAGTAATTCAGGAAATAGATTACGAAACAGACGAAAGATATTTTAGAAGTTCATTGGACATTAATCCTTGATGAACGTACAGCCGAAAAAGTAAACCATTAATTATCTTTTTATATTTTTCGTCTGTTTCGTTTATTTCGTCTGTTTCGTAATCTATTTCCTTTTTCTTTTCAGGCTCCGATGTATCGGGCGTAAAGTGATCTGGCGATGTTCGGATCGTCCGTACCCTTGATCATGCACCGGGCATCGGAAAATACGGTGAGTTCATAATCGCCCGACCTGAACTTCAGCAAATAATCATTGTAGCTCACCTCGCCGCCTCCGCGCAGTTGGTCGGCGAGTTCGAGGAAATTGATCTGATGAGGTAATCCCGGTGTGATCTGGACTGCGTTCCTGCCGCACATTGTGGTGACGAGCTGGCCGGATTTTGCGGAAAGAAAATCGAAATGGCCCTGTTCGCAGGTTCTGCATTCGCCTTTGCCGCGGATGCCGCTGATGTTGAGTTTCGAGAGCTTGTTCTCCCAGATGTCGAACTGGATCAGCGAACCGTGCAGCTTCTCTTTTCTCCCGGTCAGGATCTTCAAAGCTTCAGTCACCTGAAACGACGCGACATTGGCGATGATCGGCAGAATCACGCCGGCCGTGTCGCAGGTTGGAGATGTTCCCGGAGCCGGAGCTTCGGGAAAGACACAGCGCAAACAGGCCGTCTCCCCCGGCAGGATCGTCATCTGCAATCCATAGGCTCCGACGGCCGCTCCGTATACCCATGGCTTTTTCAGTTTTACCGCCGCGTCGTTGATCAGATAGCGGACTTCAAAATTGTCCGTTCCATCCATGACGATATCGGCATCCCCGATCAGGTCTTCGATGTTCGAATAATTGACATCCCTGACAACCGCTTCGACCGCGATGCCGGAATTAATGCGATGGATTCGCTTTGCGGCCGCTACTGCTTTGGGCAGCTTGTCGGCCACGTCGCTTTCCTCATACATTATCTGCCTGTGGAGATTCGATTCCTCGATGAAATCGCGATCGATCAGTCGCAGCCTGCCCACCCCGGCGCGCGAAAGCATCTCGGCATGCATCGACCCAAGCGCTCCACATCCGATGATTACCGCAAATCCGGATGAGAGTCGTTCCTGGCCTGCTCTGCCTATGCCTGAAAATAGTATCTGGCGGGAATATCGTTCCAAATCCATGAAAAACAGGGATTACGAAACAGACGAAATAAACTAAACAGACGGAAATTGTCAGGGGTGATCGTCCACAATCACTTCGATAAACGTATCATCGAAATGATTGTATTAATCACTCCGCTGACTATTTTCGTCTGTTTCGTTAATCTTTTATTCTCCTTATCTTGTGGTCTTGATCAGCATTTCAGTGCCGCTTTCAAGTTTGACCTTCTGGCTGCCCTGAATGAGGACCGATCCCGCGCCGGCCGCACCACCGATGATGGCGCCGATGGCCGCTCCCTTACCTCCACCGGCTATGGCGCCAATGACGGCTCCAGCCGCGGCGCCGCCGCCCGAACGGATCGCCGTGGACTTACCCTGGCTTCCGCTCTTGACGTTGCCTTCCTCGTCGACTTCTTTGGAGTCCTCGCCGTAGACCGTCACGACCTGGGCATCGAAAATGATATTTTCGCCCGATCTCAGGCGGATCGTGTCGAAATCGAGAGAAAGTTCCGTGGTGCCGGTCAATTTCCCGGACTTCTTGACTCTGGCAACATGACCCTCAACGCTGGCGCCTTGATATGCGCTCGGCGTTTCTACCATCGCCGTGAATTTATCTCCATCCTTGGCGGTCTTGGTGTCTATCTCCGTTTCCAATCGGATCTTCATCTCCGTCCCTGTTGGTATTTTTGTGGCTGCTCTTCTCTGAGCACTGGCAGTCGAAACTCTTTTCTTCCTTGTTTGCGCATTGCCCGGGCTGGATCCCAGAAGAGAAAACGTCAAAATAATAGCGACTGAATACAATAATATGCGAATGGACTTTTTAGTTTTATTTTTCATAATCATGGTCTCCTCTGGCATTTTACTTGTTTATTCTCTTTTCTTCTCTTTTCTGCTTGATAAAACCATCATCTGAAGCTTAACAGACAAATCGAAGGCTGGAAAGTTTGAGCGATTGAACAATGTCCGCAGACATTTACTAATTGAGAGTAAAATTCTTATAATCCCTTTTCGACTTCACGAGCTTTTTTTAAATATTCCTGATGAAAGGAAAACCTGAGCCGATCGTACGCAAGTCCGATCAGGTTCGTTTTCGTAGAACCTAACAATCATGAAAAGACTCTTTGCACCTGAAAACCTTTTAAACTGGCTATTGATATTCGTCCCGGCGGCGGTTGTGCTTGAATTGACGCACGCCAGCCCGATAGCTATTTTTGCAGTTTCGAGTCTGGCGATTATTCCACTGGCCGGGTATATGGGGCGTGCAACCGAGCACCTTGCCGAAAAGCTTGGCGAGGGGCTTGGCGGACTGCTCAATGCCACATTCGGCAACGCGGCCGAGCTGATCATTGCGATCATGGCCCTGAGAAAGGGGCTATATGATGTGGTCAAGGCTTCAATCACGGGTTCGATCATCGGCAACATTCTGCTGGTGCTTGGGCTGAGCGTTCTTTTAGGCGGGTTGAAATTTCCCAAGCAGATATTCAACAAGACGGCTGCCATGCTCGGCACGACTCTGCTTGTGCTTTCAGCCGTCGCCCTGCTGATGCCTGCCGTTTTCCATCAGCTTGTTAAAAATAATCCCCAGGCCGAAAAAGATCTGAGCCTCGAAATCGCCATAGTTCTGATCATTACCTATGTCCTGAGCCTGATCTTTACGCTCAAGACTCACACCCATCTCTACAGCGGAGCGGCAGAGGGGGAGAAGCAGGGCCAGGTCCCTGACCGTGCTTCTTACCGCGACGGTTCTGGTCGCGTTGATGAGCGAGTTCCTTGTCGGAGCCGTCGAAGAGGCATCGAAGGCACTCGGGCTGACCGAGGTCTTTGTCGGCGTCATCCTCGTTGCAATCATCGGCAACGCGGCAGAGCACTCAACCGCCGTTCTTGTTGCAATGAAAAACAAGATGGATCTGGCTTTGAACATCGCGATCGGATCGAGCATGCAGATCGCTTTGTTCGTCGCCCCGGTTCTGGTCTTCGCCAGCTATGCATTCGGAAAACCAATGGACCTTCTGTTTACCCCTTTGGAGGTGGTTGCCATTGTAGTCTCGGTGGGAGTCGTCTCGCTTATTGCCCAGGACGGGGAGTCTAACTGGATGGAGGGCGTTCTTCTACTGGCTGTCTATACTATCCTGGGACTCACTTTTTACATCCTACCTGTCTGAAGGCCTGTCTGAAGGCCGGTCTGAAGGCGGAAGGCATTGGCATGCTATCTCTTTCCGTCGAAGGCGGATCTGATCGCATCGCCGGCCATCTTCCTTCGGATCGCCTTGCTCTTCACCAGCTCTTTCCAGACCTGCTTTTCCATGGACTCAGCCACGGCCTCAAGCTGGAGAAGTATCTCGTCCCTTTTTGTAATTCTCTTCCGCATATCCATATCTGATGGCCGTTGACCTCGACTGCGGTCAACATTGCTTAATAAAAGAATCTGATTCGTTGTTTCTACATTATCAAAGATTTTACTGGTTCTTTCAGGATTGGAGAGAATGTAGATGGCATGAGCCATCTCATGCCCCAGTACTTCGGCGTAACGCTCCTCGCCATTGAGTTGGCTGAATGGGATGAAGCCGCCCTTCTCGCCGGCGATTTCCGGCATGGCGGCATGATCGATATTGAAAAGGTTCAGTCTGATTACCGAACTATGGCTTTCACCACGCGGGTCCACCTTGTCGATACTGAAAACCCCGGCCGTGCTGGTCGATGAACGCTTCGGATCCATAAATTCCACATACACCTTGTGCCCGCTGGTCTCAATCCATTCCCACATGGATCTCAATGTCGGATGCAATGGCTGCTTCTCTTTATCCTCCGCAAAGACCAGCTCTTCTATAGACTTCCATGTTTCCAGCTTCCTGGCCGATAGATGGTCGATCAGCAGACCCGATCTGCTGTTCATTTCAGATACAGCTCCAGCCCCGCCCGACGGACCCGATGGACCCAATGAAGTTGATGTAATTATCGTAGAATTCTGCCCCCAGACCGGCGAAAGGGGGATTGCCAAACTCAGTAGCGCAGCTCTTGCCGTGGCCATCATCAGGGTTCGCAACATTTGGCCTCCTGAATATTGAAATCAATTGGTCATCTGATACTTTCCACTTTTCGGGGCTGCTTAATGTCTCTCAATTCAAACAGGGTCAATCCAGGTCAATCCGGGCCAATCTGGGATGGGGCTTATAGCGGCGGATTATAGGCGGATATTCTTAAAAGACAATAATAATATTTCCAGTTTCGAGGAATTAATCTGAATTTTTGGATTAATGATCCGGCAGGGGGGAAGAGTTGGAGTGAGCTTGCTTGTAAAAAGGAGAAAGGCCCAAGGTGCCTCACTCACCTTGAGCCTAAATGCGAACCTCACACAAATTGTCTGGTGATCAGAAGGATCTGTCGAATACCCTCACAATATTTAACAGTTATGATCACCGTTCTTGAGCACTTACACGTTGCTGGGGGGAGAAAGTTCCCGGAATCCACAAAAATTCTTTCAATCCATGAAAAAAAGTTTTTCGGATTGAGAATCAGGTTGTCAATGGAATGGTTTGAGAGAGGGAGGGACCTGGTCGGCTTCGAGCAGCCAGATTTTGCGATCCGGGAAATAATTGATCAACTGTTGATTGGCGGTTTGATCCATTTCGCGAGCCCAGATGACCCTGGAGCGGTCCGGATCGGCGGAGTTGAAGACCCACTCCTGATGACTGACATGCTCAGGGCCATATCTGACGATGATCAGGTGGAGGGCGGAATCGGCTTCGAGGGTCGATTGGATGCGAGCCCGTTGATCGGCCCAGACTGATGTTGACCTATGATCCCGGGCAAGGCGAAAGCCGAGGTTGACGGCTCCCAGGATGCTGAAGAGCACAAGCGCTCTGGCCAGCCAGAGTCCGGTCCGTTGACCGCGATATTTCCAGACACGAAGATATCTGAAGCATAGAACGACGGCGATAAAAATCAGAGGGGCACCCGGAGCGGCGTAATGAGGAACCATCCAGGTTTCAGTTAACAGCACCGCTATGAAGCCGGCAAGTGTCAACATGACTACTCGCAGCCATTTATCTCTGCGCCAGGCCCAGGGCAGAGCGAGCAGGGGGAAGGCCATCGCGAGATTTGAGATATAACCGCGAAGTAGAATCCCGATTTTTCTGATCAGTCCTTTTTTAATAAAGCCGGGAAGGTTTTTCTGAACCGTGTAGGACTCGAGGGCATAGCCGGTGTAGAAGAGTCGAATCGAATCGTGCCGGTAGGGGGGGCGGACCGCGGTTTTTGCCAGACGAAAGCCGGGGCCACGGCGTAGTTCTCCTCGTGTAACAGATAAGGCATCAGCAGAGGGTGGCCACTCACGCGCATGTTATAAAAGGCCATCGATCCCCCGGCAATGATCAGAATCAGGGCGGCGGGGAGGGCGCCGCGAATGATCAGCCGGCTCAAGCCATGAAGCTCTCCCCTGACAAGTCTGAAAATAGTCAGCAGCCCCAGCAGCAGGGCGAGAACCATTCCCTCGAAGGGTCGGGTGTTGGCGAGGATCGCCAGACCGGCGCCGAGCATCAATCCATCCTGAATTTTTGTGCGATGACACAGGCGTTGAAAAGCGCCGATGACAATGGCGCCGCCGCCAAGGGCGACAGCGCCGCCCCAGTAGTTCTGACCCCATTCCAGAATGATCGGATGGATGGCAGCCAGAAGCCCGCCCAGCAGAGCATGGCGCGGCCGGGTGAAGGCGAGCAGCATCCAGAATATCGCCACGCAGGCCAGCGCTACACTGACCCAGACTCCGGCGATGGCCTGCCCGGTTAAAACCTGGCCGGCGGCCATAACCAACCCTTGCCCGGGCGGATATTTCGAGGCATAGGTTGGCTGCTGGATGATGTGCAGGCTTTCGAAATGCCGCCACATCGGATGAGGCGGATTGGTCAGGCGGCCATGCGCGAAGGTGTCGGATGCCAGCAGGTAGCTGAATTCGTCGGCTATCACAGGCCCTGGCCAGTGAACCAGCATTGAAAGGGCGATGCTGATTGTCAGCGAAATCAGGAAGATCAGCAGGCCGGCGGTAAGATGATTCCGCGCCACCCGACTCAGCCCGTTTTCCAGGGCGCGAAACCATCCTCTGCAAAGTCCCGGTCGCCGCCAGGCGACTGCCGCCATCACCAGCAGCGGCACCGCGGAATAGAAGATTCGCCAAATCCAGAATACGATAAAAAATCTGTCCCGGGTCATTCAGCTCTCCTCAACAGGACCTCACTCGAAATCGAAACCGGCAACATTCGGACACTGATCGTTACCATAACGATTCAGCAAATCGCTGACGAAAACTGATGAACCACTCAATACACGGACAAACACCGGATATCGAGATTTGCAATAATCCACTATTCAGTGTTTTTGATTTAGATCGATCCGTGCAACGAAATGGAGTGAGCGGTCGAAGATCCAGCTCGCCGGAGCAGGATAAAGTGACAGTTTCGGTTTCCAGACCGCAGGTTTGAGCCCGAGCCCGGCGAATGCCTCGTTCCATCGCTCGAGCGGCCAGTAGTTGTACGGGAGAACCACGCCATGCTGCGCATTCCCGACATAATCCATCAGCCGCAAAGTCGGTTCCGCAAGCCAACCGTTCATCGTATGATCCTTGATGACGATCGCGGAGCGGGCGACTCGTGCGGCCTCGCGAAGCAGAACCATTGGGTCCTGGGTGTGGTGCAGCACATCGACAAACATCACCGCATCGAAGCTGTCGTCCTCGTAGGGGATGTGCCGGCCGTCAAACTGGACAACAGGAATATGGGTCTGTGGACGGACCAGGACGTCGATGCCGCTGATGGTCAGATCCGGCCGGCTCTTCATCAGCAGGTGCGCAATCGTTCCGTCGCCGCAGCCGACATCCAGTGTCTTTGCGTCCTTTGGCATCAACTCTGCCAGATGCCTGGTGAGCACCCCGACTCGCCGGCCGAAAATATAGTCACTGTGAACGCGGTCAATAAGATTCATATGGGCAGATTCATCGCCGTTTCAATCCCAGTACGCTCAGAAAAAAACTGGAGAGCATAACCTGACAGCCTAAAACCAGGGCGGTGACGGAAGGAATGACCCAGCGCAGAGTCCGCGATGGGTCGAGCGGGCCGAATGCGTGCAACCCCCAATCCGTCACAGCATATATTGAACCAGTCAGCCCCGCCAGCAATAACAACACACCAATGATCAAGCCTGTCTCGAGGGTAATATGCCGAAAGAGCCTGTTCAAATGCGGATCCTCGGGCATTAGTCCCTCGCTGATTACAAAAACCTTGGTGAAGACAGCAAACAGTACCGCCTGAAAACCTATGACGATTGCCATTGCAGCATAGAGCAGTGTCTGGACATCCAGCACAACCCCGCCGACCTGCCGCGAGCGAGGCAAAAGACAAAATCCAAGGATCGATCCCACGACCATCAGCAAGATTCCGGGATAGAGGAAGAGCCAGCGCGGGCTGTACATGAGCAGAAATCGGAGATGCCGCCAACCGTCACGCCAGCTCCTCAGGTGAGGGGGGCGGCTGCGGCCGTCGGGCGAAAGCGTAGTCGGGACCTCAGTGATGCGCAGGCCATTGAGAGTGGCCTTGACCACCATTTCACTGGCGAACTCCATTCCGGTCGTCTGCAGATCAAGCCCAAGGATGGCGTCTCTGATAAATCCGCGCAGACCACAGTGAAAATCCCCGCTCGGGCTGCCGAAAAACAATCTTCCGATAAATGTCAGCACGGGGTTTCCAAGATACCTGTGAAGCGGCGGCATGGCGCCGGGTCGGATCCCGCCCTTGAACCGGTTTCCCATAACCAGTTGATAACCCTCGCGCAACTTTTCTATGAATGGCATGAGGTCGGTGAAATCGTAGCTGTCGTCGGCATCTCCCATGATCACATATCTGCCGCGAGCCGCTGTGATGCCGCCCAACAGGGCGCTGCCATACCCTTTCACCTCGATGTCGATGACTCGAGCTCCGAGCGATGCGCCAATCGCCTGAGAACCGTCAGTGCTGCCATTGTCCGCTATGATGATCTCACCTGGGATCTGATGACCATCCAGTGAGCCCTGCGCTTTTTTGATGCATGTCGCCAGCGTCTCGGCTTCATTGAGACACGGCATGACAATCGAAACTTCGAATGACTTGCCCGTGTTGTCTGAACCTGCCGCGGGAGAACCCATTGTCGATAGCGATGTCTCTGTCTGAGTGCTCATCTGTTTTATTTTATTGCACCTGTGCAGTATGTCTGAAATATTGTTTTCCGGATTGGAGGCAGGATGATAGGCTAATCCAGTCAGAGGATCAAGAAAGAGCCATAATCGTCAATTGAAGAAATGGACTAATAGTTAGCTTCAGAAAGTATTGATTTGTAGAATTATTTATGCCCAGAAATACGATGAGCCTGGCAGCGCCTCACTCGCTGCCAGGCTCAAATGCGAACTTCTTACGGAAGGATGCTGGTGACCTTTGGCTTGCTTTCGAGAACCCTCACAATTCCCTCAGCGTGATCACCTTCATTGCGCTGGTACACGCTCCAGGAAAGGAAAAGTTCCCGGGAAAGATCAAAATTTTTCATTCCGGCAAAGATTTTTTTGGATTTAAGGAATCGAGGACTCGCAAAAAATCTTTAACTGTTGACATAGCATATACTTATTGCAGATACTCAGCCCTGTTATGGAAGACTTCAGAAATAAAACCAGCAAGCTTCAGGATCGTGAGAAAGAGCAAGGCCGGCCTCCCGGACAGGATGAATATCCGGAATCGATCGAGCAAATGAGTGAGAAATGGAGGGAGATCCGGCAGGAAGGGGCGACAGCGAATAAAGGTAGCTTTATAGAGCGAAACTATCTTTCGTTGGGGGTCGGGATTGCGATTCTAATAATTGCGCTATTAATTGTCATCGGTGGATTTGCTTTCCTTGTTCTGAATGCGCGGTAGATGAGCGCTGTGAGCGGTTAAAATCTTTTTTATGAATAAGATAGCCATCGGACTTGAAAAGTTTCTGGCTGATCCGGGCAGATATGTCAAAGGGGCCCGGGTTGGGCTGATCTGTAATCCATCCTCGGTGGACCATGCCTATAAACATGCAGCCGACCATTTTCACAATCATCCGGAAATTAAATTAACTGCGCTTTTCGGGCCTCAGCACGGAATCAGGGGAGAGACCCAGGACAATATGATCGAGTGGGAGGGATTCCTCGACAGCAGGACAGGGGTTATGACTTATTCCCTGTACGGCAAGGTCAGGCGGCCGACGGAAGAGATGCTCAAAGATGTGGATGTGCTGGTCTTCGATGTTCAGGACGTCGGCACCAGGGTTTATACATTTATTTACACAATGGCGCTGGCCATGGAAGCCGCCGCCGGGGCGGGAAAAAAATTCATCGTGCTCGACAGGCCGAACCCCATCGGACAGGCTTTGGAGGGAAATCTTCTGACGAAAGGGCACGAGTCGTTTGTCGGGATGTATCCCATGCCGATGAGGCACGGAATGACGGTGTGTGAGCTGGCGCAGATGTTCAATCAGGAGTTCGGCATCGGATGCGAACTGGAACTGGTCAGAATGGAAGGCTACCGGCAGGATTTCTGGCTCGATGATACGGACGCTCCCTGGGTGCTGCCATCGCCGAATATGCCGACACTGGATACTGCGACGGTCTACCCCGGCACTGTCTATATTGAGGGCACCAGGATCAGCGAGGGCAGGGGAACGACCCGGCCATTTGAGATAATCGGTGTCCCATATGGTGACGCCTTTGAGCTGGCCGAAGCGTTAAACAAGCTGAATCTGCCGGCCGTCTATTTTCGCCCGCACAGCTTTATCCCGACTTTCCAGAAACATTCCGGTAAGATGTGTCACGGAGTTCAAATTCATGTGCTCGATCGGAATCAATTCAAACCGGTCATCACTGGAATAGCGACAATAAAATTGATTCATGATCTTTACGGCAATGATTTCGAGTGGCAATCAGCTCCATACGAATATGTTTATGACAGACTGCCTTTCGATGTCATCGCCGGCGAGACCCGGCTCAGGGAGCAGATCGAAGCGGGGGTGTCGGTCGATGAGATTGCGAGATCCTGGGAGGCTGATGAGCGATCATTTGCCCAGAGCCGTTCAAAATACCTGATTTACTGAGATACTTTGGCTATGAAAGATCTCGATGATTATCTGGTGGAGGCTGAGAATAATCACGGCCACATGTGCCCGGGGCAGATACTCGGCGTCCGAATGGCGATGCTCGGATGCCGGCTTGTCGGCATTGACGAGCCGCGAGTTGGCAAGAGGATCATTGTCTATGTCGAGATCGACCGGTGCGCGACAGATGCAATCAATACCGTCACCGGCTGCCGTCTTGGCAAGCGCACCTTGAAATTCAGGGATTTTGGAAAGCTGGCGGCGACTTTTTTAAACACCGAGACAAATGAGGCGGTCAGGGTGGTGGCTCTTGAATCATCCAGAGACCTGGCCAGAGAATGTTTCGGGCACCTCGAGACAAAGAAGGCGCAGCAGATGGAGGCATATCACACCCTGCCTGACGAGAAGCTTTTCACCTGGAGCAGGGTTAGTGTCGCACTTCCGGAATCCGACAGGCCTGGGCATCCGACCTCCAGGGTTGCCTGTGAGGAATGCGGTGAAGGCATCAACGATCACCGTGAAGTAGTCGTTGACGGCCGATCCATCTGTCGATCCTGCGCCGGCGAAGCCTACTATCAGGCGCTCCCGGATTAGGCCTTGAGGACGTCATTATTTTTTCGAATGCCTGCGCCTTAATACTTTTAATACTGGCAACTTTATCAAACTTGAAATGAGCGGACACGTGCCTCCATTGGAACAGAGTAGCGATCATGGGCATGACCACGTCCACCCTCATCGTCACTACGATGTTTCGAGCCGCAGCTCTCAGAAGCTGCTGCTGGTTCTGGCGCTGACATTCGGATATATGATTGCCGAACTTGTTGGCGGGTATTTGTCCAACAGTCTGGCTTTGCTCTCGGATGCCGGGCACATGTTTACCGATGTTGCGGCGCGTGCGCTTTCATTGCTGGCCGTGCGGTTTGCCTCAAGGCCGGCGACTCCAAAAAAGACATACGGTTTTTATCGCCTTGAGATTCTTGCGGCTCTCCTTAACGGAGTGACGCTGATCGTCCTGTCGATAATGATCTGCATCGAGGCGTACCATCGTTTGATCTCCCCCGAGGAGGTCAAAGGGATGACCCTGATTGTCATTTCATCCGGCGGATTGATGGTGAACATCGTCTGCGCGTATCTTCTTTCCTCTGAGCACAAGCATAATCTCAATGTGCGTGGGGCATTCCTGCATGTGCTTGGAGACCTGCTGGGCTCGGTTGCGGCGCTGGTTGCGGGGGTGTTGATCATCTGGAAAGACTGGCGGTGGGCCGATCCGGCATTCAGCTTTATCATCAGCGGGCTGATCATCTACGGTTCATGGCGGCTGGTCGCTGAATCGATCAATATCCTTCTCGAAGGCACACCGTCTCATATCAATGCGGCTGCCGTTGAACAGGCGATACGAACGGTCACAGGCGTCCGCGAGGTCCACGACCTGCATATCTGGACGATCACGTCCAACAGGTACGCGGTGACGGCGCACGTGGTGGTCGATGACGCCAGTCACAGTTATCGCGTCCTCAGGGAGTTGAGATCACTGCTGGCGGATAATTTCAATCTGACTCATTCCACGATACAGATTGAAGATCCAACCTTCGCGACAATCTTTAATCCAAAAAAGAATTGAAACAGGGGAGACATATGAAATTTATCGCGGCATTCGCCGTCCTCATTTTTTTATCGACAGGTATGAATGCACAGAGGCGTGACGATATGGCGGATCTGGCTCTGATCAACGGAAAAATATGGACGGTGAACGAGAAGAACCCCGAAGTCGAGGCCGTCGCCTGCACCGGTGGGAGGATTGTTGCCGTTGGAACCACCACGGAGATACGCGGATGGATCGGCCCCCGGACAAAGGTCGTGGATTTGAAGGGGCGCAGGGTCGTTCCGGGATTCAACGATGCGCATGTTCATTTTTTTGACGGAGGAGCAGGTCTGGCGAGCGTCCAGTTGCGTTATGCACGGACACCTGCGGAGTTCCGCAGTCTGATTGGCGATTTTGCGGCGAAGCTGCCAAAAGGGCGCTGGATACTTAACGGAAACTGGGATCATGAAAACTGGACGCCGGCTAACCTGCCGTCAAGGCAACTGATAGATGCTGTGACTCCGGACAATCCCGTCTTCATCAATCGACTCGACGGCCACATGTCCCTGGCCAACACGCTTGCCTTGAAGCTTGCGGGGATCACCCGGGAGACTCCCGATCCTCCAGGGGGGACGATCGTCAGGGATGCCGGCGGCGAGCCTACGGGCGTGCTCAAGGACGCGGCGATGAGCTATGTTTACAAGGTCATTCCGCCACCTGCCGAGGATGAGATGATTGCGGCAATCAAGGCCGCCATGCGTTACGCGGCTGAAAACGGAGTGACGAGTGTACAGGATATGTCGGCATCACCGGAAATCCTCGCCGTTTACCAGTCGCTGCTCAATCGCGGCGAGCTGACAGTGAGGATCTATGGCCACCAGCCGCTCTCAACCTGGGAACGTCTTGCCCGGATCGGCATCCGCGCAGGTTTCGGCAACGAAAAACTCAAGATCGGAGGCCTCAAAGGATTTGCCGACGGATCGCTTGGATCGACGACCGCGCTCTTTTTCGAGCCGTATCAGGATGATCCCAAAACCTCCGGTCTGCCGAGCGATGAGATGTTTCCGGAGAGCCAGATGCTGGAAAGAATCCTGAAAGCAGACAAAGCCGGCCTGCAGATCGCCATTCACGCCATCGGCGACAAGGCCAACAAAACGATCCTCGATATGTACTCCCAGGCTGTCGAGCAGAATGGAAAGCGTGACAGGCGATTTCGCATAGAGCATGCCCAGCACCTGCGACCCGCTGATATACCCCTTTTTGCCACACTCGGAGTGGTCGCGTCGATGCAGCCCTATCATGCCATCGATGATGGAAGGTGGGCCGAAAATCGCCTCGGCAAACAACGCGCAAAGGGAACATACGCCTTTCGATCGCTGCTCGATGCCGGCGCCGTGCTCGCCTTCGGCTCCGACTGGTATGTCGCTCCGATGGAGCCATTGATGGGGATTTTTGGCGCGGTCACACGCCGGACCCTCGACGGAAAACGCCCGGATGGCTGGATCCCGGAACAGAAGATCACCGTCGCCGAAGCCGTCCGGGCTTTCACGCTCGGTTCGGCCTTCGCCGCTTTTGACGAAAAAATCAAGGGAACAATCGAAATTGGCAAGCTTGCCGATATGACCGTCCTGACCGAAGACATTTTCAAAATCGACCCGGCCGGTATCGACAAGGTCAAAGTGTCGATGACTGTCTTTGACGGAAAGATCGTCTACCAGCGAAAGTAGCAGATGGCAGGATTCCTGTTTCAGCCGCTGAGCCTGAAATAACCGCTGCGCAGAAACAGATATGTCGCCCACGCATTAATTGCGATTGAGGCCACGACGAGGACGATTTCATAGGAGCGCATCCTGTTTCTGCCGCTCTCGAGCATGATCAAAAATGCCCATGGCAGCAGCTCCATGGCGTACCTGTATGAGAACTGCCACCCGCCTGTGTTTCCGTGACACCACAGTACACCGGTCAACAGCAGAATCGAAATCCAGGAGATTATTTTCAGCGTCCGATCCGTTGCCCCGCTTCTGAAGATCGCCAGCAGATAAGGGCTGCTGATGAAGATCGACCCTCCGAATCCGCTCGGCACAAGATAGGGCGAATGCCCGATCCTTTCCCAGGGCTCAAGCATCATGGCGTAAGCATTTCCGGGGATGGCATGTATCGAAAAGATGCCTTGCTCATACCACGGCTCTTCAAGCACTCCGGGGATGTGGGCATATCCGAAATCGAAAATATTCCCGAAGCGAAGGTGGTTATATATCAGAGTCGCAATTCCCAGAATCACCGGAACAATCACGAACCTGTCGATGGATCTCCATCGCTTTCTGATTTCATCATTGCCGCGATAGATCAGATAGATGAAGACGGGAGCGAGAAGGATTATTTCCGTTCTGTTCCCGAATGCCAGCGCAAAGAAGAGCCCCGCAATAAATGGCCTCGGTCTGATCAGTATGAAATATAGAGCTCCAAGCTGACCAAGCACTGCCAGGCCAAGCGCGATCTGCCAGGCGCCTCCAAATGCGAGGTTGGCCCACATCCAGGTCCCGAACACCGGAAAGATGGCCATCAAAACTCGCTGCCAGGTAGCATCAAGATAACTTCCCGAAATCTTAAACAGCAGCAATGCCGAGGCCGCCGCGATCAGCGCCGCAATCACCGGACCCGGAAAGGATCCGATCATTCCCGCTTTCCTGATAATCGCAGCCGGAATCATCGACAGCACGCTGCCCAGAGGAAACGCCGAATAGTATCGGCCATCGCCGGGAATCATCTCGTTGAGCCATTCCGGGGGCGAATAATCGATGCCGGTCCTGAATGCAAGCAGCGCTTCGGCCATCCTCAGCGTGTAATCGTAATAGGACGTCAAGTGCGGGTTTGAGAATAAATAGATGAGATAAACTGATGCCAGGAGGCAGGCTGAAGTCATTGACTCGGTCTTAAGCCGGCTTGATCTTTCAGCATTCATCAGCATTAACTTAACTAGGCAGGTTCATCGGGAAGAGTCCCGTCTTCGATTGTCACAGCTTCAGGCCGATCCTCAGCCGGGGCCACGTCATTCCGGCTTTGAGCCACCTCATGAATCTCTTTCAACCGGGTCATGTTCTGATCCAGGTTGAGCAGGGCTGCTCTGGCGGCTGCCTGATGAGCGCCTTTGATGGTTGTCCCCTCGCCTGTGGCAAGGCAGTACCCGCTGACTCTCAGCTCAATCTGAAAAACGCGCCGGTGATCAGGTCCCAGACTTTCGACGATGGCATATTGCGGTGTGGGCAGGCCGTCGGATTGAAGCTTTTCCTGCAGAGCGGTTTTGTAATCCATGCTCGTCAGGTCCTCGGGGTCGACCTCCGCGAATGTCGTGACGAATTCCCTCATCACGAAATCACGCGCACAGTCGATTCCACCATCGAGATAAATCGCGGCTATCAGCGCCTCGTAGGCATCAACCTGAAGCGCGGTCTTGGTGCGTCCGCCCGTCTTTTCCTCGCCCCGGTTAATCAGCAGGTAGTTGCCGATCGAGAGCCGGGATGCGTGTTTCTGAAGGTTGAGCGCGCTCACCGCGTATGCCCGCATCTTCGACAGAGTGCCTTCGTTTTGAGTCGGAAAGAGCTCCAGCAGCCACGCGCTGATCAGAAATTCGAGAACTGCATCACCGAGAAACTCCAGCGCCTCGTTATGCATCGGTCTCGGATCAGGCTGTTCGTTGGCGAATGAACGATGGGTCAGCGCCCGCCGAAGCAGGTCGCTGTTTATGAAGGTGTAGCCGATCTCACTTTCCAGTTTCACCAGCATCCGCTCGAAATTGGATGAATTCGCCTTCGGGGCTTCAAGCAACACTTCAGGACGCAAAAATCCTTCTTGTTGATCGGATTCAACAGGCTGGCTTTCAATTTTCAATTCTATCGGATCGTCGATCACGGAATTTTACGGTTTTTCCTGCAGGGGGCAATCTGCAAAGAAAGCCAGCACAAAGGCTGGCTTTCTTTAATGGTACTTCTTTGGTTCACCCCGCCTAATCGATCAGACGACGGGGATCAACTGTCAGTATCGTGTTTAATCTGCAACTATCTGCGAGGTTTTCTCTTCACAGGCGCTGCTTTGCCCTTTGCCGGGGCGGCTTTTCCGCCGGCCTTTTCGGTGGAGGCTGTCCCGGTCGAAGAGTTAGCTGATACTGCGGTTGTCAGCTTGGGGGCATTTGCGGCACCCGCAGGAGGCGCCCCGGCTGCAGGTGTATCGGATGTTTCAGCCTTGGCCGGAACAGTCGGGCCAGGTACCGTCGGATCGGCTTCAAATGCCTTGACGAATTCCGCCGCGCCAGCGTCGCTTCCAGTCCGGTATTTCCAGAACTGGTCGAACTGTTCTTTCGCGCCGTCTTTGAGCACTTTTGTCTCAGGTTTTGTCGCAGTCGCCAGCACTCGTGCGTAATCGGCAAGCATCTTGTCGATGGTCGGATTGATCTTCGCCAGAACCGCTTTACCGGCATCACCTGTCTTCTGATCGTCGCTCAGTGCCTGATACTCCTTGCTCAGCTTCTGGTATTCCTGGAATGTTGCATTCGACCGCAAAAAGTAGTTGTTCGGGTCTTTCCAGCCGAGGCCGTCTTTGTGCTTAACGGCAATGGCCTTGTTGAGATATTCAACGGCCTGCTCCGGCGCTCCGTTTGCCTGGAGAATCTGATAACCAAGGAACTGATTGAGCTGTGCCAGAGTCGTATCGCGCAGCGGAGTGTAGTCCTTGGCATCCCATCCCTGAGGCGCGGCTTCATTTGCCATCGCTTTCAATGCGCGCTCGGAAAATGATTTAGCCTTATCGGCATCCTTGTATATTCCGCCCATGACCCCGTAAGAGGTGGCGAGGGCGACTCGCGTGACAATGTAGGCCACTGCAGTATCGCCGGTTTCAACAGTCAGGTAATCTTCGGCATTGGCAACCAGTTGATCCAGCTTCGGCGCATCCGGGCCATTATAAAAGGCCGTCAGCGCGTTCTGGAATTTGTCGCTCTTGTCCTTCTTGATCTGACCATCAGCATACTTGATGTAAGTGCTGGTCGGATACTTCCCCTTCAACTCTTTGGCAAGAGTGAGGCAGGTCGTCATATCTTTCTTTGTGTAACAGGCGTCATAGAAATTGCGCTCCAGTTCCGTCTGTTTTTCATCCTGAGCGTTGGCAACTGTTGGCGATAGCACCATTAAGCTGGCGAAAATTCCCAGTGCAATCATTAAACCAAACTTCTTCATACTGAACTGAACCTCCACTGTCTTCTTCGGAATTCTGAAATTGGGGCTGGCAAATCGCGGCGGTCCACGATTCAACTTAATAATCCGGTAATTATCCGGCTCACCCTCCAGGCGCAGAAACTATCATATAGACGCCCGTCACAGTTAGTTAGTTCACGGCACACCGAAAATAATTAGCCGCCTGCCAGCCTCATCAAATTCTGAGAGTTCACGGGCGACTCAATCATCAATCATCTTACATCCATCATCCATCGTCCAACTTATCAACTTGTAACTTACAACTTAGAAAACAGGAAAATGACTTGATATTGAACCCAGACAAAGCTATCTGTAATGCAGTGCTAACTGACTTAACAAGAACTTGCCAGATGAAATTGTATTGTGCATGATTCGGATGCTTTGTCAAACAGGGTGAAACGGGCGGCAGAAGACGATTTCCCATCCCCGGTTCACAGATAAACAGATAATCTGGAAATTACATTTTTGAATCAATCAATGTCCAATCCGGCGGATTATTTCAGCAAACGGCAGGAGATCGTCATCGAACTGATCCGGCAACTGGTTGAGCGCGAAACCAACTCGCGCGATGAGGTGCGGCTCGATGAGATTGCAGAATATATCGCGGGTCTGTTCGCCGAGATCGGCGGGGTCATCAGACTCGACAAGCAGCCGGGATATGGAACGCATCTGCGTGCCGGGTTCGGATTTGACCGTGAAGATGGAGGGAAGCAGTTGCTTGTGCTGGGCCATCTCGACACGGTCTGGCCATTGGGAACATTGCAGCGAATTCCATTCCGGATCACAAAGGAAGGGACCGCGCACGGCCCGGGGATCTTCGACATGAAATCGGGTGTCGCGATGCTCATCGAATCGCTGAGGGCAATCAAAACGCTCGGGCTTGAAACACGCAGGCCGGTGATGGTTCTTCTGACCTGCGATGAAGAGATAGGCAGCCGGACATCACGGCCGATCATCGAGGAAGAAGCGGCCAGGTCTTCAGCCGCGCTTGTCCTGGAGCCGCCGGTCACCGGCGGCATCGTCAAAACCGGCCGCAAGGGGGTCGGCAATTTTACCGTCAGAGCCCTGGGCCGCGCTGCTCACGCCGGTCTCGATCCGGGCAAGGGAATCAATGCCATCGTTGAACTCGCTCATCAAACGCTGAGCCTTGCGGCGCTCAACGATTCTCAGAATGGCGTCACCATCAACGTCGGAGTCATCAACGGTGGAACCACTCAGAATGTCGTTCCCGCAGAGGCTTCTGCCATTGTCGATGTTCGCTTCATCAACCCTGCCGACGGCGAGCGAATCGAGCGGTCTATCCGCAACCTTGCTCCGGTTCTCAAGGACGCCCGCCTCGAGGTTACAGGCGGCATCAACAGGCCTCCGATGCCGCGTTCTGAAAAAAATATCGCCCTCTTCGAACTCGCACGCTCGCTTGCCGCCGAAATTGGATTCGATCTGAAAGATCAGGTCGTTGGCGGCGGCTCGGACGGAAACTTTACAGCCGCCATGGGCGTGCCGACTCTCGACGGACTGGGAGTCGACGGCGCGGGTGCTCACGCTGAACACGAACACATCATCATCAGCGACATCCCACGACGAACCGCCCTGCTGACAAGGCTGTTGCAGACCGTCTGAAATAAAGAAGTTTAAAGTTCAAGGTTTAAAGTTTAAAGTCGTGTCGTGTCAGATCTGACAGAGCTTGAAAAGCTGTTGATATGCTCTCGGATAGATTATCGTGAATCCGTTCTGTAATTTTACTGCCTCGAAAAGAACTCTTTAAACTTTAAACTTTGAACTTTGAACTTTAAACTACTTTCTTATGGAGCGAATCTACCGGGATCCAGTGCACAACATCATCGCCCTTTCCGAGGAGCGGCCGGACGATGCGCTCATGATCCGGCTGATCAACACCCCGGAATTTCAGAGGCTCCGTTATATCAAGCAGCTCGGACTAGCGCTCTATACCTACCAGGGCGCGGAGCATTCCAGGTTCACGCATTCGCTCGGTGTCATGCATGTCATGACGCGGGTGCTGGATCATCTGGGCAAGCGCCACAGGATATCGGAAGAGCAGCGAATTGTCGGGCGTGCGGCGGCCATGCTGCACGACATCGGTCACGGGCCATTCTCCCATGTCATCGAAACAGTCCTGCGGCAGAATCATGAAAAATGGACTACCCGGATAATTGCCGATCCTGAAACGGAAGTTTATCAGTGTCTTGCCGGCGTGGACCCGGGGCTTCCCGGGTCGGTCGTTGAGGTCATCGAGCATCGATATCGCCCGGCTTTCATCGGGCAGCTCGTCTCATCGCAGCTCGATGTCGATCGTTTCGATTATCTGCTGCGCGACAGCCTCATGACCGGCGCCAAATATGGAAACTACGATCTTGAATGGATTGTTCATGCGCTCGACATCGATGAAGCCGCCGGCAATATCATCGTCTCATCGAACGGACTCTATGCGGTTGAAGAGTATCTCCAGGCGCGTTTCTACATGTTCCGGCAGGTATATTTCCACAAGAGTCTGAGGTCTGCCGAAGCCGTCCTGATGAGCATCCTCAGGCGAGCGGTGAAACTGATGGAGGCTGGGAAACTCAATTTTGTCGTCAGGGAATCCGTCATGGAACGCGTGCTTGCCGGTGAGCAACTTTCAACTTCAGAGTACTTGAAATTTGACGATCACGATGTGATGTTTCATATCAAGCAATGGACCCGTGAAAGTGACCCGATTCTGAGGGATCTCGCGGGAAGGTTCATGCAGCGACGACTGTTTAAGGTGATCGATATCGACGATGACGAGAATGCGAGAAAAGCCTTTGTGGAAGAGGCGCGCGGAAGGGTCTCTCGGCTCGGTTTTGATCCGGAATATTATCTTGTCGCCGATCGCGCGTCGGATATTCCCTATTACAGTTATTATCGTCCTGAAGGCAAAGGGCGGATCCATGTGGAGAGAGACGGCCGGATCATGGACATCGCCGATGTGTCGGATGTCGTGCGGGGCATGAAGGGCTACGCTCTTCACCGCTTATGCTTCCCCGCGGAAGCCGCTTCATTGATTATCCAATCGGTCATCAGGCCGGTCATCAGATGAGCCGGAATCTCGCCTTGATTAATATCTCTGATAAAAATATGGGAAAGGTCACAGTATCAATAATCGCTCGGATTTTATGTGCGATTAGTATTCTTCCTGCGGCCTCAAGTCTTGCACAGAGTCCAGCACGTCTGGCCGTTATCGATTTTGCCGGTGATGAAGGTGCGAGATATGCCGCATTGATTCGCAATGCAATAAGCGAAAGCGCCGCCAATGGGTTCGAACTGATCGATCCTGATTTGACGGCCGCGGCGTCAAAAGGGGCGGGCTATGCCGGCAGCCTGAACCTGAGCAGGGATGAGGCGAGAGCGCTCGGACAAAGCCTCGGTTGCGATTTCTATATTCTGGGTAAGGTTCTCCTGACGCGCAGAGTCGGCCAGGGCGAGCAGTACTATTACGAAGCTCTAGCCGGGATTTTCATCGTCGAATCGCGCACCGGAAAATTGCTCGACTTTTCTTTCCTCAGCGAGAAGAGTCAAGATGAGTCTGAGGCCGCGGATAATCTGAGAAGATCCCTGATGCAGAAATGGCGGAAATTGGACGATTACCCCATGATCATTGCGGCTGCCCTGAAAAAACAGAACGCTGAGGTCGAGAGCGTCTCAAAGCCGCTGCCTGTGGTCGCTATGGTGATTCGCGACGATGAGATGGGTGTGACCGATACTCAGCCGAATTTCTACAACAGGCTGAAACCCGGATATACTGAGCAGGCCGATCTTGCCGGAATTACCGCGACCGTCGACCTTGAAGCCGTCTTTCTGGAAGACGGGCGAGTTGGCGATGTCGAGGTCATCCGCTGGGCAGGGTTCGGGCTGGACGAATCGGCAGTTTCGACCGTCAGACTTTTAAAATTCAAACCGGCCGAACGTGATGGAAAGAGGCTAACAATCCGCGGACTTGTGCGCTATAATTTCCGCCGGCCCCTCACGCAGGCTGCGAAGCCGAAAGCTGCCGACCCCGAAGAAATTGAAAGACTAAGGCGCAGCATCAGAAATGTAATTGATCCCCCGCGCAAGCCCTGGAACAATCCAGAGCTCAAACAGGATCGGAATCCTGATGATTGATTGTTTTCGTTTACGGGTTTTTGCCAATCCAATGTGCCCTCAATACTCTTAGGCATTTCAAAAACAAACATGATGGGCTGGTTCTCGAACCTTGAAAAATTAGCGTCTGCTCTGGTGTTGGGCCTTGTCCTGAGCGCTGCAGGGATTACTGCGCCGGCTCAACAGGCCAGCGCTACTCTGCCGGCTTCGAAATCGACGACGACCTTGACTCGAGAGGATCGGATCCGGCTCTTTGAGCAGGTCTGGCGGGCGGTCAGCGACAACTATTACGACAAGAATTTCAAGGGCGTCGACTGGAGAGGACTGCGTGAATATTATCGTCCCCAGGCAGAGTCCGCATCGAACAGTGAGGACCTCTACCGTGTGCTTCGGCAGATGGTCGGAAGGCTCGGGGATGCGCACACGAGGATTTATTCTCCTGAAGACGGTTTTGATCGTTTCCGTCCGACGGGAACCACGATTGGTCTGACTGTCAGGCGGATTGAAAGTCGTTCCATCGTCACCTGGATCGATCCGGTCTCCGAGGCCTATCGCAAGGGCGTCCGTCCCGGCTTCACGGTTGCGTTGATTGACGGCCAACCGGTTGACAAGCTCATCGACCTCATTCGATCCGACATCGGCTTGAGCTCGACTCAGACCGCCCTCGAACTGCAGAGCTATGACAGGCTCTTCCATGGCCTGCGGGATACGCAGGTGGCGGTGACCTTTCTCGATAATGACGGCAACAGCATGCCCTTATCCCTGTCCCGGCGTTACGTGGAGTTTCAGCGCAGGGTCAATGTCAGAATGCTGCCTTATAAAATCGGCTATATTGAAATCACCGGATTCGGTCCCGAGATAGAGAAAGAGTTCGAATATGCCATGCAATTCGTGCAGGGGAGCCGCGGTCTGATTATAGATCTGCGCAACAACGGCGGCGGTTTTGTGACGACGGTTGCGCAGGTGGCGAGCTACTTCTTCAATGAGGAAACCGATCTCGGCGAGTTCATCACCCGGCAGGGACGATCGACGCGCAGGCGAACCATGCCGCTCAGGCAGGTCTATCGCGAGCCCGTGGCCCTGCTGGTCAGTTCACGTTCGGCCAGCGGCGCGGAGATCCTCGCTGCGACCATGCAGGAGAGAAAGCGTGGATTTATTCTCGGCACAAATCCAAGCACCTGCGGGTGCCTGCTTGGCGTCAGTCGCACGCTCAAACTCCTGGACGGGGGCAAATTGAATGTCAGTGACACCGATTTCAGGACACCTCTCGGCAAGCGGATTGAAGGAACCGGCGTCAGACCCGATCTGCTGGTGGATTTGAAAGCCTCGGACATTCTGGCCGGCCGTGATCGTCCCCTGGAATCAGCGGTCGATCAGCTCGGCCGAACCATCGCTTTCGGAAGCCGCAACTCAAACATGGATTTCAAATTGAAAGTACCGCAATTGAAATCTTCCGCATCATCTCCCTATACTTCAACTTCAACATCACAGTTCAGGCGTGAATAGGCCTTGAGTCTTATCCTCAGGGGAAATCCGGAGAAAGCATAGATGAAAAGTATTTTAATGCCGGTCATGCTCATTGCCATATTGGCCGTGACCGCCACGGTCGCCGAAGCTCAATGGGTTGTAACTTTCCAGGATCGTACAAAACAGGATCTCAATGGAGTCTACTTTATTGATCAGCGTTTCGGCTGGATCATCGGCAATGGCGGGATCGTTCACGTCACCCTTGACGGAGGGCGCGAGTGGCTGCCGCAGGATGCCAGGCTCAAGACCAATATGAAAGATGTCTTCTTCCGCAATCGCGAGGAAGGCTGGATCGTCGCCAGCGGCGGACACGTTCTCCGCACCGATGACGGCGGAGATAACTGGGTCCTCAGTTTCAAGCTCGAGGTTCCTCCCTCTCAGGGCAAACAGGGATTCAACAGCATCACCTTTCCATCAAAGAAGAAGGGCTGGGTCGTCGGCACGGGCGGACGTATCATGCATACCGAGGACGGCGGCAAATCCTGGAGACAACAGGAGAGCGGCACCAAAGAAGAACTGGTTCACGTCAGGTTCACCAACGATAACCGCGGATGGGTGGTTGGAGGCAAGGGAACCATCCTTTTTACAGACGATGGCGGACGAACCTGGGAGAGTCAGATCAGCGGCTTCAACGGCTACCTCTACCACCTTGAAATCAGAGGAAAAAACAACGCCTGGATCGTCGGCGACAACGGCACTGTCCTGCGCACCACCAATACCGGCAGCAGCTGGGAACGCGTCGCCGTCGATACCAGGAAAACCCTGACCAATATCGCTTTCTCAAATAATCAGGATGGCTGGATTGTCGGCTGGAACGGCATCATCCTTCGCTCAAGCGACGGCGGTAAAAGCTGGATCGAGCAGGAGAGCGGCACCAGGGTCAATCTTTACGGTATTGCCGTCATCAAGAATGAAGCCTGGGCGACAGGCGAAGCAGGCCTCGTCCTCAAATATACCGGTAAGTGACACTGTCGAAGCAGAAAGAAAGAAAGATTACGAAACAGACGAAATAAACGAAACAGACGAAAATTTTTCAGAGGGTGAATCAACGGGTTTTCTTCCGTGATTCGTTTCACCGGGTTTTTATGCCGTCCACCTCTGAAAAATTTTCGTCTGTTTCGTAATCTTTCTTTCTTTTCTTCTTCTTTTACAAAGCGCAGCTCGGTGGGAAGACCGGAATGGTCAAGGCTACCGAAGTGCTTGTCAGGGTCAGCTTGTGGAGATTATGGCTACCGTTGAAGACGTCGGTCCTTGAGCTGGTGTTCGGATTAAAGTTGATCATCGAACCGACCATGCCGATGTTGCCGTTGTTTGTATAGAATTTCATCCAGCCGGTACGACCTGCCGGAATGACTACGGTGAATCTCGGTGTCGTGCGCGGTTCGGAATCGGTTAATAGAATCCTCCGCTGGCACAGGCCGCCATTAAGGCTGAAGCTGTAGGAAACCTCTACATCACTGTAAAGAAGGCCGAACATCCTGTCGAGCGGGAAAGCGCCGGTGCCGAGATCGCCGCCTATTCTGTTGATGATCAGCGTCGTCTCGTTCTGATCTACCCGGCTTTGGATATTCGAGGCAGCCAGTGTTGCCGGAAGCTTGTTGTACCCGGAAGCATCGCCTGAGAAGTTAAGCACGGCTGAAAATAGCCCGGGATTGAAAAATGGCATATCGCCTTCAAACTCCGCGGCAAAAGCCTCGGCCCCCAGATTGGCATGCGATCCATTCGGTAGTTTGACGAATTCGTCACCGATCAGAAAATTATGCGAGGCCGGCCAGCCCAATCTGTTTTCAGCCACGACGATGATGTAACCGTTGATTGCCGGATCATAATCGGAGACCAGATAGGTGGCCGTTTGATTGGGCGTCAGGCATGCATGGTAGTCGGCTACCGCGCATGTCTCGGCTACGAAAAATATGTGAATCAATGCCGTCAGTGCCGGATTGGTGTTGGTAATATTGAATCTGGTGTTCTGTGTGTTGTTGCCGGCTCCGCCAAACGGACTCGATGTGTAAAAGTTGAAAATCAGAACCGAGCCTGCTTTTTGATCGCTCACCGCTGAAGTCGCGGGATACGGTGCGCCGGGATCAGCCCCAAGAGCTGTCGTCGTCATGAACATGAAAACGCAGGCAATGACTGAAACAGCTAAAAACAATTGTGTGAGTTTGTGTGAGGTTCGCATTTTGAAATCTCCATCAAGAGCCATTGATCAAGCCCTTCAATTCGTCCCCCATATCGTCACATCCCGGCTGTAAATAATTGCCGGGACTCAATAGTCAGTAACAGGGAGACAAAGTCCGATTATCAGGAGTTTTAGAAATTTTTCAGCTTTGGCTGAAACGGGGATAGGCCAGGAAGCTATTCGGGGGGTCGTTTAAATATTTACAACTTCATCAATTTCGACATTATCCGGGAATTCGATCAATTTCAATTTCTTCAATTAAAAGACAGTCTGTCCAGTGATGACGCAGTGTCCGGATAAATAAGATTATTAGACAGGTTGGAGTCTAATTCCTGCGGGGAATAATGTCAACATGATTAATCTTTGCATTGATTGGTTTTAACATGCCTGAGAAGATTAGAGACCTCATTCGTATCTGAGGGCTTCAACGGGAGAGATTCTGGAAGCGGTGCGGGAAGGAATTAATGTGGCCAGCAGGCAGATCAGGACCGCAAAGCCGACGATGGCGGCGCAGTCGATGGAGCTCAGCTTTAAAGTGATGTGGGAAACGGAGTAGATCTCGGCGGGGATGGATATCCATTGATAATGATTGGCCAGGCGGCTGAGTGTCAGGCCCAGTGCGAGTCCCGCGGATGAGCCGATGATTCCGATGACAAGGCCCTGCAGCATGAATATTTTTCGGATTGACTGCGGAGTGGCGCCCTGAGCCCGTAGGATGGCGATGTCGCGATTCTTCTCGATCACCGTCATGGTCAGTGTGGTAATGATATTGAGGGCGGCGATGGCAATCAGCAGCCCGAAGAAGACTATGACCAGCCTGTGCTGAAGCTGGAGAGCGGCAAAGAGGGGGCGATTGAGTTCCTGCCAGGTGGTGGTCATAAAGCCCGCTCCGGCCTCTTTCAGGAGCTTCCTGCTCATTTCAGCAACGTTATCGATGTCATTGACTTTAAATTGAATGACTCCGGCCATATTTCCGCTGCCGAGCTGGCGTTGAGCGGCGGCAAGTGAAACATAGGCCCACCTCGAATCATATTCGTAGAGCCCGGTTGAGAAAAATCCGGCCACGCGAAAAGTGGTATATCGCGGGCGTGCCTGCAAACCGGCAGGTGTCAGTCTGGTCTGGGCCGAGATGGCGACGAGTTTGTCGTTGATTTTCAGCCCGAGGATTTCGGCGAGATGCCGTCCGAGGATGATTGCATCGGCGGTGTTTTGCGTCTCCTGTTCGGGAGGGGTTGATTGAGAGAGAATCTGTGTCAGGTCTCCCTCGATCATTGTCTGACGAAGGTCTTCAATCTCGTCGGGGATGATTGTATCGATCCCCTTGATGACCGATTGTTCCTGGCGGTCGCCGATGCTCAGCAATGCCGGATTGTACATCGTCGCCGATGCCGATTTGATTCCCGGGATCCGGCTGAGCCGGCCGATTAACTCCCGATAATTTTCGATCCCGCCGTTGTCTTCCCTCAGAAGGTTGATGTGAGAAGTGCCCTGAAGGATCTTCTCCTGAACGTCGTTTCTGAAGCCCTTGACCAGTCCCTGGGCTATGATCAGCGCCGCCACTCCGAGGGTTATGCCGGCAATCGCAATCCCTGTGATTACCGACAGGGCCGCCTGCCGCCGCCTGGCACGCAGATATCTGAGCGCAATGAAGAGTTCGTAATTTATCACTTCGCGGATTCGGGCCGCATATGCGGAAAGAGCAGGACGTCACGGATCGACCGCTGGTTTGTCAGGATCATGACGAGGCGGTCGATTCCGACGCCTTCACCTCCAGTCGGCGGCATTCCGTATGACAAAGCCCGGATGTAATCGTCATCCATGACCATCGCCTCATCATCACCTCGCTCACGCTGGTTGACCTGCTCCTCGAATCGGCGCAACTGCTCCGCCGGATCGTTCAACTCAGAGAAGGCGTTGGCGATTTCCATGTTGGCGATGTATAGCTCGAACCTCTCGACGAATCTCGGGTCGTCGGCTTTCTGCTTGGATAATGGCGAAAGTTCAGTGGGAAATTCAGTGATGAAAGTCGGATGGATCAGATGCGGCTCGACGACTCGCTCGAATATCTCTCCGAGCAACTGTCCGTCATTGATTCTCGGGTCATAGGTGAGATCGAGCGCGGCGGCCGCATTCTCAAGCTCGCTGCGAACCATCAAACCCTCGATTGTCGGCATGGTGGAATCATCCGGCCAGTACTTGAGCACCGCCTCTCGCATGGTCATCCTTTGCCATTTGTTGAAATCCAGAATGTGGTCCTGATATGGCACCTCGCGAGAGCCGCAGACCTTGTCGGCCAGCAGCTTGATCAGTTCCTCCGTGAGGTCCATCAGATCGTTGTAATCCGAATAGGCCTGATACCATTCGAGCATGGTGAACTCCGGATTGTGACGGATCGAGAGGCCCTCGTTGCGGAAATTCCGGTTCAATTCATAGACCTTTTCGAAGCCGCCGACGATCAATCGCTTGAGATAGAGTTCGGGGGCTATCCGCGCATAAAGATCGATGTCGAGCGCATTGTGATGGGTCACAAACGGGCGGGCGGCCGCTCCCGTGGCCAGTGGGGAGAGCATCGGAGTCTCGACCTCGATGTAGCCGCGATCATCGAAAAACCTTCGGATTTCACGGACGATCTGCGCCCGCTTTTCAAATACCTGACGGGTCGTCAGCTCGCCTTCCAACCTCTCGTGCGCCGCGCCGCTGGCAATCAGATCGACATAACGCTGGCGGTAGCGCAGTTCCTTGTCCTGAACTCCGTGATATTTGTCGGGCATTGGCAGCAGCGCCTTTGCCAGAAACTGCAGCTTCGTGACATGAACCGACAACTCACCAGTTTTGGTGATGAAGAGATATCCGGTCACACCGATCCAGTCGCCGAGATCCAGTCTCTGATAAAGCGCCCACGCCTCATCGCCCAGATCGTTTTTGCGAATATATACCTGAATCTGATTGAGACCGTCGGTCAAATGGGCGAAAGCCGCCTTGCCCATCAATCTCATCGTCATGATCCGGCCGGCAATGCGCAGCTCGCCGCCTTCCGCCGCCTTCAACTCTGTGTTTGAGCGTTCGAGATCAGCCTCTTCCTTCCTGCCTGCGTGACCGCTGTACTCTTCTATGATCCGGGTAATTGTGTGTGTCCTGTCATAGCGGTTGGTGTAGGCCGGATGGCCCATCCCGGCTATCTCAGCCAGATGCTGCTTCCGCTGTTGAATCTGATCGTTGTCCTGGTCGAGCAAATCTTTACTCCTCTGCTTTTCGTTCGCCTCTTGTATAAACTCCGGCTTCATGGACTGCCGTGTTCTACCTTGCTTGTCAAAACGCTGATTATAGAAATCCGCGTGACAGAGTGTCAATTAACACGGGTTTTCTTACAAGCTGTCTGGCCTCGTAAAATTCGGCGGAACAACTTTGGATTCGGTCGCGTATATCCGGGTGCACTGATATTTTCGGCATCGACAAGGAGGATTCATGAATAATCTAGGTCAGGTTGTGGGAACCATAATCTTTATCATCATCGCGTTTGTGATCGTCGCCACCGTCGGTTCACTCGTGCTATCCATTATCGGAATGATTTTCGGGTTGATCCCGCTGCTCATCAAGATTGCAGTCTGGGGTGGATTGATCTATCTCGGCGTCATGCTCTTTCGCAAGATTTCGGAAAAAACATCTTAAATAAATACAGGATTACGAAACAGACGGAATATACAAACCAAACGAAAACATCAAAGGGTCAAGATGGCGGGTTTTATTTAGTATTGCATATACCTGCCATATACTTGCCATATACTTGAAAGTTCGCGTCCAATCACCGCCAGGAAATTTTTCGTTTGTTTTGTATATTCCGTCTGTTTTGTAATCTTCTTCTGCGGGTGAATCAGGCTTCCACGAGAATCTTCAGCTCGCCGAATCTTTCGATCAGATAGTCGGCGCCGGCCTCGGCCAGTTCGGTGCGTCCGCGAAAACCCGGGATATATCCACAGGTCTTCATTCCGGCCGCTTTGCCGGCGGCCACATCGATGCGGCTGTCGCCGATCATGAGACATCCCGACGGAGGAACCTCACAGATGCCGGCTGCTTTGAGCAGCATATCGGGTGCGGGCTTGCGCACGGGCAGGCTGTCGCCTCCGAAAACCACCTGGAAATACCTGCGCAATCCGATCCCTTCAAGCAGCGCTACTGTGAAATCGAAAGGCTTGTTGGTGACCACGGCCTTGGGAAGATGGTTGAGATGCTCCAGCGTGTCGATGACCTCGGGGTAGATCCTCGTCTGATCCAGCAGGTGGTCGCGGTAGTAACGCCGGAAAACCTGCAGCCCTTCCTCGATTTCGCGCGATTCCGGCTCAGTCTTGCAACTGGCTCTGATAGACCTCTCCACCAGCAGCAATGCTCCCTCGCCGACAAATCTCAATACCTGTGAATCAGGCAACGCTCCAAGCCCGAATTCAACGAGCATGAGATTGATGGAGTTGATGATATCGCTCCGCGAATCCACGAGGGTGCCATCCAGATCAAAGAGAAGGCATTTGTAGTTCGACACTGCTTTTTATTACCTTTGCGACAAAATATTATTTCTTTTGCGAGGATTCAGAGTGCGATTGTTGCTATGATCAAACTCTTGTACCTCTCAAGAACAAATGAGTTTACATTATTTCACCGTCTGGATGCATCACGAAAGGGTCACAATGTCCGAGCATGAATTCACGAACCGGCTGGTCAACGAGACGAGCCCCTACCTGTTGCAGCACGCGCATAATCCGGTCGACTGGTATCCGTGGGGGCCTGAGGCTCTGGAGAAGGCAGCCGGTCAAAACAAACCGATACTATTGAGCATCGGTTATTCCGCGTGTCACTGGTGCCATGTCATGGAGCACGAATCATTCGAGAACGAGCCGATCGCCAAACTGATGAACGACAATTTCGTCTGCATCAAGGTTGATCGCGAGGAGCGCCCCGACCTCGACGCGATCTATATGAATGCCGTTCAGATGATGACGGGGCATGGCGGCTGGCCGATGACGGTCTTTCTGACGCCTGACGGCAGGCCATTTTATGGAGGCACCTATTTCCCTCCCGTTGACAGGCATGGAATGCCGGGATTTCCGAGAATTCTGATTGCCATCTCCGAGGCCTATCAGACAAACAGGGAAGAGATCGAAAAGAGCGCATCCGGACTGCTCGGAGAATTGCGCAATCTCGATGTCGTGAAACCTCAGGAAGGGCAGTTGAGCCGGGAGATCTCAGATCATGCGATCAGTCAGCTGCTGCGACTGCACGACACGGCTTATGGCGGATTTGGCTCAAAGCCGAAATTCCCTCCCTCCATGACCCTCACTTTCATGCTGCGCCGGCATCATCAGACAAAAGATCAGTCGATCCTCGATGCCGTGGAGCTGACGCTGCAAAAGATGGCCCTCGGGGGAATGTACGACCAGCTCGGCGGCGGATTTCACCGGTATTCAGTCGATGAAAAATGGCTGGTGCCGCATTTCGAGAAGATGCTTTATGACAACGCTCTGCTCAGCCGGATCTACCTCGATGCCTGGCTGGTCACGGAGAAGGATCTCTACAAAAGGATTGCCACGGAGACTCTCGATTACGTTCGTCGCGAGATGACCGATCCGAATGGAGGCTTCTATTCGACTCAGGATGCCGACAGCGAGGGCGAAGAAGGGAAATTCTTCGTCTGGTCTGCGGGCGAGATCACCGAGTTGCTCGGACCGGACGATGCTCCGCTCTTCTGCCGTTATTTTGATGTCACGGAGTCCGGTAATTTCGAAGAACACAACATTCTTCACATAGATCAGGATTCCACCGTTATCGCAAAGCTGATGGGGGTGAGCAGTGAGCGGTTATCTGAAGCCGTCGAGAGGGGAAAGAGGATCTTATTCGAAGCGCGCGAAAAGCGAATCAAGCCCGGGCGCGACGAGAAGATGCTGACAGCATGGAACGGGCTCATGCTGCGTAGCTTCGCTGAGGCGTCGCGGGTTTTCGGCCGCATGGATTATCTGGAAGTCGCCAAAAGCAATGCGGAATTCGTGCTCAAACATCTGCGCAAGGACGGCAGACTGTTGCGAACTCACAAGGATGGCGAAAGCAGGCTTAACGGATACCTCGAGGATTATTCCTATCTGATCGACGGACTGCTATCGCTTTATGAGGCGACCTTCGATATCCGCTGGTTTGAGGAAGCCCTCACTCTGGCTGAAACCATGATCGAAAACTTTTGGGATGACAGCGACGGCGGCTTTTACTTCACCAGCATCGATCACGAATCACTGATCACCCGCACCCGGGACTTTTATGACAATGCCACTCCATCCGGCAACTCGGTTGCGGCCGGCGCCCTGATCAAACTCGCGCTTCTGACCGGCGAAGATCGCTTCCGGCAAATGGCTGAAAAGATACTGCTCATCATGAAGTCTGCGATGATGCGCGCGCCTAACGGCTTCGGGCACATGCTGTGCGCGCTTGATCTACACCTTTCCTCGCCACATGAGATCGCGATCGTCGCTCAAAGAGGAGATGCCGGCGCCGGCCCACTGATCGATACGGTTTTCAATCGGTATCTTCCAAACAAGGTTGTCGCCATGGCCGATGCCGCTGATTCTGCTGCAGCCTCAAGAATCAAGCTTCTCGAAAATCGGACTCCTCTGGACGGACGGGCCACGGCTTACGTCTGCCGGAATTTCCATTGCGAAGCCCCGGTCACTGATCCCGTCGGGCTCGCTCAACAACTGCAATGCTCCCAAACGTAGAGACAAATTGACATTGGTTGCAATGGCGCATTAAAATGCACAATTAAATCAAGTGGTATATTTCAATCATTCTGTAACTGCCCGGGTCCGGCGATTGATCAAAGTGGCAGAGAAGGCTTATAGAGATGGCATCGTTAGGCCAGGAACTTAAAAAAGCACGTGAGGAGCGCGGGGTGACACTGCATGAAATTGCAGAATCCACGAACATCGGCGTGCGCTTTCTTCAAGCCATCGAGAATGATTCATACGGCATCCTTCCGGGCGGCATCTTCAGCAGGGCATTCGTTCGCAAGTTCGCAGCCAAGGTTGGGCTGGATGAGGAACAGGCCCTCAGATTGTACGAGGAGCAACTCGGCGACACTGACGAAAAATCATCTCGAAAAAGCTTTACCGGTTCCAATTTTGATGAGCCTGGCACAAATACGGGAAATGGGCTGCTTCTCAGTCTGGTTGCGCTGATTATCCTGGCAGCCTGTGCCTATCTTGCTTATGAGTACTTCAAAGCCCCGGTTTCGGAACCGGAAATCAACACTCTCAAGTCTTCAAATATCACGAATCCACCTGCCGAAACAACCACAGCGGCATTGCCGTCAATGACACCGAGTGCCTCTCCCGCACCGCCGGTTGAAGGTTCGCAAAACTCTGACAGCGATCAGAAAATCAATGGATTAAAGCTTTCTTTGACCGCGGCGGATGCTTCCTGCTGGGTGATGGTTGTGGCAGATGCTTCCAAAGGTCAGGAACAGACTCTGAGGCCCGGAGAGACCGGGGAATTCACTGCTGATCAAAAGCTGGTTCTGAATATGGGCAATCTCCCTGCATTGAAGATCACCATCAACGGGCGTGTCATCAATCATGCGAAACTCGTTCCGAACCAGAAGGGGATAGTAGCCAGGAATGTCGTTATCACAAAGGATAATTATCAGCAGTTTGTCGACTAGCTTTTCGAATACCTGCTTTAAGCACCGGCAAAAGCAAATTGTGCCTGAAGGTTTCGCCTGTCCTGTGAATTGAAGATGAAAATACCGGCCGCGCAAAATCACACTGCGCGGTCTTTGCTTTTATGGTGATTTTATTATGCTGACAGAAAATATGATTGAAGCGCTGACGTTTGACGATGTTTTATTGATGCCGGCTTATTCGGATATATTGCCGACAGAGACCGAGACCTCGACGATGTTGACACGAAACATCAGCATCAATATTCCGGTGACCAGCTCGGCAATGGATACGGTGACAGAGGCTCCGATGGCGATTGCCCTTGCCCAGCAGGGCGGTCTGGGATTCATTCACAAGAACCTTCCGATCGATATTCAGCGGGACGAGGTTGACAAGGTCAAGCGTTCTGAGAGCGGGATGATCGTCGATCCGGTAACGATGACGCCGGACCGCAAGATTCACGAAGCGCTCGACGTCATGAAGCGCTACAAGATTTCCGGTGTGCCGATCGTCGCCGAGGGAGGAAGACTCGTCGGTATTCTGACAAACCGCGACCTGCGTTTCGAAACGAGGCTGGACCTGACAATCTCGGAAATAATGACCAAAGAAAACCTGATCACGGTTCCGGTCGGTACGACCCTCAAGGAAGCGGAAGGAATACTGCAGCGACACCGCGTCGAGAAACTGCTGGTCGTTGATGACAACTACCGGCTCAAAGGGTTGATCACCGTCAAGGATATACAGAAGAATATCAAATACCCCAATGCAGCCAAGGACAAACTCGGTCGACTCAGATGCGGCGCGGCGACGGGTGCGACAGGTGATTTTATGGAGCGCGCCGAGGAACTGGTCAAGGTCCGTGTCGACGTTCTTGCGGTTGATACCGCACACGGGCACAGTTCACGCGTTGTTGAAGCGGTCAGGCGGATCAAAAGGCGTTTCCCCGAGATTGAATTGATCGCCGGCAATATCGCCACTGCCGAGGGGGCAAGGGCTCTGATCGATGCAGGAGTGGACGGCGTCAAGGTCGGAATCGGTCCGGGATCGATCTGTACCACACGCGTCATCAGCGGCGCCGGCGTTCCGCAGATCACAGCCATCTCCGAGGCTGTCCGGGGAGCGGGCGGAAGCGGTGTCCCGCTGATCGCTGACGGTGGAATCAAATATTCCGGCGATATCACCAAGGCCATTGCCGCCGGCGCCGATTCGGTCATGATCGGTTCATTGCTTGCAGGCACCGATGAATCACCGGGCGAGATCATTCTCTACCAGGGGCGCAACTTCAAGGCTTATCGCGGCATGGGCAGCCTTGGCGCCATGAAGCAGGGCAGCAAGGACCGCTACGGTCTGGATGAAATAGAGCAGGAAAACAAGCTTGTGCCCGAAGGCATCGAAGGCCGGGTAACTTATAAAGGCTCACTTGCAGCCCTCATCGGGCAGCTTGTCGGTGGCCTGCGAGCGGGTATGGGGTATACCGGCTGCCAGACAATCAGGGAACTTCAAAACAAGTCCAGATTCATCAAGATCACGGCTGCGAGCCTCAAGGAATCCCACGTTCACGATGTCATCATCACCAAGGAAGCGCCTAATTACCGGGCAGAGTAAAGAGAAGTTTAAAGTTCAAGGTTTAAAGTTTAAAGACTCCGTTGCAGAAAGGCCCTGATAGTTAAAAGTTTGTAGCAGCGCTTTTCCCAAAATCGCATCAAATTTGCGACCTCCAGGAGTCGGCGACCTGTCGCCGCTTTGGTGTTCCGGAGGTCCTGTTAAATCGGTGGGCGGTTTGCGGTGGAATAGATTTTTCTCAATATTTGAGTGGCCCAGGACTACCAAAGCGGCGACAGGTCGCCGCATTCCATGGAGTCCGCCTGTTTTCAATGATCCACGTATCATCGGTTCAGGCTTTAAACTTTCCGCAACGGAGGTTTAAAGATAGTTGTCGGTTGACAGTTATCAGTAGCAGGAAACCGATAACCGACAGCCGGCAACTTCTTGATTTAGTCTTTAAACTTCTTCGGTCTTTGGTTGGCGGCGAGCACCTTTTTTCTCATTCTGATCGATTTCGGAGTGACCTCAACCAGTTCATCGTCGGCGATGTATTCGATCCCCTGTTCTAAAGTCACCTCGCGGACAGGCACCAGTCTGAGGGCCTCGTCTGCGCTTGAAGCGCGCATGTTTGTCAGCTTCTTCTCGCGGATGATGTTGACATCCAGATCGGCATCACGGGAGTTCTCGCCGACGATCATGCCTTCATAGACGGCGGTCTGCGGTTTGACGAAGAGCTCGCCTCGTTCCTGCAGGTTGAAGATTGAGTATGCGGTAGCCGCGCCGTAGCGATCGGCGACGAGGCTCCCGGTGCCGCGGCCTTCGAGTTCGCCCTGCCATTTCCCCCACCGCAGAAAAAGGGTGTTGAGCAGTCCGGTTCCCTTGGTCTCGGTCAGGAACTCGTTGCGGAATCCGATGAGCCCGCGCGAGGGGATTTCAAACTCCATTCGAACGCGACCTTTGCCATGATTGATCATTTTTTTCATGTTGCCTTTGCGACGGCCCATGGCTTCGGTGACGACGCCGATAAACTGATCCGGAACGTCGATCACGGCATGTTCGATCGGTTCGTGCAACTCGCCATCGATGCGCTGAGTCACGACCTGCGGCCGGGCTACCTGCATTTCATAGCCCTCACGGCGCATTTGTTCGATGAGGATGGCCAGTTGAAGTTCGCCTCGCCCCGAGACTTTGAAGCTGTCGGGCGATTCCGTCTCATCCACGCGGATGGCCACATTCCCGAGCAGTTCCTTGTCGAGCCGTTCGCGAATCTTGCGCGATGTCACGTGCTGGCCGTCCTTGCCGGCGAACGGAGAGGTGTTGACGCCGAAGATCATCGAAATAGTAGGCTCGTCGACCTTGATTCGCGGAAGGGGTTTGGGCTCGATTGCCGAAGCGATGGTGTCCCCGATATTGATTCCCTCGATGCCGGCGATGGCGATGATATCTCCCGCATCGGCTATTTCTATCGGAATCTGTTTCAGGCCTTCGAAGGTGTAGAGCTGGGTGATCTTGGTCTTGTCTATCTTTCCTTCGAGCTTGCAGACGGCCACCACGTCGCCGGCTTTGATCATGCCATTGAAGATGCGGCCGATTGCGAGGCGCCCGACGTATTCGTTGTAATCGATGTTAGCCACAAGCACCTGCAGCGGAGCGCTCTCATCGGCGCGCGGGGGAGGAATGGTCTTGAGGATCTGGTCGAACAACGGCTGCAGGTCCAGGCTTTCATCCTCGAGATTGCGTTTGGCTATTCCGTCGCGGGAAATTGCATAGAGAATCGGAAAGTCAATCTGATCATCGCCGGCGTCAAGGTCGATGAATAAATCGTAGACTTCGTTGACGACCTCATCGGGGCGGGCATCCTGACGGTCGATCTTGTTGATGACCACGATCACGGGCAGCTTCTGTTCAAGCGCCTTTGAAAGCACGTACCGCGTCTGAGGCAGCGGGCCTTCTGACGCATCCACAAGCAGCACCACTCCATCGGCAAGCTTGAGCACTCGCTCGACCTCGCCGCCGAAATCCGAGTGGCCCGGCGTGTCAAGAATGTTGATCTTTGTCGCCCCATAGCTGACCGCCGTATTCTTGGCCATGATGGTGATCCCGCGCTCCCGCTCAAGGTCCATCGAATCCATGACTCGCTCGACGAGCCTTTCATTGGATCGGAAAGTCCCCGATTGCCTGAGCATGGCGTCAACCAGCGTCGTTTTTCCATGATCGACATGCGCAATGATTGCGACATTACGAATATTTTCGCGTAAGTGATTTGTTGATGTCATTTTCTTTTTGTAACACTCAAAAGCTGAGAGATATATTAAGTAATCCAGATGTTAGCAATTGAAAGCCTCTTTGTCACCCCCATCGACGCCTTTTGTCGCAGATAAAATTGGCCTTCATCGGCCGGTTAATTGCAAAATGGGCCGGGAGAATAATATTTTTCAGGCAGAATCCTCATATAATTCAGCTAATCTTGTCACAATTACGTAATAAAACCGATTAGGATTTGACTGCCAACAACTCGATCCGTATTGTAATTAATTGGTCGATGGCCCTCGGTGGTTATGTCAGAGGGAAGTTTGACGAAGTTTGATGATGAAGTTTGATAAAGATCATGTGAGCCTGTTATGAAGAACTTCTTTAAAAAAGGATCCGGAGGGGATATGTCAGATGTCATTGAGTGTCAACGTTGTGAACAGAAACTGCCGCGGCTTGAAAAGCCTCCGTTCGGCGGCGCCCTGGGGAAGAAGATTCACGAGCAGATCTGCCAGGCATGCTGGAAGGCCTGGGTCGCCTCTCAGAATCAGTTGATCAATCACTACGGCCTGAGCACCATCAACCAGGAACACCAGCAGTTTCTCATTCAGAACATGGAATCATTCCTGTTCGGCAAAGGACAACAGACTCAGATCGACACTTCATTGCAGGGAACCATATCTCACTGATGCCCGCTAAGTTACCTTGATCAATGTGGCAATTGACAAGCCTGCCCCGGCATAATATCTTTCCGATTGATTGATCTTAAGTTGAATCAACAGTTTAGAGGGTTTTAACTTTTGTTTCGGCAGATCTTCAGGGAAATTGGAGAAGTGGTTCAGTATGAGAAGAGATACATATATCGGGATCAAGCCGGAAGATGACGGCGATATCAGCGTTGTCGATGACCTTTACACATCCAACGGCAGCCAGAACGGCTCAGGAGGTCTCTGGAGCGAGGTTCGGGCACTGTTCAGAGACTTTATTTTTGCGGGAATCATCGCGGTTCTGATCGTGGTTTTTGTGATCCAGCCGGTTCGTGTTGAGGGGCAGAGCATGATGCCGAAGCTCCACGATCAGGACAGGATTTTCGTCAACAAATTTATTTACCCTCTGCGTGAGTGGTTCGGCGACAAGGAACCGATCAAGCGTGGCGACATTGTTGTTCTGCTTTTCCCGAACAATCCTTCGCAATCCTACATCAAGAGAGTTGTCGGGCTCCCCGGAGAAAGAGTGGAGATCATCGACGGGAAGCTGTATGTCAACGGCGAACTGATCGACGAGCCCTATCTCGACAAGGATTACGTCTCGCACGATTCGACTCCGACGACCATCGAAGTGACGGCTCACCATTATTTCGTCATGGGCGACAACCGGAACAACAGCAGCGACAGCCGAAGCTGGGGGCTCGTTCCTGAAAAATATATCTATGGTAAAGCGGTATTTCGCTACTACCCGTTCATGCCTTATGAACGTGTCGGTTCAATCAAATAGCAGACAGAGAATGTCCGGAGCGTCAGACCTAACCGATGATCGAGAAAAAACGAGTTGAAGCGCGGAAGCCTCAGGTTCTCCGCGCTTTTTTGTGCAAAGTGTAAATAGAGATAAATGACCACCAATCTTCGATTACTTTTTGAAATGATCTGGCAGCCGATGAAGGCAATCCGGCAGTTGCGCGATCGGGCGCCGGTGGGCTTCTTGGTTTTTTCCGCCTGGCTAATGACGGTCGTCTACTCTCTCATCGCATTGCCGATGATCAGTTACGCGCAGAGAGGCGGCAGGCGCAGATATGCCTCTTCTCAGCTTTACGAGGGTGTTGTCGCAGGGGCCATTCAGTTATGGGCGGGAAGTGTTTTTCGGGCCGCCATGGCTGCCTTGATGATCGTGCTTTTCATTGCTGTGGTTTATGTCCCGGTGACGATTCTGATTGCCAATGCCATCGAGCGGCGTGGGAGTTACTCGCTGGTGATTCGCGAGGAGTATGCGCCGACGCTTTCCTGCGCGCTTGCATCGCTGGCGATCTCGCTGCTGGTGACGCTGATTCCGGCAGGGCTGATCAGCTGGCAGAGCGCATGGCTTGCGAGCGATGCCGTGATTGGATATTTCGTGCTTCTGATAGTCATCCCGCTGCCCGTCTTTGCCGTCCTCATGACGTTGTCGATCGGGATAATTTTCGGAACCGGCTGGATAGCGGCTCTCGTCACGGCGCTCATTTCGATGTTGTCGCTGATTGGAATGCCTTTGCTGATGCAGGCTGCGACCGTCATCTGTGCCTCGCCGTTTATGCTGCTCATGCTGCTGTTTCTGCTCAGAGACCGGATTGACGACTTCATGGGATCGGCGCGGTCGCGGCAGTCTTTTAAACAGAATCTCGAAGCCGCCACGCTCAATCCCGCCGACGCCTCGGCGCATTACAACCTTGGGCTGCTCTATCAGAAACGCGGAGACTGGAGAGCGGCAACCGAATCATTTGCCCGGGCCGTTGCGATTGACGATGGCGAGACTGATGCACATTACCAGCTTGGCCGGATCGCCCGCGAGCAGGGAAATCTGGGAGAGGCTGTCTCCCATTTTGAGAAGGTGGTGCAGCAGGATCCGGCTCTGAGCCATCACGAGATCTGGCGTGAAACCGCCATCGTTTACTATCTGGCAAAACAGTATCCGGATGCTCTCGCCATGCTCGATAAATTCCTTGGAGAGAGGCCATCTGATGCAGAAGGTCATTACTGGCGTGGAATGACGCTCGAAAATATCGACAGAAAAGCTGAAGCGGTTGACGAGATGAAGGCCTGTGTCGAATCGGTCAAGACTGCTCCGGCCTATCTTTACCGCACCCAGCGCCAATGGCTGCATAAGGCCCAGGCATTTCTCAGGGAGAGATGAAACACCCGCTTCAACCGCGTCTTTACACTTTCGACTTTGAACTTTAGACTTTGAACTTTGAACTTCCCCACCCGGAGAGATTAGATGACCAAAGACGCCATTCTGGCACTTGAAGATGGACGAACATTCAGAGGTCGCGCCTGGGGCGCTGACGCTGAGCGTACAGGCGAGATTGTTTTCAATACGTCGATGATGGGTTATCAGGAAATCCTGACGGATCCTTCATATGCCGGACAGATCGTCACCATGACCTATCCGCTGATAGGCAATTACGGCGTCAATACAGAAGACGTGGAATCGGCCCGGCCTTTTGCCGAAGGGTTCGTGGTTCGCGAATATTCAGAAGTGTACTCAAACTGGCGATCGGATGTTTCTCTGGATGAGTATCTCAAGACTCACGGTATCGTGGGGATCTCGGAGATCGATACCCGGGCGCTGGTGCGCCATATCCGGGAAAAAGGGGCCATGCGTGCCTGCCTGTCATCAATCGATCCCGTCGAAAGCAGTCTTGTAGAGAAAGCACGGAAGGCGCCTGAAATGACGGGGCGCAACCTCGTCGATGTCGTCACCTGTGGTGATCCATACGAGTGGGATTCAATCAGCGATCCGCAGAAATCCCTCGACCCGCTCTCTGCCGTGCGCGAGGCGATTGCCAATACCCTGGTTCCGGGTGAGAAACCCTTCAGGGTGGTCGCCTATGATTTCGGCATCAAATATTACATCCTCAGATATCTCGCGGCATTCGGTTGTAACGTGAGAGTCGTTCCGGCCCGTACCAGTGCCGAGGATGTGCTCGCTCTGGCTCCAGACGGGATTTTCCTGTCCAACGGGCCGGGAGATCCGGCGGCTCTCCCCGAGATCGTCGGTCAGATCAAAAAGCTTCTCGGCGCCGCTCCGGTCTTTGGCATCTGTCTTGGTCATCAGCTTCTCGGGCTCGCACTCGGCGGAAAAACCTACAAGCTCAAATTCGGACATCGCGGCGGCAACCAGCCTGTTAAAAACCATCGCACACAAAAGATAGAAATAACTTCACACAACCATGGCTTTGCCGTCGATCCTGAAAGCCTCGATTCGAGCGAGGTCGAACTGACTCATTTCAACCTCAATGACGGGTGTCTCGAGGGTTTCAGGCACAAAACACTGCCGGTTTTCTCGGTTCAGTACCACCCTGAAGCGGGGCCTGGCCCTCACGATGCCACCTACCTCTTCGAGGAGTTCATCGCCAGGATGCGCGAACACCGGGCCAGCCCTGAAAAAATTGTGGAGGCGTGAATAGGGAGTTTATAGAGAGGCCATCAGAAACTTGATACTTTGAACCTCCTTTGCGTAACAAGGCAGTCAAAAATATCTTCGACTTTACCATTGATTAACATAGTTCCCGCGACTTAAAATCATCTGGTTAATTTTTATAAAAAAATAAGTACATTATCCTGACAGCTCAGAGAATAGACGTTTTTATGTATGAGCGATCTGCAGATGGTTTTCAATAGAACCACTGATCATTTCGCCTTCCGCAGTAAACAAAAAAAGAATATCCAGCTACCAAGGAGTTTGAGCATGAGACACACTACTAAAATGATCGCGATGGTTATCGGGATGATCATCGCGTGCAGCTTTACGGCTTTCGCTCAAGCCTCCGGCTCAACAGCAGAACTTAGAGGAATAGTGAGTGACAGCACGGGTGCGGTCATTCCGGGGGCGAAGATTACGCTCACAGACACCTCAAAAGGTTTGAGTCGAACGGCAGTCACCGACAGCGAAGGAAATTATACATTTGTCAATCTGATTCCAGGAGCCTATGAGCTCAAGGCGGAAGCCAAGGGCTTCACCTCGAACTCGGCGAAGATTGAACTGACGGTCGGTCAGCAGGCCAACATTCCATTTGCACTCGCCACCGGCGGTCTTGAAGTGAAGGTTGATATCGTCGCCGGCAGCGAGATAGTAGAGACCAGCCGAACCGAGCAGTCATCGACAATAGACCAGAAACAGATCACCAACCTGCCGATCAACCGGCGCAATTTTCTGGATTACGCGCTGCTGACGCCGGGCGTAACCGATTCCGACAATATCGCGGACTCTTCGGATTTCCGTGTGGCGCAGACGCCGCAGTCGGGGCTGTCTTTTGGCGGCAACAACGGGCGCGGAAACATGGTTCAGGTTGACGGCGCCGAGACCCTCAATTCATCGGGCGGCGTGCAGGCCACGATCAGCCAGGAAGGGGTTCAGGAGTTCGAGGTTGTCCGCAACAGTTTCAGTGCGGAGATGGGCGGCGCTTCGGGTGGAGTCGTCAACATCGTTTCTAAATCGGGATCCAACAGCATTCACGGAAGCGCTTTCGGCCTGTTCCGGGACAAGATCTTCGACGCGCGCAACGCATTTGACTTCAATCCCAATGGCCAGGCGCCTTTCAACCGCCAGCAGTATGGCGGATCGATCGGCGGACCGATCAAGAAGGACAAGACCTTCTTCTTCCTGGTGGGAGAGCGATTCAGCCAGGAACGCTCGTCATTCGTCAATCTTTTGAGTGACCCGGCGATTTTCCAGCCATCAGCTTCTCAGAATTCGTTGCTGAATTATCTCGCCACGGTTCCTTCTTTCGCCCCACTTGCAGCCGGCGCCCGCGGAGCTCTGACCACGACGGCGACGGCATATCCAAGGACGGTCAAGCTCTTTACCGATGCGAGCGGGTCGTTCCCGTTCAGCGAATATCAGACTCAATTCACCGGGCGACTCGATCACAACTTCAGTGACAAGAGCACGGGTTATCTGCGTTTCAACATCACTGATGGTGTTTTTGAGAATCAGGCTGCCGGGGCCCTGACGGCCGTGTCGCGCGGGCGCAAGGTCGATTCGTTCGTCGGCGGCGTCGTGGCCTCTCACAACTACCAGTTCGGCCCCACGGCATTCAACGAACTCAAACTTCAGTACAGCTACAACCGTGTCGGGTTCATCCCGAACGACAAGAACGGACCGGAATTCAACATCGAAGGGTACGGCAACTTCGGAAGGGATATCTTCCTTCCTTCACAGACGTTCGAGCGCCATTACGATGTGTATGACAACTTCACCTACATTCTTGGTTCACACACGATCAAGTTCGGCGGATCATTGTTCTTCCATGACGTCTCGTCGACGAGCGAAACGTTCTTCGGCGGCCGTTTCAATTTCGGTGCGGCAATTCCTCTTGGGAATGTGATAGCGCTCAACCCTGCATTTGGCGGGCCCGCGGGCCTCGCTCAGTTGACGCAGTTTCTGACGGCCAACAATCCGTCGCTGCTTCCGGCTCTGAGCACGCCGATCAATGCGCTGCAGTCATTCAACTTCGGCCTGCCGATCGTTTATCAGCAGGGCTTCGGAGATGCGGCGGCGGATTCGTGGACCAACCGCTACATGATGTACATCCAGGACGCCTGGAAGGTCAGCAATCGCTTCACCCTTAATTACGGTCTTCGATATGCGATTCACGACGAGCCTTTCTTAGTGCCGACCTATTTCCGGGACTGGCAGCCGCGAGCGAGCTTCTCGTGGGATCCGAAGGGCGATGGAAAGACCGCGATCAGAGGCGGAGCCGGCATGTTTGTTGGCTTCCTAAACAATGCGGTCGCCAACGTAACACGCGAGCTTGGCGGGTATCCCGATCCAACGTCGATATTCATCGCTCTTGCGACTCCGACAACGAATGCATTCGGTTTGCCTCGTTCATTTGACATGTTCAGTGGACTGGCGGCGGCAACCAATTTCTTCTCGCGACCGATTGTGCGCGGGGATCTGGCGAACATTCTGCCGCCGGCATCCGTATTGGCGCCGGGTGTTGTCGGTCGTCCGATCACCCCCGGTCCGGGAACGCCGCTTGAGGTCCGTTTCCGTCTCGGTCCCAACTATCGCAATCCGGTGACCTATCAGGCGAGCCTTGGAATCCAGCGCGATCTTGGCGGAGGGTTCTCACTTGATACAGGTTATATGTTCGTTCGCGGGTTGCATATCACCCGCAACCGGGATGCCAATCCGTTCAAGATCACCGGCCCGGTCAGTGCCCTTAATCCGAATGGCGGGCCGACATTTGTTCGATTCGCCGGTGCGGGGCAAACTACGGACTACCGCAATCCGCTGATTCTCCAGGACAATATTTACGAAACGACCGCCAACTCTTTCTATCACGCGCTGACGGCTCAGATCTCGAGAAGGTTTTCAAACTTCTTCAGCATCAACGGTCACTACACGTGGTCGAAGGCGATTGACGAAGTGACGGACTTCAACAGTGATTTCTCGGCGCAGAACCCGCTCAATGTCAGCCTGGACAGGGCGTTGTCGTCGTTTGATCAGCGCCATCGTGCAGTCATCAGCGGCGTCATTGCGTCGCCGTTCGACAATGTGGTGGCCAGAGACTGGAGCATATCGCCGATCTTCGTTGCTCAGAGCGGACGTCCGATCAATCTTCTGCTCGGCTTCGATGCCAATGCAGATGGCCGCTCACAGAGCGACCGCCCAGGCCGGGCCGGCAGAAACACTGGCACGAGCCAGCCGTTCTACAGCTTCGATATGCGTGTTTCCCGCCGGTTCTTCGTCAAGGAGAGCAGGTTCCTCGAATTCACTTTCGAGGCGTTCAATCTTTTCAACCGGACGAACATGCTTGGCATCAACAACGTGCTTGGAGCAGCCTGCACCGACAGTGGTGGAAACTTCACTCCCTGCACCCTTACCGGGGCTACTCCGTTGTCAAATTTCAGCCTGAATGGCAGATATGACAGAAAGCCGACTCAGCCGCTTGGATTCACCTCCGCGGCTGATCCAAGGCAGATTCAGCTTGGAGTCAGGTTCAACTGGTAACCGGTCAGGCATCATCGATCGGCCCGATACAGACGCCGGAGAGGCAGCCAGTTGCTGCTTCTCCGGCGTTTCCCGTTTTGTAGTGGATTGTCCGGTGTGAGATGATTCTTTTGCAGTTTGATTGAGCGTTTTTTTCCAGACAAGGCGAACATTTTTTCAATACTTTTCTGATTTAATTGATTGTCTGGAATCGAGGGAGAGAGCGATGATGATTTCAAAACAGACACTATTCGCAATTTTACTGGTGCTGGCGACCTCATTGAGTCTCGGTTGTGAGCGAAAGGAAGAGGTGCCGTCTCCGACTGATCCACCGTGGAAGCCGGCTGGAAACGAAGCCAATATCACGGGCCGGATTTCATTCACCGGGGTGGATGCGATGCCTGCAAAGCCTGCAATAATGGATATGAGCCAGGATCCGGCATGTCTCGGCAGCGGCGATTCTGCGAGTGATGAAGGCATGACCAAAGATGGAAAACTCCGGAATGTCTTTATCTATGTCAAAAGCGGGTTGCCGAGGGTGAGTTTTGACGTCCCTGCAACAGAGGTCGTTCTTGACCAGAAGGGCTGTAGATTCTCTCCGCGGGTGCTGGGACTGCAGACCGGGCAGACTCTTTCAATCAGCAATTCCGACCAGACGAATCATAATGTCCACCCAGTGCCAAAGGCCAACAGGGAATGGAATCAGTCTCAAATGGCAGGGCAGGGGCCAATTAAACGCAAGTTTACCAGTGTGGAAGAACTATTCCCCGTCAAATGCAACATGCATCCATGGATGCTCGCCTGGATCAGCGTCCTGCCCCATCCTTTTTTTGCCGTGAGCGGCCAGGATGGTGCGTATACGATCAAGGGCTTGCCACCGGGGGAGTACGAAGTTGTGGCCTGGCATGAAAAGTTTGGCGCTCGAACCGGCAAGGCGCTGGTCAAGCCAAATACAGATGCCAATCTGGATTTTTCATTTGACGGATCAGCTACAAAGGCAGAAAGTAACAAAGGAACGCTGAAGATGCAGCCTGCGCTCGTTCTGCCCTGAATTCGCCAAACATTATCAATAACTGATGTTACGCACGGAATATCAGTAACTGATGTTAGGCAAATAAGCATTTCTGAATCGATTTGACACGTTCTTTTGAAGTAATTTAAACAGCCGGCGAAGCGCACTTGTGGGCTAGTCAAGTCAAAATAAAGAACTCTTGCAAAAAGGCCCTGTTAGTTAAAAAGTTTGGCTTTCCAAAATCGCTCAAATATGGACCTCCCCTTGTCGCTCGTTAAATCGGTGTGCGGCTAGGTGAGTAGATTTTTCCAAATTTGAGTAACCACGGGACTACCAAAGCGGCGACAGGTCGCCGCACTCCATGACCTTTCAATGATCCACGTATCATCGGTTCGCTTTAAACTTTCCGCAACAGAATAAAAAAATACCCGCGTACATGGTCAGTAATAACTTGATTTATCCTCTATCTTATTTTTTGTCTGTTTCGTTTATTCGTAATCTCTCTTCTTCTCTGTGAGGTGAAGTATTGCCGACAGTAAGTAAAGACAGGGCCAATGATCCGGTAATCACGGATGGTGGAGGCCTTGATGTTTTCTGGGGCGACGGTTTTGGTGGCGATGATGATGGCGGGAAGAATTCCGAGCCTGAAAAAACTCCGCCACCTGAAGGCTACCGGATAGGCATCTGGCTGACTATCGTCAGCATCTGCATGCTTTTCCTGACTCTGTCCAGCGCATACATTTTCACGCGAGCCGGCCGTCAGAGTATGATCATGCCGGGTGTGCTCTGGTTGAGCACCGCCCTGATAATAGCCAGCAGCATCACGATAGAGATTGCAAAACGGTCTTTGCGGCGCAGACTGGAATCACGGTTTAAATTCTGGATCAACCTTACGTTCGTGCTGGGAACTTCTTTCCTTGTCTCTCAACTGGCGGCATGGCGTGAACTTGTGGCAACCGGATTTTACATCAACAGCAATATCCGCAGCGGCTATGCCTATATCTTTACCGCCTTGCACGGAGTTCACCTGATCGGTGGACTCGCCGCGCTGGTCTTTGTGACTTTCAGACCGGCAGAGACCTGGACCGTGGTGCGTCGCAGGGCCTCAGTTGAGGTTGCCGCTCTGTACTGGCATTTTCTCGATCTCCTCTGGATTTACCTGCTGGCGCTGATATTTCTGTGGGGTTAGGGACGCCGCTTATTCACTTTTAGACAAATAATAAGAAAAAAATATGTCAATTTCGGATCTTCCAACACTCAATGCCATACTCAACAGCATCAGTGCGGTATTGCTGATCACCGGTTATACATTCATTCGCCGCAGCAGGATCACTGCACATCGCGTCTGCATGGTGAGCGCTTTCGTGACCTCGACATTTTTTCTGATTTCGTACCTGACCTATCACTATTATCACGGATCGACGAAGTTTCAGGGGCAGGGGGCGGCGAGGATCCTCTATTTCACGATTCTTGTCACGCACACGATCCTGGCTGCGGTTATCGTGCCGATGATTCTGATCACTTTTGCGCGGGCATTGCGCGGGGATTTCGAGAAGCACCGGGCGATTGCGCGCTGGACCTTCCCGATGTGGCTCTATGTTTCGGTGACGGGTGTGATCGTTTACCTGATGCTTTATCGGATCTACGCCACCTGACGTCGGTGGGCGATCAATCAATCGTTTTCATGCCTGCCGGATTTTTTTTCACTTCACAGGGCAGGAGCATGGTAAAGACAGATCCTTCGCCAGGCCGGCTCGATACCGAGATATCGCCGCCCATTATCCGGCAGAAATGGCGGCTGATGCTGAGGCCAAGGCCTGTGCCGCCGAATTTGCGTGTCGTCGATGGGTCAGCCTGGACGAACGGTTCGAAAATCCTGGGTATCTGCTCCGGCGACATTCCAATTCCTGTGTCCGAAACGAGGAAGACTGCGTCGTCCCCTGCAGGGCCGGCGCGGCGGGTGATCGTCAGCTCTATCCAGCCGTTGCGAGTGAACTTGCCTGCATTGCTCAGCAGGTTGAAGAGCGACTGCCGAACCTTGGTCAGGTCCGCTAACATCATCCCCGGTTCGTTTTCGAACTTCACCAGAAGCTTATTGCCGTTTTTATCGACCAGTGGCAGGATCGTCGATTGAACCTCGTCAACCAGGGCTCGAATATCGAAATGCTCAAGGAAAAGATCCATTTTCCCAGATTCGATCCTGGAGATATCTAAAATATCGTCGACCAGATCGAGCAGGCGTTTTCCAGCTCCGCGGATAGTCTTGAGAGCCGAGAGGAACTTGTCATCTCCAAGATCTTCGGCCATTTCCTGAAGCATCTCGCTGTAGCCGATGATGGCGTTGAGCGGGGTGCGTAGTTCGTGACTCATATTGGCGAGAAAGTCCGACTTTGCCCGGACTGCAATCTCGGCAGTCTCACGGGTTTGATTCAGCTCGGATGCAATCTTTTCAATCTCTTCATCCTTCAGCTTCAATTCTTCAGTCAGTGCGGCGATTCTGGATTCGAGAAGGCTCTCTGAATTCGGTGCTGATTCGCCGGGTTCATTTTTGCTTTTCAATGGCATCTCGCTCAGTATTGATCGTTTCCTTCAGTGCAATCTCAGTCCGTTCTGACGTGCGGCACAATCAGATCCCTGACGTGATTGACGAGTTCGTCAATGTTGCTGATTGAATACCCGGCTGTGCTGACGGGCGGCAGGATGTCAAGATAAACGTCTCCGGGCCGGCACTTGCCGGAACCTTTTCTCATGACAAGTCGCGTATCGTTTATGACTACGGGCGCCACCGGAACGCCTCCCTCGATGGCCATGTAAAAAATTCCCTTCTTGAACTCTTTGACGCGGCCGTCGATTGTTCTTGTGCCTTCCGGAAAAGCCATGAGGCTGTTGCCGTTGCGTAATACCTGCGCGCCGCGCCTGGTGCTCTCCAGCGCTTTTTCACGATTGCTGCGATCGATCGGAACGACATTGGCCAGCGGGAAGGCCTGCTTGAAGAGCGGCACTTTGAGCAGTTCTTTCTTGGCGATGGCTCCGACATTGTGCCCTAGAAAGGCAAACAGCAGCGGCGGATCGAGAGTGCTCTGGTGATTGGCGACAAAGACATAACCCTGCTTCGGATCCAGATTGTCGAGGCCGCTGACGTGGATGCGGGCTCCTGCTGACCAGAGATAGATACGGCAAGCGAATTTGGCATAGGGAAAGATGAATCCCTCTACGCCGAAGGCTGTTCTGACGATGTGGCCGATGAGGATCGCCGGCAAGCCGATGATGAGCATCAATAATGCAGCAACGGCTAATGTCCAGAGATGATGCAGTCGCGCACCAATGCCACCTTCCTGAGCCTGAGGGCCAATCTGATGATCCCGATCAATTGAAGCCATGATTGTGTGGTCAGATTACCGTGTCATCCTTGATTTTCGCACCTTTCGGGATGATGACAATTCCCTCGCGGATGAAGTAGTTGTCCCCGTCGTAATAATCCAGATTGGCTTCATTTAGAATTCTCACATTCGAACCGATGCGGACGTTCTTATCGATGATCGCTTTGCGAATGATTGTGTTTTCACCGATTCCGACCCACGGTTCTCCGTTCTTCCTGTCTTCAGAGAGCTCGGCCAGGTTCTGATAGTAGTCGGCTCCCATCATCAGTGTATGTTCGAGCCTCGACTGGCTCTCGATGCGTGATCTGATGCCGATGACGGAATGATTGATATATACTCGATTGATGATGCATCCCTCAGATATGAGCGCATTCTTCACTTCGCAGTCCGTGAATTTCGTGCCTGGAAGGTACCGGGGCCTGGTGAAGATCGGCGCTTCGGCGTTGAAGAGATCGAATTTTGGCATTATTGAAGTCAGATCGAGATTGGCATGAAAGAATGAACTGATGGTTCCGATGTCTTCCCAGAAACCCTTGAAGAGGTATGCATTGACATTTCTGGTGCTGATGGCTGCAGGGATGACCTCGCCGCCAAAATCCTTGTATGTGCCTTTTTCAAGAATCTCTCGCAGCACGTCTATTTTGAACAGGTAGACTCCCATCGAAGCGATGTAAGGGCGGTGAGCTGCTTCCTCCGGACTAAGCCCGAGTTTGGTTGTATCGACGACCATTGCCGGAAGCTGGTCAGCCGGTGGTTTTTCTCGAAACTCGACTATCTGACCCTCATCATTGGTCTTGACCAGACCGAAACCCGATGCCCGGGTTTCATCAGTCGGAATGACGGAGATCGAAACATCGGCATCGGTCGCGATATGGTGTTCCAGAAACTTTTTGTAATCCATCTGATAGAGATGATCGCCGGAGAGGATCAGCACATGCTGGGGACCGAAATCCGTGATGTGCATCATCACCTGGCGCACCGCATCAGCCGTGCCCTGGAACCAGTTTTTGTTTTCCGGAGTCTGTTCGGCGGCAAGTATCTCGACGAATCCGTCTGAAAACCTGCTGAATCGATAAGTTCTGGCGATATGCCGGTTGAGCGAAGCGGAGTTGAATTGAGTCAGCACGAAGATGTTGTGAATCCCCGAATTAATGCAGTTCGAGACCGTAATATCGATCAATCTGTATTTGCCGCCGAGCGGAACTGCCGGTTTGGAGCGCTGTTGAGTTAAAGGAAAAAGGCGCGAACCCTGGCCACCGCCAAGAATAAGCGCTAACACTTGCTTGCCCATATTAAACCTCGATTCGATTATGGCGCTGCTGATGCCGCCGGTTACTATGACCAATTAAAGCGATCTTTGCTGATAATGTTACAATCACGGGAAAATACAAGCTTGGCTCATCGTTCATCCTGAGCTAAGCTGAACTATCACTGAGAATAAGAGACTCATTGAGGTTTTTGCAAGAGAATCGGAATGAAGAGAATGTTTGAATTATCACCAATGACAGCATCGGCCCTGAATGGAGGCGGCAAGGTTGTGGCGCTTGAATCGACGGTCATTGCTCATGGTCTGCCTGAGCCGGCCAACATTGAAACAGCGCTGGCGTGTGAGACGGCCGTCAGATCCACCGGAGCAGTTCCCGCAACCATTGCCATTCTGGGCGGCCGCCCGGTGATCGGAATGACCGAAGATCAGATCAGAGAAGTCGCTTCGAACAAGGATGTGGCGAAGGTCAACCTGGCGAATCTGGGCAGCGTCGTCTCTTCCGGATCCTGGGGAGCGACGACGGTGGCGGCTTCGCTTCACATTGCAGATCTGGCGGGAATAAAAGTCTTCGCCACCGGAGGCATCGGCGGCGTTCACCGGGGCGCCGGTCAGTCTTTTGATATCTCATCCGATCTGACGGCTCTGGCTCGCTATCCTCTGATTACGGTCTGCGCCGGCGCCAAGGCAATTCTGGATCTGGCTAAAACCCTGGAAGTCCTCGAAACCTGCGGAGTCCCGGTTATCGGTTACGGCACGGATGAGTTGCCGGCATTCTACTCGCGTTCGAGCGGACTGAAACTGGACCTCCGAGCGGACAGTCCAAGCGAAGTCGCACGTATCGCGCTCAATCACTGGAAACTGGGGCTTGGAACATCGATTCTTGTCGTCGCTCCGGTGCCGGCAGCCGACGAGATACCCGCCGATGAGATTGCCGGTTTCATCGAAGAGGCTCTTGCTGCCGCTTCGACAATGAAGGTTTCTGGAAAAGCCGTGACACCGTTTCTGCTCGCTCGCATCGCTGAACGCAGCGCCGGCCGGTCGCTCAAGGCCAATATCTCTCTCCTCAAAAACAACGCGAAGATCGCCGGTCAAATCGCAGTGGAGATTGCAAGTCACATGCAACCCGCGGGTGATCGTAGTTATAATTCAAAAGATGATCAATAATTTTTTCGCCCTGCTTCTGTTTTCGATTCTCACGGTCCAGACTCCGGCTCAGCAGCCGGAACTGGACAAACTGATCGATGCGCTCCAGGGCAGATATCAGAAAATATCCTCGCTTTCAGCGGATTTCATCCAGACATACACATCGCGCAGCGATCGACCTCGCCGTGAAAGCGGACACGTCGTTCTCAGAAAACCCGGGAAAATGCGTTGGGATTACTTGACACCCGAAAAAAAGCTCTTTCTTTCGGATGGCAAAAATTTCTATGAATACGCGCCTGCTGATGGTTATGCGACAAAGACTCCGGTGAAGGAATCGGACGATCTCCGCGCTCCTTTCATGTTCCTTCTGGGCAGAGGAAATCTTCGCAAGGAATTCAATAAGATCGAATTCGCCAAAGAATCTCCGGCCCGGGCCGGTAATAAGGTCCTTCGCTTGCTGCCGCGACGGGCACAGGATTTCAAAGAACTGATTGTCGAATTCGATCCGCTCAGCCTGCAGATTTCAAGGTTGACGCTGATTGAAAGCGACGGCTCGCGCTCTGACTTTCTCTTTTCGAACATCAATGAAAATGCGGCGGTAAGCGATTCGACCTTCGTCTTCAAGCCGCCGGCCGGCGTGGAAGTGAGAAACTGAAGAAGTAAGAAGTAAGAAGGAAGACAGATTACGAAACAGACGAAACAGACGAAAAATTTTTCGGGCGGTCAACAGGCGGTCAAGAGTCGGTCAACAGGCTCGATCAACCATGTTTGTCGACAGACAAAACAGTAGAAATTCAGGAATCTTTGCATCTTCAGATCTTTTCGTTTGTTCCGTTTATTTCGTCTGTTTCGTAATCTTCTTTAATCCAAATGAATAAAACACATATTTTCACCGACTTTGACGGAACGATAACTGAAAAGGACACGCTGGTCTTTCTGGCGACCAATCTTGGCGGGGGCCCTCAGATGGTTGAGACCATGGGCCGGCTGATCCGTGAAGGCAATATCAGCTTGCGAGATGGAATTGCCGGCGAGATGCGAAGCATCCGCGCAACATTTGATACTGCGGAAAAAGCATTGCGGGAGCAGGTCCGGATTGACCCGGGCTTCCCGGCGTTTGCCGCCTGGTGCAGGGAGAAGAAGTTCCCGCTGACAATTCTCAGCGCAGGCTTTCATCAGATAATCGATCTCTTCATCGATCAGGGCGAATACAAGACGACAGGTGACTGGAAATTCGAGATCCTGGCCAACGAGATCAAACCCGACACGACGACCGGATGGCAGGCGATCTTCAGGGACAAGACACCGCACGGCCACGACAAGGCTGCGGCATTGCGCGCCGCGAAAAAACGTGGAGAATATGTTGTCTTCATCGGCGACGGCCTGTCCGACAGAGAGGCCGCAGAGGTGGCCGACGAGGTCTTCGCCAAACATACTCTGGCGGAATATTGCAGCGATCGTGGAATCAACTGTCATGAGTACGTTAATTTCAAAGACATTCTTGAACGCCTGCGCGCAAGATTTTGAATTATGGAAACAGGACTGATACTCAATGAGGTAAACGAAGAGCAGCAGCTCAATGAAAGGCGCGAGGAACTCGCCGCCCTTGAGCTGGAATTAGTCCGGCTCGAACCTGAATACTCCAGTCTGCAGGGAGAGATGCTCGCCTTCGAAGGGCGATATTTGAATGTCGTCGGCGCAAGATATGACGAGCTTGCCGAGATCGAAAAGCAGATAGCTGCCCTGCAGGGGCTCGACATGGAAGATGAAGAGATCGTCGACGGCTCACTGGCTGATGACGAAGTCGGATGCGGCCAGAACAGATTTCACACGGACAAGCTCAAAAAACTTTACCGGGAAGTGGTTCGCCGGTTTCACCCCGACCTCGTTCAATGCGAGCAGGAACGCAGGCATCGTCATCACCTCATGGTCGAAGTCAACCGGGCGTACGAAACCGGCGCGGAGGACCGCTTGCAGGAGCTGCTTGAAGCAGGCGAAGCCTCCGACGAGTCGTCGATTAGTGGAAGCATGTCGGCGGAAATGATCCTGCTTCTTCGCAGAATCGCCGAGGCAAAACAGCGGCTTGTCGAAATCAAGGCCGACCTAGAAGAGATCACCGGTTCCGAGGTTTACAAGCTCAAATTGCGTGTGGCCAATGCCGAGTCGCTGGGCGTCGATCTGCTCGCCGAGCTGGTTTCACAGGTCGACAGGCAGATAAGGAAGGCTAGGACCCGACTGGAACATCTTCAGACACCGGCGCTCTAAGTGCGTCCTCCGGATTGAGCCGCTCGCTTATCTCGTTGACGAGTCTGGCGAGCGATGATCTGTCGAGGGCTGAAATTGGAATCGCATTATTATAGACGTGGCACCGGTTCTCCAGCTCCTCCGGATCGACCAGGTCTTTTTTATTGAAGACCATCAGTTTCGGGATCTCTGCGAGCTGGAGTTCTCCGAGAATGCGATTGACCGATTCGATCTGGCTTTCGAGCTGGTTGCTCGAGACATCGACGAGGTGGATCAGCAGGTCCGATTGTTCAATCTCTTCAAGCGTGGCCTTGAAGGCTGACAGCAGATCCTTCGGTAGATCGCGAATGAATCCCACCGTATCGTTGATGATGATCTCCTGGTCCCTTGGAAGTCTCAGCCGGCGGCTGGTCGGATCGAGTGTGGCAAACATTCGCTGTTCCGCAATCACTTTGCTTTGCGTCAGAGCGTTGAGCAGCGTGCTCTTGCCCGCGTTGGTGTAGCCGACGATCGATACGACAGGCATCTCGCGCCGTGTCCGCTGCCGTCGTCGTTGTTCGCGGTTCTCTCTGATGGTTCGCAGCTTGTCTTCAAGCAGGGCAATGCGATCGCGCACCCGCCTGCGATCGACTTCGAGCTTGGTTTCACCGGGGCCTCGACCCCCGATTCCACCCATCAACCGCGACATCGCCGTCCCTGTTCCGGTGAGCCTCGGCAGCAGATATTTCAACTGCGCGAGCTCGACCTGGATTCGCCCTTCGCTCGTCTGAGCGCGCTGGGCAAATATGTCGAGTATCAGTTGTGATCGGTCGACAATTTTCAGATCGGTTGCGGAGTTGATGGCCCGCACCTGGGAAGGGGTCAGCTCACGGTCGAAAACTATCATATCCGCGCCGAGCTGCAGGCTCCGGATGATGATCTCGTCAAGTTTGCCCTGCCCGACAAGGGTTTTCGGATCAAGCGACTGACGACGCTGAATGATCTCATCCAGAACAACAAGGCCACCCGAAAGCGCCAGCTCATGCAACTCATCAAGCGAATCGCGTGCATCAGCCGTCGATCCGGTTGTGACACCGGCTAATATCGCTCGATCACGCGTGTCCGATGCCTTGCGCGTCCCGCGATTGCGGGCCATCTCGCTTTCGAGCGATTCGATCAGTTCAAGAAAATCAACATCCAGTTGCCCTGGCGCCACCGGATCCAGAAAGCCGTAAATTTCCTGATCGGTGCTCTCCAACTGGTCGGAATTGTCGGCGCCGTTTCTGGCGGAAGCCGGCAGCAGGTGCGCCGCGCGCACAATCAGCGGCAGGCCCGATTTGGAATCGACATCGATCGCCGCCATCAGGTCGAGCCTGAGGAGCGCAAGGTCCGTCAGGTCGTCATGTGTCAGCCCTTCTTCATTGCGGATGTGCGTGTGAAGGCAGCGCAACCCGTTGAACCTCGACTGGCCCAGCCTGGATCTGTCCTGAGCCGGAAGCACGATCTTCGTCGCATCCCCTACAATTACGCTGTCAACATGACCCTTGCGGTCAACGAGCACTCCAACTTGCCGGCCTATCTCGTGAGAGATTTCGGACAACTGTCGCGCAAACTCCTGGGTAACGATTTCTCTGGGGGGAATGCGCCTCGTATAGAGTTTCTCAATCCGGCGCAGCTGGTTGGGCTTGAGCCCTAGTGTCTTGCCTTCGATTTGCGGAATAGCCTACACTCCTTCATGATTTTGATCGGTGGAAAGATGAATTATTCAACTCTCTGCGAAGTTTCATCATGCCGCAGGTGATTTGCACAGTGCAAGCCGGCGGCGTTTCGCGTTCTTACCGCTCCGGCTCAGATCCTTTTATCAACTGGAAATTATTCCAGTCACGGATTTCAGAGACCGGATGTCGAAATTCTTTCAAGGAGTAAAAATGGCTGGAAAATTGCTGATTAACGCATTCGCCCTTGCTTCATTTTTTCTGTTGATCAACGGGGAAGTGATGATTTACGCTCAGGCCCCGGCGCCAAAACAGATCACCAAAGACGAGGTCTTTTTCAGCATTGGACGCCGTATCAACTCGGTGAGTGAATCGCCGGTGAGCGCTGTGGTCGCCGAAGTCGACGGCGTCATAGAGGTCACATCGATTGTGGCCGAGCCTGACGGCAAGGCTGTGGTGACGGTCAAAGAGCGCGCGCCATCCAGCGCCGCATACACAAATAAATCGACGAAGCTGAGGTTTGCGCCTCCGCCGAGCGGCAATCAGTGGACCTGGATCGAATTCGAGGAGAATCGTAAATTCTATCCGGTGGACAAGCTTTTCCCGTACACCAAAGACGAACTCGGCAAGCGCCGCCAGCTCGCTCTCACCAAATGGCAGACATTTGTCGCCACCATCGGCAAGCAGGGTGAGGCCGCCGGCAAGGCGCTCGAAACTGCCAAGGCCGTCACCAAAGCGGATCTCCCGCCGTTGTCCGCCTTGATGAACATCAAGGGAAATCTCAATCAGGCAGTCAAGGACAGCGACAAGGACGGACTCATCGGCGTCTATCACGAACTGACTCAACTCTCCGAGCAGATTCTCGGCCTCGGAGATACCTACTCCGATCTCAAAGCCAATGACGCCTATCTGCGTCTCATTGACGACTACAAGGCCAATATCAACGCGACAAATGCAGCTCGAAAAGACTATGTCCAGAACGTTCTTTCTTATAACGAGTCACTGCTCAGGCTGCCGTTCTGCCTTGTTGCTTACGGCCTCCAGTTCACAAAGATCGAGCCAAATATCTCAGCGGAATAAGTATGCAACTTTTACGTGACCCGGAATCGTATAACCCCTTGCAGTCTTAAATTGGCAAGGAGGAATTAACAAATGATGAGCGATAATGAAAACAATCCGGGTGGCCCGCTGACGACGCAGCCGCCCCAACAATCATCCGGCACACGTGCGGTTGAAACCATCGAAGATATCGCATCGACGCTCCGCGATCTCTTCAACAGAGTTCCCGAGTCGGTCAACAAGGCCGTCGAGCGCGCTCTCAATGTCAAAGATACGACCGTTATTGTCCGCCTCAGCGATGAGTCTTCCGACAAGATCGACAGTCTTGTCTCGGCAGGCATCTTCAAGGGCAGGGCGGATGCGGCAATTTTCCTCATCGACGAGGGAATCAAGGCCCAGTCAGCGCTGTTTCAGCGAATTCAGGACAAATTAACGGAAATTGAACGTCTCCGCGAGGAACTCCGCGGCAGCGTGGGTAAAGCAGGCGAATAAGAAAGATTAAGACAGAATACGAAACAGACAAAATAAACGAAAAAGACGAAAAATATTCAGGCACTGATCGGGCGAGAGCCTCCGATAAACGTATATCCAGAATTGTCCGGATTATTTATGCCCCTGAATATTTTTCGTCTTTTTCGTTTATTTCGTCTGTTTCGTAATCTATTCTTCTCCCCTTAAAAGAACGGGAATAACTTCTTCAGCTCTGCCTTATCCGGCCGGCGTCCGTATTCGCAGATCTCGAATGCTTCGGCGTATTTGACCTTCGCGCCGGCCTCGGCTCCATACCAATCTTTCAAAACATTTCTGAATCTTTCGGCGACGCTGAAGTTGCGTGCTGCATGGGCATCGCGGACTTCTTTGATGCGCTTTGTTCTCTCAGCGGGGTTTTTAGGCATCAACCCCTCATGCCCGTTCGCTCCGCCTTCGAGGAACTGTGATTCCATGACTGCCAGAGCATCGAGCTTTTTATCCATGACGGCGTCGATCGAGATGGCTATGTCGGGCTGCGACGGGTTGGGCTTGGTGAATCTGTCTGTGTAATACATAAAGACCGGGTTTAATTTGAGCGGCGGGACATCCGGGCAGAAGAAGGGGACTGTCACCATAAAAGCCGCATCCTGAACGAGGATGCCGGTGTAGCGGTGATCCGGATGATAATCGTTGGGGCGCGGGCTCAGAACAAGGTCGGCCTTCCACTCGCGGATGAGCTTTGTAATCGCCTTGCGGTTTTCGAGAGTCGGCATCAGCTCGCCGTCGTGATTGTCGAGCACGACCACGGAAGATCCAAGCATCTTTGAGACCTGCTCGACCTCGGCTTTGCGCCTCAAAGCCAGCGGACCGCCGGCCTCACGCCAGTGACCGATGTCCCCGTTAGTCACAGAGACCAGTTTCACGTGATGTCCTTTGGCCGCCCACATCGCGGCAACGCCCCAACCTGCAGCTCGGAATCGTCAGGGTGAGCCCCGAATGCAATGATTCTCAATTTTCCGTCATTGGCCTGTGGCTCTTCAGGCGCTGCACCGGTCACACCTTTGCCGATATTGACCGCAATGATCAGAACTGATGCAAAGAGCGCCACCGCAATGGTGTGAAATGACCAGAGAGCGGAAATTATCTTCATTGTTGTCTCCTCCTGTAGATTAATGAAAAAGTTGTTGTGTCTGCATAATTTTGCGGGTTACTTCACTTGTTATGCTGAAGCTGATTTGCAATCATTTCAATAGTGGAAGAGCAGATGGATGAAATTCCCTGGAGAAAAAAACCATGCAGAAAAGTTATGAGAACATTCTTGTCGATGCCAATTCGCCTGTGGCCCGTGTCACGCTCAACAGGCCCGAGCGCCGCAACGCCTTGTCGCTCTCATTGATGAAGGAACTGACATCCTGTCTGCTCGAAATCGGCGAAGACAGATCGATTCAGGCCGTTATCCTTGCTGGCGCCGGCTCGGTCTTTTCGTCAGGGCACGACCTGAATGAAATGCGAGAAGGGACGATCAACGACTACCGACGGATCTTCGATGCCTGCGTTGATCTCATGACAACGATTCAAAAGATACCCCAGCCAGTCATTGCCGAGGTTCAGGGCACAGCTACCGCCGCAGGATGCCAGCTTGTCGCGACCTGCGACCTTGCGATAGCATCCGAAGAGGCCAAATTCGCCACGCCCGGCGTCAGGATCGGGCTCTTCTGCAGCACTCCAATGGTCGCTTTGACCAGAGCCATCGGAAGAAAAAAGGCTCTCGAAATGCTTCTTACCGGAACGCCGATAGACGCACTCACCGCCATGGAATGGGGACTCATCAACCGCGTGGCTCCAGCGACTCAGCTTCAGGCAGAGACGCTCAAACTCGCCGAACAGATTACCGAAGCCAGCTCATTTACGGTCGGGCTCGGCAAACAGGCTTTCTACACGCAGATCGACCTCGACCAGACTAAGGCTTATGACTATACAAAAGAAATTATGAGCATGAATGCAATGGCTGAAGATGCTCAGGAAGGCATCGGCGCTTTCCTTGAAAAAAGAAAACCCTGCTGGACTGGCAGGTGAGTCAAGATGGATTCCGATGCAGGGAAAGGCAGATTACGAAACAGACGAAATAAACGAAACAGACGAAAAATATTCAAGGGGAAAAATAATCCGGATAATTCCGGCTCTACGTTAATCGGAAGTTCTGGCCCGATCAACGCCTGAATATTTTTCGTCTGTTTCGTTTATTCTGCCTTTGAAGCTGCCTTTCCCTTTTACTTCTTCGCTGCTGCGGCCTTCATTCCAGGATGGTATGACGTTTCGAGATTGGCCTTGATATCTTCCAGTGCAAACCATGCCGGTTTGAACTCCATTTTCGAATAGAGTTTGGCCTGATCGAAGTAATGCTTCGAGGCAGGATCTCCGCTCTGGCCGAACTGAAGCAGCGACATGGCGCGGGGCTTTTTCTTGTCGAATTCGACTACCTTGACGAACGAATGCCCGACTGTGCCGTAGCGGCGTTTGAGCCCCTTGACCTCCGGAGTGTAAAAATTGAAGACGATGCCGACGTATTCACCGGGGCCGCCTGCAACAGGAAGGCTCGGCTTGTCGTCGCTGAAAGGTTCGAGAACACCACTGGTATGAACCCGCTGAATTCTGGCCATTTCGCCCCACGGGACTTTCCACCCGCCCCAGTTTTTCGCAATATCGCCCATCGTATATTCAAGGACGGCGAGCTCCGGCGCCGGATTGTTTTTGGTCATTTGTCTGGCTTGCGGGGTGCTGCGATTGTATGCCCAGAGAGTAAACAGTGTCATCGCTTCGGAATCGACTGAGCTGATCTTGTCCCACTTTTTGAGCAGTTCAACAGCTTCAGCAGTCTTCAGGGCCTGCGCGGGATTGGCCGCATTCTGTTTATCCCATTCGGCTGCGATCTTCGGAACCAGGACTTCGGCCTCAACGCAGCGCCTGTCAAAAGCAGCTTTCGACCAGTCTTCGAAAGAGAATTTCTGGCGCTCGCTCAGCACCCGCCGCGAGATGCGTGAACGGCTGTTGTCGTTCTCGCTGACCATATAGGCAGGGAATTTCGATTGATCGGGATTGCCGTTGCCTTCCTGAGTTGCGAGGAAAGGCGTGGCGTTGCAATTCTGAGCCCAGCCTGCCGGCGGATTGAAGATCTGAGGCAGTTCTTCGAGTTTGTGATATCCCTTCCACTCTGTGCCGGGGTCGCTGCCGTCGACCGGTTTCGACCAGTCATATTTCGTATCGCGAATTGGGATGGCGCCGTTGTAGAGATACCAGATGTTGCCGTCCCGGTCGGCATACATCGTGTTGAACATCGGCACCGATAACTTCGCCATGGCCTGTTTGAATTCGTTGTAGTTTCGTGCCCTGCCCATGGCATAACGCTGCTGCAGTTGGCCGCCTTCTTCAAACATTGCCATCTTCACCGTGAGCTGCTTGCCGTTGCGGACGGAAACGACCGGGCCGTGATGAGTCTTGCGGAATTTGAAAGTCTTCGTTTCGATTCCCTTGTCGGTCTTGATGCTGACCGTATCGTTCCATTCGGTTGCCGTGCGATATCCGTTTCCATACTTGTAATTCAACGGATTGGCGGCGTCGCTGAACGACTCCTCCCAGACATCGATGACGTCAGGAGCATTGACCGTGTGACTCCAGCCGAGGTTGTCGTTATGACCCAGCGTCGGGAAGGGAGATCCCGGGAAAGTCGCTCCCGAAAGATTCCAGCCGCTGTCGCTGTGAATGTGCCCTTCGATCCACTGCCCCGGTCCGAAGAACGGCTGGTGCGGATTGATGAAGAGCATCGCATTTCCAGAGGCGCTTTTTGCCGGCGTGATCGCCCAGGTGTTCGATCCAATAATGTTCTCACCCATCTGAGCTTCGGCAATGTCATCATGATTTTCTGAAGGCGGCAGATAGCCGGTGTCGCCGTTCGCCTTGATTTCCTTTACGGCCGTGCGGATCTCGGAATCGCGTATGCCGGCCCGCCTGTAAATGAAGAGCTGATATTGCGCGAATCTCCCGAACGCCACCGCATGCCACGGTTCGAATTTCGTGATCAAACGCGGCTTGACCTGGGGGTTCTTCTCCAGAAAATAGTTCAATCCGTCCGCCACCGCCTGGCAGAACTCTTTCGACTGCTTGTCCAGTCTGCCGTATTCGGCCTGCGAGAATCTGACGATTTCAAGCGAATGATTGACCAGATCCGCATCCAGGCCGCTTGCACCATAAACCTCGGCTGATCGCCCCAGCGACTGTATGTAACTGTCCTCGATCTGCCAGAAGTTGTCCTCGGCCTGCGCATAAATGAAGCCAAACATGACGCTGTAATCGGTCGGCCCGTAAACGTGCGGGACTCCCCACGTGTCGCGGTAGATCGTCACTGAACCTGCGACCTTTTCGGGGCTGTTTTGTTGGGCTTCAGTGCGCGAAACCATCTGGCTTTGCGTCAGAAGCATGAGGATCGCAGCAGTGTATATTGCTGCTCGTATCAGGCCTGCTCTCTTCATGGTGCTTGCCTCCAGGGGAGAAGAGTTTAAAGTTTGAAGAAAAGTTGCCGGTTGCCAGTATCAAAACTCTCGTACTGGATATGTAGCTGACAACTGGCAACTCTGCTTTAAGGTGGTTTTTATGCTGCTGCGCCCGACTCTTTTTCCTTCTCGTCGAGCTTGCCGATGAGGCCGTTCCAGGGGGGAATCACCAGAGTCACGTTGCCGTGGGCCTTCAACTGGCAGGCAAGTCGGATCGGAGAATCCTCTTTGGCGGTGAATCCTTCATAGCCGAAGTAGCGCCATTTGTTGATCTCACGATCATTGGGAGGGGCCAGCTTTTCGGTAGGTGAAAGCACTCCGACCCAGCAGGTCCCGCAGGCTGCCGTCCGGCACTCAACCGGAATCGGTCCCTCGCCGCGCATGCAGCGCATATCTTTTGAATGATAATCGCCCTTGTACTGCCTGCCTGCCGTCGTCACATCCTGCATGTTGACGACCTTAAAAGTATAGCCGGGTTCGAATTCGCGGAAATTGACGGTGAATGTCTTGTCCACCGATTTCAGAAATCCGAGTATCCCCTGACTGTCGTCTTTCTTCCGGTCCTCGACTATCTGATTAGCGGATTTCTTCCAGCTCTTTCCATAATCCCCGGCCTGCGCAGGCTCTTTAAAGAGCTCAATTCCGACCTGCTGCAATGTTCCGAATGCCACTGCCGTTATACCGGTTACAATCGCTGTCTCCACTCCGAGCCTGCTTGCGATCTTCGATGCCGTCTCGAGTATCTGGTCTGCCAACGACCGGCTCGATCCACCGCCCGATGCATACTCCGCAACCTCGCGCCTGACCTCCGGCCAGTATCGATGGCCATAAAGAAACTGCGCCGAACTGTCCACCTGATCCGTCAGCCTGTATTTGCCCTTGAGAAGCAGGCTCTTTGCCTTCTCCTCCGGATTTGCTGCCTCGCTCAGCGCCCTGAAAAGTTTTACCGGAAAAAATGCGAACCAGATGCGCGCTGCTCGCTGATCAACCGCATGCATCTCCGGCTGTAGCCGCTCGACGATCTGTAACCAGCCGGCGTCATCCGTCCGGCTCAATATATCTAAAAGCTGATTGGACATTGGTGATCCACTCTCTCCTCTTGTTCTCATGTATTCAGTTTTTCGGGAAATTCGACTGACAAAGATACAGGGCCGATGGCGGGCTAGTCAAACTCAAGGGAGTTTTCAGTTTAAACTTTATACGTTCTTTCCCCCCGCAAAGACGCTGGCCTGTGATTTGAGCCTCTCTTGTATGCTCGAACAGACCAGATCGCATAACTCATAGACCGACTCATCGGCGATCGAATAGTAGACTGTGTTTCCATCTTGACGCCGATTCACGAAACCCGCATCCTGCAGGCTTTTCAAATGCTTGCTTATATTCGGTTGCGTCGATTCAACTGCCTCTGTGATCCCGCTCACACTCATCTCGCCCTCCTCCAGTACCCTCAAAATGTTCAGCCTCATCGGGTCAGACAAAACCTTGAACCTCGCGGCAACCAGCTTCAAGGCCTCAGGCGTCATCATCATCTGCTGCCTTTTTTTTGTCATCTCCACTCCTTCATCAATAAATCATTGAAATTTAAATTGACTATATAACTAGATAGCTATATAGTCAATTTACGGTGATTATACCGGTTTAACCGGCGTGCGGAAAGGGAAAAATTTGGAAAAGGTTGAGGAAAATCACGCAGAGTGAAAGAAAGAGCCAATATTCCGGCGGGCGAGAGATAGTTGGAATCAAGCAGATAAAACTGGCGGATTCTTGAGTTTAGAGTAGTGATTGAAGATAAGTGGGAGGGAGCAGGGGTTGTGGCACGAATAGTGCGGTAAATATCCAATAAATAACAACCGGCGTCGAATTATTGGACTAAATTTAGAAGGCTGAAATAAGACAGGAGAAAGACATGGTAAAAGCAGGAGTGAAAGGGATGATGGAGGGATCGGGATATGGTTACGGGAAGACGACCGATTATCCGTTTGAGAAGGCGTTGGAGAGAACTCGAGAAGCGTTGAAAGCCGAAGGGTTCGGAGTTCTGAGCGAGATAGACATGAAGGAGAAGCTTAAGGAGAAGTTGGGGGTGGATTTCAGGAACTACGTGATTCTTGGCGCCTGCAATCCGCCGCTGGCATATCAGGCATTGGAGTTTGAGCTGGAGCTTGGATTGTTGTTGCCGTGCAATGTGATTGTATACGAAGCGGAAGGTCGATCGGTGGTATCGGCGATTGATGCGGCGAAGATGATGTCGGTGGTGGGGAATGCGGGTCTTGAAGCCTTGGCCGGTGAGGTCAATGAAAAGCTGCATCGAGTGATTGACAGTTTATAAACAGTAACGAAGAGAAGAGGAGAAGAAGATGCCGAGCTGGCTGGTCTTTGTTTTATTTTTTGCGATCTACTTTGCGCTCATGCGCTGGGTATTTCCGCGTATGGGCGTATCCACCTGAGTGGGCAATTCGTGCGACGCCGGGTTCCGGCGTGCTGATGAGAAGAAAACATCAGACGAGATAAAGAAATAAAAAGGAGAAAGTCATGACAGTTGATAGATATTTGAGGTTGATTGCCGGAAGTCTTGTCTTGGCGACGATATTGCTGGGTGTTTATCACAGCCCCAACTGGTTCTACTTCACGGGTTTTATCGCGTTGAACCTGATTCAGTCAGCGTTTACGAACTGGTGTCCGATGATGACATTCCTGCGAATGCTGGGTGCAAAGGATGCGTAGACGGGAAGTTTAGAAGTTTGCTGATACCAGCGGCCTTGGCAATACGAGTTGAGGCGCAAGCGTCTCGCTTGCGGCTCCGTTCGTTGGCAAAAGTTCCGGGTGCAGATATGGTTATAAAAAATATAGAACGGTCTTGTTTGAAGAGCCTCATCTCGAAGATCGGAAAGCGGTTTTTAACAGGGGTGATGCTGGTGGCGCAGGTAATTCCGGCCACGGCGCAATCGAGTCTGCCGGGCTCCCTCAATGACAAAAACCCGTCAACAGAAAATCAGCAGGATTCACAGGAAGTTTTGACGCTTCCGCTGGCCGTGGAGATAGCTCTGCGGACTAATCCCATGACAAAGGCGGCTGCGGCGGGGCGCGAGATGGCGGGAGCGCAGGTTCAGGAGGCGCGGGCAGGGAGGATGCCCACGGTTCAGTTGAGTGAGAGCTGGTTGAACGGAAACAATCCGGTATATGCCTTTGGATCGCTTCTGGAACAGGCGCGTTTCAAGCAGAGTAACTTCGATCTGAGCAAGCTGAACAATCCCGATTCGTTGAATAATTTCAGATTCGGGGTCTCGATCAGGATGCCGGTCTTCGATCAGCGTCAGACATCGACGCGGATCAATCGCGCGCTGCTCGGCAGTCAGCAGGCCGAAAAGCAGACTTCACAGGTGGAGCAGCAGATCCGGTTCGAGGTGCTGCGAGCCTATTACGGAGTGTTGCTGGCCCGAGCGAGGAAGGAACTGACCGATGAAGCTGTCAAGCTTGCGGACGCGGATGTTAAGCGCAGCCGCGACCGCGTTGATACGGGAATGGCGGTGACTGCGGATCTGCTCTCGGCGGAGGTCCAGATGGCGGATTTCCTTCAGCAGCGAATTGCGGCCGATGGCGAGATCGCGACAGCGACGGCCGCGCTCAGCACGGCGATGGGGTTGTCTGCTGACAGCCCGCAGAAACTGAGTGGGACTCTGGCGGAAAAGAACTTCGCGGCTGCAGGCCAGGATGAGCTGATCAGGATGGCGCTTGCGCAGCGCCCTGAATATGCGCGGGCCGGGCTTGCATTGAAATCTTCGGAGGAGCAGGTCAAAGGCGTGAGGAGCGAGATGCTCCCGCGTGTCGATGTTTTCGCCAACATGGGAGTCAGCCGCTACAACTGGGCGCAGGGAAGCGGCGACTATCTGGTCGGCGCCAGCGTCACCTTCAACCTCTTCGATGCGGGGAGAAGCTCGCGGATCGCGCAGGCCCGCGCGGCAGCCACTCTTGTCGCCAGCGAGCAGGAACAACTGGCGAATCAGATCCGGTTCGAGGTTGTCCGCGCCTGCCAGCTCTACATTTCGGCGCGTGAGCGCGTCGCCGTCGCTCAGCGGGCAATCAATCAGGCGGATGAAGCCTTGCGCATAGTTCAGGATCGATACAACGAAGGGCTGACGACGATCACCGAGGTGCTCAGAGCGCAGACGGCGCTGGTCCGTGCAAGGCTCAATCTCGCCGGCGCCCGGTATGACCACTACGTCGGTTATGCGAACGTCCTTTTATCGAGCGGGCAGTTGAACGATGTTCAGCCGTTTATCTGAGTTCAAAGTTCAAAGTTTAGAGATATTTTTTTGTTGCGAACTACAAAAACAGCCGTGTCAGTGATGCTAAAGGCTTGAGACAAGCTCTAGCCGGGGACGAACTTTAAACTTTAAACCTTTAAGACTTTAAGCTTTCAAGGGGTCCGAGATGAAATCGAAAATTGCGATATTGACGGCGCTCACCATGATTGCCGTCCTGGCTGTGTCCTGCGGGAAGAAGCAGGACGCGGCGGCTGAAAAACCGCCGGTGGTTACCGGCGCGAGGGTTGAGAAAGTCGCCGTCAGCCAGGTTGAAGAGGTGTATCAAGCGACTGGCACCGTCAAATCGAAGACGGTGACAATGCTCTCTTCGAAGGTCATGGGCACGGTGACGGCGATTCGGGCGCGCGAGGGAGATCGAGTTAGGGCGGGCCAGGGACTGATAGAGGTCGACAACAGGGATGCCGCGGCTCAACTGCAGAAAGCGCAGGCAGGATTGCGGGAGGCTCAGGAGGGACTCAATGAGGTCGAACAGTCGATCAGCGCAGCTCAGTCGGCGAAGAATGCGGCGGAAGCCAACCGCAGGCTGGCCGCTTCGACATACAACCGCTACCAGAGCCTGATCGAACGAAAATCGGTCAGCCCTCAGGAATTTGATGAGGTGAAGGCGAAACATCAGATCGCCGAAGCCGAGGCCGACCGGGCTGACAAGATGCTGCAGATGATGGGCGCGAAGAAGAGCCAGATGCAGGCGCGGATCGACCAGGCGAAAGCCGGCATCTCGTCCGCACAGGTATTTGCCGGTTATGCGAGGATCGTGACACCGGCCGGCGGCATTGTCAGTTCGAGATCGGTCGAGGTCGGATCGACTGCCATGCCTGGCCAGCAGTTGATGATCATAGAAGACGATTCCAGATACCGTTTCGAAGCGGCCGTTGAGGAATCTCAATTGGGTAAGATTCGGTTGGGGGGGCCGGTCAAGGTTCGCATCGATGCGGTCGGTACCGGGCTACTGCAGGGAACCGTCAGCGAGATTGTCCCTGCGGCAGATCCGGCAAGCCGGAGCTTCACCGTGAAAATCGACCTGCCTGCGCGGCAGGCGCTGCGGTCGGGTCTTTACGGCGTTGCAGGATTCGGCATGGGGCAGAAGAACGCCATGACTGTGCCGCAGCAAGCGATCGTCCAGCGTGGGCAGCTTACCGGCGTCTACGTGGTCGATAACAATAAAATCGCGCGCCTGCGACTGATCAGGACGGGCAAGAGCTTCGGCGATCGGATCGAAATTCTTTCGGGTCTCAACGATGGCGAGAGCATAGTCGTTGAAGGCGCGGGCAATGTTAATGACGGCAGCCGTCTGCAATGAATTGAGCTGAAGGCGGAAAGGTTGGTTGAGCGGCCATGAAAGAGGGCATTGGATTTGCAGGGAAACTGGCGCGGGTATTCATCGATTCAAAACTGACTCCGCTTATCATTGCGGCCTCGATCCTGCTCGGGCTTGGGGCTGTGATCATGCTGCCTCGTGAGGAGGAGCCCCAGATCATTGTCCCGATGATCGACGTCTTTGTGCAGATGCCTGGCGCGTCGGCAAAAGAAGTTGAACAGCGCGTTACCGGGCCTATGGAGAAGCTGCTCTGGGAGATTCCCGGCGTCGAGTATGTCTACTCGACCTCTTCGCCGGGCGTCTCAATGGCTGTGGTCAGATTTTTCGTCGGGCAGAATGAAGAAAATGCGATCGTCCGGCTCAATCAGAAGATGTTCGCAAATTTCGATATCATCCCGCCCGGGGCATCACCGCCGCTGGTCAAGCCGCGATCGATAGACGATGTTCCGATTCTCGCGCTGACGCTTTCGAGCGACAGCTACGATCATTTCACGTTGCGACGGATCGCTTCCCAGCTCAAGGATCAGATCAAAGAGACCCGGGATGTCTCGGAAGTGACCATCATCGGAGGTCAGCGCCGGCAATTTCGCGTGACTCTTGATGAGTCCCGTATGGCGGCATTCAATGTCGCTCCGGCCTCGATAGTTCCGGTGTTGGAACAGAACAACAGGCAGCTACAGTCGGGAAGCTTCTCATCCGGCAACCGCGAGTTTCTGGTCGAAACCGGTGGATTTCTGAAATCCGCCGACGATGTCGGGAATGTGGTGGTGGGAGTTTTCAACAACCGCCCCGTTTACCTGCGAGATGTCGCCGCCATACAGGATGGTCCCGAGGAGCCCGCCGATTATGTGATGTTCGGTAAGGGACCTGCCGGATCCAAAGATGTCCAGGCCGCAGGCAGGGCCACGCTCGCCGGGCCGATTGCGCCCGCCGTGACGATCTCGATTGCCAAGCGAAAGGGCACCAATGCCATTGAGATTTCGGACCATGTCCTCGATAAGATCGAGCATCTCAAAGGCAGCCTGATCCCGGCCGACGTCAGGATCACGGCTACCCGAAATTACGGCGAGACGTCAAGCGAAAAATCGAATGAACTGCTGCTGCACATGCTTGTCGCCATTCTCTCAGTCACGCTGCTCATCTGGCTGACTCTGGGGTTTAGAGAATCGGGTATCGTCGCCATCGCCATTCCCGTGACGCTCGCCCTGACCCTGACTGTCTTCTACTTTTACGGTTACACTCTCAACAGAATTACGCTCTTCGCGCTGATCTTCTCGATTGGAATCTTGGTGGACGATGCGATCGTCGTTGTCGAGAACATCACACGGCACTATCGTCTGCCGGAAAACAGAAACCGGCCTATGATCGATATCGCCGTTGAAGCCGTCGATGAGGTCGGAAACCCCACGATCCTTGCGACCTTTGCCGTCATTGCGGCAATTCTGCCGATGGCTTTCGTCAGCGGTCTGATGGGGCCATACATGCGACCGATACCGATCGGCGCCTCTGCGGCGATGCTCTTTTCTCTGATAGTGGCGTTTATCGTCACTCCCTGGGCAAGCCTGCGCCTGCTTAAACGTGAGGGTGGAGGACACGCCGATATCGAAGAGAGCCGCATGACCAGGCTTTACCGACAGGTCATGGGCAGGCTGATTCATCTTCCTGTCTGGCGTTACACGTTCCTGCTGATCGTCACAGGACTGCTGCTTGGATCGCTGGCGCTGGTGGGTTTCAAGCTGGTTCGTGTGAAGATGCTGCCCTTCGATAACAAGAGCGAGTTCCAGGTGATCGTCGATATGCCCGAAGGCTCAACGCTCGAACAGACGGCGGCCGTCACCAGAGAGATCGGCGATTACGTCAGGACCGTGCCTGAAGTGACGGATTATCAGTTCTATATCGGCACTGCGTCGCCTTTCAATTTCAATGGCCTGGTGCGGCACTATTACATGCGCCGCGGATCGAATGTCGCCGATATTCAGGTCAATCTCGTTCCCAAGGGCGATCGCAGCGCTCAAAGTCACGATATAGCAAAGCGCGTCAGGCCGGCGATTCAGCAAATCGCTTTGAAATACAATGCCCGCATCAAAGTCTCGGAAGTCCCGCCAGGCCCCCGGTCTTGCAAACGATCGTCGCTGAAATTTACGGCCCGGACTACAACAGACATATTGAGGTCGCAAAGAGTGTCCGCGACATTCTCGATAAAACCGAAGGCGTCGTCGATGTCGACTGGTACGTTGAAGACGATCAGTCGAAATATCAGTTCGCCATCGACAGAGAGAAAGCCGCGCTCAATGGAGTGACGCCCGAGCAGATTGCCGCAACCCTGCGGCTGGCGGTCGATGGCATGCAGGTCGGCATCGCTCATCAGCCTCAGGAGAAGGAAGATCTGCCGATAGTCCTCAGGCTTGCGCGCTCCGAAAGATCGAGCCTCGATGACCTCAGGCAGATCAAAGTCATGGGAGGGCGCGGCAACCTCGTTCCGCTCGGAGAACTCGTCCGCGTCGAAGAGAAGACTGCCGATAAGAGCATCTACCACAAAAACCTGATGCCCGTCGTCTATGTTACCGCCGATATCGCCGGTAAAGTCGAGAGCCCGGTTTATGCCATCCTCAATCTCAACGAGGCGATCGATAAATTAAAGCTTCCGGAAGGATACGGCCTCGAAAGATATGTGGCCTCCCAGCCGTTTATGTCGGATAAATACGCCATGAAATGGGATGGCGAGTGGTACATCACTTATGAGGTCTTCCGCGATCTGGGAATCGCCTTTGCCGCTGTGCTCGTGCTTATCTACATTCTCGTGGTCGGATGGTTCCAGTCGTTCAAAGTTCCGATCGCCATTATGGCGGCGATACCGTTCTCTCTCGTCGGAATTCTGCCCGCTCACGGCCTGATGGGAGCGTTCTTTACCGCGACGTCGATGATTGGTTTCATTGCGGGCGCCGGCATCGTCGTCCGAAACTCGATCATTCTCGTGGATTTCGTCGAACTCAGACTCAAACAGGGCATGTCGCTCGCCGATGCCGTGGTCGATGCCGGCGCGGTCAGATTCCGTCCGATGATGCTCACCGCCGCCGCGGTTATCGTCGGATCGGCCGTCATGCTCTTCGACCCGATCTTTCAGGGACTGGCAATTTCACTGATGGCCGGCGAAGTCGCTTCTCTGCTCCTCTCTCGCATGACCGTCCCGATACTTTATTATCTGAGCGAGAGAAGGCAACATAAGGATGTTGAAGTGCCCGAGCATGAGGCTGAAACTGAAACCGAAACTGAAACCGAGCAAGCTTAAAGTTTACTGTTGGTTGTTATTCAAATCGTTCTTATTATCATAGTCGGAGCAATCAAGCTTCGTAAGAGTTCATTGGAGGATTGGTCATGAAAAACGTAATCAAAAATTGCCTGTTCATCGTTGCATTGGCTCTGTCAATGATTCTCGGTACTCAGGCTTTTGCTCAGCAGCAGCATCAGCATGAAGCTCAGGATAATAAATCCACACAGCCACAGGCCGATAAAAAGAGCGACGCCATGACGTGCTGCATGAAAGATGGAAAGATGGGTCAGGGCCAGGGCCAGGGCCAGGGCATGGGCAAAGGCATGGGCAAAGGCATCCAGGGGCAGGGTGGCATGATGATGGGCGGGATGGACGGCCGGCCCGAGGATATGCAGACAATCCACATGCTGTTTGAAAACAACACGAAGATCACTCGCAGTGTCAGGAATATCAAAAATGGAGTCGAGGCTCTTACCGAATCCGATGACCCGAAGATCCAGGCCAAAATTGCGGAGCATACCTATGCCATGAAGAAGAGGCTTGAGAATCGTCAGCCGATCAGGCAATGGGATCCACTCTTCGTTGCATTGTTCGAGAATGCCGATAAAATCAAGCTCGAGGTTGTTCAGACTAAAAAAGGCGTAAAGATCATCGAGACCTCGAATGATCCGTATGTCGTGAAGTTGATACAATCGCATGCCGCAGGCGTTTCAGAGTTTGCCAAAGAGGGCATGCCGGTCATGCATAAACGGCACGAACTGCCCGGCGCCGAGCCTGCCGATAACAGCGGTTTCCTTGGCAAGGGCGACGGGATTAACACCTGTCCGGTCACCGGTGAGCCTGTCAACAAGGAGATCAAAGCCGAGTTGATGGGACGCACCGTTTATTTCTGCTGTGAGAATTGCCGTGAGGTGGTCAAGAAGAACCCAGAGAAATATCTCAAGCCTTAAGGGCTGCTTCCGCTGTTTGTTTTGCGGATCTAAAGAGAAAGAGACATGAACAGATTTCATCCGGGCCTGATACTATGCCCGACCGATTTCAGCGACAGAGCCGGGCTGGCGTTGCGCCATGCCCGTGATCTGGCCAAGGTCTGGAAGTCGAGACTGCTCGTGCTTTATGCCAACCAGTTTCTTCCACCGCCGCATTTCACCTCTCGCCAGATTGAAGATCTGGCCAGAACCCTTGAGAAATCGAAACAATCGGCCCGTGAGAGCCTCGTCAGCTACATCCAGGAGACCATAGGCGATGATGTCGAGTCCACTGCACTGGTCATCGAGGATCACCCGGTGCCGGCCATCGTCAAAGCGGCGGAGGACTACAGCGCAGATCTGATCGTCATGGGAACTCATGGGCGAAGTGACATCAACCGGGTTTTGATGGGATCGGTAACCGAACGCATTTTGCGGGAAACCAGCAGGCCGGTTCTTACCGTCAGACAAAAAGAGGGCTCAACCGGTGAGACCCAACTTTCGATCAAAACGGTACTCTGCCCGGTCAATTTTACCGATGTCTCAAAATATGCGCTCGAGCATGCAGTTTCGGTCTCCCTGGCTTTCAAGGCTGAACTGGTTCTGCTCAAGGTCGTTGAGTCCGACGAGCGGATTAGTGATGAGGAGATCAATCAGCAGCTATGCGACTGGATGCCTGCCGGGATAAGGGATCACTGCCGCATGCGCGACCTGATTCGATCGGGTGATGCATCAAACCAGATAATCTCCGTCGCCGAGGAGATAGATGCGGATCTCATCGTTCTTGGCGCCCAGCACAAGCTGCTTCGAGATGTCACCGTCATCGGTACTACTACCATGCGCGTGACTCGTCACTCGCCCTGCGCGGTGCTGACGGTTATCAAGGCTAAATAAAAAGTAACTGCTCAGCCATTTGAGGGCAATCTCCGTTGCGGAAAGTATAAAGTTTCTGATGCAAATGGACCTGGCAGCTAACATTGGCTAACGAGTGAGGGGCGCAGGCGGGACGCCTGGTTCCAAGGCTGGAAACAGCCAAACCGGGCGCATGGCCATACGAGCTGGGGCGCAGGCGTCCCGCCTGCGTGTATCGGCAATTATTCCAATTGAAATTCTCGAGTTCGACTTTTGCGATTGTTCGCAGGCGGGACGCCTGCGGTCCCGCTCGTATGGCCAATGCCCTGATTCTGATCCGGATAAGTTTACTTCCAGATCTTAAAGCGGAGCAGGCCAAAGTCAGGTCAGGGGCTGAGCAGTTACTAAAAAAATAGATTACGAAACAGAAGAAAAACATTATTGGTTCATGATAACTGCTTATATTCTGGTTTCCTTGAATGGGTAACTCCTGCTCATTTTTCGTCTGTATAGTTAATTTTGTCTGATTGGTAATCTTCCTCAAGGATTGAAAATGAAAAAGCTGACTCCATTCGGTGAGATAGAAATAATCGACGCGCATTCGCATTTCTTTTCGCGGAAATATTTTGAGGTGCTGATTGGGCAGTCGGGGAATCTCAGCCGATTGGAAGACCCAATCAGTCGTGTTGCGGAGATGACCGGATGGCGGATGCCTCCGGGTGATCCCGTGGAATTTGCCGGGGAATGGGTGGAGGAGCTCGACCGTCATCGGGTTTCGGCGGCGGTGATGATGGCCAGTGTCCCCCCGGATGAAACTTCGATTGCGGCTGCCGTCAAAGCCTGTCCCGAGCGCATCATCGGGGCCCTCATGTTCGATCCGACGAAACCTGACGCCGAAGCTCGTGCGAGAAGGGCTTTTGACGATCTCAATATCAGAGTTCTCTGCCTCTTTCCGGCGATGCATCTTTATTCAGTGGCTGAAAGCGAAGCGGTTCGCGCAATTGCCGCCCTCGCCGCGGAAAGGAAGGGCAAGGCTATATTCATTCATTGCGGCGTGCTGTCGATCGGCGCCAGAAAGAAACTCGGCCTGCCCAGCCATTTCGATATGAGATTTTCGAACCCGCTCGATATCTGCAGACTCGCATGCGAATTCCCTGAAACCGGTTTCATCATCCCGCATTTCGGTGCAGGAATGTTTCGCGAAGCATTGATGCTTGCCGATATGTGCTCCAACGTCTACCTTGACACTTCGAGCAGCAACGCCTGGATCAAATATGAAGCCTCGCCCGTCGATCTGACTGCGATCTTCAGGCGCGCCATTGATGTGGCCGGACATCAAAGACTAATATTCGGCACCGATTCGTCCTTTTTCCCGCGCGGATGGAACTCTCAGGTATTCGATGCCCAGGTTAAAATTCTTGGCGATATCGGAATCAGTAACGACCAGGCTGTCGATATTTTCTCGGGAAATCTGAAGAGGTTGTTGTCTCTCACTTAGGCCGATATACAGGGCAGGCATAAAATATCGCACCGGCAGGGGCAGGAGGATCTTTTGTACTTCAAACAGTTTTATCTTGGTTGTCTGGCGCACGCGTCCTACTTGATAGGTTCGGAAGGTGAAGCGGTCGTAATCGATCCTCAGCGCGATATCGATCAGTATCTGGCGGAGGCTGAAAGCCTCGGCATGAAGATCAAATATGTGATTGAAACCCATCTGCATGCCGATTTTGTCAGCGGACACAGGGAACTGGCTGCCCGAACCGGAGCAGAAATTGTCTTCGGCGCCAGGGCCGGAGCGGTCTTCCCGCACCTTCCGGTAAAGGACGGGGATGAATTGAAAGCCGGCAGGATAGTTCTGAAAATCAGAGAGACCCCGGGGCACACGCCCGAAAGCATTTCGATTCTCGTCATCGATCATGAGATTTCTCCATTGCCTCAGAAGGTTCTGACCGGCGATACGCTCTTCATCGGTGATGTCGGGCGCCCGGATCTTGCGGGTTCTAAGGGCTACACGCCTGAGGAGATGGCCGGCATGCTTTATGACAGTCTGCACGAAAAACTGCTGACACTGGACGACACGGTCGAAGTCTGGCCGGCGCATGGCGCCGGTTCGCTATGCGGGCGCAATATTTCCAAAGAGACTTCATCGACAATCGGACAGCAGCGAAGCTTCAACTACGCGCTCCAGCCCATGGCCAGAGAAGCTTTCGTCAAAATGATGACTACCGACCTGCCCGAAGCGCCCGCCTATTTCTCAAAGGATGCCGAGATCAATCGCAGCGGTGCAAGTCAGCTGCAAGACCTGCCCTTGCCGCAGCCACTAACAGCGCTTCAGGTCAAAGGATCTGCCGGGCAGGGAATCACCATTCTCGATGTCCGCAGCTCGGCTCAGTTCGGCGCCGGCCATATCCCTGGATCGATCAATATCGGTCTCAACGGCCAGTTTGCTTCGTGGGCAGGCAGCCTTCTCAAACTCGATCAACCAGTCATCGTCATCGCTTCGGATGATGATGAGGTCAAAGACTCCATCACGCGCCTCTCCCGTGTCGGAATCGATAACGTCAAGGGATATCTTCAGGGTGGGATGTATGCCTGGGATCAGGCGGGGCTTCAAACCAATCAGATCCCTCAGATCCCCGTCGACGAACTCAAATTCTGGATGTCCGATAAACAGGACCTGCAGGTCATCGACGTTCGACAGCCTGGAGAATATAGAACCGGGCACGTTCCACATGCCTCAAGCGCCCCTCTCGCAAAAGTGAAAGAGCTTGCGGCTGCTCTTGATCACAGCCGCCGGACCGCCATCATCTGCGCCGGCGGCTATCGCTCGAGCACCGCGACCAGCATCCTTTCCTCGATTGGCTTCACCAATCTTTTTAACGTCGTCGGCGGTACCAGCGCCTGGATCAATGCCGGTTTTGATGTAGAGGTAAATTGACGGACAGATTCTTCAGTCTGCCGGCGCGAATGGTTAAACTGTTTGACTTTGTCCTGCCTGTTCTCTCCCTCAACGCCACTTCTGTCGTCTATCGTGGACAGGCGTAAATTAGAAGATCGACTTTAATGTAAACAGGACGTGTCAGCTATCCAGTCTTTACTTCATCGCTGATTTTCCCGCGACCAGTTAAACCCTTATATCCCTTCACTTATTGAGATTTATCGAATGTGGTTGTGCTCTGGCACGGCCGTTGCATTATTCAACAGCGTAGAAAGCGATGAACGGTGCCTCCCCGGTACTGATTGAGAATATGAAAGATGAAGATGTTGACTGGGGATTAAGTTATGTTGATGGAGTTTATCAAAAATGAAGAAGGGCAGAGCATAGTTGAGTATTCGCTGTTGCTCACCCTCATAGGTGCTTCGATGGTCTTTATGCTTACCTTAATGGGAGTGAACGTCGCACAGGCGATTGGATTCTCAAGCGTCACCGTCGAGAGCTACACCAAATGGGCCTATGAGAAATTCAGCACCAGGTAATCTGATTTCGCTTCCAGGTGCGAAAGAATAGAAATCTTTCGCCGGGATTCAAAAAGTTTCGTCGCTGCCAAATAGTCCGCAAACTTGAAATGGCAGCTTTGATAATCAGTTAAGAAAAGTTCTTGAGAGCTTTTCAGTTCCCTCGCGCTACACATTGAGGACCGCACTCTGATACGTTTATTGACCGCAACTTCCCAAACACTTCCTCCCTTGACGATTTCTCCCGCTAATTCCTTCCTAAAAACAAACCCAATGTGTAGGCGATGGCAACTTTACTGATTATCGAGATTAAAACACCCGCTAACGCGGGTGTTTTTATTTGTGGGGCCGGAGTTTACCTGACAATCGCGCGGGATGGGATTTCAAAAAGGCTTCGATCTGAAAGGCTTTGATTTTTTTCTCCAGCCGCGTTGAGTAAGCGCCTGAAGGTGTTGCATTGAATAGCGCTCGGTAATGCGGTAATCCTCAGGAGTCATGAGCCGGACAATTCCTAAAGCGAAAGGAATGATGAAGAAGTGGACTCTGCCGCCTGCCGAATCGAAGATCAGGGAAAGAACCGACAATGCCACCTGATAGGCCGTAGTTGCGTGGGCGATTTGCAAGCCGTTCTCGATGCCGATGTATCTGGCGCCAAGAAGGTGCAAAGGCAGCAGGCTCAGCATCGAGAAAAACAGTAGGCCGGCATAGTAGTTGGCCATCTGGGAGATCCCGTCTTTTCGCCAGGCGACGATGAAGGAGACGAAAATAATAGTCGTGATGACTGAGATGATAAGGGTCTCAAACAGGGGTCTGGAGGATGAGACCGGATCGTTTTTTGAAACCTGACCGGCAACCGTTGAAAGAACGAGTGTCAGCAAACTTACGATATAGAACGGAATCCACTTCTTCTGCTCCGATTGCGAAGATCGAAGATCAGCAAACCAGAAAGAGATAAGCGCCCATGACCCGCCGTCTATCAAGCCCATCAAAACAGGGGCGACAGCCTTCGGCATGGTCGTCCCAAACAACGAGATGCCGAATCCCGGGCCTCTCAGCCCGTTTTTTGCAGCAGGAATTCTCCAATCGTCGTAAATAATATGCCGCTCAGATAGATCAACAGATAGCGCCGATCCTTCCTGTTATAGAGCATGTAGATGGCGACAGTAATACTGATGACCATCAGGATCAATCGGGTCTCGTAATAACCCGAATGATCGAACGTCCTTAACATCAAATAATCCATATAGAAAAATAACCTGAAACCGATTTTGATTCAGCAGGATCCGATTGGCATAAGATAAATTGAAGATCCCGGCTGAATTGTTGACTGATTCTACTCTGATTGCGATCCAGTTGGAACTCAAATCAGGTATTTCTCCAAGGTTCGCCAGTTCTGACCAGTCAGGCTTTCAACTCTCCGCAAGAGAGATTGGGGATCAGGACTATTTAGCGGACGGCTTAAGCGAGACAAACGCAATCGGACCGATGTCATCGAGCGCAAACTTTGTCCACAAGCCCGGCTTCGCCCGGAGCCTGACCACCATCGAGATCGACTTCACACCGGGTCCAGCCATAACCCCCGGGGTTAAGACCCCCCGAATTTTCTTTAATTTTCAGGCCGGGACCAGCATCATAAAAGAGGAAGCGGAGTTAAACAGAACAATACGATGGCGGCAGGACGTTCGGTCCATGAGGTTTGAAAACTGTTACCTACAAGCCAGGGCCAGAACATTCCGCCGGCGGAAGATCCGACAAGAAACAGTCCCGTAACTTTTCCCGTCAGTCTCAGAGTCCGTTGAGCGAATCCGAAGGTACTGGGAAAGACCGGGGCCATTGTCAGTCCGGCGCTGATTGCGCCGATCCAAATGACAGGCTGACTTACCGGCAGGATGAGTAGAAGAATGATGACCACGACCCAAAGGCCAAGATTGATGGCCACCAGTGAGAGCGCGTCGAACCGAACTGCAAGCGCGATTGTGGCCAGTCTCCCGATGGTAAAAGCCGCCCAGAAAGCCGAGTTGATGATGGCCGCAGTCTGACTGCCGGCGCCCAGGTCGAGCGCATAACTGAAGATCCAGCCCATCAGAGATCCTTCCGCTCCGACCTCCATAAAGAAGAAGATTATCAGAAGCGCCAGAACCCTGGGAGAGATTTTTGAATCCTTCCGATCAGGATCGTGATGCTGTCGAGCCGGGCTCTTCGACAGCATGAGCAATACCGCGGAAAAAATACTGATGGCGGCAAGGGTCCGGTAGGTGTACTCAAAACTGTGACTGGTTTTATTGAAGATAGCTACCAGCACCGGCGCCATAAGTCCGCCGAGGCCAAATGCGAAATGCATTGTACTCATGTGCGGGCGGACCTTTTCGCCGTGGATGACGACTATCAGGGCGTTGCCGCCGACATTGAGCGATCCGCCGGCAATACCGATCCATCCGAAAACCAGGCCCAGCGGAATCAGCATGTTGACGGAGGGCACGATCATAAGTGCAACAGCAGAGGCCACCAAGGACAACGCCAGCATCGGATGACCCGCAAATCGGTCGTAGAGTCTGCCGATGGCCCATGATCCGATCATTGTCCCGAACGAACGCGCGACGAAAAGTATACTGATCTCTTTCAGGTTCGCATTCGTATTAACTGCCAATGCCGGCAAGGTGGGGCCCATCGCCGCCGAAGTGAGGCCCAGGGCAATGAATGCTATTGAATAGATGAAGGTTTTTGACATTCGACCCAATCATAACTCAGACACTGCGGTTGAACTATAAAGGACGCGTCTCCGTGACAGTCTTGGATTTTAACCGGAGCTGCAATAGAGTATTTGATCAATTGAGTGAAAAATTTATCGACGAGCGAAATTTCCAGTTTGGAAAGGCGTTTATGCGACCAAAAATATTTGTTACGCGGCTACTTCCGGAGCCTGCGATGAAGCGATTGGCCGAGTTCTGCGAAATTGAGGTTGGAACGGACAAGGGTATTTTGGGCCGTCAAGCGCTCCTTTCAGGGGTTCGTGAGGTCGATGGGCTGATTTCGCTGATTACGGATAACATCGACAGTGAAGTCATGGAGGCCGGCCCCGGATTGAGGGTGATCGCCAATGTCGGAGTCGGTTACAACAACGTCGATATTGCATCGGCCCAGCAAAAAGGCATTCTGGTAACCAACACACCCGATGTCCTGACCGATGCCACGGCAGATCTCACGTGGGGATTGATTCTCTCAGCGTCGCGAAGGATAGTCGAAGCCGACGCCTTTGTCAGAGCCGGTAAATTCGACGGATGGGATCTGAATATGATGCTCGGGATGGGGTTGACCGGCAAGGCGCTGGGCATCATCGGTTACGGCAGAATCGGTCGTGCAGTGGCAAGACGCGCCGTCGGCTTCGGCATGTCGGTTATTTATTGCACCAGAGACGACATCGCATTTCGCGATGATCCGCAGCATAACAGCCTGGTCATGTCGCGGCAGGCGGCGATGCGCGCAGGTTCGGGCCCTTTAAACCAGAGCGCAAGGATCGATGGCCTCTCACCCAAGCGCGTGACACTGGATCAGCTTCTGGAATGGGCGGACATCGTGACTCTGCATGTTCCGCTTGCCGCAACCACACAGCATCTGATCGATTCCGCCTCCTTCAACAGGATGAAGCCCACAGCCTATCTGATCAACACTTCACGCGGACAGATCGTCGATGAAGCCGCGCTTGTTGACGCACTTAAAAATCACAAGATCGGCGGGGCCGGCCTGGATGTCTACGAAAAAGAGCCGCAGATAACCCCTGAGCTCCTCACATTGAACAACGCCGTTCTTTTACCGCATATCGGAAGCGCAACCCGGGAGACTCGAATTGCAATGGCGTTGCTGGCGGTTGAAAACGCCTGCGATGCGCTTGCAGGTCGCGCGCCCAGGAACCAGGTCAGCTGAAATCTTTAAGCAACCGCAGGATAAATACTGCTTCTGTCAGCCAATTCCGCCTGACCGGACACTCCTTGTCCAGTCCAAGTCCATTATTTCCAATCAAAAAAGGCTCTGGCATACCTCTTGCGAAGCATTCAAGGCGGAATCTCAATGAAAGATCTCAACAAAAAAGTCGCCTTGATCTATAACCCGGCCGCAGGTGAGTTGCGACGCAACCCTGAACTGTTGGGCAGGGTCATCAGGGCGTTGAGCGATCAGGGTATCCAACCACTCTGCCTCGGGACGGAGTATGGTGGCCATGCGACCATTCTTGCGGCTCGGGCAGTTGCGGAAGGGTATCAGACCGTAATCGTCTGCGGCGGCGACGGGACGATCAATGAGGCGGCCCAGTCGCTTGCCGGAACGAATGTGGCCATGGCTGTCTGGCCTGGAGGCACGGCCAATATCCTGGCTCGGGAGCTTCTGCTGCCTGATCCCCCGGAGGAAATGGCCGGACTGATTGCCGCCGGCCGGACAAGGACGATCAGTCTGGGTCGCGCGGTGAAACCGGACGGAAGCTGGCGCCGTTACTTTCTTTTGATGGCTGGCATCGGTCTTGATGCAGCTGTCATTGACGGAGTGAATTTGAGCCTTAAAAAGCGGGCTGGGATTGGAGCCTATCTCGCTTCCAGTCTCAATTACCTTGTCAGAATGCCGTTGACTCCGTTTTCAATAGACTTCAACGGCAAAAGCCATGAGAGCACTTTTGCGGTCATCGCAAATGCCTCGCGGTATGCCATCTGGTTCAGACTTGCTCCGGAAGCCAGGATCGATGACGACAAACTGGATATCTGCCTCTTCAACTCCAGAAGCAGACTGTCATATTTGAGATATGTCTGGCTGGGCCTGAGAGGGGCGCATACAACAAACCCGGACGTTGTCTATCAGCAATCCGGCCGGGCCCGGGCGAACTCCAATAACGAGGCTCTGGTTCAGCTCGACGGCGAGGTGGTCGGTCGCCTGCCGATGAATTTTGAAATAGTTCCGGGGGCGCTCACTGTCGTGGCCCCGGATGCCCGGATGCCGGGATTCATGATCGCTGGTATTACGGAGAAAGATGAATCGATCTCTGCATTCACCCATTAATCCGGGTTTTTGAGCATAGGAGAAAATATATGACGGCGAAGTTGATCACCTTTTTTGAGTACATGGCGATTACCGCCACTGTGCTTGCTCTGACGCTGTTATTGCCGGTGAACGCATCCGGCCAGAGCGAGCCACGGCCGGCCGCCGAGGCTTCAATCACTCCAGCCGCATTGAGTCCCGAGATTATCGAACTGCGGCGCGCCGGCACCGAGGCTGTTTATAATCTCGATTACGCCACGGCCCGTGCGAAATTCGAGGAGATCAGAAGGCAGCTTCCCTCTCATCCGGTCGGAGACCTCAATCTGGCTACGCTGCTCTGGCTCGAATATCTCAATAAAAACAGAAGGCTGCAGACGGGGCTTTATAAAAAAGACTCGAGTTTCTATGCCGGCGCGGAAAAAGCCCAGGAAGAATCAGAAGGCGACACCGTTGACCCGGCCTTCGACCGTGCATTTCGTGATCGCATGGCACAGGCTAAAACCAAGGCCCTCGCCCTTGCCAATCGAAACAGGAATGATCCCGATGCCATCTATTTCCTCGGCGCATATTACGGCGTCATGGCGGGCTATGAGGCTTCTACCGCGAGGAAGTTTTTCGCCGCCATGCGCAACGGTTCCCGCAGCGTGGACGCCCACGAAAAAGTAGTCAAGCTCAGACCCGATTATAATGACGCCTATCTCTCGATCGGACTCTACGATTACATCGTCGGAAGCCTTCCATTTGCCTACAAGGCACTCGCCGCCGTTGCCGGCGTCCGCGGAAACAAACAGCGAGGAATCGAGCGTCTCGTCAAGCTGATCGAGAGCAACAGCGCCTCTTCAGACGATGCCCGAGTCCTTCTGATGGCCGTATATCAGAACGAGGGTAGGTTCGAGGACGCTCTCGCCATCCTGAAATCACTGAACTCGAAGTACCCGGCAAGCTACCTGCTCAAGCTTGAAACCGCATCAACACTGGTTGAACTCAAGAGGGCCGATGAAGCTTACAGGACATTCGAATCACTGCTCAATGACCCGACCTCCAAACCTGTATTTGACCTGATCCAGTTTCAATATGCCGAAGCTCTGGCGCTCAATAATCAATTCAAGACTGCAGCCGATCATTTTCTCGCTGTCCCAAAGATCGAGAGCGCTGATGCCAATCTGGCAACAATGGCCTTGCTCAGAGCAGCTCAGGTTACTGACCTCGCAGGAAACCGCGACCTCGCCATCTCTCAATACAAGTCAGTCCTTGCTCGCACCAATGTTTATGACTCCAGAGAACAGGCCGAACGCGGCATCAAAAAGCCGTTCAATGAAAAGGACCGAATCAGAAAATAAGGCCAGGCCATTGAAATGTTTTATCGTTCAGAGTTCACGCTTCAGCCTGATAATTCAGGAAGTTCCAGCCGAAGCTTGAACTTCCTGAACATGAGTAACTGAAACTGTTGGCGCCGCCGAATTCGCCAACAGTTTCAGGCAATACTAAATCAAGATATCCCGATCTTGCCCGATCTGGATTGCTTTCATGATGGGTAAAACTACAGCGAATTTTTACTCACGAAGATCAGGATTTTTCCTGACCGGCATTCATTTTCAAGACCAACTCAAGGCCATTTCTCCAATATTTGCTTAAACATGCCGTAACAAAAGTCTCCCGACACTAACTCCTGTAATTTTCAGGTATGCAATTTGCGTTAATCACAGTAGAGCAAATCAAATCCGGATTTTTCAATTCGGATTTGAATGGCAGACAAAATAAGCCATCCTGAAAGGAGTGGGTATGACTAGAAAAATATTTACAATTGTAATAATTCTGGCTGGTTTGATATTGGGAGCGTATTTTTTCATGAGGTCGAATGACACGGTACTTGCAATTAATGACAGAGGCAAAGCGCTCTACAATCAATATTGCGCCAGCTGTCATGGCGTCGATGGCAAGGGGGGCGGATATGTTGTTCCGGCATTGAAGAAAGCTCCACCGGACCTGACGCGGATACCTTTTGAGAACGGAAAATTCCCGAGCCTCAGGATTCATCAATACATCGCTGGTGAGGTAACTATCGCCGCGCATGGTGAAAAAGATATGCCGGTCTGGGGTATGATTTTTAGAAGGAAATACGATAATACAAAAAAGGAACTGGATATCTTTGCGATAACCAGGTACATCGAATCGATTCAGCAGAAATAATTCCAGGCGATCGTTTGAAAAATTGAATAACAGGATGTGAGATTCAGGGCGCGATCGGGATCGATTTCCGGTTGCGCCCTGAGTTTTTTATTCATTCTTCGCCAGGGCAGTCATCTCATCGTCGGTTTTTCGCGGCTTGCCGAAGATCCAGACGATTCCGATGCTGATGAAGTAGAGTCCCATCATTGGAGCAGCAAACATCATCATGTTGAAAGCATCGGGTGTCGGAGTAAGAACAGCTGCAATAATGGCGATGATGATGATCGCGTATCTCCAGGCTTTCCACATCATTCTCGGAGTCAGCAGCCCCACGCGACCCAGAACAAAGGCAATTGTCGGAATTTGAAAGACGATTCCCAGGCCGATCATGATCATGATGATCAGATCGAGATAATCCTCGGCATTGAGCAACGTCCTGAATCCGCTCTCGGCGGCCAGCCCCAGAAGATAATCGTGATCCCGCCGGAAATGCCACTTTGTACGCAAAGCTGGCTCCGAGAATGAAAAAGATGCTCGACATTATCAGCACCGGAGCAATGTATTTTTTCTCGTGCTTGTAGAGGCCGGGGGAGATGAATGCCCAGATCTGATAAAAGAGGAAGGGAATCGACAACGCGATGCCTGCGTAGAGAGCCACCTTCAGCAGGACCATAAAGGAGCTCGTCACGCCGCTGACTATCAACTGCTTGCTTTCGTCATCATAGATTATCTCGGATTCACCATCCTTGATGATCTTGTCGATCGAGGTTTCAACCGGAATCAGGTTTTTTCCGACGGCCCAGGGATAGGCCGTGACCAGGATTGCCTTGTTCTCCCTGACGGCCTTTTTTACCGGCACGGAAGTTCCAAGCGGCACCTTGACGCCATCGATTGCGGTCTCCTGTGTGAAGGTGTACTGCACGATGTCCCCATCCTTCAGGGTCTCCGCGCTGATCTGCCCCCCTTTCGCCTGTTGATTCCGCTGAATCTTCTGCAACTGTGCGACAACGGGCTTTTCAAGAAAACGGTAGATGTAATTGGAAAAACCATAACAGATCGCAAATGCTATCGAGACGGTGATAACGGAATAGATCAGTCTTTGGCGCAACTCATCCAGATGGTCCAGAAAAGACATCTGCAGGTTTTCCTGTCCTTCAATTGGATCGCTCATTATTTTCCCTGGCAAAAAAAATTGGTTGACCGTGAGCTTTGAACGATTTGCTCTGCGGTAACCAATCTATGTATGTGGCGCGACGGCCACACGATAAATCGTTGACGATCAGATCCAGCGCTGTTTTTCGACCGCCGGAGTTGCAGCCGCCGGCACCGGCTCGGTTCCATCCGGTATTGCTTCGTCAGTCGAACTCGGCGACTGGCCGGCTTCCGGCTCGACGGCGGCATGTGATTCTTGATGGTAGCCGTCGCCCGGGTAATTCTCGTTCGATGATGAATAATTGCTGATTGCTGCGCTCGTCGTATCCGGGCTTTTGTATGTTTCGGCCTCGACTTCCTGCTCCCAGGTGCGCTTGAAATCATCGGATGCCCTGCGGAATTGAGACATGGCCTGCCCCAGTGACTTGCCGAGCTCCGGTAATTTGCGCGGACCAAAAACTATCAATGCAATCACGAGAATGAGTACGACTTCAGGCATTCCCAGCCCCATATGAACCTCTTTCTTTGATAAGCAGGATTTAAGGGATCCAGCAGTCTAAAACTGTTCGAGAGAAAAAAATATAAGTGACCTGTCAGGTCCAGTCAAGCACCGCATTTTATTAATCTTTTTTCTTCCTGGCGTAATATCCCTGACGAGTTCGAAGATTGAGCAGTAGGTCTTTGACTTTGACGCTGACGGCCCGCCACTTTCCGTCCAGCCGTTCGTTGGTCGATTCGTAGGTTATCGTGTACTGATGTCGAAGCTCTTCAACAGTGCTCGAGAACGCTTCGCGCAACTGTGATCCGCCTGGAGATTTAAAGAATCTGGCGCCGGTTTTGACCGCCATGGATTTGAGGACATCGGCCCCGCTGTCGCGTCCGGCTGATCCATAAACAGAGGCATCGCTCATGTCCACGCTGTAAACGAGGACGTGCGCGGTCAGAGCCTTTCGCAGTGCCTGATCGAGACTGACGCGGCTTTGAGTGTCGGCGCCGTCTGAGACGATCAGTATGGCGCGCCGTCGCTCACGCCTTCCCGATAACGCTTCAGATGCCTGAGCAATTGCATCATAAAGCGGAGTATTCCCGTCAGCCCTCATATCCCATACCGCGTCGGGTATGTCCCGTATCTCGGTGAAGTCCTGTAATTTCCTGACCTTCGCGTTGCCGAAACTGAAGATTGCAAAACAATCTCCCTCGCGAATGCCCTCCACGAAATTAGCGCAGGCCGCCCTTTCAAGCGAGAGTTTTCTCTCCATGCTGGCGCTCGTATCGAGAAGGATTGCCGAGGCGAACGGAGTCTCCTCGAATCCAAAGCTCTCTATTTTCTGCCGGGCATTGTCTTCAAAAACATTGAAATCTTCCGCCTTGAGCCCGCTCACGTATCGTTCTCGGGCATCGGTCACCGTCACGTTGAGGACAACAAGATTCGTTTCCAGCGAGATTATCTCGTCATCAGGCCCCGGCGGCACCGGCTTTTTCTGCGGCTCCTGCTGTTTTTGTACAGGTGTTTGAACGGGAATCTGCGGAGTCGTCGAGTTGAGACACAAAATAACCAGAAAGGGGATGATGAGAAACATAAGCATTTGCCCCACTGCCGAATCAATTGAGATAGCCCCGGATTATTTTGACGAGCTGGATCACTTCATTGGCATCGTTGATAACGGCTACCGAGACAACCCGGCGCGAGGTCCTGGCGATACTCTCATTCAACTTTTCACTGGCGGTTTTCAATCTCTTGAGCGCCTCGTCGAGCGAGCCGGGTTTCTCCTCGAGTTCTTCATCTCCCGCTCCACCGGATTCAGACCGAATCTGCCTCGAATATTTCTCGATGTCCTTGAGCCGCTTATCGTAAATTCTGGTTGCGTGTTGCAATCCTGATTCGGATGACTCGCTCAACAGGGCTTCAACATTGTCCTTTATCTCAGCCGCGCGTTCTATCAGCTTCCGGTGCTCGTTCTCTTCGCGCTTGATCTGCATTCGCTTGATCGTATCGATCATGGCCTCATTCTGATCCTGCGCATGCTCCGTGCCTGTGCTCTGGGCAAGGGCCATAGACCCCATGCCTGTCAGGACGCCGATGATGATCAGAAATCGGATGATCATACTTGTTGCCTGCCTGCCCGCCTGCCTCCACCCACATCGACCTTACCTTTCGACTGGATACGGCTTGTCGGTTAAAACTCTTAATGCTCTTAATACTCGCAATTCAAAATGCGGCGCGAAGCGCTCCTTTTTTTCAGATTGAGGTCGATGCCCAGAATCTTGCCCGCCAACCCCCTGATGATTTCATCTTCGAGTCTGCCGTTGGACTGACCCTCAATCCAGATCGTGCCCTGACCCGGATCCGCTGTCTTCCCCTGGATATGAGCAGCCACAAACAGCTGCGATCTTTTCTGATCCAGAGGCAGCGCCGAAATCTCTATGAAGAAACGACCCTGAAGCCAGTTCCTCACCTCGCTGGCCGGCATCGTAGCCAGATACTCCAGGTCGTTGCGCGTTGTCACGCCTCTTGAGAAATTCACCGGTTTCGTAATCAACTTTCCTTCGTTCGGTTTGCTCAGCGTTTCGTCCAACGCCATCGAACAGGACTTCAAGACCTCTCGCGCCGTCTGCAGTATCTGCTCGCGATTGACGCTCATCGTGTATGGATTCTCAAGCGGCTGCTCAGTCTTGGGACGATCAAACTGTATCTGACCATATGCTGTTCCTGACCATATGGCGCTGGTTAAAACTGCTAACACAAAGAAATTGATTTTGACGACTTTCATATTATTAATATTTTCAGTGGCCCGTTGATGTTCTTAAAACCTTCATCATCAGTAACGACAATCAAGAGTAACGACAATCGAGTGTTGGAAATTAAAAATTCCAACTGATACGAACAATAGCAGTTAACTCAAGAACTCAGCAAGCCCCTTAAAAGACATTCCTCTTCATTTACTCACATTATCTTGTGTTAACCTCATACTCATACTTGCCATATCCGCTCAGTCCCATCTGCACCTCTATCTCTTCTGAAACATTTGCAGATAAAGGCTGAGCAGCTACAAATATTCATTGTTTGGAAAAATTTTCATAGCCGATGATGGAGATTGCTGTAAGAATTACCTGTCTGAGACAGGATCGGGCTGGTTTATACAGGTTGGTGTAATGATGTTAAGCCTATATTTATCAACGAGTTACGCCGCAAATCGTCCCTGTTATCGTATGGCACAACTCTTGCATTCTTCAAGGTGGGGCAACGAGATACCAAGTGGTTAATTCCATTACGGTGTCAGGTGATTACCAGGGTGAGGAAAGGTAATCACAAATTTACAGGCGCTACAGGTTCTTCCCACGACTGTAGCGCCTTTATTTTTTTTCATTTTTGAAAAATCCCGCCTGTTCCTAATTTTCCCAAATTGGTGATAAATCATTTAGATTCTTAGATTTCGTGTTGACTCTTCTTAAATTTTGACACACTATTTTATGTGTATTTAACCTGACAGCCTGGAGTAATCAGTGGTATTGATTAATATCCGGTCGGTGTGGTCGGCGCATGAGTACGGGCCCTGCAAAGGTTTGCGGTCAGGGATGCGCCGCTATCCGTAAACATGCGTCGACCAGACCGTCTGGCAATTAGTTATCATCGTAAATTCATAATTCAATCAGACTGATGTTAAGTGAATATCGGAAACGCTTCAGCGACTACCATTCACAGCTCAACCTGGAAGAATATCTATTCCGTACTGGAAGCAAATCACAAAACGACAAATCTCATATTTCAGGTGAGAACACAGACCTGTTCAGTCGACAATCGATCGATGGATTGAGAACTGCATTTGAAGAGACGGCGGCATTTCTTGAAACGGAAAGAAACGGCATCCGCAAGCTTCTGGCCTTTGCGTATGAGGGTGCGAGGGTGTTGAGTGCAAGGGAGATAACGGGAGAGATCGAGGATTATGAATCTGCTGCCACGGTTCAGTGGGAGGATCGAAGAGTCGGGATCAGAGAGCTTGAGGATCTGATTTTCAAGGAAGACAAGCTGGAGCGGCGGCGCGAACTATATACCCGCCAGGTTGATTTGATCGATGAGGCCCAGGATCTGAGAGCTGAAAGACAGAGGGTTCTGGCGGAATCGGTCAAAGTTCTGGGATTCGAGAATTATCGGGCAATGAAGAAGGAGTTGCAGGGCGTGGATATCAGTGATCCGGCCCGTTACGCCCGACTAATCCTGGATCAGACTGAAAAGGCCTATGTCGCAGAGTTTCCTGGTTTGCTGGTGGGAGTTACGGGGGTCGGTCTGGATGATGCGCTGCCTGCGGATCTCGAATATCTGAAGGGGATGAGAAAATTCGACAGTCATCTGCCGGCTGATCGAATTCTCGGGGTATTGGATGAGACCTGCCGCGGGCTTGGATTCCGCATTAATAATCAATCCAACTTCAGTCTGGATGCGACACCACGTCGGGGGAAGCAGAGAAAATCGTTTTATTCGACGATCAGGGTTCCTCAGGATATACGGGCATCGATCAGCCTTATCGGAGGGCAGGCGAATTATCGCCAGGTTCTTTCGATCATGGGCCAGTCCCAGCACTTCGCCTGGACATCGGCCAATCTCAAGCCGGAATATCGTTTTGCCGCATTCGGAGTGGATTGCTCGACACCAGCCGGCTGGGGATTCCTGTTTCAGAATCTGCTGAGCGACAGGCAATGGTTGGAATCTTGTTTCGGCGTCATCGATGGTCAGCAATTTCGTCAGGCTCTCGGAATATTCAGGCTGCTGGAACTTCGCAGGCAGGCCGCGCTAACGATCTACGAGGCTGAATTCCATGCTGGAGGGGCAGGCGTCAACCCGGCTATCCGTTATTCTGAACTGATGACCGATGCCTTGAAAATACATGCCGGCGAGTCCGGACATCTGATCGATCTGAGCGATTCATGCGACGCTGCAAATTTTATCAGAGCCGCCGGATTCGAGGCTCAATTCAGGGATCATCTCAAAACCCGCTACGGTTCCAGGTGGTGGGATTCCGCCAAGGCCGGCGAGGAGATCATCGATATCTGGAACACCGGCCTGCGATACGACGTCGGCGAGCTTTCATCAAAACTCGGGCTGGGCGCGATAAATTTCGATTATCTGGTCGAAGATGTTCTCAACGGTTTATAAACAACTTATGATAAAGAGTTTTTCCGGTAAGTCTGCATCATCCTTGAAGAGAACTATCCACGTTCCGCTCGGCGAGCGCAGGTACGACATCACGATTGCCGCTGGGTCATTGTCCTTATCCGGTGAGATGATTCGAGGCGCGATCGGCGATAAGGCGATTCGGGCGGCGATCATTTCAAACCGGAAAGTCCATTCTCATTATGGCAGTGAAGTCGAGAAGAGCCTCAGGCAGGCAGGGTTTCAGACCATCACTCACCTGATCGGCGACGGTGAAAGCGCCAAATCCTTTCGGACCGCACAAAAAGCCTGGGGATTTCTGATTGAGCGTAAAGTCGCGCGATCTGATGTGATCGTGGCGCTTGGCGGAGGGGTAGTCGGTGATCTGGCTGGTTTCGTTGCCGCCACCTATCTGCGCGGTATCGGTTATATTCAGATTCCGACGACGCTGCTGGCCCAGATTGACAGCTCTGTCGGAGGCAAGACCGCAGTCAACCACAATCTGGGGAAGAATCTGATAGGGGCGTTTCATCAGCCGCGCGCCGTTCTGATAGACACCGCAACCCTTGCGACACTACCCCGCCGCGAGATGCGAGCCGGTCTCTACGAAGCCGTCAAATACGGGGTGATCGCCGATCGCTCGCTCTCGGACTTCATCCAGAATAATCTGAATTCAATCGTAAATCTCGACCAGCATTCGCTCTCGCATCTGATATCCGGTTGCTGTCAAATCAAGGCCCGCGTTGTCACCCGGGACGAACGTGAATCGGGCTTGCGAAGGATCCTCAATTTCGGCCACACGGTCGGCCACGCCCTTGAGACCGTCACTGCCTATCGTCGCCTCAAACATGGCGAAGCCGTCGGGTATGGAATGAAATGCGCTTCTGAAATTGCCCGCAAGACTGGTATAATCACCGCCCCCGACGCTGATACCATCAAACACAGGATTGATGCTCTTGGCCCGCTCCCCCGGATTGACGATCTGAAGACCGCCGAGATCATCGCCGCGTTGGCTCACGATAAGAAGGTTGTTCAAAACAGGCTCCCCCTGATTCTTCCCACTGCCGTTGGATCCGTGGTGATTCGCGATGACACCCCGGCTGCCGTCGTCTCAAAAGCCGTGCGCGATCTGCTGGCAGGACGTTACTGAATTTATCCACAGGAATAGTATCGGAGATCGGAGTATGTTTATGTCAGATTCAAAGCCGTGCAATCAAATTATTTTCAGCCATAACAGTCGATCGTCATCAGAGCGTGGCGTAGGGCGCTTTCCTTTTCTTCTTCTGCTGGCATTTGCCGCGGCGATTGCCTACCTGATAGGAGTCTTCGTCCCGGCATACCTGAGCAACAGGGAGATGGAACAGGCTTCATCCGAGATTGTCAGAAGAGGCGCCCTGACCAACCTCAACGAGGCCGACGTGCGCGCCCAGCTTATCGAGAAGGCCAGAGAGTTCGGTATCCCCGAAGAACGAAAAGTCGTGGTTTGGCGCGAGGGAAAAAAGATGGAAGCCCGAATCAACTATGTCCAGTCGATTCGCCTCCCTTTCTATTCTTATAAATGGCCTGTCGAGATCAGAATCAGCGATCTCGGGTTTTAGATGTTGCCTGGAACGTTCTATTCATTTAGACTTCAACTAGGGTTGACCCCGATATTCCGCCGTTGTCATCGATTATCGTAATTCATCGGCGGATATTCAGTACAAATAACAAATCAACAATTTAAACATGGAGGAGTTCAATGGCTAGTTTAGACGAGCTGAAAGCAAAATATAACGCCGTTATTGATAAAGGGCATAAGTAGGCCTCAATGTCCAGAACCTCAATCTGGAAGGCGACAAGCTTCTGATCCGTGGTGTCGTTCCTTCAGAGTATGCGAAAAACGAGCTTTGGGATGTCATCAAAGGCATCGACGCCGCAGTCTCCGACGCGGTCATCGACATCAATGTCCAGTCAGGCCTGACCTACAAGGTCGTCTCAGGTGACACACTCTCGAAGATTGCTAAACGTTTTTACGGCAATGCGAATGACTATAACAAGATCTTCCAGGCGAACACCGACCAGCTCGATGATCCCGACAAGATCAAGGTCGGTCAGGAATTAAAGCTTCCATAACAAGCTTTTGTTCTGTAATTTAATCGGTCCCAAAAAATATGGAGCGCAGGCATTTTTACTTTGCCTGCGCTCCATATTTTTTTGAGACACGAATGACGGGATGACTAACTATGGCATCGAGATCCCGAGATCTCTGCCGAAAGTGAACTGGACGCGCTTGCGGGTGCGCATGGCTTTTGACGCGGTCTGCGAGAGAGCCGTGACAAGCATTGGCATTGCGATAGTCGCATCGCAGCGAACAGTCACGGATTTGGCATTCTTCGCCAGCCTGCCGAATGCCTGTGCCTGATCGAACTCCGCGCCCGAGTACCCGCCGAAATCGGCCGTCTCGGTGACCACCTGGACTGCATACTTATGGCCGCGGACTGTGTTATGAAGCATTGCCGCGGCGGTCTCGCTCTGCTGGATGAAGGTCTTGGTCGTCCCTCCGCCAAAATAGACGACGCCGGTAGATCTGGATTTCGAGACGATCTGTGCCATATCGACCACATCCTGAATGACGTCGAACTGAAACTGATTCTTCTTCTCGATGCGGCTGATGCCGATGGCCACGCCGAAGGCGCTGTCGGCGATGGCCGGGCAGAAGATCGGGACTCTGGATTTGAATGCAGAGGTGAGAATGCCGTCTTCGGTCGCTATTTCGCTCAGTTCACGCCCGAGCAGGTGCATGAACTCGCGCGTCGAATAAGGATGAGTGTTGTCGAGCTGGGCGGCGAAGCCTCCGATCCATTCGTTCGCTTCGCGGAACTCTTCTTCCGAAGCGAAGGTGTCGTAGATGCGATCGACCTTTTCTTCGAGCAACTCGGTGTCGCTCGTTCGCGGATCGCCGATGTAGTGATGTCGCCCCAGGGTCTCATGCAGATCGTGGAAAATGTTGGCTCCACTGCAGACCAGAACATCGATGCAGCGGTTTTTAATCAGGTACGCCACCAGCCTGCGCATCCCCGCCGGGACCAGCGCTCCGCTCAGGCCCATCATCACAACCGAGTTTTCCTGGAGCATCTGCAGCCAGAGCTGATGGGCGATTGCAAGGTTTCGGCCCTGGAATGAGATGTGCTCCATCTTGTCGAGCAACCCCGGCACGCTGCGATCCCTGTCAATCTGCAACGGCTGTGTGGGTTTTGTCAGATACTTTGCGCCTTTAATTCTTCTTATCATGTTATTCTGTTTTTAAGCTGCCGCGAGCGGGCCCGAGGGGCAATCAGCGGTTGCCGTTGGTATCGAGATACGTGTAGCCATTGTAGTAGCCTTCGTAATCCTCAACCAGACGGTCAGCCTGCTCTTCAGTCAGCTTTCCTTTCTTGATCTGTCTGTTTAGCAAGGTGCGGAAGCCTTCTTGCAGGAAATCATGTTCGTACTTGGCGAAGGAGAGCATGTCTCCCACCTGTGATCCCGGGATGATGCGACTGATGTGGTACTCCCCGTCGCCCGAGACAAGGACGTGGGCCTCATTTGTCGTGCCGAAGAGGTTGTGGAAGTTGCCCATCACCTCCTGGTATGCGCCTATCAGCAACAATGCCAGGTAATATGGCTCATTTGGTTTGAGGTCGTGGACCTCAAGTACCTCTTTTACGTCGTGCAGATCGACAAACTTGTCGACAACCCCGTCGGAGTCGCATGTGATATCCACCAGCGTGGCTGTATCGGTCGGGACTTCGTTTAGTTTGTGAATGGGGATGATCGGAAAAAGTTGATCAATCGCCCAATGATCAGGGACGGATCTGAAGACTGAAAAGTTGCAAAGATATTTCGCCGAGAGCAGTTTTCTCAAATCGTCGAATTCCTCCGACTTCAATTGAGACAGCTTGGCAAAGTTATTAGCCCTGTCACAAACCTCCCAGAAGAGGGTTTCGCCTTTGGCCCGCTCTTCGAGGTTGACGAATCCCAGATCGAAGAGCGTGAAGAGCTCTTCCTTGTGCTCCAGCGCATCGTGGTAGTACTCAAGGAAGTTCTTCGAAGTCATCGTCTTGTAAAGATCGTAAAGCTCGTTGATCACCTGAGGTTCGTCATCGGTGAGCGTGATGTTGTGAATGCCCTGGACGGTCTCTATTTCATCGATGATATTCGTGATGAGCATCGCGTGATAGGCCACAAGAATGCGCCCCGATTCGGTGATCACATTCGGTTCCGGCACATTTTCTTCTTCGCACACGCCCTTGATCGTGTAGATGACGTCGTTGGCGAATTCCTGCATCGTGTAATTCGCCGATGATTCGAAACTGGTCTTGCTGCCGTCATAATCCACGCCGGCACCACCGCCAACATTCAAATGGTCGACGTCGATGCCCATCTTGCGGATCTTGGCATAGACCCGGGCAGCCTCCTTGACCCCGGCCTTTACCCGTTTGATCTGTGTGATCTGGGAGCCGATATGAAAATGCAGCACCCGCACCATGTCGATCATGCCCGCTTCGCGCAGCATCTTGACGGCCTGCAGCAGCTCGGTCGTCGTCAGCCCGAACTTCGACTGCTCGCCTCCCGATTTCTCCCAGCGCCCTGACCCGCGCGTGTAGAGCCTGACTCGCATCCCGAGCATCGGGCGAGTCCCGGAAGCCAGCGTCCGATCGATCACCTTCGGCAATTCGTTCAACTTCTCGATCACGATGACGACGTTCTTTCCAATCTCCGTCCCGATATAGGCCAGATCGATGAACCCGTCATCCTTGAACCCATTGCATACGAGAAGCGAATCGGGCGATTGATCAAGCGCGATCGCCGCATATAGCTCCGGCTTGCTGCCTGCTTCGAGCCCGTAATTGTACTTCGTCGCTTCCTCAAGATAGGCCTCGATCACCTGGCGACGCTGGTTCACCTTCATCGGGAAAACCGCCAGATGCTCACCTTTATATTCGTATTCTTTCATCGCCGAGCGGAAGGATTGGTTCAATTTTCGAACCTGACCGGCGAATATTTGCGGGAACCGCAGGATAAGAGGTAGTTTGATCCGTCTTGCGAGCAGATCATCAACGACCTGTTTAACATCCACGCTCCGCGGATCTCCCTCGGCAGGATGTACTATCAGGTGGCCTCGTGAATTGATGCCGAAATATCCGGCTCCCCAACTCTCGATGCCGTAGGTCTGAGCAACCTCAGCGATGGCTGATTTCATTTCTGACCGTTCGTTGACCTCCTGGTATTGGAATAAAAAGATGTCGAGACTAACTTTTCGCACCTTTGGACAGAAAGCCACTGCCTCTATCGTCTATCGCCGGCAAGCCTTTGGAAGCTCTATCCAACGCAAACTTGATGCGGATTCGGAAGTTATCTAATTGAGTTCGGACAATAACAGATTGGTCGCATGCTGTCAAAAACTATTTTTTTAAGCCTCTCATGGCCGGTTTTCCGCTGAATAAAGATTAGAATTGAGGACATTGAACAGTTTTGAGATAGTTTTTATGCGGTTTTGAGAGTCGATCAGTTTGTGCGATGCTGGTCAGACTCAATCATTGATTTTCTGGAATTATCGAATGACATTTCGCCTGGCAGGTGTGTTGTTTTGCATGCTGTGAACGGGTGGATATAAACAGAAGAAGATAGAAAGGTGAAGATGAAAAATAAAAATCTCATATTCTCGATACTTGTATTAGGAACGGCGCTGATGTTCGGCTGCACGAAGGCTCCGGAGAGTGCGATCAAAGCGAAGGTGGACATGACGGCCTCGAACGAGAGCATCCAGGGCGCGGATTTGATGAAGCACATCAAGGTGCTGGCGTCTGATGAATTCGAGGGGCGCGCGCCCGGCACCAAAGGCGAGGATCTGACGGTCAAGTATTTGACCGAGCAGTTCAAGGGGATGGGTCTCAAGCCGGGTAATCCCGATGGGAGCTGGGTTCAGCAGGTTCCGCTTGCCGGGTATACGCCGAAGACCGAGCTCTCATTTCAGGTCGGAGGCAAGCGGATGCAGGTCGATACGGCCGATTACCTTGCACGATCTCTGCGTTATGTACCTGAAGTCAAAGTCGATAACTCTGATGTTGTCTTTGTCGGCTACGGCGTTGTGGCGCCGGAATATGGCTGGGACGATTTCAAAAATGTCGATGTCAAGGGAAAGACGGTGGTCTTTCTGATCAACGATCCGGCGATACCCGATCCGGCAGATTCCGCAAAACTCGATGAGAAGATGTTCAAGGGCAAAGCGATGACCTACTACGGCCGCTGGACCTACAAATTCGAGATTGCTTCAGAGAAGGGAGCGGCCGCGGCGATCATCGTGCACGAGACGGGGCCGGCCGGCTACCCAATAGCCGCGCTTGCCAGTTGGAGGCAGGAGAGCTTCGATATTCAGACTCCGGACAAGAATATGAAGCGAGTCTCGGTCGAATCCTGGATCACCGATGTCAAGGCCAGAGAATTATTCAAAGCTGCCGGACAGGATTTCGATGCACTCAAAAAAGCCGCTCTGAGCCGGGATTTCAAACCCGTCCCGCTCAATGCCAAAGCCGGCATTTCGATCAAGTCTCAGCTTCGTGAAGTCAATTCACGAAACGTCATTGCACTGCTCGAAGGCTCGGACCCGAAGCTTAAAAATGAATATGTCGTTTACACGGCGCATTGGGATCACATGGGCCGCGATGAGAAGCTCAAAGGAGACCAGATCTTCAACGGGGCATTGGACAATGCCTCAGGAACCGCCGTGTTGCTTGAAATCGCCGAGGCGTTCACGAAGCTCAAAACCCCGCCAAGCCGGTCCATCATCTTCCTTGCGGTGACGGCTGAAGAGAAGGGACTGCTTGGAGCGAAATATTACGCCAACAATCCGCTCTATCCGCTGGCCTCGACTCTCGCCGACATCAATATGGACGGCTTCAATCAATGGGGAAAAACGGAGGACCTTTTGATTGTCGGGCTTGGCAATTCGACGCTCGACGATCTGCTGACAGATGCGGCTTCGGCTCAGGGGCGCATCATCAAGCCGGATGCCGAGCCTGAAAAGGGATACTTCTATCGATCCGATCATTTCGAATTTGCGAAACAGGGAGTCCCGGCGCTCTACACCGATTCCGGCACGGAGTTCATCGGCAAGCCGGCGGAATATGGCATGCAGAAGCGTGATGAATACACCACGAAGGATTACCACAAGGTGACCGACGAGATTAAACCCGACTGGGAATTGTCGGGAGCGGTTGAAAATACCCAACTGTTCTTTCAGGTCGGCTATCGCGTTGCGCAAGGTGATGTCTGGCCCGAGTGGAAACCCGGCACCGAATTCAAAGCCAAACGCGAGGCGATGCTCAAGAAGTAATCGGATGGAGTTCTCGCATAGAGTTCCCGCATGGAGTTCCAGCATGGAGTTCCAGCATGGAGTTCCGCCTTCAGGCGGAACCCCTTATTTCCTGGCATGATCTTCTTCAGGCGGAAGGCAATAGTTTGTTCCGCCTGAAGGCGGAACTCCATGCATGAACTCCATGCGGGAACTCCATGCTTTATTCCAAGCTCTCTTTTTCACGCCAGACTCGGCGGATTTCGAGGACTTCATCGGCGAGACCCAGCAGTTTCTCTCTTATTTTATTACCTTCTTCGAGTCCGGAAGGCTTTGGGTAGTGTCGGGGCAGTGTCAGTGGGCGAACGGGTTCACGGGCATCAGCCGGGACTCGCGTGATCATTTCGTAGATGTGGAATTCCACCGGGCCAACCTCTTTTTTAATCCATTTCAATACCTGACCGATTTGAGGGTCGCATTCCGAGATGGCGTTCATCAGAGCGCCGCAGATGAATGCCGCACAGAAGACTGTCTTGCCGTGTTTGTTTGCCGGATCGCACCCGCGTGAACCCATGACGCGGCAGGTTGGAGGGCAGCAGCCGGTCCCTTGCTCGTGGCATCGGGCGCAGATTTCGAAGACTCCGCTTGAAGTAAAGAAATTGTCGAGTTGGGTGATCAGTTCGCTACGGGTAATGCCGGCTGGATGATCATCGAAATTCTGCAGGGATTTTCTCGTTTTCCGGGCGCATTTGACGCAGAGAATATATTGCTGTTCTTGCGGCTCCTCGCCGAAATCGCCGAAAAGAATTTTCTGATAGCGATGAGCATGACCGGATTCGCACGATTGACAGACCAGGTTTTCCATACTTAGAGCTTCAACCGGCGCAGCCTCAGAGCATTTGAGATGACTGAGACGGAGCTGAAAGTCATGGCGGCGCTGGCGATCATTGGGCTCAGCAGCAGGCCAAATACAGGGTAGAGCGCTCCGGCCGCAACCGGGATGCCAAGTGCGTTATAGATGAACGCGAAAAAGAGATTCTGTTTGATGTTCCGCATGGTGGCGCGGCTCAGGCGGATGGCACGCAGGATGCCGCGCAGGTCGCCCTTGACCAGCGTGATGCCGGCGCTCTCCATGGCAACGTCTGTTCCTGTGCCCATTGCAATCCCGACGTGAGCCTGCGCCAGGGCGGGAGCGTCGTTGATGCCGTCGCCGGCCATGGCGACTATGCGGCTTTCTCCCTGCAGTTTTTTGATGACCTCGTGTTTTTCTTCGGGCAGGACTTCTGCGATGACCTCATCGATGCCGAGTCTGGAGGCCACGGTCTGCGCGGTCGTCCGGTTGTCGCCGGTCAGCATGACGATTCTCAGTCCTTCCTGATGAAGCTGTCTGATCGCTTCCGCCGATGACTCCTTGATCGGATCGGCAATGCCTATCATCCCGGCAATTTTACCGTCGACGGATATCAGAATGGTTGTCTGGCCTTCTGAATTGAGTTCGCCGGCCTTTTGAATAAAGCCTGGTTCCACCGCGATTCCATTTGAATCCATAAGTTTCTGATTGCCGACGGCAACCTGCCTGCCATCATCGGCCTGACCGGTCACTCCCATGCCTGTGATCGATTTGAATCTGCTGAATCCGGTTATCGGCAGATTCTTCTGGCTTGCGGCTGCGGTAATGGCGGCCGCGAGCGAATGTTCGCTGGCGCTTTCCAGACCTGCAGCAAGCTTCAAAATTTCATTCTGATCAAAACCATCGGCGGCGAAGACGGCCATGACGCGAGGTTTGCCTTCGGTCAGTGTGCCTGTTTTGTCGATGACGATGGTGTCGACTTTCTGCAATGTTTCGATCGCTTCGGCATTTTTGATCAGGACGCCGGAGTTCGCTCCGCGACCGGTTCCAACCATGACGGACATCGGCGTAGCCAGGCCAAGGGCGCATGGGCAGGCGATAATCAGCACCGCGACGGCGTTTACGAGGGCATAAACGAATCTTGGTTCGGGGCCGATAAACGACCAGATAAGGAATGTGATGATCGATGCGGCCACGACTGCGGGAACGAAATAAGCCGCGACGACATCCGCCAGTCTCTGTATGGGAGCGCGGCTGCGCTGTGCTTCGCTCACCATCTGCACAATCTGCGAGAGCAGCGTGTCTGAGCCCACGCGTTCGGCTTTCATCATGAAGCCTCCGGCGCCGTTGATCGTGCCTCCGGTTACTTTGTCGCCCGGAGTCTTCTCGACCGGCATCGGCTCGCCGGTGAGCATCGACTCGTCTACAGGACTGGAACCTTCAATAACGACGCCATCGACCGGGATCTTCTCACCAGGCCGGACTCGAAGCTTCGCATTCACGACCACGAATTCAAGCGGGATGTCTTCCTCGATTCCATTGCTGCGAATGACTCGGGCTGTCTTTGGCGCAAGACCAAGCAGCGATTTGATTGCACTGCTGGTCTGAGCCCGCGCCAGCAGTTCAAGCACCTGGCCCATCAGCACCAGCGTCGTGATTACCGCAGCCGCTTCGAAATAGACGGGGACTTCGCCGCCGTGGCCTCTGAAAGAATCCTGAAAAATTCCCGGCAGCAAGGTTGCGATTATGCTGTAGAGATAAGCCGTACCCGTGCCGATGGCGATCAGCGTGAACATGTTCGGGCTGCGATTCGTCATCGAAGCCCAGCCGCGCTCGAAGAAAGGCCTGCCTCCCCAGATAACCACCGGACTCGCCAGAATGAATTGAAGGATTGTCACGACTCTGTGGCCCAGAGCGTGCTGTACGGGTTGCCCGGGTATCATCTCGGACATGGCCAGCAAAAATACGGGGATTGTCAGAAACAGGCAGATTTTAAACCTGCGCTTCATCTCCGTCAGTTCGGGGTTTTCGCCGTCATCGAGCGAGGCAATCCGCGGCTCGAGCGCCATCCCGCATTTTGGACACGATCCCGGCCTGTCGCTGATGACCTCCGGATCCATCGGGCAGAAATATTCCTGCTTCGCCGGCGCTTTCTTTTTCATCGTTGCCGGCATGGACGGCTTTGATCCGAGCCCGCCAAGGCTGACCAGAACCGGTTTAGGCGCCAGATATTTCACCGGATCGACACTGAACCTCTCAAAACAGGAGCGCGCGCAGAAATAGTACTTACTGCCCTCGTGCTCGTAATTCCAGGCGGCCTTCTCGGAATCGACCGTCATCCCGCATACCGGATCTTTCTCTATAGCCATTTCCGTGCCTCCTGGAGGAAGAGAGATTACGAAACAGACGGAAGAGAGATTACGAAACAAACGAAATAAACGAAACAGACGAAAATTTCGAGGTGGTCATGCCTCGTAACTTCTCTGAAATACGTTACTCGGAATCTACTACATGGTTAAACCTTAATGTTTTTTTCGTCTGTTTCGGAATCTTGTCTTCATTTCTTCCAGGCGAGTTTGCCGAGCTCGCGCCATGTGGTCAGTTTGATTCCAAGCTCTTTGATGAGAGCCTCGATCTCGGGGTCGGTGACTGAGAGGAAGTCCCCGTAGCGCTGTTCCCACGAGCCCGTGGTGGCTTTCAATTCCGGATCATTCATTCCCAGGTGAACGATCAGCATGGTCACGCCCGGTTTCATGTTCTTCAGGAATTTCTTGTAAGACTCTTTTCGTTCGGCGAAATTTTTACCGGGGACGCCGGTGTCGAGATAATCGAGCATGGCGAAGCCGTCTGCTTCGATCTTTTTCAGAGCGTCCTCACCGATCGGAGAACCGGATAGCTTGCCGTATTGAATTGCCTGCAGTGTCGGGCGCATGACCATGACAGGGATACCGTATTCCTTGCCGAGTTTTGTGTAGACATCGAAGAAATCTTTACGGGTGTAGAGCGTGCCCATATGAGTATCGAGATGAGTGGGTTTGAGACCGAATGCAAGAGCGCGATCGATCTGGGCGCGCAGCTCCGTCTCGATCTCCTGCGGGGTGGCCTTGGTGGCAGTCTGGCGTTCGGATCTCCACATGTAACCTTCTTCGTCGATCAATCCCTTCACCTTGTCCAGTTGGGCAACAGGGCGCCAGCGCAGATATTTCCATTCGCTGGTCAGCGTCAGGTGGAGGCCCAGATCGAGCTCCGGATGTTCGCGAAAATAGGCCGCGATTTCGGGAAACCATGGGCAGGGGACCATGATGCTCCCCGATGTCACGATGCCTTTCTTCAAGGCCTCGATGGTCGCGACGTTGACCGAATGCGACATTCCGATATCGTCCGCATGAATCATCAGCACCTTGTCGTTCGGGCCATATCCAAGCTGCTGTGCGGTCGTCGTTTGTGCAGTTGCCGTTATCGATGTAATGGTCATAGCGATTATGGAAAGGAGAATGTTGTGTTTTTTGAGCATTGTCATATTTACTTAGGGTTGAATTTACAGATTTCCTTTTTTGTATTCTTCGGCGATGTAATTACACGCGCGTGCGGTTATCGCCATCATCGTCAGTGTCGGATTTTGGCATCCCTGCGAGACGAAAGCGGATCCATCTGTCACGAAGAGGTTTTTGACATCCCATGACTGATTCCATTTGTTGAGTACTGATGTCTTCGGATCGGCTCCCATTCGCGCGGTCCCGACTTCGTGAATGCAGAATCCCGGGGGGGCCGGACTGTTGCTGGCGAACTGAGTTCTGAATCCGGCGGAATCGACCATCTCGCGAATTGCATTGAACGCGTCTATGGCCATGGCCCGTTCGTTATCGGAGTGTTGGCAGTCGATATTGAGAATGGGAATGCCCCAGGCATCGACTTTTTTCGAATCGATCGTCACCTTGTTCTCCATTCGGGGGAGCATCTCGCACCACGCACCGAGCCAGAAATTCACTTCGTTCGGAAACTCGCGGGTGAACTTTTTGAGGTCCGATCCGAATCCGCGGTGCTGCTTGGCGTGTTGATAACTATAGCCAATTCCGGAGCTGCCCTGCATTCCATAACCACGGATGAAGTCAGGACTCTTGTCGGTGATATTCCGGAATCGCGGGATATAAATTCCGTTGGCTCGACCGTCGGAATGATCGTATTCCATTCCGCGCAGCGTCGGGACAATGCCGCTGACGCTAATCTGAAACATATGATCCATCAGATAATGGCCAAGAGTGCCCGATGAGTTGCCGAGGCCGTTCGCATGGATCCGCGATTTCGAATTGAGAAGTATGCGCGTGGATTCGAGCGTCGAGGCGCAGAGCACGACGACTTTGCCGTATTCCTCGAAATCCTGTTTTGTAATCTGGTTGACGCAGCGAACGCCACTGGCTTTGCCGGTATTCGCGTCGACGATCAGTTCGCGAACGACGGAATTGGGCTTCAATGTGAGCCGGCCGGTTTTGGCTGCTGCCGGCAGTGTCGATCCGTTGCTGCTGAAATATGAATGCGTGTCGCAGCCGCGGTCGCAATGGCCGCAATAATGACAGGCAGATCGCCCCTGATGAGGTTTGGTCAGAATCGCCGCCCGTCCGATTGTTACCCGGCGGTCACGCCAGCGGCTCTCGACGCTCTTCTTGAGCATCCGCTCGCCACAGGTCATCGCCATTGGCGGCAGAAAACGGCTGTCGGGCAACTGCGCCAGGTTTTCAACCGAGCCGCTGACGCCGATGAACTCCTCCACCTGATCGTAATACGGTTCGAGATCCTTGTAGCTGATCGGCCAGTCATCTCCAAAACCGTCACGGCTCGCGGCCTTGAAATCGAAATCGCTCAACCTGTATGACTGCCTCCCCCAGGTCAGTGATCGTCCGCCTACCTGTCGGCCTCGAATCCACCAGAAAGGCTTCTCTTCCGGAGTCGTGTAGGGATTATCCAGGTCATCGACGAATAGATGCGAACTGTATTCGTTGCCGGCATAGCATTTCGATTGAATCGGCTGGCGTGGCGCATAGACTGAACCCGGCGCCAGCCCGCGATATTTTATCTCATACGGCCATGTCATCATCCGGTAATCCTTCTTCGGATCGATCTGCCGGCCGGCTTCCAGCACCAGCACGCTCATCCCTTTTTCAGTCAGAACTTTTGCCGCCCATCCGCCGGTCGCACCTGACCCGACGACTATCGCATCATAGACCCTGCGCCTTGCTTTCTGCATCTGTGCGTCTCCCCATAAATAGTTCAAAGTCTAAAGTCTAAAGTGGAAGGCAGTTGGATCCGAAAGAGTTTCTTTCAGGTTCCCCGCTGTTTCGGAAAGTTTATAGTTTAAGGTCAAAAGTTAAAAGCAGGTTGTTGTATTACATGATAATTTAGTTTGCATATTCAAAATCAAATAAGACATTGGCTCACTATTCCATAAACTTTAAACTCAGGGCTTTTTGATCCTCCGTTGATGTTATAATCCCCCGGAATCATGCTTACTCAAAAATTACATATTTTTAAGGACAAGGCGCCCGTCATCGGGCGCTGGCTTTCGCTGGTTTTGCTGGCCGTCACGATCGTTGTAGTAGTGACATCATTCATTCGTTCGCGAAGGCAGCCGCGGCCTCCCGGTCCGGTGAGGGCCGAATCGGCGCTCAAGGCGAATGTCACCTCGATCGTCGAAGGTTACAGATATGTTGGAAACCGCGACGGCCGCGAGACTTTCAGACTGCTTGCGGCCAGAGATGTGGCTTATGAGGACGGGCGGCATGAGATGGAGCAGGTCGATTTGACGGCTTATGGAGACCAGCCCGGAAAGAGTATTCACATCCTTGCCGAGAAGGGATTATGGGACCAGCCCCAAAGTATCGTGACCTTCACCGGAAATGTGAAAGTCGCAAGCAGCGAAGGGCTGGAAGTGACTACCGAAACGCTGAGATACGAGCAGCTCAACGAGCTGGCGGCCACCGATCAACCGGTCCAGTTCAGGCGGGCCGATATCAGCGGCTCATCAGTCGGAGCACTTCTTTATGCGAAGACCAAAAATCTCGCGCTTTTGAAGAATGCCGTTTTGATCAGCACCAATCCCGATCCGAACAATAAGGGCGGCCTCCCGGTTGAGATTCGCAGCGAAAGTGCGAATTATTCAGAACCTGACGGTGTCGCTCGTTTCACGGGCAACTGCACGGTCGTTCAGGGAGAAAAGTCTGCAAAGGCCGATGCCATCGCCATCGTCATCGATCCAAAGACCAAAAAACTGGTACGGGTCGAGATGCGCGGAAATTCGCAGCTCTCGGCGCAGGAGAAAGAGAAGACCTCGGAGATGCAGTCAAGGGACATGGATTTTCACTTCGACGAATCTCAGCATCTCAACCTGATAGTCGCCCTTGGATCCGCCCGCGCGAAATCTCTCGAACAGAATGCGCCTCGCGAAATCGCGGCTGAAAAGATAGAAGCCGTTTATCAGCCCGGCAAACCCGGGGATAAGAGCAACTCCCTGAAATCCGTCGCGACCCAGGGGCGGACGACGATGAAGATCGTTGTGCCTGATGGAGGACCGGACTCAAAGACTATCTCAGAGCGAGTCATCGAAGCGGATTCGGTTCAGACATCATTCCGCGATGACGGAAAATATATCTCCCGGGCCGAAGCCTCCGGCAACGCCATTCTTACCGTGACGCCAAAGCCGATCTCCGGTACCGCCGAGAAGAAGATTCTCAAGGCGCCGGGTTTCATCGCCGATTTCCAGGAGTCGGGCAATGCGATCAAAACTTTCATTGCCGACGGCGGCGCCATCGCCGAGATCGAGGCCTTGCAACAGGACGCCGCTCGCCCGCGCAAGACTCTGCGCGGGAAAAAACTGACCGCTTCTTTTAATCAGCAGACGCAGGATGTCGCTGAAATGATCGTCGATGGAGATGCCAAATTTACCGAGGGCGAGAGGAATGCCACAGCCTCGAAAGCCGTCTATAACGCATCCAGCCGGATTGTGGCGCTCAGGGGTAAACCTCTCCTCTGGGATTCATCGGCAAGAACCAACGCTGATGAAATCGACGCCAATCTCGATTCAGGCGAGAGCCTCATGCGTGGCCGCGTCAGAACCACTTATTACAGCCGCGAAACAACGGGAGGTGCGGCACCCTTCAAAAATAGAAAAGCTCCCGTCACCATTGCCTCGGATCGTGCAATCGTGCGCCATCGTGAAGGTGCAGCAAAATACCAGGGCAATGTCCGCGCCTGGCAGGATGACGATTTCATCCGCGCCGATAACATCGAACTCGATAAGGGCGAACGCTCGATGACCGCTTCGAACAACGTCCAATCGGCTTACTATAATTTTGAACGCAAGGTAGAAAAAGGCCGAAAAGAGATCATCCCGGTCTTTGCCCTCGCCGATAGAATGACTTATACCGATGCAAACCGGACTGCCGTCTATGACGGCGCGGTCAAAATCCGTCAGGGAACTGATACGATCGAATCCCTCTCGGCCGTGGCAAAGATGGACGAGGATAATAAACTTGTCGGCATTACCGCGTCCAAAAACGTCGTCATGACTCAGCCTAATCGCCGCGCGACCGGTGATCAACTGATTTATACCGTGGCCGATGATACGGCCGTGCTCACAGGCGATCTCGCCACCGCCGAGGACCTCGACAAGCAGGCAGTTACAAAAAGCGCAAAATTGACTTTGCATCTTGCCGATGCTAGGATCGAAGCCAATGATGACAGCGGCAACAAGAAGCGTGTCAAGACTACGCATCGCATCCATGATTGAGCCGCGACCAAGCAGCGCCCAGGCTCCTAGAAGCTTTCTGAGCAAGCCAAAAGCGGGCGTTTAAATCAGAATTTCCGCCCCCAAATAATAATTATTATCACGATTGCAATTTGATAAGTGGGAATGGTTGGGTGATAAGTTATATCAGGTTGATGTTGATTATGCTGACTGGAGATGGAAAATATGGCAGGCGAAGTTCTGGATAGAGAGACCGCAACCCAGAGCCTATCTCAGCCGGCAACTTCCGTGGGCCCGCTGCGAGCCGACGGCCTCATGAAAAGCTATCGCCGTCGTTGCGTGGTCAACGACGTCTCGGTGATCGTCAACGCAGGTGAGATTGTCGGCCTGCTCGGTCCGAACGGCGCTGGAAAAACTACGACGTTCTACATGGTTGTCGGTCTCGAAGAACCTGATCAGGGCAATGTCAGGCTTGGAGATCAAGACATCACCGGTCTTCCGCTTTATATGAGAGCCAGGCTCGGCATCAGCTATCTGCCCCAGGAACCTTCGGTCTTTCGCAAGCTCTCAGTGGAGCAGAACATCATGGCGATCCTTGAAACTCTCAACATGTCCAGCGACCAGCGCCATGAAAGACTCGAACAGCTGATCGAAGAATTTCGTTTGAGCCATGTCCGCCGGAACAAGGGCTACGCGCTCTCAGGCGGCGAACGTCGCCGGACGGAAATTGCCAGAATGCTGACAATCGAGCCGAAATTCATTCTTCTCGATGAGCCCTTTGCCGGAATAGATCCAATTGCCATAGATGATATCCAGCAGATCATTGCCAGATTGAAAGCGCGCGGAATCGGCATTCTGATCACGGATCATAATGTTCGCGAGGCACTTGCGATTACCGACAGGGCATATATCATCAGTGAAGGAAGACTGTTCCGCTCCGGCACTCCTCAGGAACTGACCGATGACCCGGAAGTGAGAAGAGTTTATCTTGGCGAAAAATTCAGGATGTAGTGTGCCGCGTGGTTGAAAGCCCGCGAATTATGATTTGAACCGTTATGTCATTTAAACCATCACTGAGTCAGAATTTATCTCAGCGTCTCGTGCTGACGCCGCAATTGCGCCAGCGCATCGAGATGCTGCAGATGACCAAGCTTGAATTATCCGAGCTTGTCACTCAGCAGTTGAATGAAAATCCGGTTCTCGATGAACTCTCTCCTGAAGAGGTTTCGGTCTCACCGGATCTGGCCAATGTCGACTACCCTGATCCTTCGCCCGGCACCAACAACAGCTTGCCGGAGTCCGTGGACTCGGCTCAGCAGTCCTCCGAACCCAATGAGCTTGATCCCGGTTTCGGGACTCTCAATACTCAGGATTTCCCCGAATACACGCCGTCCCAGACTGAATCCGAGAGCACTGACGGCAGGGAGGCCGATCTACGCGAACGTGATTCGTTCGAAGAGATCGATTTCGGCTCGACTTTCGAAGAGTATCTGGATCCCGGTTATCGCACACGCGAGACAGAGGTCAAGGACTCCCCCTCATTCGAGCAGTTCCTCTCTTCCGAACAGAGCCTTTCGGATTATCTCAACTGGCAATTGCGGCTGACCATGACTTCACCGGAAGTCGGTGACGCAGCCGAGGCCATCATTGGTAATCTCAATGACGACGGATTTCTTGATGGAACTCTCGAAGAGATCGCCGCTTCAGGGCCATGGCCGATCGAGGTCGTCGAGAAAGCGCTCTCGATCGTTCAGCAGTTCGACCCTACCGGCGTCGGCGCCCGCAACCTTCGGGAGTGCCTGCTCCTGCAACTCAACAGTTATGGATACGGCGACAGGCTTGCGGTAACCATGGTCAGGGACCATTTCGCTCAGCTTCAGAACAGCAAACTTCCGGAACTGGCGAAAGAACTCGGGATCACCGTCGATCAGGTTTCGCAGGAACTCAAGCTGATCCGCCAACTCGAACCACATCCCGGACGCAAGTACCTGCCGCGCTCCGCCCAGTATATCGAGCCTGAGGTATACATCGAAAAGATGGACGACGATTACGTCATCAGGTTCAATGATGACGGATTGCCGCAACTTCGCATCAACAGGCAGTACCGGCAGATGATGGAGAACAAGGAGACATCGAAGGAGACCCGGGACTATATCAAGGACCGCTTCCGTTCAGCCATCGATCTGCTCAAGAACATCGAGCATCGCAAACAGACCATCTACAAAGTCTGCGAGCGAATAGTCGAAAGACAGCGCGATTTTCTCGATCAGGGCATCGAGCATCTCAGGCCGATGATGCTCAAGGATATCTCCGAGGACATCGGAATGCACCTTTCCACGGTATCGCGAGTCGTCAATGGCAAGTACGCCCATACCCCGCAGGGCGTCATTGAACTGCGCAGATTTTTCACCGAAGGAATGATGAACGATGAGGGCGAAGAGATCTCCACCCGCATCATCAAGCTCAAGATCAAGAAGATGATCGAGGCTGAAGACTCCAAAAACCCGCTGACCGACGACCAGATCGCCGACAGGCTCGCCCACGAGGGACAGAAGCTCTCACGCAGGACCGTCGCCAAGTACCGCGATCAGATGAAGATTCCGGGATCTCGCGAGAGAAAACAGGTGGTTTAATAAAGAGTTCATAGTTTGAGGTCTCAAGTTTGAAGTTTTATGACCGGATTCTGGTAAGAAGATCATTGATACAAGAAGGGTGCTTGTTTGTTAAATATTGAATTGACGACTACCCTTTAAACTTTAAACCTTAAACTTTAAACTCTTCCTTATCTTTTCCGATTTGCCGGATTTTTGATAAAGGAGCTGATTAATAAAAATGAAGATCGAATATACAGGTCGTAACTTCACCGTCTCACCAGCAATCAAAAAGCACATCACAGAGCATTTCAAGAAACTCGATTCGGTTCTCAATGGAGCGATCAAGGCGCATATCATTTTGAGCGTCGAGAAGCATCACCGGAACATAGTCGAGATAGTCGTCAACTGGAACGATCGCTCGCTGACGAGCAAGGCCGACACGACGGATATGTACGCCTCCGTGATCAAGGCGATTGACAAGCTTCGAAGTCAGGCGCTCAAGGTAAAAGGCCGGATCATCACCCGCAAGCATCAGGGGCCATCGGCAAGTTCCGTCGCTCCGTCACCCGTTCCTCCGGTCAAGGCCTCGGCTCCGGCCCCGCGAATCATCCGCTCGCGCGGATATTCAGTCAAACCCATGACGCCCGAAGAGGCTGTTCTGATGGTTGAAGCATCCACGGATCAATTCGTTGTATTCAGAAATGCGGAGACGAGCCGCATCGGGGTCATCTACAAGCGCAAAGACGGAAATTACGGTTTGATCGAGCCCTGAATATATGATTCCACAACTTGTGATCATCACGGGTCTGAGCGGTTCGGGGATGTCAGCGGCAATGAATGCCTTTGAAGACATGGGCTATTTTTGCGTTGATAATCTCCCGGTGCAGTTGATACCCAGCTTTGTTCATCTTTTCGAGATGAAGGAATCGGGGATCCATCGGGCCGCGCTTGGCGTCAATATCCGGGAGGGCGAGTTTCTCAATAACTTCCCGCAGGTCTATGCTCAACTGCGTGCGCGCGGAGACATCGAAACCACGGTTGTCTTCCTCGAAGCCGGCGATGCGGTATTGCAAAGACGCTACAGCGAAACCAGGCGCCCGCACCCGCTCGGTGAAGGCTCGGTTCTTGAGGCCGTTGTGGCAGAGAGGCTCAAACTGCAGCCGATTCGCGACGTCGCGGATGTCGTCATCGATACTTCGGATCATACGGTCCACACCCTGAGGGCCTGGCTCAAGAATCGATTCGCTCCCGAAAATGCGGAACAGCAGACGGAGATCACCGTCGTCAGTTTCGGCTTCAAACACGGTGTGCCGCTCGATGTTGATCTGCTTTTCGATGTCAGATTTCTTCCCAATCCGCACTTCGTTCCCGAACTCAAGGAATTGACCGGCAACGATGCTCCAGTCATCGAATTTCTCGACAAAACTCCAGAAGCTCATGAGACCATCGACCGCTTCAACGGCCTTCTTGATTATCTGATGCCAATGTATCAGCGTGAAGGCAAGAGCTATGTCACCGTCGGTATCGGATGCACCGGCGGCAAGCATAGATCCGTGGCCGTGGCCAATGCTCTCGGAAAGCATCTCAACAGGGAAGGCTATCACGCCAGAGTCATGCACCGGGATGTTAAAAAATGAGTCTAAAGTTCAAGGTTTAAATTTTAAAGTTCTTATCTCGACGGAGCATGGTTTTGCCGGAATCCATTGTCAAACCAGCTTTAAACTTTGGACTTTAAACTGCAGACTAATTGGAAGCGAGGAATGAAATGCCATTGGTCGGAGGCGTGATTGTCACGCATGGAAATCTTGCAGCGGAGCTTGTCAGCGCAGCCGAGACCATCATCAACGAAGACATCCGTCACGTCACGGCGGTAACGATCGGCTGGCACGATAATATTGAGGCAGCGAGAGAGGAGATAAGCAAGGCCATCGAGCGCGTCAATGAAGGGGCCGGGGTATTGGTGCTGACGGACATGTTCGGCGGGACGCCGACAAACATAGCCTGCACATTTCTCGGCAACGCCCCCATCGAGGTTGTTACCGGGGTGAATCTGCCGATGATTATCAAACTGGCGGAGCAGCAGCCGGATGAGACGCTCCCGGTGATTGCTCGCAGGGTGCGCGATCAGGGACAGAAAAACATCTATCTGGCGAGTGAGGTTCTTACACCCGGCAAGCCGTAAGTCAGCGTTCGTTCAATTGATGGCGGCTTCGGGGATTATTTTAAACAATCTTAAAAGCCGTCCATGCAACAACGCACAATGATCATTTCAAACAGGCTCGGACTGCACGCGCGTGCTGCTGCGAAAATGGTGCGTCTCGCCAACGGGTTTGAGAGCGAAATTCTGCTGGCGCGCTCGGATATGCGTCACAGAACCGTTGACGCCAAAAGCATCATCAGTCTGCTGTTGCTGGCCGCTTCCCAGGGAACCATGATCGAATTGATAATTGACGGTTCCGATGAGGTGGATGCCATGGAAGCGATCTGCCGGCTGATCGAAGTGAAGTTCGGTGAAGATTGAACCAAGTCTCCCGCAGCCCGGTTTCAAGATGGAAAGTTGAAAGCTGTTAATGCGAAAAACGACGAGAAAATTCCCTGAAGCGAGGCTGGAAGGGATTGGTGCATGTCAGGGCGTGGCGATCGGCACGGCCTTCCTCGTGGATGATCCTCGTGGCCGCGTGGTTCGGGTATATCTGCCGGCGGAGCAGGTCGATGCGGAGGTGGCGAGGTTTTACCAGGCGGTGCGAATCGCCCAGTTGCAGGTTCAGGAAGCGATCGAGCGATTGCAGGCCGCGTTGGGAGCTGAGCGGGCATATATCCTGGAATCACATCTGCTGATGTTGCAGGATCGGAGTCTGGGCGAGCAGATAGAAGCCTTCATCCGCGAAAATCATGCAAATGCCGAATGGGCAGTGCGTGATGTGACGGCGCAGTTGCTGGATGTATACGCGAAGATTACGGACGATTATCTGCGAGAGCGGGGAAGCGATATCGCGGATGTCTCACACCGCATCATCAAGATATTGTCGGGATCGAAGATGCGCGATCTCAACGACCTCGCGAACGGCGCGATCATCGTGGCCGACGATCTGCTTCCATCTGTTGCGGCCGATCTGGATCCGGCAAAAGTTCTCGGGTTTGTCACCAATGGCGGCGGTTGGGCGTCACACACCTCGATTATTGCCCGCAGCCTCGGCATCCCTTCTGTCGTCGGCGTCAAAAATGTCGCGGCAGTAGTAAGGTCAGGCGAGACGATCATCATCGACGGCGCCACCGGCGCAGTCATCAGCAATCCATCGCCTGAGACGCTTCGATTCTATTCAGAGCAGCGGGCGCGTCAGCAGCAGCAGCAGATCTTCGATATTGAAGAGCGCGAGCTTCCCGCAATAACTCTCGACGGGATCGAAGTGAATCTGCGCGCCAACATAGAACTGATAGAGGAGATCGAGGCATTCAGAAGATTCAATGCGTCGGGTGTCGGTTTGTATCGTTCCGAATTCCTCTATTCCCAGGCCGCAACCGGATTGCCGACGGAAGAAGATCAGTTTGAAGCCTACAAGTTTCTGGCCGAGATGAGTGGCCGTGACGGCGCCGTGATCCGCACCTTTGATCTTGGCGGTGACAAGCTTCATCTGGAAGGATTCAAGCCCGAGCGGAATCCCGCGCTCGGACTGCGCGCCATCAGGCTCTCGCTGGTTGTTCAGGATATCTTTCGCACCCAGATCAGAGCGATACTGCGCGCTGCCAACCAGGCTGACGGAAACGCCAGATTGAAGATATTGCTTCCATTCGTCTCGAATCTCGATGAAGTGCGCGAGGCCAAGAGAATCATTGCCGAGGTGGAAAAAGAACTGCGACAGCAGCGTGTGCCGCACGCTGAAGATGTCGAGATCGGAGTCATGATCGAAGTTCCAGCCGCTGTCATCCTTGCCGAGCCGCTGGCGCGGGAGGCCGATTTCTTCAGCCTCGGAACCAATGATCTGACTCAGAGCATGCTCGCCGTCGATCGCGGCAATGAGAACGTCAACAGCCTCTTCGACCCGCTTCACCCTGCGGTTTTGCGCGCGATCAAGTATGTGGCCGAAGCCGCCGCCAGAATGCAGATCAAGATCAATGTCTGCGGTGAGATGGCTTCAAACCCCGCTCAGGTTTTGGTACTGCTCGGGCTCGGCCTCAAGGACCTGAGCATGACCCCGAGCGCAATCCCTGCCATCAGGCGACTCGTCAGGTCGATCAATATGAGCGCCGCCGAAAATATTGCCTCTCAGGTCATAGCCCTGGCCACGCCGGCAGAGGTCCATCGCTACCTGCAGTCTCACGTCCCTCACCTTGGCGCCCCTTTCCTGACATCCGCCCAGCTCTCAAAATCGACCGCATAAGATAGATGACGAAACAGACAAAATAAACGAAATATACGAAAAGATCTGAAAAAGTGTGGTTCGTGGCTGTCGAATATTCGCGCGTCGAAAGTATGGATGTGCATCTACCTCGACAGCATGATAATTATCGGTTTGTTTCGTTCAGTTCGTCTATTTCGTAATCCTTTCTCTCCCCTCTCAATTTTTCGGGATGCCGTGGATTGGCTGATCGATCTGCTGGGCAGAGTGAACGAGCCAGTCAGTATCGTTTCTATCGTTGAAATCCGCGCGGTAATGAGCGCCGCGGCTTTCTTCGCGCCACAAAGCGGCGAGAGTGATGAGTCGAGCGAGAGTGGCGAAGTTGCGGGTTCTGGAGTTGTATGCCTGAGCGGCGAGATCGGTCAGTTCGATCAATGCGGCTTTGAGCTCGTCCTGGTGTCTGATCAGGCCGACCTTCCGCCACATCAATTCCTGGACGCGGTATCGGGTCTGAGGATCGAACATCCAGTCGGATTGCGAGATATCGATTGGTTCATGCTCGCTAAGGTTTGCGAGGGTGAATGACGAGGATTCTTCGAGAGCGGCGGCCCCGGCTCGAGCGCCGAAAACGAGGCCTTCGAGCAGGGAATTGCTGGCAAGGCGGTTTGCCCCGTGAACGCCCGTGCAGGCGACCTCGCCTGCGGCGTAGAGTCCAGGGAGGTTGGTGCGCCCTTCAGTGTCGGTGCGGACACCACCCATGATGTAGTGGGCGGCAGGGCTGACAGGAATTTGATCTTTTGTCAGATCCAGACCGTAGCGCAGGCACGTCATGTGAATCTTGGGAAACCGCTGCCGCAGGAAATCGGCTTCCAGGTGAGTCAGGTCCAGATAGACCCAGTAGCTGTTTGTTCGGTTCATTTCCGCGGCGATGGACCTCGAAACGATGTCGCGGGGAGCAAGCTCCTCTCGCGGGTCGTAGTTCTTCATAAACGTCTCACCCGCATGATTACGCAGCCTGGCGCCTTCACCGCGCAGGGCTTCCGAGAGCAGGAACCTGGGAGCTCCCGGAGCGGAAAGCACCGTCGGATGAAACTGGACGAATTCGAGATCGGAGACGATTGCGCCCGCCGTGTATGCCATTGAGATCCCGTCGCCTGTGGCGACCTCTGGATTTGTGGTCTGGGCGTAGATTTGTCCGGCTCCGCCGGTTGCCAGGATGACGGCTCGGGCGCGCATCTCCCTGACCAGGCTTTCATTCGGATCGATATATTGAACGCCGGTGCAGCGGCCGCCTTCAACTATGAGCTCAAGGGTTGCCGCGTGTGCCAGAAAAGTGATCTTCGGTTCGCGCCGGGTGTGAGCCAGCAGGGATCGGACAATCTCACTGCCCGTCGAATCGCCGCGGGCGTGAAGTATCCTGTTTCGCGAGTGCGCGGCCTCCCGGGTGAAAGATAGTTCTCCATCCTTGCGATCGAACTCAGCGCCCCAGTCGATCAGTTCCGTGATGTAGCGCGGGCCTTCCTCGACCAGCACTCTGACGGCTGATTCATCACACAGTCCTGCTCCGGCGTTCAATGTGTCTTCGACGTGGAGCGCCATCTCGTCGTCGTCTGAAAGCGCGACGGCCACTCCGCCCTGCGCATATTCGGTGTTCGATTCATCGATGCGGTCCTTGGTCAGAACCGCAACTTCCCCGCCACGCGCCAGCTCAAGTGCCGCGCGCAAACCGGCTACGCCGCTTCCAATCACGATATAATCAGTCTGATTCATTTTAATGCCTTGCCGCAAGCTGGCCGCAAGCAGCCGAGATGTCCTGTCCACGAGGACGCCTGATGAAAGCCGGCACATCACCGTCGATCAAGATTTTCTGGAAAGCGAGAATCCTCTCCACTGGTGAGGCGCGGAAGGGAAGCTCCGGAGCGGGATTGTGGGGGATCAGGTTCACCTTGGCCTTGATGCCGTTGAGCAATCTGACCAGCCTCCTTGCGTCCTGATCGGAATCATTGACCCCATCGAGCATGACGTATTCAAAAGTCAGCCGCTCGCGGTCGCTGAGCGGATATTCCCGGCAGGCCTCGATCAGCTCGTCAAGCCGGTATTTGCGATTGATCGGCATGAGGTCGTCTCTGATTTCGTCGATTGCCGATGAAAGCGAGATTGCAATTCGCGGGCGGACCGATTCCCTGGCGAAGTCGTTTATGCGCGGCACTATTCCGGATGTCGAAACCGTCATGCGTTTGGGGCTGATGCCGAGGCCTTTTTCATCAGCCATGAGGCGGATCGAATTCATGACTTCCTGGTAGTTGAGGAAGCTCTCGCCCATGCCCATGAAGACGAGATTTGTTTTGTGAGGCAGCTCCGCCGCAGGGCCATATACTTCGTTTAGTACGACGATCACCTGAGAGACGATCTCGCCCGCAGTCATGTTGCGCTTAATGCCGAGCTGTGCGGTCATGCAGAATTTGCATCCAACGGCACATCCCACCTGAGAACTGATGCAGATGGTGTCCCGACGCTCATCAGGCATGAAGACCGCTTCGACCTCCTTGTCGTCTCCGAGTTTGAGCAGGTATCGCCGGGTGCCGTCAGACGAATAGAATACATTTTCAATCCGGGTCTCGGTGACTGTCGCCGCCGCACGCAGCTTTTCACGAAAGCTTTTTGACAGTTCCGTCATCCCCTCGAAATCGAGCATTCGCCTGCCGTAGATCGACTGGTAAAGCTGCTTGCCGCGAAAGGGCGCTTCTCCCAGCGTCTTAACGAACTCGATCAGCTCGACTTCTGTTTTCCCAAGTAATATCTACATGGCTATCAGTGTAAAGTTTAAGGTTTAAAGTTTAAAGCCGGAGATTGACATCTGATAAGCATCGGACGATTTTAAACCTGAACCTTTAAACTGCTCTGATGGTTATTGAGCAGGCCAGATGCCGTTTTCCATATCTCGAAGGACCAGTTTGTCCGGATCGAGCACAACGTGTTTGATCTTCTTTCGGTTCCATGTGTAGAGGATATGAACCTTGCCGTCGCGCGCCTGAATCACGGCCGGGTAGGAATATTCGGCTTGAGTCGGTCCTGTTTCAAGCACGACCGCGGCTTTCCATGTCTTTCCGTCCGACGACAGAGCAACATTGAGAGGAGCGCGATCACCCCACTTGCCGGGAGCCGAGAGGACGTGGTTATAGACCAGCAAATGGCGACCGTCGCGCAGTGTGACCCCGTCAATGCCTGAGTTGGGATTGGGCAGGGATGTGGCGATGAGTTTGCTCCAGGTGCGGCCCTGATCCTGAGACCACGACTCCACGATCTTCCCCTGCCGGCTGCGAAACAGAGCCTGCAGCCTGCCGCCACTGTGCAAAAATACGGTCGGTTGAATCACGCCGAATTCCTTGCCGTCGTTGATCGGATCGGTGCGTTGCCATGTTTTTCCGAGGTCTCGTGTGATCTCGAAATGAACTCGCCAACCTTTATCCTCGGTGCTCGACGGACAGAGCAGGTCGCCATTCGACAGCTCAACCGCCTTGTTTTTGATGGGACCGGCGATCCCGTCCGGCATGCGCTCCGGCTTGGACCACGTTTTTCCACCATCTGCTGACGTCATTTTCATGCCCCACCATTGAGATGGACTCGGACCGACTTTGTAAAAAAGCACGAGAGTACCCCGGGTCGCATAAAGCACAGGATTCCATGTCGGGTAGCGTTTGTCGGGAGACTCAACGCCATTGGCGACTTCGACCGGTGTAGACCACTTCCCCTTGACCTGGCGCGAAATCCAGATGCCGACATCGGGATTCTTCTCCTTCGTGCCTCCAAACCATGCAGCGACAAGGCCATCCCCGGTTTCGGCTATGGTTGAGGCATGACACTCCGGAAACGGAGCCGTCTCATAGATAAACTCGCTTTTAACGACAGCGGGAGACACAGAAGTCGGAGTGCCTGTCTGACCGATAAAGAGCAGAAATAATACGATTCCGAAGTAAGTCTGTAGACCTGCGAGCATCTTTCAATTCCTTTCATTTGATCATGAATAATCCAAAAAAAGAGTGAGCGGCATCAATCGTCCGATTTGATCTTCGATCTGGACTGCTTGATCCGGCTTTTATGTATCTTGCCTTCGAGTCTTTTTGCCTTCGATGCGGTTGTGGGTCTGGTTTTTTTGCGGGGTTTTCGGACTTTCTGCATCTCTTCAAGCTTCTCGGCCATTCGCTGATAGGCTGCTTCACGGTTATCCGATTGAGATCTTCTTTCCGTAGCCGTCACGATGAGACCGCTCGGCCTGTGTTTGAGCCGGACGGCGGTCTCGACCTTGTTGCGATGCTGACCGCCGGGGCCCCCCGCGACATAGAATTCGAGGTCGCAATCCCGTTCGAGTGACTCACGGTCCGTCGGATGTTTAACCATGTTTATCAATCCCCCGCTCGCACGGCCACCTGAGCTTTTATCAGACCGGCTCTGTCGAGTTGAAGATCCCGCCAATGCCTCCATCCAACCAGCAACAGCGCGGCCATCGGAATACTTAGAAAAACTCCGATCACGCCCGCCAGTTCCGCCCCGCACAGAACAGCAAGGATTACTGCCACCGGATGAAGCTGCATCCCTTCGCTGATCAATCGCGGATATATGACGTAGTCATGGATCAACCTGAACAATAACAGAAAACCGGCTATCACAAGCGCCTCGTTCAACGAGTGAAAACTGACCACCAGAGTCGCCGTTGCGCCAAGAATCATCGGACCGATCACCGGAATGAATTCCAGAAGACCTGCCGCCAGGCCGAAAAGCAGCGGATAGGAGATTCCAAGTGACCATAATCCCAAACCTTCAATGACCCCGACTATCAGGCAGGCAAGCAATTGTGCCCGGATGTAAGCGGCCAGTGTGTAGCTGACATCCTTCAGGAAGATCGCCACACGATATCTCATATCGGCTTCAGGTAAAGTCGCCAGCACCTGGTCGCTGATTCTCTTTGTATCCTTCAGGAAGAAGAAACCGATCACCGGGATCAGCACCAGCCACGGAAGATACCAGGTCAGTTTAAACACCGTCCCGGCAATTACCTTCAGCCATTCGACCAGATTCGGCCCGGCCGTATTGATCCAGTCGGTGAGCGATTGGCGCCAATTCTGCGGCAATCGATACCTCGCTGGAATGGCTGCCAACTGGCGGAAAGACTGGTCGAGCTGCCTGGCATAACCGGGCAGGTTTTCAGAAAAAGCCGTAAACTGGTCCGAGATCACCGGCAGCAGCCGCTCAATTACAAGATAGAACAATCCCGCCAGCAACAGATAAACCAGGATTATCGCTATGGAGCGGGGAATCCGTCTTTGCTTCCCCGAGATTCGCAGGGGATGCTCTATGAGGTCCACAACCGGGGCTATCAGATAGCAGAAGATCACCGTCAAAGCCAACAGCACCAGCACGCTGCGGATCTGGTAAAGTATCCAGCCGAGCATGCCCGCTCCCGTCACCAGCAGGATGATCTGGATAACTATCTTGCGCATTCGCACAGTCTTTCTGTGCTCCTGCGATATCTTTTCAGGGTTGCTCATAATGCATCAGGATACTCAACAAATTGAAAAACGGAAAGTTTAAAGGCCCCAATGACAACCGGCAACGTTTCTTTAAACTTTAGTAACTCCTCATCCCCTGATCTTGAGTATTTTATGGATTAAACGTGAATTAAGGTATTGTTCATCGCCAAGAACGCCAAGAACGCCAAGAACGCCAAGAGAGCCAAGAACGCCAAGAGGATTCAGGGGAGTGATTGATACTTTACTTTTAAAACCGGCTGAAATCGAGATGTCAGGCCAAATCCCGGCTATCCATCCTTGGCGTTCTTGGCTCTCTTGGCGATGAAAAATACCTTTATTTCCACGAAATCCGGCTGGTTGGGTAAGAACTTTCTGCTACGAAGTCCCGTTAGTAGGGATGCGCAATTACAAACTTTAAACCCTGAAATTTTAACTCCGTATTGCCTTATCTATGGAGGATGAGCGAATATCAAGCTTAATCATCGATATATCGAAAGTGAAGACAGCACATGATGCCTAAAATTCTGGTGACAAATGACGACGGATATTATTCGGAAGGGATAGCCGCTCTTGCTGCTGCTCTTGAAGAGGTCGGAGAGGTGACGGTGGTGGCTCCGGCATCGGAGCAGAGCGCTACCGCCCATTCGCTGACACTCACCCGGCCATTGAGAGTTCGGAAGATCGATGAGCGCAGATATACGGTAGACGGCACGCCGACCGATTGCGTGACCCTGGCCTTGACGAAAATACTGCCGGACTCACCCGACATAGTCGTTTCGGGCATCAATCATGGAGCCAATCTGGGAGATGATGTCACCTATTCCGGGACAGTTGCCGGTGCGCTCGAAGCTTCGATTTTCAAGCTGCCGGGCATCGCCGTCAGTCTGACTGCGCGCGAAGGCGATTTCTCGCACGCCGCGAAGTTTGCGGCGGAGATGACTCGCCATGTTCTGCGTAACCGCCTGCCTGAGGGAACCATTTTGAATATCAATGTTCCGCCGGGAGAGATTCGCGGGGCCCGCTTAACTCACCAGGGTATCAAGGTCGCCCGCGTTCATATCGTCGATGGCGTTGATCCCAGAGGTCGCGGGTATTACTGGATCGGCGAGCAGGAAGTATCATGGAAACAGGATCCCGGCTGCGATTACGAAGCCATTGCCGATGGACTGGTTTCGATCACGCCCTTGAGGATCGATATGACCGATTACGCAACCCTGGATTCACTCAACCTCAACGGATTCCCGCCTAATGACCAGCTCTGATCAGAACAAGGAAAAAGACAAATCCGCTTTTACGCGCGACCGGCTGGCAATGGTTGACCGGCTGCGCCGGCATTATCACATCAGGGATGAGCGGGTTCTCGATGCGATGGGCAGAATCCCCCGGCACCTGTTCGTTCCCGAGGCCCTGCGTTCGCACTCTTACGGAGATTACCCACTGCCGATCGATCATGGGCAGACCATCTCACAGCCCTTTATCGTCGCGCGGCAGACCGAATTGCTCGGGGTTTCAAAGGACGATCCAGTTCTCGAAATCGGCGCCGGATCAGGCTACCAGACTGCGATTCTCGCTCAGGTCGCAGCGCGGGTCTTCGCTTTGGAGCGAATCCCCGAGTTTGCACGCAATGCCCAGAAGGTCATCCACGAGATCGGCGTTTTCAACGCGGCGATCAAATGCTTTGATGGAACTTATGGCTGGAACGAATTCGCTCCGTTTCGCGCAATACTGGTCGCCGCCGCCGCTCCTGAAATACCCCAACCCCTGATCAATCAGCTTGCCGAGGGCGGCCGCATGGTGATCCCCGTGGGTACCGATAAGGAACAACGCCTGATCAGAGTGACCCGGACCGAAAAGGGAATCGAAACAGAGGACTTCGGAGCTTGCCAGTTCGTCAAGCTGATAGGCCGCTACGGCTGGGAGAAGTAATTGGAGTTTAAAGTATCCGTATCGGAGAAACATTTTTACCCATGGAACTAATCAAATACCTCATCGACTTCGTTCTTCATCTCGACAAGCATCTGGTGGAGCTGGTTCAGCATTACGGCGTCTGGACATATGCGCTGCTCTTTCTGATCATCTTCTGCGAAACCGGGCTGGTGGTTACGCCATTTCTGCCGGGTGATTCGCTGCTCTTTGCGATTGGAGCGCTGGCGGCCAAAGGCGCATTGAATATCTACTGGGTGATGATCCTGCTCAGCCTTGCCGGAATTCTTGGCGATACGGTCAATTACTGGATCGGGCAGTCGGTCGGGCCGAAAGTCTTCGTCAGCAGCAGCTCCCGCTGGCTCAATAGAAGCCATCTTGAGCGGACTCACGAGTTTTATGAAAAGTATGGCGGGAAGACGATCATCATTGCACGCTTCATCCCGATCATCCGGACCTTTGCTCCATTTGTCGCCGGGATCGGCAGGATGAGCTATGCGAAGTTTCTGGCCTATAACGTGGTCGGAGGCATTCTCTGGATCTGCCTCTTCTCTCTTGCCGGGTACTGGTTCGGAAACATCCCCGTGGTCAAGAACAATTTCACTCTGGTCATCTTCGCCATCATCATCATTTCAGTCCTGCCTGCCGTCTTCGAAGTTTTGAGAGCTAAAAGAAGCAGCAACCAATGAAAAAAATGGCGGCCGTTCAAGGCCGCCATTTGTGGTCATAATCTCGTCTTTTCTTATCATGCCTCTGATTCGAGTGTAGAAGAGAGATGAGCAGGGCCATCAATCCGAGGAATAAAATGCGGCAACCTGAACTCAGGCAAGGCGCCGATCGACCAGGAAAGATAGGTGACCGTAGCGAGCAATACTCCCATCGCCATCAGGCGATACTTGATATTTCTCAGGATGTAGCTGAAGAGGAAATATCCGATCGCAGCCAGTGTCCATGAAAGCGTCACGTACTGGCCGGGCACCACATTGAAGAGGGCGTAAAGAACCATTGAAAAGGCGATGAACAAATAGACATTGCGCAGCGACTCGGTGCGAAGGGTGAGCCTTTCTTTCTGCCAGTTCATAATACGGGCGCTTGTGTGCGCAACCACTACGAAACCGAAATTTACCCAGTGCGAGGTCGGCGCCGTGACCAGATAGGCGAGCAGAATACTCACCAATATCAGTGAATTGACCACTACCAGAATTCTGGATCTGAACCAGAGCGCCATTGAAACTACAAGCAGGCTTTGCAGCGAGAGCCACAAAAAGGATGTCGGTACCGCGGTGTAGCCATAGATGGCGATGCTCAGGGCCATAAAGCCCAGGCACGCTAAATCGAAGGGGCAATCTGCTCGAGATCGAATCCACTGGATGATCGAGACCGACAGAAAGAGCCCGGCCACGCCCAGGTATATCCCCGCATAACTCCCCCGAATAATGAGTCAGCACAACCAGGAACGTGACAACCGAAAATCCTACAGTTGAGCAGAATCAGAGAGTTGAAACAGCCGATGGCGATGAGGGCTCTTTCTGGAAATAGGCAGGCAGTGAGAATATCGCCGCATAGAAAAACAGGTAAATGACGTTGTACTGATGCTCGGTAACCGCGCCAATTGGGTGTCCCAGAACCGGGTTGCCGATCAGCCACAAAAGATGTGAGGCATATGCCAGCACCAGGGTGATCAGAGCCAGACGCCACCAGTCGCGACGGATCATGAGATAAGCCGCAATTGCGCAATTTATGGCCACGATTGTCAACGTGACATGTGTTTTATCAGCAAGCAGCGCCGTGGTCATCCCGAGAAAAACGGCAAGACCGGTAAGCGATTGCGAGTCACTCTTCAACGCAAGATATAGCTGTACGGCGACAATCACCAGCAGCAGCGCAAAGGCCAGGTAGGCATTGCTGATGAGAGGTTTGTCCGTGTAAAAGTGCAGCCGCATGGTTGTATAGAACAACAAAAGCAGGCTGCTGCTCATGGTAATGCGGGACAGGTGAGAGAGGCTGTCCTTCCAGTATCGCGCAACGAAAAACAATCCGGCTGATGAGATGTAGCCTAGAATACTGCCAAGAATCGGATATCCCAGGCTGAAGGTATAGGTCATCAGAAAAACGATGCCCAGGAAGAAGATGATGCTTCCCACCCAGGCCAGCCCGTACTCGCCAATGGTCATCTCGACAGAACTATCACCATACTCGGATTTCGGAAGGCTGACTCGTGATGGTGTAGACTGGTCTGTCTGGCCCTCAATTGATGCAACTTCTTCAACTGATTCAAACCCCAGGTACTTTTCCAGCCGATCGATCCGGGCTTCGAGCCTGGTGAGCACTTCATGGATTTTCTGTCTGTCAAAATCCTGCTGAGTCTCTGAATGTGCCAAGATCCACCTCCTGTCACTTGGTTCTGCCCTCTATTTCTCTCAGTTTGAGGTAAACGACCGAAGCCAGAAAAAGGATGAAAAGAGAACTCGAGGCCTTTTTTTTCTGAAACCCAGTTCAGACATGGCGTCTTCTCCGGCCTTCTCACTCTTCTTTGCTATTTCAAGACCGGGCTTGATGACTTTTTCGACCTCATCGGCGTTGAAGGAGTGAATCAGCACACGGGCATTTGTCATGCTGTCTTTGGAGTCATTCAAATCGAATTTCGCTTTACTCACTTCCATACCGGACTGCTCGGCACGGTTGAGGATCCCCAGGGCGCGGCTGTTGGCGGCAATCATCTCATCCATGATGGTTTTGATTCTGGCCGCTGTCTGAAATCCCTTGTCCCCCTCATTGTGGCAGCTGACGCAGGTCGATTTTGGCCCGATGCCGATCATCTCATCGCCTGGCTGCATGATATCGTGATTGTTGTGGCACTGGATGCATTCGCCATTCTGCATGGCGTCAAAAACAGGTTTATGAGGACTGGCCTGGAAGAGGGCCGACTGTCTGGTGTGGCACTGGCCGCAGACGTTGGCAACCGAAGCGATACCCGGAGGAGTGGCTCCGTGGTTGCCGTGACAGTCGTTGCACGTCGGCGCCGATCGGTCCTGGCGTTCGTATAGCATCTTTGCATGAACGCTGCTTTTGTACTTGTCATACTGATCATGAGGAATCTTGTAATTCTTCATGTAATCGGCATTGGCATGGCATTTGGCGCAGGTTTCAGCCACATTTGAGGCAAAGACAGACGACTGAGGATCGTTGACTCCCCTGATCCCGTGACTGCCATGACAACTGACGCAGGTGGCCACATTGGCGTCGCCGGTCTTGAGCAGTTTCCCGTGTACGCTGGTGAAATACTCTTTTTCCTGATCGACACGCTGGGCCGGGTTGAATTTCTTGATAAATTCGGCATTGCTGTGGCACTTCCCGCAGAACATGGGAATATTGGCGGCCTTTGGTTTGGCGACAAATCCCTTTCTGGAGTCCATGGCGCGTGATGGGTCATCCTGAGTCGCATCGCCGCCATGGCAATCGACACAGGACAGTCCGCGAGACTTGTGAATATCGCCCTTCATAAGTTGCTGCACTGGCACACTCATCGGGCCTTCCATCTGCGAATGACAGTCGGTGCAGGAATCCTTTTTCTGCGCCGATGCCAGTGCGACAAGAGACAGGACCAATAACGCTACAATGAAGATCTTGTTTCCGGTAAAGGTTCTGATTGCCCCAGCGCCTGAAGAATAGCGATTGTTTCTCTGTGCTTCTATTTCCCGGGAGCGTAGATCTCGATCAACCTTCTGCTGATTCATGATCCTATCCTCCATCAGCCAAGATAGCCGTAGACGGTCATGGCTGCGATAAAGATGACGACTATCAATCCTATAACAGTGAAGATGGGGCTTTTCCTGCCCTGAGACGAGGCTTTGTCGAGGAAGGGAACCAGCAGCCAGAACAGGCCGCCGATTGCGAAAGCCATGACGCCGATCACCTCGCCATCAAAGATCAGGATCTTCGCCGGAATCAACTTTAATGTCTGGAATGCGAAGAGAAAGTACCATTCAGGTCTGATTCCTGCTGGAGCGGATGCGAATGGATCGGCTTTTTCTCCAAGTTCCCATGGGAAGATGGCCGAAAGGGCCGCTAGAACTCCGATCGCCAGGATCCACCCGATCAGATCGCGGAGGATGAAATTGGGGAAGAACTTCATGGTCTTCAGTTCCTTGCCCTCAAGGCTGGGCGGAACGCTCATCCCCAGTTTTTGCACCATTATCAGGTGAAAAACCAACAGTGCAGTCGTCAATGCAGGCAGGACTGCGACGTGGAAACCGAAGAACCGCGTCAGCGTCGCCCCGGTCACATCTTCGCCACCCCGCAGAAATTTCAGCATGAATTTGCCGACAAACGGGATGACACCCGCAATGTCGGTTCCGACTTTTGTCGCAAAGAATGCCAGTTTATTCCAGGGGAGCAGGTATCCACTGAATCCGAAAAAGAGCGCGATGAACAACAGGATGACACCTGTCACCCAGGTCAGCTCTCGCGGCTTCCGATAAGCCTTCATGAAATAGACGCTGAACATGTGAATAAACAGCGTTGCTATCAGCAGGTTGGCGGACCAACTGTGAATCGAGCGGATCAACCACCCGAATTGCACCTCGGTCACGATATATTGAACGCTTTCGAAGGCATTCTCAGCGCTTGGACGGTAATAAAGCAGCAGTAAAATCCCCGTCGCTACCTGAACTGTGAAGAGAAACAGCGTCATTCCTCCAAAGTAGTACCAGATCTCATGACGGTGTACCGGGACTTCTTTTTTGCGCGCCAGCTTGGCCAATGCGTCGATACCAAGTCGTTCATCCAGCCAGAGGCTGAGCGCCTTTGCACTTGAGGCAAATTTATCTGTTTGAGTAGTCATGATGGGACCTATGCCTTTGAGACGATAATGTCATCGCCGCGGGTGTTGACCGTGTATTCTTCAAGCGGGCGAGGCGGCGGGCCACTGACGTTCTGACCATTGAGGTCATAGCGCCCGTTGTGGCACGCGCACCAGATGCCGCTCGATTCAGCCTGGTATTGCACGATGCAATCCAGGTGAGTACAGGTGGCGGAAAAGGCTTTCAGATCCCCGGCAGGAGTACGCAGGAGCAGGACCGGTTTGTTGCCGAATTTGATGATTTTTCCGGAATTGGCGACAAACTCATTGACTTTGCCGGCGATCACCGAGTTCTGAGTTGCTTCAGTGACCTCCGGCGGGATAAGGAACTTCGTGACCGGGTAGCAGATTGCTACAAGCGTGGCTCCTATACTGGTGCCCAACAAGTAGTTCAGGAACTTACGCCGCCTGTTCACTTCCGGTTCCATAGCAGGTCTCCTAGAGATTAATTGTCGGTCGATTTACTAAGAGGGATTTCTCAGTTGCTTCCCCCTCCTAAATGGCAATCGGTACATTTGATGCCGCGCATGTCGCCCAAATCCACAGGGTGCTTGAAAGCTTTACCCTCCACCGGCATGACGGATATGCCTCCTTCAGACTGGTCGAGTATCGTATGGCATACATTGCACTCGTTTCGGACGATCTTGCCTTCCCGGCTTACGTGCTGACCGTCGTGGCACCGGAAACATCCGGTGTAATAATAGTGACTGAGATTGTCCGGATGAGTCCGCCAGTCCACCTTCATTTCAGGAAAGATGGAAACGGTGAATATCCGCTGCACTTCGGTGACGGCTGCCTTGATCGACGCCTCCTGTTTGGTGGCGCGATCGGGATAGGTGGTCCGGTAATAGTTGACCAGTTCGGTTGCGATACCATTCATCGCCTCGGGTGTGCTCGCGTAGGATTTTGAAAGCACCTGAACCGCCTGTTGTTTGATAAACGGCAGCGTCCGGTCAAGTCGCCCGGCCTGGAGCGATTCATCCACCGATCTGTCAGGCGGAACATAGACATGCGTCGGCCGGTTGTGGCAATCGACACAATCCATCCGCCGTTTTGCCGTTTTGGCGACATCTTCAGGCTTGAACGCAGAGTCTTTCAGAAAGTACTCGGTTATCTGGCCGGATCTGTCTTTGCTCTGCACCCAGGGGATGACCTGTCGTTGATCATCTGAAGAAATGTAAGTGATCTCATTGGCGATATTCATGTGCCAGTGGATGCCTGTGACGGAGCCGAATTTATCGCTTCCGCCGCCGGTGTTGATCAGCATCCGGATCTGCCTCGGAGTATTGGCCTCGTCTGAAGCGAAATGGTTGAATACCTTCAATTGAGCCCCGAAAAATTTCTCCGGCCAGTGGCACTGCTCACACGTCTCCTGGGCAGGCCTCAGACTCTCGACCGGTGTTTTGATCGGTTTCGGATATTTATTGAAGAGAACTGCGTAGAGCTGATAAGCCCCGGAAAGTTTTGATCGAACATACCACCCGGCTCCAGGTCCCACGTGACAACCTACGCACCCTACCCGGGCATGCGGAGAATTTTGATAAGCGGCAAACTCGGGATGCATCACCGAATGACAGGTCTCGCCGCAGAAGGTCGTTGATTCCGTGAATTCATAGGCCTGATAGCTTCCGAAGGTGCTCGCAAAAAGAAAATGAACGAACCCACAAGAAACATGAATGCGAACCGGCGATGCCGTGGATTGTTGAGATCAAACCTCGGCAAAGGAGGTGTCCCTGTGGCGCCTTCCCTGTGCCTTCGTCGTCTCTCTACTAACATCCCGATAAAGAAAAGTACGATGCCGAAAAAAGGATCGTCGGGAAAAGCATGTAGGCAAATATGCCAAGATATGGGTGCTCACGATTGCCTAGAAGATCGATGGCCACAAGAAAAGCGATGCAGATCAAACTGGTGAAAATAACAACTAGCGCAATCAGGCTGATGAGGTTCCGATACAGCCCTGGCATTCTTTGATTTTTCCTTGATTCACCGGATTTTTCAGGCGAGCTCATTGTTTTCTCCTAAATTAATGCTTAAAGAAAAGGTGTGAATAAAGTATCGGCTTATTCGAATATAAAAAAGACGACAAATTTCAAAAAAAAGGGAAAGGAGGTAATGAAGAATGAGAAAAGCGGACAGGGTGACGGGTCTTCATATCGTGAGGACATGTTGATGCCGTGTCACCCTGTTCTTATCGTTGTTTAAAAAGTCGGAACTACTTCTTTTTAGCGAGTTCCCGAATGAAAGTGACCAGTTGCTTGCAGGAATCGGCTCCAATCGTTTTATCGAAAGGAAATGATCGTCAACAACTGCGCGTCTGTTTGTTTTTGCACATCCGCGGAGCGCAGATCGCGAAGATTCATCTTTTTGCCCATCGGGCCGCTGCCGCTGCCATCCAGACTATGACAGGAGGCGCATTTGGCCTTGAATGTCGCATCAGCTCCCTCAGGGCTGCCGGCAGACCCTGACGTGGTCGGGATCATAATGAAAACTGTCAGCAGAAATCGTCAGGGCAACGAAGATCGATTTTGCATTTTGTGGACTCATCTTGTTCTCCATTTCTACATGTTGGACACATTATCCGGCAGCTTCCGGCAGATTCCAGCAGCTACCTGTCTTGATTTTCTTCACATCCTAAAGACAGCGTCTGTGACGATTTGGTAACGCCCGGATAATTCTTGCACCATCAAAATCTATGAATACCACGCAATTATTGTTCCTTAATCCAGGTTCCTGCAAAAAACGCAGATTGAAGGAGTAATTGAGAAAAATTGTATGTCAGGAGATCAGATTGAAGTGCTCATTGAGGGTTTTTTCGCAGGGCGACTGAGGAATAATCCCCACAATCGATTCAGGTCTGGTCGGAACGGATGATCGCCCGGCGAAGGACGAGCGGGTTTTCGAAGAGGAGACCGAGGCCGCGGATTACGGCTCTTTGGGGGCTTTCGGTCAATTGAACGGCAAGTTCGGTCTCCTTGGAGAGCCGCTCGTCGAATCCGGCCAGAAGCGAAGACCCTCCTGCCATGATCATTCCACGATCATAAATATCGCCGGAAGCTTCCGGAGGCAGTGCTTCGAGGGCATCCTGGATGGCGGAGACGATCCTCGTGACGACGGGCTCAATGGCTTCATGAATCTCAATGCTGTTGATGACGGCCATTTCAGGGTTGCCGCCGATAGTGCTGCGGCCCTTGACCATGGTGGTCTGCTCCTGGTCGAGGGCGACTGCGCAACCAAGTTCGATCTTGACGCGCTCGGCGGTTCTGGGGCCTACCAGAACGTTGTGGTTCTGCTTGATCATGTCGATCAGAGAGGTGTCCATGTCATTACCGCCGACGCGAAGCGTTCTGGTAAAGATCAGGTGGTTGTGAACCATGGCGGCGATGGTGGTCGTGCCGGCGCCGACATCCACTACAAGTGTGGCGCGCTGATCATCAGGATCGACACCCGATCCAAGGATGGCTACCAGTCCCTTGTTGATGAAATGGACGTTGTTGACGTTGGCTTCCTTGGCGGCGTAGCGGAGCGCGTAATGTTCGATGTCGCTCGCATCGGCGGCGACCGATATCAGCACTCGACGCGAAAGCGTGGAGCGCCCGTCGCGGGCCTTGCGGATATAATGTTCGAGAAGTTTGCCTGCGAAGGTTGAATCGGCTACCACGCCGTCCTGCAGCGGGCTGATGATCTGGATGTCTTCCGAGGCTCGTCCTTCAAGCTCAAGCGCTTCGAGACCGACGGCGACCACTTCGCGTGACGGTCTGTCATAGGCGAGCAGTGACGGCTCGTTGACCACAATGCCACGTCCGCGGGCGAATACTCGGGTCCGGGAGGTCCCAAGGTCAATGGCAAGATCGTCGGTGACCAGGTTAAAAAGCGAGGGCAGCTTCATAATAAGTCTTCGGTTCAGCTATCAAGGACGTCAGCTTTTCAGATAATGCTTTGACTATATTATCAGTTGTAGATCGCAAAAGATCAGGGGGTTCCAATAGCAAAACAACAAAGGCATATTACCTGTCAGTCACCGGGATTCGCAAGTCTCCGTCGTGGAAAGGATGATAAGTTTAACCCCCCCCCCCACCCCGCCCCCGCGGCCCCCCCGGCGCCCCCGGCCCCCCCACCCAAACCCCCCGGGGCCCCCCCCCCCCCCCCCCCCCCCCCCCCCCCCGCGCGGCGGGCGGGGGCCGGGGGCGGAAGCCAAAACCAAGGGGGGCGGGCGGGGGGAGGGGGGAAGGGGGAAACGAAACCCCCCCCCCCCACAAAAAAAAAAGCCGGGGGGGGGAAAAAAAACCAAACCAAAACCAAACCCCCCCCCCCCCCCCGGGCCCCCCCCCCCCCCCCCCCCCCCCCCCCCCCCCACCCCCCCCCCCCCCGCCCCCCCCCCCCCCCCCCCCCCCCCCCCCCCCCCCCCCCCCCCCCCCCCCCCCCCCCCCCCCCCCCCCCCCCCCCCCCCCCCCCCCCCCCCCCCCCCCCCCCCCCCCCCCCCCGGAAGTTTAATGGTTTTTAGTGAATCATGGCCCGGGCGATGCTGATGACGCTGACTGAGGAAGCGCCGGAGTCGAGAAGCGCCGCCGAGATGCAGGCTGCCGTGCTTCCGGTAGTGATCACGTCATCCACAAGGAGCAGGTTGCGGCCGCTGATCATTCGCGGAGCTCGGACTTCAAACACGCCATCAAGAGATCGGGCGCGTTCCCGGATTCCCATGCCTGCGCGATGCATCGATGTCTGGATGGCGCGGATCAGGCTGGTCCGGTCAACGCGCAAACCTGTGAGTGATGCCAGAGCTCCGGCAATGACTTCAGACTGGTTGAATGATCTTTCCTTGAGACGGACAGGATGAAGCGGCACCGGTATGATGGCATCGAAACCTGATGACGAGCGGGAGAGATCGTTGAAAGTCGAATTAAGCATCTCCCTGATTCTGCCTGAAATCTGCGGATGTCTTTTCAGCCAGAGGACGCTTTCACGAAGGGCGCCTTCATATGGTCCGCAGGACCGTGCCAGGCAGAATGCCATATCCTCGCAGATGCGGCATCTGAAAGCCTTGTCGCCGGCCGTCGCACCGGCTCGTTGCGACGGCAGACCGCATTTCGTGCAGATCTGAAGTTCAGCATTCCTTCGATCGATCTCCTCCCAGCATGCCAGGCAGGAGATCCCGTATTTCCAGGATTCAACCATCCGCCCGCAAGCGCGGCATTCCTGCGGATAAAGCGTCTCCAGCGCGGCATCGCGTATTCCGGCAACAAGATGTTTGATCATAGTCGGCTGAGATCTCCTTCGCGAAAGTTACAAAAATGGCCCGTAGTGATGACAGGATTGTATCCGAACTGGTGGATCGAGAAGAAACGATTTTCAGGGTCTAGGCCAACTCGGCGCGAATTGAGAGCAGATCGTTCCTGGTGAATCCGGCGGAAATCTTTTGGGCAAGCTGCAGGGAGTGATTGAGAGGGTCTTCTTCTATGGAGTTGATCAATCCGATGCGGAGAGCTTCACCGGCATCGATTCTTTCGGCGCTCAGGAGCAGGCGGCGGGCCGCATCGACTCCGATCAGTCTGGGCATGCGCTGGGTTCCGCCCCATCCGGTGATGATTCCACGGAGTGCGCCGGGATGCTGAAAGGTCGAACGAACCGAGGCAAAACGCATGTCACAACTCATGGCGATATCAAGGCCGCCGCCGATGCAGTGACCGTCAATGGCGGCTATGGTGACCGGCGCCGAATCTCCGATCGAAGCAAGAAGCCGCTGCCCCTTTCTTGAAAAATCGAATGCGACCTGTGGAGTCAAGGCCGAAACCTCGCTGAGATCCGCCCCCGCTGAAAAGATTCCTCCCGCGCCGGCAAGAATCAGGACGTTTATCACCGATTCTTCCCGGACTTTAACCAGTATAGATTCGAAATCATCCATTAATGCCCGGCTCAGGCAGTTAAGCTTCTCAGGACGATTGAATGTGATCACGGCATGATCGCGATATTCGGTGAAGAGAATTTGATTTGATGAAGTGTCGGACAATCGGTTATGCAGGTTTGATGTTCAAGGTTCTAAAAAAACTTCGAACATTGAACTTTAAACTCCTGCCTTACTCCCGGGGTTTGATGTTCTGATTGATGTACTTGATGATGTCCTCCGTCGAAGTGCCGGGAAGAAATATCTCTCCGACACCGGCGGATTTGAGCCTGGGGATGTCGTCTTCAGGGATAATACCTCCGCCAAAGAGCGTGACATCGGTCATCCCCTTCTCCTTCATCAACTCCAGAATTCTGGGAAAAATCGTCATATGAGCGCCAGAGAGTATCGATAGGCCGATTATTTCGACATCTTCCTGTAGTGCGGCATTGACGATCAGTTCCGGCGTCTGACGCAGACCGGTGTAGATCACTTCCATGCCCGCATCGCGAAGCGCCCTGGCGATGACTTTCACTCCTCTGTCATGGCCGTCAAGTCCGGGTTTGGCTAAAAGCACTCTTATCTTTTCAGACATAATTTGTTCCTGCAAAGCACCAGATTCCGGGGTCAGGGAGTTTAAAGAGTTTAAGAGTTTAAAGTTTAAAGTTTAAGAGTTTAAAGACGATTCGGAAGATACAACTTTAGACTTTAAACTTTAGACTTTAAACTCTTAGACTTCCGGAAGGGTTATTTTTCTTTCTTTCCGGTGAAGTTGACTGATGGCAGACCTTCAGCAGACATCTGTCCGCTCATATTTGCCCCGCTCAATTTACCTGTGATTACCAGCGCGAGTGGTCTGCCTTCGATCTCCATGCTGGCTTTCATACTCACCTGTTCCGGGTTGACCATGAAACCATTCACGGGAAAGGATCCGAATGGCGTTTCGATATTTCCCACAATATCATTGCCGTTCTGTTTGACATTGAGTTTGAATGAAAGCTGGCCGTCAGGGGTGTCGGCCAGAAGAGCCCATGCCCCTGCGATATCGGCCTTGCCGGCTGCCGCTGCGCTGCCGTTGGAAGGTGTGGCCGGGGTGGCCGGGGTGGCTGCAGATTTTACCGGCTTCCCCTCGCTATCGTAGATTTCCAGCGGACCGAACTGGCGCAGGCCATCGGCAATCTTTTTCGCGTCGCCGACGGCGACCACCTGAGCTTGCCGAGATCAAGGTATTTGGTTGCGACGCGCTTGACCTCATCCGGAGTTACTGCGGCGATCTTCTGCGGATAGGTGTCCCAGTAATCGGCGGGCAATCCGTATATCTTGAGGGTGATGGCGTTTTGCAACAGTGTCGCGGACGATTCAAGCTGCAGTGCCCATCCGCCGATGATTGAACGCCTGGCGCGGTCGAATTCGTCTGCCGTCGTAATCTCGTTGCGGATGCGCCTGAATTCGTTCATGAACTCATCCATGGCGCCCTTGGTGACATCGGTGCGGACCTCTGAACTGGCACGGAAAGTCCCACGGTATTTGAATGAACTGACGTCGCTGTAAGCGCCGTAAGTATAGCCTTTGTCCTCGCGCAGGTTAAGGAAGAGACGGGCGCTGGCGCCGGCTCCGAGAACCTGATTCATCATCTCCACGGCGAAATAATCGGGATCAGTGCGGGTTATTCCAAGGGTGCCGAGCACCAGATTGGTCTGAACCGAGCCGGGGCGGTCGATCAGGTAAATCTTCGCCGCGCCCGCATCCTGGACCTTCGGGATCTCCGTTTTGGGGACATCCGCCGGCTTCCACGAGGCAAAGGCCTTTTCCAGCTTCGCGACGACTTCGGCGGGCTTGACGTCACCGACGATGGCGAAAACCGCATTGTTCGGTTTGTAGTATGTTTCGTGGAATTTCTGCAGCATCTCGGGGGTGAAGCCCTGAATCTGTTCGGCTTTGAGCGAGAACCTCGCCGCCGGATGCGAGCCGTAGATCACCTGCGAGAACATCTCGCCGGAAAGGAATGACGGCTGCGATCGCTGCAGGCGCAGTTGCGCCAGTCCTCGCTGTTTGATCTTGTTGAACTCCTCCGCGGGAAATGAGGGGTTGAGAACGACATCGGAAAAAATGCCCATGACCCTGTCGAAATTCTCGATCAGGCCCGAGGCGCTCACGTTGCTGGTGGTCGAGGTCAGCCCGGAGGACGCGAAAAGGCTTGCGCCGAGCGAATCGAGATCCTCCGCAATCTTCTTTGTGTCGCGTGACTTGGTACCCTCGCGAAGCATCGTTGCAGTGTACTGAGCCGTACCGATGCGGTCTGCCGGGTCGGACATGCCGCCGCTCAAGATGACCATCTGCATGTTGAATGTCGGCAGATGGTGATCTTCGAGAATGAGCACCTGCAACCCGTTGCTCAGTTTTGTCTCGTATGGTTTTGGCAATGTTGCCTTGAGGATTTCCTTGTTGACGGGCGCCTTGCCTTTGAGCTCGGCCCCCTTGATTGACGGACGCGGCGGTTGCGGTCCCTGAGCGAATCCCGCGCAAACAAAGATCACGGCAAGGAGCGCTGCAATCGCGGCTCGATTGAAGTTTAGGATCACTGTCTTCTTCATCTGAATTCTCCTGAAAAACCGAAAAAGGTTCGGCAAAATTGGTGTCTTGGTTATTTGCCTGTGGCCGGTGCGGCTGCGGCTCCCTTTGGTTTGGGAATCGCTACTCCAACCGTTCGCGATGCCGCCTGCAGATATTTCTGCGCCACTCGCATCACGTCCTCTTTCGTGACCGCCATGCTCCTTTCGAGGCTGGTGTTTGCATAATTGGGATCGTTCCACGCAACCACGCCTTCGGCTATGTTGATCGCCTGTCCGAGAGAGCTCTGGCGCGAATTGATCGCATTTCTCCTGGCGAATTGTTTCGCCTTTTCCAGTTCCCAATCTGCAATCGGCTCCTTTTGCAGCCTGGCGATCTCTTCGTAGATCGCCGCTTCGACATCTTCCACTTTCTTTCCCGGAGCAATCGTTGCATTGAAGAGTACCGCCCCGGGGCCCCGGCGCGCGTTGACGAAACTCCCGATGTTGATGACAAGCTGTTTCTCTCTCACCAGTTTCTGGTAGAGCCGCGAACTTTGCCCGCTGCCGATCACATTCACCATGACCTGAAGCGCCGCGGCATCCTGCGTGTTTCCGGCAACGCCCTTGTAGGCCATCAGCAGAAGCGATAATTGCGCCAGGGGATCTTCTACCGTAAACCTCCGTTCAGCCGTCTGTGCCGGTTCGGCCGCATCAACCTTCGCCGCCGCAGGCTGAGCCGGTATCGGCTCGAACTGCTTCTTGATCCTGGCGATGGCCTCATTCGTTTTGAAATCGCCCACCAGGACCATGATCGCGTTGTTGGGGGCGTAATAGATTCGGAAAAACTCGCGGACATCATTGACGCTTGCGGCATTGAGATCATCCATCGATCCGATGACGGAATGCTTGTAGGCGAAATTGTCGTAAACGGTCTCGCCGAAGAGTTCCTGGAACTTGCCGTATGCCTGATTATCGAGTCGCAGCCGGCGCTCTTCCTGAACGGCATTGCGCTGGTTGTCCAGATTCTCTTTCGAGATATCAAGGCTGCGCATCCGGTCGGCTTCGAGGAATAAGAGCAAATCGAGCTGATTCGCCGGGAGCGTCTCGAAATAGAGCGTCCGCTCCTCGTTTGTTGTCCCATTCATGTTGCCGCCATTGGTGTCGACCAGGATGAAATGCTCGCTCTTGCCTATGTTCTCAGACCCCTGAAACATCATATGCTCGAAGAGATGCGCAAATCCCGTCAGCCCCTTGCGCTCATTGCGCGATCCGGCATCGTAGATCAGCGCCAGCGAGATGACCGGCGCCCGGTGATTTTCCACCAGGAAAACCCGCAGCCCGTTCTTGAGCTTCACCTCTTTGAAATTTATCTTCGGAAGACTTGCAGGTGTGACTGTTTTCGCATCCTTCTCCCTGGTTTGTGCCTGCATGACCGGGGTCACTGAAACAATGGTGCCTATCAAAATCGCAAACAGCAGATTTCGAGTGATTCGCATACGTAAATTCCTTTCAACTTACTTTAATGTTTAAAGAAGATTTTCGATTATCGAGATTGTTGAGTTACACACAGATCGGATAAATCCTCTTTAAACTTTACTGAAACTGTAAACCTTGAGCTTTAAACGCTCTTTAAAATTCCGGTTCCTGGTATTCGCCGAAGATGGGACGCAGAGCGTCGCACATTTCGCCGAGGGTGCAGTCGGCGCGGGCGCAGTCGATCAGCAGGGGCATCGTGTTGACCTCCGGATCCTCTGCACCGCGTTTCAATTGATCGAGCGCGCGCAGCGCCGCATGCTTGTCGCGTTCGGCGCGCAGCCTGGCCAGACGTTCTTCCTGGAGCTTTCCGACCGATTCGTCGATATAGAGGATGTTGGGCTCCCCCAGTTCATTGCCTTCCATCTGAAAAGCGTTGACGCCGACAATGATCTTTTCGCCGCGCTCGACGGCGCGCTGGTACTGGTACGCCGACTCGAGAATCTCTTTCTGCGGATATCCGGCTTCGATGGATTCCACCATTCCACCCATCGAATCGATCTTGCGGAAATATTCCCATGCCTCTTCTTCGAGCTCGGTCGTCAGTTTCTCGATGAAATATGAGCCCCCGAGAGGGTCGACAGTATTGGTGACTCCTGTCTCGTGGGCGATGATCTGCTGAGTGCGCAGAGCGATCAATGCCGCCCGCTCCGTCGGCAGCGCCAGCGCCTCATCGTATGCGTCGCAATGAAGCGACTGGGTTCCGCCCAGAACTCCCGCCAGTGCCTGGATCGCCACGCGGATGATGTTGTTGATCGGCTGTTGTACGGTCAGGCTGACCCCGGCAGTCTGTGTGTGAAATCGCATCTGCCATGAACGCGGATTGCTCGCTTTGAACCGCTCCTTCATGACCCGATACCAGATTCGCCTCGCGGCGCGGTACTTCGCAATCTCTTCGAAGAAGTCATTGTGTGCATTGAAGAAGAATGAAAGCCTCGGCGCGAACTCATCGACATCGAGACCCGCGCGGATGCCGTAATCGAGATACTCGATTCCGTCCCGCAGCGTGAAGGCCAGCTCCTGTGCGGCTGTGGCCCCGGCCTCGCGGATGTGATAGCCGGAGATCGAGATCGAATTCCACTTCGGCATTTCCCGGGCGCAGAATTTGAAGGTGTCCGTGATCAGCCTCATCGACGGGCGCGGCGGGTAGATCCATTCCTTCTGCGCGATATATTCCTTGAGGATGTCGTTCTGAAGCGTGCCGCCTATCTCCCGCCATTTCGAGCCCTGTTTTTCGGCCGTCGCCAGAAAAAATGCGAAGATCATCGACGCGGGTGCGTTGATGGTCATCGATGTGGTCACCTTGTCGAGCGGAATGCCGTCAAAGAGCACATCCATATCCTGCCTTGACGATATCGCTACTCCGCACTTTCCTACTTCGCCTTCAGATACCGGATGATCCGAGTCGTATCCCATTAGCGTCGGCAGATCGAAAGCCGTCGATAGTCCCGTCTGTCCGTGCTCGAGCAGATACTTGAATCTCTGATTGGTGTCATAGGCCGAGCCGAATCCGGCAAACTGGCGCATCGTCCAGAGTTTCGTCCGATAGCCGGTTGGATGAATGCCGCGTGTGTATGGCGGCTCCCCGGGGAATCCAATCTTCTCCTCGAAATCGACCTCTCGGGTGTCATCCGGCGTGTATAACTCTTTGATCGGTTTGAGCGAAACAGTTGTGTGCCGATCCTTGACGATTCCGGCATCGTTTGTGTTCTTCATGCAACCAACACTCCTTGGCGATGTTGAGAGCATCCACTAATGCTGATGATGCTCCAGATTTACTGGCGTTCGGAAGGTATGAATGAATCCTGATGATATTTTAGCGTGCGGACTTAGGCAAGTCTTGAAGGTCGAAGCTCCGTTGCGAGTAGGAACTCGTTTCCTGGCCATCATTGCGGCAAGGCCGAATGCAGCAGCAGATGAGTCACATAGAACAGGGCGACTCCAAGAAAAACTATGATCGATGTCCTGGCTCCGCCCTCATGATTCACCTGTGGTATCAGATCGGAAGCCGCGATGTATAACGTCACACCGGCAGATAGCGGCAGCGTGTAGATGACGGCCGGCCTGATAAGCGTCACCGAGATGATCCCGAGGAAGGTGCAGACGGCTATGGCGATTGTCGCTTTTCTGGCCCCGGCGAGCCCTTTCCCAGATGTCAAAGATGATTGATGCCATGGTGAATCCTTCGGGAATTTTATGAAGCAGGATTGCTATGAAGAGCGTGAATCCCAGTTTGAAACTCGTCATCATCCCCGAAGCAATAGCCACCCCGTCGAAAAAAGTATGAACTGAAAGCGCCAGCACCGCTGTGGTCGCGGCATTGCCTTGGATCAATTCCTCACGGTGAGTCTCCTCCCCGAAATGGAAGTGGGGCGCTATCGTATGCTCAGCCAGTTGAATCAATAGATACCCGGCAAGCAGCCACCCCATGGCCGTCGTCAGGTTCCCGCTCCACTGTTCGGCGACTTCCGGCATGACTTCTATGAAAACTGCCGCCATCATAAATCCGGCGCCAAGTGCTATCAGATATTTCAGTCTGTTGATGATCGAACGACTGGTCCGCGTGATCAGAAATCCGCCAAGAAGATTGCCGGCTGCCGCCAGCGCTCCAAAGATCAATAGTTGCAGGTATGATGACATTCCGCTCAGAAATTCACTCTTTAAATCAATTTAAAAATCAGGTGCGCAACTATAACACATCGAGTATTATTCGACTAAATCCGTTGGCTGATCATTCTCTGATCTCCTTCATCTCACCTCTCTCACCTCCATTCATTCGCGCATAAAAGAATATTATTGACTCTGTTTTTCCTCTGACATACACTACGCGACACTTAAGTGGAACAAAATAGACTGAAGTGGCCCAAAGTGGTTGATAAATTCTGAAAAAGGGTCAAAATAAGAAACTGAAGTCGGCCGCCTGAGAAAGAGCCTGAGCAAAGACCTGAGCAAAGACCTGAAAGATCGAGATTGTCGGGGTTGAAAAAGCGAGGGAAAGAATCAAAGGGCGATTGCCCGTCTGCCCGACTGATTAAGAACAAGCAAAGCCGCGGCGCAAACGAAAGCCGGGGCGGGGAAGCGAAGAAGATGTTACGCGGGAGATACCTGACACGAATGGATGAGAAGGGCCGCCTGAAGATTCCGGCGGACTTCAAGCGCTTTCTCGAAGAGAAGTACGGGCGTCCGGATTTTTATATCACGAGTCTCAATGGCGAATGCGCCCGCATCTATCCGATACAGGTATGGGAAGAGATTGAAAACAAGCTGTTGACTCAGACCGCGCCGAATCCGAACAAGAAACGATTTCTCGATCGAACCAGTTATTACGGTCAGATGCAGCAGGTGGATGCGCAGGGTCGAATTCTGATACAGCAGGATCTGAGAGGCTCGGCGAAGCTGGTCGGGGAAGTGAAGGTTTTCGGCACGCTCAATTATATGCAGGTTTGGAATGCAGAGCAGTTCCAGATTGAGCGGATCAAAGAAGACAAGCCGTTTACCGACGATGATGAGGCGTCGCTGGGTATCTAGCAGGCTTCAGGACATTGAATTGAATATGGACAGGATATGGAACTCCATCGCCCGGTCATGCCTGTTGAAGTTCTTGAGCATCTCGCAGCATCGAGAGGCGGTCTCTTCGTGGATGGGACTCTGGGGCTGGGCGGTCACACGGAATTGATACTTCGGGCCTCGCCCGACAACCGCGTGATAGGGTTTGACAGGTACACTGAGGCCATCACTCTCGCGAAAGAGAGGCTTGCGGATTTCGGCGACAGGTTCAAGGCGGTGCATGCCGACTATCGCAGCGTCAAAGAAACGCTTGAAAGTATGGAGACCGGGCCTGTCGCGGGCATACTGGCAGACCTCGGGATCTCGTCTTACCAGCTCGATAATCTGGAAAGAGGGTTCAGTTTCAGAACGGCGAAAACCGGTCCGGCCGGCACATCGGGTACAGAAGCCGACTCACCTCTGGATATGCGAATGGATCGGACAGAGGGACTGACGGCAGCCGATCTGGTCAATGGTCTGAGCGAGAGGGAGCTGGCGGACATAATTTACCAGTTTGGAGAAGAGCGCGCGGCGCGCCGAATAGCGCGAAGAATAGTCGGAGAGCGGGCAAAAACGGCTATCAAAACCACGGCTCAATTAGCGGATATCGTTATCAGGGCGATTCATCAGAAGGGTTACTGGCGGATACACCCTGCAACGAGAACTTTCCAGGCGCTGAGAATTGCGGTCAACCGTGAACTTGATGGTTTGGATAAGTTTGTCGCCGATGCGGTCGATTCACTGGAACCGGATGGGCGGCTGGTGGTCATAACCTTTCATTCGCTTGAAGATCGAATCATCAAAAAGGCTCTCCGATATCAGTCCGGCCAGTGCAGGTGCGAGCCAGATCAGCCTGGATGCACATGTGGAGCCGTCAAACGCGTCGAGATAATCACGCGTAAAGCTATCGAGCCGGGCGAGAAAGAGATCGCTGACAATCCTCGCGCTCGCAGCGCTAAATTGCGAGCTTGTCGCAAGTTCTCAGCGTGAAGATCACCGTCAAGAGTTGATCGAAGTTTACCGCGATAGATTTCGCCAGAGATGTCACGCCGAGACGTGATGATTACCAATCCCCGGATTTTGCCCAACCAGTATCAGGAGCGTGGGAATATGAGAGCTCAAACTTACCGCCCAAGGGTGCAGAATGGCTCGGTTGTGCGCAGGCAGACAGCGGCAACCGCAAGGAAGAGTTCAGCGAAGAAGGCCGTCGCTGTAAAAAGGGCCACGGTCGCCGGTCGCGACCAGGGAGCTTCTGTTTTATGGATGCTTCTGCTGATTGGCATGATCATTGCGGGGATCTTCATCTATTCAATCAGATCGCAGAACAAGGCGATCTATCTGAGTCAGACCGAATCGTCGCTCAAGAAGGAGCTCGGAGATCTGGCAAACCGCCAGCGCCATGAGATGGTGGAGCAGAATGCCGCTCTCAAACCCGATGAATCTTTCAAGACTGCCGTCAGGAGCGGGCTGATACAGCCGTCACTGACAAGGCAGGGCGTCGAAAAACAGCAGCAGCAGGCATCGCCGCTTATCAAAAAGGTCAAAGCGACCGAAGAAGACGTCTCCATAGCTCCGCGGGCCGGATACAACGCCGTTAATAATAAAGAGAACAAGAGAAAACTTGCGGCTACAGCCAAAACGGTCAACAAGGCTTCCGGAATCAGGAGCCGGGATCAGAAGTCGATCAGGAAAAATGTAGTGAAGACCGCACGGACCGGAAGGCAGGCATCACCTAAAGCTCAACCGGTCCGTTTGCAGAAAAAAAGATAGCCAAAAAGAGAGTAGTAAAAAGATAAGTCGAAAGCTGACTGCACATCAAATTGAAGGTTATGGGAAAGAAGAAGCCACAAGGTGAATCACGCAACAGACTGCTCTGGGTCTCTCTGGTGCTGATCAGCTGGATGATTCTGATCATCTGGCGGCTGTCGTGGCTTCAGGTGGTCAAGCACGAATACTATGCCAAAAAGGCAGCAGGCCTGCAGCAGGATTCAGAGATGGTCATGGGACCGCGGGGTTCGATCCTCGATCGGAATAACCGCGAGATGGCCTACTCGGTGATTTATGACTCCCTCTACGCTGATCAGAATCTGATCAAAAAGGAAGAGGCCCGGACAAAAAGGGCGATCCGGCAGACGGCCGCACAGAATATAGCCTCGCTGCTTGGAGTCAGCGAAGAGCAGTTGATGCAGGATCTGACCGGGGATTCCGGTTTCGTCTGGATCCGGCGCCGGATCGATCCGGGTATGGCTCCGGCGATCAAGAAGATCATCAGTGAGAAAAACCTTTCGGGGCTGGGCATCAAGCAGGAGTCCCAGCGGTTCTATCCGAATGACAACATCGGATCGCATGTCATCGGATATGTCGGTTCGGAAGACAAAGGACAGGCCGGCCTTGAGCTGACACAGGATGAGTTTCTCAAAGGCAGGCCCGGCGAAGTGCATTTTTCCAGGGGGGCAAGAAAAACCCGTTACAACAGCTGGGAGATACCGGCCCTGCCCGGAAACCAGATCAGGACGAGCATCGACATTGGTCTTCAATACAAAGTCGAGGTGCTGCTCGACGAGGTGATGAAGCGATACAACGCGAAAGGCGCGCATGCCATCGTCATGGATCCGTCCAGCGGAGAGATACTGGTGATGGCCAATGCCCCGACATTCAATCCCAATGTGAGGCTCAAAACGGGTGGTGAGGATAACCGTAACAACAAGTCAATCTCCACTCCGTTTGATCCGGGATCGATCTTCAAAATTGTGACCTATGCGGCAGCGATTGAAGAAGGTCTGGCCAGACCTGATGAGATGATCAATTGTGGCAACGGTCAGATCAGCTTTGGGCCGCGCATCATTCACGATACGCATGCTTACGGAACGATCAGCGTCGCCGATGCTTTTGCAAAATCATCGAATGTGGGGGCGATCAAGCTGGCCATGCGTGTGGGTAAGGAGAAGTTTCACGATTACATCACCAGATTCGGATTCGGTTCGAGGATGATCACCGAGCTCCCCGGCGAATCGAAGGGGATCGTCAGGCCGCTCTCATCATGGAATTACGATTCGATTGGATCGGTTGCGATGGGGCAGGAGATCTCGGTGACCCTGCTGCAGGCAGTTTCATCGGTTGCGATAATTGCGAACAAGGGCGTCTGGGTGCAGCCGCATCTGATCACTCAAAAAACCAGCAGTGACGGCAGGGTGCTTTTTGAAGCCAGGCCGGCAAGCCGCCAGGTTGTCAGCCCGGAAACGGCAAGGATCATGACTTCAATGCTGGAAAGAGTGGTCACTACGGGGACCGGGCGCCACGCCATTCAGCTTAAGGGTTATACGGCAGCCGGCAAGACCGGAACCCCGCAGAAAGTCGACCCGATAACCAAGGCTTATTCGAAATCGAAATACATGCCCTCATTTGCGGGTTTTGTTCCGGCGACAAATCCGAAGTTCGCCATCATCGTCATGGTTGATGAGCCGATCGGAGCTTATTACGGAGCGAGCGTGGCTGCGCCGGTCTTCAATATGATAGCCGAGGCGGCGCTGGGTGATTTCGTGGTCCCGCCGGATGAGAAGAGCTTCCGTGAAGATCTGGTCAGGCTGGCGAACAAGTATGAATCGGAGATCGCGAAAGAGGATGGTGCGCAGGAGAAATTGATCGCCGAAACTGCGACGAAGCCCGCTCCGATCTCCTCTCCGACACCGCAGAAGAAGACTGAACGCATCGAGACCGGATCCGACGTGAAAGTATCGGCCAATCTGCCACCGTCGGCAATACCCCGAAAACAGGCTCCGCCGCAGAAGACGAAAGGGGCGGTGATTGTGGGTTCGGGTTCGCCCGATTCAATTGCAGGAACGATAGAGATGCCCGATTTGAGAGGGCGTGGAATGAGGGCCGCCACACAATTCTGTTCAGAACTGGGATTGAAGCCGAGGCTTATCGGATCGGGAATCGTGGTCAGGCAATATCCGGCTCCGGGGACACGGCTCAGACCCGGGGAAGAATGCAGGCTGGAGTTTCAGTAATAACCAGGGCCGATTAGCGGCAGACAGCGTGAAGCATCACCTGTCTGCCGAAAGTGCATTGAAGGATCCGGATACAAAGGTTCAAGACCATTGAATTACAGGACAGGCAGACAGTGAATCAGAGTGAATCAGATGGTAAAAGTTCGTGACATAGCGATTGTGGTCGGAGCAAAAGCCGTTTCCGGTAATCAGGAAAGGGCTGTCTATCCGTCAATTTCGATTGTCACCAACAATTCGCGCCGCGTTCAGCCGGGGGGCATTTTCGTTGCTATTCAGGGCGCACAGCTGGACGGAAACGATTTCGTCAATGATGCAACGAAGCGCGGCGCGGAAACAATTATCTCGGAGCGGCCCAGGCCGTCCGATCTTTCTCAACCGAACAACGTCACCTGGATACAAGTTGAGGATGCGAGGAAGGCGCTGGCGTTGGCGGCGGCGGTCGTGCATGGCCACCCATCGCAGAAGCTCAGACTTGCAGGGGTGACGGGCACCAACGGCAAGACGACGACTGCTCATCTGGTCGAATCGATCTTCAATGCGGCAGGGGTCAAGTCGGCGATTATGGGGACCATCGGATATCGCATCGGCGATGAGCTGGTCAATGCGGATTACACGACGCCGGAATCTCCCGAGATACAGGATTTTCTCAGGCGGGCAGTCGATTCAGGGGTGACACACGCGGTCATGGAAGTCTCATCAATAGCGCTCGATCTGCATCGAGCGGATGAACTCGAGTTCGCAGCTGCTGCGTTCACCAACCTGACGCCGGATCACCTGGATTTCCACAAGACGATGGATGCCTATTACGCGGCCAAGTGCAAGCTCTTTGACGGCAGTCTGGGGCGGCATCCCCGGCATTCGATCATTAACCTCGATGACCCTCGGGGAGAGGATCTGAAGGCTCTTTGCAAAGGCGATGTCCTGACCTACGCGCTCGATGCGGATGCCGATATCACGACTTCAGCCCGAGAGTTCGGGCTTGACGGACTGAAGTTCACCGCGAGGACACCATTTGGATATGTCGAGGTCGATTCGTCGATGGTGGGCCGTCCGCACGCCTACAACACACTTTGCGCCATCGGCATCGGCCTGGGGCTGGGATTCGACCGCGATGTGATAGCAGAAGGAATCAACCGATGCGCCGGAGTGCCGGGCAGATTCGAGCGCGTCAGCACGGCGGCGGATGATATTACAGTGGTTGTCGACTACGCTCACACCCCGGATGCGATAACCAACGTTCTCGGTACAATCCGTGCTGCGCAGAAGAGTCAGAAGGACAAGTCGGGCAGGATCATAACAGTCATGGGCTGCGGCGGAGATCGCGACCGCACCAAGCGCCCGATGATGGGCGAGGAGGCCGCGAAACTCAGCGATCTCGTCTTTGCCACATCCGATAACCCCCGAAGCGAGGACCCGCTTCTGATCCTTAACGATATCAGAGTCGGGCTCAACCGATTCAGCACCCCTTTGAGCTGATAGTCGATCGCGGTGAGGCCATCTTCAAGGCCGTCACCCAGGCGAAACCGGGTGATGTCGTCATGATTGCCGGCAAAGGACACGAGACTTATCAGATTTTACCGACGGGCAAGATACATTTCGACGATCGGGAAGTCTCGCGGGAAGCCCTTGAGGAAAGGCGATTGCTCAAGGCACAGGTCTCAACCTCGCGATCGTCGAAGAACGGCAACTGAGATTTGGATTGGAATCGAGGAAGAATTGAAACTCGTCGAGATCGCCAAACTGCTTGGCGCAAGCCACATGCTCAACGATCGATTGTCAGGCACAGTGCCTGCCGGGTTCTCAATCGACTCGCGTTCGATCCGGCCCGGCGATCTTTTTATCGCCATACCCGGCGAACACGTTGACGGGCACAGGTTCATCAACGAGGTCTTTGAAAAAGGAGCCTGTACGGCGATTGTCGTTCACAAACGGCTTCCCTTTGCGACCGATCTCGGAGAGATGGCTTTTAAACTGCTTTTCGTTGAGGACACGACGGCGGCAATCGGGCAAATGTCCTCGCGCGTGCTCGAAAGATGGGGCAGGCCCATCGTGGCAATAACGGGGAGCGCCGGGAAGACGACGATGAAGGATCTTACCGCCAGGGTTTTGAGCGCTTCAGGGAGGGTCATGAAATCGCCGGGCAATCTCAACACGAGTTACGGGTTGCCTCTGACGGTCTCTCAGATGATCACTGGTGGAGGGAGCCCGGAAGATTTCGACTGCGCAGTGCTCGAAATGGGAATGAGTTCTTTCGGAGAGATAGCGCATTTGACCGATCTGGCGCCGCCTCACATAGGCGTCGTCGGAAATGTCGGGACCGCGCACATTGAATTTTTCGGCACGCAGGATCTGATTGCCCGGGCGAAAGCCGAAATGGTCGATGGCATCAGGCCCGGAGGAACTGCGGTGCTTAATGCTGATGATCCGCGTGTCATGAGGATGCGCGAAAGACGAAGCGACATCGAGGTTGTCACCTTCGGGATTGAATCGAAAGCCGATTGCATGGCGCGCGAGATCGAGGGTGAAGGGGATTTGAGCGGCACACGCTTCATCCTCCAGACTCCTGCGGGAGAGGCTCAAGTCAGGCTGTCGATGATTGGCCGTCACAATGTCCTCAATGCTCTGGCGGCTTCGGCCTGTGGCCACGCCTGCGGGCTTTCGGCGGATGTGATCGCCGAGCAGCTCGGCCAGGCGACGGCTACTAAGATGCGCGGAGAACTTATCGGATTGGCAAACGGCATGACGGTCATCGACGATTCGTACAATTCGAACCCGCAGGCTTTGATCGAATCGGTGCGGGCGATGAGTTCGGCGAAAGGCTTCAGGCGCCGGATAGTGGTCGCCGGAGAGATGCTCGAACTCGGCGCATCCGGTGCGGAAATGCATCGCCAGTGCGGCCGCGAAATCGCAGCGTTGAAAATTGACCGGCTCATCGGGGTTCGCGGTTTGGCCGGCGAACTTGTCGCCGGCGCAATCGAGGCCGGAATGAACGGCGATCGGGCGACTTTCAGCCCGACTTCTGAAGAAGCGGCCGATAAATTGATTTCGGAAGCCGGGGAAGGCGATCTGGTGCTGGTCAAAGGATCGCGCGGCGTGAGAACTGAAAGAGTGATCGAAAAACTTAAGAGCCGTTTCGATCAAAGGTCGAATTCGAAAACGTGAAGCGTGGGGGGAGAGTCAGGCGACCGGATCCGGGCAGTATCGATCCCGGTCGACGCTCAATAAAAAGAGATGCTCTATTACCTTTGTTACGAACTGCTCTACCGCAAGTACGCTTCAAGCCTGCCGCTGCTGAAGGTCTTTAATGTTTTTCAGTATGTGACCTTCCGGACGGCTTACGCGGCGATCACTGCTCTTGCACTGAGCCTCTTGTTCGGACCCTGGGTGATAAGCAAGCTCCGCGAATTCAAGTTCGGCCAGGAGATTCGGGAAGAGGGCCCGGCATCGCATCAGGCGAAGAGGGGAACGCCGACGATGGGCGGGGTCTTGATTATCGGCTCGATCCTGATCTCGACGTTGCTCTGGGCGAATCTGAAAAACTGGAGCGTCTGGATTGCGATGTTTGGAATGCTCGGATGCGCCGCAGTCGGATTTGCCGATGATTACATCAAGATCGTCAAAAAGCGCAGTCTTGGCCTGACGGCAAGACAGAAATTGCTCGGACAACTGGTTGTCTGCATCCTTGTCGGAGTGCTGCTCTTTGGATTTACGGATTACACATCGGTGGTGAGTGTGCCGTTTTTGAAAAATTACCGTCCTGATCTGTATTTCTGGGGCTACACCGCATTCATCGTGATCGTGATCATCGGGTCGTCGAATGCGGTGAACCTGACGGACGGGCTGGATGGGCTGGCGATCAGCGTCACTGTTATCGCCGCGTCGGCGCTGACGGCGCTGACCTACATCACAGGCCACGCGAAGTTCGCCGATTACCTTGACATGGTGCACACGCCGGGAGTCTGGGAGTTGACGATTTTCGGAGGGGGGCTGGTTGGCGCGAGTCTCGGTTTTCTCTGGTTCAATGCGCCGCAAGCTGAAGTCTTCATGGGCGATGTCGGCAGTCTGGGCATCGGAGGCGCGCTTGGAACCATGAGCGTACTGATCAAACAAGAGCTGGTTCTACCGATACTCGGCGGAGTTTTCGTGATCGAGGCGCTCTCGGTAATGATCCAGGTGACTTCCTTCAAGCTGACGAGGAAGCGGGTTTTCAAAATGGCGCCGCTGCATCACCATTTTGAATTGCTGGGCTGGAAGGAGCCGAAGATTGTTTTTCGTTTTCTGATTGTTGCGATTCTTTTTGCATTGCTCAGCCTGACGACGCTCAAGCTGAGATGAGCCTTTATTACCGGTGATTTGATGGAAGTCAAAGGAATGAAAATTCTGGTGGTCGGTATGGCCCGCAGCGGAATTGCCGCAGCCGAGTTTCTCAACGGGCGCGGCGCGGCGGTCACCGTTAATGATTCCAAGCCGGAAAGTGAATTGAAAGATACGGCTGAATTGCGCCGGAAGGGAATAGAAGTTGTCGCCGGATTGCATCCGGACGGGTTGTTTGAAAATTCGGATCTGATCGTCGTCAGTCCCGGCGTGCCTCTCGCCATCGAGCCTTTTCAGAAGGCGCGAAAAGCGGGAGTGCCGGTTATCGGCGAGGTTGAGCTGGCAGCGAGGTTTCTTCGCGGAAAGATCGTCGGCATCACCGGAACCAACGGAAAAACGACGACGACGACGCTCATCGGGGAGCTCTTGCAGGATGCCGGTTTGAATGCCCAGGTCGGCGGCAATATCGGCAACCCGCTGATCAGGCTTGCCGAAACTTCCCGGGACGACGGAATTACGGTAGCAGAACTGAGCAGCTTCCAGCTCGAAGCGGTCGATCGATTGCACGTCAATGTCGCGGTGTTGCTCAACATCACTCCCGATCACCTCGATCGCTACGCTTCGATGGATGCTTATGCGGCGGCGAAAGCGGGCATCTTCCGCAATCAGACCGCGGAGGATGTGGCCATTCTCAATGCGGATGACCAGCGGGTTTCAGGGATGAAAAGCCTGACACCTGCGCGCACGATCTATTTCAGCTGCAAGCGCGAGCTTGAAGACGGCATATTCGTTCGCGGCGCCGAAATAATCAGCCGCCGCGGCGGCGTCGAAACTGTTCTGATCACGCGCGATGAGATACCGATCAGGGGCGAGCACAACCTTGAAAACATCATGTCCTCTTTTGCCGCGGGGCTGGCCTGCGGCGCCGGCGTCGATTCGATGCGACGGACGGTCAGGGATTTCAAGGGTGTCGAGCACAGACTGGAATTCGTCGCCGAGAAAAACGGCGTCAAGTTTTACAACGATTCGAAGGCGACCAATGTCGATGCGGCGATCAAATCACTCGAGGCCTTTCCCGGAGGATTGATCGTCATTCTGGGCGGCAAGGACAAGGGGAGTGATTTCTCGCCCCTGGCGCCACTTGTCCGGCAGCGCTGCGATGAGGTTATCCTCCTCGGCGCCGCGGCAGACAAAATATCCGCCGCGCTTGAAAATACCAGACCTTTGCACAGAGCCGCGACCATGACTGATGCGGTGGAAATGGGATACCGCTTGAGCCGGCCCGGGCAGATCGTTCTTCTCGCCCCAGCCTGCGCCAGCTTCGATATGTTCGACAACTATGAGCATCGCGGCCGAGTCTTTAAAGATGCAGTAACAAAACTGACCTGAATTCGGGATATCAAGAACAGAAATATGGCTACGGCAAAATCAAAAAATCTGTTGACCACGATTGAAGGGTTGAAGTGGGACCTGTGGCTGGCGGTCACGATCATCGGCCTGCTTATCTTTGGAATAGTCATGGTCTACAGCGCCGGCGCGGCGACAAAGAGCCCGGGAAGAATTCTGGCCAATCAGGCAGTCTGGGCGGTGCTGGGGCTGGCGGCGATGCTGGTCCTCAGAAAAGTGGATTATCACCTCTTCGCGCGGCCGGGATTTGTTTACGGATTCCTTGGTATTTGCATAGCGCTGCTCTTTATCGTTTTTCTCGGTCCTTCACTCAATGGGGCGAAGAGATGGATCGTGATCATGGGTTATTCCGCACAGCCCTCCGAGTTGACGAAGATTGCCCTTGTCATCTTTCTTGCCTGGTTTCTTTCGGAGCGTGCCGAGGAGGGCGTGCTGGGTGATTTCTGGGCCTCGGTGGCTCCGGCGATTGTGGTGCTGGGGGTGCTCGCAGCCCTGATTCTGAAGGAGCCTGACCTTGGCACGACGCTCATTCTGGGACTGGTCTTCGTGACCATGCTATTTGTCGCGGGCGTTCCGATGAGGCACCTTTTCGGGCTATCTCCGTTTCTTCTGATTGGCGCCGTGATCATGATCGTCAAGTATGCCTGGCGTGTGGAGCGCTTCAAGGTCTTTTGGGATCCGGAGCGTGACCCTCAAGGCAAGGGGTATCAGATTCTGCAATCCCTGATCGGGATAGGCTCGGGCGGAGTCAACGGCCTGGGGTTCGGACAAAGCAGGCAGAAGCTCGGTTTCCTGATTACTCCGCAATCGGACTTCATCTTTGCAGTGATCGCCGAGGAGATAGGATTGATCGGTTCAGTGACCCTCATCTTCGGCTTCGGTTTCTTTCTCTGGCGCGGATATCTGGCCGGAAAGCGGGCACCGGATATGCTTGGCGAACTGATTGCCGTCGGGCTCACAACCGGAATCGTCGCTCAAGCGTTCTTCAATATCAGCGTCGCCATCAATCTGTTGCCTGCAAAAGGGATCACGCTGCCTTTTGTCAGCGCCGGCGGATCGTCATTGTTCGTGACCCTGGCTGCCGCCGGCATATTGTTGAATATTTCGAGCCAGGGAATCGCCAGGACCGGCGATTGATTTTTCGGAGACCCGATTAAATGAATTTGCAGGAGCAAAAGTCGGGCGATTCAGGCCGTGCTCTCAAAGTAGTTATCGCGGGCGGCGGAACCGGCGGACACATCTTTCCGGGCATCGCCATCGCACAGGAGTTCAAAAGAAGAAATCCTGCAAGCGACATTACATTTGTCGGAACGGCCCGGGGTATGGAGACGAGAATCATTCCGCGCGAAGGTTTCAGGCTGGAATTGATCGAGGTCGCAGCGCTCAAGCGAGTCAGAGCGGCAAAACGGATCAAGTCTCTGATGATGCTGCCGAAAAGTTTTTTTGCAGTTCGTTCTTTGATCAGGCGGATCAGACCGGATCTGGTTGTCGGTGTTGGCGGATACGCCTCCGGTCCGGTGGTGCTGATTGCGGCTCTCATGGGAGTTCCCACAATGTTGGCGGAACAGAATGCCCTGCCGGGCTTCACCAACAGAGTCCTCTCCCGGTTCGTCAAAGCTGCCGCGGTCTCGTTCGCAGAGGCCGGGGAATTTTTCGGCCGCAAGGCCGAGATCACCGGCAATCCCGTGAGATCCGATTTTTTCGCCATCCCCGGGAAAAAGACCGGCGATTCGCTGCATCTGCTGATAACCGGCGGAAGTCAGGGCGCCCGCGCCATCAATCAATCGATGGTCGCCGCATTGCCGCTGCTGGCGGAATTGAAAGACCGGATTTCAATTACCCACCAGACCGGTGAAGCCGATTTCGAAAAGATGAGCTCCGCATACCGCGATTCGGGAGTGAATGCTGAAGTGAAGCCGTTCATTGAAAAGATGGTCGATGAGTTTTCGCGGGCCGATCTGGTCATCTGCAGGGCAGGGGCGACCACGGTGGCCGAACTGGCCGCAGCCGGCAAACCGGCAATCATGATCCCATTTCCTTTTGCGGCTGACGATCATCAGCGAAAAAACGCCGAGGCCATCGAACGCGCCGGCGCCGGGAGAATGATCCTGCAGGCCGAATTAACCCCGGAACGACTTGCCGGTGAGATTTTATGGCTCGCGCGCAATCCGCAGGTTCTCGTTTCGATGGCTGAGGCCGGAAGGCTGCTCGCTCATCCGGACGCGGCTGCCAGAGTCGTCGATCTGGGAATGAGGATTTTGAAGAATGTTTAAAAAGTACCAGCACATCCATTTTGTCGGGATAGGCGGCATCGGAATGAGCGGCATAGCCGAGGTGCTGCTCAACCTTGGCTACAAGGTCTCAGGGTCGGATGTGCGCCGATCGGCAATCACCGATCGACTGGAGCAACTCGGAGCAAGGATCTTTGAAGGCCACCAGGCATCGAACATCGAAGACGCTCAGGTGGTGGTAACTTCCACCGCCGTCAGACACGATAATCCAGAGGTCGTCGAAGCGATGCGCAGGCAGATACCCGTGATTCCACGGGCCGAGATGCTGGCCGAACTGATGAGATTGAAATACGGCATCGCCATCGCCGGCTCTCACGGCAAGACGACGACAACCTCGATGGTGGCGACGGTTCTCGACCGCGCAGGGCTCGATCCGACGATCGTCGTCGGAGGCAGAATCAACGCCTTCGGGACCAACGCCAAACTGGGCCGTGGAGATTTCATGGTCGTCGAGGCCGACGAAAGCGACAAGAGCTTTCTCAAGCTCACGCCGACCATTGCAGTCGTTACGAATATAGATCTCGAGCATCTCGATTTTTACAAGGATATTGAAGAGATCCGCTCCTATTTCGTCCAGTTCGTCAACAAAGTGCCGTTCTACGGCTCAGTGATTATCTGTCTTGACGATCAGAATGTTCAGTTGATCATTCCGGAAATCAAGAGACGCGTAATCACATACGGGATGAGGGCTCAGGCCGAGATCTCGGCGGCTGATGTCCGGATCTCCCGCGATAATTTCAGCTCTGATTTCGCGGTGCGGCGCAATGGCGAGCTTCTCGGGCGGATTACGCTCAATGTTCCTGGCGATCATAACGTCTGCAATGCGCTGGCGGCGGTCGCCGTCGGACTCGATCTGGGACTGGATTTCAAAAGCATCGCCGAGGGGCTTGAGGCATATCGCGGAACCGAGCGCAGGTTCCAGATCAAGGGGACGATCGAAGACGCTTCAGGCGGAACTGGAATTCTCGTCGTGGATGATTACGGGCATCATCCCACCGAGATTCGGGCGACTCTCGCGGCTGCAAAGAGCAGCGGACGGAGGTTGGTTGTGCTCTTCCAGCCTCATCGATATTCGCGCACAGCCGCTCTTCAAGATGATTTCGCCCGGTCATTCTATGACGCCGATCTGGTTCTGCTCTGTGACATCTATGCTGCGAGCGAGGATCCAATACCCGGCATCAGCTCGCAGGCGCTGGTCGAAGCGATAGAGAAATTCGGCCATCGCAACGTGAGGTATGCCGGCAGCGTCGAACAGGCCGCCAAAGCCCTGCTCGATCTGGCTCAGTCCGGCGATCTGGTGCTGACTCTCGGCGCCGGCAACGTCTGGAAAGCCGGCGAGGAATTTATCGCTGCACGAAAGAAATAATAGTTTTCGGGTATTCAGGTAGGCAAATATGGCTGCGACACGCAAGCGAAAAACTGACGATATCGACGCCGAGCGGAGCGAGGTTCATTCAGGCAGCGACCTCGCCGACAGGCATCGTCGCACCAGCAAACATCGTGTGCCGCATCAGACCGGCAAGCCGCATTCGCGTAAACGAAAACCTGCAAAGGCCGCGGCGCCCGAACAGAAAAAACTCCCGTTCGGTAAGTCGATGTCCCTCTCGAGATTCATCGGCAAGGATCCGTTTACCAAGCGCCTGGTACGCGCCGGCGGAATCATCGTGGCGGGCTTGCTCGCGATTGCGGGATTGATCATCGTCTACCAGCTTGTCGCCGGCACCAGATTCTTTGCAGTCCGTTCGATTGAACTCGAAGGAAACTCCCTGCTCAGCAGGACACAGATCGAGAACATCGTCAGGCCCGTCATCAAGGGCGGCGTCCTGAAAGTCGATCTCAATCAGATTCGCGATGAACTCAGGAAAAACGAGCTGGTGAGCGAGGTTCAGGTGACGAGGGTTCTGCCCGATATCCTGCGCGTCAAGATAAAGGAGCGCGAGCCGTATGCGCTGGCTCGCATGTCCGATGGATCGGTAGTCTGCGTCGATCGCAATGGTTCCACCTTCGGCGACCAGTCGCTCTTCAGGAATCGCCTCTATCTTCCGATGATAACGGGCTTGTCCGAAGAGGGTGAGCGCGCCGCCGAGATCAACCGGCAGCGAATGATGACTTACCAGAAACTGGTCAAGGATCTGGATGGAACCCAGCCCCCGCTCTCTTCGAAAATCGATGAGGTGATCTTCGAGGACGTCCAGGGCATCCGCGTGATCCTGTCGGATTCTCATATCGCGGTCTTCCTCGGAAAAGAGGATTTCAGGACGCGATTGAATGCCGCGCTCGATGTGCTCGATGCAATCAAAAGGAAGGATGCCGAAGCGCTCAATGTCCTGAGGATCGGCGATGCCGAAAAGCTGCTGAGCGGCGTCAAAATCGCCTATCTCAATGCCACGATCCCCAAACGGGTCATCGTCGGTCTTGATGAATAGGACAGCTGATCTGATTGGTTGCTTTTGCACAGATGCACAGATTGACTCGTGAAAAATCATCCGGGCGCATGGCCCGGAAACTTAAGAAGAGGTGAATCATGGCCAGATCAAATAACCCCATAGTCGGATTGGATGTCGGCACATCCAAAGTTCGCGTCGTCATGTCTGAAATGATCGACGATGAACTTGAGATCGTAGGAATTGGCGAGGCTGAATCGCGCGGGCTTCGCAAAGGGGTGATCAGCAAGCCTGATCTCGCCATCGAATCGATCAAGCGCGCGGTTGAAATGGCCGAGAGAATGTCGGGCCTCTCCGTTGGAGAAGTTTACGTTGGACTCGCCGGGTCGCATATCAAAGGCGAAAACAGCCAGGGCATGATCGCCATACCCGGACGCAACCGTGAGATCACACGCGAGGACATCAAGCGCGTCATCGATACCGCTTGCGCTATTTCGATTCCATCGGGACGCGAGGTCGCGGATGTCCTGCCGCAGGAATACACCGTCGATGATCAGGACGGACTTTACGAAGTCCTCGGAATGCTCGGCAACAGGCTCTCGGTCTCGGTTCATATCGTGACCAGCCCGGTCGCCGCAAAACAGAACATCATCTCCAGCGTCAATCGCGCCGGCTTCCAGGTCGCCGATGTCTACCCGACTCATCTGGCAGCCGCCGAAGCCATACTCTCTGATGACGATAAAGAGTACGGAACCGCCGTCGTCAATATCGGCGGTGAGACTACAAGTCTCGCCATCTACCAGCGCGGGGCGGTCTGGCACAGCGCGGTCATCCCGCTCGGCGGAAGCCATTTCACCAACGATATCGCCGTTGGGCTGAGGACTCCAATTCCGGATGCCGAACAGATCAAACTCAACGATGGCTGCGCTTTCCGCGGACTGCTGACATCCGAAGAAGCAGCCGAAATGATCGAAGTCCCCAGCGTCGGCGGCCGTGCTCCACGCGCAGTTTCGCGACAGATTCTCTGCGACATCATCGGCCCGCGTGCCGAAGAGGTTCTCGCACATGTTCAGGAAGAGATCTCTCACGCCGGATTCGACCGCCATCTCTCCAGCGGCATTGTGCTCACCGGAGGCGGCGCGATGCTCCGCGGAATCATCGATGTCGCTGAAATGGTCTTCGATGCCCCGGTCAGAATCGGTGCCCCGTCAGGCATCCACGGTCTTGCAGGCGATAGTTCGCATCCGGCTTTTTCCGCGGCGGTCGGCCTCGCAATATACGGCCACAATTATGAACAGAGCGGTTCAAACGGCCGCAAACAGACCCGCACCGGAACCGCTGTTCCGATTGCTGAAAAGGTCAAATCTTTCTTCGGAATCAGATGATCGTTTGATTGTACAGTTCCCAGTGAACGGATTATTTTTTTTCGGAACCCCGAGCCGGGACTGACGTCCGGATACTGAGATTGAAAATCGATAACTTTCCATTTCAAGTTTGATAGTTGTGATAATAACTATTGAATGAATGCAGGAGGCGCAGGATTATGTCAATGGATGAAAATACCGTACTGAATTTCAGCTACGTTGATGAACCCCCCAACGCGGGAGCGCGTATCAAGGTGATTGGTATCGGAGGCGGCGGCAGCAATGCGGTCAATCACATGATTGAAGCCGGCATTGAAGGCGTCGAGTTCCTTGTTGCCAATACCGATCTGCAGGCGCTCAAGCGATCTCACGCGCCGGTGAAATTACAACTCGGCGCGAAACTCACCAAGGGACTCGGCGCGGGCGCCAATCCCGATATCGGCCGCGAAGCGGCGCTTGAAGACACGGAAAAGATCATCGAGGCGCTTGAAGATGCCGACATGGTATTTGTCACCGTCGGCCTCGGGGGTGGAACCGGCACTGGGGCCGCTCCAATCATCGCCTCGCTTGCCGCCGAGTTGAATGCGCTGACCGTGGCTGTAGTCACCAAGCCGTTCCCCTTTGAAGGACGCCACCGGTTGCGACAGGCTGATTCCGGTCTCGAAGAGCTACGCTCGGTCGTCGATACTTTAATCACAATACCCAATGAAAGACTGCTTCAGGCGGTCGACCGGAACATGCCGCTCGGAAGCGCCTTCAAATTGGCCGACGATGTCCTGCGTCAGGCGGTTCAGGGCATCTCCGATCTGATTACCGTTCCCGGATTCATCAACGTCGATTTCGCCGACGTCAGATCGATCATGAAGGGAATGGGCATTGCTCTGATGGGAACCGGCCAGGCTTCAGGCGAGTCCCGCGCCATGGATGCCACACAGCGAGCCATCTCAAGCCCGCTGCTCGAAGAGGCTTCGATCGACGGCGCCAGAGGCGTGCTCGTCAATATCACGGGCGGCCTGGATCTCACTCTCCACGAAGTCAGCGAAGCCATGGATATCATCCATGCCGCCGCAGATCCCGATGCCAATATCATCTTTGGCACCGTTAATGACGAGCGGATGCAGAACGAGATGAAGATCACCGTTATCGCCACGGGCTTTGAAACTTCAGTCGACAAGATAAAAAGCCTGCCGCTGAGGGCTCACGCCGGCGCCGCATCAGGTTCATCCACGGTGCGCAGCAAGCCGCTCAAGCCTCTGCTGACTCGCAATGAGGAGGATCTCGAGATCCCTCCTTTTCTCAGGAAGCAGGCCGACTAGCCGTTTGATTGATCATCCTGTCAGCGCAAGGGAGGTGGCCCCTCACCCCGGCCCTCCCCTTGCGCTGCCTCCTCTCACAACCCGGGCAATAACCTCTGCCACGCACTCATCTCACTTGCGTCAATTAAATTGTTAAGGTAGCATTACTCCATCAACCAGCGACAGTAGGTGAGTTGTAGTAACCATAGGCGACCTGACAGTGCGCCATTGCTGATACCCGCAAAATTCCACATTGATCTCAATTGGGAATTTCTCAAATCCGCGATTAGTTCGATGATGTAATGCCTTTTCTCAATCAGGCCAGACAGATCTGGTTTGAGTGCCGGTTGATAAGTCTGTAGCCCACAATTAACTTGCAGGTTGCCAGCTTGAAAACAGGTTCAAAAGACCTGACTCCGACTCATTGCTGAAGCTTTATTCCCGGTCAGGAAGTCAGACTGTCCGTTAAACACGTTTTATCCCTCGAGGGAGGAAAGATATAGTGAACCGAAAATTGATTCGCACAACTTTGGCAGAGGTAAAAGAGAGGGAACTGCACGCTCAACAGGTGAGACGCGCTCCTGAGCCGCCTCCGCAACAATCGTCGCAGCAGTCTTCTTACCAGGCATCACAGCCTAAAAAGAAGATACCGCCCGAACAGACGAACGCTGAAAGCTTCTACTACAAAAAGCAGATGGATACTCATACTCCGATGGTCATTGTCCTTCAGGACAATGAGAAAATATTCGGCATCATCGAGTGGTATGACAAGAACAGCATCAAGCTGCATCGCGATGAAGGCCCCAATCTTCTGATCCTGAAGCATAACATCAAGTACATGTATAAAGATCAGCAGGATGGCCAGCAGGACGATTAGGCAGGCTTTGATTTTCTGACTGAAGCGGCGCAATCAATCGGCAGGCTGTTTTATCGGCCTGCCGCCTGCGCCTGCACAATCAACCTGCGTCTGGAAACCGCAACCGGCTGATGGGTGAAATAGTTGGAAAAAGAGATCGTCGCCGCTCACAAGCCACGTATCGGCATAACTATTGGTGATCCAGCCGGCATCGGTCCGGAGGTATCGCTCAAGGCTGTTGCCGAAGAAGAGATACGCGATATCTGCGTCCCTGTGCTCATCGGCGATGCTCAATACCTGTCATACTGGTCGGGCATCTTCGGACTCGAGCGCGGTTTCGACGTCATCAATTCAGGAGACCCCATCCCTGAGGGTCTCGATCACCCCGCAATCTACAATCTGCATAACCTCGATCTTCCTCCCAATGCGATCTCAATGGGCAAGGAGGACGCTCATTGCGGTAAAGCCGCAGGTGAGTTTATCGAGGCGGCGGTGAGACTCTGCCAGTTCGGCCAGCTCGACGCCATGACGACTGCGCCGATCAATAAGAAATCCCTTTTTCTCGGCGGTTATCACTACCCGGGACACACCGAGTTTCTCGCTCATCTCACGGATACCGACCAGTTCGCGATGACCTTCATCTCGCCCAATCTACGCGTCTCGCTGCTGACCACGCACGTTCCGCTCAATAAGGTTTCAGAGTACGTCAAGAAGGAGGGGCTCGAAAAGCTGATCCGGCTCGTTGACCGGGAGCTGCGCGTCTATGGCTTCGAACATCCCAGAATTGCCGTTGCGGCTCTCAATCCGCACGGCGGTGAGGGGACCCTCTTCGGTTTTGAAGAGGCCTCGGAGATGATCCCGGCAATCGAGTCTTGCCGCCATTTTGACGGCATCGATGTCTCCGGACCACATTCCGGTGATACCGTCTTCCTGAGGGCTTCAAGAGGCGAGTTCGATATCGTCATCTCCTGCTATCACGATCAGGGCCTGATACCGGTTAAATGCATGTCCTTTGGTGATGCCGTTAACGTGACTCTTGGATTGCCCTTTATTCGCACCTCCGTCGATCATGGAACCGCCTTCGATATCGCAGGACAAGGCAGGGCCGAACACGCCAGCATGGTCGCCGCCATCAAACTCGCCGCAGATCTATATCTTAAAAAAACGGCTTATCAGAAAAAGTGATGCCGGATATCGAGAGAATGGTTCCGTCAGGAATTCCTCCAGATACCCGGCAGTTACCCATCTTGCTAGAGCTTTAGCTAAAGCCTAGCTTCTTCTTTATTTTTGATGCTGAAATGAAACTACTTTTTGGCAGCCTTTTTGACCGGTTTCTTAGCGGCTTTCTTAACAGGTTTCTTGGCTACTTTTTTAACGACGTTTTTAACTGCTTTCTTCGCCGGTTTTGCAGCCTTCTTCGCCGGCGCCTTCACTGCTTTTTTGGCAGGGGCTTTGGGTGCTGCCTTTTTGACTGCTGCTTTTTTAGTTGCCACTTTTTTGCTCACTTTCCTAGCCGATACTTTGGCTACTTTAAGGGTTGACGGTTTAGTTTTAACGGCCTTTGCGGTCTTGACCGCTTTTTTACGGATAGAATTACCGGCCGTTATCTTTGCAGGTTTCGAAATCGACTGGGAATCTTTTGCTGCCGGAACCACCGGAGGTGGAGTCGCGATTACCGGTGCAGCAGTTTTTTGAGTCAGCGCAGGTACGCCGGAGACGACGGGAACCAGAGCCTCCGATTCCTCCTCTGCCTCCTCTGCCCTCTCTGAAAGATTTCTGCTCATTTCAGGTTTTGACCATGACCGACGCTCAACGATATCGAGCAGGTCTTCGTCCTCGTCTTCAAAATCATCATCGTCATCGAGATAATCATCGTCGTCGTCGGAGTCACGGTCGCCGTAATCGTCATAATCCCATGGATCAGGATCTTTGTCATCGGACTGGAGAAGGAACCTGAGATCGTCATCAGTCCTCCCGCCGGCAGATACAGCTTGAATGTCGGAAGGCAGTTCCGGTTGACCATATGCTTCAGATCCCGGGACAGGTTTCACGCCTTTTTCTTTACCCATATATATATCCTCCTTGATGATCCGCCTGTTTCGGAAACTCAGATCAGCGATTGATCTCATTATTCTTGAATAACGTTATATCTGGGTATCGACGAAAGGATTATAGCACGATGATCATTCGCCGCCAGTCCCGCGATGACGAATGCCTGCATTGAAGGAGTTTATGGTCGGACGAGAAATCTCGATTTTGATCCTGGAAATTTGAGTTTCAGATTCAATAATTCCAGATCCTGATGCTACAATGTTTTATCTTAAGCTTCTTAATCCACAAGTGATATAACGCAGGTGATATAAAGAATGAAGGACAAGATTGGAGTAGGATTAGTCGGCACAGGCTTTGCGCGAAGCGCGCAGGCGCCGGCATTCCGTGTCTGCGAGGGTGCCGAACTCGTCGCGGTCTGCAGCGGCAATTATGAAAACGCCGTGAAAACAGCCGAAGAGTTCGAGATTGAGCATGCCTGCGAAACCTATCAGCATCTTTTGGCTCTGGATGAAGTCTCGCTGGTCGTCATCTCGACCCCGCCGCACACGCATTACCCCGTGACACTGGCCGCACTCGAATCCGGTAAACACGTCATTTGCGAAAAACCGATGGCAATGAATGCAGTGGAAGCCAGGGAGATGATGGAACTCGCTCTCTCCCGGCCGACTCAACTGGCAATCATAGATCATGAGCTTCGGTTCAATCCGACCTGGAGAAGAATGAAGGAGATGGTTGATGGAGGATATCTCGGCGATCTCTATCATATAAATCTGACGGTAGCGTCCGGGTTCCGCCACTCGACTCAACGGCCCTGGAACTGGTGGTCGCAGCAATCCGCCGGCGGTGGATTGCTCGGGGCACTCGGCTCTCACGCGATCGATGCCATCAGGTGGATGTTTGGCGAAATTGACGCCGTCTGCAGCACGGTTACCACCATGGTCCCCGACCGTAAGGATCCCAAAACAGGGGAGATGAAACCCAATGAGACGGATGATTACTGCTCATTCCTCATCCGCTTCGCTCCTCAAAACGGCATTCAGCCTCAGGGCATGGTCCTGCTCTCCGCTCTCTATGTGAGCGGCGGAAAAAATCAGGTCACTGCGGTCGGAAGCAAAGGCACCCTCATGCTCGACGGTGATGAGATATTGCTGGGCGCAGCCGGATTCAATCATCAATTCGAAGATATGTCGCTTGCCGACCGTGCCAGAGAGATTGCCGTTGTGCCTGATAACATTTGGGCACGATCCTTCTATCACCTGGCGCGCGAGACGATTCAGGCGCTTCGTGAAGACCGAACCGAGATCGCTCACGCCGCCACTTTCCCGGATGGATTTCATTGCCAGCAGGTGATCGATGCCGTCCGCCGTTCCCAACTGGAACAGAGATGGGTCAACGTCACAGATAATCATTGAACCCCGGCGAGCCCAAAACCTTAAGTTTAAACTTTGAACTTCTTTTTGGCTTTCCGGGTTGTGAAAATCCTCCGGGCGTGGTGTATACTCCATTCTTTGTTTGGACCGGCCAGGTCATCTCTATGACCGGCGGGCGAAGACAGATGTTCGATTTTTAAATAATTTTCAATTTTTTGCGGGAGTATTTGAATTATGGCAACAGTCAAACGTTTCAGCATCTTTTGTCCGAAGTGTCATCACAGGTTTTCGTTATTCGCGATGCTGCACCACAACATCGACGTCGATACCTGGGTCAAGGAGAAGGCCGACAATCATGATTGCAAGGCCTATGCCGATCAGATGGCCAAGGAGCGCGCGCCGCGTCCGGTCAATCCAATCAAGGCATCGAAGAAGAGCGCTTAAGATTTCATCGGGCCGCCGGTTCTTTTCGACACCGGCGGCTGTTGACGGCGCAGGCTTGAAATCAACTATTTGGAGTAATCATGGCCACAAAGATAACAGTCAACAACAATGGATCCCTGCGGGTCGAGGGTGAATTCGAAATTCTGGATGCCGCTGGAAACAAGTATGATCTTTCGGGGCGCACAGTGATTGGTCTGTGTCGTTGCGGGCAGAGCAACAACAAGCCGTTCTGCGACGGCTCTCACGCGCGCTGCGGATTTGAATCCCAGGTCGTTGCAACCGTGCTGCCTCCGCCCAAGCCCAAGGCCTGAGAGCTGTCTTCGGCGTGAGCATTTGCCGTGACAGTTTTTCATCATTTTTGTTTGAGTTTCGTGCTCATGCGATGAGGCGGAGCCTGCTACACTGGCTTGTTGAATCTATTTGAATAATCAGACCGGGATGGATTGATCATGACCAAATCAGCAACAACACAAGGCGCCGGATTACGAGATGTCGTTGCCGCTCCGAGCAGCATCTGCTTTATCGATGGAGAAAAAGGGATCCTCGTTTATGGCGGCTATAATATTCATGAGCTGGCGGAGAACTCGACATTTGAGGAAGTTGTCTACCTGCTGTGGAACGGAAGGTTGCCGAACAAAGTCGAGCTTGAAGCGCTCAACCAGGAACTCGTTTCGCATCGCGGCATTCCGGCCGCGGTGATCGGATTGATCAAGGCTTTTCCGAAGGATGCAGTGCCGATGGACGCGCTGCGCACGGCTGTCTCGGCGCTTTCATTCTACGACCCCGATCACGGCGATAACTCGCCTGAAGCCTGCAGGCGCAAAGCGATACGGCTCACCGCCCAGGTCGCCACCATAGTCGCGGCAATCGACAGGGTTCGCAACGGCAAAGAACCGCTCGATCCGAAACCGGGACTTTCGCACGCCGCCAATTTCCTTTACATGCTTAACGGAAGGGATCCGCTGGATGTCGAGACAAGAGCTTTCGATATCGCGTTGATTCTCCATGCCGATCATGAGTTCAACGCATCGACTTTCGCTGCGCGAGTGACTGCCGGAACGCTGGCGGATCTCTATGCGGCAATCACTTCCGCGATTGGAGCGCTCTCGGGGCCGCTGCACGGCGGGGCGAACGAGCAGGTCATGCGGATGCTTCTTGAAATCGGTTCGATGGAGAATGTGGACGGCTTTGTCCGGAAGAAACTCGATGCCGGGCAGAAGATCATGGGCATCGGGCATGCCGTTTACAAGACCGAAGATCCGCGAGCAACCTACCTTCGCAGCATGTCTGAAGCGATCGGCAAGCGTCAGGGCGATACGAAGTGGTTCGATATCTCCCACCGCATCGAAGAGATCGTTGTCGGAGAGATGACCCAGAAGGATAAGCCCATCAGAGCGAATGTGGACTTCTACTCCGCCTCGACGTATTACATGCTGGGCATTCCAGTTGATCTCTACACACCGATTTTCGCCGTCAGCCGCATCTCCGGGTGGACGGCTCACGTGCTTGAGCAGTATGCCAACAACAAGCTGATTCGGCCGCGATCCGAATACCTCGGTGAGATGAATCTCAAGTACGTTCCGATCGATCAGAGGTAAAAAGGCAGCGTATGGAGCCCAGAGATAATGTCCTCATCTTCACCAAACCCGGATGCCCGTATTGTGCCAGGGCTAAAGACTGGTACAACGATAACGGGATCCCCTTCACTGAAAAGAATGCCCAGGATAACCGTGAATACCGCAGGGAGATGTTCGGTTATTCCGATGGCGATCCGACCGTGCCGGTCATTGTCGTTGACGGCAGACTCAAACAGATAGGCTGGGAAGGCCGTGGTTGAACGGTCCACGATTAGGTCAGCCGGGAGTTGACCAGCAAATGATCTGGAAAAATGAAAAGGCGGCTCAGATGTTCCGGTCTGATCCGCCTTTTTGGCTTTGAGAGAGACGACTTTCAAAGCGCACCAAAGAATTGGAAAATAATCAGGCGGTCGAGGTGCCTGATCATGCGGTAAATCAAGTTAATATAGGGGGGTGGCCTAAATGATATCGCGGCGCGAGATGTTGCAGACGGGAATTGCTGCCGGCTCGATCACTCTGATCGGGGACAGGATCTCCCCGGTGAATGCTCAGAAGATGGCCGGCGGCGCGATCACGGATGTGGCCGGGATCAAGGTGGGCCATTTCACCGACAATCGACGACCCACGGGATGCACGGTGGTTCTTGCTGAAGAAGGCGCGGTTGCCGGAGTGGATGTGCGTGGGGCAGCCCCCGGCACTCGTGAGACGGATCTGCTCGATCCGATCAACCTCGTCCAGCAGGTTCATGCAATAGTTCTGGCCGGCGGCAGTGCCTATGGCCTCGATTCGGCCGGCGGTGTCATGAAATATCTTGAGGAACGGCGCATCGGCTTCAAAACCGACGATGCGATCGTTCCGATAGTTCCAGCCGCCATTCTTTATGATCTGTCGGTGGGAGATCCCCGGATCAGACCCGACGCCGAGGCCGGATATAAGGCGGCCAAAGCCGCTTCGACGAAGGCGCCTGCGGAAGGCAACATCGGCGCCGGTTCGGGCGCCACGGTGGGCAAACTGCTGGGAATGAAGAGAGCCATGAAAGGCGGCATCGGAACAGCCTCGATCAGACTCGAGGACAGACAACGAAATTCGTCCCTCACCGTGGGCGCCCTGGTGGCGGTCAATGCGGTCGGAGATGTGATCGATCCGGCGACAGGAAAAATCCTGGCCGGGGCCAGATCCGCGGACGGAAAGTCGATCCAGGGCGCAATGAATGCAATCATGAGCGGCGAACCGCTCCCCACGCTTCTGGGCGGCAGCGCAACCACCATCGGCGTCATCGCAACCGATGCCCGGCTGGACAAGGCACAGGCCAGGAAGATCGCTCAAATGGCACACGATGGACTGGCCAGGACGATAAATCCGATACACACTGCCTATGACGGCGACACCATCTTTGCTCTCTCCACAGGGAAATCCTCGTGGCCTGCCAACGTCACATTGATAGGCGCGCTGGCTGCGGAAGCTCTTTCACTCGCCGTCATCCGTGCGATTCAAATGGCCAGAGGCATGGCCGGTCTGCCCGCGGCTTCTGATTTCAAATAAGCTCCGGTCCTTAAAAAAAAACTCAAATGACATACATTGCCATTCTTGTTCTCTATGCCGTGGTCATGATCGCTTATGGCGCATATGCTTCAAGACATGTTCGCGGGACCGGCGATTTCTTTGTCGCCGGCCGGAGCCTCACCGGCGGCCTTCTGTTTGCCACTCTCCTGGCCGCCAATATTGGCGCCGGGTCGACAGTGGGAGCGACAGGCCTCGGTTTCAGAGATGGTCTTTCGGCCTGGTGGTGGGTCGGTTCGGCCGGTATCGGCTCGATGATTCTTGCCTTCACCGTAGGCCCAAGAATCTGGGTCATCGCCCGCGATAACAACCTGCTCACAGTCGGGGACTATCTCGAATTCCGCTACAACAGATCGGTGCGCACTCTCGTCTCACTTTTATTATGGGTTGGATCGCTCTCGATCCTGGCGGGCCAGATTATCGCCATCGCCTGGATTCTCAATGTGACTGCGGGCATCAGCAAACCTGCCGGTTGCGCCATTGGAGCGGCTGTCGCCACAATTTACTTTACCGCCGGCGGATTGATGGGCACGGCAAAAGTCAATGTCATTCAACTGGTGGTCAAACTCGCCGGATTCGGAATGGCCATGTCCTATCTTATTTACGATGGAAGATTCGGTCGAATCCACAGCGATTATTTTCAGGGGGCAAATCCACTTGCGGATTCCCCGGGCTTCCTCAGTTTCTGGGGCGCCGGCGGCTCGTCGCTCAAGTACCTGGCCATCCTGGTTCCGTCTTTCATCATCTCACCGGGCCTTCTGCAGAAGGTCTTTGGCGCTCGCGATCAGCGCGCAGTCAGATTTGGAGTCGGACTCAATGCCTTATGCCTGCTCGCTTTTGCATTTGTCCCTGCATTGCTCGGAGTCCTTGCACATTATCAATTCCCGGATCTGACAAACCGTGAACTCGCACTCCCGACAATTCTCATGCAGTCACTTCCCCTCTGGATCGGAGGCCTGCTGCTGGGCGCTATTTTCGCCGCCGAAGTGAGCACCGCCGACGCGGTCCTCTTCATGCTCAGCACCTCGCTCACCAGGGACCTCTACCTGACCTTCATCAATCCTGCCGCCGATGACCGGAAGATCATGAAGGTCGTCAGAATCTCCGCTCTCGCCTGCGGTCTTTCTGGCGCTATCCTGGCCAGCGTCCTGCCGACTGTCATTTCCGCCCTTACCATCTTTTACACACTCCTGAGCGCCGCCCTCCTCCTTCCCATGCTGGCCGGCCTCTATCTAGAAAGAATATCGGCCCGCGCGGCCCTGACTTCAATCATCTTTTCCGTCTCCACCACCTTCCTCCTCGAGAAGGCCACATCCGGACACGGCTTGCTCAACATCCCTTCACTCCTGTGCGGCATCATTGCCGGCGCCGCCGCCATGATCGCTGTATCCATAGTAGAAAGAAGAGAGAGAAGAGAGATTACGAAACAGACGAAATAAACGAAACAGACGAAAAAAATCAGACGGTCAATGTTCGAATTATTTTAGATCGACGATTCAATCAAAGAATTCTGCTAATCCATCCCCTGATTATTTTTCGTCTGTTTCGTAATCTCTCTTCCTTCCTTCCAAAAAAAATCGGGCTCAGATACCTTCGTATCTGAGCCCTTTGAATTTTCCGCCAGTACAAAATTGTCAGCTATTTCCAGCTAACAGGAGTATTACTTTGTCGCGACGTCATTGGACAGAACCAGCGTGTATTTGCGACCCTTAGGGGTCAGGGTGGACACGCTCAACGTCCCGTCTCCGTTGTCGCGATAGGTCATCTGGTTCGAATTGGCCTCATTCGCATTGGCTTTTTTGGTGAATGGAGCAGTGATCACCTTCTTGCCCACCTTGATCTCGATCTTCCCCTGCTCGGCTTCCGGGATGATCACCGAATAATTCCCCTTCTTGATCAACTCACCGCCGATCTTCCCGTCCATGTAAAACTGGAAGTCCTGCTTCAAGGTCCCCTGCGCTTTGATCCCTGCCGCCAGGCCGGCAACCAGAACCACCGCCATAATATAATTCACTGTCTTTTTGGTTATGTTCAGAATCATTGTATCTTACCCTCCCTCTCAGAATTGTTTTTTTTGCTCCGTTGACTGACCAGCCAGTCAACAGATTTGGAAAAAATTTTGTTCTCCCGCTCAAACTTCAGCGTCATTTTTATTTACAGATCCGCCCGTGAGGTAGTCTATAACCACGCGTTCACAGCGTCTGCGGTAATCCTCGAAGGTTCCGTCTGAAGAGAAAAACCACTGCAGCATGAGGCCGTCAACCAGTGCCCGCAGCATCGAAGTCGCATCTTCGATATCCAGCTTCCTGAAGGCGCCGGACTCGATCCCCGCCTCTATGATCTCTCTGTCCTGTACTCCGCAGGATCTGTAAAATCTCGCATTGAGATCGTGAAACCTTTTGTTTCGAGTGCCCATGCTGACAAAGTCAGTATAGGCCAGGAAAAAGTTGCGTGTCTCCTGCGCGTTTGTAAATAAAGAGTTTATCAGCGCTTTTGTCTTCTCGATCGGATCTTCGACAATGGCTACTGCGTCCACAATTCTATTTTGAACGCGTTGGCTCATCCATTCAGCGGCGCCCAGGAAAAGGTCTTCCTTGCTTGCGAAATAGTATAGCGTTGAGCCTTTGCTGACACCTGCCCTCAGGGCGATGTCCTGAAGTGTCACGTTGGAGTAACCCTTCTCGGCCACTTCCATATAGGTGGCCTTGATCAGCTCTTCTCGCCTGTGATCTTCATATTCCTGAACAAATTGTTTTGCGGCCATTACCTTTATATTCTTCTGGTTAATATTTTAACATCCGGCCTGTGATCGAGCCTTGCGCTCAATTGACTGACCGGTCAGTTTTATACAATGCGGGGGGGCTCAATGTCAACAGGAAATTGAAATATCTCCGCAACTGAGATAAGGAAGAGGCGTCTGGAAAGAAACTGGATAACGTATTAGTATGTCGTGATTGAGATTACGATGATTTTTTACTGGACAAGACGATGATTATGAACTTGATTGAGCGGTATTTAAGGCTCAGCGACAGGATAAAGGAAGTGGTAAGGGGGCATCGCCAGAGGGCGGGGGCAGTCGTGATTCTCCTGATTTCGAGTGTGTTGGGAGGGGCATTCTGGGGAGGAGGGGAGACGGCGGGGCCGAGCCGGGATATGGCGAACGAGCCTGCGGTGCGTGATTACACGAAAGCGGTACAAGTCATCGAGGATCACTATGTGGTGACGCCGGACAAGGAAAGGCTGACCAGAGGAGCGTTGTTGGGAATGTTGCATGTTCTTGATCCGCACTCGAATTTTTATGATCGCGGTGATTTTTCGAGGATGCAGGATGAGCAGAGCAGCAAGTTTTACGGGATCGGGGTGACGATCAATCAGCGGAACGGGAAGATCTATGTCATTGGCGTGAGCAAGGACAGGCCTGCCGAAAAGGCCGGATTGAAATATGGCGATGCGATCATGGCGGTCAATGGCGAGTCGGCGAAAGACTGGACCCAGTCTGATGCGCTCAAGCATGTGAGAGGGGAGCGCGGAACGGAAGTCGAGTTGACGATAGAGAGAGCGGGGTTGCCGGATTATTTCACGGTAAAGATCACGCGAGATGAAGTCCCCTATCCTTCAATCAGGAATGTTTTCATGATCCGGCCTGAAACCGGATACATCGGCCTGACCGGAGGCTTTAATCAGGAGACGACAGAGGAGCTCAGCGAAGCGATTGCGAAACTGAAGCAGGAGGGGATGACCTCCCTGATACTGGATCTCAGGCGGAATACAGGAGGGCTGCTCAAGCAGGCCGTGCAGGTCGCAGAGATTTTTCTCCTGCGCGACACCGAGATTGTTTCGGTTCGCGGGCGGGATGGAGGCCATAAATCACAGGTCTACACATCGGACAATGCCCATCCGGAAGAGATGCCGCTGGTGATAATGATCAACAATGAAACGGCATCGGCATCCGAGATCGTGGCCGGCGCCATGCAGGACCGGGATCGGGCATGGATTGTCGGTCAAGAAAGTTTCGGCAAGGGGCTGGTTCAGACGGTCTTTCGTTTGCGGGGTGGAACGGGGCTCACCCTGACCACTGCCAAATACTACACTCCCAGCGGGCGGTCGATTCAGAGAGCATACAAGGACGTCAGCTTTTACAACTACTTCAATTCAACGCGCAATCAAAACGACTCGCAAAACAGAGGCGCCGCCAGGAAAAAAAGCGGAGCCAATCATTCTGACAGGGACGCAGTCTATACTCTCAGCGGCCGGCAGATGCTCGGCGGCGGCGGCATCAAGCCCGATACCACGGTCAAAACTCCTGAAGAGAATGTTCGCCTGCGAGATGCGTGTTTTGAGTTTGTCAGGAACCTTGTTGCCGGACAATTAATCGGATTCGGCGAATACCGTATCAGGAAGCCCGAATATGGTTACAGATTGAAAGGGAACGAATTTCCATTGACCGATCAGTTGATGGCTGCTTTTCGTGAGTTCCTGAGAGATCACCGGGAGTTGCAGATTGAAGATGCCCAGGTCAACACCAGGATCGATTATGTTCGTACTCGAATACGGGCGGAGTTGATCACCGCCGCTTATGGCATGGATGTGGCCGAGCAGTTTCTCGTCGAGATGGATGGTCAGACAATGCAGGCCATTGCCGATATTCCAAAGGCGAAAAAACTCAATGACATTGCCAGGTTGCGAAATAAGGAAAAATGATTTTTATCATTGATCGGATTGCTGTCGTTGCATACAATCCCGATCGCCATGCAACCGCGGCTGAATAATCATTTTCAATCGCAGTAAGTTGGTGCAAAGTCTTGACCTTGGAAGACAAAACACGCATCATAAACCGTCCGTTCATGCGGTGATTTGTCAGGCACACTCGTTGGATCAGTCGATGTGAATTCACTGGTGGGTATGTGCTTTTGACAGAGAGACTCAAACCTGAACACCATCTGATATCTTCTAATAATGAATTTGATCATCCGCGGTATCTATCAGACACAGGAAGTAACACTGCTGACCTGGCGCATTTTGCGGGGTCTTTTCAAGACGCCTCGATATTGGAGTGAGGTGCTCAGGCAGATGGATGTGCTTGGGTTCGGAAGTCTGGCGATTATTCTGCTGACAGGCACCTTCACGGGGATGGTCCTCGCACTCAATACTGCAACTACTCTGCAGAAATTCGGAGTTCAGACGGTGACGGGCCAGTTGGTTGCGACGAGCCTCATCCGTGAACTCGGACCCGTGCTCACGTGTCTCATGCTTGCAGGCCGCGTCGGATCCGGAATCGCCGCCGAACTTGGATCGATGCTGGTCAGCGAGCAGATAGACGCGATGCGGGCGCTGGGGACGGACCCGATAAAGAAACTGGTGACGCCGCGCATCATCGCACTGGTGACCATGGCGCCCGTGCTCACCGTCATCTGCGATTTTGTCGGAATTCTCGGCGGACTGTTTATCTCGATCTCCCTCCTTCAGCAGCCAGCATCCGTCTATCTGTCTTCGGCTCAGGAGGCTATCGACTACAATGAAATCATCGGCGGTCTGATCAAGCCAACAGTGTTCGGATTCGTTATTGCCATCATCGGTTGTTACAAGGGGATGAGCACCACCGGCGGCACGGTCGGCGTGGGACGGTCGACGACTCAGTCGGTCGTGGTTTCCTCGATCCTGGTCATCGCAGTCGATTTTCTGCTTTCAAAGGCGATCATCTCATTACTGCTGGAGCCCTGAGAATCTATCTCTGTTTTTGTTGAAAAAGTGGAATATGGCTGAAAAACTCTATGCCCTCGAATTCAAGGATGTTTCGCTGGCTTTTGGCGACAGGGTGGTGCTCAACCGCGTAAGTTTCAGGGTGCGATACGGAGAATCCAAAATAGTGATGGGTGGATCCGGCACCGGAAAATCAACCATTCTGAGACTGGTGCTGGGTCTGCTCAAGCCCGATATGGGGAGGATCTTTGTCGACGGCGAGGACATCACGGATTTCAACGAAGAGCAGATGATGGGAGTTCGCAGCAAGATCGGGATGGTATTTCAGGAAGGCGCTCTCTTCGACAGTTTGTCGGTTTATGACAACGTGGCCTTTCGCCTTCGCGAGCAGCACGTGCCCGAGCATGAAATCGAGCAGGTTGTTGTCAGAATGCTGAGGTTTGTCGATCTGGAAGAGGCCATGGATAAGATGCCAAATCAGCTCTCGGGCGGCATGCGACGAAGAGTCGGCATCGCCAGGGCGCTGGTCGGCAGTCCGAAGATCATACTTTATGACGAGCCGACCGCCGGGCTCGATCCGATCACCGCAAGGACAATCTGCGAACTGGTGCTTAAACTCAGGGATCTGGAAGAGGTCTCCTCGATCTTCGTTACTCACCGGCTCCAGGATATCGAGGTGCTTGCTCGCGAATATGTCATTCGAGATGATAAAGGTGATCTTTTTTTTGAGCACGAAGGGGACCGCATGTGCCTGATCAATACCAAATTCATCATGCTCAGGGAAGGTGATGTCATCTTCAGCGGAACCAATGCCGAGATGCACATGTCTGATGACGGTTACATCAAGAAGTTTCTTACCTGATCTGATATGGCACAGGCAAAATCAATAATGGCGCTTTGGAGGTTATATGCCGCAAAACAAGCAGAAAAGTTGGGCTGAGCTTCGCGTGGGTATCCTCGTCCTGGTCAGTCTTGCAATTCTCATTCTGGTGATCTTTGCGGTCAGCGGAGATATCAGTCTGCCCGGCTTTACCAAAACAACGATAGTCAAAACCGAGATGTCGAGTGTTGACGGTTTGCGCAAGGGGGCGGAGGTGCGTCTGTCGGGTAAGAAGGTCGGCAGCGTCAAGGCAACCAATCTGAACAAGGATATTCCCACCGATTCCAATGCTCAGAGCAACATCGAGATTGTCATGGAGATTGATGGAAAACTCGATGGGCGACCGGCGATCGAGCGCATTCGAACGGATTCGCTTGCTGTGCTCAAGAGCGCCGGCGTCCTTGGCGACAACGTCATAGATATTACGCCGGGAACCGTCAACGGACAGCCGATGAAGGGGGACGGCAACGACAAGATCAAGAGTCTCGCTCAGAAGAGCGTTGGAGACATCATCAATGCCGCTCAGACAGCCGTCACCAACCTCAACACGATCTCTGAAGACATCAAGACGATGACCGGAAGCCTGAGGCAGGGCAAGGGCACCATGGGCCGCTTCCTCAATGATGAAGCCTTCTACGTCGATCTCGATCGGACAGTGCGTCAGGCCGAGACCCTGATCACCGATATTCGTCAGGGCGAAGGTTCCGTCGGGAAACTGGTCAAGGACCCGGCGCTTTACAATCAGGCATCCGATACGATCGCCCAGTTGCGCAGAATTTCAGATCAGGTCAACGACCAGCTGAGCGCCGGCAAGGGAACCATCGGGAAACTTTTCAAGGACGAGGAGATTTACAATAAGGCCAACTCACTGATCGGCAAGCTCGGTGAGGCTTCGACCAAACTTGAAAAGATGATGGCCAAGATCGACCGAGGTGAAGGCAACCTCGGCAAGCTGGTCAATGATGAGAAGCTCTACACCGATGTCAGGGAGACGGTCGACAAGCTAAAGACAATCGCCACTCGGCTCGAAAAGGGCGAAGGCACCGCAGGTCTTCTGCTTAAAGACGAAAAGCTCTATAACAACGTCAACAACATGTCGGTTGAAATCACCAAGATGCTCTACGATTTCCGCCAGAATCCCAAGAAATATCTCTCCGTCAAGGTGACGATCTTCTAAAACGGAGTGACTGACGCAGAATTGCCTTGCTGCTCAACTACAAAAGAACAACAGTACTGGCGGCTGGTTCCGATTATCTGCGGGCCATAATCGGAATTGCTCTCGTCGTTGCGCTGCTGGTCCCTTTCAAATCTCATCTCAATTCAACCACCGCATCCTTATTGCTTCTGCTGGCTGTGCAGTTTGTAGCAAGACAATATGGCAGCCTCCCGGCACTCGTCGCCTCGCTGGCCGGAGTTTTGTTCTTCAACTATTTTTTTCTGCCACCGATCTACACACTGACAATAGCCGATCCTGAGAACTGGATTGCTCTGGGCGCTTTTCTGATAACGGCGATGACCGTGGGGGAATTATCTGCGCGCGCCAGGCGGCGGGCTGATGAAGCTGAGGCTCGCAAGGCCGAGATCGAACGGCTCTATCTCGAGCTTCAGGAAGCTTTCAAAAAGGCGAGCTACGCAGAAGCCCTGAAACAGAGCGAAAAACTCAAATCCGCCCTGCTCGATGCGGTTACGCATGACATTCGGACGCCACTGACTGCAATCAAAGCATCGGTCACGACGCTTCTTGATGAGGAAGGATCGGCCAGGCTCGATGCCGGTGATAAGCGCGAGATGCTTGAGGTGATCGATGAGGAGAGCGATCGTCTGACGCATTTCGTCAACGGAATGATCGACATGGCCCGCATCGAAGCCGGGGAGATGCGGCTGCGCCGGCTTTGGGAGCCGATTGACGAGATAATATGCAGCGCGCTGGAAAGGGCTGAAAATCTGACCCGGCATCACCATCTCAAGGTGGAAATTGATAAGGAGTTGCCCGTCATCAAGGTCGACCCAAGAGCCATCGGCGAGGTCATCTACACGCTGCTTGATAATGCGGCGAAGTATTCGCCTGCCGGGACAGAGATCAGACTGACGGCCCGAAGAGGCGTGGAGGATCAGGTTCTCATCGCCGTCTCTGATCAGGGGCCGGGGCTCCCTGTGGAATTCAGGGAGAGAGTTTTCGACAAGTTTTATCGTATTGAAGATACGGGCCGTCGCCAGCCTTCAGGCACCGGGCTGGGGCTTTCAATTGCCAAAGGACTGATTGAAGCCCATGCCGGAAGGATCCGGCTGGAAGATGGAGACGCGGGTAGAGGGCTGCGGGTGGTGTTCACTTTACCGGTCGGGGACGATGAAATTCCTCAGGAAAACGAGGAAGGTAAAAACAACACGTAACCGAGATGGGGAATGTGATGATATGAAAGAAAATGCGCGGATTCTCGTAGTGGATGATGAAGCCCAGATCACCCGTGTTCTACGAACGGGTCTGAAATCGCACGGCTATGACATACGTGTGGCCGGTGACGGGCTTTCGGCGCTGGAGATATTCAGCGATAGCCAACCGGATCTGGTGATCACCGATCTGGCGATGCCGGTGATGGATGGGCTAGAACTATGCAAGCGTCTGAGGGAGATATCAAGAGTACCGATCATCGTTCTGTCGGCAAAAGGCGAGGAGAAGAGCAAGGTCGAGGCTCTCGATGCGGGCGCCGATGATTACATCACCAAACCTTTCGGCATAGATGAGCTGCTGGCCCGAATTCGTGCGACCCTGCGCCGGGCTAAAGGCGTTCCCGCCGATGATACAGCCACCACCATCGATGCAGGTGAATTTCATATTGACCTGGAGTCCCGCTCCCTGACCGTTGCCGGCCGCGAGGTTCACTTCACACCCAAGGAGTATGATCTGCTCCTCTACTTCGTAAAAAATCCCGGGAAGGTGTTGACTCACCGCACGTTGCTCGCCGCCATCTGGGGCGGAAACTACATTGAACAGAATGAGTATCTGCGCGTCTTCGTCGGAAACCTCAGAAAGAAACTGGAATCAGATCAATCAGGCAAACGTTACATTCAGACGGAACCCTGGGTCGGCTATCGGTTTGACCCGACCGGCGGCTCATCAAAATAAAACAATTAGTAACTGCTCAGCCCCTGCTGACGGAACTTCGTAGCGGAAAGTTCTTACCCAACCAGCCGGATTTCGTGGAAATAAAGGTATTTTCATCGCCAAGAACGCCAAGGATTGATAGCCGGGATTTGGCCTGACCTGTCTATTCCAGCCGGTTTTTAAAAGTAAATTATGAATCACTCCCTGAACCCTCTTGGCGTTCTTGGCGATGAAAAATACCTTTATTTCCACGAAATCCATCAAATACTAAAGACCAGGCGCTGAGCAGTTACAACAATTATTCGTCTGATACGCCTCTTAACCCACTATTTTTGATCTTTATGAACTCTTTATAAACCTTTTACACACCTTTTATGCAGGCAGGCATATGCTCAGATTGTCTATGAGCAATGAATCTCCTGAAACTCGATCGGATCTAAACCATCAAGAGATTGACGGGGGAGTGGAGCATTCAGAGGGGGCAGAAAGGGAAACAATGCCAACAACTTCAAATAATATGGGTAATTTTAGAATCCCATCTATCGAGTTAATAATCCTGATTTTATGCCTGACCGGCTGCATCGGATCATTCCTGTTCGGTTCTCTGCTGACGATACTGTCGTGGATCATAGGAGAAGGAGTCAGGGGCATGGAGTTACATGAAGTGGGAACTGTGTTGCTTTGCCTGACGATCCCGCTGGTCATTGTCAGCGGGTACATACTCGATTTTATTGACCGGGAAAATCAGAGCAATAAACTTCGATGAGGACTCTGGGGAATTGCATGGTGTACACGTCATTAACCCAAAAAACCGGCCATTCATCATACTTTTTCAGGGATACTTCGTATGACCAAAATAATCCTTATCTCATTAATTGCTATTATTTCAATAGCCGCGAGTATACAGGCGGCAGGTCAGAACGCTGCGACTGTGGCGGGCGACCCAAGGCCCACAGTTCTTAGAGATTCGAAAGAGAATGCAGCGATGCTGGAGGAGTTGCGGGAGATGCGGCGGAAAATTGAGCAGCTCGAAGCCCGCATCAGCCAGATGGAATATGAAAAAACAGTGGCAATCTCAGGTGATGTTCCAGGAAAGAAAGTATCTTCCGAATTGAATGCGAAGGTTGTTTCGACGTCCCAGGAAAAGGAGCAGAATAAAGGGCTCGCACCTGAGGATCGTTCCGTGCTCGATTTTTTTCGCGGGACGACGATAAATATGACGCTTGACGGCTATTATGGCTACAACTTCAATCGCCCTGTGGGGGGGATAAATCTGCTGCGTGCTTACGATGTCACAAGCAACAGCTTTAGCCTTAACCAGGCGGCGATAGTGATAGAGCAGTCGCCGAATGTCGAGGCCGGGCGCCGGTTCGGAATGCGTTTGGATTTGCAGTATGGTCAGGCGACGGAGACGGTCCAGGGTAATGCCGGAAATGAACCGCGGCCGCAGGTCTATCGCAATGTCTGGCAGGCTTATGGTACATACGTTGCGCCGATCGGAAAAGGTGTGACCGTGGATTTCGGCAAATTCGCCGGAGCGCTCGGCTACGAGACGAATTATACCAAGGACAATTTCAACTACTCGCGAGCTTACTTTTTCAATTACCTGCCATTTTATCACTTCGGATTTCGTGCATCATACCCGGTCAGCGACAAGTTGACGGCGATGTACTGGCTGGTCAACGGCGCGAATCAGAGCGAGGACTTCAACGGCTTCAAATCACAGGCGCTTCTGCTGACCTACAAACCGACCAAACGCGTTACTGTTCAGGCCAACTACTATGCCGGGCAGGAACAGCGTGACCGGAATCCGGCGCTTAACCCGACTTTTGCATCATTTCCGACACAGCCGGGACTGTCAACTGACCTCATCCGCCCTGTGTTGAGAGGTCGTTTCCATGTCCTCGATGCATACGCGACATTCAATATCACAGACAAACTGACGCTTGCGCTGGAGGGCGATTATGTAATCAATCGCATTCAGACAAACTCGGCGCCGGCACGAGTCACGGGCGGAGCGGCCTATCTGCGTTATCAGTTCCAGCCGAAATTCGCGCTGGGAGGCCGATTTGAGTACCTTTCGGATCGCGGCGGCCTGTTCTCGGGCTCTACTCAGGCTTTGAAGGAGAACACCGTCACGGCCGATTACAAGTTAGCCGAAGGCTTCCTGCTGCGTGGTGAATGGCGGCGTGATTTTTCAAACCAGCTATTTTTTCTGACGAATCGGCCGGGATTATTGAAGAAGGAGCAGAACACCGCGACACTGGGCCTGGTCTGGTGGTTCGGGCGAAAGGAAGGAAGCTGGTAAGCAGGATCATCGATATCTGCCTGCCAAGTCAGACTCGATTGTATCGAGAGGAGAAGAGAATGTTGATGGATCTGATTTTCATCGGCCTGACGGTAGTTTTCTTATTGATGTCAGCCGCCTATGTGCGCGGGTGTGACAGGCTATGACTGGAATAATAGGCGTTCATTATCTTGCAGCGCTCAGTCGCGGGCGAGAAATGATCAGGAGCGGAACTCAATGAATCTGGAATCAATTATCTGTCTTATTGCAGCGACGCTGCTGCTGTTTTATCTGGCAGCCGCACTGCTGCGTCCCGAAAAATTCTGATTGAGAGCGGGGAGCATCGAACGGATGACTCCCGGCTGATGAAATAATTTACTATGACACTCAATGGCTGGTTACAAATACTGTTTTTCTTCGCGCTGGTGCTGGCGGTGACAAAACCGCTGGGCGTGTTCATGGCGCGGGTCTTCAACCGTGAAAAGACATTTCTTGATCCTGTGCTGCGCCCAATCGAGCGTCTGATCTACAAGATGACCGGGGTGAGGGAGGAGAAGGAGATGCGCTGGACTGAATATGCGCTGGCGATGCTGGTCTTCAGTGCGGTCTCGATGGTGGTGCTCTACCTCATTCAGCGTCTGCAGGCGTGGCTGCCGTTCAATCCGCAGAAACTGGCGAACATCGAGCCGAGTTCGGCGTTCAATACGGCCGCGTCCTTTACCACCAACACAAACTGGCAGAGCTATGTTCCGGAAGTGACGATGAGCTATCTGACACAGATGGCGGGGCTCGCCTATCACAACTTCGTCTCAGCGGCGGTTGGAATAGCTCTGGCCATCGCTTTTATACGAGGAATAGCGCGGCGCGAAAAAGATGCATTGGGTAATTTCTGGGTGGATATGACGCGGGCGACACTCTGGGTGCTGCTGCCGTTCTGCCTTGTTGGCGCCTTGCTCCTCGTATCGCAGGGTGTGGTGCAGAACTTCAAAGCCTACGACACGGTAAAACTGCTTGACCCTCAGCAAATAGCGAAAAAGGCAGAGAACGGCCAGGTGACTACAGAGACTGTCACCGATCAGGTGATTGCGCAAGGGCCAGTTGCGTCACAGGAGGCAATCAAGATGTGGGGCACGAACGGTGGCGGTTTTTTCAATGCCAACAGCGCGCATCCGTTCGAGAACCCGACGCCGTTTTCCAATCTTTTGCAGATGTTTGCGATATTCGCGATCTCCGCGGGGCTGACCTGCACGCTGGGGCGCATGACGGGCTCTCCGAAACACGGCTGGGCGGTGTTTGCCGCCATGGCGGTTCTCTTCTTCGCCGGCGTGATCGTGGCCTACTGGGCAGAGGCGAGGGGCAATCCATTGCTGGCGGGGGTTGATCAGTCGGTCAGTGCGATGCAATCGGGCGGTAACATGGAAGGCAAGGAAGTGCGTTTCGGCATTGCCAATTCGGCACTCTTCGCGACCGTCACGACCGATGCCTCGTGTGGCGCCGTCAATTCGATGCACGACAGTTTCACGCCGCTCGGGGGGCTGGTGCCGATGGTCAACATGATGCTCAGCGAAGTGATCTTCGGTGGCGTCGGAGCCGGAATGTACGGCATCCTGATTTACGTCATCCTTTCAATATTCATTGCCGGGTTGATGGTCGGGCGCACGCCGGAATACCTGGGCAAGAAGGTCGAGGCGTATGACGTCAAAATGGCGATGCTCAATGTGCTGATCTTCCCACTGACGATACTGATCTTCACCGCGATCTCATCTGTTTCGCCGGGGTTCGGGACTTCACAGCTCAACAATGCCGGGCCGCACGGTTTGTCTGAGATGCTCTATGCCTTCACCTCCGGCACGGCCAACAACGGATCCGCCTTTGCCGGGATTTCGGCAAATACGTACTGGTACAACACGACTATAGGTCTGGCGATGCTGTTCGGACGATTTCTGATGATCATTCCGATGCTGGCGCTTGCTGGAAATCTGGGCCGAAAGAAATATGTGCCGCCCTCACTCGAAACTTTCCCCGTCACGACTCCGCTTTTCACGACGCTGCTGGTTGGCGTGATACTGATCGTCGGAGCTCTGACTTTCTTCCCGGTACTGAGCCTCGGCCCCATAGTCGAACACCTGCTGATGCAGGCCGGCAAGTTATTTTAAGCATCCTGAACCCTGAAACTATTATGTCAAAAAAACAGAAGACAATCTCGATCTGGGATCCGAAAATAGTTCAACGTGCCCTGATTGATTCGTTGAGGAAACTCAATCCCGTAACCATGATGAAGAACCCTGTGATGTTCGTCGTCGAGGTCGGCAGCGTGATAACCACGCTGTTGCTGATCCGCGATATTGTGACCGGTGCGTCAGGGTCGGGTTTTTCGCTGCAGATCACGCTCTGGCTTTGGTTCACCGTGCTCTTTGCCAACTTTGCCGAAGCGATGGCGGAAGGTCGCGGCAAGGCCCAGGCCGATACGCTGCGCAAGGCAAAGACCGATACCATCGCCCGCCGGCTGCTGGCCGGGGGGCAAACCGAAGACGTGCCTGCGCCGAATCTGCGCAAGGACGATGTTGTTATTGTCAGCGCGGGTGAATTCATTCCCGGCGATGGCGAGGTCATTGAAGGCGTGGCCTCGGTTGACGAGTCGGCGATCACGGGCGAATCAGCGCCGGTCATCCGCGAAGCGGGTGGAGATCGTTCAGCCGTCACCGGCGGAACTCGCGTCCTTTCAGATCACATCAAGATTCGAATCACCTCGAATCCCGGTGAGACATTCATCGACAGGATGATCGCACTGGTAGAAGGCGCGGAGCGACAGAAAACTCCGAACGAAATCGCGCTCAGCATTCTGCTGGCCGGGCTGACAATCATCTTCCTGCTGGCGGTCGTAACGCTCCAGCCCTTTGCCCTTTATTCCAATGCCGGGCAATCGGTCTTCGTGCTGGTCTCGCTGCTCGTCTGCCTGATTCCGACGACTATCGGTGGCCTGCTGAGCGCCATCGGCATCGCGGGTATGGACAGGCTGATCCAGCACAACGTGCTGGCAATGTCGGGGCGCGCCGTCGAAGCGGCCGGCGACGTCAACACGCTGCTGCTCGATAAAACGGGCACTATCACCCTCGGCAACCGGCAGGCGACGGAGTTCATCCCACTGCCCGGCGTCGATCAGGCCGACCTGGCCGATGCAGCGCAGCTCTCCTCGCTCGCTGATGAGACTCCTGAGGGACGCTCGATCGTCGTCCTCGCCAAGGAAAAATACGGCCTCCGCGAAAGGCAGCTCGAATCCCACCACGCTCACTTCATTCCGTTCACGGCTCAGACCCGTATGTCCGGTGTCGATTACAACGGGCGTGAGATACGCAAGGGCGCCGTGGATGCGATTGATAAATATGTCAATTCGATGGGGCAGGCTGCACCAAAGGAGTTGCGGGACATCGTCGAACAAATCTCAAAAGCCGGCGGCACGCCTCTGGTCGTCGCCGAACAGGGAAGGCCGCTCGGTGTCATCTACCTCAAGGACATCGTCAAGGGCGGGATGAAAGAGCGCTTCGACCAGCTTCGCGCAATGGGCATCAAGACGGTGATGATCACAGGCGACAATCCGCTGACGGCCGCCACGATTGCCCGTGAGGCCGGCGTTGACGATTTTCTGGCCGAAGCCACACCCGAAGACAAGATGGCGCTCATCAAGCGTGAGCAGGCGGAAGGCAAGCTGGTGGCCATGACGGGCGACGGCACGAACGACGCGCCGGCACTGGCCCAGGCCGATGTCGGGGTAGCGATGAACTCCGGCACGCAGGCAGCCAAGGAAGCCGGCAACATGGTGGACCTCGACTCGAACCCCACCAAACTCATCGAGATTGTCGAGATTGGCAAGCAATTGCTCATGACGCGCGGCGCCCTGACGACGTTTTCGATTGCCAATGATGTCGCTAAGTATTTCGCCATCATCCCTGCGATGTTCGCCGGCGCATTCCCTGTGCTTTCCGCCCTCAACGTCATGAAACTGGCAACACCGCAATCGGCTATTCTTTCGGCGGTGATCTTCAACGCGCTGATCATCATTGCCCTGATTCCCCTGGCCTTGCGCGGAATCAAATATCGTCCCCTGAGCGCCGAAACCCTGCTCAGGAGAAACCTGCTGGTTTACGGTTTTGGCGGCCTGGTGGTCCCGTTCATCGGTATCAAGATTATTGACGTGATCATAGTTGCACTGGGGCTGGCATAAATCAGGAAAAAAAAGAAAAGAAGAATATGAAACATCTGAAAACAGCAGTTCTAATGACACTCGTAACCACAGTTCTGCTGGGAATTGTCTACCCACTGGTGGTCACCGGGCTTGCACAAGTTCTCTTCCGGGACAAGGCGAACGGGCAACTCATCATGCGGAATGGCCAACTCGCCGGCTCGAGGATAATCGGACAGCCCTTCACCTCGCCAGGGTATTTTTATTCGCGCCCTTCAGCGGCTGGAGCTGCCGGTTATGACGCAGGAGCCTCTTCAGGGTCGAATCTTGGCCCGACCAGTCAGAAACTGATTGATCGCGTCAAAGCCGATGTTGAGAAACGGCAGGCGGAGAACCCCGGCAAACCGGTTCCGGTAGATCTGGTCACGACCTCGGCCTCAGGGCTTGATCCGCATATTTCCCAGGGCGGCAGCGGAGTTTCAGGTTCCTCGCATTGCGCGCGAACGCGGCATGAGCGAGTCTGATCTACGCGCTCTGATTCAAAAGCATACTGAGGGCCGGACTTTTGGATTTCTTGGGGAGCCCGGAGTCAATGTCCTGCTGCTCAACCTTGCGCTCGATGAAAGCAGACCCAGGGCAAAGTAAATTAAATTATCCAGGCGGTCATCGCATGTCCAACGATCACGGTAGACCATCACCGGAATCACTTCTCGCCAAACTCAAAGAGAGCGAGCGGGCTAGATTACGCGTCTATATCGGCGCCGCCCCGGGTGTCGGAAAAACCTTCCAGATGCTCGAAGACGCTCACCAACTGCATAAACAGGGAGTGGATATCGTCATCGCCGTTGTCGAGACACACGGGCGCGCCGAAACCGCCGAGATGATCGGGGATCTTGAACGCGTTCCTATGAAAAAGATCCCGTATCGCAATGTGGTCCTTGAAGAGATGGATCTTGAGGCCGTCATTGCCCGCCGGCCGGGTGTCGCCGTCGTAGATGAACTGGCTCATACAAATATCCCCGGCTCCAAAAATCACAAACGCTACGAAGATGTCCTGGAATTACTGGATGCCGGGATATCAGTCATCACCGCCGTCAACATACAGCATCTCGAATCGCTCAATGACGCCGTAGCCCGGACGACGGGCGTTAAAGTGCGTGAGACGGTGCCGGATCACTTTCTGCGCCGCGCCGATGAGGTCGTCAATGTCGATGTGTCGGTGGATACTCTCAGGACCAGATTGAGACAGGGCAAGATTTACGGCGTCGAAAAGATCGAACAATCCCTCAATAACTTTTTCAGGAAGGGCAATCTATCGGCGCTGCGCGAGCTGGCGCTGCGCCAACTCGCGACCGATCAGGCCACCAGGGCGCAGGATTACCGCGAACGTGAGGGGCTCGAACAACCTGTCATCCCGGAAAAAGTAATGGTCTGCATCTCATCGAATCCGGATTCGGAGCGTCTGCTACGCATCGGGTCCCGTATAGCAGGGCGGCTGGCTTCGGACTGGGAGGCTGTCTATGTTGAAACGCCACGCGAGGAAGCCGGAAGGATGAGGCCTCAGGATTTTGTTCCATTGCAGGCCAATATCCGCCTGGCAGAAGAACTGGGTGCCAGGGTAGTCAGGCTGAAAGGCAATCGGGTTGCCGATGCCTTGATTGAGTATGCCCGTCGCGAAGGCGTGACTCACGTTATCTTCGGACAGTCAACGCGGTCTCGATGGGACATTTTATTGCATGGCTCCGTGATCAATCGATTTCTGGAAGAGGTTAAGGACGCGACGGTCCAGGTAGTGCCATTTCATCCGAGGGGCAGGGAGGACAAAGAATGACCCTCCGCATCAAATTGTTGCTCAGTTTCAGTCTCTTCATAGCGGCGCTGCTGGGGCTGGGCATCTGGAGCGCCATGAGGTTGAGCGCCATGGGAGAAAACTCTCGGCTGATCATCGCAAATAACTACGAATCCTTGATCGCCGCCCAGGAGATGAAGGAAAGCCTCGAACGACAGGATTCGGATGCTTTGTTTATCTTTATCAACCAGCGCGAGCGCGCCTTGAAACGATTGCCTCAACACCGGCAGCAGTTTGATGCTGCGTACGAAAAAGCTGCCCGGAACATCACCGAGCCGGGCGAGGCTGTTGTCATAGAGACTCTCCGCCGGAGGCGCGCGGAATATTACAGCAAGGTCGATGCTTTCCTGGCGAATCGGCCTACGATTGATGACTCCGGCCAGTATTTTTCGACTCTTGAGCCTGTCTTCAATCAGTTGCGCGCGGATTGTGACCAACTGTTAAAAATCAACCAGGAGGCAATGCTTTCCAAATCCGATAGCGCTCAGGCTGCTGCCAGGCGCTGGTTTCAATTGACCATCGCACTGGCCGGGGGGCTGGTGCTGGCCGGAATCATTCTGGCTTTTCTGCTGGCAGGCCTGATCGTTCGCCCCGTGCGGGAGCTGACGGAGACGGCGTCTAAGATAGCTGGCGGCAATCTGAACGCACGGGCGACAATTCCTTCACGTGATGAACTTGGAATCCTCGCCGCGGAATTCAACCGTATGGCGGAACGCGTACAGCAGGTGCGGCAATCGGATATCGGCCGGCTTCTCATCGCTCAACAGACTACTGAAGCTGCGATCGATTCACTTGCCGAGCCCGTTCTGGTCACTGATGCCGATGGGCGGGTGTCGAAGCTTAACCGGGCGGCCGCCAGAGTCTTCAATCTACCGACTCATACACCGGCAACCGGCGGAAAATTGGAGGATCTAGTCGGCAACAACAGAATCCCGGTGGCAGTAATGGAGGCTCTCAATAAACAGCAAACCGTCTCCGCTGAGACCTTCGGCTCAACGGTTTCAATTGTTGTGAATGATGTTGAGCACGCATTTCGTCTGAGGACAAATCCGATGCGGGATGAGGAAGGAGTCCTGCTGGGAGCTGTGGTTCTGCTCGAAGATGTCACACATCTGAAAGAAGTCGACAAACTGAAATCAAACTTCATCAACACATCTGCATTTCAGCTTCGCAAGCCTCTCAACGACCTGCAGATGGGAATTCACGTCATGCTTGGTGAAACTGCCGGAGAGCTTAATGACAATCAGCGCGATGTTATCTTCGCATGCCGCGATGACTCTGAAAAACTGGAGAAGATCATCGTCGATCTTGTCCAGCTTTCGCGGATTGAGTCCGGTGAAGAACTGCCCGTGATCGAGTCTGTCAATGCGGATCAATTTTTCAGGAGAATCGATGAAAAGCTGCGGCCGCAGGTGGAGGCCAGGGATCTCACTTTCAGAATGGAGATCGACCAATCACCCAACAATCTTCAAATGGATTCTCGTCAAGTCGAGAAAGTCATCAGTGAGCTGATATCCAATGCAATCCGCTGCACTCCGCGTGGGGGTGAAATATCTGTGAGGGCCGCGACGCGTGATCAGTACTTATTGATCTCAGTCTCTGACACCGGCCGAGGCATACCGGCTGAATACCTGCCGAATATTTTCGCCCGGTTTACCAGGATTCCAGAGGCTCCTTCCGGCGGCACAGGCCTGGGTTTGGCCATCTGCAAGCGCCTGATCGAAGCTCAAGGGGGTCAGATCAGCGTTCAGTCTGAATCGGGGCGAGGCTCGATTTTTACACTTGCCCTGCCTCAATCGCAGGGATAGCCCGCCTCGCGCCAGGCGCGGATACCGCCGGCCATCGAGAGCACATTGCTGTATCCCATTTTCTGCAGGTTGTCGGCTGAAAGAGCCGAGCGGTAGCCGCCTCCGCAATAGAGCACGATCTCTTCATTCGTATCTGAGGCGGTATTATTGATATCGCGTTCGAGGATTCCGCGGCCAAGGTGGGTCGCTCCCGCCGCGTGCCCGGCATCCCATTCGTGATCCTCGCGAATATCGATGAAATGAAAATTCTCACCGGCATCGAGTTTCCGCTTCACATCTTCTACGGATATTTCACGGATGCGTGATCTGGCATCCTGGCAGAGCTTTTCAAAGGCTTCAGAGTGTTTCATTGTTTATTCCTTGATGTTTATCGATTGATCTTCGCGCTTGAACAGAATCAGTTCGACTCCCGGTCTCAATGTGAATGACCTTTGAATGAGGTTCCATCCGGGTGTCCCGTCAATCAACGGCTGTTGATTGAGGTTGGCGATCATGAGCGGCTGTTGAATGGATATCGACTGACCCGGGATCACATTGAGCGATCCCGAAAATGCCACTTTTCCATAGCTGCGCAGATACCAGGGCAGCGGCCAGTAATCGGGAGAAGCGATGTAGATGCCGGTTTCGTCGCCTGTCGGGAGTTTTTCCGTCTCGGATTTCAGTGCCTTGACCAACTCCAGCAGATCCCTGTCGGTCTGAGCATAGACATAACCGTACTGCTGATCGACGTAAGGTTTGAATTTATACTTCTCACCGAATTCCGTGAAATAACCGCCGGGGTTTCGATTGTCGTCATATTCCCTGAAGTTGAGCCGGTGAGAGATGACGCCGCTGAAAATGATCCAGCCGAGCAGGATGAAGGCCCAGATCCCTTTCATCGCAGCACGCTGCAAGGATCTGAATATCTGCTCGGCAGCATATCCGCAAAGCAGCGCCATCGGGATCAGAAAGTTGATCATCAGCCACGGCGTCTTGTACGGAATCAGCGAATAAGCCATCAATGTCCCGAAGGTCCATGCGGCAGTAAATAACCAGAATCTGGTGCCTCTGATGAGGATGATCAATCCACCCAGAGCCGTCCCGAGAAGGAGCGGCAGCTCAAGCTTGATCAGCATGCCAAGGTAATAATAAAAAGGATGAACGTGATCCCGGTTTCCACGCTGGCTGGCCCAGTGCCAGATGGATCTGAAAAAGTCGATAACTCCCTGCCAGTTCTTAAAGGTTGAAGAGTAGAGAAAGATATAAATAAAGACTATCAGGATGGACGCTGAGAGCAGATGATCGAGTGTCGGCCTGTGGAAGCGCATCGCATCGGCGGACACTGCGGATTCCTCAACCAGCAGCAAAATAGTCAGCATCCCAAAAAGCGCGGGCCAGAAACGCAGCGCCAGTTCGGTCTCTCCCATCAGTTTCATGGAGATGAGTGCGAAATAGTAAAGCATCGGCCCGTGGTAATTGGTCGGGTCGTATTTGTATTCCCCGAATCTGGCCAGATTGAGCAGGAAGTAAGAATTGACACCCTCGTCGTGGTGCAGTGGTTTGATGCCGATGTCGTGAAAGCGAAACCATGCTCCAATTGCGAGGATGATCAGGAATACCACGATGGAGGCAATGCCCGGAAATCTGGATCCGGCTTCAGGTACTTTTGTTGACTCAATCATAGATCTTTGGCAGGCAACATCATTCATTTGGCATCTGGACGTAAAAAGAGGCAGGTGGTCTTTCGAACACCTGCCTCCTGTTTTGTCGCCATGAGGCGAGTTGTTGTTATTGAGCTTTCGGCTTGGCCTTGCTTGCACGGCGGCGAGCAGGAGCCTTCTTCTCGGCGTTGACCGGGCCGGCATCAACCGAGGCCGCTCCGGCAGGATCATCAGCTCCTGTCGGGACGATCCACATCTTGACCTGGCTGCCGTCGGCTGAAACACCCGACGGACGAACAGAGATGCGGTTGGCGTCGATTGCAGGTCCAAGGTTGCCGTCTGCGAGACGATCGCGAACGTTCCTGGCTCTCTGCATATCGAGGTCTGCCGGTTTCTCCTTGTCCGCGCGGTAGCCGTCGACCACCAGCTTGGCTCCAGGATCCGCCTGAAGTGCCGGGACGATCGAGTTCTTCAGCACATCCTTGCAAGCATTGTCAACGCGGGCGTTGTTCTTCTTGAAGGTGGTGCACTGACCGAGCTCGCGAGCCATTGGTTTCGCCGGAGGCGGCGGTGGCACGTTGAGTCTGATGCGGTTTGAACCGCTGGCCGAGCAACTGCCGACCTCAGACATAGCCTTGACCGTCACTTCGATCGTGGTTCCGGGCGTAACGTTCGACGTGTCGAGCGTTGCGCTCATGCCGCTGCCGCTGATCATGCCGGCAGATGCTGACCACTCGTATCTGGCGGTGCCGTAGTTGCGGCCGCCTGTGACGCCGCTGGTCGAGAAGCTGACCTTCTCACCGGCATCCACTGCACTCTTGTCGGCTCTGACATCGAGATTCGGGCCAAAGCAGACTGTGAGCGGCGGACAGTTGGTGACGCGAATTGTCTTCGAATCGAATGCGATGCAACCGCAGCCGTCATCCACCTGAACTGTGACCGTGTAGTCGCCGGGTGCGAGACCCGTGGTGTCAAACTTGGTGTTGGTGCCGTCGCCGACGATCCTTCCGCCCGTGCTCGTCCACGAATAGAGCAATGTGTCTCCATCCGGATCCGATGCCGTGGCGCGAAGATCGACCTGGTCGCCTGCGCAGACCGTCGTGGCGGTGTCTCGAAGCAGGTCACTCGACCCCTTGATGACCGAACCAAGCGCAAGATCGACTGTCGGAGGCTGGTTCGGAAGAACCGGCTCCAGGCGATCGTTGACGTGACCGATCGAAAGGCCTGCGATAAAGCCTGTCGGCCCATGAACCTTGTCCAGATCAGAGTACCAGTTGAGGTGACGCTGATACGCTGCACTGATCGACAACCAGCGAGTCGGGAAGATCCTGGCGCCGCCAATGAAGCTTACCGGGCTGTTGTTAAGCAGCGTCGGGGTCCGTGAACCAACGAAATGAGTCGAACTCACCTCGGCAATGAACTGCAGGTACTGGCTCACAGGGAAATCGAAGCCGATCCCGGCGCGCAGTTCGTTCGGTATATCAAGCGCACGATCGCTGCGGCCAAAGCCCTGGATCACTCCACAACCGGCGCACAACGGACCGAGATTCATATCCTCAGCTCGCGGGTCACCCTTCTTGATGAATCCGATGTTGGTGCTGAGATTGATGTATTTGTGAAGGCGGCCATCGAATGCGGCGATCATGCCGTAATCATAGGCGCCTGTTCCGCGTCCACGCTGCAGGCCGGTGTTCAGATCCCGGGTCAATGGAATCTTGACCAATGGGATAAGAGCAAATCCGAAAGGATTCTTGGGACCGTAAAACGAAGCTTGGCGCCAACCCAGAAATCGCCTCCAGAATGCCTGTCCGCGAAACGCGAAAGGAATGGGGCGCTCGGATAGTAGTTCGGATTGACGTTCGGCAGCAGCGCGGGCAGGATGCCTCCAACCGGTGCGCCAAGGCCGACGTATACTGCCGTATCGTTACCGCTCGGACGGGCAGTGAACGGCGCCATATTGCGCGATCCGACTGGCACGCAGGGACCCGGGAATCCACCGTTTCCGCAGGGATCTCCAACCAGCACCGAAGCCGCATTCTGTCCGGGGACTATCACCAGTCGACCGGCTGGAAGCGTCTTGGTTCTTACATCCGGGAGGTAGAAGCCGCTTAGAAGCTGTGGCGTGCCCACTGTCACCACCTGCTGTGCAGTGTAATTAACAAAGAACTCCAGATGATCGTTGAAACCTACCTGGAAATTAATTGGGTAATCCTGCCATCGGATGTCACCCGGATCGCGGTGATAGTGATTGGCGAAGAACCCGAAATTAAACTCGCCTTTCCTCAAGGTCTGCGCATCGTAAACTGTAAATAGTCCAGTTCCGCCGTTGACCGTAGGGGCTTGATTGCGAGGATCATCCGTTGAGCGAAGCGTCTGTGCTTGGATGGTGCCCCCGATTATTAGGAGTGCCAGCATCAGACCTAGCAGTCTTCTCGCAAAACTCATATATCTCCTCCTGGAAGTTAGTGACATTACTTTTTTATCAAAATTCCGTACCAGACTCTGTATACAAAATGACTACCTGGCAAAATGACTACCTGGGTGATTATCTATTTCGAAATCTCACAAGTAATTTAAACTAGAATTCGTTGCCGGCAAACTTTATCAAATCTTTGCCCCTCGTCAATATCAATTTGGAAAACCAATCTGGAAAACCAATCCGGCTGCTCTGGCCACCGGCACCCGCCTAAACAAAAAAACCGGAAATTTAAAGGGCTTGCGTATTAGAAAGTGTGACCGGATGTAACTTCGAGTTAAAAATTTATACGATAGGCTCCAATGTGTCAATTGTAATCATTCAATCTTCGCTATGACTTAACACATAATTTTTGAAGGGGGTTATCGTTGATTTGTTGTAAATACCGAGACTGAGGTCTTATTGTGAGCAAATCCGGTTCGGCAAAGGTTATTTATCTCCGGGGCTCAATTTTTGATCTCCGGAATGGTCTGAGTTTGACTCAATGAGAACAGACAAAAATAAAGGTGAAAATTCGATGATTAAGCCGGGGACCAGAGGGCTGAGTTTAAAGTACCTGCTCGCGGGCGCCTTATTAATTACGTGCATTGGTGTGAGAGGAGGAGCCAGGGAGATAGGTGGTGGATCGACCAAGCGCCTGAAGATCGGGTTGGTCCTGAGCGGTGGCGGGGCGCGAGGTGTGGCCCATGTCGGGGTGCTTGAATGGATGGAGCAGCATCGGATTCCGGTCGATTATCTGGCTGGAGCGAGCATGGGGGGCCTGGTTGGAGGGATCTACGCCATGGGCATGCCTATGTCCGATATGCGTCCGTTCCTGAGATCTCTCAACTGGGATGAGTTGTTCAGCAGCGGGCCGGCTTTCGATCAAATCGCATTTCGGCGAAAAGAGGACAAGCGAAGTTTCCAGGTAGGCATTGAGATGGGCTATCGACAGGGTTTGAGCCTGCCTTTGGGAGTGAGTTCGGCTCATTACATAGGGCTGCTTTTTGACCGGTTGACATTGCCGTATTCGGATATGAAAAGCTTCGATGATCTGCCGATTCCATACCGGTGTGTGGCGACCGATTTCCTGAAAGCCAGGACGATAGTTTTGAAGGATGGGTCGCTGGGCAGTGCTCTGAGGGCGACGATGTCAATTCCGGGAGTGTTTCCGCCGGTTCAGCGAGACGGCATGGTGCTGGTTGACGGGGGGCTGCTCAACAACATCCCGACCGACGTCATTCGCGAGATGAAGCCCGACGTCGTAATTGCCGTCGATGTCGGATCGAAACTTGGCGATATGGCGTCGATTGGCACATTACCGGGCATCCTGCAGCAGTCCATCACGGTCATGACGATAGACGGAGACCGGAGAAATCTTCGCCTGGCGGATATCATCGTCGCTCCTGAACTCGGTGAACTCTCGGTTCTGGATTTCTCCACGATCGATCAGGTGGCGGACAAGGGATATCAGGCTGCCCAGGCAAAAGCAGCTGTGCTCGATAAGTTTTCTCTATCTGAATCCGAATGGGAAGATTATCTGGCGCAGCGACGATCACGAATTCGCAGGCAAGCGGATATCCTTTCGGAGATACGCATCACCGGCGTCGATCCGGAGGCACAGAAAATCCTGAGCCGGGAATTCGATGATTTTGTCGGCAAACCGCTGGACTCGGGTAAACTGGAATCTGTTTTGACACGGCTAACCGGCCAGGGCAGGTACGAAAGCCTTGGCTACGATCTCATTTCCGGCGACAGTCTCCCGGGGAAAAGGCTGCTGGAGATTCGAGTCAAACCGAAGCCATATGCTCCGCCGACCATCAATATGGGTGTCGAGATTGACGGCTCGGAGGTCAATGCAATCAACTTCACCATCGGTGCACGGGTGACGTTTTACGATGTCGGATGGTACGGTTCCGAATGGCGAAACGACATCAAACTCGGATTCGGCAATTTGTTTGCAACCGAGTATTTCAAGCCATTCGGGAGAAGCGGACTTTTTGTGGCGCCACGCGCCACTTACAGGCGTGAACGACAGGGGCTCTATCTTCAGGGGGTCCGAATCCTGGAAAACGAGGCCGAAAAGATCGGCGCGGGTATTGACCTTGGATTGCTCGGCGAGAGATCTGAACTGCGAGCCGGATATGAATACACGAGGGTGAATTCAAAGACCAGAATTGGAGTTGCCGGTCTGCCGGAGTTTAACGGCAACATCAATCTGGCGCGCCTGCGGTTTGCCTTCGATGGGCAGAACAGCCCCACTGTGCCTGAACGAGGCGTCAGGTTTATATCTGAGGCGCGATGGTATTTTTCCGCCCCTGACACCGGCGAGGGATTCCTCCAACTGGAACTGCGTGGCTCGTCATTCAAACCCCTGACGGAGCGTGGATCCATCTTCGGCGCCCTCTCGGCCGGCGCTTCCTACAATAAAAGCAAGGCGGTTTTTCAGCAGTTTCTGATTGGCGGCCCGTTCCGTTACGGCGCGCTCAACAGGGATGAAATACGGGCCGATAACTTTGGGCTGGGAACCGTTGGATACCTGCACCGGCTGACCCAACTGCCTGCCATCGTGGGAGGGAAGATCTATGCCGGAGGCTGGATCGATTATCTCTACACATCGGGAGGCCTTAACTCCCAATATGACAGTCAAAGGAACCGCACCGCCATATCAACCGGTCTCGTCATGGACACCAAGCTCGGCCCTGTCTCCCTGATTGGCACTTATGGCGAAGGCGGGCGGGGAAGAGTCTATTTCGCACTCGGCCGGTTCTTCTAAGGCAAAAATGCCAAAAATGCAGGTTGGAAAGTTTTATTAACCGATGCTGTTGGCAAAATAAAATTATTGCCTGTTTTCTTGAACTTGAAATAGAGGAATGATTGCCAGACGAATTGGAGCGCAGGCGGGACGCTTGCGCTCTCAATTCAACCGAGGCGGATAAATGCAACTGCCGGATTATGCATAAATGCCGCGTAGTCTGGTGACATAGGCGACGCGATCGATGGCCAGCATGTATGCGGCGATGCGGTTGTTGACGCCATGAGTTTCGGCGTATTTGACCACGTCATTGAAGCTTTCGACCATGATGTCCTTGAGACGCTCGTTGACCACATCCTCCTTCCAGAAATAGCCCATCCGGTCCTGAACCCATTCGAAGTAGCTGCAGGTGACGCCCCCGGCATTGGCCAGGATATCCGGAATGACGAAGACTCCCTTGCGTTCGAGGATGTCATCGGCGGCGGCGGTTGTCGGGCCATTGGCGCCTTCCGCCAGAATCCGGCATTTTATCTTGTTGGCATTCTGGCTGGTTATCTGGTTTTCGGTGGCGGCCGGCAGCAGGACCTCGCAGTCGAGTTCCAGCAGATCCATATTCGAAACCGCCTCGGCATTCGGATATTTCTCAAGCGTCCGATGCTTTTCCAGATATGCCATGACATCCGGAATATCGAGTCCATTGGGATTATGGATGCCGCCGTAGATATCCGAGAGTGCGATGACTTTGTAACCTGTTTGGTGCATCAACTTGGCGGCGACTCCGCCGACATTGCCCGATCCCTGAACCACGACGCGGGTGTTTGAAGGTTTTAATCCAAGTTTTTTAACCGCCTCCTCGACAACTATGAGCAGGCCGCGTCCAGTGGCTTCAATGCGTCCCTTGGATCCAGACAGATCGACCGGCTTGCCGGTAACCACGGCGGTAACCGTGTGCCTTGCGTGCATGGAGTATGTGTCCATGATCCAGGCCATGGTCTGTTCGTTGGTGTTCATGTCCGGCGCCGGCACGTCGCGTTCAGGTCCGATGAAATCGATCAATTCGGCGGTATAGCGTCGGGTGAGTTTTTCGAGTTCTCCTTTGGACATTTGAGCCGGATCACAAATGATGCCGCCCTTGGCGCCACCGAATGGAATATTGACGACGGCGCATTTCCAGGTCATCCACGCCGCAAGTGCCCGTACTTCATCGAGTGTCACGTCGGGTGCATACCTGATCCCACCCTTTGCCGGGCCGCGCGCGAAATTATGCTGGACGCGATATCCGGTGTAGACCTCGATGTGCCCGTTATCCATGAAAACCGGAATGTAGATGGTTATTTCGCGGTTTGGGAACCCTCAGGACCTTGTAAAGATCAGGATCCAGCTTCAGAAGCTGAGCCGCGTGGTCGAAACGCGACATCATCGATTCGAAGGGATTCTCCTCCCGCATGACTCTGGTGTCGTCTACTAGTGCTTGCACTTTTACCTCCAATAGCTATGGTCATTTGTTATTTGATGGATTCACAAACAAAAAGAGGCGGGTAATCTTCCCGCCTTGTCATTTACTTCCTACTCAATATTAATTTTCAACGATTCTTTGATCGATTCATTGAGGGCGCCGGTACGATAGCCCTCCAGATCGAGCGTCACGAATTTGAAACCCAGTTGTTTGAATTCAATCAGGATGATTCGAGCCATTTCAGGATTGAGCGCGCGTGGCATCTCCTCGGGAGCAATTTCAATTCTGACGATATCGCCGTGATGCCGAACGCGCATGAGGCTGAAGCCGAGCGAGCGCAACCGGGCCTCTCCTCTCTCGATGACCGATAGTTTTTCGATGGTCACCGGCATGCCATAGGGAATCCTGGATGAGAGGCAGGCGGAAGCCGGGCGGTCCCAGACCGGCACCCCGGCGGCCAGAGCCAGTTTTCGAATTTCAGACTTGGTCAGCCCGGCTTCGATCAGCGGACTTCTGACATCGAGTTCGCCTGCGGCTTTTCGGCCGGGGCGGTAATCTTCCGTGTCGTCCGCATTGTTGCCGTCACAGACAAACGCGTAGCCTCGTTCTGAAGCCAGCATCTCGAGTTTTGAGAAGAGCTCATGTTTGCAGAAATAGCAGCGATTGACCGGATTGGCCAGATAGTTCTCATCATTTATCTCTTCGGTGTTGATGAATTCGTGTCTCAGGGAGAACTTCTCGATAATGGCGAGCGCATCCTGGCGCTGAAAATCAGGATAGCTCGGGCTTTCTCCCGTGACGGCAAGCGACCGGTCGCCAAGTACGCCCGCAGCCACAGTGGCGAGATATGCACTATCCACTCCTCCCGAGAAAGCGATGATCGCAGATCCCATCTCCCGGAGAATTTCCCGCAGCCTGCGCTCTTTGGCGAGAGCGGCTTCTTCAGTCGAGGATTCAGTTGCAGAACGGATTTGCGCAACCATACTCGAATCTTCCTTCACGCCACCGGTTTCCATGACAGCTATTGACCCCGTTATTCGAAAATCAGCCAGACTGATTTATTAATTTAAAAGACCGAATATCCTTTGATCCCGAGGGGGAGTCGATAGACGCGCTGAGTGCCGACGACGATCATGTTCTCATGGTCGTCAAAGGCCAGACCGACCAGAGTGGCGCCGGAGACGACGACCTCAGCCTTCTGCCCGTCGGCGCTGATTCTGACAATGCCCCGGTGGCCGTGATATGAGGCGGCCACAAACAGATTGCCTTCCGCGTCGAAAGCCAGTCCCTGCGGGCGTCCAAGCCCCGTGAAGAATTTCTTCACGTTGCCCATGGCATCTATTTTGTAGATGGTCTCATGGGATGAGACTGTGGGGCCCGTGACAAAGAGATCTCCATCCGGCCCGAACGCCAGGTGAAAAGCCGCGACGCTCGGTTCAATCGAGGCCAGCGGGCGGGATTCGCCGATCTCATTGACGCGGAAGATGGTGCCGCTCCTGTCGCCGACATAAATATTGCCCTGTTTGTCGATCGCTATGCCGGTCGCGACGCCAAGATCGGAGGCCACCGTCTGGACCTCCTTGAAGGGCGAAATGCGATAGAGCGTCCCATCATAACGGCTGGTGACGAACAGCGTTCCCTCACGGTTGAATGCCAGCCCGGTCGGATTGACTATGTCCGAAACAAAGGGGGAGACAGTATCGTCCGGAGATATCTTGTAGATTGAAACAGGCACTTTCTGACCGCGTGTGCCTGAAAGCGTGACGAAGATGCTGCCGTCATCGCGATCTATTGCCGGATTGGCAACCGGATGAACATTGTCCGCGATTTTGGTTCCCAGGATGAAGGCCGCAGAGAAACTGCTGGATGCGCCTTCGAGTCTGATCTCATCTCCGCCAACGCCGGTCTCGCATTCAGGAACACTCGCAATCACACGCGAGGGCGAGGCGCTCACTATCTTCCCGCGTTCATTTCCGAACATCACCCGGCAGACAGCATAGTCGCTGGTGTCGAAACCTTCACAAGTAATGAAGACCTCCCCTCCTTCGACTCCCGCATGCGGAACCATGCTTTTGATCTGTCCGGCACTCCAATCTGACATCTTGTTCTCCCCTTCACTCTGTATCTCTGAACTTAATCAATTGATTTGTGATCATACGCGACAGGATTCAATGATGTCTAGAATCGTTTTTCTCCTCCTGACATGTCTTCGATCTCCATTAGCCAGAATTAACACGAGCCACAATTTTCTAATAGAGGCAACTCGGTCAACTGATATCTCCTCTAACTTCGCGTCAGTAACAAATAAGACTTGAACGAAATGTCGGCGATGCAGGGGGACAGCCAGGGCTTCCCCCGATAAGAAACTTAGGAAGAAGTAAGGAGGAGCAATATGAAAAAATCGATCATGCTTTTGACGTCTGTTCTGGCGATTACGTTTTTCGCGACGCTTCCCGCTTTGGCGCAGCAGAAGACCGATCCTCAGGAGATCAGGAAAACCACTGAAAAGATTCGCAAAGAACTTGTCATGCTGCCGTTCTTTAGTGTCTTCGATAATCTCGAATACAAGTTTGAGGATGGAATTGTCACCCTGACAGGTCAGGTAGTCCGTCCCATTTTGAAAGAAGATGCCGGCAAGGTGGTTGCAAAGGTCGAGGGCGTCGACAAGGTAGTAAACAGGATCGAAGTCCTGCCGCTCTCAAATTTCGATGACCGAATCAGAATCGCGGCATACCGGGCGATTTACAGGCAGTTAGGGCTCGACCGGCTCGCAATACAGGCGGTGCCGCCGATCCATATTATTGTCAGAAACGGCCACGTGACGCTCGAAGGCGTGGCGCCGTCAAAGACTGATTCGACAAGGGCGTTCCTGGCGGTCAACGGTTTGCCGAATGTCTTCTCGGTCAAAAATAACCTGAGAATCGAACAGGACTAAATTTTACTTCGATTTCCTTCCGAGGGGTGAAACTTGAAAAGGCCGGCGGGCAATGCTCGCCGGCCTGGTTTTTTTGGTGGCGAAATTTCGTATCCAGACCTGGCCTGTTTTATTGACCTCTGCCGGCCGGCAGAGGTAGACTCTGTCGCACATCAGCCGCCCAGAGTCTCAACATCCATTAAACAATACCTGCAGTCCGGCATTTCTCTTCCGCCGCCCTGGAGTGTGCCTTCGATGCTCGTACCGGAGGTGATTTCCATGTTTCAGTTTTATTCCCAGCCGATTCGAATTCGGATTCTTGATGTAATGGCGATATTCGTGTGCAGTTTCTGGCTCTGCGATTCAGTGTTTGCACAAGCTCAATCCGGCGTTGTCATCAGCCAGATTTATGGAGCCGGGGGCAACAGCGGCGCCATATACCGGAACGATTTTATTGAACTCTTCAACCGTGGAAGCTCTACGGTCGATCTGAACGGATGGGCGGTCGCTTACTCTTCATCGACCGGATCGAACTGGCAGAAGACGGAGTTGAGCGGCTCGATTGCTCCCGGCAAGCGTATGTTGATACAGCAGGCATCGGGAGGAGCAAATGGAGCGGTCCTGCCGGCGGCCGACATTACCGGCTCTATCTCACTTGCATCCACTGCCGGAAAAGTATTGCTGACCAGCACTGCAACATCGATCGCGGCCGGGACCGTCTGCCCGTCAGGCCCGCCGTGGTCGATCTTGTCGGTTACGGAACGAACGCCAATTGTTTTGAGGGTTCAGGGCCGGCCCCGCGCCAGGCAGTTCGAATGCGGTCTTGCGAGGTGGCGACGGCTGTGTTGACTTCAATAACAACACATCGGATTTCATTACCGGCACGCCGGTCCCTCGCAATTCATCACTGCCTGCGGCTCAATGCCGCACTGCCGGAGCGAAGCTTGAAGTCATTTCGTCAGAAATCATCGATGATGACAAGGACGGTTGCACGCAGCCCGGCGAAATATTGACGGTCAATATCGTGTTGAAAAATACAGGTTCAAAATCCCAGGCCGATAACCAGGGAGCTGAACTGACCGTCTGGCTTGCGCCGCAGCTGGCAGCGCAAGTTAACTCCTGCTCTTCCGGCGGCAAGGGGCGATGCTTCATCAATTCATCGACCGAGGTTCAATGGAACGGCAAGGCAGATCCGGATGAGACCGTGACCATAAGTTTTCAGGCCGGAGTTTCGGATCCGGGTAATCAACAGGCAGACCTCTGTCTGCAGATCAACCTTGGCTATGACTCGAACGGCGACGGCAGCAATGAGTCCAAAGTCAGTTCAAAACTCTGCCCGGCGCCGCTCTGCCTTCCGGCCGGCCCCGGCATTATCACGCCACCACAGAGTGAGAGCGGCGATCAAAAGTCCGGTTCGCTGCTGATCTATCCGATTTACAGCTCTCGCAGCGCCGATCGGGCACGGGAGAATACTCGAATCTCCATCACGAATATCGATCCAATTCGCCAATCCACAGTCAGGATATTTTTCATCGGCGCGAAAACAGCTTCAATCAATGATGCCTTCATCTCACTTTCGCCGGCTCAGAGTGCCGCTTTTCTGGCCTCGGATTTCGATCCGGATGTGACGGGATTTATCATCGCCGTTTCCGTTGACAGGCAGACCGGACTGCCTGTCGGCTTCAACAGCCTGATCGGAGATGTGTATCTGAGGCTGGCCGCGGGACATTCCGCAAATCTGCCGGCAGAAGCCTGCGCCGCTGTTTCCGGATGGCCATTGAGAAATGATCGGAACGCAAGCAGCGTCGAGTTGAAATTCGACGGCATCCAATACAATCGCATGCCTACGGAGCTCGCAGCCGATTATCTGGCGCTGTCTTCTGCAGAGAACTCGTCCATGCTCATTGTCAACAGGATTGGCGGCGACCTCGGAAGCGAGCTTCTTCCCGTCGGTCGACTGAATGTCATGTTTCATTCCGATGCGGAAAAGGCCTCCAACTTCGAAATAAATTCATTGGAAAGGCAGGTCTCCGCAAAATTCGACTCCGGTCTGCCAACGTCTGCCGGAGGGTTGGCAGGCGAGTTGCCGGAGAGCCGTTTCGGTTGGGCCAGAATCCGGCATGATTCCGGCGGCGCCATCACAGGAGCGATAATCAATCACAATCCAGGCTCAACCGGAAATTTCACCGCTCTCAACCACGGTCGCAATCTTCACCGGCTGGCATTCGCTTCCGCAACCGGACTGAAGTTCCCCGTCCGTCCGCCGGGCTGATAAGTATGAAATTGATTAACCACGGAATACACCGAAAAAACTTCTGTGATTTCATTGTGTTCCGTGGTTAACCGGAAAACACTTAACGTCTCAAGTGGTCTTTTGAGGCTCTTCCTCGCCCCCTTCGGAGAGTTGTCTTTGTCTCAGAGCGGCGGCGCCGAGCAGCCCGCCCATTCCCATCGATTCGACTGCTGTGCTCGGCACGATCATCATTGCGCCTTTCTCCTTGAGTCCCTCGTAAAGCATGTTCATGGCTCTCAGGTGAAGCGCTGTCGGATTGTCGTGATAAGACTTCGCCGCCTCGTGGAATAGTGTGGCGATCTCGACCTCGGCCTGCCCGAGGATGATTCTCGCCTGCTTCTCCCTTGCAGCCTGAGCCTCTCTGGACATTGCATCCTGCAATGCTTCCGGAATCACCACGTCGCGCATTTCCACGGACTGCACCGTTACTCCCCACGGGGTCGTCCGCTCATCGATCAGGGACTGCAAGTCGTCCTCGATCTTCTCTCTGCCGCGCAGCAGGTCAGTCAGCGATGTTCGTCCAATGATATCCCTGAGCGCTGTCTGCGCCGCCCAACTGACGGCCTGCGCATAGTTCTGCACTTCCAGCGCTGCCTTTTCCGGATCGTAAACCATCCAGAAGAGAACCGCGTCCACATTGACCGGAACCGTGTCGGCCGTCAGCGTCTGCTCTGCCGCGAAATTGGTCGTGATCGTCCGCTGATCGACATACACGGTTATCGTGTCTATGAACGGTACTATCCAGAACAGCCCCGGACCTTTCAGCCCCGTATATTTGCCGAGCCGCAGAACCACCGCGCGCTCCCATTGCTTGGCTATCTTCGGCGACATCGCCAGGAGCAATCCAATGATCGCTCCAGCTATCACACCCACCGGATTTTCCGCCAGTACGGATAGCGCTATCCCAAGAAGCGTCGGCGCGATAAACAATAATGTCGCTACGATATTCATCCTCGGTTGATTTGATTGTGTCAGACCCGTACTGGATTTACCGGATATCAAACTATGTTCTCCCTGCATTTTTTTATTCTCCTTGTTTACGCCTGCTCCTGAGCTGGTCCGCCAGCTCTTCAATCGAAAATCCCAGACCATGTGCCTCGCTGATCATCCGATCAATAAATGACTTCAGCTCACGGTCTCTTTCACCGCGCATCTCGCGCATGTTCGCCGGATTCTGGCGTGTCCGGACAAATGTCCCCACGCCCCGTCGAGTCTCGACCACCCCGGCTCTCTCCAGTTCCGCATATACCCTGGCTACCGTGTTGGCGTTGATCTTCAAATCGATCGCCAATTGCCGCACCGTCGGCAACTGCTCGCCAACCCGCAGCTTCTCCGTCGCTATCGCAAACCTTACAGCTCTCTCCAATTGCGCATAGATCGGCATCGGATCGCCATGGTTTATGTGAAATCTGTTGTCCATAAGTCGTGTTACATTGTATTACGACACTCATACAAGTCAAGTTCGAATTTATTTCAAGAATTTTCTGTAACTGAGCCCGAATGGCTCGTGTATGAATCTTCATTGGACTGATTTAGAATGCATAATCGAAGCACATCAAAAAAAATCGAGGGAGAGGATCCAAAGGATATGAGCGAAGAGACGAAGCCAGTGGTAGCCATAATCATGGGAAGCAAATCTGACTGGGAGACAATGAGGCATGCGGATGAAGTGCTGGCGAGTTTCGGTGTGCCGCACGAATGCCGGATTGTCTCTGCGCACAGAACGCCGGCGCTGATGGCTGAATTCGCGGCCGAAGCGGAGATGCGCGGGTTGCAGGTGATCATAGCGGGTGCCGGCGGAGCAGCTCACCTGCCGGGGATGGTAGCCGCACAGACCCTGATCCCCGTCCTTGGAGTTCCCGTGGAATCGCATGCCCTCAAAGGGATGGACTCGCTGCTGTCGATAGCTCAGATGCCGGGCGGGATTCCAGTGGGTACACTCGCAATTGGCAAGGCCGGCGCGACAAACGCAGCTCTGCTCGCCGTGGCCATCCTCTCAAACAGCGATCCTGCGCTCCGCGACAAGCTGAGGAAATTCCGTGAGCAGCAGACGGCAAGAGTCCTCAGCGACCGGCTGTAACATTTATTACGAATATTACGAATCGGCCAACAACAAGAAATAGAACCAAAAAACAACTGGGAGTCATTGATAGTGTGAAGAATATAAATCACCCAATTCTGCCGGGATCAGTCATCGGAGTGCTCGGCAGCGGTCAACTTGGAAGGATGTTCGCGATAGCCGCACGGCGAATGGGTTACCGCGTTCATACATTCTCGCCCGATTCCGATACTCCGACGGGGCAGGTGGCGGACGAGGAGATCGAAGCTTCATATGACGATCTGGATGCGGTGCGCAGATTCGCGAGCGCGGTCAGCGTCGTCACCTTCGAGTTCGAGAATGTGCCCGCCGAGACTGCCCGGGCGGCAGCCGAGTGCGCACCGGTAAGGCCCGGGGGCTCCGTTCTTCATACGATTCAGAATCGTCTTCGCGAAAAAAACTTTCTCTCATCCCACGGATTCCCGATCACGCCTTTTCGACGAATAGAAACGAGTGAACAACTCCAATCCGCGATGCTGGAATTAGGGCTGCCGGCGATTCTGAAAACTGCCGGGTTCGGTTATGACGGCAAAGGACAGGCTCGTATCACCTCGCCGGATCAGGGTGAGACCGCCCTCAAGGCAGCCGGCAATCAGGAGATGATCCTTGAGGCCTTCGTAGATTTCGCCTGCGAGCTCTCGGTCGTCGCCGCGCGCGGTATCGACGGCTCTTTCACTCACTGGGGAGTAATCGAGAACTCACATCGCAACCATATTCTCGATATCTCGATTGCGCCCGCAGGCGTCCCTTCTGAAATAGCTCGCGAGGCCGTAGAACTGGCAAGAGCCGTACTCGAACAACTCGATGTCGTCGGCGTGCTCTGTGTTGAATTCTTTCTGACCAGGAGCGGTAAACTGCTGATCAACGAACTTGCCCCCCAGACCCCATAATTCCGGCCACTTGACCTTCGATGCCTGCATCACCAGCCAGTTCGAGCAGCAGTTGCGGGCAGTTTGCGGGCTCCCCCTGGGAGCGACCGATATGTACCGGCCCGCCGCCATGGCAAACCTCCTCGGTGATCTGTGGCAAAACGGCGAGCCCGACTGGGCCGCCGCCTGCTCCTTCCCCCAGGTCAAACTTCACCTTTATGGAAAACTCACTCCGAAACCTGGAAGAAAGATGGGCCACCTGACCGCCATGGCCGATACTCCACAAGATGCCGCCAGTCTGGTCAGAGGCGCCAGAGAAGATGAATGGGAGAATGAAAATGAAGAATGAAATGGAGAAGGAGAATGAAAGAATGCGAGGTGCTGTCCTGACTCAGCACTCAGGACACTCTTAACTCACCCCCCCCCCCCCCCCCCCCCCCCCCCCCCCCCCTCTCATTCACGCCCGATTCCCCCAAGTTTTCATCAGTTCGGTCACTGAAGATCGGGTCGCCTCGGCGCCGAATCCCCAGGCCAGCAGTGAGAAATAATCGCTCCAAGCATTGGCTCCGAAGGTCGGTTTGGAGATATAAAGTTCGCTGAATCCGGCGGCGGCCATGAGTGATACTGCGATTACAAAAGTCACTCGTTTGAACAACTTCAATCTCCACTCGGCATCCCTGGCTTTTATCTCTTCTTCAATCCGGGCTCTGGTCGAAGGTGCGCCGGGCATGATGCCCGCCCCGTCTGTAACTGCGCCAAAACTGAAAGAACCTTTCGCGGTTGCCCCGGGTTTTTGGGCGGCGGCTTTTTGAACTTCTTTCATTGCCGATTCGACAGTTTCGGACATGGTCTTGAAAGTCGCCTCATCGTCAGGCTTCATGCCGTTCAATTGAGCCGCCCACTGAGCAACTTTGTCCGGCCAGTCACCCTTCTCGCCCTCATCCACCTCGTCGATCACCGATGACATTTTTTCCAACATCGAGGTCATCTTGTTGTAGCGATTGAGCTGCTGAGAAAGGTCGTCAAGCTTCTTCCTGAGTTTGGAGGGATCCTCATCCGAGGCGTCGCGGCCTGCATCCTCCAGGCCCCGCCAGACGGCAAGAATGTAAGGCTGCATCGAGGCCGGCTCGCCGAATTCACGCACCTTTTCCATCATGTCTTGACGGTACTTGAACTGGGACAGCCAGTCTTCCCGGCCTTTGAGCCACTTGTCCATTATGTCTTCGGCCGTCTTCATCGTCTTGCCGGCATCCTCAAACTTGTCCGTCCCGAGCAGGGAACCGGCCTCAATCAACAAGGCTTCAATCCGGCTTTTGAAATTCTGATCGAGTTCGGGATCTGCGTTGATTCTGGTTCTGAGTTTTCCGATGCGAACCATGAGCTCGTCTCTGGGTTTACCCTTTTCGCGATAACGCGTGACGATGATGCCGAGCAATATGCCTGTCAACAGCACCAGAAGCGGCGGACCGGGGCGATCCTTGATTCTGATGGTCACCGGAACGGATTTTTTTCCACCCTCATATTCGATACGTATCTCTCCCTTGTATTCATTGCTCGGGGCATTTCCCATCTTGAAGTTTAAAGGGAGGGCCATCGACTCGCTTGAGAGCTGAAGCAGGTAACCGTCCTGACTCTTTTGAGCTTTGACTTGAGGATCGATGTTGATGGCGGATGCGGGAAAGACAGATCTTTTGCTCTCGGTTTCGAGATCGAGCGGAATGATTCTGATCTCTTTAATCGAGCCTTTTGAGCTGATCAGCCTGCTTCTCGATTGATCATCGCCGCGTATCGTCGAGATGGTGATCTCAGCCGGATCGACCGTGAGTTCAGCTTGAGCAGCCGCCCCCGCACCGGTTTTTTGATCGGCAGCAGGCGATGGAGATGGCGAGGGTGATGGTTTTGGATCGGCCGCCGGAGCTTTCTGGGAAAATACAATTGCATATGAAAAGCATAGAGTCGCCAGCAATAAAAAAAACTTAAAGCCAATCACTCTTAACTCCGTGCCACGGTAATTGATCAAGCGAAAGTCTGGTTTCAAGGTGGGCCTCCATGTTTTTTGTTAAATTTAAGACGCTACACCAGATTAGACTTTAAACCTTAATCCTTCCGCTTCAAAACAATTTGCAGCGAAGGGGAGAATGAATCTCCGGTGCGGAAATTTTAAAGCCTGAACTGGTGATTCGATGATACTTGAAAGCAGGCCGACTCCATGGAGTGCGGCGACCTGTCGCCGCTTTGGTAGTCCTTTTGCCTCTCAAATATCGAGAAAAATCGAATCCACCGCAAGCCACCCACCAATTTAACGGGACTTTTGGAACAATACCAAAGCGGCGACAAGTCGCCGCACTCCATGGAGGTCGCAAATTTGATGCGATTTGGAAAAAGCGACTGCTAAAACCTTTTAACTAACAGAGCCTTTCCGCCAACGGAGGAATGAAAGGATGTCCTTTGCAAAAACCGAGGCTGCTGTTTATCATCACAGTTTGCTTCCGCAATGACAGACCCGATATTCAGCAGACGATTTATACATTAATAAAATAAACCAGTTCGATTTGTCTTTGATTGCAGGAAATCGGAAGGAGAATAATGGCAGAACAGTTTGATGTGACTATTATAGGGGCCGGGCCGGGTGGTTATGTCGCGGCTATACGCGCCGCTCAGGTCGGTCTCAAGACCGCGATCATAGAAAAAGACAAGGATCTCGGCGGCACCTGTCTTCTCAGGGGCTGCATTCCCACCAAAGAGTTGCTTCATTCCGCTCACGTTTATGAGCTGATTTCGCATCCCGACGAGTTTGGAGTCAGCGTCGAAGGATTCAAGCTCAATTTCCCTCAGGTGATGACCCGCAAGAACAAGGTTGTGGCCAAACTGGCGGGTGGAGTCGGCTACCTGATGAAAAAACACAAGATCACGGTCTTCAAAGGGCACGGCAAGCTCGAAGGCAAGGGGCGCGTCTCCGTCACCGATGCGGCAGGCAAAGTCCAGGAAGTGGCGACAAAAAACGTGATCATCGCAACCGGATCGGCTCCGCGCCTGCTTCCAGGAATGGAGGTCAAGTCCAATCGGATAGTGACCAGCGACGAGCTGCTCGATTTCGATCACGTTCCGAAATCGATGATCGTGCTTGGCGCGGGTGCCGTCGGCGTTGAGTTCGCCTCGGTCTTCAAACGCTTTGGATCGGATGTGACGGTTGTCGAACTGCTGCCGCGAGTAGTTCCGATCGAGGACGAAGAGACATCGGCCGAGCTTCAGAAAGCTTTTCGCAAGCGCGGAATCAATGTCATGACCAGCACTCGTTTCGAATCCGCGAAGGTCAACAAGGATGATGTTGAAATCACCTTCACCGGCGCGGATGGAAAGCAGGGTACTCTCAAGGCCGAAACCCTTCTGGTCGCCGTCGGTCGCCGGCCATACACTGACGGTCTCGGGCTCGAAAACACCCGCGTCGAAGTCGATCGCGGCTACATCAGGATCGATGAGTTCATGCGCACGGCCGAGCCCAATGTATACGCTATCGGGGACGTGGTTCCGACACCATGGCTGGCTCACGTCGCCTCGAAGGAAGGTTGCGTCGCGGCTGAACATATTGCAGGACGCAATCCGCGCCCGATCAACTACAACCTCGTTCCCAACTGCACTTATTGCGAGCCTGAAATCGGCAGCGTCGGTCTGACCGAGCAGAAGGCCAAAGAGAAGGGATACCAGGTCAAGGTCGGCAAGTTCCCGTTCTCTGCTCTGGGAAAGGCGATCATCCTCGGCGAGACCGAAGGGTTCGTCAAGGTTGTCACCGATGCCAAACATGATGAAGTCCTGGGTGTGCACATCATCGGTCCTCATGCGACCGATCTTCTGGCTGAAGCCTGTGTCGCAATGGGACTCGAAGCGACCGCCGAGGAGCTTGGCCATATCATGCACGCTCATCCGACATTGTCTGAAGCCGTGATGGAGGCTGCTGAAGCCGTCCACGGCATGGCTACAAGTATTTAGTTCAGTTGCCAGTTGTCAGTTATTCGATGTGGGGTAACAGTTTTCAGCTTTTTGTTTTTTATTGTGCTGATACAAGCTTTGAAAATTTTTGTTTAAAACTGATTTCCATACTGACAACTAACACAAATGTCATGATTCAAGGAGAGATTAATGGCTACAGATGTTCTGATGCCCCAGATGGGTGAATCCATCGCTGAGGGAACGATTGTCAAATGGTTGAAGCAGGTCGGTGACAGCGTGCAGCGGGATGAACCGTTGCTCGAAATCTCCACCGACAAGGTCGACGCGGAAATTCCGTCTCCGTCGGCCGGCGTGCTCATCGAGATACTGGCCAAAGAAGGTGATACGGTTCTGGTCAACGCAGTGATTGCGCGGCTCGGCGCAGCCGGCGAAGCCGGTGCCGGCGCTCCTGCGCCTGCGGCTCCTGCGCCTGAACCAGTCCCGGCACCGGCACCGACGCCTGCTCCAGCACCCGCTGCACCTGCCCCTCCGGCTGCCTGCTGCCCCCGCTGCACCTGCGGCGCCGGCGGCGCCGGCTGTTCCTGCCGCGGCTTCAGGCGAGAGCAAGAAGGTGCGTTCGTCTCCGCTGGTTCGCAACATTGCCCGCGAACACGGAGTCAATCTGGAAGAAGTCGCCGGAACAGGGATCGGCGGCAGGATTACCAAGGACGACATTCTCGGTTTTATCGATCACCGCAAAGGGGCGGCACCCGCGCCCGCTCCTGTTGCTCCTGTTGTTCCTGTTGTTCCGGCAGCGCCTGCTGCGCCCGCTCCGGTCGCATCGGCTCCGCCTCCGCCGCCGCTTCCACCTCCGTCAACAGGAGTGTCAGGGGTGGCCGGGGTGGCCGGGGTGGCCGGCGACCGCATCCACATCGAGCAGATGTCGGTCATGCGCCGCAAGATTGCCGAGCACATGATTCACAGCCGCCGCACTTCGGCTCACGTGACGACATTCTTCGAGGTCGATTTCACCAACATCGCAAGGCTGCGTGACAGGGCCAAAAAGTCATTCGAGGAGCGCAACGGCACCAAGCTGACCTTCATGCCGTTCATCATCAAAGCGGTCGTCGATAGTCTGAAGGCTCACCCGATCGTCAATGCTTCGCTTGACGGCGATAACATTGTTTACAAGCACGACATCAATATCGGCATGGCCGTGGCGCTCGACTGGGGATTGATCGTTCCGGTCATCAAGCAGGCCGACACGCTGAGCCTCGTGGGGCTGGCTCGATCGACTCAGGATCTTGCCAACCGCGCTCGCAACAAGCAGCTCAAACCAGATGAAGTCGCCGGCGGAACATTCTCGATCACCAATTTCGGTCTCTATGGCGGATTTACCGCTTCTCCGATCACCAACCAGCCACAGCTGGCCATCCTCGGAATCGGCGGTATCCACAAGAAACCATGGGTCATTGAGACGCCGGATGGCGACGCTATCGCCATCCGCCATATCGGCGTGCTCAGCCTGTCGTTCGATCATCGCATCATCGACGGTGCTGCCGCCGACCAGTTCATGGCTGATATTAAGAAAACACTGGAGACAACCGATTTTTCATCGGTGCTCTGAAGTTGTTTAAAGTTTAAAGTTCAAAGTTTAATGTCGTTGGGAGGGCGAGCCGGAGGACCTCCGGCTCCAATTCCTTGCAGCGTACATCTGGAATGCGGACTTTAAACTTTGATCTTTAAACTTTGAACTTTGTTTTATGCAGTTGCGTGTCTGTGAAACGAGTTATCTGGGGCTGATTCCATACGCCGAGGCGCATGAGTTGCAGCAGTGCCTGGTCGACAAGCGAAAAGCTGACGAGATTGAGGATCGGTTTCTGCAGCTCGAGCATCCTCATGTGATCACGCTTGGGCGCGCCGCGGACCGGGCCAATATCCTTGCCGATGAAGAGATGCGGGCTCGATTCGGGGTCGAGTTGTTTGAAACCGGTCGCGGCGGGGATGTGACCTATCACGGACCGGGCCAGCTTGTTGGCTATCCGATAATCAAGCTGGCGCCGGATCGATGCGACGTCCGGAAATATGTCCGAGATCTGGAGGAAGTTCTGATCAGGACAGCGGCCGATTTTGGCGTAAAAGCCGAGCGGATTGACGGGTTGACCGGAATCTGGGTCGGCGACGAGAAGCTTGCCGCGATCGGTGTCCGGATCTCCAGATGGGTGACGATGCACGGCTTCGCTTTCAATGTCACAACCGATCTCGATTATTTTAAATTGATCATCCCCTGCGGAATCCGTGATCACGGCGTGACTTCGCTCAATAAACTCGTTGGCGAAGATGTGGATGTCCGGACCGTGGCAGAAAATGTAAACCGCCATTTCGGTGAAGTCTTTAACAGAGAGATGAAAACCCTGCAGTGACAACCGGAGTTGTTGTTAAAAAGAGAAAATAACTTATGAGAAAATTCCGTCTTTCCTCACGAAGCAGATCTTCGTCGGACTTTTAGCAGGCGTTCTGGTCGGCTGGTTGACGCATCGTTTCTTCGATAATGATCCACACACCAAGGAACAGGTGCTGCAGTGGATCAGAGTCATGAGCCGGGTTTTTCTGAGCCTGATCAAGGTGATCATCGCGCCGCTGCTCTTTTCGACGCTGGTTGTCGGCATTGCCGGTGCGGGGACGGTCAAGGAGGTTGGTCGCATCGGCCTCAAGGCGCTCGTCTATTTTGAGATCGTTACGACGCTGGCCCTGTTCATCGGCCTTGGCGCGGTGAACCTGACCAAGCCCGGTCATGGCATCAACCTGCCGGCAGAGCAAAGCGCCGAGGCTAAGGAGATCGCCGGCCGCGCGAGCAAGATGTCGGCCCAGGATCATATCGTCAGCATCTTTCCCACCAGTCTGATCAAGTCGATGGCTGAAAACGATGTGTTGCAGCTAGTAGTCTTCAGTTTGATCTTTGCACTTGCCCTTGCAGCCTGCGGCGAAAAGGGAAAGCCGATGCTTGCCTTCTGCGAGTCTCTATCGGAGGCGATGTTTAAATTTACCAACTACGTCATGCTTTTTGCCCCCTATGGCGTGGGAGCGGCCATGGCCTATACGGTCGGCAGCAAGGGGGTTGGAGTTCTGGTAAATCTGGGGATGCTGATTCTCACCCTTTACGGAGCTCTGTTTTTCTTCATTATTCTGGTGCTTCTGCCGGTGGCGCTGATGATCAAGCTTCCGATCCGCCGCTTCATCTCGCTGGTCAAGGAGCCCGCGCTGCTTGCATTCACGACCACATCGAGCGAATCGGCATTCCCCAAAGCTTTGGAGAACATGGAGCGCCTCGGAGTTCCGCGCCGGATCGTCAGTTTCGTTCTGCCTATGGGCTACAGCTTTAATCTGGACGGCTCGACGCTCTATCTTTCACTTGCGGCTATTTTCGTCGCCCAGGCTTCGAACATCCATCTCAGCGTTGGCCAGCAACTGCTCATGGTGCTGACACTGATGTTGTCCACCAAGGGTATTGCCGCCGTTCCGAGAGCCTCGCTGGTGGTGCTGGCCGGGACTCTCGCGCAATTCGGGCTGCCGCTCGAGGGCATAGCCGTCATCCTCGGCGTGGATGAACTGATGGATATGGCCCGAACCTCGACCAATGTCATCGGCAACTGCCTGGCAACAGCCGTCGTGGCCAAATGGGAAGGCGAATTCAACGAGGCGGGAAATGAGGTCATTGCGCCGATAGACACTACGCTGACGCCGCATCACCATTGAAGAAATTTTTATTATGAGATCACTGAAAGAGAGACTGCCAAAGCCGGAGTGGCTCAAGATCAAGCTCAACATGGGAGACGACTTCCTCGAAGTTCGCAGGATGGTCAACGATCTGACGCTGCACACCGTCTGCGAGGAGGCGCGGTGCCCGAACATCTACGAGTGCTGGTCGAACCGCACGGCGACATTCATGATCGCGGGCGACGTCTGCACCCGGCGCTGTGGATTCTGCGCGGTGAGCAAGGGGGAGCCCAAGCCGCTCGACCCCGCCGAACCGGTTCACGTTGCCGAAGCTGTCCGGACACTCGACCTGCGCCACGCCGTCATCACCGGCGTCAACCGCGATGATAAGAATGACGGCGGCGCCGCTCACTGGGCCGCCACCATCTCGGCCGTCCGCGAAATGAACCCGGAATGCAAGATAGAAGTTCTGATTCCCGATTTCGAAGGCAACGATGAGGCTCTGGGCCTCGTCCTCGACGCCCGGCCCGATGTGCTCAATCACAACACCGAGACCGTGGAGAGACTCTATCATCGCGTTCGCCCGCACGCTCGGTATCACGAATGGACCATGAAACTTCTGCGCCGCGCCGCAGAGCGCCGCGACAGCGAACAACGCGGAATGTTCACCAAATCAGGAATCATGGTCGGCCTCGGCGAGACATCTGAAGAAATCATAGAAACAATCCGTGACCTGCGCTCGGTCGATTGCGATATCCTGACCATCGGCCAGTACCTGCAGCCGTCAGAACGTCGCCTGCCCGTCGAGAAATACTACACCCCGGCCGAGTTCGCCGAATTCAAACGCATTGGACTTGAAATGGGTTTCAGATATGTCGAATCCGGTCCGCTCGTCAGATCCAGCTACCACGCGCACGAACACAAACCGGAAAACACAAAATAGAATGAAGAATGAAGAATGGAGAAGGAGAATGAAGAATGGAGAATGGAGAATGAAGAATGGAGAATGGAGAATGAAGAATGGAGAATGAAGAATTAAGAATGAAGAATGCAGAATGGTTCGAATGTGCATTTAGGATTAAATTATGAAGTAGACTCAGTGGCTTGAAAAGATTGCATCAATGTCCCACATTCTGCATTCCACATTCTTCATTCTTATTCTGCATTCTTAATTCTTCATTATTATGGCTGATCCAACTTCAAAGATGCCCGAGAACGAGCAGGGCGCATTTTACGTTGACTCTCAATGCATAGATTGCGATATTTGTCGCGAAATAGCGCCGTATAACTTTACCCGAGAGACCAAAAAAGGATATTCATACGTCTACAAACAGCCCGATAATGCCAGGGAATTGGAACTTTGCCGCGAGGCGATGAGTTCCTGTCCTGTAGATGCAATTGGCAACAACGGTTGAAGTCCAAAGTTTAAAGTTGAGCTATAGAAGAAAACAGGTCTTTAAACTTTGAATTTTGAACTTTAAACTTCGAACTTTAAACTGCTTAAAAAGCTGAGGTGGCTGATGATCCCGAGGATATTACTGACTTTATTGTTGATCGTTCCCGTATTTTTCGCCGCTCCCGAAAAGAGAAAGAATGAGAACTGGCCGCAGTTCCGCGGAGCGAACTCCATGGGTGTGGCCGAGGAGGACTCGACACTCCCCGACAAATGGAGCGCGACTGAAAATGTTGTTTGGAAGGCCGACATTGCGGGGACAGGGTGGTCATCCCCGATAGTCTGGGGGGACAAGGTCTTTGTCACCTCAGTGGTCAGCACCGGCCAGACGGAAGTACCGAAGAAGGGGTTGTATTTCGGAGGTGAGCGCTACGACCTTCCCCAGAATGATCATCGTTGGGTAGTTTATTGCCTTGATTTCAAGACCGGCAAGACCTTGTGGGAGCGCGAAGTTTTCAAAGGCGCGCCGAAGATGCCGCATCATCTCAAAAACACCTACGCTTCAGAGACGCCCGCCACTGATGGCGAAAGGGTCTATGCCCTGTTCGGCAACGTCGGTCTTTTCTGTTTCGATATGGCCGGGAAGCCGCTCTGGCAGCAGTTGTACGAACCCAGGAAGACACGCTTCGGTTGGGGAACCGCAGCCTCACCAGTGGTCTACAAGGACAGGGTCTACGTCGTCAACGATAACGACGAGCAGTCTTTCCTCGCCGCCTATGACAAGAAGACCGGCAAACAGATCTGGAAAGCCGAGCGTGAAATCGGCACCAACTGGGTGACGCCATATATCTGGGAAAACAAGCAGAGGACCGAGCTCATAGTGCCTGCGACAAAAGTCGTCAGGTCATACGATCTGGACGGCAAGGTGCTCTGGGAGTACAAGGGGATGTCCTCGATTGTCATTCCCACTCCGTTTTCCAAGTTCGATCTTCTTTACATTTCTTCAGGGTATGTCGGAGATCAGCACCGGCCGGTATATGCAATACGCTCCGGCGCAACCGGCGACATTTCTCTCAAACAGGGTGAGACCAGCAATCAATACATCGCCTGGTACCTGCCGCAGGGCGGGCCATACAACCCGACTCCCATCATCTACGGAGATATTTATTACACGCTTTATGACAGGGGGTTCTTCACGGCTAACGATGCGAGGACAGGAAAAGAGGTATACGGTAAGAATCGCTTCGACCCGGCTGCGGGCGCCTTCACGTCATCTCCCTGGGCCTATAACGGCAAGATCTTCTGCCTCAGCGAAGACGGGGATACCTTTGTTGTTCAGGCCGGCCCTGAGTTCAAACTCGTCGGCAAAAACTCGCTCGATGAGATGTGCATGGCCACCCCCGCAATCGTCAGAGGGAGCCTGCTCATTCGCACTGCTACCAAGCTCTACAAGATCGCGAAGAAAGTCTAAAGTTTACTCAGGAATTACGAGCAGGGGCGCAAACGCGACGCTTTGCACCCCTGCTCGTATGCTGATTTCCCGAGTTGTATCCAGATACTTTAATCTTCCACCCCCGTGTTGACATTGCCGGCCCTTCTTATGTCATAGGCTATCGAAGTAAAGGTCTGTAGATAAGCATTGACTCCAACCGCCAGGGCTGCATAGACCAGAAACGGCGCTCCGATCTTACCCGTCATCCAGATACCGATTGCAATTACAACAACCGCAGCCAATCCGATCAGCCATCGATAGATCACTTTGTACCAGAAGACGAATACCAGAATGAAGACGAGCAGGGTGACAAAAGTCCCCGTCTCGTCCGGCCATCCAAGCTCAAAAAGCAGCGAGAAATAGTAGCCCGTCACGATGCCGCGGACGAATTTCTGGAGCGTGAAATAGTCCTCGTAAAAGAATGAAAAGAAAGCAGCGAGCACCGCGCCGGTGAGCAGCGGATTGAGCGATCCCGTCGGCAAGAGGGTGTATCGAGTCAGCGGGTAATGCCAGATCAGAATCAGCCAGACCGGCATGGAGTTGCGGAGCCATTTCGAAAACCTTCCGGGTTTGATCAGGGTCAGATCGGCGGCCAGGTAAAGATAATAGATCGCCGCAGGCAACGCTATGTCGATCCAGTGACTTGCGAATGTGCCGCGCCCGATCGAGACCAGCAGTGCGATGATCACCGCAATCAGCGGACCCCATTCATAACTGCGAATGCTCGATGGCGGCTGCTTGTAGTATTGCTCGATCAGCGAGCCGCCGCGCAGCGCCGGCAGCAGCGAACGGTTGATCCGTTCCGCGACAGTCTGCATGATCGCCGCGTGATACTCCCTGTCGGTTTTCCGTTCCAGCCTTTCCTTTTCATCAAGCATCAACGGCGGATGAAACCGGACCACTATCTTCGCCGGCTTTGGAATCAGCTTCCATTTCGGCCAGGCCCGGAATGCCCCGCCGATCGTCACCGGCACAACCTGTGCGCCTGTATCAACGGCAAGCCTTGCGACTCCAAGCTTCAACTCTCCCATCGGCCCACCCTCGGACCGCTGCCCTTCAGGGAATATCCCCAGCACCTCGCCCTCTCCCAGAACTCTGAGCGCCTCGCGGAATGCCGATTCGCCCTTGCCCTTTCCTATATCCACCGGAAAGGCGCCAAGTGCCCGGATCATCAATCCCAACAGCGGTACCCGGAACAGGGCATCCCACGCCATGAACTTTATCTGCCTTCTGAGCGGCAATCCCACCAGCACCGGATCCAGATATGAAGGATGATTGCCGGCAATGATCACCGGCCCCCTCTCAGGAACATGCTCGACTCCGTAATACTCCACCGAGAAGATCAATCTGAATATCACCCAAAAAACAGGTCTGAGAACTTGTTGAAGCATAATATTGAGCTCCCGAAACAGGAAAGGCAGAATACGAAACAGACGAAATAAACGAAACAGACGAAAATATTTAAAGGGTGAAATTGCTGTTTTATTGCTTGGGAATTTTTCGTTTATTTCGTCTGTTTCGTAATCTGTCTTTCCTGTTTCGTAATCTCTTCCTAGTGAGAATCCCGCGTTACGTCGGTGCTGCTGTTGCCGACCAGGAATTCGAGATCGGCTCCGCGATCGGCTCCCATGACATTTTCGATGTAGAGTTTGTAATAGCCTCTTGTGTAAGGCGACTGCGGAGGCTGCCATTTGGCGCGGCGGCGACTCAGTTCTTCATCGGTCACATCCAGATGCAGGCGGCGAGCTTCGACATCGAGCTCTATCATGTCGCCATTCTCCACCAGCGCCAGCGGGCCGCCGGCCGCCGACTCGGGCGTCACGTGCAGGACTACCGTCCCATAGGCAGTGCCGCTCATCCGGCCATCGCTGATTCGCAACATATCGGTTATCCCTTTTTTCAGAATTTTCGGAGGCAGCGGCATGTTGCCGACCTCGGGCATCCCCGGATAGCCTCTGGGCCCGCAGTTCTTGAGGACCATGACGCAGTTTTCGTCGATATCCAGGTCAGTTGAATCGATCCTCGCGTGAAAATCTTCTATATCCTCGAAGACCACCGCGCGCCCGCAATGCTTCATCAGGTGAGGCGAGGCCGCCGACGGTTTGATGACGGCTCCATTCGGGCATAGATTTCCCTTGAGCACGGCAATTCCTCCCTGCGGTGCGAAAGGCTCTTCCATGGTCTTGATCACCTCTCTGTTGTAGCAGGGCGCCCCGGCCGTGTTCTCGCCGATCGTTTTACCGTTAACCGTCAGGGCGTCGCGATGAATCAGGTCTCCAAGCTCGTTGATGACCGCCGGCAGGCCCCCTGCATAATACAGATCCTCCATCAGGTATTTCCCCGACGGCATGAGATTGACCAGGCAGGGAACATCGCGTCCCAGCGCGTCCCAGTCCTCGAGCTTCAGATCGACGCCCAGTCTGCCCGCCAGCGCCAGCAGATGGATCACCGCGTTTGTCGATCCGCCGATCGCTCCAACCACGCGTATCGCATTCTCAAAAGCCTGGCGCGTCAGAATCTTCGACATCCTCAGATCTTCGTCGACCATCTCCACGATTCGCCGTCCCGCCATATGAGCCAGCGCATAGCGGCGCGAATCGACCGCCGGAATCGCGGCATTCTGCGGCATCCCCATCCCCAGCGACTCGACCACACTCGCCATAGTCGACGCCGTCCCCATCGTCATGCAGTGCCCCGCGGATCGGCTCATACACCCTTCGGCTTCAAGAAAATCACACAAAGGCATCTCGCCGCTCCGAACCTCTTCGCTGAATTTCCAGACATTCGTCCCCGATCCAATATCCTCACCCCTGAACTTCCCGTTGAGCATCGGACCACCCGAAATCGTCAGCGTCGGCAGATCGCAACTCGCCGCTCCCATCAAACACGCCGGCGTTGTCTTGTCGCACCCCACCAGCAACACCACCCCGTCTATCGGATTCCCCCTGATAGACTCCTCCACATCCATGCTCGCCAGATTCCTGAACAACATCGCCGTCGGCCGCAACAGCGTCTCACCCAGCGACATGACCGGAAACTCCAGCGGAAATCCCCCTGCTTCATAAACCCCGCGCTTGACGTGCTCCGCTATCTGTCGGAAATGCGCATTGCACGGCGTCAGCTCCGACCACGTGTTGCAAATCCCTATCACCGGCCGCCCGTCAAACATATGATCCGGATGCCCCTGGTTCTTCATCCAACTCCGATGGATGAACCCTCCCCTGTCCGTCGGCCCAAACCATGCTCTACTGCGTAGCTTGCTCTTCTTCGTTTCCGTCATGTCGTTTTCCATCCCACGTTAATAGATTAAGGAAAAACAGAATTCGTCTTCTGTTTTTTTCCGGCCGCAAGTATAGACGAATCATGCAAGGAAAAATATTTGTTTCCCAGTTGACAATATTCCGGGAAAGGAGTATCTTTCCGGCTCGTCATGGCGAAGAGAGTGAAGATAACACCGAGCATAGCCGAGCAGGCGCAGATCAGACTCATGAGAGTCGGCGACAGGCTGTGGCGCGCCTCTGATGAAAGATTTTCGCGCTGGGATATGACCGACAATCATTATAACGTGCTGAGAATCCTCAACGGTTCGGGCGAGCCGATCTCGCAATCGGAGATCGGCCGGCGCATGCTCTCTTCAAGAGCCAACGTACCCAAACTGGTCGATCACCTCGAAGAGCGTGGTCTGGTCAAACGCCTCGCCTGCGGCGACAGGCGCGTCAATCTGGTGGCTCTCACGGACGGAGGCGCGGACTTTCTCGAGCAGACGCTGCCCGATGTCATCTCATTCGCCAATGAGACTATGAAATTTCTCAATCGGGATGAGCAGAAGCAGCTCTTCAAACTGCTCGGGAGGTTGCTGGATAGCTGAAATATTTTTTTATCCAGCTTGTCAATCAGGAAACAATTAAGCAGTGAATGGAAAGGAGAAAGCAGGAAGATGCAGATCATCAAGGCAGACGAGAGGTTTCACCTGGAGAGCGACTGGCTTTCGGCATACTGGCTCTTCAGTTTCGACAGGTATTACGATCCGAACAACATGAGTTTCGGTCCGCTCAGGGTTTTTAATCACGACACGATAGCGGGTGGGACGGGGTTTCCGACGCATCCGCACCGCGAGATGGAGATCGTCACATACGTGCTCGATGGCCAGATTGCTCACAAGGACAGTACAGGAGGTCGTGGGATAATCCATTCGGGTGAGGTGCAGCGGATGAGCGCGGGGACGGGAGTCGCACATTCGGAATTGAATGCATCTGAGACTGAGCCGGTGAGGCTGCTGCAGATGTGGGTCACGCCTGAGAGGCCGGGGATCACGCCGTCATATGAGCAGAAGCAGTTTACGACCGCGCAGCGAAAAGGGGTATTGTTGCCGATCGCATCGGGTGGCGATATGCCTGAAGCGGTGAAGATTCATCAGGATGCGACATTCTATGTCTCGCGGCTGGGTGATTCGGACAAAGTCGCATTTGATTTGAAGCCCGGCAGGAGGGCGTTTTTCTACGTGATCGAAGGTGAAGTGGATCTTAGCGGCACGATTCTTGAGTCAGGAGATCAGGCCAGACTGACAGAATCGGGCAGCATGGAGATCGCTGGTCGTAAAGACAGCGAGATCATCCTCATCGATCTGCCGTAAATATGGAGTGCGGCGATTCGAGATGCTGCTGGCGAATTGAATTTATAGCCTGTTTCCCCTGTTTCATTGATATTTTGGAATGGTCGAAATACGAGCGGGAGCGCAGGCGTCCCGCCTGCGTCAATTCGATTAACGCAAATCTGATATGAATGTGCAGATACATCAATACAAGCAGGCGGGACGCCTGCGCTCCCGCTCGTATTTTGATTCTGTAATTTCTGACAATCTACCAAAGAATGAATTCGCCAGAAGTATCGTTCGACGCCGCACTCCAAATGAATTCCATTTATCTCGAAACTTTCGTATTCTCCTTCCGCCCTTATTCATTAACCAGAACCGAGGTTTACACGAAAACATGAGTCAGTCCGCTCACGATGATGAGCCACTGCTGCTGCATCATTTCTTCGAAAGGGCTGCTGAGAAGTGGCCGGACAAGATCGCGCTGGATATCCCGCCGGGACGCGATCGCCATGAAAGGCGCCTGATACAGTATTCTGAGCTTGGCCGATTGTCTGACCGGGTGGCGGCATTTTTGAGCAGGTTCGTGATCGAAGAGTGTGTTGTGGCGATAATGCTGCCGCGCAGCAGCGAGCATCTTTACATCAGCCAGCTTGGAATCCTCAAGGCCGGAGCGGCCTATGCCTGCATCGATCCGTCATTTCCCGATGATCAGGTGAAAAACATCATTGAAGATTCGCAGCCCGTTGCGATAATTACCGATCGCGCGGGCAGTGTCCGTGCGGCTCAGTGCTGGGTTGACGATCATCGCGTCATCGATATCGAAGAACTCTTTGAGAATGAAATTGAACATGCCTCGGAACGCCTCGCTCCCAAATGGCTGACGCCCGGGCACCTTGCCTATCTCATCTACACCTCAGGCACGACGGGTCGGCCCAAGGGCGTCATGATCGAGCATCGCAGCATTGTGAATCTGGTGGGATCGGATGTAGAGGAGTTCAGACTCGGGCCGTCCGATCGCATAGCCCAGGGATCGTCGCCGGCGTATGACTCCTCGGTTGAAGAGATCTGGATGGCGCTTGCTGTGGGCGCGACTGTCGTCGTCATGGATGACGATGCAGTGAGACTCGGGCCCGATCTAGTAAGGTGGCTGAGGGATGAGCGGATTACGGTTCTGACCCCTCCGCCTACGCTGCTGCGCACGACAGGATGCAGCGATCCGGAAAATGAGTTGCCGGATCTTGCTCTGATTTACGTCGGCGGAGAGGCGCTGCCGCGCGATATCGCAGACCGCTGGTCCCGTGGCACTCGCCTCGAAAACGGCTATGGCCCGACAGAGTGCACCGTCACGGCAGTGAGAGGAACAATCAAAGCCGGCGAGCCGATTACGATTGGCCGTCCGGTCAGAGGACTCAATGCCTGGTTGCTCGACGATTCGCTCGATGAGGTTCCGATCGGCGAGAAGGGCGAACTCTGCCTGGGAGGAATCGGCCTGGCCCGAGGTTATCGCAACAGTCCTGGAATTGACGGCTCAAAAATTCCCCGATCATCCGAAGTTCGGCCGAATCTACCGTACGGGCGATCTCGTCAACTGCGATCTTGAAGGTAACTATTTCTACCACGGGCGCATTGATTCGCAGGTCAAGCTGCGTGGATACCGCATCGAACTCGAAGCCATTGAATCGACGCTTGCCGAATGCCATGGAGTTCGTGAGGCGGCCTGCCGTGTTCAGCAGGAAGGCGCGCAGCAGTTGCTTGCGGCATACATCGTTGCGGAAGCCGGCCACACCCCGTCATTCGACGATTTAAAGAATGCATTGCGTAGAGCGCTGCCGTCATACATGGTTCCAGGCAGGTTTGCGCTGATCGGCGAGCTGCCCAAAACGGTTGGAGGAAAGCTCAACCGCAGGGAACTGCCGACTATTGAAGCTCCGGGACAGGATGAAGACAAGATAATCGTGCCGCCGCGCAATGGCGTTGAAGAGAAGCTGGCTGCGACCATCAGGCAGGTGCTCAACCTGCAAAACGATATTTCGATCGAAGACGATTTCTTCAACGATCTCGGCGGGGATTCGCTGCACTCGGCAATCCTCGTTTCGCTGCTGCGCGATGATGCGGCGACGCAGTCTGTGACCGTGCGGGATATTTATGAGACGCGCACTGTTGCCGCCCTGGCTGAGCGTCTGCAGTCCGGTTCGGAAACAGGCGCAGCAGATTTCATTGAGGAAGTGCCTGCGAGAGCGCCGGTAAGCCCCGTCGCTGCGACTTTGATGCAGATTGCCTGGCTCGCTGCAGGACTCATCGGCGGATCGGTCATTACCTACATTGCGGCTTTCGAGCTCATGCCGCTGTTGATTGAAGCGATTGGCTTCATCAGTTTTATACTGCTGAGCCCGATATTGATCTTCGCCGGGCTGGTTATTTACACGCCCTTATCGGTGATATTTGCCGCCTCGATCAAGAAGCTGCTGATCGGTCGCTATCGCCCGCTGCGCGCGCCAGTCTGGGGAAGCTTCTACGTGCGGAACTGGATGGTGCAGAAAACGGTTCGAATCATTCCCTGGCCACTGCTTGAAGGAACTGTCTTTCAGCAGATGGCCCTGAGAGCCCTTGGAGCCCGAATCGGACGCCGGGTTCACATTCATCGCGGAGTCAACCTGCTGCAGGGTGGATGGGATCTTCTGGAAATAGGCGACGACGTCACAATCATCCAGGAGGCTGCTTTAAGGCTGATCGACCTGGAAGGCGGTCAGATAGTTGCCGGTTCAATCTCTATCGGAGACGGCGCCACGCTCGACATCAGAGCCGGACTTGGCGGCAATACCGTAATGGAGCCGGACTCATATCTCACGGCTTTATCCTCGCTTTCCGAAGGTGGGCGCATTCCCCGTGGAGAAAAATGGGATGGCATTCCCGCTAAAAAAGCCGGCCTTGCCCCTCAAAAACCTGATCTCGATCCGGCAGAGCGCAGCTACTCACAATTGCAGCATGGGGTGATGCTTGTTGCGGCAAGATTCCTTCTCGGCCTGGTTCTTCTATTGCCGATCGAGCTTCCCACGGCCGTGCTGGCGATTCTTTATGGCCTCGATTCTCAAAGCGCGCTCAACTGGATAAATTCACCGAATCTCAGCGGCAGCTTTCTGCTCGCATCTGCATTGCTCGTGACGTTGCCGGTGCCACTTGCGCTGGCCATCGAAGCTTTCGCCGTCAGAGCGATGGGGAGGGTTCGCCCCGGTGTCATCAACCGCTGGGGAATCTCCTACATACGCGTCTGGCTGAAAAGCTGGATGGTCCAATCCGCGGGAGAGGCATTGAGCGGAACTCTGTTCTGGCCAATCTGGCTGCGGATGGCTGGAATGAAGGTCGGGCGCGACTGCGAAATCAGCACGATCATCGATGTCGTACCGGAACTGATCGAGATCGGGCCGGAAACATTCTTCGCCGACGGCATTTATCTCGGCGGCCCTCGCGTTCATCGCGGGACTGTCAAACTCGAACTGACGCGGCTCGGCAGCAATACCTTCCTCGGCAATCACGCGGTAATTCCGTTGGGCCAGAAGCTTCCCGATGACGTTCTGATCGGAGTCAGCACTGTTGCCGACGATACGATTATCCGACCGGGAACATCATGGTTCGGACAACCTCCATTCGAACTCCCGCGGCGCGAAGTGATCGAAGTCGATCGTAGCCTGACCCATAATCCATCGACGATTCGCTACTCAACAGGGTCTTCTGGGAGCTGCTCCGGTTTACTCTGACCGTGATTCCGGTTCTGGTCTTTTCGGCCTGGTTCAAATTGCTCTCGATGGCCGAGCGCGACTATTCGTTCCCGGTCTTCCTGCTGGTCGATGTTCCGCTGATGAACCTCGGTGTGACCGTCTTTTTTTGCCTGCTTCTGGTGGCATTGAAATGGATGCTGATCGGCCGCGTCAGGCCCGGAATCCATCCTTTATGGTCCTGCTGGTGCAGCCGCTGGGATTTCCTCTACGTCGCCTGGGGAATCTACGCCAGACCCGCTTTGACCCTGTTAGAAGGAACGCTCCTGCTCAACTGGTACCTCCGGGCGATGGGTTCGCGAATCGGCCGCAACGTTGTCCTCGGCGGAGGCTTTGCTCAGGTCGTCGATCCCGATATGCTCAATTTCGAAGAAGGTTCTACGGTCACCTGCCATTTTCAGGCCCACACCTTCGAAGACAGAGTCCTTAAGATCGATCACGTCTGGATCCGCAAGGGCGCTACAGTCGCCGGCAATGCCGTCATGCTCTACGGAGGCGATGTCGGAGCCAATACCTACGTCGCTCCGCACAGCGTCGTTATGAAACGCGAAGTCCTGCTTCCGGGCCGCTCTTATGCCGGGTGCCCCGTTACAATTCAACGTAATCAAGAATCAATAAAGCTGCAATCTCAATCAATATGAATCAAACTCTTGAATTGATCAGGCAAAGAATTTCCATAAACAAATTCGATACGACAAATCATTATCGGAAGATGAGATAAGGGAACTGGTGAGCTACGCCACGCAATCACCATCCGCTTACAACATCCAGCACTGGCGTTTCATCGCGCTCGTCAAACACGAAGACAAGGAGCGCCTCAAGGCCCTGGCCTACAAACAGCAGAAAGTTGTCGATGCCTCCGTCACCTTCATCGTCCTCGGCGATCTGCAGGGATATGAAAAACTCCCTGAGATTCTCGCTCCTATGGTCGAATCAGGTCAGATGTCGCAGGAGGCCGTCGATAAATGGGCGACGTCATCTTCCAAAAACTACATCAACAACGATCGCTTCGCCCGCGATGAGGCCATCAGATCCGCGAGCATGGCCGCTATGACTCTCATGATCGCCGCCCAGGCCAAAGGGTTCGTCTCCGGCCCGATGATCGGCTTCGATGCCGAAGCCGTCAAACGCGAATTCAATATCCCGGACCGCTATGTCCCGGCGATGCTGCTCACCGTAGGCTATCCCGCCCCCGGCAACTCGCCCCGCAAACCGAGACTCACCGCCGATCAGGTCCTTGCTTTCGGCGCCGGCCGCGAATTCTGAATGCCGTGAATCGAGGCCTTTTGAATGGCCCGGTTGTAGAAACTCGATTGATGTGTATAATTGCTCTTCTTGTCGGGGCGTAGCACAGCCTGGTAGTGCGCTCGGTTTGGGACCGAGAGGTCGGAGGTTCGAATCCTCTCGCCCCGATTTTTAGAATTAAGAACCACGCCACCGCTAGTTCGCAGGCAATCTGCCTCGCGTATTCAATCGCATTTCGCAGGGGCAGAGGACAAGTGCCCAGTTGCGCCCGCAGTTCCTTACCCTCCAGCAGTTCAGTGATAATGTAAGCCGATCCTTCGTAAATGCCAAATTCGTGAACTATCAATATATTCTATGATTGAGCGCTGAGGCCCCTGCTCGAAAACGCATCAGTCGGTCGCATCATTGGCAAAATTGGCGGGCAGAACCTTGATGGCCAATTGCGGTTGAGCCGTGAATCTTTGGCGCGATAAACTTCGCCCAGGCAGTTTGAACCGAGAGGGGAGAGAATCCAGGAATAGCCTATGTCGTGGAGTGGAGTGAGCCTTATATCAGGAAGCAGGATAGGCTGTTTTTGTCAGCCGGATAATCAGTTCGGCCAGATAATCTCGCAACTCCTGAGCGGAACATCACCCGGTGGAATCATATCTGAACCGAATTCAATCTGGACTGAGCACCCAGGCCAGTTGTGCCGGGGTCAGGCCCTGTCCTTTGCCTGAGCAGCAGTCAATGCGTCTTCAAACTTGTAACCAGCCAGTTCCAAAGCACGCACATCTACCAGGTCACGAATCTCTGATCGTGAAAGAAGCGCGCAAAGCTTATTTGCCATAATCTCTTCCGGGGGATCGACGCGAATATTGCCGATGATCTGCTTTTTCGGGGACACCTGCACGACATATTCACGGATTAGATCCACTACGACGGCTTCGTCACCTCGTTGTACGAGGACGCGGCGAAATTCCGGCGCCGTCTGAATCGCCTCAATAGTAGTGCCCAGATCACGCGCTGCGCCAATTAGTGCCAGCCATCCCCTATCCATCGTGTCCTCGAGAGTAAACAGATCGAGGCTGGCGAGTTTCGCGGTGCGCCAAATGGAAGCCGACCAGCGCTGCGCCACCACTCAGAAAAAACTTTCTTCACGCTGAAAAAAGCGTGCAGCAGATCTTCCTGCAATGGGCTGAGTCGATTATTCACTGAGCAATCCCTCTTTACTCCAGTAATCCAGCAGGAATTCCCAGAAGGGACGCCGCCGTCCGAGTTGCGAGGCCATGGCAGACCAGCGATCCCGGATCTCAGCAGGGGTGATGAATTGCCAGACATCTGTGTCTCGAGCCTCGCGCAACAATTTCGCCAGTAACCGTGTACGTTCTGCCTCGGACCCAGAGTTCAGACGATGACGGAATTCAGCAGTCGTCATCGGTTCGTCCCATAGAAAATAGGGTATCGCCTCTGGGGCGTTGAGGTTAGTGGAAAGCAAAATGCCCTTTTCTTCGTTCACGATGATGACAACTCCCTGGAGTTAATTTTCTTTCGACAGAAATATCATTGAAACAGGTAAGATCATGACCGAATTCATATTTCACATCCGGTCGCCATTGAGCTTCTAAAATGGCCCATTTTGAGGCAATAACGAGCGAAAACAAGGTATAAAGAACCGAGCGGGCTGGTGATCTGATAATTGATCTTAAAGGGTTTATTGTCTTATTGCTCGCTTCGCAAAAAGTACTGATATAAGCCCGGCTGGTTTGGGACCGAGAGGTCGGAGGTTCGAATCCTCTCGCCCCGACTCTTTTCTCAGAACACGCCTTATAAGTTTATTCGCATTAAGACACAGAGACACAAAGATTAGATCCGTGCCTTGGTATGATGCATTAATAACTTATGTTCCGCAAATAAGTATTCCCGAATCGATTTGACACGTTCTTTTGAAGTAACTCAAACAGTCGGCGAAGCCGGCGTACAGCGTTGAATTTTTCAGACTCAGCAAAAGCAATGGACTGGAAATAATTCCAGGCCATTGAAACTAAAGATCAAATTGACGCTTACATCCATTGGATCATATTGGATAAAGTGGAGTATAAATAATCGCAGGCAAGACGCTTGTCGGGGTGTTATCGTGCTATCTCCTCGAAAAGCGTACCCGACTGCGTAGGGTCACTTAACTTCTTTCATTAAGCAGCAGGAGAAGCCGATGAAACGCACCTGGACAATCATTGGAGTTGCCGACGTTGCCCGCAGCTTCAAGTGGTATCAGTCTCTGTTTGGTCAACCGGAAACACCTCCCGCCCATGACGATTTCGGGCAAATCCTCGACACGGATGGAACGGTCCTGCTTTGCCTTCATCAGTGGGGTGCACACGAGCATCCATCCCTGGCCAGTCCTGACCGCTCGGAGCCTGGCAACGGACTACTTTTATTCTTTCGTGTGGATGATTTTTACGAGGTGCTGACGAGTGCCCGCGCTCTCGTCACAGGACTCGAAGAGGAGCCCAACGTGAACCCCAACACTGGAACCAAAGAGTTCGCACTCCGTGATCCTGACGGGTACTACGTCATGATCAGTGCACTCGCTGCTTCCTGACAATTCAATCAAGCAGACTTGCCTTCGGCAAGCCGCTTATTTCAGGCGTTAGATACGAGAGAGTATGAATCAGACACCATTACAGATGCTCCTGGCTTATGTCCGCGCTTTTGAGTCACTGCGTGCCGACGAGGTGATATCTTTTTACGAGTTGCCGTGTACATTCATACGCCCTGATGGAGTCTGGGTTGTGCAGGATGAGGCGACTGCCCTGGTTCTTGCTAATCATCTCATCGATCATGCGAAGGGGCAGGGGTATCGTAAGACAGAGGTCTGTGAGATCGCCATGCGTACACTGGCGCCGGAACTCATAGAGCTCAATGGTGTGTTCATCCGCTACGGAGAATCTCAGGCAGAGCTGGCCAGGTTCGGATTCACATACATCCTTCACGGTAGTAACAACGAATGGAAAATTGTCGTTGCAGTGGCGCACAACGCCGTCACTGCAACGACTTTACTATCGCCGGCTGCGGGAGAGTGATCAGCAAGTGGGATGGGCTTTCAATTTGGCGCACCCGGCCGGGAGCGCTCGAAAATAAAAAACGGCAGCGTATCGAACGCCGCCGTTTTTATTTTGTGATCGGGTCGACAAAAGAACGAACTGTCCTTTTGGTGGCCCGATCAGATCCTCGGAGTGGGATGCGTTTCAATGATTGAAGCGCGTCCATCTCCACGCTTAGTAGAGATCGAAGCGATCGAGGTTCATGACCCTGGTCCACGCCTTGACAAAGTCCTTGACGAACTTCTCTTTTCCATCGGACGAAGCATAGACCTCCGCCAGTGCGCGCAGCTCGGAGTTCGATCCGAAAGCGAGGTCGACAGGTGTGGCCGTCCACTTGACCTTGCCGGTCTTGCGATCGAGACCTTCGTAGATGCCCTCGGATTTGGAGGACTTGCTCCACTTGGTGGACATGTCGAGCAGGTTCACGAAGAAGTCATTGCTCAAGGTGCCGGGCCGGTCGGTGAACACGCCGTGGGCAGCCTGGCCCGCATTGGCGTTCAGGCTGCGCAGGCCGCCCACCAGGACGGTCATTTCGGGAACGGTCAGCGTCAGCAGGCTCGCCCGGTCTACCAGCATCTCAGCCGGCGACAGGCGCTGACCAGTGCGGAAATAGTTCCGGAAACCGTCCGCGGACGGTTCAAGCGGGGCAAAGGACGCCACGTCGGTTTGCGCTTCCGACGCGTCCGTGCGCCCAGGCGTGAAGGGAACCATGACGTTGGCCCCGGCACTCTTTGCAGCCTGCTCGATAGCTGCGGCGCCACCCAGCACGATCAGGTCGGCGAGCGATACCTTCTTCTTCATAACGGACTGCGCGCGGTTGAAGTCCTTCTGGATTCCCTCAAGCCGCTGCAGCACTTTGGCCAGTTCGGCCGGATTGTTGGCGTCCCAATCCTTCTGCGGCGAGAGGCGAATACGCGCTCCATTGGCGCCACCGCGCATGTCTGTGCCGCGGAACGTCGCCGCCGAGGCCCAGGCTGTCCTGACCAGTTCCGGAACGGTCAGGCCCGAAGCGAGAATCCTTGATTTAAGTACCGCAATATCCTTAGCATCGACCAGCTTGTGATCGACACGCGGGAGCGGATCCTGCCAAATCAGGTCTTCTTTCGGAACTTCCGAACCGACATAGCGGGAACGCGGACCCAGGTCGCGGTGAGTCAGCTTGAACCACGCCTTGGCGAATGCGAGATTGAATTCCTCCTGATTCTCCAGGAAGCGTTTGGATATCTTCTGGTAGCTCGGGTCGAATTTCAACGCGAGGTCTGTTGTGAACATGATCGGCGCATGCCGCTTTGACGGGTCGTGCGCGTCCGGCACCATGTTCGCTCCCTGACCATTCGCTGGAATCCACTGCGTCGCTCCGGCGGGGCTCTTGGTCTTGACCCAATCAAAGGCAAAAAGGTTGGCGAGGTATTGCGAGCTCCAGGCAGTCGGCGTAGGGGTCCACGCGCCCTCCAGACCGCTGGTCACCGTGTCGACAGCATTTCCCTTGCCGCACTTGTTTTCCCCAGCCGAATCCTTGCTTCTCAATACCGGCGGCCGCGGGCTCGGGGTCCCACGCAATTGCCGGATTGTAGGCGCCATGCGCCTTACCCAGTGTGTGGCCGCCGGCGATGAGCGCAACCGTCTCCTCGTCGTTCATCGCCATGCGACCAAAAGTTTCGCGGATGTCCTTTGCGGCGGCCAGCGGATCCGGATTGCCGTTCGGCCCCTCGGGATTGACGTAGATCAAACCCATCTGCACAGCCGCAAGCGGGTTCTCAAGTTTTCGGTTGCCGCTGTAACGCTCATCGGCAAGCCACTTCTTCTCGGCTCCCCAGTAGACCAGATCCGGCTCCCAGTCGTCCTGGCGCCCACCGCCAAAGCCGAAGGTCTTCAAGCCCATGGCCTCCAGCGAGACATTCCCTGTCAAAACCATCAGATCTGCCCACGAGAGCTTCTGACCGTATTTCTGCTTGACCGGCCAGAGCAGTCGCCGCGCCTTGTCCAGGTTGGCGTTGTCCGGCCAGCTGTTGAGCGGCTCGAATCGCTGTTGACCGCCGCCGGCGCCGCCGCGCCCGTCAGCTACCCGGTATGTTCCGGCACTGTGCCAGGCCATACGGATGAAGAACGGTCCGTAGTTTCCGTAATCTGCCGGCCACCAATCCTGCGACGTCGTCAATACCTTCTTGATGTCCTGCTTGACGGCGTTGAGGTCGAGGCTTGCAAACGCTTTGGCGTAATCGAACTTTTCACCCAGCGGGTTGGACTCGGCGGCGTGCTGCCGCAGCGGCGAGAGATCCAGTTGGTCAGGCCACCAGAACTGGTTTCGCATCTGCTCACCCTGTGCACTCACTGCGTACGTTGACACCAACGTTAACGCAGCAACCGCGACAGCCGCGAGCGTCATTATCAGCTTCTTTTTGTTCATTGATTTCTCCTTGTTCGAACGGAAAATCCGTTCAGCTTTAAGAGACACCAGCGGTTTTCTCCCCCATCTGATATCCCCCCGTCCCCAAAGGACGCTTTATGATTTGTCATACTAATTATTCAAATTTCAAATGCTTCGTGTGAGTTAGTGGTTAGATTATATTCATCTTTAGAATCAGTCTAATTGCAGTGCTGGAAATGACCTCAAAATAGTCATATAAACCGTTTTAATAAGGGTAATTGCGTCATCCAGGCAACGCGATTTAGAATAGTTCTAAATTAGGATTATGTCAATAGACTTTTTTAAGAAAATAGATTTCCTATACATATTCAATGGTCCGAGGCTTTTTCGGCGCCGAGGCCGATGGTAGCGCGGACGTTGAGTTCGGTGAACATCTGCTCGGCGTGGGGTTCGCGAGCTGAGAGGGTCCCGATGAGGGCACCGAGAAAACCCAGGGGGATACTGATGATGCCGGGATTTTCGAGGGGGAAGATGGGATTGGATTTCATGATGCTGGGGCTGATCAGGATCAGGACCAACGAAGAGATCAGCCCCGAAGCCAGGCCCGCGACAGCGCCTCTGGTGTTGAATCTCTTCCAGAAGAGCGAGAGGACAATGACAGGCAGATTTGCGGAAGCGGCGACAGCGAATGCGAGAGCGACGAGAAATGCCACGTTGGCGTTTGGCCCGAGCAGGATTGCAATCGTGATCGAGATGGCGCCGACGACGAAGGCGGTGACTCGGGCTACGCGGACTTCTTCACCGGGAGCGCGCTCCTTGCCGTGATGGAGGACATTGCTCCAGAAATCGTGAGCGAACGAAGTCGAGGCAGAGATTGTCAGTCCGGCGACGACAGCCAGAATCGTGGCAAAGGCGATCGCCGAGATGAAGGCGAAGAAGAGATCGCCGGCCAGTGCTTGAGCCAGCAGAGGGGCGCTCATATTTGTCCCGCCGTTTTTGGCTATGAAGTCGCGCCCGACGATTGTTGCCGCGCCAAAGCCAAGAAAGGTCGTCATAATGTAGAAAAGGCCTATGATGACCATGGCCCAGACCACGCTTTTGCGGGCAGTCTGAGCATCGGGCACGGTGTAGAAGCGGACGAGAATATGCGGCAACCCTGCAGTGCCGAAGATCAGCGCCAGGCCGAGCGAGATCAGATCCAGCGCGCCGTATGGTGGTTTGTAACGCAAACCCGGCGTCAGAAAATCCTGAGTAACGAGATTCCCCTTCGCATCGTGATAGCTCACGTGAGAGATGGCGTCAAAGAATGCGCTGAAGCTGAAGTTGAAATGCCTGAGTACCAGAAAGCTCAGCAGAATTGTTCCGCTCATCAAAAGAATCGCCTTGATGATCTGCACCCATGTTGTCGCCAGCATTCCGCCGAAGACGACATAGACAATCATCAGAATGCCGATGGCGATGACGGCCGTGCTGTAGCTGATGCCGGTGTCTTTGAGCAGCAGCGAGACCAGCGCGCCGGCTCCGACCATCTGCGCGATCATGTAAAAAGTGCTGACCGTGAGAGTGCTCAAGGCTCCCATGCCGCGCACCGGACGCGGGCTGAGGCGGTAAGCCAGCACATCGGCCATCGTATATTTGCCGGCATTGCGCAGGGGTTCGGCGACGATCAGCAGCACCGTCAGATATGCCACCAGCCAGCCGACCGAATACATAAATCCGTCGTAGCCCTGAAACGCTATGATCCCGGCGATGCCAAGGAACGAGGCTGCGCTCATATAATCGCCCGCGACCGCAATGCCGTTTTGCCATGCTTTCAAAGAACGTCCGGCTGCAAAGTAGGCATTCGACCCGGTGTTTTTGTTCGCAGCCCACCAGGTGATCAGGAGCGTGATCGCTATGAAGGCGAGAAACATCAGCAGTGAAGTGTTCATCGCTCAGCGATCTCCTTTCAAGCGGCTGAGAATATTCTTTCCCATCTTATCGAAACGACCGGCAGCCCGAACATAAGCGGCCGCAATCGCCCACGCCATGAAAAACTGCGAGAGGGCGAAGAGGTAGGCTATGTTGACGACACCGAAGACCCGACGGGCCATAAACTGTGGCGCATAGCCGACCAGAACCGGCAGAGCAAAATAGTAGGCGATAAAAAAGATTGTCGCCGGGATGATGAACCTGCGTTTGGCTGCGACCAGTTCGCGGAACTCAATCATGGCGCCAACCCGATCCCAGTCGGCGACGTCAGCGTCTTCATCGGCGGTCAATTCATGAGCGGGTTTGTGATGCCTTCCAAGTGGCGCCACATCGGTGGCCGCCCCTGTCACCGGCGTCAAATCCTGATCCGGGTATTTATCTTCGTCTCGAGATGTCATTTGGATAATCTCCTTAGCGGTAATCACTCCAAATATAATCAAAAGGGCCGGATCCATAGGAACCGGCCCTTTTTGATATTGCTTCCCTTGATTAATAGGCTGCCTTACTGGACAGGGTTATTCTCATTAACGGAACAGCTCGGCTCGAAGACAGGGATGGTCAAAGTAGCCGATTGGGTCAGTTTCAAGGCATGCAGATTGTGCCCGCCGTTGAAAGCCGTCCGTGAAGCCTGGTTCGGGTTCTTGTTGATCATCGCCCCGAGAATGCCGATATCGCCCTGACCCCAGATCTTCATCCAGCCGGTGCGACCCGATGGAATGATGGAGCCGAATCTCGGAGCCGTACGCGGACTGGTGTCTGAGAGCACCGTTCGCAGCTGGCAGCCGCCTGAAATGGAGAAGCTGTAGGAGTTCTCTACGTCATCATAGAGCAGGCCGAACAAGGAGCCGAGACTGGATGCGCCTGTTCCCAGATTGCCGCCAACGCGGTTGAGAATCATGAGTGTGTCGTTGCTGTCGGCCTTTGATGCAATGCTGTCGAGCTCGACAACGCGTGGCGCGCGGTTGTAGCTTCCGGCTAATGCAAGTCCATCGAAGAAGATGGCTGCCTGAGATCCATCGGTACTGACAACGTTGTCCTCTGTGAGTTTCGAGAAGGCGATCGCGCCCAGGTTGGCGATAAAACCGCTATCGTACCTGATAAATTCGTCGCCAGTCAGGAAATTAAAGTTGCGGGGAATCCCCGTCTGTCAACTGCAATCATTACGATATAGCCGCTGAAGCCCGGATCGTAGTCCGATGCGTAGAATGAATAGGTCTGATTGGCGGTCAGGCAGATGTAGTAATCCGCCACGGAGCAACTGCTTCCGTCCACGAAGAATACGTGGATGGCCACACCCGACTGATCATTCGTGTTGGTGACGTTGATCTTGGTATTCGCCGTGTCACCTGCTGGAACCGATGTGTATGCGTTGTAATACAACAGTGAGCCTGCCTTGGTGTCGGTAGCTTCCGAATTGGGCGGATATGCTAAACCGGGATCGGCAGCCATTGTCGCCGAAGCGGACAATAAAAGAACGAACAGCACCATGACAATGCCTGTAAGCCTGAGTGAGGGTTTCATATTGAGATCTCCTGGGTTTGAGTTTAAGGTTCGCTTAAATTTGATCTGAAATCGACCTCAAATATTTTTCGTCGCGTGAGAGTCTTCATTGCAGGCGATTTTCAGATAAAACTCTAATAAACTGTGAGGTTGCCAGTGATCGAAACCACTGATAACGCTTCGCATAATACAATTCCGCGATTTGATTAGCAATGAAAATAATGAAAAAGCTCCGTTCCGAAGTAAAGAGGCGATGAACTGGACACGAGCGCACCTGCCCCTGAGCCTGTGGCCAATCAAATATGAGAAAAATCTATCCACCGCAAACCCCCACCGATTTAACAGGAATTCTGAACAAACCAAAGCACTGGAGGCGAAATTTGATGCGATTGGGAAAAGCGCTGCTACAAACTAACAACAGGGCCTTCCCCAGAAAAAGACCTCGAGGGAACCAATGTCAACCCCGGATGGAGGCTGAGCCGTTACCAATGGTCCAACTCAGGTAACGCCTGAAAGCGGTACTCCAGCTGACTCCATGCGGTACTCTGTGCGGCATCCCCAACATTTTCTTTTACGGTTTTACGCGCAGCAGTCTCAGGGCGGTTTCGACCTGTTGCCGGACATTTTCGTTCTTTTCAGTGGTCAGAAGCCTTTCCAGCGGCTCGATCGAGCGTTTTTCGCCGAGTTCTCCAAGGGAGAGAGCGGCGCCAATGCGGACGGCCGGGTCTGGATCGGCGAGCAGGCCGGTGAGCGACTCGATGGCGCGCTTGTCTCAAGCCTGCCCAGCGCCACGGCTGCGCTCGAACGAACGAATGTGTGAATGTCTTTGAGCATTCGCGAGACGGCATCGTAAGCTTTTGGATCTCCGATGTTGCCGAGAGCTGCGACTGCGCTTTCACGATCCTCATTGAGCGCGGATTCGAGCGCGACCGTCAGCGCTTCTCTCGCCTTGTCACCGCCGATCATGCCCAACGCGACGGCAGCGCTTCGGCGATCCCTCGGATGCTCGCTCTTGAGCAGTTTGATCAGTGCATCGGACGCCTTGGCGGAGTTCATCTGACCCAGCGCAAGCGCCGCCGCCGCCCTCACTCCTTGATCCGTATCCACCAGCATCCCTATCAGAAGATCGACCGCCTGAGGGCTCTCCATCTGCCCGAGCTCGTCGATGGCCGAGAGCCTCATGCCCGGATCCTTGTCTTTCAGCTGAACTGCAAGTTTGCCGAGATCGGGTTTGTCCTGAGCGCCGGCGTTCAATACAGCCAGGCTCAAGGTTATGGAAATAATCATAAACAATTGGAAACTCTTGAGGATTAATCTGCCGGTCATATGAAGCCTCCGCCTGCAATGGCGCATAGAAAAGACAATTATTTTAATGTCCGGATTGATTCCAGATTACATCCACGAAATTGAAATTGGAATATGAAATAGTATTATCAGAGCCTGAAAAATAGAGCGTGAAATTTTTTCAATCTTCAAACAAACATTGAAGCTCGATGCATCTTCACTAACAATACAGGCAGGCAGTACCGGCAGAAGCCTTGTTGGGAGAGTGCCGGGCGGCAATTCATAAAATCAAAAACGAGAGACACGTGGACGTCAGTCATGTGATCGAACAATTCTGGCTAAGCCGAACCGAGGAGGCGTTTTGTGCGCTCTTTGAGGTCGTCTATCCGCGACTTCGCCGCTACTTTTTACTAAGAGGGATGGAGATTGCGGAGGCGGAGGATCTTTCGCAGAACGTAATGATTGTGATCCACAGGCATGCGGGTGATGTGCGGGATGAGCTGCTGTTTCAGGGCTGGATCTTCAAGGTGGCGAAGACTGAGCTGGCCCGCTACTGGCGTCAGCGTCAGACGAGAGAACGGATCGCCGGGATGGAGCCTTTGAGCGACCTTCTGACTGCGACGCTGGTAGCCGAAACTTCCGAAGATGGCAACAACAATTTCTCGGAATGGATGAGCCATTTGGATGCGCCGGAACGCGAACTGCTCATCCTTCGCTTCGTCGAGGGTCTCAGCTACGAGGAACTGGCCCTTGCGCTGGGGATACCCGTGGGGACGGTCAAGTGGCGGCTCTTCAACGTCAAAAAGAAGCTGGCGCCGATCATCAATAATAGTTCGACGGGAAGACATAGACGCGTTCATTGACAGTAAACGGAGAAAGACATGCACGTATTCAACGAGGGGGAGTGGAACGATTACATCGAAGGGCAGGCGGATGAGGCGTTGCGCGCCCGGATAGAAGCCCATCTGATCGGATGTCTGAGATGCTGGGAAATTAATGAGCAACTGGCTCGCGCCAATGAATCGCTGGCATCTGCCGGGGAGAGCCTTCGTGGTAGCTTCAACATGTCGGATCGCGAACTTTACAGCGGTCTGCGGCGTGTCTTTGAGAAGCTGAGAGCGGCGGATTTCGGTACTTATCAACTCTCGATTCAGCAGAAGCTGGGGGCGCTCACCGATGTCATGGCGCCGATGTGCGGATCTCAAACCGCCATCAAGGCTCTGCGCGCGGCGGCGCTTGAGTCTCCGGCGCGCTCACTCGATCACCTCAACGCCGATAACTGGACATCTTTTTTGAAAAATCTCAGATCGATCGCGACGGTGGTTTGCGGAGAGACCGGCGCTCATCTGGTATGGGAGAGCGGACAGATATAGCTTTATGATTGCAGGGCGCATCACACCCGAAATGGATCTGGACGGGCATGGTGCTCAACCTGGGCCTGTGGCTGATGCTTCATTTGCCCGCGTATCTTGGCCTGATCCCGCATTATTTGCAGGCCGAGGGAGGCTTGCGCACGGCGGCGCTCTCGATTGCCTATGCGCTGGCGCTGGTGCTCAATCTGGAGGTCGCCCGTGAATACCTCAACGCGCCCTGGCTGAGACTGGCCTGGCTGGCACTTGCCGGAAATGCCGTGTTTTCGATAGTCAGAATGATCATCGAAAGCACACTGCTGCTTCATATTTATCCGGGCTATCCGGGTTCTCCGCTGGCAGGATTGCTGCAGCATCTGGCCATCGTTCCGGCCAACGCGTTTCTGCTGCTGGGGCTGCTCTCGATGTTGTGGGCTTATCATCAGCTCGGACTCGGATTCACAATCAAGTGGCGCGATTACCTTGCCATCGCCGGGATTTTTGCGCTGCTGGCGGCGTTGCTCTGGTTTCGACAGGGACTTTCTGAGGCTCGATCACCATTCGTGGCGGCGAGGATTTTGCAGCAGAGCGGCCTTGTCATGCTCTCGTTCGCCGCGGCGGTCAGTCTCATCCTGGACAGGATCGCTAACCAGATGGGAGGCGGCAAGCTGGCTTTGACGCTTCGCTTCCTTACCCTCTACACGCTGATGCGCGGTGTCCTCGTGCTGATGCAGGCATTATTTCGTTTGATGTCGCCGGGTCTCAATGATCCATTGAGCCTCGTCTCGATGGTTTTGGATATTTGCTGGCAGGCTGTGCCCTGGTTTGCCGCGCTTGCGGCTGCCTATCGCGCCGAAATGACGCAGCACGCTGCGCGAGAACTTGCACAACACCGGGCTTCGCGCGCCGCCATGGCCTCTTGAGAATTTTCCGATCGTTATTTCAAGAGCATGATCAGCCGTGAAATCAGATTTATTTACTAACTGATGTTGGCGAATTGTATTCTGAACCTGTTTCCGTGTTTCCCTGTTTTATTGATATTTTGGAATGGTCGAAATATGTAGCCAGGAGCGAGCCAAGGCCGTCCCCCTGCGTCAGTAATAAAAACGCAATCGCTCATGAATGGGCGATGATTTCAATAAGGCCAGCAGGATTTCGCCTGTTTCACGGCCTCTCGATATTTTGATTCTGTAATTTCTGACAATCTATCAAAGGATGAATTCGCCAACAGTATCAGATACTGATGCTGAATATTACGAAATATAAAGCAGGCTTTGCTGGGATGATTCGTCTCTCGTGGCCGGGGACTTAAACAAAACCCGTCCGGCAGAGGTTATCTTTCTCAATACTGGAGGAACTTTATGAAATTCAGAGCCATCACTATCGCTGTACTGCTGCTGGCGATTGCTTCCGGCTGTTTCAGCTTAGTGTCAGCGCAAGCCATCACCGGGCGTATCTCCGGCACTATTTACGATGCAAACGGTGCGATTGTCGCCGGGGCATCAGTAAAAATAGTCAATGAAGCCACCCAGGAGAGCAGGACGGCAACGTCCGACTCGAATGGAAATTACGTCGTCACAAACCTGCTCCCCACCTCATATTCAGTTATGGTTGAGCAGCAGGGATTCAAGAAATCAAACAGGACCGGCAACGTTCTTGTAGCGGACGGTCGATTGACCGTCGATTTTCAGGCTCGAAACCGGAGCAGTAACTGAAAGTGTCGAAGTTGTAGCAGCCGTCGGCGAGACGGTCAACACGACTTCAGGCGAGGTTGCCCGAGTGATTGACGGAAGCCAGGTGCAGGATCTGGCGCTCAACGGTCGCAATTACATGCAGCTCACGACGCTGATTCCGGGCGCTCCGCTGATCAACGACAACCAGCTCGATCTGATGACTTCGCTGTCGGTATCGCAACCGATCAACGGCCAGCGCGGAAACGCCAATTCGCTCACCGTCGACGGCGGATTCAACCTCGATTCGGGAAGCAACGGTTCCCAGATCAACAATGTGGGCCTCAATTTCATCAAAGAGGTCAACATCAAGACCTCGAACTTCTCGGCGGAGTACGGGCGCATGTCCGGCGCCGCAATCAACGTCGTCACACAGAACGGCGGCAATAAGTATCATGGAAGCGCCTGGGAATTTTTCCGCAATGAGAAGCTCGATGCCAACAACTTCTACATCAATCGCACTCCGCTCTCGACTGCCCAGAGAACGGCAGGGCTTACGGAACAGCCGCGTCCTCCGCTTCGCTACAACAATTTCGGATGGAGTCTCGGCGGGCCGATGCCGATCAAGAAGGACAAATTCTTCTTCTTTGCCGGAATGGAATGGAAGCTGATACGTCGGTCGACTGATGCAACCCTGCGGACTTTGCCGACCAGATTGGAGCGTACCGGTGATTTCAGCGTCAGGCTGCGTGGAACGGACGGCATAGTCGGGACTGCTGATGACGGAGTGCTTCGCGACCCGCTCAGCACGCTGCCGTGCACGGCGGCTACGCCAACTGTCGCGGCAGTCCGGGACGGCTGTTTTCCCGGCAACAAGATATTGCCCAACCGTCTGACAACCGACGGCAAGGCGATCGCCAAAGTCTACGATGTTATGGAGACGCTGGCATTTTTCTACAACGACACGACGGCTGCCAACAATGCAACGTATGTCAGGCCGAATCCGTTCGAAGTCAGGCAGGAATTCATCCGCCTGGACTATCGTTTCAACGATCGACACAGCATATATGGCCGGTTCCTGCACGATGATTACGTGTTGACCGCGCCATACGGAACCTTCATCGATTCACAGTTGCCGACGATCCCGACCGAGAGGCGGCGGCCAGGCTTCAGTTATCAGGTCTCCTATACCTGGATGATCAGCCCGACGCTGATCAATGAAGCCAAAGCCAACACTGCATGGAACGGGCAGCGCATTCCTCCGGTGGGTGAGAACTGGAAGCGTTCGACCTACGGCTTCGTGTACCCACAGCTCTTCCCCTTCGGGCGTTACGAAGAGGGCATAGCGAATATCGACATCGCGGGATTTTCGTCGTTCCGGGGACCGAACGCATCGCTGCTTTCGCCGACAACAGACATTGCGCTCGCCGACAACCTGACCTGGGTGAAGCGCTCACACCCTGAAAGCCGGAGTTCTGGTGATTCGCAATCGCAAGGATCAGAACGGGCGTCCGGTATACACCGGAGCCATCGGGTTCCAGAACACCGGAAATCCCAACACGACAAATCAGTCTTTCGCCGACGCACTGCTCGGGAACTTCTTCAACTACAATGAAACGGAAGACGACCCGGTCGGATTCTTCCGCTTCAGTTCTGTGGAGGGATATGGCCTCGATGCGTGGAAGATCAACCGAAAGTTGAGCATCGAATTCGGCGTTCGCTATCAGTGGGTGCAGCCGACCTACACTCAGCAGAACAACATGGCGAGCTTCAATCCTGCGCTTTACGACCCATCGAAAGCCGTCACATTGCTCAACAACGGCCTGATCGACACCACAAAAGGCGGCAGTCGATTCAACGGGCTGTGGCGTTCCGGAGGTGGTGTGCCTGAAGACCAGTTGGGCCGTGTGCCGCTCGGTAACTCGGCGAGGGTGCTGGGAGTGCCGGCAACCGCTCCGAGAGGGCTTTATGAAAGTCAGCATCTGTTCGCGCCGCGCTTCAGCTTTGCTTATGCTCCGTTCAACGACAACAAGACTGCGATTCGCGGCGGTTTCGGCATGTTTTACGAAAAGCCTGAAGGCAACATCGTCTTCTCGCTGGTCAACGTGCCGCCGTTCCTTGACAGTGCTCAGTACCAGAACGGCAATCTCAGCAACATCAGGGGAGGCACGGCAGCGGCGCTGGCTCCGTTCGGCCCGATCGAGTCGATCGATCCAAATATGGTGCTGCCCCGTTCGTACAATTACAGCCTGACGATTCAGCGAGAGCTGCAGAACGGCATTTTCCTTGAAGTCGGCTATGTCGGCAACCAGGGGCGCCACCTGATTCGACGTCCTGATATCAATGTTCCATCGTTCGCCGATCAGGCGGCCAATGCCGCGCTGCCGACCGCGCAGCGCAAAAACTTCAACGCCCTGCGTCCATACAAGGGATTCTCGACGATCAATACCTACCTGTCGGACGCGAATTCGAGATACAACGCTTTGCAGATTTATGTGACCAAGCGTAAAGGACAATCGACCTTCAACCTCGGCTATACCTGGTCGAAAGTTCTGACAGATACGCCGGGCGGCGGTATCGGTTCGGGTGTGGACACCGGAGAAGATCCCGGCAACCGAAGCGCCAATTATGGTCCTGCGGATTACGACCGCCGTCACATTTTGTGGCGAGCTATGTTTACCGCGTGCCGTTCTTCAGTAAATCCAATGCCATCTTGCGCAATGCGCTGGGCGGCTGGGAGGCGAGCGGCATCACGCGCTGGCAGACTGGACAATATCTGACAGTCACAAGCAACAGTTCGATCGGCACCCGCCGTGCGGATTACATCGGCGGCGAGATTAAGAACGATGGCAATTACGAACCTGATGCTTCGAGATGGTTCAATACGACTGCCTTCGCTCAGGTTCCGGACACCCGCCGCGGTACATCCGGAGTCGGCATGGTTCTGGGGCCGGGACGATTCCTGACCGATCTCTCGCTGCGCAAGAAGTTTTCGATCACCGAACGCTTCAAACTGCAGTTCCAGGGAGACATGTTCAATGCCTTCAACCAGGTCATGTGGAACAATCCTAATGTAAGTTTCAACAACAATGCTTTCGGCCAGATCAGCGGCGCAGCGCCTGGGCGAAACGTGCAACTCGGGTTGCAGTTGACCTTCTAATACCTTCCGGTAAAGAAGGTTACTTCCTTCAGCGGAGGCGCGGCGGGTGATCTGCTGTGCCTCCGTTTTTTTCTACAGGATTAGTCTCATGCAAAACAGAAAAACATCGCGGATTTACGACGCCATCATCGTCGGATCAGGCGCGGCGGGTGGAATTGCCGCGCACGTGCTGGTCAACAAGGGGCTCAACGTTCTGTTGCTCGAGATCGGCCCGAAATGGGATCGCGGCACGATCTTTCACACGGAACATTCCTGGCCTTACGAGATGCCGTATCACGGGCTTGGCCGTCCGGGACAATATGATGGCCTGTGGAAGGTCAATGCCTACACCGAGCATTTATATGTTCATCCCCGCATAGATCGATACGCCACGGCGCCCGGAACCGATTTTCACTGGACTCGCATTCACGCGGTCGGCGGCCGGACAAACACGTGGGCTCGCGTCTCGCTGCGCATGGCCGAATGGGATCTCAAACCGAAATCGATGCAGGACGGAGCGGGCGAAGACTGGCCGATATCTTACTCGGATCTGGCTCCGTACTACGACAAGGCAGAGGATATGCTCGGGGTATTCGGAACCCGCGAAGGGCTGGCAGTGCTACCCGACGGAAACTACCATGCTCCGACGCCTCCAGCCCGCTGCGGTGAAGTCATGCTGATGAAGGGGGGCCGGAAGATCGGCATCCCCGTCATCCCCGTTCGCAAAGCGATTCTGCTCAAAAATCGCGATAACCGGTCGGCCTGCCATTATTGCGGCAACTGCGATTACGGCTGCGCGACCGGATCACGCTTCTCTTCGCTTGACGCGATCATTCCGCAACTGCTCGGGCGTAAGAATTTCACGTTGCGCACTCAGGCAGCCGTGCATCGTGTCCTGCTCGATCCGAAGACCGGGAAAGCGCGTGGTGTCGAATTCATCGACACCCGCAACAAACTGACCTATGAAGCCCGAGCGCGGGTTGTGGTGCTCGGCGCCGGTGCGATGGAGTCCACGCGAATTCTGCTCAATTCGAAATCCCGTGAGTGGCCGACGGGGCTGGCCAATTCGTCCGGCGTGCTCGGTCATTACGTGATGGATAATTTCAAATCGGGATTCGTCAGCGGATGGCTGCCTTCGTTGAAAGCGACTGAAATCTTCAATGACGACGGAGCCGGCGGTGGCCACGTCTACATTCCACGCCACACCAATTTCAAGGGCGGGAGGAAATCTTCGGTTCTGCGCGGCTGGCAGTTTCAGCCCGGCAGCGGGTCGGGTGCATTCCCGGGCTACTCCAAACGTCTCGAAGGCTTCCGGCATACCTCAGTTGCGTTTTCATGCTCAGGTGGCATGACAACGAAAAGAAGATGGCTGACCTGATGTATGACAGCGCGGAAGAGATCCTGCGCGCCGCCGGCGCCGAGGTCAGTCCGTACACGCGCAACACTCCGCCTCCGCCGGGAGACGCTACTCACGAAGTCGGCACCGCACGCATGGGCGACGATCCCAAAACTTCAGTACTCAATAAGTTCAACCAGGCACACGACGTTAAAAATCTCTTTGTCGTTGACGGGGCATCGTTTGTCTCCTGCCCCGAAAAGAACTGCACGCTCTCGATCGCGGCCGTCTCGTGGCGCGCCAGCGATTACCTGGCGGAAGAACTGCGTCTCGGAAGATTGTAAGGTTTACTCGATACAGCTATTTTGCGGGCATCTGAGACGCAAACCAGCCAATAAGCAGGATGAACACCAGGGCAATTGCCGTGAGTATGATGAGGATCGGGCTGGGCATCGTTCTTTTCGGGCGATTATCGCTTGCTTCCATGAGGGAGGTTGGAAGAGTGAGATTTCTGGTGTCGGGACGGATGATTCCGGAGGGCTTGCTGTAGGCAATCGGATGCTCGACCTCTGGGGCTTTTCTCAGCCTCGTCGTTCCACCCATGACGGCTTTCTTTGCGCGGCGCTTCAATCTTTGCGGAAGTTTGTTGAATTTCATAGCCATTTGATCTTCTTGAAATAGAAATAGAGGCCGAGTGCGATCAGCAGCATGCCGGAAAGTGCGCCGACATAACCGTAGCGCCAGAAGAGTTCCGGCATGTATTGAAAATTCATTCCGTAGATGCCCGCGACCAGAGTCACCGACATGAGAATGGCCGAGATGGAGGTCAGCCGCTTCATGACGAAGTTCATGCGATTGCCTGAAACCGAGAGGTAGGCGTCCATGGTCGATCCCACGATTTCGCGCAGAGTGTCGATCATATCGGCAACACGTATCAGATGATCGTAAACGTCCTGGAAATAGATCATCGTGTCGCGGGTGAAGAGAGTCTTTTCACGTCTGAGCAGAATATTGAAGACATCGCGCAATGGGACGACGGCGCGCCGCAGGAAGAGCAACTTCTTCTTGACGCGGAAAATCTCCTGCAGAGATTCCTGCTGAAAATCCTCGAAGATCTGCTGCTCAAGGTCGTCCATCCGGTCCGAGATGGTGTCGAGCAACGGCATGTAATCATCGACGATCGCGTCGATCATGAGATAGGTCAGCAGCCCTGTGCCGCGCTCGGCCAGATCGCTCCATCCTCTCCACAACCTTTCCGCCGTGGCCAGCGCCTTGATCGGCTGGCTGTGTACCGTCACCAGATAGTTCTGACCGATGAAAAGGCTTATCTCGCGAAGCTCCAGATGATGTTCACTGTCCGTCTCCGCTTCGTAAAGCACGATGTAGTAATAACCCTCGTACTCCTCTATTTTGGGACGCTGGTGACCGTGCTGGCTGTCCTCTATCGCCAGCGGGTGAAATCCCAATTGAGTGGCCAGTTGCTCGAAATCCGGCCCCTCGGGATCCGAGACGTCAACCCAGACTACGTTGTTTGGCGTAGCGCAGTTCTGCTTGATCAGATTGGGATCGCTGATGCGTGTGAAATTCTTCGATGTGCGATCAAGTACGAGAATATCAATCATTGGATGAATTGATGAATTTGCCGCCTCCGAGAAGATCGTTGATGGCGCGCAATCGGATGTTCCTGATTTCTTCGATGGATCTCTCGGCCGGTTCGCGATAGTTTAAAGGCAGATCGCGGAGGATGGCTTCAAAAGTCCGTGTGTTTTTGAATATCGATTGCTCGATGACTTTGAAACAGTTATTGCGATCCTTCTGTTTCGAACCGGGCAGCTTGCGGGTGTAATTATCGGCATATCTGACCAGCGCGCTAAACACATCCACCTCCTGCGCTGCCGATTTGTACTGGCTCTCCGACAACAGCCTGTATGCCAGATTGATCCTGTTGTCCGAGATCTTGAGCGCCGCCGATACGCGCGATTTGGGATTGCCCTGACTGGTGATGGATTGTGCTTCAGTCTCGCTCAGTTCGTCAGGCAGCAGCGGATCTGTTGCCTGATCAGGTGACCGATCAGGCAACTGATCAAAATTGTATCCTGACAATCCTGCCGCTGTTGAATATCCCGGCGTCATGCACAAAATCAGAATGCAGGTTTTGATCAGCACAATCATAAGTTTTAATCACTCGTCATCGGGCCGTCATCAGTTCAGTTCGTCAGGGCTTGTTTGCCTGGTTCTCCGCCATATCGCCTATGATCGGAAGCTTGAACATTATCCCTTGATACGCCTGGTACATCAGCCATGCGATTCCGCCAATCGCAAGTAGATTGAATGACCTGTAGAGCATGAATTCCAGAAAATTCGGCAGGATGATCGATAAGACGTTCAGTATGATACTCACGATGATCAGTGCCGCGGTGAAAAATATCGACTGGTATGCGTGAAACCTTATCGCCCGGTCTTTATTGTATGGGGTCAGGATAAGGAAGAGTATGCCGGTGACGAATATCAGCGGGTAGCAGAGCATGGCTGCCACATTGGGCTGCAGGTCCGCACCTGCCGCAGGCGACTGGTAATGCGCTTGATAAGGCGTCTGAAGCGGTTCTTTCTCGAAACCGGACTGGTGCTGGTAGCTCTGTGGATTCTGGTAGGTCATTGTCGGAACCTGATCCGGCTGTGCCGGCTGAGTGGCTGCCAGTTTCGCTCCACACTTGTTACAGAACCTCGCCGTCTCACTGATTGTTTCTCCGCATTGGGTACAGAACTTGGTCATCTTAGGGCTCCAGTTAAAAGAGATTTCGGGAAACCCTATTTTCTCTTTTAAATATGCGAACTGCAAGAAGAGTTATCAGTTATCAGTTATCGGTATAGCGACTTTTAACATCGCTAGACTGAAACATGATACTGTGGGTCATTCACAAAACAGCTTCATAAGGGCCGAAGGCCCGACAAGAAAATAGCCAGGGGTGAGTGCGTAGCGAGCCCTCATTGAGATAAGAAATCCACCGCAAGCCTGCAAGGCGCCTGAACAGGACTTCTGTAACAATCCAAAGGCCGGACAACAAGTCGCCGCATACCAGGCGGCTCGCATTGATGCGATTTGGGAAAGCGCTGCTACAAGCGCCTTTGGCGCCTTTCGCCAACGGAGTATCAGTAAATAACATAACCGATAACTCAACACCGGCAACTGCCAACCGGCAACTCGATTAGAAGGACTGACCGAGCCTGATATGTATGGCGCCGCGAGGTTGCCTGATGACGGCGCCGGTGGCGGTCGTGTATGCCGGAGGATCGATCAGGAAGCCGTAATCGACGCCGACAGGCCCAAGCGGCGTGGAGATGCGCAGTCCAATCCCCACGGTGTGGGTCATATTATTGAACTTGAAATCGCCGAGCTTTCTGAAAACGTTGCCGGCGTCGTAAAAGGGGACAAGTCGAAGGCGCTGAGTGAGGGGATATCTCAGCTCGAAGTTGAAAATGGCGAGTGCATCGCCGCCTATGGGAACGAGCGTAGGCAAGTCACAGGGTTTGACGCCGAGATCGCAGCTCTTGCCCGGCCGGGGTTCGAGAATTTCCTGCGGACCGGCGGTCTCGAACCTGAAACCGCGCAGGGTAGTGGCTCCGCCGGAGAAGAATCTTTCACTGATCGGAAGGCGCCTTTCGCTTTCACTGATCACGCCGTCGTTGTTTCTGTCGGCAACCCTGAAGACCGATGCCATTCCTATGCGGGCCGAAAAAGCCAGCGTGGAGTTGGCCAGAAGCGGAACCCCCTCGGGAAGAGTTTTGTATGCCTGATAGGTTCCGAAAAACTTGTTGAAAGATTCGTTGCCGCCGAAAATGTTGGCGGCAATCGAATGATCGGCGCTGATCAACTGGCCGCGCATCGGATTGAGGACGCTGTCTCGGGTGTCGCGAGTCAGGCCGAGAGAAAATAACCCGAGCCGGATCGCTCTTTCGTTGCGTGTCGCCTCGATCTCCGGAACGCTGTTGAGATCGACCCCGATGAGAGTGGCTTTTTCAAGGTTGTACCTGACACGAAGGGAGAGCCTGTCGCTCAGCTTACGCTCCGTTTGAATAAACGCGGAGAACCGCTGAACTCCGAAATCGTTTCCGTCGGTCACATCCGCGGGCTTGCCGTTGGCGTCAAGAATTCTGCGGCGGGTGAACGGCCTGAGATTGAAGCTGCGGTTGTAGAAGACGCCGACGGTTGTCGGGAAGCGCGTCCCGAACGGTCTGAGGTCGGTGAATGTCGTCTGGGCGAACTGCTCAAGCCGGCTCGCCCTCACCCTGAAAGAGAGCGAATCGAGTGAGCCTCTGAGATTTGTGTTGACCAGCTCCATCAATCCGCGAACTCCATCGTCAGAGGAATAACCGAGACCGTAGATGAAGAGCAGCGGTTTGGCTTCAGTCAGGTTGAGCGTGACGTTGTGCGCGGTTCCATCATCGCCGCCGGCAGGCTCAGCTCTGATACCCACCTCGCGAAATGCATTGGTTGAATAAAGATCCCGCTGTGTCTGCCGGATCTTTGCGGGCGTCAGGATTTCACCCTGTTTGAAATCAAGGTATCTCATGACCCAGCCTTTGCCGGTTCGGGTCAGTCCTTCAATATTGATTCCGTCAACTCTGGCGCGAACTCCCTCGTTGATGTTGTAAACGACCATGAGGCTGGTTTGATCGACGTTGACCACTTCGAGTTCGGCGCCGGCTTCGAGATAGCCCATCTGGGTATAGAGTTGTTTTATCTGCTGGGCGCCCGCGCGGACGCGATTGAAGTTGAATGCTTCTCCTTTATCGATGGGAATGACCTGCCGGATTTCGTCGAGAGGGATCAGCGCATTGCCGCGCACTTTGATCTCAGCCACCTCGGACTGCAATCCCTCTTCGACTTCAAAGATGACCAGAAGTTCGTCGTTGTCGGGTTTGATGGCGAGGCGTGACCTGACGCGGGCGTCGAGGAATCCTATATCCACCAGGCTGCGTCTGATTGTCTCCTCGTCGTTCTTCAATCGATCATTGCTTGTCAGGCCGCGGCCATATCCGCCCACCAGCGGCAGATCCCGGAAGAAGGGGACGCCTCCGGCCCGGCTGGCTACCTGTGATTGCAACTGGCCTTCGATATCCCTGACCTTGATGAGTCCAGTGCCTTCGATCCGGATATCCTTGAGATCGTATATCGCGTTGGGCTCTATGTCGTAGAAGACGCGCAGTGGTTCCTTGTCCTGGGCCGTGGTGCAGTTTTCGGGCTCGCACCTGAATCTGACATCGGCGAAGAAGTAACCCTCTTCCTGAAAGTGTTCGCGAAGGCGCCTCTCACCGAGACGGGCAAGCGATCTGCTGAAGCCCTGAGTCATGACTGGAATCATTTCCTTCAGTTTTCTTTCACTGAGCTTCAGATCTCCGGATTTGTTGACCTTGACGTTCGCCCCCGGAAGTTGAGTCCGAGGGATTTTCGAAATTGGCTCGGCGGAACTTCCGGGAGAGGTTTTCCCCGGCGCCGGCGCGCCTTCGAGAAAGCCGAGTGAAAATCGCTTTCTGCCGCGCAATTCAATGGTGAAGACGCCTTCCTGGACTCCCTGACGGGTTGAGCTTCCGCCCTGGGTGAAAGTCGCCAGCGCGGAGAACCGGTTGGTGAGCGTGTATTCGGCAAGTGCTGTCTGATCCTGTTCGGTCGCGAGGTTTGTCGAATAGCTCAGATAAAGATTCCTTGAGATCTGCTGGCCGATGGTCAGGCGTGCCGCGGGGTTGGCGTTCGGTCGAATTACCGGATCGATCTGAAAACGGCTCAAACCGAGGAGCTGTTCGGTCGGCTTCGAGATAAAACCCGATGAGATAAGCGAGGCTGCGGCGCCGACTCCGGTTCTGAGCGGATCTCTGCCTGCCAGTGGAGATGCCTCTGTGCGACCGGTGGTGATCAATGCCAGAATTTCGTCACGGGACAACTGGGGCTCGGCTCTCAGCGTCAGGTCAAGATCGTCCACCGGCCCGACGAATCCGAGTGTCACACGGTATCCGCTGTACTGGCTTTCGGCGAGAAGGTTGAGCAGCGGCGTCCCGTTGGCTATCGGCAATTCAAGGTGGCCGACAGTTATTTCATAACGCTGGCCTCTGAAACGCACTGACCCTCCGTCGGCCTCGATTCTCCCGGTGAAGTTCGGATCGGTAATCGACCCCGAAAGCGTGATCAGCCCCGATCCGACCGTATCGATCTGCTTGTTGCGAACGATCAGCGAATCGCGCGCATCGACGCGGATATTCAGATTGACCGGCGGGAAGCCGGATTTTCCGGTGGTCTCGCCTGATGTCCTCAATCCGGAAAATGAAAGGCCGTTTCTTCCGGTCGAGAGCAGGTTGTCGAGATCGATATCGGGCACATATTCAGCCTGAGGGATCGCGATGTTTCCCGAGAGGGTCTGTCCCTGAGTGTTCCCCGACAGCGATAAGCTGCCGTTGACTGTCGCGCTGATGTTTTGATAATCGATCGAGGTGTTTTCAGCCTTGATGTTGTACTTCCATTCGCTGGGGCGAAGCTTAGCCAGTTTCATCAAGCCGCTTGCCTCTATCGTTCCGTCGTTGGCGTTTGCCTTGAAATTATCGAGCCGGACTTCGTCGCCTGAAAGGATCAATTGACCGAAGCCGCCGGAGATGAATACCGGCCAGTCATTCGATGTGAAACCGACGCCGTTAAGATCGATCCGGCCTTTGACGTCGGGGCTGTCGCCGGTCCCCTTCATTTGCAGATCGAGGCCGACAATCCCGCTGAGCAGAACGCCTGAGTCGAAGGCCGGGAGCTGGCTCAGATTGACCAATCCTTTGAGAGAGAAGTTCATCCCGCTCTCTCCTTTGAGTGCAAATGCCCCTCCGAGCGAAAGATCGATCCCCGAACCGGTGAACCGCGTATTGTTGATCCGGATCTGCATCTCCTCAAAGGCAATATTGACGGGGGTTTCAATCTTGACGTCGGCCCCGGCGATCTGGAGCGCCGTCTCGGTCAGGGTCATTCCTCCGCGCAGTCGATCGAGCGTAAAATTGCCCGCTTCATCGAAAGTCGGACCGGAGACAAGAATCTGCCCACTGACCTTCCCGCCGATCCATTCATTGACGTCGGGCGCGAAAATACTGAGGATCGAAGCAAGGCTCTGACTGACCAGATTGCCCTCGATCGAAACCGGCCGGCCGGGTTTAGTCAGCTCAAAGCTCCCTTTGATGACCTCGGGTTTTTCTCCAGTCGTCGTTTTACCGGCTGCGAGCAGGTCGGTGACTACGCCGAAATCGATGCGGCCACCCGGGCTGGTCCTGACGCCGAGTCGGACCTCGCCCGTTTCCCGGCCGTTGACCTTCACATCTTTACCTGTTGCCGTGACGAAAAGCCGGAGGCTGTCGTAATCGAGTTCGGTCTTTTTGCCGGTGAGAATTTTTCCCGAGACGACCATCTCGGCGTCGGCTGTGCCTCCAATGGTTGTATTCTTTAGTTCGAAAGACTCGGCCAGATTTTCCAGTGATATCCGGGAGGCCCTGCCGTTGGCTTTGAACGAGTAATCATCGAGATTCATTTCACCCGTTGCGGCGAAGCGGCTCTGAGGCATTCTGACCTCGAGATTTTCGAGCCTCGCGATCTTCCCGTCGAAGATGAGATTGGCGGCCACCCGGTCGGCTGGCTGATCGACGATCTTTGCATCTGTCAGAGAGAGCTGCGATGTGCCGGTGATTGATCCGGGCAGCCCTGTCAGGTGGATTTCTCCGGAGACGTTCCCCGAAATGAATTTTTCGGCATCAGGCGAACCGGCGGCTGCAAGAATATTTTCCAGGCTCATCTTTGTGATCCTGGCATCGAGGCGGCCGTTATTGTTTTTCGGATCGACCGGGGTCGAGAAGTTGAAGCTGGCTCCGCTCCCGGACGCCGCATCGGTCGAAGATATCTGACCGTTGTCGATCCGGAACTCATCCTGCGAAATGAAGAAGTAGCCCCTGAGAGACCCGAGCAGCGCGTCGCGAAGGCCGATGGTTGAGGCATTGACGCTGCCTTCAAGCGTCGTCTGAATTTCGCCTGCCCCGGCGGCGGCCGGGTTGCGTTTCCGGCTCCTGAGAATGCCTTCAAACTCCGCATCACCGATTATCTGCGGTTCGTATTCGGCGATATACGGGCGCGCATCTTCGAAAGACCGGGCAATCTGCAGCAATTGCTCGGCTTGCTTTGAAGAGAGTTTGATTCTGAGTTCGGAATCGCCCGTGACCGAGAGGGTTCCGACTGCGTCAATCTTCGTCTGTCCGGCCAGAATCTCCAGCTTGTCGAAATTGAAGACCCCTCCGGAGGCGGTGATCACCGCGTCGCCGGCGACCGGCAACTGATCGCTCGTGTCGGTTGTCCTGCCCTCGAATCTGGCGATCACATTGCCGCCGATGCTTTCAGGATTGGCTCCGATGAAACTAATCTCCCCCTCGCCGGAGACGAGACCCGCAACCGGTATCTTTTCGAATATTTTCAGCCCGCTCTGGCTGACGACATAAGTGAGAACTTCACTGGTCTGGATGTTCGAGAATTTTCCTTTGGCGCGCGATGCCACGCCGGAGGCGATGGGCAGAAGAAATTCTCCCTCGCCCCTGCCTCCGAAGACGCTGCTCTCGATCCCGGTCAGATTGAGTGCAGTGTTGTCGTAGAGGGCTTTTGCCGTAGCGCCGGCGAAGGCGACGCCGGCGATTTCACCCTCTTTGAGCCTTGCGTCCGCTTCCACCTTGTACCCGAACGTTCTTGTCGCCGCATCGAGACTGACGTTCATTGCCAGCAAATCGAGACCAGTCAATTTACTTTGCGGCCATTCGACTGTCGCGACGCTTGCTGAAGGGGCCGTGATCAGAGTGCGCTTGTTTGCCGATTCGCCTTTGACGTCATTGACGACCGCATTTTGTATCGTGACGGGGCCGAAGCTCTCCTGCCGGGCCTGCACATGCCTGCTGTTGAACCTGAATTTCGGGCCTTTGCCGTTAAGTACGAACTGAGAAACCCGCGCGTCCCGATAGTCGCTCTCTTCGATCGAGAGAGCCTGTGAGGTCACCTCAGCCTTGATGTTGTAGAGATCACCGGAGCCTTCAACACTTCCGCTCCCGCTTGCTTCGCCCTTCATCTTTAGCTCGGGAAAGAAGATTCTCGAAACCTCTTCGAGCTTTGCCCGGTTGTCGAATGAAAATCTGTAGCGCAGGTTGCGCCAGTCGCTCAACCGGCCTTCGGCTTTTCCATTCGTCAGAGCTGAAGCGATGTTGATTTTTTTGAGATCCACTCCGTCCGAAGCGATGACAGCCGTCAGGTCGAGGTTCGTTATTTTCGCATCGCGTCCCTCGAAGCCGAAAAGCCCGCTGTTAGAGGCAATGGCCGCCTCGATGACTTCCGGTTTTTGCTGTTGAGGCTGAGCAGTTATATTCAGATTCTCGAGGACGGCTCTGATCTTGTGCTGCCTGTCTTCGTAATGAACCCTGGCATCGGTGATTCTGGCCAGTAGTTTCGCATAGTCGATGGTCAAGCGTTTCGGCCCGGCCTGCGGTGGGGCGTGAAGCCCCGAGAAGTTGTTTCGCCCTTTTTCATCGAAGATAAAGAAGACTTCCAGTCCCTCGATGTCGACGTTTTGCAGATCGATTTCGCGGCTCAGGCTCAGAGCGTATGGCTCGTGGATGTTGACTGAAACTCCCAGACCTTTTATTGACGCGATCAATTCGCCGGATTGGTCATTGTAAATCTTTAAATTGGTCAGTCGTGCCGATTGCCCCTTGAGCGATAACCCGAATCCTCCAATCTCCGCGCGCAGACCATAATCTTTCAGTCTGGATTTGATCTGGCCGGCGATGAAACGGTTGAAACTCTCCGATCTCAGATAGAGCCATATCCCGAGTCCACCAAGGCCCGCAATCAGGATGAGAGCCGCGCAGAAGCGCAGCAAGCGCCTCCAGCGGCTTCGCTGCTTGCGCGGTGGCTCGTCTGCCATCATCGATGTCTGATCAGTCGGAGTTTGATTCATGACCAGGAGATTACGTTTAATAATTGATCAGAGCGCATGCTCAAATGGGGGAGTTCCTATTGTTTACAATCATGAAGACATGTTCAAGTGCCTTGAACGCTGAACTTGATAAGATTTAGATTACGAAACAAGTAATCTATAATCAAATTCTATGAAACAGATAATTGTCGGCACTGCCGGCCACATAGATCATGGCAAGACGGCGCTGGTCAAAGCCTTGACCGGGGTGGATGCCGATCGCCTGAAGGAAGAGAAGGAGCGTGGGATCACGATTGACATCGGATTCGCGGATCTGACCGCAGGTGATGTTCATTTTGGTTTCGTCGATGTGCCCGGGCACGAGCGCTTCGTCAAAAACATGCTTGCGGGCGCTCACGGCATCGATCTGGTCATGCTGGTTGTTGCGGCCGATGAAGGCGTCATGCCCCAGACAAGGGAGCATTTCGATATCTGCCGGCTGCTCGAGGTCAAATCCGGTCTGGTGGTGATCACCAAATCCGATCTGGTTGACGATGAATTCACCGAGCTTGTGGAAGCGGATGTGGCCGATTTCGTTGCCGGCTCATTTCTCGAAGGAGCCCCAGTGGTGCGCGTCAGTTCGAAGACCGGGGTTGGAATAGAAGAATTGAAGAAGGCGCTTTCATTGCTTGCCGCAAGAGTTGCAGAAAGAGATCAGCATGCTGTCGCGAGGCTGCCGATCGACAGGGTCTTTACGATCAAGGGATTCGGCACGGTAGTCACCGGAACGCTCATTGCCGGGCGAATCGGATCGGGCGATGAACTTGAGCTTTATCCATCGGGCGGCCGCAGAAGCAAAGCCCGCGGGTTGCAGGTTCACGGCCATGCGACGCAGCAAGCCTTTGCCGGCGAACGCACAGCGGTCAATCTGCAGGGGATCGACCTGGATGAGGTCTCGCGCGGGCAGGTTCTCGCTCCATCGGGCAGACTCAAAGCCGCTTCGATGATCGATGTCAAGCTGACGCTTCTCAAGTCTTCCCCAAGGCCGCTTCGAAATCGCTCGCGCGTCCATCTTCACATCGGAACCGCCGAAGTGCTGGCTCGCGTCATCTTTCCTCAAAGCAACGAGATCACAGCGGGCAGTTCGAGTTTTGCTCAACTTCGTCTTGAATCGCCGGCACTGACGCTTCCCGGAGATCATTTCATCATCCGGAGCTATTCGCCCACCGTCACGATCGGCGGCGGCACTGTCGTCGATTCGCTGCCTCAGAAGCATCGCCGCCGGGACGGTGCCGCCGTCATCGCCCGGCTTGAGACTTTAGCGGCAGCCGGAGTGTCAGAGCGCATCGCTCTTTTTGTGGAGATGGCCGGCGAATCCGGCATGACACTCTCCGACATCGCGGCCAGAAGCGGATCGCCGGATGACCTGATCGCAAAGGCCGCCGAGACCATGACAAAATCGCGCCGGGCCGTCGCCGCCTCACTCAACCCGCTGCTGCTCGTCTCGCGCCCCGCGTTCGAAGAACTTTCGAAGAAGGTCCGCGCCATGCTCAAGGCCTTTCATCAGAAATCGCCTCTCGAATCGGGCATGGGTCGCGAGGAACTGCGCGAACGCATCTTCTCGCATCTGCCTCAGGAAATCTTCCGCGCGGTTATCTCTCAGCTTTCCGAAAAAAACGAAATCGTCGCGGAGAAGGATCTGATCAGGCTCTCGACTCATCGTGTGGCTCTGAGCGCCGATGAACAGGCCGCAAAAGATCATCTGGCCGAACTTTATGCTCGCGCGGACCTCCAGCCGATTTCGCTCGAAGACGCCATCGCTCCGCCGCCCCTCAATTCGGCATCGATTCCGCGCGCGCTCAGCGGTTCGCTCAGATGCTCATCAACAGCGGAGAACTGATAAAAATCTCGGACCTCGTTTTTCATCGGTCCTCACTGGAAAAATTGAAAGTTTCGATTCAGAATTACAAATTACAACACGGCCCCAAAATTGATGTTGCAGCTTTCAAAGATCTCACCGGCGTTTCACGGAAATACGCCATCCCCCTGCTTGAATTTATGGATCGACAGCGGATCACCCGTCGCAACGGCGATGTTCGCGAAATTTTGTGAATTTTCCGGAGTGAGAGTGTCACATACCCCCCAAATAGTCTGGTAAGCACTGATGATTTCTCCTGAAATCATGTTAACAAGGGAGTGTGAAATAATGATGAAGATGGTCATTCGTACAATATTTATTCTGTCTATTCTCGGCATAAATGTCTTCGCCCAGAACCAGGTGCAGCTAATTCAGATTGCCGGCAACCTCAACAATCCGGTGCTGGTGACAACGGCTAAGGACGGATCGAACCGATTATTCATCATCGAGCAGCCGGGGAGGATTCTGGTCATGCCGCCCGGAGCGGTTGCGCCGTTGCCGACTCCGTTTCTCGATTTAACCTCGAAGGTCTCATTCAGCGGAGAACGCGGCCTTCTGGGTCTGGCGTTTCATCCACAGTATTCGATCAACCGCAGGTTCTTCGTCAACTACACCCGCACGAGCGACGGAGCGACGGTCGTTTCGGAGTTCAAGGTCTCGACGACAAACGCGAATGTCGCCGAGACTGCCGAGAAGATCATCATCACGGTTTCGCAGCCGTTCTCGAATCATAACGGCGGGATGATCGATTTCGGTGCCGACGGCTTTCTCTACATCGGCATGGGAGACGGCGGTTCGGGAAACGATCCCGGTAACCGGGCCCAGAATATTGACGATCTGCTGGGAAAAATGCTGCGAATAGATATCAACAATACCAGCGGAAGCGTCAACTACGTTTCACCCGCGGACAATCCATTTTTCGGCCCTGTAGCCGGGCGCGACGAGATTTATGCCGTCGGGCTGCGTAATCCATGGCGGTGGTCATTCGACAGATCGACAGGGCAGCTCTGGGCCGGCGATGTCGGCCAGAACCAGATCGAGGAGATCAGCGTTATCACCAGAGGCGGCAATTTCGGATGGCGCGTCTACGAAGGCAGAAACTGCACGAATCTGGACGCAGCTAAATGTATACCTGCAAATTTCATCCCTCCCGTTTATCAATACGATCATTCCGGCGGCAGATGCTCGGTCACGGGAGGCTATGTTTACAGGGGAATCCAGGGGACTTTTCCCGCCGGCACCTATGTCTTCGGTGATTACTGTACGGGAGAGATCTTTCTGCTCAAAGACAATAATTTCAGCATTATGCGCGATACCAGTCTTCTGATTACATCTTTTGGTGAAGATGAGTCGGGTGAGCTTTACGTTGTCGGGCAGGGCGGATCGATATTCCGTTTGGCGATTCCTGCAAGCGCGGCCGTCGGTTCGGCCGCCAGCTATCAGTCAACTTCACTGTCTTCCGAATCCATAGGTGTCGCGTTCGCCTCAAATATGGCGACAATCACCCAATCGGCGCCTGACGGCCAGCCGCTGCCAAACCTTCTCGCCGGATTGTCGATTCGCGTCAGGGACGATTTCGGAAATGAAAGGGCGGCTCCGCTTTTCTATGTCTCTCCGAATCAGGTAAATTTCCTGGTGCCGCCGTCGACATCTAACGGACCCGCCACGCTGACATTAAGCAACGTCAACGGCGCTGTCTTTTCATCGACGATTCCGGTTGCCACGACTTCCGCGGGAATCTTCAGCGCCGACTCGACCGGGCGCGGAATTGCCGCGGCGCAGGTTCTTCGAGTAAAACCGGATGGGGCACAATCATATGAGCCTGTGGCTCAATTCGATCCGGTGCTCAAGAAGTTCAATTATTTGCCGATCGATTTCGGCCCGGCTTCGGATGAGGTCTATCTGGTGCTCTACGGCACCGGATTCAGAAACCGCAATAATCTATCAGCCGTGACTGCCACAGTTGGCGGTCAATCGGTACAGGTAACTTTTGCGGGCCTTCAGGTGAATTTTTTTGGCCTCGATCAGGCGAATCTGCGCCTGCCGCGCAGCCTTGCCGGTCGAGGCGAGGTTGACGTGTTATTCAATGTAAATACCCAGAGTGCAAACATCGTCAAAGTCAGCTTCAAATAGACCAAATAACTGATTAGCTGATATTGTTGGCGAATTTGGGGGCCCGTCCCCCTTCCCCCTCGTATTTTATTCTGAATTACTGACAATCCACCAAACGTGAAGAAGAACTCCCACTATCAATAACTCCCGAGAGAACTCCCACACCCCAACCTGAATCATTGGTTGAAGCTTCATCTCATGGTGCCGGCAATAATCCTCATTGGAATATTGAGTTGGTGGGGGCTGTTGCAAGCGGCAGGGGCCGGCAATTCGAATACCGTGGTCATTACTCCGTCGATGCAGCAGGTAGCGACGACGACCGTTATTTCGAATTACAGCATCGTCTACGATTATTCGAGCCGGACCACGCAATTGAGTGCGATGGTCACCAGCAGCACAGTGGTCGTCAATGCGGGCAGCGTCACCTTCACCCTGAAATCGGGGAACTTGACGATCGGGACGCCGGTGACGTCGAACGTCAGCGCGGGTGTTGCCAATGCCGTTTATCTGATTCCGGGTCTGACTTTGCCGGGAGTTTATCAGCTTGAGGCGGCATACAACGGGACAGCGGGTTTTGCCGCAAGCGCCGGCGGCAGCGCCATGACCATTACAGTGGGGGACGCATGTCCGCTTCCGTCGATCACGGCGTCAGCGCCGATCAACAGGATAATCGGTTCAACCGGAGTATCGACCATCGGGATGGTCTCGAATCCTTCGACACCTGCCGGTCAATTGCAGGTTTTCACAACTGCGGTTCCGCCCGGCATTCAGATTTCGAATATCAACAATAATCAGGGATCGATCACCGCTCAGATCGCAATCGATTGCAGCGTGACGCCCGGAGTCAGGGTCCTGGAGCTGACGGTCATCAATCCGTGCGGGCAGACCAGCAAAGCCAATCTGACTGTGAATGCGGTCGATGCCGCTTCGCAATTGACGCTTGGAAGTTATCAGGCGACGACACTGCCGGCGGGCTCTTCGACATCGGTGGTTCCAGCGGCGCCGCCAGCGGGCGGAGCAATCAATATTCTGGCCGCTTCGAATGGATTTACCGGGACATTTTCGACCGATCTATCGACGGGTGTCGTCACGGTTCGCAACGCCGCACCGCCGGGTAATCACACCGTGACGGTATCGGTTTCGGGCGCCTGTGGATCTTCGATCAGCCGCACATTCCCATTGACCGTCACTTCTGCGATCAACTTCACCAGGACGGGAAACCCTGTAGTTTCGGGCTCTGTCCCGGGCGTCCTGTTCAGCCCCCCGACTTTGACGGCTCAGCCCGGCGCTTTTGCCCTTGGACAGCAGCTTACCTGGAGCACAAACCAAATCAAGATCCCGAGTCCGGTCTGGACACCCTATGACGGCAGCGGCGCCCTGCAGCAAGGGCCAATCCTCGATCTTGTCATTTTCAGATACTGGCCGGCGGACCGATATATCGCGACCACTCCATACGGAATATTCCTGAGCACTGACGGCGGAAAGACATATTCCCGTGAAGTGCAAACCGCGCCGGATTGTCTGATCAGACTGCGTGAGAAAGGTGTTTTGCCGGCGTTGACGCCGCTTAGCGGCGTCCGCCAGTGCGACGGGCGGGAGTTCGTCAGCCTTGGTTACGGTAAAAACTGGATCGACAGGCCTGCGGCAATCAGCGGCTTGAAGAACATCTCGATTAATCCGGCCAATCCCGTCAACGCAATTGGATCGTCCTCCGGCGGAGTGGTGGTGACGATCAACGGAGGTGATAACTGGACCCAGACCGCATTCACACAGCCGACAGAAACGGTGCTCTATCTGGCCAAATCGCAACCGGCATATCTGGCCGCAGGGCCGGGCAACGGTTTGTGGCGAAGCGTCAATAACGGTGCGACGTGGAAACAGGTAAACTTCCTGGTTCTGCCGGCCTCTCTGATCAATCTTGCCGTCGGGGAATCCGCCGCAGGAGACGCCACACTGCCGGGCTTCATCCGTGAGATCGTCGGCAGCCCGGCCAATCCCGATGTCGTCTACATTATAGCGGCGGATACGGCCAATGGCCCGGGCCGTATTTATCGCAGCCAGGACGGCGGCGATACCTGGAGTCCTCTCAGCGCAGGGCTCAATAATCTCAGCGTGATCTCGATTGCGATCGATCTTTCCGGTCAGTTCGGAATCGCCGGTACGGAGGATGGCGCCTATGTTTTTCAGGAAAGCGCTGTCACCAACACACCGCCGGCGATTCAGGCCGCAAGCTCCATCACGCGGATTCAAGGATCCCCGGGGAGCTTTGCCACAATAGCCAACATCTCCGATCAGCAGCAGGCGGCGAACTATCTGAGCGTCGAAGTCCTGAGCGCTCCCACAGGGATTTCAGTAACCGAGTTAGCCAATAGCAACGGCATCATCAGCGCCAGGGTGACGGCCGGCTGTAACGCCTCCCCTGGAAGCAACACGGTTGCGCTCAAAGTCAGCGACGGCGACCTGTCGACCACTGCAAATCTGACGATCACGGTCGATCCCAACCTCAAGCCGATTCTCGGATTTTATCTCTCGACAACGCTCGAGATCGGAGCGAATGCCACAATCACGCCGGCAGGGCCTCCATCGGACGAAGCGTCGGTTGCGGGTGTTACGGTTGCTGCGCCGGGCTTCATCGGGGCTCTCACAGTCAATCCGTTGACCGGTGTCGTCTCGATCGGAAATGCCGGCCCGGTTGGAACTTACACGGTGACAGTCACCGTCGCGGACAACTGCGGTGCAACCATCTCAAGATCCTTTTTTCTGACGGTCAATCCGCTGGCGGAGTCGTGCGCTGCGCCGCCGGCCGGGCTTGCGGCATGGTATCGCGCCGAGTTTAATGCTGCCGATTCAATCGGCGGCGCAGCCGGCAACGGCATCAGCGCCGGCGATACGCTCTTCACCTCCGGAAAAACCGGCCAGTCATTCAGCTTCGACGGCGACGACGATTTCGTGCTCCTGCCCTCGCGCAATCTTGGCAACAAATTCTCAGTGGAATTCTGGCTCTTTCCAAAACGAAGCATCCTGCAGAATCAGCATCTCATTTCAAACGACTGGCGATCGAAAAGTTTCGGTGCACTCTACCAGTCACAGGATCGCATCTCGTACTGGGTGGACAGTCTGAAAAGGCTCGAATCCTCGCCGATTCCACTCGCTCAATGGACTCACGTGGCCCTGGTCTATGACGGAAGCGTCGCCAGGCTCTATCTCAACGGGATACTCAACAAGACGAGCGTCCCGTTCGAGGCGGGCTTCAATAATCCGCTGCGCATTGCCGACGGCGTCAATCGTGACACCTCACAGACATTTCTGGGATTGATCGATGAAGTCAGTCTCTATGCCCGGGATCTTTCAGCACAGGAGATCCAGTCGATCGTCCAATCCGATTCAACCGGGAAATGCAGCGATTGCGCACCTGTGCCGAGCGGCCTTGTCAGCTGGTATCGCGCGGAAAATAACGCATCGGATATCGCCGGTTCGGCGGCCTCTCTTTGCACAGGGAAAGGTCGGGCAGGCATTCAATTTCGATGGGATCGACGATCATCTGAAACTCAATGCTTCAACTTCGTTGAATGTGGGAAGAGGCGGCGGCCTGACCGTTGATGCATGGATCAGTCCGGCTGATATCAATGAGACACGACCCATAGTCGAGTGGAATAGCGGGACCGCCAACGGCATCGGCGCCCATTTCTACTATTCTTTAAATTGCTGCACCGAGCCGGCGCTCATCTCCGGCGCCCTCTTCGCCAACATTATCGACACTCTCGGCAATGTTCACGTGATTCAGACCGGAGCCGGTGTGATCAAGGCTAATGAACTTCAGCATGTAGCGCTGACCTATGACAGGCCTTCGGGAATCGCGCGGCTCTTCCGCAACGGCGTCGTAGTCGCGCAGCAGATTCTCGGTTCTTTTATTCCGCAGACGACCTACGATCTTTATCTGGGGTGGCGTCCGGGTACGAGCCTGCGGCACAAGGGACTGCTCGACGAAGTCGACCTCTTCTCGCGGGCTCTGGCTCCGGACGAGATCCAGGCGATCTATAATGCCGGAGTGATCGGTAAATGTCTTACGGCAAACTCGCTGCCGATCATCTCTGCCGGCACGATCGATCGCCGGCAGGGAAGTCCCGGCGCGGTTTCAACAATCGCCGCAGTCAGCGATGCCGAGACCCCGGCGGGTCTGCTCTCAATCTCTGTTCTGACCGCACCCACGGGAATCTCTATCACCGGTCTCACCAATATCAACGGAACGATTACTGCAAATATTTTTGCCGATTGCAGCGCCGCGCCGGGCCGGAACGTGGTCCTGCTCGGCGCCACCGACAGCCGCGGAGATTCATCGGCGGCAAGCCTCATCGTGCAGGTTTCCGACAACACGGCTCCGTCACTCGGCAACTATCCGACATCCAGCGTTGCCATCACAGGCTCTGCAATCATCACTCCCTCCGCACCTCCCGTCGATAACGGATCGATCGTAAGCATGACGGCAATAACCTCGACTTTCACCGGAACTTTGAGCATTGATCCGGCGACAGGCGTATTAAACATCGCCAACGCCCGTCCCGCGGGACTCTATAACGTGACCGTCAACGCCACTGACAACTGCAACATCAGTTCGAGCAAGACATTCTTTCTGACCGTTAACAAATTCTCGACAACGACCACCGTATCGGCATCGCCTGCGCCGGTCTATCAGATTCAGCCGTTGACTCTGACGGCGACCGTCACCACAGTAAATCAAGGCGGAGGTCAAGGCGGAGGTCAAGGCGGAGGTCAGGCCGTGGGCTCCCCTTCCGGCTCCGTCACATTCAGAGACGGCGCCACGGCAATCGGAACCGCAACGATAAACGCCATGGGCAAGGCCGTTTTGACTCTCACAACCCTGCCTGCCGGTGGACGTAACATCACGGCAACCTATAACGGCGATGATCTTTTCGCCCAGAGCATATCAGCTTCGCTCAACTTCAACGTCCTGCCTGCCGGCCCCCTGCTTGTGGTCTCAAGCGCCGATTACAAGGCCCCCGTGGCGCAGCATGCAATCGTTACGGCATTCGGCTCCAATTTGGCCACTCAGACACTGACCGCCGAGACGGTGCCGCTGCCGACAAATCTTGCCGGCACAACCATCAGATTGAAGGACAGTGCCGGTGTCGAGCGACTCGCACCCCTCTTTTACGTTTCACCCACTCAGATCAATTTTCAGATAGCGCCATCTACCGCCGAGGGTGATGCCCTGATTACGATACTCAACATTAACGGAGACGCTTCGGTCGGGCTTGTCAGGGTAAACCGCGTCGCTCCGTCCATCTTCTCTGCCGATTCAAGCGGACAGGGAATCGCCGCCGCTTTCGCCCTGCGTACAAAACAGGACAATTCGAGCATCTACGAAAATATTGCCCGGTTCGATTCCGCGCAGATGAAGTTCGTCCATATTCCCATCGATCTCGGACCCGAGACAGATCAGGTCTTTCTCCTCCTTTATGGAACAGGCATCAGATTCAGAAGCTCGCTCTCAACCGTTACCGCTACCGTCGGAGGTATCTCGATGCCAGGTCGACTTTGCCGGCCAACAGGCAGACTTCGTCGGTCTCGATCAACTCAACATCAGGCTGCCTCGCTCACTCATCGGCAGAGGCGAAGTCGATGTCGTCGTCACCGTTGATGGCTATACGGCAAATAGGGTTAAAGTCAGCTTTAAGTGAACGGCTCAGGCTATCAGCCTTTTCCCCAGTTCGACGTTCTTCATGTTTCATGAGCCGATTTTGCTTATCAGCAACCGTATGTCATGCATCGGGAGGAAGAGTCTCATCGGGTCGTCAGAACTCTCTTCAAAGTGATAATGCTCATAGAAGGTTTTCGCTTTTTCGTCGATGGCGTCAACTATTACTGCATATGTCGCACTGATCTCGGCAACTTCGGCCGCTCGTTTGAGAGCATCAAAGATCAACACTGCTCCCATCCCTTTCCCCTGCATTGATCTGTCTATGGCAAGGCGGGCGAGCAAGATCACCGGAATTGGATATTCACGCGGCAACCCCTTTGACTGCGGCACGCTCTGAAAGCTGACCGAGCCGTTTGTGAGTGTGTAATAACCCAGCACACGACGATCATCCCGCGCCGTCGCCACGTAGATGCGTCCGATGTTCTTCTTCTGATGTTGCGAGGCATATTGGCGCAGGTAGCGATTAAGCGATTCTTCGCCGCAGTCAAATTCTTCGCGGTTGTGTCCGGAGTTGAGGGCTGATGGAGACCTGGAGCAACGTCTATTCTCCTTTGTCGCGAGGGCGTAAGCGCGCAGCCCGCACGCAGGCGGTTTGGCCGGGCGTTCAACGCCCCGGCCGGCGTCACTCTTTCCACCGCTGGTGCTGCTCGATGGTATCAACAGCCACTTGCACCAGATTGGAGATCGCGAAATCCGTCAGCGTCTGCCCAGTCAGCGCGGCAGCTCGCTCAATCAACGACTTAGTCTGAATGTTGATTCGCATATCCAGCCTTACTGATCGCCTCTTCACAAGCTCTTCTGACTTACCCTTTTCCCGGCCCCCTGGAACTTTTTTCTCCTTCAGAGATTTTTCAATCTTCGTTGGCATTTGGTATCCTCCTCTCGTTCGGCAAATTGCCGGACTAACGATTCGTCGCTAGTGTACGGCAATCAGCTGTACAATTACAATCAAGATGGATCGCTGGATCAAGGAATTAAAATCCGATTAAGAATATATTATATTGACTCACGGATAATTCAGATATATATTATCCGTATTAGCTGATTTTCAAACAAAGAACTTATGCTTACAAAGACGACGATATCGGCAATGCGGGTATTAATCTACCTTGGACAGAATGGAGAAGGTGGCAGTCAGTCGCCAGTAAAGATAGCGAATGATTTAGGTGAATCGCCGACGTATTTGGCGAAGGTGACGGGGCTGTTGGTGAAGGCGGGGATATTGAGATCCGAGCGGGGAGCCAAGGGAGGAGTCCGATTAAACCGCCAACCTGAAGAGATAACATTTCAGGCGATCATGGAAGCGTGCCAGGGAACGATTGTCGGGAATTTTTGCCTTTCGACGGAGGATGTCGACACGGTATGCGCCTTTCACCTTGCGGGTTTGGAGTTGCATCAGGCGATAGTGCAGACGTTGTCGAAATGGAATCTGGGGCATCTGCTTGAGAAGTCGCGTCCGAGTCATCCCTTGAAGGGGAATGTTCCCTGTGTGCTGGGGTTGATCGATCCGGGAGAAAAAGCGGCGCCGCCGTTCTATCAGATAACTTTGGCGAAGCCCGGGATGGATTAAAGAGTAAGAGCATGAGGCCGGAATCAGCAGAGTGCCGTAGCAGATCATAGCTTTGAAGAGGCTTGAGAGATATGGACCTGTTGAAGGTACAAATACCGGGCGAGAGATATCACCAGGAGTTGATTTCCTGTCAGGTGGCCTGTCCGGTTCACACGGATGCACGAGGATATGTCAGGGCGATAGCTGAGGGGCGATTTGAGGAAGCCTATCTGATCGCGCGGGGGCCGAATCCATTTGCATCGATCTGCGGCCGTATTTGTGGAGCGCCCTGCGAGGCAGCCTGCCGGCGTGGAAAGATTCCGAGAGTCGATGATGACGGCCATTTTATAGCGAACGATCGACCGATATCGATTCGCGGGCTGAAACGGTTCGCGTGTTCGCTGGCCGGACCTGAAGCCAGACCCACCGATGAAGTTCTGAAATCCATTAAGAATTTTGTGCCACCCGTAGCTGCCGATGCTCAAGAGCTGGCGGCATTGTTGCGTTCGTGTCTTGACGGGAGAGTGGTGAGGGCCTCGGGCGAAAAGGTTGCCATCATCGGCGCGGGACCTGCGGGGCTTTCGGCGGCTCATGATCTTGCCTTGCTGGGATTCAAGCCCGTTGTTTTCGAGACCGATCCGGTGGCAGCGGGCATGCTGGCGGTTGGAGTGCCGGCATACAGATTGCCGCGCGAATTGATTGCGAAGGAAGTCGCGGTGATAGAGGCTCTCGGGGTCGAGATCCGATGCGGCGTGACCATCGGCAAAGAGATCTCATTCAGCGATCTGCGGCGCGATTTTTCAGCGGTGATCATAGCAGTCGGGGCCAAATCGTCGCGCAGCCTTGGATTGCCTGGAGAAATGGGGCCGAGTGTTTACGGCGGTGTCGATCTGCTGCGGGCCGTATCGCTGGGTGAGGGGCTTGAGATAGGTCATGAGGTTGTCGTGATTGGCGGCGGCAATGTGGCCTACGACGTGGCGCGCACGGTTTTAAGGCAGATTGCCTACGACACGGCACGGACTGCGGCACGCCTTGCGGGAACGACCCGCGTCCACCTGATTTCGCTGGAAAGCCTTGAAGAGATGCCTGCCGACACGGTTGAAATCGTAGAGGGCGATGAAGAGGGAATCGAGCGTCACAACGGATGGGGCCCCCTCGAGATCAAGCGTGATTCGGGCGGCAATGTGACCGGCGTTGAGTTCCGTAAATGCCTGCACGTTTACGACGAGAGCAGGCGGTTTGCGCCTCGCTATGACGATGAAGTCACAAAAACGATTCCCTGCGACACGGTACTGCTCTCGGTCGGACAGGCTCCCAAGCTGACCTTTCTTGAAGACGGCGGCACGGACATCGAGATGATGCGCCCGGGCTGGCCGAAGATCGATCCGGTCAGGCTGAATACAACGGCTAAAGGAGTCTTCGTAGCAGGCGATCTGGCGCACGGTACGCGGCTGCTGATCGACGCCGTGGCCTCAGGCAAGGCTGCCGCCCGCTCGATCTACGAATATATAACCGGGCGCAAGCTGGCCGCCGATTCCGTCACGGCCCACAATATTCTTGAGAATTACAGGCGCGAGCGCGGCTACGAATCGATCCGGCGCGTGCCATTGCCTGTGATCCATCCCGCTCAGCGTCTGAGCCATCCCGATAACGTGGTTGAAACAGGATACAGCGCCGAAGAGGCCATGCGCGAAGCTTCGCGTTGCCTCGATTGCGGGGTGACACCCGTATTCGACGGCATGCGGTGCGTGCTCTGCGGTGGCTGTGCCGATGTCTGCCCGACACAGTGTCTGAAGCTGGTCTCGCTGGCGGATCTCGAGCCGGACGCGGAATTGAGTTCGGCCATCGGGAACTCTCTTGGGGCTGATGCCGATCTGACAGAGCATTCAGCCATTCTCAAAGACGAGGATCGATGCATCCGCTGTGCGCTGTGCGCGATGCGTTGCCCGGTCGATGCCATCACCATGGAACGAGTGAATTTCTCAACTTTCTGGAGGTCTGCATGACAGTCAAAGCCGGTGAACCCAAATCGCGTCTGGATCCGGAGCCGATCGCTCGCCGCGATTTCCTTGGCATGTCTTCACTCATAGCGATGGCCGGGACTCTGCTTTTTTCTGTCTTGGGCATGCTTCGATTGCCAAAAGCGGCTGTCTTGTCATCGCCGTCGAAAAAATTCAGCGTCAAGCTGCCCGAAGCGCTGTCGGCGGGCGAGGCTTTTGTGCCGCCGGGGCGCGCAGTGGCGCTCTTTCGTGACGGTGAGGGCGTTTTTGCGATCTCAACGATCTGTACCCATCTGGGATGCGTCGTGAAACCCATGCCAGATGGATTCGAGTGCCCGTGTCACGGGTCGAGGTTCGGCGTCGATGGCGCTGTCAGCAGAGGTCCTGCGCCGCGCGCGCTCGACTGGCTGAAGGTCAGCAGCAAGGGCGATTCCTGGGTGGTTGATGAGGAAAAGAAAGTACCCCCGGGAACGAAGGAGAAAGCATGAGTACCCCGGTGATAGAAAAAAACCAGGCCATGCAGGTTTTCAAAGACAACCTGCGAGCGGCTCCGCGCCGCCTGCTCGACGCGACATTCCGCAGCGGAAAACCGAATACAGACAGGAAGCGGTCTACATTCGTCTTCAGCAATCTGTTCCTGCACCTGCATTCGGTCAGGACCCATCGCTGGACGCTGAAGTGGTCAACCACGGCGGGTCTGGGGATCGCCACCACAGCCGCTTTTCTGATCACTCTGGTCACCGGCGTGCTGCTGATGTTCTATTACAAACCATATCCCGACGTGGCCTACGATTCGATCAAGGATATTCACTTCGTTGTTCCGACCGGCCGCTTCATTCGCAATATTCATCGATGGGCGGCGAATGTCATGGTTGTAGCGGTCATCCTGCACATGGCCCGGGTCTTCTACACGGCAGCTTATCGCAAACCGCGGGAATTCAACTGGCTGATCGGCATGGGTCTGTTTGTCATCACTCTCGGTCTTTCTTTTACGGGATATCTGCTGCCGTGGGATCAACTGGCTTACTGGGCGATCACGATCGGCGCCAACATCGCTCAGTCGCCGCGAGAGGTGACCGATGCGCTTGGCATTACAGACTGGTTCGATCCGGGCGGGTTTCAACGCCTGCTGCTGCTCGGTTCAGACGTGGTCGGCGTCGAGGCGCTGATCAGATTCTATTTGCTTCACATCATGCTCCTGCCGCTGGCTCTGGCGGCGCTGATGGGAGTTCATTTCTGGCGCATTCGCAAGGATGGCGGAATGGTCCGCCCCGCTGATGCAGACAGCCGGCTCGAACCTCGATCATCAGAAGAGATCTATCCGGTCTTTACCGATGCGCCCGCTAAAACATACCAGTTGGCGGCAATCGTCCGGGGCAAAACCTCCGCCGTCGGCCGGGGGCCTGAGAATACGCTGCCTTCGATGCCGCACCTCTTCTATGCCGAACTGGCCGTGCTCATGCTCACGACCCTTATTTGCGTGGGTCTGTCGCTTATTTCAGATGCGCCATTGAAGGAACTGGCAAACCCGGCGGTGCCTGAAAACCCGGCAAAGGCGCCGTGGTATTTCCTGGGCCTGCAGGAGATGGTCGCATTCTCCGCCGTCATGGGCGGGATAGGCATCCCGTCGCTGGTCATCATCGGTCTGGGATTGATTCCGTTTCTTGACAGGGAAGAAGCCGGAACCGGTGAGTGGTTCGGAGGAACAGGCGGCTGGCCGCTTGTCAGAAAGTCCATCTTCGTCGGGTTGGCTTCCGCAATTCTGATCGAGGCATTTGTCATCCGATTCGGCTGGATCCGTGAATGGTTTCCGCATGTGCCGCAACTCGTCATCACACTGATAAATCCGGGCACCTTGCTGACCCTGATTTACGGGCTCTATTCAGTATGGCTCGTGCGGCGATACAACTCGACGCGTGCCGGAGCCATGGGTTTGTTTACGGTTTTCTTGTGCGGTTTTGTGGTGCTGACGATCATCGGCACTTATTTCCGCGGGCCTAACTGGGTCTTTTACTGGTCGCCCGCCGACTGGCCAAAACACTAAAGCATATGAACAGGAACAAACATCTGTTGTTGTGGTCGAGCGTGGGAGTTTTCATCCTGCTGGTCATGGCCGCAGCGAACGAAAACCTGGGAAGGGAATGGCGGCAGATACAGGGCACGGCGCGTTCTACGGAAGGCGCCCCGGAAGGTGCCATGGATGTTCACCTGCGACAGGTCATCAATCCCGGTCTCAATATTTCGGATCGCTGCGTCTCGTGTCACGTCGGAATGGCTCCCGGAGAGCAGGGAATAACCGGTGACCGTGTCCTGGCCGCTCACAAGGCCGTGGTTCACCAACCTGCTGAGTTTGGATGCACCGTATGTCACGGCGGACAGGGAAGAGCGACCGACAAGGCCGATGCTCACGGCGATGTCCATTTCTGGCCTCAGCCGATGATACCCATCAAATACGCTTATGCCGGATGCGGGACGTGTCATACGCCGTTGAAAGTGCCGAATTCAGGGATTCTTGAAAAAGCCCGTGGAGTTTTCGAGAGGCTCGATTGCCTTGCCTGTCACCGTGTCGACGGGCGTGGAGCCACGATCAGACCGGGTGGAGGCGGACTTGAAGGTCCCGATCTTTCGAGCGCTGGCTTCAAGGGATTCGACTCGGGCTGGTACGAAAAGCACCTCAAGCAATCCGGGGAAGCGCAGAACGGCCCGTGGAAAGCCTCTTTCGGGGCGATCAGCGAGGAAGATCGCGGTGCGCTGACAACCTATCTTTCAACACGAGTGGGATCATCGAAACTGGTCGAAGCGAAGGCGGCTTTCAATTCGTCCGGGTGTCTTGGCTGTCACAAGGTCAGCGGGGTCGGCGGAGACGCGGGGCCCGATCTGTCGCGCGCCGGTGAGAAAGATCCGGGGATTCTCGATTTCACACACGTGCCGGGCAGCAGGACATTTGCACTCTGGCTTGGCGAACATTTCCGTTCGCCCGCTGCGATCGTCCCCGGCTCTGCCATGCCCATGATGGGGCTGACTGAGAATCAAATAGATCTGCTAACGATGTACGTCTTGTCGCTCAGGCGCAGAGAACTCCCTGGCGCTTATCTCCCCAAGGACAGGGTGCAGGTCCTGAGATTCGGCGCACGTGAATTTTCGACCGACGGCGCAACGATATTCAGCGCGATCTGCTCCGGCTGCCATGGCGCCGACGGCAAAGGGCGGCGATATGCAGGCTCCTGACCTACCCTGCCATCGCCGGTCAGGACTTCCTTGAGCTGGCATCGGACGAATTCATCACCGAAACGATCAGCAAGGGAAGACCGGGTCGCAAGATGCCGGTCTGGGCGAGTGAATCGGGCTTGAAACCCGACGAGATTGTGCGGGTCGTCGCTTACCTGCGCCAGCTTGGGGGCAACATTTCATTCAAGCCTGACAGCTCCCCCGCACGCTGGATCAAGGCCGATGCGGCCGCAGGTTCGAGGCTCTTTACAAGCAACTGCTCAGGCTGTCACGGCCAGAATGGCGAGGGGGCAGAAGGGCCGGCTCTTAAAAACAAGGTTCTTTTATCCAGTGCGACTGACAGATTCCTGGTCGAAACCATCGGCCGTGGACGTCGCGGAACCGCGATGCAGGGATTTCTCAACCCTTCACCCACGCGTTCAACACTGTCAACGCAGGAGATTGAATCCATCATAGCTTTCATCCGTTCCTGGGAGGCGAAATAGACCTTATGAAAAAAGATATCTCAAGGCGCGATTTCCTGGCAGGGCTTTCGGTCGCAGGCTTCGGCGCGCTGGCCGCGTCGGCCACAACCGCGTGGGCCCTCGATGCCGTCACCAATCCGCTGGCATCTTATCCCGATCGAGGATGGGAGCATGTCTATCGCGATCTTTGGAAATACGATTCCAAATACACCTTCACCTGCGCTCCGAACGACACGCACAACTGCCTGCTCAATGCCTATGTGCGTTCCGGCGTCATCACGCGCATCGGCCCTACGATGCGCTACGGCGAAGCGAAAGACCTCGCAGGCAACGGATCGACTCATCGCTGGGATCCGCGTGTCTGCCAGAAAGGGCTGGCGCTGACTCGCAGGTTTTATGGCGACCGTCGCATCAATCAGTCAATGGTCCGGGCCGGTTACAAAAAATGGGTTGAAGCCGGATTCCCGCGGGGCAAGGACGGCCGACCGCCGGAGGAATATTTTCAGCGCGCCCGCGATGAATGGGTTCGAGTCTCACACGACGAAGCCGCAAAAATTGTCGCGTCGGCGCTCAAGAACATCGCCGAAACCTACACCGGCGATGAAGGCAAGAACCGGCTCAGAGCCCAGCATTACGATGAAGCGACGATCGAGGCGACACAGGGCGTGGGCACACAGGTTCTCAAATTCCGCGGCGGCATGCCGCTGCTCGGAATCACCCGTGTCTTCGGTATGTATCGCATGGCCAATTCCATGGCTCTGCTGGATGCCGCGATACGCAAGGTTGGACCCGACAAGGCGGTGGGAGGCAAGGGCTTCGATAATTATTCGTGGCATACCGACCTTCCGCCCGGACATCCAATGGTCACGGGCCAGCAGACCGTCGAATTCGATCTCTCGGTTACCGAGCACGCCAAAACCGTGGTCGTCTGGGGCATGAACTGGATTACAACCAAGATGCCGGATGCTCACTGGCTGACCGAAGCCAGGCTCAAGGGAACACGCGTCGTCGTCATCGCCTGCGAATATTCCGCCACAGCCACCAAGGGCGACGATGTCGTCGTCGTCAGACCTGGGACAACTCCGGCCCTGGCTCTCGGCTTCGCCAACGTCATCATGCGCGAAAATCTTTATGACAGGGATTATGTCCGCCAATGGACCGACCTGCCGATTCTGGTGCGTATGGATACGTTGAAATATCTAAAGGCACAGGAGGTCTTTGGAGGGCAGCCGGCGGATCTCAAATGGACTCGCATTCTGAAAGAAGGCGAAAAAGAGCCGCCCGCCGAACAGCACATTCAGTCGATAGTTCCTGAAAAACTGCGGCTTGAATGGGGTGATTACATCTGGTGGGATAAAGCAGGCAACGCACCGAAGATGCTCACCCGCGACGATGTCGGTAAAAATTCAAAGATCGGTGACGCGCTTCTAGAAGGCACCGTTGAAGTCACCCTGGCGGACGGTAAGAAAGTTCGCTGCCGCCCGGTCTTCGACCTGGTCAAGGAATATGCGGCTCACTTCGATCCGAAGACGGTTGAGGAACTGACTTGGGCGCCGGCAGGAGCAGTCGAATCGCTGGCTCGTCACTTCGCCAAACAGCCTGGTACGACGCTCTTTGCCGTCGGCATGGGGCCGAATCAATTTTTCAATAACGATAATAAAGACCGGGACATCTTTCTGCTGGCAGCCCTCACAGGGAACGTCGGTAAGATGACGGGAAATGTCGGCTCATTTGCGGGCAATTACCGCACGGCCCTCTTCAACGGATCTCCGCAGTACATCAATGAAAACCCGTTCGATATCGAACTCGATCCGTCGAAACCTGCAAGGCCGAAACAATACTGGAAGGCCGAATCGGCTCACTACTACAATCACGAAGATCATCCGCTACGCGTCGGCAACAAGTTGCTGACGGGCAAGACACACATCCCGACTCCGACCAAGTCGCTCTGGTTTGCGAATGCCAACTCGATCCTAGGCAATGTCAAATGGCACTACAACACTGTCATCAACGTTCTGCCGCGCATCGAGATGGTCGCAGTGCAGGAGTGGTGGTGGTCAACGTCGTGTGAATGGGCCGATGTGGTCTTCGGCGTGGATTCATGGGCGGAGCTGAAGCATCCCGATATGACCGCTTCGGTGACCAATCCATTCCTCCTCGTCTTCCCGCGCACTCCGATCGAGCGCATCTTCAAAACGATCGGAGACATAGAGGTATTCACGCTGGTTAGCTCAAAGCTTGCCGAACTGACCAAAGACAATCGCTTCAACGATTACTGGAAATTCGTCCGCGAAGGGAAGACCGATGTCTACCTGCAGCGAATCCTCGACCACTCGACCAACACGAAGGGCTATAAATTCGCAGACCTTGAAGCGAAAGCCGTAGAGGGCGTCCCGGTTCTGATGAACAGCCGGACGACTCCGAAGGCCGTCGGCTACGACCAGGTGGCGGACTCCACGCCGTGGTATACCAAGAGCGGCCGCCTCGAGTTTTACCGCGAAGAGAAGGAATTCATCGAAGCGGGTGAAAACCTTCCGGTGCATCGCGAGCCTGTGGATTCAACCTTCTACGAACCGAACATTATAATTTCACCGAAACACGAGGCCATGCGACCGGACGGGCCTGAAGTCTACGGCGTCAAGCGAGACGACCTGTCGTGCGAAACCCGCTGCGGCCGGAACGTCGTCATGACATGGGCTGAAGCCAAAAAGACGGCTCATCCGCTGATGAAAGACGGCTTCAAGTTCATCTTCCACACCCCGAAATATCGTCATGGTTCGCACACGACCCCGATCGATACAGACATGATCGCTGTTCTATTCGGTCCGTTCGGCGATCTTTACCGTAAAGACAAACGCAAACCCTTCGTCACTGAAGGCTATGTCGACATCAATCCATCGGATGCCCAGGAGATGGGCGTACAGGACGGAGATTATGTCTGGATCGATCCGGACCCCGAAGACAGGCCTTTCCGCGGCTGGCAGAAGAACAAGCGCGATTATGAATTTGCACGGCTGCTTTGTCGCGCCCGCTACTATCCCGGAACTCCGCGCGGAGTGACACGCATGTGGTTCAACATGTATGCCGCCACGCCGGGCTCGATGCAGGGGCAGAAGGAACGCCCGGACGGGCTCGCCAAGAATCCGCGGACGAATTACCAGGCGATGTTCAGATCGGGTTCGCACCAGTCGGCCACGCGCGGCTGGCTCAAACCCACGCTGATGACGGATTCGCTGGTTCGCAAGGGACTCTTCGGCCAGAGCATAGGCAAGGGCTTCCTGCCCGATGTCCATTGCCCGACCGGCGCTCCGCGCGAATCCTTCGTCAAGATCACCCGAGCCGAGCCGGGCGGAATCGAAGGAGAAGCTCTTTGGCGTCCTGCCGCTCTGGGCATCAGGCCGCGCTATGAATCCATTGAGATGAAAAAATATCTCGCAGGTGAGTTTATCAATAAGTCTAAAGCTTAGCCTTGCGCCCCGGCTCGTAAGCAAATTTCCTGAACTTTACCGCGCATCAGAATAATAAAGGAGAAATCAAGACATGGCTCGTGTATACAACTGGCAAATCGGCAGAGAGATGTCTTACTGGTATCCCGAGAATCGTCCGCAAAAACAGTTCGCGGCGGTCTTCGATACAAACAAGTGCATCGCGTGCCAGACCTGCACGCTGGCCTGCAAAACCACCTGGACGTCCGGCAAGGGGCAGGAGTACATGCTCTGGAACAACGTCGAGACAAAACCCTACGGTTTCTATCCGCTGGCATGGGATCTGAAACTGCTCAACATGCTCGAAGGTCAGAAATGGAGCGAAACGGATTACGAAGGGCAGAAGCTGCACAAGTATGAAGGCAGCACCATTTTTGAATCGGCGCCTGCGGGCGAACGAGTAATGGGCTGGCGGCCCGAGGATCAGGACTACTCCTATCCCAACGTTGGCGAGGATGATTGCTCAGGGCAGGTCGACGGCGGCGCAAGTTTCTCGATGGAGCATATGGCGTGGTTTTATTACCTCGCTCGCATCTGCAATCACTGCACCTATCCGGGATGCCTTGCCTCGTGCCCGCGCGGCTCGATCTACAAGCGCCCGGAAGACGGCATCGTGCTTGTCGACTCTGGGCGCTGCCGCGGTTACCAGGAATGCGTCAAGGGGTGCCCGTACAAGAAGGTCTTCTTCAATATGATGACCGGAACCTCTGAGAAATGCATCGCCTGCTACCCGAAGATCGAGATGGGCATACAGCCTCAGTGTTTCGTCAACTGCATCGGCAAGATTCGACTGGCGGATTCCTCTCGACACCCGATAAAGCGAACCCGGACAACCCGCTCGATTACCTTTGTGCACATACGCAAAGTCGCGCTGCTGCTGTTCCCGCAGTTCGGACTCGAACCGAATGTTTATTACATTCCGCCGGTTCACGTCCTGCAGGCGTTCACGAGCCAGATGTTCGGCCCTGGCGTCGCGGAAGCAGTCAAGACTTATCGCAATGCTCCCAATGATCCCGATCTGTCCAGCCTGCTGGGGCTTTTCGGCTCGACCGAGATGATCATTCCGAGATGGAAACGCCAGGGCGATTGGGTTGCCGGTATGGATGAAAAGGGCAAGGAAGTGGTTCGCGTACCGCTCAAAGAACCCATTTATATTCGGCCGGCATACGACAAGCTCTACCAGATTTCACGAACCAACTGTCCCTGAGGAGGTGATCATCATGAGAACAATTGCCCGATCGATTATGCCCCTGATGGCGATTGCACTCGCCTGGCTGCTGTTTCAGGTTGCAGGAGGGCTGTGGTGACGACGACCGAAGTTGTCGCCGTCTCATCCAGTAATGTCCCGAGCAGTCCTGATGACCCGGCATGGGACGAGGCGCCGGAACACGCCGCCAAACTTTTATTGCAGGATCTGGTCGAACCCAGACAGATGCAGGCTTCCACTGCCGATGTCCGGGTTCGCGCAATCACCAACGGATCCGAAATGGCCTTCCGCCTTGAATGGCTGGACAAGTCCAAAGACGATCTTCCCGGCCCCGCTCATTTATGGATGGCTGCGCCGTCCAAATCCCGGTAAAAATCGAGGCCAATCTGCCGGCGCCGCAGATGGGTGAAACCGGAAAAAATGTCGAAATAACCTTCTGGAGGGCCGATTGGCAGGCAATGGTCGACGGCAGGCCGGATTCGATCAAGGAGCGCTATCCCAACGCTTCGGTTGATCATTACCCGTTCGAAGCTCAATCGCTTGAAAAAGGCTCTGCCGCTCAGACCGAAATGGCGACCCGTTACTCCCCGGCTGCCGCGCTTGGAAATCGCCGTGTCGGCCCGCGCTCGAATCCCGTTGAAGATCTGATCGCCGAAGGGCCCGGCACTCTCTCTCCGGCCGCTTCAACCACTTCCAAAGGCCGCGGGCTGAAGACTGCCGACGGTTGGTCCGTAATCATCACCAGGCGTGTCCCGGCAGGGCTTGCTTCCGGATCACGTACTCAGACCGCATTCGCAATCTGGGAAGGTTCGCACAATGAGGTCGGCGCAAGGAAGATGCGCACAGGCTGGATACCACTCCTGATGAAAGGAAAATGATGAAAGCTCAAACGGCCGAATCGGTAAATAAGAATCTGCTGTCGGAGGCCGCTGAATGGCGGCTGATCAGCCTTCTCTTCGAATGTCCAATAAACAACTGGCGGATCAGGTCATCGCTCTCGCCGCCGAAATCGACGATGAAACTCTGAAAGCCGCCGCGGCGTCCATTCATGATGAAGTCACCGAGGGGCTCTATCATTCAACCTTCGGCCCGGGCGGCCCCGCTCCTCCAAGAGAAGTCAGCTATCGCGACTGGATTCAGCCCGGATACCTGATCTCCGAGCTAGCCACCTATTACGATGCGTTCTCCTACAAACCCGTGACTCGCGAAGTCCTCGATCACGTCTCTGTCGAAACCGGATTCATCGCATATCTCAAACTTAAAGAAGCCTACGCCACGGCCTGCGGTGATGACGACCACGCAGCCGTCACCGCTGACGCTGCCCGAAATTTCATCAATGAACACCTGCAACACATAGCCGAACCGCTGGCCGGCCTTCTCGAACATTCAGGACTCGATTACCTCGCGCTCGCCTCTGCGGCTCTCTTCCGCCGCGTTGGCCCGCGCAAGGACAAATCTAAAGGATCCGACCTTCCGGTCCCCCCAGTCCTTTCAGATATCGATGAGCCCATTTTCGATTGCTCTTAGAGAGATTTCGTTATTCAACACAAACACGTATTCATTGTGATGAAAGCGAGGCATCAAAATGATTCGTCATACTTTACTGACATCTTGCCTTCTATTTATCACTCTGATCACACCCGCATACAGCCGGCAAGTCAGGCCGTCACCTCTGCGACAAAACCAGAAACCTGCACTCCCATACGTCACCCGGGCAGGCAATACCAGTCTCAGGCTCGCAATCGGCGCTGACAGCGCAATCGTCGATCTCAAAAACGATATACAAGGCTGCGTCGGAAAGCTCTATGACTCGTTTTCTACAATGAAGGTTGTCGGCAAGGCCATACCGGGAATCAAAGTCCTCGATCGGGTCGCGAAAGACAACAACTATTACGTAGTAGTCCTGACCACCGCCACTTCGAATTGCAATATCCAGGGACAATGCGGCGCGGCGGACGACTTGACTCTGATCTGGTTGAAACTGGATTCCCACCTCAAGCTTGAAGGCAAAAAGGCCATAGCCATCGAGCAATGCAGGGCCTTTCTCCATTGCTCGAACCCGAGCTTGACTATGATGGATATGGCACGTCCATCAAATTATCGCAGGGCAAGTTGAATGTGAAATTTGCCGATGAGATGGATTTTGACGGGTCAAAACATACGCTGTCGGAACTGATCTACGACCGCAGCATCCCTGAAAATGGATTCATTATCACCACTCAAAAGAAGAACAAGTAATATTGATCAAACTCGTTTTGGCGATCACATTGACACGACGAGGTCAAGTGATTATTCGGCCTGACTCTAAAATGATTCGCCCAAATAACAGGAGATGATCTGATGCGCTTCAAACGAATCACTCTCATATTTGCACTTTGCCTGCTCGGCTCAAGCGCCGCCGTCGCGCAGGAAAGCCTCGGCACGCCTGCTGCCAAAGCCGCTTTTGCAAGAGGCGAAGCACTGAGCAGAAAATCGAAGTTTGCTGAAGCTGCCGACGAATATCGCAAGGCGATTGAGATCGATCCCGATTACGCCGAAGCGCACAGCCAGTTCATCTTCAGCTCCAAGCTGAGCGCGCGCGATGAAAGTGATCCAGTTAAATCCAAGGCGTTGGGCGAAGCGATGACGGACAAGCTCAAAGCGATGTATGCCGAATGGGCTCAGAAAGACCCCGAAACGCGCCAGCTATCAATGGGCGCTCGGCTATCTGCACATGTATAAAGATTACGCCAAAGTCGAGCAGCATACTCGCAAGGCGGTCGAGCTTGATCCCCGGTTTGCGCGTGCCTGGCAAACGCTCGCTCTGGTCGAAGAAGTGCGCGGGAATAATGCGAACGAACATTCATATCTGAAAAAAGCTGCTGAAGCCGCGCCCGACAACCCCGCCTACGCGTTTTATTACGCCAACTCGCTCAAGCGCAAGAATAAATCGCTTTGGCGCAAAAGCTTCACTGGATGTCGCCAAACGCTTTCCAAAGCACGAACGCGGCGCGCAATCGCTCTACTGGCTCGGCTTCAATGAAACCAATCCGGCGTTCAAGCAGGCGTACCTTGAACAGCTTCGCCTGCAATATCCGGTAGCTGAATTCTCATGGTCGTCATCGGGCATGTTGATCTTTGAGGCGTAACACAAAGCGGCTCCCCGAAGAAGCGCTCGCGCTGGCTGAAGGAATGGTGAAAGCTTTCCCCGCCGGATCGCAGAACAAATCGTGGCAGGCTTTACTGGATTATCAAAAAAACATGATCCGGGCGCAGGTGTTGCTGGATAAAAAAGATTTCGCCATAGCGTCCGGGATGCTCGATAACACAATCTTGCCGGCACGTTTTGACGCGACCAACTTTTTCAAACTCAAAGTCGAAGCGGCGCAGGACGCGCCGGCACAACAGAAAGTATACGGCGATCTGCTCAAACAAACGGTCAAAGAGCCGTCAGATGACCTGCTCACAACCCTGTTCGCCCTGGGAGCAAAACTCAAAAAAGACAATGCACAAGTCAAAGCGGACATACATCAACTGCTCGACGCACAGGCCAAGCCTGTCAAAGAATTTTCGCTGAAACGCTATGGCGATGAAAAAACGATTTCGCTCGCGGATTACCGCGGCAAGGTAGTGTTGCTGAACTTCTGGTATCCGTTCTGCGGCCCTTGCCGCGGCGAAAATCCATCACTCCAAAAAGTGCTCAAGCGTGTCGGTCTGGATAAATTTGCCATCCTCGCGGTTAATGTCTATCCAACTGAAGACAGGTTTGTGATGCCATACGATGAAAGGCAATGCCTTCGATTTCGTCCCGCTGCATGGCAACGAAGAGTTTGCCGAGAAGGAATGGGGCGCCCGCGGCTACCCGACCAACTTCCTGATTGACCCGCAGGGACGTACGATCTATCGGCTCGGCCCGATGCGCGGCGAAGCCGAAGAGCGCCGCTTTGAATTGCAGATTCGCCTTGCTGCTCGATCGCAATACACGCGAGCAAAGCAGGAAGAGCGATTGATGAAAATCTCCCGAAATCATAAATTTCTGCTCATCGTTTTGGCGGTCATGCCGGCTTACCTGATCTCTATTGCCCCTGCTCAAACCCCCCAATCGCGTCAATGCGCGCGTCACGGTGTTGCCTGCGCAGGTCAAACCCGGCGAACAGGCAAAGATCAAACTCACCCTCGAGATCGCCGAAGAGTCTCACGTTAACTCCAACGCGCCGCGCGATCCCAATCTGATCCCGACGATTTTACTCCAAACCCAACCGCCGGAATCATCTGGGGCAAGCCGCAATATCCCACTCCAACCGAAGTCACGGAATGGTATGCCAACGACCCGCTGCCGGTCTTTCAAAACGGAGCCGTCATCGAAGTTCCATTCACTATTGATAAGACGGCAACAGGTACATTGACGATTGGCGGAACCCTGCGGGCCCAGGCTTGCGATCACGAGCAATGTTATCCACCCCGCAAAATTCCAGTCAGCGCGACTCTGCAAATCACCAGCGAAAGCTCACCTCCGCCAAAGAACCGTCAATATTGAGTCCAACCATCAAATACGCGACCTCCCTGTACAGAAACAGGATGGCGCTTGCCTTGAAAGATTATGAATCTCCTGATCCAGTCAACGTAACTGTTTTCTGTCCGGTAGCTCATCCCGCGAAGCCGGATCTCTGTCCTGACTCGATCAAGTAACCGTGGCTCATTCGGCTCTGGCTTCTTTGTCATTGGTCACTCCCTCCAAATTGATTTAGTTCAAAGGGGTGACCAAAAAAAATGTTGAATACAACCAGTGATAGGATTATACTTCGCCCGTTTCCGTTGTAAACAGCACGATCAGCTTTCTAACCGGCCATCCCCAAAATACTCTTTCGGAGGTTTAAATGGGGCCACTGACCAGAAAGAAACTAAAGCCAGGCCAGAACGGGACTAAAAAAATATTCAGTATTTACGGTGATCGACTTCTCTGTGTAAGATACAGGTACGATGCAATCAGGCAAGTTCGCCTGAAAACCATCGAACTAATCGTCGATTCAATACCTGATTCCGGCTGACGAAAAACGTTCCTGATAATACATTGGTCGACCTGAAAATCGGGCACACGGAAAATTACTCCACCAGAAAACAAAAACTGCCGGAGGACGATGGAACGGATTCAAAAGACGTTGGGAGATCTCCCTCGGTAAAGCTAAGGAGTTCGGACTCAGGGATAGAATCGACCCTAAAACCCTCCCAAAGCGGGTAGGGAAGAAACATGCCTAATATTGGAAACCATTGTGTTTCCAATATTAGGCATATTCGGGACTTTACAGTCTAATTACATGTTCGGCCGCGGAGATGAGCATGCATGAGATACCGGCAAGACTTGCATTGATCGTCGCGCTCATCGCACCGGTCGCCCTTTCGGCGTGTTCTCGGACTCCGCACGCGGCAGCCAAGGTCGGTCCCGAACGGGTCGAGCCCGCAGCGGCCCTGCCTTCCAGTCTCCGCAGGCCGACGGTGCCGCGACCGACGCCGACACCGGCTTGCCCACCCGCGTCGTTCACGCGGCGAGCGGAGTCACACTCGTCCTCATCCCCGCGGGCGAATTCCGCATGGGTCAGAGCGAGGCCGCTCACCACCGCGTGATTCGCAATGCGTTCTATCTGGGCGAGACGGAGGTGACGAACGGCCAGTTCAGGCGGTTCGTCGAGGAAACGGGCTATAGGACCGATGCCGAGAGTGGCGTCGAGGTAGACGGCCACACGAAGGGGTCGTTCGCCACGGCACCGCCCGGCGCGGCGACAGACCCGCGGGAGTGGTCCAAGGAGGCGAGCTGGCGGACCCCGTTCCCAGGCCTCGGCAACCCGGCCCCGGTGGACGAACACCCGGTCGTCCACGTCAGCTGGAACGACGCGACTGCCTTCGCCGCCCACTTCCGGATGCGGCTGCCGACCGAGGCCGAGTGGGAGTACGCCGCCTGGGCCGGGGCCAAGACCACTTACCCGTGGGGCGACGACCCGCCGCCGGTGCCGGGTATGCGAACCTGTCGACCTCTCCCACGAGAAGAAGTTCCCGTGGGCCAACGTCCTGTTCCCATTCGACGACGTAGGGCGAACGCTCTCCCGGTCGGGGCGGGTATAAGCCGAACGCCTGGGGGGCTGAAGGACATGATCGGCAACCTGGAGGAGTGGGCGCAGGACACCACGCCGAATACCCGGCGGACGGGGCAGACGAGTCACCCGTCATGGGAGACGGTCTGAGAGTGATCCGCGGCCGGAGTTGGCTGGATGGGCCGGGGGATGAGTCGCGCGGCGCTCCAACGCGCGGCCCGCCGTGATTTCATCGGCTTCCGCGTCGCCATCTCCGTCCAGCCCATGACCCACTTGAGGCAACGGGGCCGTCCGGCCGAACCAGTCGCTGCACCTGACCCGGCGGGCATGTAGGCCATTCCAGAGGTGAAGCTCCCCGAGCCCGCCGGGCAGGTGAGCTTGGTCGTTAGGCGTCACAAATCCAGCTATGCCAACAGGTACCGCTAACGCACTAGTTTCCCGCATAGGAGGACTTGCACTATTCGCGGTCGGCTGTGTGCTCCTTGTCGTGCTTTCCGTTCAAGGATTCGGGAATGCCCTTCGAAACACCAACGACCTCCAATCGCTCGCGCAGTACTTGATGACCGGTTCACAGTTCTTGTACTCAGCTCTAGGGCCTTGCGTTGTTGTCTTGCGCCTCATCAGTCCTGGCTGGTTTCGCGCCGCGTGGCAAGCTTGGGCCCTCTTCTTTACGGCAGCAATCGCATTGATCCCATGGGCGTGGATCGAGCCATCAATTCTGACCACCCTAGGTTTTGCGGCGGTTGGCGTTGCTGCCGCAACCTGCACCTGCTACCTTGTGACACGTGGCGCTAATGTAGGGGTACTACGCCGTGGCGCGAGTGACGCCTAACCCCTCGCTCAAGCGGAGCGCCAACGGCAGGCCACCAGGCCCGGGCTGGCGGTACGCGGTACGTTTTCGCCAGCCCGGGCCTGGCGTTCTGCCGTCGGCGCCCGCTTGGCTCGAACGTTAGGCGGCTGGACGAAGTTTCGGAATGTTGAAGGAGAGATAGAATGAGCATGGTGCCCACCGGGGGTGAACTTCCACGACCGTTCCTTCCAGCCAAAGACTTTGAGTTATCTAAGCGCTTCTACGAGACGCTAGGCTTCGAGAGGCTTCTTGATTGCGAGTGTCGCGATATTCCGTATTGGACGCGGCGAATTTCTCATTCAGCCCTACTTCCAGAAAGAGTGGGCTGAGAACTTCATGATGCAACTCATGGTTGATGACCTTGACGCATGGTGGAGTCACATACAGTCGCTTGATCTTCCCAGCAAATTTGGTGTGGCTCCTCCCAAAGCTCGGCACTACAGCCATGGGGCTGCGCATTGCCTACGTGACTGATCCCTCAGGGGTGTTGTGGCATGTGGCGCAGCGACGGATCGACATTGACCACGATTGATCAATGGCTAGAGGGCGCCGCTTAACAATTCGTTCAAGCCGACCCCGCATCGTGGCGGCTTAACTCAGGCGTTAGGCGTGCCGAAATTGCGTGTAGGTTATTATGAACATCTTTGCTAATACATTATGCCTCATATTGTTATTTTGGGTTATCAATCAGGTCAGTTTCTATGAACCAGTTTCACAGAAATGAAATCAATAAAGGAATACTACAAGAATATACATTTTGCCCGCTCAAAATATTCAAGAACAAGCGAAAGTCTGATTACACGAAGGCAAGTGAACCTCATTCTATATGCGTTGGCACGGATAGTGCGTTGAACATATGCCAGAAGTTGATAGATGACAAGTGGTTAATGACAATAGAACGACAAAATAAAATAATTATTGAATGGGAGGATTCTGCCATAGGTACTGCCTGGGAAGGAACATTTGATGTTTTAGTAGGCGATCTTGATGGCAATAAACTTGATGAATTGATTATTGCTGAATTACAAGGAGAATCAAATGGGTTCGGAAGGGCGTATTGGAAAATATTCATTATCAAAGATTTTGATCCAAATAACCCGGCTCAACCGATAGAATTAGAGGCGAATGTTTATGGGCCAAAAGGAACTTTCATTAGAAAAATAAATAGCAAAAAATGCAATGTTCTTGCAGCAAAGTGGATTTCATTGAATCACCCTGAAAGAGGTTGGGGAACATATCTTGAAGCAGTGCTTTTCGATTATAACAAAGGGTTTCTTTCAGCAATACCTGACAAACCAAAGATTGATAAGACGATATTTGTTTAGCTTTGAAAAGGAAAGAGGGCGAACGTGGGATTCACCGTTGCTGCCATTAATATGGCTTAAAAATGTAAATGTAGAATCAGTGACTGAAGAATTTATAAGGCAACACAGCAAATAGGTAGCAATAGCACGCATAACCCGCGTGGCAGCGGAGCCGCCGCCGTTGATTTCTTATCTTTTGTCGGATGGCGGCGGCCCGCTGAACGCGAACGTTAGGCGTGCCTGAAAAATTACAACTTTGACCAGAACATTGAGTATGATATTATCCAAAAATTGAAGGACATATGAATCTTAATGACCGCATCACAATCGATCCAGAAATATGCCACGGTAAGCCAACGATTCGTGGACTGCGCTATCCTGTGGAAGTCATACTTGAATTACTTAGTTCTGGGATGACAACTGATGAAATCCTTGCAGACTATGACGATTTGGAGCGGGAAGATGTTCTTGCAACACTAAACTACGCGACTCGGCTAAGCCAGATCAAGCGGATTGAACCTGCTTTGGTATGAAATTTCTTGTTGATGCTCATCTGCCAAAAAGGCTCACAGGACTCTTGAACCTGATGGGCCAGGATGCGATTCATACCAGGGACCTACCATTAGGCAACCGGACCAAAGACTCAGAAATTATCAGAATATCATTACAAGAAGGTCGGGTTGTTGTAACAAAAGACGCGGATTTTGTCGAAACGATCGTACTGAAGAGCCAGCCTTGGAAACTTCTCCTTGTTTCAACGGGAAATATTACAAACTCAGAACTTGAGTCATTGTTTACAGCAAATTTAGACAAGATCGCAAAAGGGTTTGTAGAGTTCGATTTTATAGAATTGGATCGTACAAACCTAATCTATCATTTCTAAAAGCGTGCCTAACCCGCGTTGCAGCGGAGCCGCCGCCGGTAATTTGTTAACTTTTATCGGAAGGCGGCGGCCCACTGAACGCGAACGTTAGACAACTGCAATCGTATGGGGAGCATATGCCATCAGAAGATTTGCGAATCCCGACTTTCGGCCTGGAGAATGCGGCTGTCGTTAATAAGCCTCGTCCGGCGGCATATGCAGTAATAATTGATAACCAAGGAAGAATCGGTGCGGTCAAAGGAAAAGTCACTATTTTCTTCCAGGCGGCGGCTCGCTTGCGGAGGAGACACCTGAACAAACGGCAATGCGCGAGGTCAGAGAAGAGTTGGCTTGCGAGCTACGTATCATTAATCAAATTGGGAAGGCCGTACAGTTCTTTCAGGCTGATGGGCAAAATTATCGAATGGAAGCAGTCTTTTTTGAGGGAGAGCTGATTGGTGTGATATCAGAGACCGCGGAGTACGAACTATGCTGGCTTGATGTTGGGCAGATCGAAGAAGGCTTTTATCATAAATGTCAGGTCTGGGCGGTGAAGCAGCTAAGAGACAGTAAAAGATATGGGGGCCATTTACCAGAGACTTGATAGTGATTACTTGTGTTAACGGCTCAAGTGCCTAACTCCGCGTTCGAATTGAGGACCGGTTGGCTGCTGGAAGTGGCCTCTTTCTCAATACTATCGTGCATTTTAGTTTAGCCCCCATTTGCTTGTAGACGGAGTTATTTAAGAGCTAACATGAGTTGTCGCACTGAGTGGTGAGGAAGTGGCCGATCAGTGGGCGGCGTGACTAAGGGTCAGTCGAATTATCAAGCCAGCAATCATAAGTTTCCGCATTTGAAAAATTATTCCTGCCCACAGTAATTTTGGGACTCAGCATCATTCCCGGTTATACTCATTCACAGTCAAGAAGCAATGATGGCTTTCATAAAGCCGGGTATCCGGGAGTTCAAACAGGAGCAAAGGGGAGCAGCGATGGGAAAGGCAAAACAAATCCAATCAAAGGCAAGTCGGGTGCTCAAGCTGTGAAGTCTCCAGGGAAAGAATTGGCAGCTTATAACAGCATCGAAGATTATTCTATCCTCGACGAGCCGGACTCACCCCGGGTCGAGCCGCCGATAACTCGTCCTCTGAAGGTATATACATTTGATCCCAGCCAGGGGAGAAACATCGGCAATCGATTGACGCTGGATGTGAAATACGAAAAGCTGTTACCAGGCCCGATTGGCGAGCGGATCGCAGTGATCGACTACGATGGAGCCAACAAAGTTTATTACAAACCAGTTGATCTCGATGACCCCGGTTTGCTTATTCGCAGTGGACTTGATCCATCAGAATCCGATCCCTGGTTCCACCAGCAGATGGTCTATGCCGTGGCCAGCGAGACAATTCAGCGCTTCGAAACGGTGCTTGGGCGGCGTATCCATTGGCGACTTGATGAGCGGTTGCCCGAAAATAAGGGACAATTGACTCATGAAGGCATGCCGGGAGACATCAAGCGACTCAATCTGTACCCTCACGCAATGATTGCTGCCAATGCTGCCTATACTCCGTCGGCCAAGGGCATTCTCTTCGGTTATTTCCGTGCGAGTCGAACCGACCCGGGACGTAACCTGCCCGGGCAAACGATTTTTACCTGCCTCTCACATGACATCATCGTCCACGAAACAACACACGCGATCCTGGATGGCATTCGGACCTATTTCACAGAGCGGACCAATCCGGATGTGCCGGCGTTTCACGAAGCATTCGCCGATCTGGTCGCCCTGTTTCAGCATTTCTCTTATAAAGACGCACTGCTCGATACCATCAAGAAGACCGGCGGCCGGCTATATCAATATGAACTTCAGCCGGAAGCGGGTGCGACAACCGATAAGAACGTGTTGCTCCAATCGCAACTTGCCGTTGAGAATCCCCTGATTGGCCTGGCACAGCAGTTTGGCGAGGCGCGCGGCATCGGCAGAGCTTTACGCTCGGCATTGAGCGATCCGCCCAATCCAAATCTGATGAAGGAACCCAATCTGGAGCCGCACGAGCGCGGCGGCATTCTGGTTTCGGCGGTATTTGATGCCTATTTCACCGTCTATCTCCGCCGGACTGCTCCCTTGTTCCGGCTATCTAGACCAGGAAACGGAAATATCAATACTACCGAACTTTCAAGTTCGCTGGCCAACCTGCTCGCTGAGGAGGCCTCTCGCATGGCTCAACACCTTTTCAAGATCTGTGTTCGTGCTATCGATTACTGCCCGCCTGTGGATATCACCTTTGGTGATTACCTCCGTGCAGTCATAACTGCTGATCGGGATCTTCATCCGGATGATGAAATAGGCATGCGTAATGCGTTTATGCAGGCATTCAGGGTTCGTGGCATTGTCCCTGAAGATGCGCAATATTTTTCGGAAGAATCGCTCAGCTGGCCAAAAGTTTCTCTGCCGCCGGTAGACGGGCTTATTTTCGGCGATCCTAACGGTCTTACAAATGATGAAAAAGGCAAGAATGCCGAAAAACTACGGGCTTATGCGGAGGCAAACGCTGGGAGGCTGGGTTTTAGGCCGGACCTTTACATCTCTATCCCCTCATTCCATCCGGCTTTCAGGCTTGCCTCCGATGGCAGCCTGCGAATAGATATGGTTGTGGAGATGGCCCAGAAGTATGATGTGCCGTTCGATCCGAACAGGCCAGAACTCGGCACATTCCCAATGCGTGGTGGTGTTACGCTTCTGATCTCGAAGCCTCCACTTGTGAAAGGCGAATATGGTCCGGGAGAGATCCAGTACATCATACGCAAACGGCTCGATGGTGAGCACGGTAAAAAACGTGAAGAACGTCAGCGACGCTTCGGCATTAGCGAGGGATTGAGCGAGGGCAATGACCCAAAGCGTTTCCAGCTTGATTTCAACATGCTGCATGGGGGGATCTGATATATGACAGCCAGGAGTTCCAAAGCAAAAGCGACCGTCAAAGCCGTCCGACCCACCAGGAAAGCGGTAACCAAAAAGGCAAAGTTGGCTCATCCTGCCAACCCGTCCGGCTCCAAAGGAAAAGGAAAAAAGCCACCTGTCAAACCGGCGCCGGTCGTTGACGCAGGTTCGGCCGGCGGCCTTAAAGTGCGGATGTATCGTGTCGGATTTGGCGATTTCTTTCTGGTAACCGTCCCGACCGCTTCGGGCAATCAATACATTCTGATAGATTGCGGTGTTTTCAAGGGAACAACAGGGAAGGGGGATATCGGCTCGATCGAGGAAGCCGTCGAGGATCTCTTCGAGACGACGAAAGGCCAGCTCGCGCTTGTCATCATGACTCACCGTCACGCTGATCATATCGCAGGCTTCAGCCGTGCCAAGCGCTTCAAGGATTTTAAAGCCTCTATGGTGTGGATGCCATACTGGGAGCAGTTCAATGATGACCAGGATTCTGTCAGTAATTTTAATCTGCTGGCGCTGCAACTTGCCATGCGGTTCCGGGGCCGTAATGATGAAGCGGCCAACCAGGCGATCGATCAGCTTTCGAACGCCACAGGTATTGACTTCAGCGTCGCCGCAAAGGGAGGAACCAAGGGTGGAGGCAACGCCGCCGCTCTTGATCTACTGAAAAACCATCTGGGCCAGAATGGTAACAATGTCAGATATTATGCCGCCGGCGACAAACCTGAATTACCGCCTGAGCTCGAGGGCCTTTCAGCAGATATCCTCGGCCCGCCGCCGAAGGATGCGAAGAATTTTGTGGCGCTGACCGACTTCAAAAAAGGCGTTGGTCAATATCTTGACGCCACCACCAGCACTGATACCCGCGAAAAATCAATTCAGCTCTTTTCTAAGCATTGGATTACCGATACTCCACTCAGCTGCTATCCGATGAAGGACGCATTGGGCGACACGATCGATTACAATGTGATTCAGAATATAGTGAACAGTGCCCAGCCCGATATGCTTGTAGCCGCAGCCGCTAAGATCGATAACTTCCTCAACAACCAGAGCCTCGTCGTCTTATTCAAGTTTGCCGGCAAAAACCTGCTCTTCGTAGGCGATGCCCAGGCCGGTAACTGGGAGCACTGGCTTTATAAGCTCGACAAACCAACAAACGACCCAACCATGGCCGGCGAGATGACCGTAGAGGCATCTCAAATTCTCCGCACTATCGATTTCTACAAAGTAGGGCACCATGGCAGTACAAACGCCACGCCAATTCCTGTTGTCGATGCTCTTGGCAAAAACCACAGTACAAATGGCTTCGTGGCGATGTGTTCAACACAGATTGGCGTTTATGGCAATCCCGACAAGGAACTGAGGTTCCGCGCTCGCCATTGATCAAGGCGCTTGTGGATGAGTGCGCACTGGTTCGCAGCGATTCATTCGAGATCACAACCTCAAGCGGTAAAATCCCTCCCGCGGAAAATGCCGCAGCCGATCTTCCAAAACCCAAAGTCGGCAAATTGATCAAGGCGGGACTCTATGTGGAGTACTCGTTCTGATCGGTCCGGTGATTGCAATCCTCCGCCCGATTCGCTCGAATTCTTTTGAGCGAAAGATTATTCAGAGGGTGTTGGATAAATCCAGACTCGGTATTGTCCACTAAATCGGGTGAAGTCCAGTTGTGATGACTATCGCTGAATTACACAATGTCACTCATAATTATTCTGATACACGAGTATTAGCTAACGTTTCGTTGAGCTTTCTCAAAAATCGGATTACCGCCCTGCTTGGTTCCAGCGGCAGCGGAAAGTCAACGATTCTGAAAATAATCAATGGAATGGTGAGGCCTGACAGCGGAACGGTCAGAGTGTTTGGAGAAGATTTCGATTATCAGAATCCCGCGCGACTAAGGCTGAAAACAGGTTACGCGGTGCAGAATATTGGCTTGTTTCCTCATTTAAATATTCAGGAAAATATTGCCTTGTTAGGGAAAATCACCGGCCGGCCATCGACTTTTATTCAGGAAAGAACCGCTTTCCTGTTATCTGCCGTACAACTCCCGGATTCGTACCTGAAGAAGTATCCTTACCAGCTTTCAGGTGGAGAGCAACAACGTGTTGGTCTATGCCGGGCATTTTTTCTGCAACCGCCATTAGTCTTAATGGATGAGCCGTTTGCTTCTCTGGATTACAAAACGAAAGCCAACATCTATGAGTACTTGCTGAGGCTACAAGCACAAGAACCGACTTCAGTCATTATCGTTACACATCAATTGGAAGAAGCTGAATTGCTGGCCGATGAGTTCGTCTGGATAAATGAAGGCAAAGTTTTCAAGCAGGGAGGCAAAGCCGAACTCGGTCAGATTAAATACGAATTTAAAGAGCAGCACCGATGAAGCGATTTCCGGTTATTTTGAGTCTTCTTTTGTTTTCTGCTTGCGCTTTTGCACAGGAGAGAATCGCAGTGGGCTCCAAGCATTTTAACGAAGGCTATATTCTCAGCGAGATCATTTCCCAGCTTTTAGAGAGTAACGGCTATCGCGTTGAAAGAAAATATAATCTGGGGGGAACTACAATTGCTTTTGAAGCATTGCTTAACAGGGCAATTGACATTTATCCCGAATACACGGGTACAATTTCAGCCGAGATTTTGAAAGCGGGAAGCCATCTCTCGCCCGAAGAAATCAGGCAGGCACTTCAGCAAAGATACGGGCTGGAAATTTCGCTGCCGCTGGGATTCAATAACACCTATGCCATCGTATTGAATGAAGCTCAGGCGGACCAGCAGCAGATCAAGACAATTTCTGATCTGCGTGCGCACCCGGCTCTTGCCGGGGCGGTAAGTTATGAGTTCCTGCAACGCGCTGATGGCTGGAACAATCTGGTTGCGACCTATCAGTTACCGCAGCGCGTCAGAGGCATCGAACATGGCCTGGCTTACAATGCGCTGCGGAATAACAGCATTCACTTTACCGATGCTTATTCGACCGATGGGGAGATAAAAAAATACAATTTACGTGTTCTACAGGACGACAAAAACTTTTTTCCCGAGTATGCGGCAGTAAGTTTTTATCAAAGCCGGTTGCCTGAAAAAGCGAAGCAGGCACTGGCTCGACTAGACAATCAGATTAACGAAAGCGAGATGCGCGAAATGAACGCTGCCGCTTTGTTTGGCAAAAAAGATTTTGCCCTGATTGCAAAAGAGTTTTTGGCCAGGAAAGGTTTGACAGGTGCCAGGGCGGAAAGACAGCCATCTGCTTCGCAGGACCTTTTCAGACATATCCTGCAACATCTGTTTTTAACCTTTTTGTCGGTTGTTATTGCGATAAGCATTGCGTTGCCGCTGGGAATTGTACTTTATAAAAATCAATTACTTCTCAATCCGATCTTATATTTGACAGGTATCTTTCAGACCGTCCCGTCCCTTGCGTTGCTTGCCCTGATGATCCCACTATTGGGAATTGGCCTTGTTCCTGCTATTACTGCGCTCTGTATCTATGCTTTATTACCAATTCTGCGAAACACGATTTCAGGCCTGAAGGGCGTTGATCCGGAGCTGAAAAGCGTGGCGACAGCGATGGGATTAACCGCGAACCAGAAATTAAAGCTCATCGAATTGCCGCTCGCGCTGCCGGCGATTATTTCGGGAATTCGCATTGCTTCGGTCATTAATGTCGGCACAGCTACACTGGCTGCATTTATCGGCGCCGGTGGCCTGGGCGAGTATATTGTTACAGGGTTGGCGCTAAATAACTCAAATCTGATATTGAAGGGAGCAATCCCCTCCGCTTTGCTGGCAATACTGCTCGAGTTGGTTTTTGAATTCATTGAGAAACGGCTGACTCCGAAGTTTATGGGGTGAGATGTTGACAATCGGGTATTTAAAATAAAAAACCTCCGATTCGCTGAGAAAAGCAGGAGCGATGACGGGTTTGTAACTGGCTGAAATGAATAGACAGCAACTCTTACTACAACGATTTAACATAGTTCGCAATGACTCGGAAATTCTCGCCAGACCGATCTGGAATGAAGATTATTCTGTTCAGCCGGAAGTTTTCGTGTCTCCGCCGAAATGGCACCTCGCACACACCACCTGGTTTTGGGAGCAATTTGTTCTGACTCAGTTCAAGCGGGCTTATCAGGTTTATGATGACAATTTCGGCTATTTGTTCAACAGCTACTACAACAATGCCGGCAAGCGTGTGTCACGCCCTGAGCGTGGTCTGATGACGCGACCATCCGTCAGTGAGGTCTATCAATATCGAGCTTATGTTGATGAGCAAATGAGGGAGTTATTGCTTGAGGAATTGCAGCAGGACACGCTGGGAGTTATAGAAATCGGCCTCAATCACGAAGAACAGCATCAGGAACTTTTCGTCTATGACATCAAATACATACTGGGCCATCAGCCTGCATTCCCGGTTTATGGGAGCGGCTTTGAGTTACAGCCCATCGCTCGCTCGCTTGGCTTTCACAGGTTTCCCGAAGGAATATATGAAATCGGGCATCACGGGGACAACTTCTGCTTTGATAACGAACTCGGCAGACACAAAGTTTATCTGGTCGAATTTGAGATTGCAGAAGATCCGGTAACCAATGCTGAATACCTTGAATTCATGTGCGCTGGAGGGTACACGAACTTTAATTTATGGCACGACTGTGGCTGGGATTGGAAAAATATCAATAATATCAGTGCGCCTCTTTATTGGCATCAGATTGGTGATGAATGGCATGTTTATGACCTGGACGGGCTGAGGCCACTGGAGTTGCAACATCCGGTCAGGCACCTGAGTTTTTACGAAGCGTTTGCGTTTGCTGAGTGGAGCGGCCTGCGACTGCCAACAGAGTTGGAGTGGGAAGCCGCAGCAGAAAAACTGGATTACGGACAGGTGTGGGAATGGACGGGCAGCGCATATTTGCCATATCCGCATTACAAAAAAAGCTCCCGGGGCATTGGGAGAGTACAACGGAAAATTCATGGTGAATCAGATGGTGTTGCGAGGCGCTTCTGTCGCTACTCCTGTAGGCCACAGCAGGATAACTTACCGCAATTTTTTTCACCCGGATATGCGTTGGCAATATTGCGGATTGAGACTGGCAAAATAAAATGTTATCAATGACAGAAGAATTCAAACGAGACGTATTAGCAGGGTTAAGCCAATCGCCTCAAAAAACACTCCCTTCAAAATACTTCTATGACAAAAGAGGGGATGAGTTATTTGTACGGATAATGTCCCTGCCCGAATATTATTTGACGAGGGCGGAAATGGACATTTTCAGGAACAAACCGCACGAATTGATTGCAGCCTTACAAAAAGACTCTACCCGTCATCATGAAATCATTGAGCTTGGGCCGGGCGATGGCACAAAAACTCTTGAACTTCTAAAAGCATTGATTGAAGAAGGCTTCCGGGTTGATTATGTGCCTATCGATATTTCGCAGAACGCTTTGGATAGTCTCCAAAAATGCTTATGACCAGGTTGCCTGATTTGAAGGTGATTCCGAGACAAGGCGACTATTTCTCCGCTTTATCCGAGTTGAAACATGATGGACGCCCTAAGATCATCCTGTTTCTTGGATCGAATATTGGGAATTTATTGGATGAGCAGGCGTCGGATTTTATCTATCATCTGGGCGCTAACCTGAAACGAGGCGATAAGATATTGTTGGGTGTTGATACGATAAAACCGAAAGAAATCGTTTTACCGGCCTACAATGACGCGCATGGAGTCACACGGGAATTTAACCTGAACCTGTTGGATAGAATCAACCGCGAGCTGGATGGGAATTTTGACCGTGAACAGTTTGAACATGTTGCTTCCTACGAGGAAAGCGAAGGAATCGCCAGAAGCTTCTTGCGCAGTAAAATCAGGCAAAGCGTAACTATTCAATCTGCTGATGCAACATTTTATTTCGAGGCAGGCGAGACAATACACACAGAAATCTCACGTAAATACACTGACGAAATCCTGGAAAAAATATTGGCGAAGACAAACATCACGATTGAGGCCAAAGTTATGGATAGTCATTCATTATTCGCGGATTATATTCTGGTCAGGAACTAACATCGGTGCCGGCAAGACTTTTCCTTACCTGTTTTTCAGCCAGACCCAAAGCCTGGTAAGGGGACATCTCCCCACAAGAGGCCATCACAGTGGATGCGTGCAGCCCCGAGCCTGCAGAGTTAGAGTGCGCGATAAACCGCTGCTTCGAAATCTCGAAAAGCATTGGTCGCTTTGAGATCGAAGAATGGCAGAATCTGCGTCAGGAAGACACCTGTTACACGTTTCACCGGATCGATCCAGAAGTAGGTATTGGCGAGTCCCGCCCATGCGAGGCTTCCGGGCGAGCGACCCTCAGGCGTCAATTCGGTGTTGATCAGGAAACTCAACCCCCATTTCTGTGTGTCCTTTCGGTAAAAGAGCTTAGGCCCCCAAAAGTTGGCTATTCCCCTTTCCACCAGCTGCCTTGATCAAGCTGATTGCTCGCTGATAGTATCCACCCTGAAGCCCTGCCAAAACGGGTGGGGAAGAAATATTAGGCATATTCGGGGCTCAACAGGCTAATTACATGGTTGGGCTCGCAAGTCACTCGGTCACTGATTCGAAGGAGGATGAAATGAGCAGTCCGGTCTACGCCCTGAATCTGTTCAGCATCTCGAACCGAGACGAGTACATGGCGTACTCGCGGCGTTCCGTGAAAGAGGTTCAAGCGCACGGTGGTCGGGTGATCGCGCTGGGGAAGTTCCGAGAAGTGGCGGTGGGCGATATCGTGCCGAGAATGGTCCTGATCCTGGTTGAGTGGGCGTCGAAGGATGCCTTCGACAGTTACCGCAACGATCCCGCCCTTGCAGACCTGCATCCACACAGAGTCAACGGAACGAGAGACTACATCTGGCATCTCTTTGACAAGCTCGAAGATCTCAGGCCCATATTGAAGGCGGTCTCATAGCGGTGTCGAGAGCAGGAATTTCGAAAGTTATCTGGCGAGCCCAACCCGTCGTTGCAGCCGACAGGCGCAAGCTCCACTTGCGCCTGCGGCTGAACTAAGCCGTTGAACTAAGCGCTCCGCGCAGCCGCGATTTCCGCGCCTTCAATCAATCCCGCCATTCCTCGGCAGTCTCAATTTCTATACTTCCAGTAGTAACCAGCATCAACAATCGGAGGTATAGATATGACACATCTGCGACAAAGAATGATCGAGTGTCTCCAGCTCAGGGGGCTCTCGGAACGGACTCAGGAGAGCTACGTTCAGGCCGTACGTCAACTGGCGGAACACTATCGCAAATCCCCGGATTCAATCACCGAGGAAGAGTTGCGACGGTATTTTCTTTATCTCAAGAATGTCAGGAAATACGCCAGCAGCTCACTGACCATCGCCCTGTGTGGCATCAAGTGCTTTTACGAGCATACTCTCAACAAAGAGCTACCCACCCTGAACTTCATTCGCCTGCCCGAGGAAAAAAGCTTCCGGTCATATTCCCGGCGCATCCGTCGATGATCGCGTCACGGGAGAGTTGCGCCACGAGATCCGGGGAGATACTTATCCGTGGCCTGGTAACCATTACACCCTGGCCATCGGCTCCTGTTTCGACGGGCCCGAGAAGATGTATTTTATCAATGACGCCTTTTTTCCCTGCCGGTTATTTGAATCGGACCCAATTTCGCCCATAATCCCTGTGTCTGATTCGCTCTTATTTTCAATTTTCGGGAAAGATGCCGGCAGCCATCGGCTGTATTAAACTCCAATTCCCGTTCGCTCCGGCTTAGTTCAACCAGAATTGTGTGGCGGCACCCCCTGGGCCTAAAGGGTCGTTTTGCTGACTCCGCGCCACACGAATTCTTAATACGTTAGCTGGCACTAGAGAGAGGAACTTCAAGATGTCAAAGGTGATCGCAATCATGTCCATGTCGCTTGACGGCTATGTCGCCGATACCAATGGTGGCGTGGCGGAAGTGATGGGCTGGTACATGACCTCAGGGGACACAGAAATTCAGACCGGTGGGTCGGACCCCATGACGCTAAGAATGTCGGAAGCGAGCGCCAGGCAATACCTGGATCTCACTTTAGAACTCGGTTCCGTACTCACTGGCCTGCGCACGTTCGAGACAGCCGATGGCTGGGGCGGAAATCACGCCTGGGGCCGGCTTTGTGTTGACCCACCGTGTTCCCGCAGGATGGCCGAGACCCAACTCGACGGTGAACTTCGTGACCGAAGGCATTGTAAGCGCCGTGAATCAAGCCAAGACGCTGCTGCCGGGAAGTCCGTGGGAGTCCACGGCGCTGACACCATCCAGCAGCTTTTTAACGAAGGCTTGCTCGACGAAATTCATGTGGATATCGCAGCAATCATTCTTGGCTCTGGAGTTCGACTCTTTGATCACCTCGTTGGCATGCCCGTTGTTCTGGGCAACCCGACGGTCATTGCCGGTGTCGGCGTAACCCATTTACGCTACCCAGTACTCAAGGCGGAGTCACATTATTGAGCCAGCTAACTCGCGTTGCAGCGGAGCCGCCGCCGGGTTACGGGCGTTCGATCAAGGATCGTTATCCGAACGCTACGGTTGATCATTATCCGTTCGAAGCTCAATCGCTTGAGAAAGGCTCTGCCGCGCGGACCGAAATGGCGACACGTTCTGCGCCGGCTGCCGCGCTCGGAAATCGCCGCATCGGCCCGCGTAAGGACAAATCTAAAGGATCCGACCTTCCGGTCCTCCCAGTCCTTTCAGACGTCGACGATACAATCTTCGACTGCTCTTAAGAGAGATTACGTAACACACGAAATGGACGAAACAATAGGAAGATTCATGAATTCCCATCGTTTCGTCCATTTCGTTATTCCAGACAAACACTAATCATTCTGATCCCACCAGGCAATGTTCCCAAAGCATTGACACTTTGTGACAGCCAAGTGATTATGCATTCTTTGCGGACTTTCGTCGGACCCCGGATATATCAACTATCATTTGCCTCGTTCATCCTATGCCAGGCGCTCAGCCGTGAGTTGCCGAATTAGACGCTGCTTGCGCATTGATCAGGCTTTAATCGGCTGTACCAGGACGACAACCAAAACCAGAGAATAAACAATGAAGATATTGGGCATAAGTGGACTGGAATCCTCCATACCCTTCAAAAAGATACACTGGCCGGGGCTTGACGAACGCGAGTATCGCATGTCGCAGGGCCACGATTCAGCCGCTGCTTTGATCATTGACGGCGAGATAGTCGCCGCCTGCGAAGAAGAGCGATTCAATCGCCTGAAGCATTCGGGCGCGTTTCCGATCGGCGCCATCAATTACTGCCTGGCCGAAGCGGGTATCACGATTGACGACGTGGATGAGTTGGCGCATGGCTTCGATTACGGTCCGTATCAGAAGTACTACTCGCTGGATCCATTAACCACCCAGCTTTACCGCGAAGTTTTGTCGAAAGAGGCATTGGTGGCGCTTGTCGCCCGCGATCTGCCGCAATTTTCGCCAGATCGTGTGCATCGTGTGAATCATCATCTGGCCCATGCTGCCAGTGCTTATTTCACTTCCGGCTGGCACGAATGCCTGACAGTAGTGATTGACGGCATGGGCGAAGTGCACAGCTTGAGTATCTTTCATGCACACGACGGTAAACTGGACAAGGTGTATCAACAGTCCGCTCAGGATTCGATCGGCATCCTCTATTCGCTGGTCACACTGCACCTGGGCTTCGATTTCAACGCCGATGAATACAAGATTATGGGGCTGGCGCCGTATGGTGATGCTCAGCGCTTCCGAGCCTTCTTTGATGAAGCCGTCGAATTGCGTCCGGACGGCGGCATTCGGATTCCAATCCTGCGACTGAATCGGACACTGAGTGATAACGAGAACTACCTAAAGTCGAGATCCTATCTGACCGAACACCTGGTCAAAGAGCGCCGCCCCGATGAAGAGATCACAAGCATCCACCGCGATGTGGCCGCATCGCTACAGGCCTGTCTCGACCGGACGATGGAGCATGTCTGCGGCCATTTCGCTCGCAAGCTAGGATTGCGGAGCCTGGCAATGGCCGGCGGTGTCGCCCTGAATTGCACAGCCAACGGCAAGCTGCTGCGCTCCGGTTTGTTTGACGACATCTATATTCAACCCGCTGCCGGAGACGACGGCACGGCGCTCGGCGCCGCCTTGTATCGATCGGCGCTGGCCGGCGAAGTCGTCAACCGCCGCTCGTCGGTTCCGTTTTATGGCCCGGCTCATTCGATGGCTGAGATCGATACTGCACTGACGCAATTCGCCGACCGCATCGTGGTCACAAGATTTGCGTCACTTGCCGAAACCTGCACTGAAGCGGCACGCCTCATTGCATCGGGCCGCGTGATTGCCTGGTATCGGGGGCGAATGGAGTTTGGCCCGCGCGCTTTGGGGCACCGCAGCATTATGGCCGATCCAGGTCAACCGGAAATGCGCGACCGCATCAACGCCATGGTCAAGATGCGCGAAGCGTTTCGTCCTTTCGCTCCGGCGGTGACGCTTGAAGAAGTTGATCGATGGTTCGAAGTCGCTCCGCAAACCGAATTGCCCTACATGATCATGATCGTCAATGTCCAGCAGGCTCATCGAGCCGAACTCCCGGCAATCACTCACGTCGACGGTTCGGCGCGCGTGCAGACGGTCTCCGCCGCCGATAACCCGGAGTTCCACGCTTTGTTGCGCGAAGTAGGCAAAGCGACTGGCCGCGAAATGGTGCTCAATACCAGCTTCAATGTGAAGGGCCAACCCATCGTAAATACGCCGCAGGAAGCAATCGAGACCTTCCTCGGCACCGGAATCGAATTTCTTTTCCTGGAAAATGTTCTGATACTGCGGAGGCAAGGTTAGATCCCTTGTGCCTGGCATTCACGGATGTGACTTAATCGATATTAACTTAAATTGTGCTGAGTACTATTGAGGAAGAAGATGACTGAAATTTCAACACTACACCAACAGCTCCTGATGCTTTTTGAGACGAACTTGAACGTTGAAGTCCCCAGTCTCTAAACCGACCTCTTTGAATCGAGGTTGCTTGACTCAATGGGTCTGGTGGAGCTGGTAGCATCGCTTGAACAGCAATTCGGCATAGTAATCGCGTTTGATACCCTGGACCTGGACCATTTCCGGTCGGTCGGCAGCATCGCTTCTCTTGTCTCGTCGTTAGTTACTCATGCTTGAAGCTGCCCAGTAATCGGGCTTTTCCAGAAATTGAAGATGGCGAATTTTATGGTTCTTCGAACACCACTAAAGAAGCACAGCCATCAAGTACTCCACCTCGCTGGAGTGCGGCGCCTCGACGCCGCTTTTGTTTTTGAAGTTCATACGCTCCGCGACCTTGAATAAAATTTTTTTGCACGCTCTTCAGATATTTGATTTGAAAAAAAGGGCTTCAAAAGCGCCGGCAAGCCGGCGCACTCCAAAGAGTTCTCATTGACACTTTGTGTAAAGGATTTTTCCATATCTCCTACAAAAAGCCGCTTTTTTATATTTTTATGAGGCTCTATGGAGGCATTGGAGCCGCTTTTCCGTGCCCTTTCGGTAGATAAGCTTAGGCTGCGAAAAATGGCGATTCCCCTTTTCCCCGGCTGCCTTGATCAAGCTGATTGCTCGCTGATAGGATCAACACTCAAGCCCTGCCAAAGTGGGTGGGGAAGAAACATGCCTAATATTGGAAACTATTGTATTTCCGATATAAGACATATTCGAGATTTTACAGACTAATTACATGTTCGGCAAAATCAGAAACGATGGTACTTCAATGCCTCGTGGCTCCGTAACCGCAACCATTCCGGCAACCAGTGCTGAAGTGTTTCGCCTTCTTCACGATTACAGCCGCAGACTGGAGTGGGACACGCTATTGCAGAATGCTCGCCTCTGTGACGATTTGACTGAGGCTGGACTGCACGCGACTTCTGTCTGTACTGGTCGCTGGTATCTCGGCGGCATCGCATTGAAAACCGAATACGTCTCCTTCAACGCTCCGCATGTTGCTGCTGTAAAGATGCTGAACCGCCCGCCCTTCTTTGAAACGTTTGCCGCAACTATTCGGCATCATGATTTGGGTGATGGCTCGTCGTCTGTCGAATACAAATACAATTTCACCGCTCGGCCGAGATGGCTTCGATGGCTGCTCCATCCGGTGATGGGTTGCTTGTTTCGATGGGAAACACGAAAAAGGCTGGGGGCATTGCGACGTTGGTTTTCGCAACCTCGTAGCGGTAAAATGCGAGCGAACGCGGACGGTCTTGCCGAACAATCGCATGCACTGGAGCCGGCGGCCGGGCCGGTTTCAAATGGAAAGTCATCACCGCCGGCCCAGTGATGCTTGACGTTAGGCGTGGGAAAATCGCTGATATATAATGCCCGTCGGAGGATTTATGGAAAATCAAGTCATTCAATCAGATCCAGCGATAATGATGGGAAAACCCGTCATAGCAGGTACAAGAATAACCGTAGAGCTTATTCTTGAAAAACTGGCGGCTGGTGAGACCATAGATCAGATTCTTTCGTCACATCCGCGTTTAACGAGAGAAAATATTTTGGCCGCGCTTGCCTTCGCAGCTCAAGTATTGCGTGCTGAGGTGGTTTACCCATTACCTGAGCAAGCCGCATGAATTTTGTTGCTGACGAAAATGTCGAAAAACAAATTGTTGACAGACTGAGGCAAGATGGCCATATAGTGCTTTACATAGCCGAAATGCAGCAAGGAATTTCTGATGAGGAAGTATTGAAGCAGGCAAATTCCAATCAGGCTGTCTTGATAACAACTGACAAGGATTTTGGCGAGCTTGTTTTTAGAATGGGACGAATCAACTCAGGTGTTATCTTGATACGGCTCGAAGGTTATACTCCAGAAAATAAAGCAGTGCTTGTGTCAAGCGCCGTACAAAATCATGATGAAAAGCTTGATAATTCATTTTGTGTTATATCACCTGGACGAATAAGAATTAGACAAAAAGTATGATTACCCACGCCTAACCCGCGTTGCAGTGGAGCCGCCACGGGTAATTTGTCATCATTTATCGAAGGGCGGCGCCACGGTAAACTGGTCGTTAGGCGGCGCAAACATGAAGAGTCCTACCGCGATGCAGAACTACGATCTCGCCATACCGACACTGCCATGTCGCTCCGTGAGCGAGGCTACGGAGTTTTATCGCCAGCTCGGGTTTGAGGGCGGAGCGCACGAGTTCAACAACGAGTACGGCATCTTAAGGCGCGGAGCAGTGGAACTGCACTTCTTCACGCACAGGGAGCTTGTACCGGCAGAGTCCTCAGCTGGCTGCTACATCCGAGTCCTGAATGTAGAAAGCTTCTATGAGGCGTGCTCGGCTGTCGGCTTGCCGAGCTCCGGCATCCCACGAATGGATCGACTTGAAGACAAACCATGGGGCCTCAGAGAGTTTGCCATCGTTGATCCTGACGGTAATCTCCTGCGCATTGGCCAACTCATACACGGGTAGGTTCATGCACAGCCGCAGAAGGACACACTGTGAGTACTCCACTTCCCCCGGGACAGCGCGAATCCGCAGACTTTCATCGCTTCGGGCTTCCTCAGTTTGCCCAGCGATTCCCGAAGGAGACTTCGAGATGCGCGCTGGACGTCACAGGGAGCGTCACCCGACAGTTGCATCTCACCGAGGCCCTCCAAGGGTTGCCCCGAATTGAACAGGTTTGCGACTTTCATTGCGTCACCACGTGGAGCTACCGGGCACTTCGATGGGAAGGAGTAAGGTTCATCGACTTTTACACGCAAGTCATCCAGCCCCAAGCAGCACCACAGGCCAGCGCCACATTGGTGGCGCTGCGTGGCCAGGATGGCGCCCGCACCGGGATGCTGCTTGAAGATCTCCTCGCTCCAGACGTCCTCTTGGCGGACCGCCTCAACGGCCAACCTATCTCAGTCGATCACGGTGCGCCATTGCGACTAATCGCGCCAGCGCACTACGGATACAAGTGGGTGAAGCACCTGTCTCGTATTGAGTTCAGGGAACCGGCGGCAGGCTACCGAGTCTCTGGGCTCTCCTTCATGGACCACCCACGCGCACGCGTTGCGCACGAGGAACGTGGCCGGGTGATTCCGGGCTGGCTTCTACGCTTCCTCTATCGTCCTCTCATTCGTGGCACGGTCTCCAGGTTTGCAAAGGCAAGCGAGAGTCGTAACGCAAGCTGGCCAGCGCAGCGGTGAGACTGAGGCCTAACCCCTCGTTCAACCGGAGCGCCAACGGCAGGCCACCAGGCCCGGGCCGGCGGTACACGGTACATTCTCGCCGGACTGGCACTACTTCTCCTCGGTATCCTCGGCTCGCTGGGCAAGATGACATGGTAGTCATGCTTCCTAACTCCCGGGTGGAACGAAGCGCGCGATCGAGTGTTGACTCGAACCGGCTGAGGCGGGCCGGGTAGCGACACTTCCGATGTTGAGTGTAGATTGGAGTTGAACCAGTTTGGTGGACACCACATCATTAGCCATCTTGAAACGTCATACGAGCTCACTCCTGCGGCTGAAATCATGAATAAAACATCGTAAAACGTCACCAACAGCGACTTTTTATATAATGCTTGATTTGACACTTTGTGAAACCATGTGCTAATTATATTAGCTTGATTTAAAGGCAGTTTTAATCACTATAGCTGACTGATAGCGATACAAAATAAATCTTTTGAAGAGAGGAGCGGCGAACCTACTGTGATCGTCCTGGCCTTAGCTGGAAGTGTCCTGAGCATTGATGGATCGTTTCTGGTAATTTTCATATCCATCTTCATACTGGTATTCATTCTGAACAAGACATTGTTCAAGCCGATCAACAAGGTGCTGGATGAGCGAGAGCGGCTCGGCGCCGGAAGGATGACCGAGGCGAAGCAGATGCTTGCGCAGTATGAGGAGCGGCTTGGCAAGTACGAGGAGCAGTTGAGAGCGACGCGTGCGGAGGCATACCAGTATCTCGAGGCGCAGCGACGCGAGTCGGTGACGGCGCGGCAGGATATGGTAGCAGAGGTCAAGGCGGAGACTGCCAGGCAGATTGTCGCGGCACAGGAGGAGATCTCGAAGCAGGCGGCTTCAGCGAAGCAGAACCTCGAAAGTGAGGCGCAGGCAATGGCAGCCACCATTTCTTCACAGATTTTGAATCGACCGGTCAGCGCTGGAGGGAATTGAGGCGATATGATCCTAATCAGTCAAGTCATACCGGAGTTATTCAGTTCACCGTCAGCATTCGTTCCCGCATTATTTAGCAATTTCCCAGTCATTCTTTTGGCAGAGGGCGGGTTGCATCCCGCCATTCCGAAGGCGGTCAATCTGGCGTTGTTCGTGACGTTATTGTGGCTGGCCGTTCGCAAGCCTGCGAGAGAGTTCTTCTCGACGAGGTTTGCCATGGTTCGCGAGACGCTTCAGCGGGCAGCGAAAGAGAAAGAGGCGGCGGCTGCGAAGATGGCCGAGCTGGATTTGCGCCTGAGCCGGCTGGATACGGAGATTGCGGGCATCAGGGAGCAGGCCGGAAAAGAGGCCGATGCTGAAAGGGAGCGGTTGCAGAACGAAGCGCGGCGGGATGTCGAAAAGATCGGCGTCACGGCGAAGCGTGACATAGAGGCGGCCAAGCAGATCGCCATGGCTGACCTCCGCGATTTTGCGGCGGCCAAAGCCGTCGATCTGGCGGAGCAGATGATTCGCCGTGAGATGAAGCCGGAAGATGATATGAACCTGCTGCAGCGGATGACCGAGCAGATGAACAAGGCCGAGCAGATGAACAAGATAGGATAAGCAATGAGTGGAATTACGATAGCAAATCGATACGCGAAAGCTCTGGCCGATGTCATGACGGAGCGCAAGGAATCGAATGAGGTTTTCGCGGAATTGAGCAGATTTTCGAGCCTGATAGCGGGGCATTCGGAATTGCGCGAGGTTTTTGCGAATCCGGTGCTGGCGCTGGATCGCAAGAGTGGAGTGCTCAAAGAGCTGGTTACGAGGCTGAAGCTGCGTCCGACGACAATCAACTTTCTTCAGCTTTTGCTTAACAATCACCGGCTGCACAACCTTGATCAGATGGTTCGCGCGCTTTCGAGAGAACTGGATCAGCGGGCGAACATAGTCTCGGCCGAGATTTCCACGGCTCGCGAGATCAGCGATGCCGAAAAAGAGATGCTGCGCGATAAGTTGAAAACGATCACCGGCAAGGAGGTCAGGCTGACATTCAGAGCCGACCCGGGGATCATCGGCGGAGTCGTGACACGCATCGGCAGCCTTATCATCGACGGATCGATCAAGAATCAGCTTTCACAGATGAAGCAGCGCCTGATGACTCAAAGGGCATAAACATAAGTTTTAATACATTCCAAGTTTTTGGCGGAGCAAATATGGCAGACGATATCAGAGCAGATGAGATAAGCAAGATAATCAGACAGCAGATAGAGAACTTCGATACCGGAGTCACGGTTGATGAAATCGGAACGGTGATCAAGGTCGGAGATGGAATTGCCGAGATTCATGGCCTTGAGAAGGTCATGGCCGGCGAGTTGCTGGAATTCGACAAAGGCGCGTTCGGGTTGGCATTGAACCTCGAAGAGGACAAGGTGGGTTCGGTGCTGCTCGGCGATTACCTGGAGATCAAGGAAGGCGATATCGTCAAGCGCACCAGGCGCATTATCGAAGTGCCCGCGGGTGATGCGATGCTTGGCCGCGTGGTCAATGCGCTGGGCCAGCCGGTTGACGGCAAGGGGCCGATCGTGACCAGTAATTATCAGCCGATCGAGCGCATTGCTCCCGGCATCGTCGATCGCCAGCCGGTCAAGGAGCCGATCCAGACGGGTCTCAAGGCCATCGATGCCATGGTGCCCATCGGACGCGGCCAGCGCGAACTGATCATCGGCGACCGCCAGACGGGCAAGACCGCAGTCGCGCTCGACACCATCATCAACCAGCGCGGCAAGGATGTCATCTGCGTTTACGTGGCCATCGGTCAGAAGTCATCGACCGTAGCCCAGGTTCAGGCATCGCTCGAAAAATTCGATGCGATGAGCTATACGATCATCGTCACGGCTTCTGCATCGGAGCCGGCGGCGATGCAATATCTCGCTCCATACACCGGCTGCGCGATCGGCGAATATTTCATGGATCGCGGAAAGGCCGTGCTCTGCATCTATGACGACCTTTCGAAGCACGCCGCGTCATACCGCGAGATCAGCTTGCTGCTGCGTCGTCCGCCGGGACGCGAAGCGTATCCCGGAGACGTCTTTTACCTGCATTCGCGACTGCTCGAGCGCGCGGCAAAATACAGCGACGAGCGCGGCGGCGGTTCGCTGACCGCACTTCCGATCATCGAGACGCAGGCAGGCGATATCTCGGGTTATATTCCGACCAACGTGATCTCGATCACCGACGGTCAGATCTTCCTCGAATCCGATTTGTTCAACGCGGGCATCAGGCCTGCAATCAACGTGGGCAACTCGGTCAGCCGCGTGGGTGGCAACGCTCAGATCAAGGCGATGAAGCAGGTTGCGGGTACGCTTCGACTCGAGCTCGCGCAGTTCCGCGAACTGGCGGCATTCGCCCAGTTCGGTTCGGACCTCGATGCGGCTACGCAGAGACAGCTTGCTCGCGGACAGCGTCTGACAGAGATTCTCAAGCAGAACCAGTACGAGCCGATGGATGTCGAGAAGCAGGTCGTTGGAATCTGGGCTGCATCCAACAATTACGTTGACGATGTCGCTGTCGGCGATATTCGCCACTTCGAATCGGAGCTGCTCAAGTATCTGGACAACGCCGGCGGCCCGCTGCTCACGGCCATGCGCCAAAAGAAAACGATCGATGATGAAGTGAAGAATCTGCTCCGCTCCACCCTGGATGAGTTCAAGACGCGCTACGGCGCCCAGGTCAGGGGAGCTAAAGCCTAAAAGAAGGGGATTACGAAACAGACTGAATAAACGAAACAAACGAAAATGCCTGAAAACAGGATGCATCGTGAATTTTAATTGTTTTGTCTATTGAAAATAAAGGCCGGTTTTGTACATTGACCGCCTGGATTTTTCGTTTATTTCATCTGTTTTGTAATCTGATTTTCAATCATGCCAAGCTTACAAGATTTAAGAAGGCGAGTTAAAGCAGTCAAGAACATGCGCCAGATCACCAAGGCGATGAAGATGGTTGCTGCCGCAAGGCTTCGCCGCGCTCAGGAGAGGGTGACTGCCGCCCGTCCTTACACTGCCAAGATGATGCAGATTCTTGGCGATGCAGCCGGCCGCTCACCCGATTATCATGACCCGCTGCTTACCGGTCACCAGCGCGAGACCTCACGAGAGAATGTGGTGCTGGCCCTTGTCACTCCCGACAAGGGGCTCTGTGGAGGCTTCAACACCAACCTCATCAAGGCCGCCCAGGATTTTCTACGCCAGAATACGGGCAATAATGTCGAGATGGTTCTGATCGGGCGCAAAGGCGCGGATTTTTTCCGTCGCCGCGGAGTCTCAATCCGTCGCGAGCATCTGAATCTTACCGGGACGGGAAGGGTGAATGCCGCTGACGCGACTGAAGTCGCCCGGCAACTGATCGCTGATTTTTCTTCAGAGGATAAGCCGGTAGACCGCATCTTTATTCTCTACGGTGAATTCAAATCGGCGCTCTCTCAAAGGCCGACGGTCGAACAACTGCTTCCGGTTGGCCGCATTGAAATCGATAAGGACGAGACACAGAGCGAGATACTGATCGATTATCTGTATGAGCAGCCCGCAACGGTCATCTTTTCTGAATTGCTGCCCAAGCTCATCGAAAATCAGGTCTATCATGCGATGCTCGAGTCAGTGGCGTCGGAGCTTGGCGCGCGAATGGCCGCCATGGATTCCGCTTCCAAGAACGCATCCGACGTGATCGACCGGCTGACCCTCAATATGAACCGCGTTCGCCAGGCCAAGATCACACGCGAGATCATCGAGGTCGTCAGCGGCGCTGAAGCTTTATAGCCATTCTTTTTCCAGAGTGGCTTTCAAAATAGACGAAACCGACGAAAAGAAAGTTAATTTCTTCGGTTTCGTCTTTTTAGTTTAGTTCGAAAAATATATGCCTGACTCCAGCAAAACCAGATGGCTGTATTACTGGCTCCCGCCTTTTTTATGGATGGCGATGATCTTCTATTTCTCGACCGATAATTTTTCGGGGGAGAACACCGGATCGTATGTCGAGATGATACTCAAGCTCTTCTACCCATCGGCCGGCAGGGAACTCATCGACTGGATTAATTTTCTGATCCGCAAGGGAGCTCATTTCACTGAATATGCGATTCTGGGAACGCTCTACTACAGGGCATTCAGAGGGGATTCGGCAAGCAGATGGGATCCGGGCTGGGCGGTCTATTCGCTGGTTGGGGTTGCGGTTTACGCCGTGCTCGATGAATTTCACCAGACCTTCACCAGTCACCGCGTCGGTTCGATTTATGACAGCATGATAGATTTTTCCGGGGCGCTCTCGGCGATGATCGTGATCCGCGCTCTCAGCTATAAGAATAGTCGGTCTGATTAAAGATTCGTTTAATTGGCGCGATTTTCGACGTGGAGAGTTCGCACCGGAGAGGTGACGATTCGCTGTCCATCCGCGCAGATCTCGATTCTGAGGCCCACGCCAACCCAACCTGATTTGAGCATGCATCCTCCGAAAGTCGATCCGCTGATGGTTGCTTCTATCGGCTGAGAGAAATATCTTCCACCCTGAACCAGGGCTTTTCCAGTCTCGGGATCGAGGATGAAGAGGAAATAAGTGTTATTTATGGTGCGGACGCAGACGGTGTCGAACTGGTGGAGTGATCGCAAGGCTACGCCCTCAAGCGAAGTGCTCAATTCGGTAAATCCATCGAGGGAACAATAGCGAGGGATACGTTGCAAACGCGCCTCCGGAAATTGAGTGAATTACTGCCCGGATGAAACCAGGCGCTGATTCATTTGTACAGTAGTAAATGGCATGGGTCAAGCTCAAATCCATAATCCCTGAAATGCAACTCATCTGCTAAAATGAGATTCAAAGAGCCTGAAATTGGAGGTGATGAGTCGATGGCCAGGAATCAAAACTCAACCAGACCGGAGAGGCCGATCATTGGACTCGCTTTAGGAGGCGGAATGGCGCGCGGGTGCGCTCACGTAGGCGTCCTGAGGGAACTGGAGCGCCAAGGGATACCGATCGATCTGATAGCCGGCACCAGCGTCGGCTCACTTATCGGAGGCGCCTACGCTTCCGGATTATCTCCTGACGAAATTGAACAGATAGCGCTCAACATCACCTGGAACGACCTCGGCCGGATGACCATCTCGCGGCTCGGTTTTTACAACAGCGAGCGGACCGAGGACTTTGTCAAAAACAAGTTTCGCGTGACCGAATTTGAAAAGACACGCATTCCATTTGGCGCTGTGGCCACTGATATTCAGAACGGCAAAATGGTGGTTTTCACCGAAGGCAGCATGCCGCTGGCCATACGTGCAAGCTGCGCGCTGCCGATCTATTACACTCCGGTGATGGTCAACGGCAGGATGATGGTGGACGGCGGAGTTGTCGGCCACATCCCGGCTTCGGTTGCCAGGATGATGGGCGCCGACATCGTCATCGCCGTCGATGTCAATTCCCAGCACCTGCCGATCCCGCTGCCCAGCCATATGTTCTCGATCATCTCCCAGTCTCTTTCGATCATGGGACGGAGCGCGGTCAACTATATTTACACCGACGCCGATGTCGTGATCAGACCGCAGATCGAGCATATCAGCTCCGACGATCTTTCACGGGCCGCCGAAATGATCGCTCTTGGCGAAGAGGCTGCACGCCGCGTCATTCGAAGAATCCAGTACCTGCTCAATCCACCCAAACAGGGCTTCTTCAAGAAATTGTTTTCCAGGCCAGAACCCGGCCGGCAAAAGGTGACCATGTTGAAGTAATAACTGATACTGTTGGCAATTGTTTTAGCCTGTTTCCCCTTTTTTGTTGTGGTCAAAAGGCCTCTTAAAATCTTCAAGCAGGGACCCTTTTTCCGAATTCGCCAACAGTATCAGTTACTGACTTTAAACATTGGCAACCGGCAACTCTTCTTTAAACTTTCCCTGGGGTGTGGTAAAAAAGATTACGCAATACGCGCGCCCGTAGCTCAGTTGGATAGAGCGCCGGCCTTCGAAGCCGTAGGTCGCAGGTTCGAGCCCTGCCGGGCGTATTCCGAATAAAAGAAGAGAGATTACGAAACAGACGGAATAAACGAAGCAAACGAAAAACAGGGGTAAATGGGCGAATCACCCATTAGAACCTTTTCGTTTGTTTCGTTTATTCCGTCTGTTTGGTCATCTCTTCTTTCTTTCTTTATCTATCAGCCGAGCCTACGAGGCTTCTCGTGTCCTGAAGCAGGTTTTAAACCTCTGATTCAGATTCTGGCTTAGAGAAACCCTGGTGTAAGTCTGTTCGACTACACGGGCATCCTCCTGAACGCGCATGGCATTGCTGCGACGTGCGTTCGAATTAGCCGCATCGAGATTGAGAGCCCGCACGGAATTCTGCAGAGATCCGAGCGAATCCATCAACTGCCTTTCATCAGGTGTCGGCCGCCGTTGCCCGATGATGTCATAAGTCCCGTCTCGATTGATCCAGACACCGATGCTTGCGCCGTAGTCATATCTGATCTGGTCGATCAGGTTGGAGACTCGCGATGCCTGGGTTGAGAGATTGCCCCCCTGATTTATTGGTACGGGCGTGGGAGTAGGTCTGGAGATTGGCGGATTATTCGGCGGAAAGTCTGGTTGGTTTGGTTTGACTGGCTCGAAAACAGGCCCTGATGGACCAGATCCGCTATTGACTATAGCGCTGCGCGAGCCGTTCTTGCCGCGGACATTAACAGTTCTCAGTCTGCCGTTTCTGTCCTGAATGATGATCATCGGCGCGCGAGGGTATGATAACTGAGGGTATCCGGTTCTGTTGGTCGGAACGCCGCGAAGCCGGACTTCAACGCTGTTTGCCGTCAATTCATGATTTTCGTAGATGCGCCAACCGTTTGTCGGTGTCTCAGCCGTAATCATTATTTTCAGCAGCCCGTCTGATCCTCTGGTTGCCTGAACGTCATAAACATCGACAGGCCCGGCGGCCGTGTTGATCATGTTCCCGGTATTTATTGGGTTGACCGGCGGTGAGACCGGGCGTGGAGTCAGCGTTGGCCGGTTCCCTGGACCTGGTGAAACCGGGCGGGGCTTAGACCCTCCTCCGCCTGACCCTGGCCCGCCTGATCCTGGTCCTCCTGACCCAGGTCCGCCTGATAAGCTGAGGGGTTGAGTCAGTTCGAGACCAAAACGCTGGCTTTCTTCAATCACGGCCTCCTTGCCCTTCATAAGCAGGGTAGCCGTCAGACCGGCAGCGGCTCCGATTCCAGCGCCTGCCAGGGCTCCTCCGGCGATGGCTCCAATCGCAGCGCCGGCGCCGGCTCCGCCACCGACAAAAACCACGTCTCGTTTTGTCAGCGCGCCGCCTTTGAGATTGCCTTCATCGTCTATTCTCTTGCGATCATCAGCATCGGCGCTGGTCAGATAGCCTCGAATTGGAAATGAGCGGCCATTGGGCATACGCAGATTATCGAAGGTGACTGCAATGATCCCTGATCTCCTTGCCCACTTTGCCTTGCGAACGGAGCTGACGTGCCCTTCCACAATCGAGTCGGCAGGGATCAGGGTATTGCCTTTGGCGTCCACCACGGGAGTCGCTATCCGGCTACGGAATTTATCGCTCACCTGGGCGCTTCCTGAATCGACCTTGTTCTCCATCTCGAGGATGAGAATCGTTCCCGCCGGGATCGACTGTGTGCCGGCCGGCAGGACGGGAGTTCCTTCGATGTCCCTGGCGGGTGGACGCTCAAGCCTTTGAGCTCTCGCCTCGGTTCCATTCGAGAGGATCATGCTTGCAACCATCGCCAGAGCAAGCATTACTAATAAATGAAAATTCGGGATTTTTTTCATGGGCGCTCCTTCAGGAGGAAGGGGGGAAGCAAAGTCTTTATAGTCTGATAAAAGACCCTTATGCAAGTCTGCAGAACTTTTGGTTTTCTTTATCATCGGTGCAAGTGTATGATGATTCGAAGAGGATTGTAAAGACACCGCATCTATAGGTGAGATTTGGACTTTCGGCCTATGAGCACAGTAACTACTGAAACGGTTATCAGCGAACCACAGACAAAGAAAACAACGGCAGAGCATTACTGGCTTGGCATCGACGGTGGAGGGACAAACTGCCGCGCCGCGGTCATGGACTCCGCCGATAAGATTTGCGGAGAGGGGTTGGCTGAAGCCGCCAACTTCCTCAGGGTAGGGCTTGAGAAAGCCGTGGCACATGTCAGCGAAGCGGTCGGGAAAGCCTGTGAACAGGCGGGTATCAAGCCTTCTCAGATCACTTCGGCATATGTCGGCCTTGCCGGGGTTTCGCATCCTGAACATCACCGCAGGATGCTGGGCGCCTTGAAGGAGGCCCTGCCCATCCCCGAGATAACGCTTGAAACGGATGCCCGTGTGGCGCTCGCCGGCGCCACCGGCAACCAGCCCGGAGTCGTCATCATCGCCGGCACCGGCTCGATCGCCTGCGGCATCAATTCCCGTGGGAGATTCGCGCGGGCGGGAGGCTGGGGCCCTGCCATGGGAGATGAAGGCAGCGGATCATACATCGGGCGTCGCGCGCTCGAAGCCGTCATGATGGCCTGGGATTACAGGGGTGAACCAACAACCATGATGGAACCGGTGCTCAAACATTTCGGCGTGACTTCTCCTCCGGAGCTTCCGCCGGTAATTTATGACCCCTATGCCGAAGTCATGGGCAGAATCGCACAGCTCTCCAAAATAGTTGTCGTTGAAGCCAGGAACGGAGACAAGATCGCCGGAGAGATTCTCAAAGACGCCGCAGTCCATCTTGCGCGCGCCGCTATTGCGGTGATCGATCAGTTGAGGATGGAACACGAAGAGTTCCGCGTGGCCTGCGTCGGCGGTGTCTTCGAATCCGGAGACATGGTTTCAGAGCCTCTCAAACAGGAAATTCTAAAATTCGCGCCAAAAGTCATCATTGCTCCCCCAATCGATCCTCCGGTGATCGGGGCTGTCAAGATGGCTAAAGCCAGTTATCTGGCAGGCAACTAGGTCTCAGTTTAAGGTTCGGCGCATGAGACTCGCGGTCAAATCAATTCTACTGATTTGAGTGCGTGTGGTGAGTGAGGATGCTGGAAAATTGCGGCCCTCCCGTCGGTGATGCGACACGTTCACGTGATAACACAAACCTGACTGATACTTTTGGCAAATTTGCCATCAGCAGCATTTACTGACTATTCGCACTTTAGACTTTAAACTTTAAACTTTAAACTTAGCACTTCTTCATGTTGACTACAGAACAGACCAATCCCGTAACATCGCAGATAGACACTCTGGCCACGATTGAAGCTCTGCAATTGATTAATTCCGAGGATCGTAAGGTGGCGGAGGCGATTGAGAAAATTCTGCCCGCGGTTGCCCGCGCTGTCGATGCCATAGCCGAACGGCTTGAAGCGGGCGGCAGACTCATCTACATCGGCACCGGCACTTCAGGCCGGCTTGGAGTTCTCGACGCTTCAGAGTGTCCGCCGACTTTCGGTGTGCCGCCGGATCTGGTTCAGGGTGTGATCGCCGGAGGATTTGAGGCATGTTACAAAGCTGTCGAAGCCTCTGAAGACGACCGTGAAGCCGGGGCTAAAGACCTGCAACAGCGCAACCTGACTGCCAAGGACGCCGTAGTCGGAATTGCCGCGAGCGGGCGGACTCCGTACACGATTGGCGCTGTCGAATATGCCCGTAGCATCGGTGCTCTGACGGTCTGCATTACTTGCAACAGCGATACGGAACTGGCGCGTGCCGTAGAGATTCCGATTGAGCCGATCGTTGGCCCCGAAGTCATCGCCGGATCGACGAGGCTTAAATCGGGAACGGCGCAGAAGCTGGTGCTCAACATGCTTTCGACAATGTCGATGGTTCGACTGGGATATGTCACCGGCAACCGCATGACCAATATGCAGCCGAAAAACATCAAGTTGCGGCAGCGGGCAACAGGGCTGGTAATGGATGAGTGTGGCATCGATGAACAGGCCGCCGTATTGGCTCTTGAAGCCGCCCGGTGGGATTTGCGCATTGCCATTGTGATGCAGAAAACCGGCGTTTCCATTGAAGTAGCGAAAGAAGCGCTGAGTCAGACCGGCTACACGATCGGACCGGCAATCGAAAAATTACGAAACAATAAGTAACTGATGTTACGCACGGAATATTCTTTATTTTGATTTGACTAGCCCACAACCCGCGAAGCGGGTGGCAGCATGTAGCCCAGGGTGAAGCGAGGCCGAAGGCCGAGCGAACCCTGGGTATCGTAATTAACATCATTCCGAGCCCGTGAAACGGGCGACAGAAAAATAGCCACTAAACCTTTGGCCCTAAATCTGTCGCCCACTTCGTGGGCTTGGTTTTATTTTTAAACTGTACCTAGGGTTCCGCTCGGCCTTCGGCCTCGCTTCACCCTAGGCTACATGCTGCCGCCGGCTTCGCCGGCTGTTTGAATTACTTCAAAAGAACGTGTCAAACCGATTCAGGAATATTTATTTGCGTAACATGAGTAAGTAAGAAATAAATAAAGATACCAACCGCCGGGAAAATTGTTTTTCACGAGTTGGCCTCCGGCAAATAAAGGCAAGCGAGACGCTTGCGCTCCAACTCGTTGGCAAATGTCCCGGTTCCGCTCCAGTACTTATAACTTTAAACTTTAGACTTGAAACTTCTTCAACGAAAGAAGCGAAACAGGTAACGTGAAAGAGAACAACATTCAAACAAATCCGCCGAACTGGGCGATTCCTGGTTATCTTGAAATTCATCATAACCATCTGCACATCAACGGTGTCGATGCGATCAAACTGGCGCAGGAATATGACACGCCGCTATTTATCGTCTCGGCGCCGCGAATCCGCGATAACATTAGCGGTCTACTCGAAGCGAAGAAATATCATCCGCGAATCAAGCTCTGTTACGCATCAAAGGCCAACAACAACCTCGGAGTTCTGCGCGTCGTCAAAGACGCCGGCATCGATGTCGAGGTCAATTCGGGCGGCGAGCTGTTCAAGGCTCTGCGCGCGGGTTTTCGACCCGATCAGATAGAAATGAACGGAATCTCGAAGACCGAACAGGAAATAACAGAAGCCGTCCAGGCCGGGATCTACACGATCAACCTCGATTCTCCGTTCGAGCTCGAGCTGGTCGAAAAGGTGGCCGCAAAGCTGAAAAAACGCGCTAATGTCACCGTGCGGCTGGTTGCGGGCGTGGGCACCAGGTCGCACGCCGCGCTGCAGACGGCGCTCTACACTTCGAAGTTCGGCGTCTCTCCCGAGCAGGCGCGTGAGATGATGCTGCGCGCTTTGAAAAGCCCCGATCTGATTAATCTTGCCGGGCTGCATATTCACGTGGGATCGCAGACACCGGATCCGGAGCCTTATGTCCAGGCCTTCATCGCGATGTGGGAGCATCTGCTGTGGCTGCATCAGGAGACCGGCCATAAATTGCAGCACATCAACATCGGTGGAGGAATCCCGGTCAACTATCTGCGCGATCAGACACACGCCTCCGAGATCAGCGAGAACGAACGCGAGATGCTCGGAGCGAAACTGACTGCCGCGGAGATGATTGAATCGACGATCGATGCCGTCAGGACAGCCGCGCGACAGGCGAATGCCGAACACCTGCTCGAAGAGCTGGAAATCGTCATGGAGCCCGGCCGCGCAGTCATCGCCGACGCCGTGACGATTCTCACCTCTATTCGCAACGTCAAGCATCGCCCCGAGACCGGCGAAGACTGGGTGCTCACAGACGCCGGCTACAATCTCATGTTGTCGATGGTCATGTATCAGTGGTACTACCATGCCATCGATGCGACGAGGGCTGGCGAATCACACGATTCACGCTACCGCATGGCAGGTCCGCTGTGCGACGGCGGAGATGTCTACTTCGATCTGCACGGAGACGGCCACCTGCCGGATTGCCGTCTGCTCCCTGAAAATATCCAGGTCGGCGATGTCATCGCCATGCTCAACACCGGCGCTTACACGATGTCTCAGATGACGGCTTACAACGGCCGCCCTTTCCCCATGGCGGTGCTGGTTGAGGATGACGGCAGCATCGAGGTGATCCGAAAGCGCGACAGCTACGAGGACCTGCTGCTCAATGAGTAATAAGACAGGATTACGAAACAGATCAAATAAACGGAACAAATGGAAAAACGATTGAGGTGAATATGAAAACTTTTATTTTTTCGACGATGCTTTTGACGGTTTTCAGCGCCATGACGCTGGCTCAGGGAAAGGTCGAACAGACAATACTCAGAATGGAGCAGGACTGGGAAAATGCTCTGGTCAAATCCGACGTGGCCGCTCTGGGGACGATCTATTCTGACGATCTCAATTACACGCATTCGAACGGAAGCGTGGACAACAAGAAGTCATATATCGATAAGATCAAATCCGGCGGGACAAAATACGAGTCGATGAAGCGCGAGGATATCAAGGTTCGTCTTTACGGCAACACTGCTCTGGTAACCTGCCACTGGATGGTCAATGTGACTGCCGACGGCAAAAAAATCAGCACGGATGCACGCTATCTGCACGTCTACGTCAAAAAGGCTCGGTGTGGCAGATGGTCTCGCATCAGGCAACACGGATCATTCCGTAAGGTCCTTGTCGATTTGCGCTGATTTGCTGAAATAGAGGAAGAGCATGCTTGTGGACCAGATGAAGACGGCGAGCGCTTTTGCCTGCCAGATGGGTGAGAATGCGCCGGTGACCAGAAGCGTCAGCGTTACCAGCCCGGCGATGCGCCATTTCTGTGACCGTGTGAGCCCCTCTTTATTCTTGAAAGCAATGATGTAGGGGCTCAGCGTTCGATGAGTCATGAGCCATTCATGCCAGCGACGGCTGCCGCGCGCGAAGAAAAAGGCCGCGAGCAGCAGAAACGGAGTCGTCGGCAGCAGCGGTGTTGGAATCCCAATGACTCCGAGTCCGACGCAGACGAATCCGGCGGCGATGTATAATCTTGAACTGACCTTCACATCAATTATTCTGCTTTACAGACTGGTTTATTGCAAAGCGGATTCCCCGGGGCGCCACTCCTCTAGGGCTTGAGATCCAGCATGTGTTTGCTGATGATGTCTGAGTAGGACTGGTAGCCTCCCGCCATGTATTCCTTGACGAAACTCTCCATCGTCTGCATCAACTGGGTGCTGTAGTATCCCGAAACGGATTGCGGGTGCTGGTATCCCCAGGTTCCGTTGAAATAGCTGCGGATGATCACCGAGCGTTCATCGCGGGGAAGCGAAGCCACGCTCCGGGCGAATCTGTCGAAATCATCTCCGCGCATGAGATAGAACTCCACATTCGAAGTGTAGAGAGCGGATACCGCGATGCCCTTGTCCTTGAGGAAGGTTGCGATGTTTTTCAGCGCGCGCTCGCCGGCGAGATTGCCGACCACGGGAATCACGAGGTTTCGCTCTTCGAGCTGCTTGAGAAACTGAAAGCGATCTTCTTCGACAAGGTAATTGCCCTGATTGCCGGTCAGATCCTTCTCAAGCATCAAATCGCGATAATTCGGGTAGTAATATCTCGGAGACCTGTTTTTACTGGTGAATTTGAGATCCAGCCCGTCGTCGAAGAAGGCTCGATGAAATCTCGTGATGGTGTCGAGATCGCTGGTGGAGAGTTTCAATCCCGAGTCGCCGGCCTTCTCTCTGATCCTGGCGTCGGCACTGGTGAAGAGTTCCAATTTGCCGGGAGTCTTGTCGATATACTCGACGATCTCTTTGACGGTCCTCGTATTCCATTTATCGATATCCGTCGGAACCGGCTTGCCGAAGAAAAGGCAGAGGTATTCCAGGCGGTTGCGGGAGAGCGCAAAGAGAGATTTAAAAGCAGATGCTGCAGCAGATTGTCGCGGCGGATGTCGGTAATGAAAGCTATTTTCGGGCGGATCTGCGCGATGTAAGAGAAACTCTGATCCGGACCGACTCCGATGTAGGCGCCTCCCGAAACCTTCATCTGCCTCATTTTGCCGAGCACGTGAAGATAAGACGACTCGTTCGAGATCAGGTTGTCGGTGTCGAAATAACCTCCGGGCTCCGAAAGCTTCTCAACCAGGCCGGCGAACTCCTCCTTCGAATATCGCAGTTCCGGTGATTCAGAGGCGGCAGCGGTGCGATTGACCGTCTTTTCCTGCGCTGAAACGGCGACAGATCTCTGCGCCGGCTGAGCCGATGCGATCAGCAGAATTGCGAAAATCAGGATCAGACGGTTCATCGCTTTCTCCAGGTTACGAGATTGTTGTTACTGGCCATTCTTCGATTTCCAGATCAGATCGTCCGGCCAGTGATTCTTCGAGAGGAATGGCAGGTATTCCTTCTCGTCTCTGATAAAGGCGCCGAGAAATGCGATGCTGTAGGAGTTGATCATGAGGTAGGTTTTATCCATAGGGGTGTGATCAAAAATTTCTCCCGATTCGTGCCGCTTGCCTTTACCTATTCCGTCGCCGAATTCATTGTTGATCTTGAACATGTCCGTGAAGGAATAATGGCCGCCGTTCTTCATCTCGAACAGATAGATCGGTCCGGAGTGCTGCTCGAAATTCGTCTTGATACGCACGTTGCCGTTTACTCCGATCGTTTTGTCCTCGTCTCCAAGCATGTAAAGAGACGGAACCTGAAGATTGGTGTGGGTTTCAGGCGCGGCAGCCATGGCGATTACGGCCTTGAAACGTGCATCCAGATCGGCGACGCGAATTGCAGTGAACGAACCGAACGACATGCCTGCAGCGACCGGCTTGCTCAGATCCAGCCTGCCTGCAAATCTGCTGTCGGCGCCGCCATTCCAGAGCGTCATCTGATCGAGCAGAAAGATGATATCTTTTGGACGATCCTGCGCGGCATTATCCCGCTCCTTTGGCTGATACATTACCGGCTTACCCTTGATGATCGTCATCATCGCATTGCCTGTATGATCGGGTGAGACCACGATATAACCATGGCTTGCGAGATAATCGCACCAGAATGTGTTTTGTGTTCTCGTCCCGCCGTTTCCATGAGAAAAGAAAATCACGGGGAATTTGCCGGACCGGACCCGGGCATCTCTGACCGAGTTGTTCCAGAATGCCCGCTCGACTTCCGATATCGGTTTGCGATATCCAATCTTCGCCAGCGCTTCAAACTGCGGGGTGATTCCGCCCGGTATGAAGTCGGAGAATTTATTCTTCGGCAGGCCGCTGGTTTCATCTACGGCCGGATACCAGATCTCGGTGACCAGCGTGCGCGATTCTTTGGTGAACGCATCCGTTCGTGCAGCATCGACAAAGACCGTCGTCGTCACACCAACCGGATATGGCCCCGACACCAGCGGATCCAGTACTTTTCCTGCCGACCTCGTTGATTCAGGTCTCATCGCCCCGGCCGATGCCAGTATAATAATCGTTAACAAAAATCCGAATCTGCGTAGCCTCATTGTCCGTCTCCAGTTATGGTTTGTGTGAATCAGCTTCCCGACTATTTTAAAGGTTTTTTTGAAATAGCCTTGAACTTTAAAGATAACACTTTAAACTTTGATGTCAGCGCAATTTAATCACAGAAATAGACCATCAAAAAGAATGAAATACAACCTTTACCCCGGAGGCCGAAGCGAAAATCATGCCGGCAACTAAGAAAAAATCGACCAAACCTGTAAAAAAAGCCGTCTCTGAGAATCAGAAGATGACGCTTGCGATTGATGTTGGAGGATCACGGCTCAAAGCGACCGTGCTCAATGAAAGAGGGAAGATGGTGGCCAAACGAGTCAGGGTGAACACTCCCAGCCCCTGCCCGCCACAAACTATGATCGAGCTTCTCAAAGGGCTTGTCGATCAATTGCCTCCGTTCGACAGGGTTTCAGTCGGGTTCCCCGGCGTCGTCCGACATGGCGTTATTCTGGGAGCCGTCAATCTGGGTAATGAATTCTGGTGTGGATTCAATCTGCAGAGGGCGCTGGCCAGAAGATTCGGCAAGCCGGTCAAGGTCATCAATGACGCCGATATGCAGGGGCTGGCTGCCATCAAAGGCAAAGGCGTCGAGCTGGTGATCACACTCGGCACCGGTGTCGGTTCAGGCCTCTTCGAAGACGACCGGCTGGGACCGCACCTTGAACTCGGACACATACCGTTTCGCAATGAACAGACCTTCGAAGAACAGCTCGGCAGAAAGGCCCTTGAAGAAGTCGGCAAACGCAGATGGAACCGCAGGCTGCAGAAAGCCATCGAGATCTGGCGGACGCTGACCAATTTCGACAAGCTTTATCTGGGCGGAGGCAATACCGAATACATCAGCTTCAAACTTCCACCCGATGTCGAAATCGTCCCCAACGAACTGGGGCTCATCGGCGGCATCTGGCTTTGGAAACATCATGGGAAAGTACAGACGAAATAATCCTTGAGTGTGAATGGCACTCATAAAAACCTGGCAACCATAAAATCCGTTAGTATCAGGAACTTTAAACCTTAAACTTTAAACTTTAAACTCTCTTTTAATGCCTCTTTATCTAGTCACCACACCAATCGGAAATCTCGAAGACATAACTCTGCGCGCCATTCGAACATTGAAGGAAGTGGATCTGATAGCCTGCGAGGATACGAGGCACACGCGTCGGCTTCTCGATCACTTCAATATCATCAAGCCAATGATCAGTTATCATGAGCATAACGAGCAGAGCCGGGCGGCAGAGCTGGTTGCAAGAATGCAGGCGGGTGAGTCGGTGGCGATTGTGACTGACGCCGGATCGCCGGGGATCTCAGATCCGGCTTACAGAGTGGTCTGTGCGGCAATAGAAGCTGGAATCAGGGTGATACCGATTCCGGGAGTTGCTGCGCTCATCGCAGGTTTGACGGCATCGGGTCTGCCCACGGATTCATTTCTCTTCGCGGGATTTCTGCCGAATAAGAGAGGCGCGAGGCGGTCGCGGCTCGAGGATCTCGAAAGCATTCAATCGACCCTCGTATTCTATGAAACGCCGCATCGCATCCGTGAGGCTCTCAAGGATATTCTGGAAATCCTGGGTGACCGGAGAGCATCGCTCGCCAGGGAACTGACGAAACTCCACGAACAATTCATCAGGGGAACCGTCTCTGAAGTCATTGATCAGATGGAAAAGCATGAGCCGCGCGGCGAGATGACGCTTGTCATTGCCGGAAACCGTGACGATAATTCGAGTTTCGAAGTTGACGGTTCCATCAGCGAGCAGGTGGAGAGCCTGATGAGTGATAATGGTTTGAGCCGCACCGAGGCCATCAAGGCGGCGGCTCGTTCTCGCGGGATGACAAGACGCGAGGCCTACCAGATAATGCTCGGGGAGAAGGAAGAGGATGAAATTGATATCGACTGAAGTTTTTAATTACAAGCCGGCACTAAGATTTCTTTTGAGCCTGGCGCTGCTCGTTTTGATTGCTGCGGGCGCCAATGCACAATTGCTGCGCAAAGGCGATTACGGCGTCGGCGTGACGATTGCGATCTATCAGTTCGATGATGCGAGATCGAAAGAGTTCCAGCAGGTCAACGCTCTCAAGCAGACTGTTTCGACACCCGAAGAAGAGATCGCGCTGATCACGCGCAACTTCGGCGTCGAGGATTTGAAGATCCGCTTCGTCCGCACCATCGGATTGCGCGAGGGAGAAGCCTTCACCGATACCCAGCCGATCAACGATAAGCAGTTTTCCTTCACCATTACCCCGAAGATAATCACGAAGGAAGATGTGACCTTCGATTTCGTCGCACGCTACGATGACAAGGTGCTGCTTGAAATGAAGAGTGTGACGGCAAACAATTACGAGACGGTGATTCTCAAAGGCGGGCGCGGTGCTTTCGGTCTGCGCGAATTTACGGGGCCGAACGGTAAAGAGGCCGTGCCCGAGTCTCGCGCATTGCTGGTGAGCCTGACTCCAAGCGTGAGCAATGTGAAGAGCCTTCAGAACAAGCCTTCGGACATCTCCAGGCCGACCGATCAGTTCGGTTCGAAAGTGGAGCTTGGCGAGAGCGACATCTTCCTCATGCCCGCGATAATCAATCGGGCTCCGCTGAAATTTTCACCCGGGTCATCTCCGAAAGGCTCGATCACTCTGCAGGGAATCGTTACGCCCGACGGCACTGTGACCAATGTGAGGGTTCTCGACACGCCCGATTCGGCGTTAAATCCGAGAGCCATTGAAGCTTTCAGGCAGTACAGGTTCAATCCTGCAAAGCTCAACGGCAAACCCACCTATGCGACCTTTCGCGAGACGATCGTTCTCAGTAAACAGGGACCGCTCTAATCGGTACGGGAGACAAGATTGACAAGGAGACTCATCGTATCGGAGAAGATATTCAGCGGCACGATTTTCACCGTCGAACGCGATCGGATTCAGGAGCCGGACGGTTCTGAAATAGTTCGAGAGGTGGTGCGGCATCCAGGCGGCGCCGGAGGGCTGCCGCTGTTTGAAGACGGCACTGTTGCACTGGTCCGGCAGTACCGGCATCCGGCCGGCCGCGACCTTCTGGAAATCCCCGCCGGACGCATGGAGCCGGGCGAAACTCCGGAACTCTGCGCTGCCAGAGAGATCGAACAGGAGATTGGATATCGCCCCGGACGGATCGAAAAGATCGCAGAGTTCTTTTCAACTCCGGGTTTCTGCGAAGAGAGGCTCTTTGTTTATCTGGCAACCCGGTTGTTACCGGCTCAACAGAACCTCGATCACGATGAGTTCGTGGAAGTCGTCAGGATCCCTCTCGCAGATGCAATTCTCATGGCCAATCGCGGTGATATCGAGGACTCCAAGACACTTGTCGCTCTGCTGATGGCTGATCGATTGATCAAAACCAGTTGAATATTCTGAAAATAACAGTGACTGAAAAATGGAAAACGACCAGACTCTGATTAAATACTGCCCGGCATGCGGCGGCCAAATTGATACCGCGATAAGCGATAGCTGCCCTGCCTGCAACGCATCACCCATTCCAGCTAACGTCGAGCAGCCGGAAACCAAAACCCGATTGTGGGGACCCGGTACAGGCCTTGTTGTCTGGTTTTCCAGCGTCGCCCTGATTTTCGGATTCCAGATGGTCGCGATCTTCTTCTACTTTGCATTTAAGTTCAGCCAGACCCGTACGCTGCCAAAGACGCTTGAAATAGACTCGCTCCTTGCGGGACTTTCGATCGGCTCGACTTTCCCGGCTCATTTGATGACGCTTTTTATCTGCTGGTTTGTCGTCACCGATCGGGGCAGAAGACCTTTTCTCAAGACTCTTGGGTGGGGATGGCACTCACAGTTCAAGTGGGTGCATGCCGTAGCCCTCGCTTTTCTTTTGACCGGGGTCACGATTCTCTTCGAAAAGCGCCTGCCTCACAAAGAGACCGATCTTGAGAAGCTCCTGAAAATGGGGGCGATGGTGCGCTATCTTATCGCCTTTCTGGCCGTGGTCACCGCTCCAATGGTTGAAGAGGTCGTTTATCGCGGAATCCTTTATACCGGCATCGAAAAAGCCTGGGGGAAATATGCCGGAATTGGCTTTGTCACATTGCTTTTTGCACTCGTCCACGTTCCCCAGTACTGGGGCAGCGTCGCGGCTATCACGGCCATTCTCACTCTCAGCCTGGTGCTCACTATTCTGAGATCCTGGTCGGGCTCTCTGCTGCCCTGCGTTGCCACGCACCTGGTCTACAACGGCATTCAGGCCATTGCATTGCTTTTCGCCCCTGATAAAATGCCGGTGAGCCCGACTCAAAGCGCCTTGTTTATCTGGAGCTCTTTCTTTTAATTTTACAGAATTTTCGGGTTGATTGACGGATTTGCACGGATGATGGCCGTTAACCAATAAACTTACAAAAATAATCGTCTCGATTCAGGAGGGCAGGGAAGTGGCCAATGACTTTTTCTCGATGATGGAAAAACTTCAGTCGATGCTCGACAGCGAGGATGTCGAAATCCTCACCAATGACGGCAGAAGCATTCGCGGCAAGATAGATAATCTGAGAAGCACTCAGCCTTTCAGTAAACCCGCGGTCAAGATACTCGGCCCGGATGGCAAGGTGGCCAAAATTCTTTTCTCGGATATCAAAGAAATGATCGATCACGCAAAGAAATAAGTAAGAAGAAGGCCGGGCCGGATTTTCGAACACTCCGGCCCGGCATCCCCTTATTTTAACTGTTTATCAATCCGCGGCAGGACGCTTGAACGTGTATTTGACATACCTGCTGCTGGCGAGCATCTCCTCTCCCTTGTTGGTGCGATGCATTGCAAATCCGTCGACATAGACACTCACCAGATCCCAGCCTTCCTGGCCGAGAAAGTTCAAACCTGCATCGACGTTTGCATCTATGAAATCTTCGCCTGTAATCCTCGATCCGATCTTCCGGATCTCTCCCCAATCGACTGTGCGATATTCCCATTTCATCTTATTTGAATCTTCCTTTTTTTCTGGATAATTTGAAGCGCAGCCATTAATTGGATACACCTCCGGCCTGAATAAAACTTGGATATTTTCGAGTCCGGCCGGGTTCTGATGAATCATTCCGGCCAGTCAAATCAGGCTTGGCGATTCTTCCAGGTGATCAACTCGCCGGCTGATTAAAATATCGTCGTCTTGTTAAGAGCTTATGGGTGGGGATTCCTGTCCATTCTACTATACGATTGATTAACTTCAACCGTTACACAAATTATTACTCATGTTACGCATTTGAAAATCGAATAATTGGTTTGACGGGTAACAAGGCGTCCCGGCAGAGGGCGACTCGGATCTCCCTTTTTGACAGCTCAAATCTTACCTGCAGGAATGATGAGCACTTCTCATTTAATCAGGGCTTCGATGCTGTCGAGGCTGAGCAGCACGACATCGCCGACGATTTTCAAGCTTTTGGCGCTTATTTTATCGAGCGTATCATTTTTGGTATGCCAGAAAGATTCGCCCTGGTCCTCATAGTCGAAATCGATGAGATCGACAGCGGGGATGCCGGCTTCGAGGAAAGGGATATGGTCGTCGGTGATGTACTGGTCTCGTGAGGGGAAATGTTGTCCATAGCCGGCCTTGCGAGCGGAGCTCCAGATGGCCTCGACCAGCCATGATGACGAACTACTCTCTTTGGCGATGACGAGATCCTTGTCTCCGATCATATCGAGCAGGATCATGGCCTTGATGTTATCGACCCTGCCTTCGCTTTGCAGTCGATCGACCATATGGCGGCTGCCGTATGTGTTGTCCTTGCCGTCAAGACAGTCATCCCAGCCGGGGCAGAAAGCTTCTTCGCCGTCGAAGAAGACGAATTGATAAGTGAACTTTCTCTTGTTTTTTTCGGCCGCCATGACGCGTGCAATTTCGAGCAGGGCGCCTGTGCTCGATCCGCCGTCGTTTGCGCCGAGGAACTTGAATTGCTTGTATTCTTTTGTATCGTAGTGACTGGAGATGATGATAACGCCTGAAGATTCACCGGGAAGCTCGGCGACGATGTTCTTCATCTTGATTCTGCCTTTTGGTGTGACAGGCGTGAATTCATCGACAGTGGTTTTCAGTCCGTAGCTTTTGAGCTCCTTGAGAATGTAGTCACGGGTTTTGTCGAGGGCGGCAGAACCGGCGGGACGAGGCCCGAATTCGACCTGGGCTTTGACGTGAGCAAACGCCTTGTCACCGTTGAAGTCGGTGCTCTTCTGCTGCTCTGCCGTCGCGGCCGAGACGGCAGAGACGGGCGGAGTCGGGCCGACGGCCGCAGGCGATGAGACTTTGTCGCTCACGCATGCAAAGGAAAGCATTGCAATCATCATCGTCAGAAAAAAATGAATGGCCAATCGTGGTCTACCTGTCATTTTCAATATCCCATAAAATTTCATTAACAGATAGATTGCGAAACAGATGGAATAAACGAAAAAAACGACAATGCCATTATGGTTTTAACCATCTCTTCTTTTTCGTTTGTATCGTTTATTTATTCCGTTTGATTTCGTAATCTGATTTTTGCTTATTTGTCCGGGCAGACGAACGCCAGAGCATCGACAAAAAATTGTTTCAACTCGCGCCTGTCTACTACGGCATCGAGCATGCCGTGTTCAAGCAGGAATTCGGATCGCTGGAAACCTTTGGGCAGTTTTTGGCGGATGGTCTGTTCGATGACCCTTGCGCCGGCAAACCCGATGATTGCGCCGGGTTCGGCGATGTTCAAATCGCCGAGCATGGCGTAGCTGGCGGTGACGCCGCCGGTGGTTGGATTGGTCATCAAGGAGAAGTACGGAAGCCGATGGTCATCGAGCCTGGCAAGAGCGGCGGAAATCTTCGCCATCTGCATCAGCGAGAGAGCTCCTTCCTGCATTCGGGCGCCCCCCGAGCAGGAGACTATGATCAGGGGCAATCGCTGATCGATACAGTATTCGATGGCGAGTGTGATCTTCTCGCCGACGACCGAGCCCATGCTGCCGCCAATGAAGTTGAATTCCATCGCGCACACGACTGTCCTGACACCGCCTATCCGGCCTTCGCCGGTGATCAAAGCGTCGAGCAGGCCCGTGGCCTTCTGCGCTTTCTTCAGCCGGACTTCATAAGGAGATTTATCGACGAACTCGAGCGGGTTGGTCGGCGCAATTCCAGTATCGCGCTCATCGTATTTGCCGTCGTCAAAGAGCAGCTGCAATCTCTCCCGGGCTGTGATCCGGAAGTGATATCCGCAGGTGGGGCAGACGTTCAGATTTTCCTTGAGGTCCTTGCGATAAATCGTCGCTCCGCAGTCTTCGTTATCGCATTTGACGAAGATGCCCTCTGTCTTGACGGTTCTCTCTTCGGGAGGAGCGATTTCTCCAATTTTGTCTGTTTGCCTTTTGAACCAGGACATAAATTTATTTAATTGAACGATTAAGTTTAAAGTGAGCCAATTCTACGCGCCCCTTTGCCGGGTGTCAAAATCAGAGAGGAATAAAGATGCTCTTTTATTTGAATTACCGAACCCCGATCATTTGCCAGTCAATGGCGGTAATGGCTTCGCCGGTATGTTCGTAATATTCGAGGACGATCGTATGGGCGCCCGCATAGAGGCTCAGGTCGACGTTGAAGGTTGATTTTTGTTGATTCCGCCATTGATCCAGGGCCTTCCTGCCGTCCACGAAAAACCTGACGCCGTCATCGGCGGTGATCGAGAACCGGTAGAGTCCGTCGTTGAGCAGTAATCTGCGCGACCATCGCACTGAGAAATCGTCGGCCGGGATTCCGCATTCTTGCGACGGACTGCCGGTCCCCCAGACGAAATTCAATAAAGTTTCACCGTCATCCCGGATCATCACTGGAGAGCCATGGAGGGTTGCGTTGCTGAAATACTCGCCTTTCCAGCGGTAGGGTGAAACGCCGGTAAAACAGGGGTGCTCTCGCCAGTCGACCTTGATTGATGCACTGCCCCAGTGATCGAAATACTCGATGACGATGTCGTGGTTGCCGCCGGTAAGGGCAGTGGTGAAGCTCAGTGTGGTTCGCTGATCCAGCCACTTTTCCAGCTTCAGTTGCCTGTCGATGTAGATGCGAACTCCGTCGTCGACAGTCACGTTGAATATCCATGTTCCTTCGCTGAAAGCCGCGCGCCGGGTCCATCTGACCGAAAAGTTATCCTTCGGAATTCCGCAGGATTCTGAAGGACTCTCCAGCCCCCATTCGAAATCAGGTTTGCCGGCGCCGTCATCGCGGATCATTGCCGGCGTACCGCTCAGTTCGCGGTTGCTGAAATATTCTCCACGCCAGCTCGTGACCGGAATCGGCTGCACCGGAAAGCATGGTTTCTGTGAAGCCGGAATCACCGAAGGTGCAAGGCAAAGAGCAAAAGCGAGGATCATTACATATTTTGCTGTTGAAAAAAAATCCATCCCGTTGCCTTTTTGATCCAGCTATTTAACTGGGGCTTGTGCAAATAAAAGTTTAATAGAATCAGTTATCAATGATCGCGGAGCGAACGAAAAGCGGCGTCGAGCCGCCGCACTCCATACGCTCCTTGGATTCAAAAAGGTTGATTTGCAGACTCTTCATTTAACGCCTCTCCACGAGGCTTGCAGCGGTTCTCCGACGATTCGAGTGTTGTATTTCTCAAGGTATTCCAGATGACGTTTTGTCATCGGGTAGTGGTCGGATTTGGACCATGGATAGCTCTTCATTCCGTGGAAAGGGAGTTCGCCGATCGTTTCGGGTCTTGCGGAATTGATATCCATGTCCTTGCCGAAACCATCGGCGAAGACAAGATAGGTCCGCTTCCATCCCGAGGGAAGCACGGGAAGCCTGCGGGCGTTGAAGTCCACCTGCATCTCGTCGCCATTGCGTGTGATGACATACATGTCATCGGTCGCAAGCAGCAGTTCGCGGACGTCTCCGAATCGCGTGTAGCTGCCCTGATGGGCTTTCCATGGGGCGGCAGGTTCAATGATGCGATAGTCGTAGATCAAAGGCATTCGCCCTTCAGGAGAGTATTCACGCGGGAACCCGCGCCAGTGCAGGTCGGCGGAAACCGGATCGAGTGTTGTGACTTTGATGGGAGCGCCTTCGCTGAAGGTGTCAACCAGAATCTGATCCCAGTAGATTCGCATGCCGGTGACGATGCGGATGCGATGATCATTGCAGAGGAATTTTCCTGTCAGGTCTACAGTCATGGTTTTGGGCAGCCCGGCAGGGAAGCCCATTTGCGGGACCACCGTCTCCCACTCGCCGCGCGCATTGACAACCTGAACGTAAGGCAGGACGAGTTTCTCGCCGGCCTGTGAAGCCGAGAGGTTCGAAGTGGAATCAGCGTAATCGATCCAGGCGGTCATCAGCAGCAGAATGCGATCGGGCTTTCCGATTTTACCCGGGCCGATTTTGCCTGGGTCGAGGGTGATGGCGTGCTCTTTTGCATAACCCTTGAATTGCAGTTTCTCAAAATCTTCAGGGTATTTGCGGTCTATATCTTTGATCAGCGGGAGAATATCGTTGCCTTTATCGTCGGTGGCTGCGACAGGCGGCCGCGACGATTTTGTGGTGAAGATCTTGAAATCCGGATAAGGCGGGCCCGGCATAAGTCTTTCGTTCGGGTAGATTTCAGTATCAGCGGGATGATCCACCGCCAGCAGTCTGACCTGATCGAAAAAGATGACCTCTTCGAGCTGGTTGTTCATGCGGATCGAAAGCAATCCATTGCGCTCTTTCAACTGATCACCAGTGACGCGGATGTACTCATTGGTGTCGGGATAATTCCATGTGCCGGGGCCAGTCAGGGATCCAATTGCCGATCCGCCAAGGAAATCCGTAACGAAACTGTATTCGCTGCCGTTCCAGGCGTAGAGCAGGGGGCAGGAAGTGCCCTTGCGATCGAGCTCGTCGATTGAGTTGCTGGCGTTTGCCTTGATCGACAGTTCGGATTGAAGAATGCCCGCCGGCCAGTACAACTGAAGCGAATCGACGCCGGTTCGATAACCCAGCCCAAATTGAATTCCAGCGGATGCCGGCGCAGGCGATGAAGAATAGGTCTCGATTTTCTGGCGCAGACTGCCGCTGCGCAATTCCGCCTTCACCCCGATAGCGCTCCGATTGCTGGTTTTGCCCGCAAGCGAAAGCCGCGCGAAATTCTTTCCGAATCCCTCGCTTTGAAATACGGCCGGGCTTCCGTCAGAAGCGATTGTCATCAGGTCGATGCCGCCGTCACCGTTGATGTCTGCGCTGGACAATGCCCCGGTCTCGGCGGCTTTAAAAACAGAGGAGACGGCAGCGGGAGTCGCCAGCTCACCGCCAAGCCCTCTGCGCAGCCTGATCGTGTCGCCCGATAAAAGAACCACATCGAGCAGACCGTCGTTGTCGAAATCGGTCATTTGCGCGAGAAGCGACGATGAATCGTCAGTCATGTCTTTTCTCGAAAATCCGCCGCGCCCGTTGCTCAGAAATAGCGCATCTTTCAAACTGTTTTGAGGAAAATAGAGATCGACGTAGTTGTCCTTGTTCAAATCGCCCACGGCGACACTGAGAGCCTTGAAAGACTGGGTGAGCCCGGCCGCCGCGGCAACATCCTTGAAAGAGCCGTCACGCTGGTTGCTGAAAAGCTGAGCCGGGGCGTTGTAATTGACTACGAGTAGATCGATGTCCCTCTGATTGTTGAAGTCGGTTGCGACCACCGAGGTTGTCTTGTTGTTGCCGCCGCCGAGGCCGCTCTGTTCGGTGATCTCGGTGAAGCTGCCGTTGCCGTTGTTTCTGAAATGACGGTTCGGCTGGCCGCTGAAATCGTCAGGGAAGAGCGCGGATTCGCCCGCGACCGGCCATTGGCCCAGTTCGGCGAAATTCCCCAGGTAAAGGTCGAGATCGCCGTCGTGATCCGAATCAAACCACGCGGCGCTCATTGCCCATTGAACGTAGCTCACCGGGAGCCCGCTTTTAGCCGTCATGTCGCTGAAACTGCCGTCTCCGTTGTTCTTCCAGAGCGCGAAGTTTCGATACCCAAAAACGGCCACATCCGTCTTTTCGTCATTGTCGAAATCGCCGCAAATTGCACCCGAGAGGAAACCGCCGGCGGCGATCCTGGATTTTTCAGTTACGTCTGCAAACTTTCCGCCCTCGTTGTTTTGATAAAGCTTCAAGAAAGGCTTTCCGCCCGCATCGACTCCGGTCATGATCAGGTCCTGCCTGCTGTCGTTGTTGAAATCTGCGAGGGAGATTCTGGAACCAAAACCCGAAATCAATTGATTTTTCATTTGCTCATTGAAATCCGCTTTGGCGATTTTGCGGCCGAGCATGAGGTTGAGACTGCGAGGAGCGGTTTTCAGGCTGATGCCGGATGAAGATGTGGCATCAATGAATGTCAACTTTTGAGCCGGCTGCACAAGATCAGGTTCGGCGCCGGTGCTTACCGTCGCCTCGGCATACCGGCCTTTTTCACCATAGACGTTCCCCAGGGTCGTCGCATAACCGGTCGATCGGAGCTGCTGGAATTTCGCCAGCAGCTTCTGACCTTCAGCCGCGTTGCCGGAACGGATCAGCGCCTGAGCCAGGCTGTATGCTGCCGTAGCATTGAAAGGCTCGGCATCCAGGGCTATACGGAATGCCCCCACGGCATCGGCATACTGCTGTTTTTGAGAAAGTATCTGCCCGATCTGGATGTTGGTCGCCGGATCGCCAGGGTCTGAAGCCAGGACTCTTTTGAACTCCGCTATGGCTTCGTCGTACGACTTCTCGTTTCGCAGCGCGGCTCCAAGGATGTAATGAGCCTGCAGGCTTTCGGGCGCAACCTTGATCGCCGCCCGCGCTTCCTCTATCGCCGTCTTTGAATCGTTGAGAAAGAAGAAGGCCATTGCCAGGTTGATCCGCGCCGGCGCAAAACTGGAATCAGCCGCCAGCGCCTGCTTGAACTCCCTGATCGCATCCTCATGCTTGTACTGCTCCATGAAGGCTACGCCGAGATTGTTGAACCGGTAGAGTTGCTCACGTTTAAGCACGCTCTCGGTTTGTGCATTTGTCTCTCCTGCAAAATGAAAAAAGACCGCCACGGCAAAAATGCAAAACGCAATTAATAGATTTTTCTTCATGATGTTTTTTGGTGATTTCGGGAGTGCGTATCGTTGGAAGGAGAGCTTAACAGATGGGGAAATCGTTGCACAAACGTTCAGAGCTCAGATTGATGAAGACCTGCTGGATCGAGGATCCAGTTGGCAGGCGTCCCTTCCGGGACGCCTTCCTGACTATTTAACCGCAGTGCCTGACCGGCCCCAGTTGGCTTTTAAGAACAGATCGAGTATGCGATTGCCGGTTGTCTTGAAATCGGGATCGAGCGGATTGAATGACCAGTGGACATAGAGCGCCCGCGCGAAGACATTCTGCCTCGGCACAAACCCCCAGTAGCGGCTGTCGAGGCTGTTATCGCGACTGTCCCCCATCATGAAATAGCTGTTATCCGGAACCTTGATCGGCTCCTTCACACCAAATTTCATCCCGTGATATTCGGAATCGTCATCTTCTCCGTCTTCGCGTTCGTTGTAATAGACCTTGTAGTGCGCTCCCGCAGGCGCCGGATTTTCCTTGACGACTTCGAGAGCTGAGCGATGCTGGTAATCACCGGCAAGTCGAACCGTTACTTTCTGCTCCGGGAGCTCCTGGCCGTTGACGTATACGCGCGTTCCTTTGACCAGAACCATATCTCCCGGCAGACCGATCACCCGCTTGACGTAGTTGGTTTTCGGGTCGCTCGGCAATTTAAAGACAATCACATCACCGCGCTTGATCTCGGTCGAGGGCAGAATTTTGCCAAGCCATGCCGATTCCTTGCCGAAGACGAATTTGTTGACGAAAAGGTGATCGCCAATGTTGATCGTGTTCTGCATCGATCCGGTCGGCACGGCAACGGCCTGTGTAATGAAGGTCATGAGGAACAATGCCATGATCACCGTGATGATCAGTTGTTCGAAATATTCGCGAATTATCGATTTAGGCATAATAAAAAGTTTAAAGTTTAAAGTTTAAAGTTTAAAGTCGTAAGGCAAAGATCAGTGGAGAGAATGTTGAACATTCCGACTTTGAACTTTAAACCTTGAACTTTAAACTCGCGAAGCTAATTTACACCATCACTCGCCCAATGGCCAAAGCTCAAACATCAAAAGTGTCCAGATGAGTTTGCGATGATCGGCCTGGTTCTTTTCGTGTTCGTCGAGCATCTTGATGACATACTCGGGATTGAACAGGCCACGATCCTTCAGTCGTCGAGGAGATAACGTATCCCTGACCAGTTGGCGGAGATCTCCCTTGATCCATTTTGCCACCGGCATTCCGAAGCCTTTCTTCGGCCTTTTGATGACAGAAGGGGGTAGTTTGTCGCGCATGGCGCGCTTGAGGATGAATTTCCCGTTGAGCCCGCGGAGCTTCTGATTGAGCGGGATTCTCGACAGAAATTCGACCAGCGTGTGATCGAGAAAGGGAGCGCGGGTTTCGAGAGATGCCGCCATGCTTGCGCGGTCGACCTTGAAAAGCACACATTCCGAAAGATAATGCACGGCGTCGAGTGTCATCATCAGCTCGACGGGATCTGCGATTCCGGATCCAGTCATTTTGTCGTATGGTGAAATTTCATCGAAGACCGCGTCGTCCGGACATTGATTAATGATCTCCGGGGCGAGAAGCGCCCTTTGATGCTCGGCATCGTAGGATCCCATCCAGACTGTGTGCCGCGTACCGAGCGGCAGGGCCGCACCTTGCACGAATCGCTTCGCCTTGAAATCGAACGAGAGATTGTCGGTCGATACCGGCAACCGGGCTACGACCGGCTCGATCAATCGTTCCCTTATTATCTTTGGTATCGAGCGATAATAACCGGCAAAGCGGTGAGCGACATAAGTCGGATATCCCGCCAGCAGCTCGTCGCCTCCGTCTCCGCCAAGCGCCACTGTGACATGTTCGCGGGTGAATTGTGAGACCAGAAACGTGGGTATCAGCGAAGCATCCCCGAGCGGCTCATCGAGCAGGCGCGGGATCTCCGGAACGATATCGAGCATCTCTTTTTCTGTGAATCTCTTTTCGAAATGCTGAGTGCCAAGATGATTCGCCACCAGTCGAGCATAGGACGATTCGTCGAATGATTTCTCTTCAAAAGCTATGGAGAAAGTTTTGACCCGGTCTCTTGCAGTCTCGCAGGCGAGAGCGGCCACCGTGCTTGAATCGATTCCGCCTGAAAGCAGGACTCCGAGCGGAACGTCCGAGATCAATCGCATTCTGACGGATTCGCGAAGCCTCCTTGTGAGTTCCTCGGCTGCCTCATCGTCGCTCATGCTGATTCGCTCTCCTTCATAACTGAGCTTCCAGTAACGATCGGTGCGCAGGCTGCCGTTCTCAAGAATCAGTCTGTGAGCGGGCGGCAGTTTGTGGACGCCTTCAATCATCGTATGCGGCGACGGGACAAACTCATACTGCAGGTACTTCCTCAATGCCAGATGATTGACACGCCGCCCAACCCCCGGATGAGCCACGACGGCTTTCAATTCAGATCCGAAGATGAAAGTTTTATCGGGGAGTTGCGTGAAGTAGAGCGGCTTTTCTCCCATCCGATCGCGAGCGATCAGCAACCGCTCCCGCTTCTCGTCCCACAACGCGAATGCAAACATCCCGTTGAGGTGTTGAATGAGATCGTCGCCGTAATCCTCATAAAGATGAACTATGACTTCGGTGTCCGAATGTGTGCGAAGTGTGTGCCCTTTCTCGATCAGCATACGGCGGAGCTCGGGATAATTGTAGATCTCGCCGTTGAAGACCACCCAGACCGTCCCGTCTTCGTTGCTGATAGGCTGATGCCCGGTGGCCAGATCGATGATCGACAGGCGACGCATCCCAAGCGCGACATTGCTCCTGAAATAAAATCCTTCATCATCCGGCCCGCGATGAATTATCGCAGCCGCCATCGCCCGGGCAGTCGCTTCCTCTGCCGGTTTACCGCGGTCTGAATTGATGATGCCTATGATTCCGCACATAAGAAGAAGTTGAGAGTTGTAAACTACCTGGTTTTTGGCAGATCGAGGGCCGGGTTGCGATCGAAGAATCCCAGCGGCATAAGTTTGAATCCGGCCTTGTGAACCGGCATGACGGGCCAGTCCTCAGGCCTCGGAAGATGAGTGACTCCAAGCGAGTACCACATCACCACGTCCTGATTTTCAAGCGGCCGGTTCTGTTTTATCCATTTTGGCAAACCTTCGCCGCCCTTGCCCTGATTGATGTAGAGACCGGCGGCGTATATCTCATCGGGATTGTTCTGAGTCACCCACAAATGGGAGTTCATAAAACCGGCTCGTTTGCGCACTGAAGAGCCGGGCCCTGCAAGCGGAACGGAGTTTTCCCCTGTCAAAAGGACGTATCCGGTGGGTTCGCCGACTGTATTTTTCGCGGACTGGTTGATGACGCGCCAGCGGCGATGCGTCGCCAGGTTAAGCTGCCGCTGAGCCTCGCTCTCGCTGCGCAGCGGGCTCTCTTTCATGACGAATGCATTGTCGTATGGATTGCCGGGACCCGGCGGCAGAGTCTGGGTGTTCTGCTCCACGACGGTGTTGGCCGTTCCGTCAACGTCCATATCCAGGCGGAAGTTGAAGAAGTGCTGGTGATGAGGAGCCGCGACTCCGTTGGCCACGACGTGCCAGTAATTGTTTTCATGCATGTCATGAGAGCCGTTGCCGGCGGCTTCAGCGCCTTGCGGCGGAATGCCTTTTGTCGACATGACGCCGGTCAGCATGATTTCCATTTCCAGCGTGCCGTCCTGATGGAAAACCCAGTTGAAGCCGTAATCGTAATTTCCGACAACGGCGAAGAACGACAGTACGAGTTCGCGCGCGCGTCTGGACTGGTTCTGGTTTGTCATGTAATCGACGTGTTTCCAGGCCACTCCGCCGTCGCGTTCGTAAACGGCTATGACATTTTTGGCGTCAATGCCGGTGCCGGATTCGCTCGAAAAGACGGCATCGAGCAGTGTGGTGTTGTCCGGTATGTCATTTTTTGCCTCAAGCGGAGTCGCAAGGCGTCCGACACCAAACTCGCCCACATCGAAGGCGTTTCTGATGAACCAGGCCGGGCTCGGGTCGCCATAAGGGACAACCATTTCCGAGAGCGATCCACGGTAGAGAATCGGCCTCACCCGGCCCTTGTCCTCATAGCCGACTGTGTAAAGGACCATTCCTTCGCGCGGATGCAGCGCGTAGCGGAAGCGCCATTTCTGCCAGTGAATCTCATTTCCGCGGATTTCGAAACCGCCTCCCTGCGGCTGGATTATCTGAAACGGCTTTGCAGCTTCGCGCAGCGGACCGGCGGACGCTTCATCGACATCGGCTGTTGCTGAAGGCACCGGGACAATACCCGAATCGACGATTCTCAATACCTTTCTGGCATTCATGTCGACGACCGCAACGACGCCTTCAATCGGGCGTGCATACGGCATTTTCGAATCACCGCGAAAATACGACAGGCCCCGGAAAAGCCTTTTGCCCTCTTCTTCGGGAAAGCCGAAATAGCCTGCAGACCACATTTCGACCTGAATCCTGCCGAACTCGGTGATACCGCGTTTGCGCATCGCCTCCTGCCATTGCGGGTCGCTTCTGACGATTGACTGGAACATCAGCACATCATCGAGCATCAATGAGGGCTGAGCGCCGGGGATCTCCCTTGCCGAAATGACCTGGCCGCCACGTATGTCGACCACCGCTTCGTAGGTTTTGTTTCCGGCCCTCTCATAGCCTATGAAAAACGCTTCGCGGCGGAACTTGTCGCCGGATTTGAAGCCGAGCACCTCTGCCTTCGGCGGTTCACGCAGGACTATCGTCTGAAAACGCACGCCGGCGGGGAGCCGCCCGCTCTCTTTCAGTATTTTTGTTGCCGCGGCAATTTCGCCCTTACTCAGCGGATCGAGCGGGTGGGACAGATCCTGAGCCGACGTGTTTATCAAAAAGACTATCAGCAGCAGGAATACTCTTGTTGGAAATTGCATGATCTTTACCCTTTGAATTTAACTGCTCAGCCCCTTTCTTTAGATTAAATGGGAATAAAGGTTTTTCAACCAAAAACCCAAAAAAACCGGCCGGGAAAAAGCCCCGGGGGACGGGGGGGAGGGGTTAAAATTTATTTTTTAAAACCACACAAAGGGGCCAGCCGCCCCCGGCCCCCGGGCCCCCCCCGGGTTTGCGGCCTTTGGAAAAAAAACCCTTTTTCCCCCCCCATCAACCAAAAACAAAAGGGGCGGGCAGGTTCTTGAAATTTTTGCTTATTCCGTTTATTCGGTCTGTTCCGTCATCTTCTTGCTCTTCTTTATTTTCGAAATTGAATCTTGCCTTGACGGTGTAGATCCGTTTGTCCTGAGATTCGTGGTAAGTGCGAACGAGCATCTCGGCGATGAGTCCCATGAGGATCAACTGTATCCCGAGTACGAGCATGATCATCGAGAGAACCGGCAGCGGCGTCTGGATAAAGTCGGCGTGTTTCGGCCAGCTCAGGAACTTCATCAGAAAAGCCAGGAGGCCTGACAAAAAGGAGACCGTGAATGCCAAGATGCCGGCCCAGCCGAAAACATAGATCGGCTTGGTCAGATAACTCGCCATGAATTTGATTGTAATCAGATCGAAGATGACCTTCACTGTGCGGGACAAGCCGTATTTCGACTTGCCGGCGAAGCGGGGATGATGGTTGACGGGGATCTCGGTCACGAGTGCGCCCGCCCATGCGGCATAGATCGGAATGAAGCGATGCATCTCACCGTAAAGATTGACGCCTTTGAGGACATCGCGCCGGTATGCCTTGAGTGAGCATCCGTAATCGTGCAGCGGAACTCCTCCGATCCTGGAGATCAGCCAGTTGGCCATCCGTGAGGGCAGGGTCCGTGTCAGAAAATTGTCCTTGCGATCCTTGCGCCAGCCGGAGACCACGTCGTAGCCCTCATCGAGTTTCGCCAGCAGGCGCTCGATATCCGACGGATCGTTCTGCAGATCCGCGTCCATCGGTATCAGGACTTCTCCGCGCGCGGCGGCTATGCCGGCAGCCATTGCCGCAGTCTGCCCGTAATTACGGCGAAACGAGATCACCCTGACTCGCCGGTCAGCGGCGGCGAAACCCTTGAGCAGTTCAAGGCTGTGGTCTGAGCTGCCGTCATCGACATAGATCACTTCGAACGAGTGACCGAGCTTTTCCATCGCCTGAAAAATGGTCTCGTTCATGCGATCCAGATTCTCTTCTTCATTGTAAACGGGAAGAAACAGCGAAATTTTCGGATTCATCGACAATCTCAGATCTCTTTTCTGACCACGCAAACTATGGAAACACCGAAGGGCAGTGAGCGTCTGCGCAGCCATCCGGCTTCACTGGTGAAAATCCTTGAGAGCAGTTTGTTGATCAATGGGTTGTTGATTCTGTTCTCGGCCTGTTCTTCACGGCCGAACAGTTGGAGAATCTTCCTGCCGATCCATATCGGCAGAAACATGGCAATGTTGGCGTAACTGATATGTTCAATAGTGAGACCCGCGGCGGTTGCTGCGGATTTCAAGCCTTCGAGCCGGTATCTTCTTTTATGGCCGGACTGATCGTCGTTGGGTCCCCAAAGTGCCTGGAATGCAGGGACGAAGATCACTGCCGGTGCCCCCGGCTTGAGCACTCTGCGGATCTCGCCGAGGCCTCTGACATCGTCATCGAGATGCTCTATGACATCGAGCGCCGTCAGCAGATCGAAAGAATTGTCGGCGAATGGGAGCTCCGTCGCACTTGCCAGCATGACCCGCGAATGTCCTCGTTTTCGCGAAAACCTCAGCGGCAGTTCGGAAAGATCAATGCCCTGGACCTCGCCGTATCGTTTCAGGTGATCCATCGTTGCGCCCGTCCCGCACCCGATATCGAGAATTATTCGTCGAGAGACTGCGGCGGATTTTTGCAGAGCGTCATCGATCAGGGCGAAGACGATTGCCCGCCTGCCGACAAACCACCAGTGATCATCCTCGACCTCGAACATCACTTCATAATTGACCGGGCGCATGGCCTCTTTCCATGGGCGTGCGTCATTTTCCATTTTCTGTCTCCGGTCTGATGAGCGCGAATCCACGCCAGCTATTGCTGTTATGCCAGTTTATTTCGGGGCGTTCGGCGCCGGCTGCCTCAAACCATTCGCTGAAATCAGCCCGGTTGATATAAAACGCCACCGGCGCCGTCAGATGATCGTGAACGATGTTGTGGATCTCGCGGAAAGGGAACGGTGCGATGTAATTCAGATAATCGGCATAAAACAATTTTTGCGAAATCTCTGTCTTCTTAAGCGGCAGATAACAAAGCTTTAAAATCAGAAAGAGAACAATCGTGGGAAAATACGACAGGTAGTAAAGTAATTTTGGCGGCAGCTTCGAGGTGAAATATTTCCGCACCGGATTGACGAAATTGACTATCCACTCGTTGTTCTCTTCGCCGTATACCCAGGCAGAGATCGCACCGCCGGCCTTGAGCTTACCGGCCAGCGATAGAAAACCCGCTCGCGGATCCGGCAGATGATGCAGCACGCCAACCGAGAATGCATAATCGAAGCATTGTTTCAAAGGCAGATTGTAGATGTCGGCCTGAATGATGTGGACGTTCGGCAGGTCGCGCGTATTCCTGAATGCCGCTTCAACGGCCACGCTGAGATCCGCTCCGATGACTGCCTTCGCTCCCCATTCTCCGATCAGCCTCGTATGGCGGCCCTTGCCGCACCCGCCTTCAAGGATAACCTTTCCCTTCATGAAATCTGCCGTGACGGGAGAGATCCAGTCAAGAAACTGCTGATGGTGGTGCGCCTCTACATGATCGAACTCCAGCCATTGAGCGCCGAAATTTTCCGCCGTCTCACGCTGGGCTTCGTCTTTTCCGAGATCGGCAAACCTCGGCACTCCCTCGCGGATCGCATATCTCACCCCGCATCCCGGACAACGCAGTTCGCCCGATAAAATTTCTTCGCTCTCACGCACGATATTTTTTGATTCGAGCGCGAGATCCCCAAGGCAATCAGGGCAGGCTATCAGATTGAGCAGACTCTCTTTCATGAGTGAAAATTGAAACAGGATTAAAAGTTTTAAGCAAGATACATATGGTATCATTCATTTGGCGGCATTTGGCATTCGGCATTTGGCATTCGGCATTTGGCATTCGGCATTTCGATATTTTGATTCCAGTAGATAGATTACAAAACAGACGAAATAAACGAAACAGTTGAAAAATCAGTTGAACAGTTAATTATTAATGATGAGTGAAAGTAAGATTATCAATGTGATTGGTGGAGGGTTGGCCGGATCTGAAGCTGCGTGGCAGGCGGCGCGGCGAGGAGTCCGTGTCAGGCTGTTTGAGATGCGCCCGGTGAAAAACACGGGAGCCCATCAGACGGGAGCCACCCGAATATCGAACTTCACCGCGAGGAAGTGACGTCGATAGATCCCAACGAGATCACGGTTGTTGCCGCCGGACCGCTGGCCTCTCAGTCTCTGACCGAGGCCATCGGCAGGCTCACAGGCGATGCGGGGCTCTATTTCTTCGATGCGATCTCGCCGATTGTCGACGGTGAGACCATCAATTTTGACATCGCATTCATGGCTGCAAGGTACGGCAAGGGCGGAGACGATTATGCCAACTGCCCGATGAATGAAGAGGAATACGGCCGGTTTTACGAAGCGCTGATCTCCGCCGAATCGGTCAGGCCTCACGAAGGTATGGAAGACGAGGCGAAATATTTCGAAGGCTGTCTGCCGATCGAGGAACTGGCTCGACGCGGCCGGGATACTCTCAGGTATGGTCCGATGAAGCCCGTGGGTTTGACCGACCCGCGAACCGGCAGGCAGCCCTTTGCCGTTGTCCAGCTTCGCAAGGAAAACATTCTGGCCGACGCATACAACCTCGTCGGTTTCCAGTGCCATATCAAGTACGGCGATCAGAAGCGGGTTCTTCAGACGATACCCGGTCTGGAAACCTCCGAGTTCATCAGATTCGGGCAGATGCATCGCAACACATACATCTGCTCCCCGAGACTGCTCAATGAAACTCTGCAAATGAAGGAGCACCCGCTCGTTCTATTTGCCGGGCAGATCTCAGGCATCGAAGGGTACACTGAAGCGATGGCCACTGGAATGATCGCAGGAATGAATGCCGCAAGGCTTGCGCTCGGGCTCGAAGCTTCGGCCCCGCCGCGCCGATCCGCCACCGGTTCGCTGGTCTTTTATCTCGCAAATGCCGAGGCGAAGAACTTCCAGCCCGCCAACACGACCTTTGCGCTTCTGCCGCCTTTCGAGCCCGAAGAGAGAAAACGGGTGAAACGAAAGGCCGACCGCCATCGTATTCAGGTCGAACGCGGTCTGGAGGCGTTTAGAGAATGGCTGGAAACCATCGGCGAATCATCGTCTCTTTCAAATTACGCGCAGGCCAGGTGATTCAAATTTTCTGATATGGGATTTTCCGTTTCAATAAAAAGATTGCTGGTGATTGCTATTCTGCTGGTTGCGGGAACTGCGATTGATCGATCCTCGTCTCTGGCTCAAAGCGGGCGCGGACAGTTGCCGGACGATAAAAAACAGAAACCTGTAACACCGCGGCTGCCCTATCCACTTCCGAAAATACGGCTGCCCGAACAACTGCCTCAAAAGGGCGACGATACTATCAGGATCAACAGCGATCTGGTCACGGTTGTCGCCACTATCGCCAGAAAAGTTCAGACGGATCCGCTCGATCTGCGTCAGCAGGATTTCGAGATCCTCGAAGACGGAGTTCCCCAGGAAATAGCAAATTTCGCCCGTGACGTCGATCAGCCGCTGAAGATGGTCATGCTTTTTGATACCAGCCTCAGCGTGACTCAGAAGATAGCTTTCGAAAAACGCGCTGCCGCCAGATTTTTTGAACGGGTTCTCAGGCCGCAGGATGCCGCGGCTCTCTTTTCCGTATCGACCGATGTCAGTGTGCTGCAGGATTTCACATCCAAAATTCCTTTTCTGGTCAATGCGACCAGACAGTTGAAAGCGCAGGGCGCAACATCGCTTTATGATGCAGTTTTCCTTGCCTCGGACTACCTCAAAAAAGCCGAAGGACGGCGCGTCATCGTCATCGTTTCAGACGGAGGCGATACGACCAGTTCCAAAGGACTGCTCGAATGCCTGGCCCAGGCTCAGCAATCAGACGCGGTCATCTTTGCCATCTTCACCGGCAATCTCAACTCATCACAAAACCTCCGCGACCTTGCAGGTGAGAGAGCCCTTGAAACCCTCACCAGAGAGACCGGCGGCGATGTGCTCAAACCCCGATTCACTCCCGGAACCCAGAATGACGAGCTGGATGAAAGTTCCCTCAGAGAACTCGACCAGGCATTTCTCAATGTCGCTGAACAGCTCAGAACCCAGTTCGCACTCGGTTTCTTCTCGACAAACGATAAACGCGACGGGACTTTCAGAAAATTGTCCGTCCGAATCAAAAAATCAGGCTATACCGCCCGCGCCCGCACCGGCTATTACGCGCCGAAGAGTTGATCTCTCTCCCTCTCTCTCTCGAATTCTCATTTGGCCAACCCGGTCTATTATCGAGGTTTATCCTGTTAAATTTATTGACTGTAAGAGTTGTGGTGGCTAATATACTCTTCATCCAGTCTGATTGAGATTGCATTGAGCTGTACCATCAGCATGTGCGCCTTTTTTTGGCGGTCTATTGTGCTTACCACCTCGGAATTGATCGACGGGTGGCTTTCAAAATATTGCAGCCCAACCTGGCCGTAACCAACAAATACGTGGTCGAGTTGTTTGAGCGCGAAGCAAGGCTTGCAGGAAGGCTCTCGCACCGGAATATCGTGGACGTGAAGGACGCCGGTCAAACCCCTGACGGTATAGCTTATATTGCAATGGAGTGGTTGGAAGGCCGGTCACTCGAGGAAGCGTTGTCCAATCTCGGGCGAATCAGCTTCAAGCGGGCTATCGGCATTGTCCGTCAGATTGCCGCTGCGTTGGAAGAGGCTCATTCCAAACACATTATCCATCGAGACCTGAAACCGGCCAATGTCATGCTCATCGATTCACCCGATGGGAGTGATCAGGTAAGAGTTCTGGATTTTGGCATCGGCAAAGTCATTGAGGAAACTACAGCCAGTTCGCCTGTTTCAGCAGTCATGGGCACGCCACAATATGCCAGCCCTGAACAGTTGATTGTCGGGGACAAATTGATGGTCGCTCGGATATCTATTCGCTGGGCGTCATCCTTTACCGGATGATTGTGGGTCAGGTGCCTTTGACAGCCCATCGATTGGGAATTGATTCAATTGCAATTGACCGCTTCCCCGGCTCCTGTTTCAGTTTTGAGACCTGAGACGCCTGCAGCGATGGTTGACCTGATAAACAAAATGCTGGCGAAAGAAGCTGATCATCGTCCTCAAAGCGCGCAGGAGCTGCTGACCCTGCTTGATAACCTCAGTGCCCGGCTTGATTCAGGTCGGGTCGATGCAGCCGATGTGATTTCAACCTCTCGAAATGTCGGAACCGAGGCAATTGACTTGAGCTTGATTGACGATCGTACGACCAGGGCTATAAATAAAACACCCGTTGCATCAGAGGTGCAGCAGATCGAAGCGGCCGTTCCGACAACCAATTTGATCACCCCTGAACCCACCCGCCAGGCCAGATCGCTGCGGACATACGCAATAGCCGTCATTGTGACGGTAATAATCGGCAGTTACGGGCTTTACAGCTATCTGTTCAGCGCCAGTAGTAAAAATGGCCAGAATCAGTTACAGCAGGCACAGGTCCTCGATGCAGGATCGGCCTCGATCGCGCAAGTCGGCAATGAGAACATTCAACCGAGCCCTGTGCCGAATGCAACCGATAAGCCTCAGGCACGGCCGGACATGCGTGATGACCAGATTGCCACACAGGTCGGCGAACAGGCATCCAAATCCGCATCCGATCAGGTTCAGTCGCAGGCCAGCCAGAGACAGGCCTCTGAACACTTGACGCGCGCGCGTACGCTTTATCAACAAGGCCAATATCAAAATGCACTTCGTGAGTGCAACGAATCCCTGCGGCTCAATCCAAATCAGTCAGAAGCCCGACAGCTTAAACGCAAAATAAGCGAACTCATCCAGATATTGAACAGCCGCTAAACTTGTCACATCCAACCATGCAGTATGTTTATGGCGAGGGTCTTGTCGATTTTCATTTTGTTCGCAGGGGGCATCTCTTTGCCAACCCTTTCGAATTCGGCCTTATCTGCAGGTGCGTTCCAGGACGAAACGCCTCTGTCTCGCACTCAGGTTGAGCAACTGATCGACAACAGGATTATTGAGGACGAAGTCAAAGCGAGTGTGATTCGCAAAAGAGGCCTGGATTTCAAGCTCACTCCGGCGCTGCGTGAACAACTGATCAAACGCGGAGCGGGCACACAGATCATTCAAGCCCTCGAAGAACAGGATGAGATCGCTGCCTTTGCCGCCTATTCAAAAGAAAAAGACCCGGTTTTACGCCTTAAAATCGGTCAAGAGTTAAAGCGCAATTATCCCCGAAATCCCCGTGTAGCAGCCATCGCCTCCGAGATGGGGGAGCTTGAGCTGGAACTGTTCGAAGCCTCTTACAGAAAATTTGACGCCAATCCGAATGCCGCCAATCTGAAAACTGTATTGGAACTGGGGACTGAACAGTTGAACAAAAACAACGACCGCATGACCGAACTGCATGTCAGGACGAGGCTGGCGTCTGCCACAGGCAAGGGAATGATCGGAAACTTCTATACCGATCTTGAAAACAGCAGGAAATATGCATCACAGGCGCTCGCACTGCTTGAAAATACAGCTTCTGTGTCGAGTCAGGATATCGATAAATTCAACAGTTTGCGGGCAGATAATCTGGGGATGGTCTATCAATTCATGGGGCTTTACTTGCTGCGGCAGCAGTCGCCCGATGCTGACCAGGCGATCGGCTTTCTGAACAGAGCCGCGGAATTCAAGGTCGGCTCAAGCGCCGTTGATCCTAACACTTTTTGGCTGCGTGCGATGGCACGCGACATGAAATTACAGAAATCCGGCGAGGAGTATCGCAATCTTACCAAAAATCAGCGCGTGGGCAGACAGGCACAATCGCTCTGTGCCACCTTTAACGAACTGGTCAATCAATTGATCGAGGATTACGCCAGCGTCATCAAACGCAGTTGCAAGGTGAGGCTATCTCCGCCCTGAGCCAACTGGCAACCGGCGAGCGCCCTTGCAGCGGGCGTAGCGAGTTGATTTCAGAATTGCCGAGCCCGGAGAACCGGTACGCTCTTGTCGTCGGAGCGGAAGACTATCTTGACAAGAAAGTCGGCAAATTCAATTTCGCAGGCGCCGATGCTCATGCCGTCGTCGAGATATTGAATCAACACCTCGGCTTTCCCAGAGATCAAATTGTTCTGCTTGCTTCAGGGGAATCGCCCGACCGTCAGCCGTTGAAGAGTCTGATTCTCAAACATCTGGCGGATCTGCCTGAACACGTCAAGCCGGACGGCCTGTTATTGATCTACTTCGCCGGGCATTTTTTTGAGAGCAATGGGAAAATATTCCTGCTGGCCACCGATTCGATGACCGGTAATGAATCGCTGCTTGCAGAGAATGCCATCAATCTGGAGCGAATCAGGGATTTGGTCCGGGCCAGCGGCGCCGGACAGGTGATGTTACTATTCGATTCCTTCCGGCTTGCTCCACTCAGCGAGAATTTTTCGCGACTGCTGACATTCGATGTTCGCAAAAATGAAGTTTCAGCCTTTGCTGCATTTTTCGCCGCCGGCATCGGCCAGCGAAGCTACGAATCAAAGACGAAGAAACTGGGGTATTTCACTGCAGCCTTACTCGATGCGGCCAGGAATAAAACTCCCGGCAATAAGCGCGTCATAACCCTGGATGATCTTCTCAAACATTTGCGTAGTACCGTTCCGCAGGAAGTACAAAAAGAGCTGGGTCAAACTGCCGAGCAGTCTCCCTCCGATGTTGTTGCAGGCTATAAAGCCGAAGATCTGGTTCTGTTTACCCAGGAAAATAACGTGAAACCCCTGGCTCCTCAGGCGGGAAAACAGGGACCCCCGGAATTGGCGCGTGCCGCAAAAACTATTTACATCCGCCCAAAAACCGTCTATCTCAGCGCGACCCTGCTTGAAGAAGAGCTGATCAAACTGCCGGAGTTCAAGGCACTGGGGCTGACCATAACCAAAGATATCAATCAAGCCGACATTGTGGTCGAGGTGACCTCCCCCTTCCTGACCTGGAATTGGAACTATATCTTGAAACACCGAACGACCAACACTGTTCTGTCCACCGGGAACAGGAAAGGGGCAACCGATAATTCAGTCTCCCCCAAACTGGCGGCAGATATTGTCAGAGATCTCCAGACCCTTCGTGCTGCTCCACCACCACCAAAAAAATAACGGCACATTGAAGCGAGGGCATCCCACCTGCGTCAAATCGATTAACGCAAATCTGATGAATGTGCAGATATTTCAATACACGCAGGCGAGACGCCTGCGCTCCCGCTCGTTTGTTAATTCTGTAATTCCTGGCAATCTACCAAAGAATGAAGTCGCCAACAGTATCAGTTGATTGCCAGCTGAGCCCCATTATATGTTCAATCCCTGAGCCATTCTGAGTTGAGGGGCTGAGCAGTTACCAATTATTAAGTTCCTCCGGCGGATGGATTCTGCCCGTATATCTTTCCCACTCTCCCGCTTCCCGTGTTAGAATCCGGAAATCATTTATAGTTTATTTTATTAAACGTGCAGATAAACGACCGCTTACTTCATCTCCAGATATAATCTACAGGTTATAAAACAGCAGGTGGTCGGTGAGGGTTAATTATGCAGTCTGATATTGTTCTCATACGCGCAGTATTCACTTTAATGCTGATGTTGGCCGGATATCTGATTCAGCCGGTACCTGAGTGGATCGGAAGGCAAATTGGAGTTCCTGGCGGTTCGAGAGTGCTCTCTGCAATTGCAGGACTTGTGCTTGCCGTCGGGATAGTCTTCTTTGAGCTGCGTATTCGGCGGGCATCGCTCAAGACGCTGATTGGAGCCGCGGTTGGCTCGATCCTTGGAATCATCGGTTCGACGATGATGGGATTCCTGATTACCGCTCAACCCTGGGATGCGTCCGTAAAATCCTTCCTGACTCTTTCCCTGACACTCTTTATGGCTTATGTCGGATTGCTGGTTGGAGCGGCCAAGGGCGATTACCTCGATCTTGCGGCGCTCGGCGGCATTCTCAGCGATCGCGGCGCGAAGCAGAGTTACAAGATCCTGGATACGAGCGTGATCATCGACGGTCGCGTGGCGGATATCGCTGAAGCTGGATTTCTGGGCGGAACGATCATGCTGCCTCAATTCGTGCTCAGGGAATTGCAGCATAGCCGATTCATCGGATTCAGCAAAGCGCAATCGTGGTCGTCGCGGTTTGGATATCCTGCAGCGAATTCAGAAGAACAGCAATCTGGATATTCAGATTTACGAAGCGGACTTTCCTCAGGTCAAGGAAGTAGATCTGAAACTCATCGAGCTCGGCAAGCAGCTCAATGCGCCGATCGTGACCAACGATTTCAATCTCAACAAGGTCGCTCATCTGCGCGGTGTCGAGGTTCTCAACATCAACGAACTGGCCAATGCCCTCAAACCCGTGGTCCTTCCCGGCGAGATCATGAAAGTCTTCATTCTCAAGGAGGGCAAGGAATACAATCAGGGAGTCGCCTATCTCGATGACGGCACCATGGTAGTGGTCGATAATGCGCGTCGTCACCTCGGCAAGAATGTCGATATGGTTGTCACCAGCGTTTTGCAGACAACTGCCGGAAAGATGATCTTCGGAAGAGTCGAGGATACGAAACAGGACGTGCGCTCCGATACTCGGGACCGTCCGTCCCGGCCGACTCCAATCCCGGCGCCATCCAATGCCATGGAATAAGGTCAAAGTTTAAAGCTTAAAAGTTTAAAGTTTAAAGTCGTTAATCCGGAGCATCTGGAAGGGATTGCAATAGAGTTCAATCAGAATCACAAAATTCGATAGAACCAAAAACTTTAAACTTTTAGACTTTGAACTTTCAAACTTTGAACTTTGAACTCTCTTTATAGATGAACATTGCCATTATTCCTGCCGCCGGCAGTGGGTCCAGATTTGGCGGGCAGACTCCCAAGCAATTTCTGGAGATCGCCGGAGCCCCGATCATCATTCATACCCTGAGACGTTTTGATTCCTGTGAAGACATTGGTGCGATCATCGTCGCGCTTCAAGCTTCGGAGATCTCTTCTTTTGAAGAATGTTTGAGGGGCTTCGAGTTTCGAAAGCCTGTCAGACTGGTCCCGGGCGGAGCCGAGCGCAGCGATTCGATACTCAATGCGCTGGAGGCTGCACGCGAGTTCGATCCTGAGCTGGTGGCGGTTCATGATGCGGTCAGGCCCTTCGTTACCCCGGCTCAGATCTCGGCAGTACTGGCGCGCGCCGGCGAAGCAGGGGCGGCAATACTGGCGCTGCCCGCCACGGACACGATCAAGGAAGTGGAAGGCGGGATTATTCGACGGACGATCGATCGGCGGCTCATCTGGAGAGCCCAGACGCCGCAGGCTTTTCGATACGAGATGCTGCTCAGAGCGAACGCGGAAGCACGCACCGCGGGCTTGCCGTCGGCGCTGACCACCGACGATTCGTTGTTGGTCGAAAATCTAGGCCTTGAAGTCGCAGTGGTTGAAGGTTCCGCTCACAATATCAAAATTACGACACCGGAAGATTTTATACTTGCTGAAAGACTGTTCGAAGAGATGAGTAAAGAGTCACCTCAATCAGCGAATACGAATCCCGCTTTCAGGACTGGCATCGGCAACGATATTCACCGCCTGGTTGAAGGCCGGAAGCTGATTCTTGGAGGCATCGAGATCCCCTTTGAAAAAGGGCTGCTGGGCCATTCGGACGGCGATTCACTGAGCCATGCCATAACCGATGCGTTGCTTGGAGCCGCGGGGCTCGGAGATATCGGCACTCACTTTTCCGACAAGGATCCGCGGTGGGCAGGCGCCGACAGCCGCGTTTTTCTGCGACACGTCCGGAGTTTGATCGTAGAGCGGGGTTATCAAATCTACAGTATCGACGCGACCATTCTGGCTGAAAAGCCGAAGATGATGCCGCATGTCGAAGCCATGAGAGTCTCGCTTGAAGACCAATGAAGGGCTTGATGCGATCGGCCGTGGTGAGGCGATTGCCGCCCTGGCTTCGGCGCTCATCAGCAGGATTTGAAAAAATGCGACCACAGGATTTGATAGAAAAGAAGCGCGACGGAGGCGAACTCACCTCAGGCGAGATTGCCTGGCTGATCCGTGGCTATACCGCCGATGAGATACCCGATTACCAGATGGCGGCATGGCTGATGGCAGGTTTTCTCAACGGCCTGTCCGATGCCGAGACCCAGACGCTCGTAGAAGAGATGCTCCATTCAGGCGTGGTTCTCGAGCACAATCATATCAGCGAGCCGAAAGTCGACAAGCATTCCACGGGTGGAGTCGGAGACAAGACCTCGCTGGTCATTGCACCGGCTGCGGCTGTATGCGGCGTGGCGGTGCCGATGATTTCGGGACGCGCTCTGGCTCACACCGGCGGCACTCTCGATAAACTCGAAGCGATTCCCGGCTTCCGGACAAACCTTTCGCTCGAAGAATTCAGGGATGTTCTCAAAAGATGCGGACTTGCGTTGATCGGTCAGACTAAGGAGATCGCGCCGGCGGACCGCAAACTTTATGCACTGAGGGATTTGACGGCAACAGTTCCATTCCCGCCTTTCATCTGCGCCTCGATCATGTCCAAGAAGCTCGCCGAAGGGATCGACGGCCTTGTCCTCGATGTCAAATCCGGTAACGGCGCATTCATGAAAGATGCCGATAATGCCCGCCGGCTGGCCGGAATGCTTGCAGGAATCGGACGCCGTATGGGCAAGCAGGTGGTCGCTTTGATCACCGATATGAATCAGCCTCTTGGCCGGTGGGTCGGCAACGCTGTCGAGACATTTGAGGCCATCGAAACGCTCAAAGGCAATCTCAAGGGCGATTTTGCCGAACTCTGTCTGGAACTGGCCGCGCAGATGCTTTTGGTTTCGGGTGTCGAGACCGATCACTCAGTCGCCATCGAACGGATTCGCAATTCCATCACCTCCGGACAGGCTCTTGAGCGGTTCCGGATGGTTATTGAAGCCCAGGGCGGAAATCCACGCGTCATTGACGATCCCAAATTATTGCCGCAAGGGCGGATCATGAAAAACATTCTTTCAGATCGGTCGGGGTATGTCTCAGCCATCGAGACCGATGAGATCGGCCGCATAGTCATGGACTGGGGCGGCGGACGAAGGCGGCTTGAAGACACGATAGATTATGGCGTCGGCCTTTACATTCACGCGAAGATCGGCGACCGCATCCTCATGGGCGACCCGCTCGTGACTGCTTATTACAACGATGAATCGAAATTCGATGCGATGAAGGACCGCGTGCGATGCGCTTATTCCGTGTCGCCTGCCGAACCTTTACCCCTCCCTTTGATAAAGGAAATTCTCTGATCCTGGAACTACGGGTATCCAAATGAAAAATTTATCTGTCCTTGTACTGATTATCACCTCGCTTCTCACCGGCTGCACCACCAGGGATATCTCGGCGGAAAAAGGAGAAAAGAGAACAAAAGTCGGGATCGTCTTCGACATTGGCGGCAAGGATGACCGTTCATTCAATGCAGCGGCCAACGTCGGAATGCTCCGGGCGAAAAAGATCTGCCGATAGTCCTGCGCGACGTCGAGCCCGTGATCCGACTTCGATCGAACCCGCCATGCGTGCATTCGCCCAGTACGGTTACAACCTGATCACCGGCGTCGGCTTCGCTCAGGAACCTGTCATCAAGCTTGTCGCAAAGGATTATCCGCAGCTTCATTTCGTGCTGATCGATTCGTTCGTCGATCTGCCTAATGTCGCCAGCCTCCTGTTCAAGGAGCACGAAGGATCTTTCCTTGTCGGCATGATCGCTGCTTACAAGAATCAGACCGGCACCATAGGCTTTATCGGCGGCATGGACATCCCGCTGATCCATAAGTTCGCCACCGGCTATGAAGAGGGCGCTCGCTACGTCAACCCGAAGATCAGGGTCCTCAAAAACTACGTCGGGATCACCGACACCGCATGGAACAATCCCGGCAAGGGCAGGGAACTGGCCAATTCTCAATACGAACAGGGAGCCGACGTCATCTTCCAGGCTGCCGGGAATTCAGGCCTGGGAGTTTTCGATGCCGCCGAAAGCTATAAAAAATTTGCCATCGGCGTCGATTCCAACCAGAACTGGATCAAACCCGGATTCGTCCTCACCAGCATGCTCAAACGCATTGAAAATGCCGTATACAGCATCGTCAAGGAAGAGGTCGAGGGGAATTTTAAGGGCGGCATGCACGTCTACGGCCTCGATAACGACGGCATCGGATACGCTCTCGACGAGTACAACAAACATCTCATCCCCGATTCGGTCATCGAGAAGGTCGAACAGGCCAGACGCGATATCATCGCCGGTAAGATAAAAGTCACCGACGCCATGGCTCAATAAATCATCCTCTTGACGAATTATCTTGGTAACTGCTCAGCCAGTTGAGGGCAATCTCCGTTTTAGCTAACGAGTGAGGGGCATACGTGTCCCGCCTGCGCGCCTATTCGTTTGATCATTCTGCCATTCCTGTCAATCGTGCCTGCAATGAGTTCGCCAACAGTATCAACCCATAAAAAAAGGCCGGAGAGTTATTAGCTCTCCGGCCTGATTGATTTGTTTCAGGAGATCCTGAAAACAGGATACCAGTCTTAGTTGCTACAGCTTGGGATAAAGACTGGAATCGTAACCTTAGCCGTATCGGTAAGGGTCAGGTGGTGCAGGTTATGACCCTGATTGAATGCTGCGGTGTTGGCAGCGGTGTTCGGATTATAGTTGATCGTTGCACCGAACAGGGCCTTGTCATCCTGAGTCCAGAGCCTCATCCAGCCAGTTCTGCCTCCAGGAATCACCCTGGTGAACTGATTACCCAGTCTTGGGAATGTATTCGAAAGCACACTCCTGTACTGGCAGAACGGCAGATTGGCGGTGAAGCTGTAACCGACTTCCTGATCGTCATAAACCAGCCCCAGGATGCCTCCAATCGTGGCTCCGCTGCCGGTGAAATTGCCGGCGACGCGGTTGAGAACCATGAGGGTGGAATTGCCGTCACCGGTACTTTGGATGTTGTCTGCGGCAACTACTCTCGGCAACTGGTTATAGTTGACCCCGTCAAACTTCAGGTCAACCGTCTGTACGGTTGGATCAGTTCCAGCCGGGAACATCATCACCGCCTGGATTGCTTCGGCTCCGAGGTTTGCCTGATGACCTGATATCATCTTCACATACTCGTCACCGACCAGACAGTTGTAAGCTCTCGGCAGGCCCGTACTGCAGTCGACCGCCACGGCCATGATGTAGCCTGTATTGCCCGGATCGAGATCCGATGCCAGGTAACTCGCCGTTTGATTCGGCGTCAGGCAGATGAACAAGTCGAGCACGGAACAACTAGATCCATCGATCATGAACAAGTGAACACAAACCCTCTCTGTCGTAGAGACGTTTGTCATGTTGAAGCGAGTGTTCTGCTTGTTGAAGTTCGAGACATCAGAGGTGTAGAGCGGATAGAAGAGAATCGATCCGGCCTGCATGTCGCTGACCTCGGTCCTTGCCGGATAGCTCGTCTGAGCGGTCTGACCCGGTGATGGTGATGAACGTCGTCACAGAAGACGTGTTGTTGGCAAGATTTGGATCGGCCAGACAGTTGGTCGTCGAGATCGTCGCCGTATTGGTTACGTTGATGACCGGATGCTTGATCGGGACCAGTGCCCTGATCGTGATCGTTCCGCCAGTCGCGAATGTCGTCGCGCACTGGATGGCTCCCGAAGGATTACCAGCAACAGGCCCGAGAATTCCGAGGTTGAACGTCAGGGTCGTAATACCATTCACAGTATTCTGACTGAGCGTCGTGCCGGCCACGGTTGAAGTCCAGCCGTCGAGCGTGAAGCCCTTCGGTAGAACATCGACGATGGAGGTGCCCGCCGAATTCGACGGACCGTTGTTCTGGAACGTCAGCGTGTAGGTGATGATCGACGGGACCGGTGTCGTGCTGTAAGGAGCCGATGCCGGACCACCCTTCGCAAGCTGCAGATCGGACTGAGCCTGAACCGTCGTCTCCGAAACACCGACATTGTTTGCAGGATTCGGATCGGTCGTATCCGAGCTGCCGGTGGCCCTGTTGGTGATGACCGTGTTGCAGAGGACCTCCGAGCAGACGCGGACTCTGAAGATCAGCGTCCTCGTTACTCCGACATCCGTCAGACCTGCCCAGGTTGCCGGACAACGCCATTAGTGTTCTGTGCCGGTGTGACAACAGTCGTTGCCCCGCCGTTATTGACGATATCCCAGAAGACCGTTCCCGCCGGAAGAGGATCGGTGATCTTGAGATTCAACGCGGCGCTCGACCATTGTTGGTCACGTTGACCGTGTAGGTCAGCAGCGTTCCGGCAATGACCGGATCGGGAGAATCCGTCTTGGTCGTCGCCAGGTCAGCGCGGAAGATCACGTTGACATTGTCGCAGATGCTGACGTTCTCAAAGAGGCCTGCTGTGTCAGGCGTGTTGTCGGGCGGCTGAACCGAGTTGATCGTGCCGTCGCCCGCTCGCGTCGGATCGAACGACATCGACGTCACCGTCAGACAGTTCTGATAGACGGTCTGGTTCGGATTGCCCGCTGAGAGCGATCCCTGTTTGACGCGGATCTTGAAGACCACTGAACCCGACGGATTGATCGTTCCATCCGGTTTCTTGTTCGGCGGCAGTTCAGTCGACGTACAAGTGAAGGATGAAGGTGTCGGGCGGTTATCGACATTCGCATCACCAGCGGGAGTGCAACTGAACGCCGGTTTGACGTTGCCGTCGTTAACCTGTGTGATCTGGATATCCTTGATCTGCTGGAAGGCAGGAACGATATCGGTGAGCGTCACCATCTGCGCGGCGCTCGGGCCGTTGTTGGTCATGGTGATCGTGTAATCGAACTCCGTGCCGGCGATGACCGGGTCGGGAGCATGCGATTTGACGACAACCAGGTTCGAATTCGGAGCAACCGGCGTCGTCAGGGTCGTTGATCCTGAAACCGGACGGTTGAAGTTGTTGAGCGTGGCATCGAAGGTCGCCAAATTGACCAGATTGGCCTTGGTGGCCGGGTCAATGAAGACCTTGATGTCGATTGCCGCCGTGTTGTTCGGCGCATTGGCCGAGAGCAGCGGAGCGGTACAGACGAGTGAACCGCCGTTGCCCTGCGGGTTGTTCTCCGGATCGATGCCGGATGGCGGCAGACAGGTGAAGGTGGCGCCAGAAGGCAGCACCGGAGTCACCGAAACGTATTTCACTCCAAGCAGGCGGCCGGGAGGCGTCTCAAGACCAGAGGGCAGCAAATCGGTCACCCGGATGTTGGAGACATCCGACGGGCCGTTGTTTGTCACCGTCACGCGATAGGTCAGGAACGTGCCGGGCAGGACTGCCGTGCCGCTCGTGATCGCGCCGTTTGGCGGCGTCGCCGGACCGATCACCCCGGCCTGCGCCGGGTTGCTGGCCGTCGTTACCGCCGACTGAACGACTTTGCTGATCGTCAGGTTCGACGAGGCAATGACGCCAGTCTGCGTCGGCAGAGTCGTGTTATTGGCCGTGTTCGGATCGTCCGTGCTTTCGCAAGCGCTCGGCGGGAAGACCGGCGGCGCCGCATTCGGACAGAGACCCGAAGTGATGTTGGCCGGGTTGGCCACGATCGTGCCGCCCGCGACAGACTCGTTGACCTTGACGAAGAAGGTCAGCGTGCCGTTGTACCCCGCCGGCAGCGTGCCGTCGGCGTATGGGCCAGGAGCGCCCAGTAAGGTGTTGCCTTGCGGGCTGCAGTAGATGCTCTGCGTACCCGGTAACTGGAACACAGTACAAGTCAGGTTGACGTTCGGGCCTAAAGGCGCGACGGTATCAATCGCCTGAATTGTGAAACTGTTGGCTGGGTGAAAACTCCGCCGGTCGCCAGCGCGCCGACGAAGGCCGTATTGCCTGCGATCTGATCCGTGATCAGGACGTTGACCGCATCCGATGGGCCGTTGTTGCCGAAGGGCACGTCGTAGCGGATGTAGCCACCCGCATTGACCGAGCCCGGAGGCACGTTCGGACCAACGATCGGCAACGCGACCGGAACTAATGCACCGGCGCCGTCGGGATCAACCACTGGCACGGCCGATTTGCCGATTGCCAGATCAGCCTCTGTGCGAACCAGAGTGGTATCGCAGGACTGGTTGTTGCCGTTCGGGAGGTCGCCGGTCGGCACATCTGCGTCATTGTGCTGGCCGCCGCCGAGCGGATCAAATTCCGGTGTCGGGTTGGTGTTGCGCAGCGAGATCGTCGCGCAATTGACCAGATTCGTTCCCTTGGGCACGTTCGAATCAATATCAACCTTGATGATGATATCGAGCGATGCGCCCGCGAAGAAGTTCCCGGCTGCACCCGGAGCGTTCTTACAGAGCACTTCGCGAGTGGCTGCGGTGTATGTGCAGGTGAAACCGCCCGGGCCATTCGGAGCCACAAACGGATTGTTGGCAATATTGGCCAGTGATGTTCCCACGGGCAGAACGTCACGGACGATGATTGACCCTGCCCCGGTCGCCGGGCTGACTTGCGGCGGATTGTCACCCAGCACATCGCTCGGCCCCTTATTGGCAATCGTCAGTCGATAGTCAATCCGGGTGCCTGCAATGCCATAGTCCGGCGCTTCTTTCAGAATGGACATATCCGACTCGTGTCGAACGGTTGTCCGCTCGGTGTCTGTCGCAGTTTGCGCAACAAGCGCGCCGACGACTCCATTGCTGTCGGTCCAGTTGATGACCGCCGTGTTGAGCAGACCAGCCGGATTGTCCGGCGTGTGCGGCAGCGGATTGGCCGGAACATTCGGCAACACTCGCACGGTTATCGTGATGTTTGCGCTTGCGCCTGCCGGAAAAACACCGCCGGGAATCGCATTGCAAGTCACCACATTAGCCGCGTTCGAGCAGGAATTGGCGGCGCTGAAAACACCCGTCCCGACTACCGACAGGAACTGTACCTGTGTCGCAGGTGGCAGCGTGTCGACCACATTCACCCCTGCGCATCGGACGGTCCATTGTTAGCAACCGTGATGGTATATGTCAGGTTGGTTCCCGCAATCGCCGGATCGAGATTGTCCGTCTTGACGATGGTCACGTTCGATTCAGTGGTGACTGTCGTGTTGATCGGGCCGACTGAGTTGTTGGCCAGAACCGGGTCGCTGGTGGTCGCTGTGACCGTGGCATTGTTCGCCAGCACCGTGCCATTGGCCACATTCGCGGCAACCTTGCCGACCAGGGTGATCGTTGCAGTGTTGCTGCCTGAACGCGGCGGAATGATATTCGGATCGTTTGCAATCAGCGTTGCGGCAAGGCAGTTAACCACGCCTGCATTTCCGTTGTCGGGAGTACAGGTGAACTGGTTGTTCGTGCTCGAAGCCGAGACGAAGCTGACGTTGGCCGGCAGGGTATCCTTGACGACAACGTTCTGAGCGTCGGACACCCCGTTATTGGTTACTGTCAGGGTGTAGGTGATATTGGTCCCCGCAACCCAGCTTGCCGGACCAGTCTTGCCAATGCTCAGATTCGCTTCGGTGCGAACGCGGTTCTGCGTCGTATTCGAAGTATTGTTGGCGCCATTCGGATCCGGCGTGGCAGGCGTGGCCCCCGCACCTTCCGAATTGATGGTCGCAACGTTCTTGATCACCGCGCCGTCAGCATGTTCGCCGGCACGCGCGCGGAACGAATCGTGCCGTTCGCGCCGCAGGCGAAAATGCCGCCGCCGGTCGGAGTGCAATCAATCTGCGTGGGCAATGGCGAGACCGTGCAAGTCAACGCCGGGCCGGCAGCCGGAGTTACAACAATTGAACCAGCCACGAACTGAACATTGTCCGGAATCACGTCACGAATATGAACGTTGACCGCATCACCCCGGCCGCTGTTACGGTAAGTCAACGCGTAGAAGATTTCGCCCTGACCGGTCCGACATAGACAAATCGGCGCTTGGGCCGATCGGCGTGTTGGTTGTCGAAGAATTGTTCGTCTGGTTCGAGTCTAGAGCGTTGACGCCATTGGCGATTGCTACTGACGCTGTGTTGGCGACAAAGCCGCCCGGCTGGCCGCCGTTGAAGTTCGCATTGACGGTGACGGTGTACTTGATAGTCGCGGTAGCGCCCACAGGCAACGCCGCAGTCGCAGTGCAGGGGAAGGCCGTCGTCCCATTGCAGTTGAAGCCCGTCGCGCTGATCACCGTGCCGGTTTTGAGCGTCGTCCCCGCCGGCGGGAATGTCGGATCATTGACGACGAACTCTCCCGCGGAGATATCGCTAGGGCCGACATTCTTGACCGTGATGCTGTAGTTTATATCCTCGCCCGCCAGCACCGCATCCGGTGAATCATCCTTGGTGATTTCAAGGTCAGAGCAGTGATTGACTGTCGCCGTTGTGGTCGAGGTTCCGACAGCGATCGTACCTGTCCCGGCGCTGGTGATGGTTGCAGTGTTCGACAGTGCACCGCTTGGCGCACCCGGTGCAAGCTTGACGGTGATGTCCAGTGTGCTCAAACCAGATGGAATGTCCACGGATGCGCAAGTGATCGTTCCGGGCGTTCCGCCATTATGCGAACAGGAATTTGCGAATGCGCCTGTTCCACTATAATTCAGAAATGTAGTGTTAAGAGGTAACTGATCTGAAATGGTCGCGTTCAGCGCCGTGCTGCTTCCACCATTGAAGACCGTGATGTTATAGGTGTAGGTGTCGCCGGCGCAAAGCGTAGCCGGGCCGGCCTTGGTGATCGACAGCGGAGCGGTTACCACGATGTCCTGCCTGGCGCAGTCTGCATTTTCGCCGACTGAAGCATCATCACAGCTTGTAAGATTTACGGCGGGCCCAGGATCAGTGGTCGCCGACGTGACTGTTGCCGTGTTCGTGCGTACACCACTGGCAACGTTCGGGACAACTTGCGCTACGATCGTGATCGTCGCCGTACCACTGGCCGGTAATACCCCGCTGGTGCAACTGACCACACCATTGGTGCCAACCGGAGGACCGGCGCAGCTAAATGCACCCGCTCCCGTAACAGAAACATTCTGAAATATTATGCCCGGCGGCATAGGATCGCTGACGATCACGTTCTGTGCATCACTCGGACCCAGATTTGTCACGGTCAGCGTATAACTGAAGGCGGCGCCGCCCGCGGTCGGCATTGGATTGCTCGTAACCTTGGTGATGCCAAGATCTGCAAGCGCATTGACCAGCGTATTGACCGGTGTCGAAGCATTGTTCCCCGTATTGGGATCTGCCGTCAGCGTACCGGGCCCCGGATTAGCAGGCGTAGAACTGATCCTCGCCTCATTATGAAGGATCGTTCCCTGCGCCACATTGGCCGGAACTCTGACTCGGTATCTGATAACTGCCAGGAGCGCATTTGGAAGGACACCTGACCCCATCCGGCGTTCAGCGCTGTATTGTTTCCGGGTGTGCATTGGAAAATATTACCAAACACATTGCAAGTTATCGCAAAGGTTGGAGCGCCCGCCCCGTTGATGGTAATGGCGTTTGTAGCCAATGCCGGGGCGGAGACAAGAACTGTATTAGCGGGAAACGCATCCTCAATTGTCACGTCCGTGGCATTGTTTGGCCCCGCGTTGGCTATCAACAGCAGATAATCAATATCGGCTGTACCACCGGCAGGCAGCCCGCTGCCTGGCGTGCCGACTGCGACCGATGTACCCCCAGCTATAACTGAAACCGGAGAGGCGGATTTTGTGATCGAAAGATCGGCCGGAGCTGCCACTGCATGGCTTATCGTGCTCGATAACACCGTGGCGGGCCCGCCATCATTGACATATGTCGCGGTATTGTTGAGCACCGTCCCGATGGCGGTTCCTGCGTTGACCGTCACCCTGTACTGAAACTTGAAGGTCGCGAAATTGTCGAAGGTCGATATGGTGGACGTCTTGTTCGCCGTGCAGGAAGGTGTCCCGGCCTGACAGGTAAATGTATTGCCGCCCTGGGGCTGTTGCAGCACGGTGACCGAACCTGCCGTCAGCGTGGTTCCAGCCGGAACCAGAGCGGAGACCGTCAGATTAGCTCCGGCGCCGACTGCCGTATCCGTAACATCGTCATTGGTCAGCGTGACCACGTAGGTGATCGTCTGTCCAACGGCTACCGGCGTTCCAGCCGGCGGATTGGCCTCGACCGATACGCTCGATGTGAACATCCCACCCAACCCTAAAAGCCGATTCGCGGCCAGGGAATTGAATGAAAATGAATTCGTGGTTGCCTTGTTGATGACCGGGCCCAGTTTCGCCATGTCGCCCGCTTTTGGCTGCGAAGCCGCTGAAGAATTATTCTGCCCGAAGGCAATCAGCAGCCCAACCATAGCGATAATCATACCGGTCATAATCAATGCCCGGCGCCGCGTGGTGTTGAGTGAAGGTGAAGTTCGCATCGGATCTCTCCTGTTTCAGTGGTTAAAGCGTATCTCGTGAGGATCTGTCCTTCGGTCAATTCGTGAAGTTGTGAAGGGAATTTTCCCGAAGATCCAAAATCGCTATCTATTAATCTTAGTGCTTTTTCAAAAACCTGAAGAACTTCTCATGAAATTCTTTTAAATTAAATCATTGACCGGAATGAGCATTCAGATGGCATCTGCCATCTGCCCGGTTCAAATGGAATACGTATCAGCCCTGGTGGCTTTTATGCCTGATAGGCTTTTATGATTGCTGTTAAATTATGTTGTGACTTTATAAGTGGATGGCGGTGATGCTTGTAGCCTTCCGCTTCAGTTCGCATTGACCATTTGCACGAAAACTAACTATGGCACTCGTTTTGCCGTGTAATGACGTAATAATGAGGTCGGCAAATCCAAATGCGTGTGAAGTATACGTCGGTATATTGCAATCATGCAATATTTTTTCGGTTATTGATAAATAATAGCCACTGTCCAGGTTCCATCTGGATATGTTCAGCCTGCAGCAGATTTGGTATTAATTTCTCCGAAGGGGTGGAGTAAGAAACCCTGCCGATGTTATCTTTATTTGCATTTGCGCTTTTCATTATTGATATGCCTATACGATAAAAACATTTTATTCTTTAGCGGGTACACTCAGACTTCAGAATCAGAGCAAAATCCGGCGGCACGAATATGCAAATAATCGAGATGAGAAAGATCACCAAGCGGTTTGGCTCGGTGACGGCGAACAAGGGGATCAATCTCTCGATCCCGGCCAATACAATCCACGCCATCGTCGGTGAGAACGGGGCTGGGAAATCAACGATCATGAAGATCCTCTACGGTTTTTATACAGCCGATGAGGGCGAAATCGTAATCGACGGCCTCAAACGAGACATAGGCAATCCATACGATGCGATTGCCCTCGGTCTTGGCATGGTCCACCAGCACTTCATGCTCATACCGCCGATGACTGTCATGGAAAACATCATTCTCGGCGCCGAACCCGGCAATGCCCTCAAGATCGACTTCAAAAAAGCCGGGGACGAGATCGCAAAGCTCTCGAAGGATTTCGGCTTCGACATCGATCCGCAGGCTAGAGTTGCCGATCTGTCAGTTGGGCAGCAGCAGCGGGTCGAGGTGCTCAAGGCCCTCTATCGCGGCGCGCGGATTCTGATCCTGGATGAGCCGACTGCGGTGCTGACTCCACAGGAGGTCGAGGAGTTCTTTAAAATCCTTCGTTCGATGAGAGACCAGGGCAAGACTGTGATCATCATCACCCATAAGCTTTCCGAGGTTCTGGTTCTCTCCGACAATGTCACGGTCATGCGTGACGGCCAGGTCGTCGGCGAAAGGCGCACCAGCGAGACAAACGCGGCAGAGCTCGCCCGATTGATGGTCGGCCGGGAAGTTCTGCTGCGGGTCGAAAAGCCCCCGGCAAATCCCAAAGATGCTGTCCTGAGTGTCAGGAATCTCAAGCTGGATTCGAGACTGAGCAATCTCAATTTTGAAGTTCGCGCAGGAGAGATCGTCGGTATTGCCGGCGTCGAAGGCAACGGTCAGACCGAACTCGTCGAAGTCCTCTCGGGATTGCTCAGAGCGGACTCTGGCGCCATCACCCTCGCTGGCCGCGATATTACAAAGCTCGGCGCAAGGGAACTCAAGGAACTAGGGATTGCTCACATCCCTGAAGACAGGCACCGCCGCGGGCTCCTGCTCGATTTCGATCTCGCCCATAACACGATTCTCGGGACGCATTACCGGGCGCCGGCCGCGCCATCAGTGCTTGGATTGCTGGATGAGAAAGCCATCAATGCCAAAGCCGAGAGGATCATCGCTGATTTCGATGTGCGCCCGCCAAATGCCGCACTCCCGGCAAAGGCGCTCTCAGGCGGCAATCAGCAGAAACTGGTCGTCGGCCGCGAGTTCGATCTCCATCCGAAACTCTTGCTCGTCTCGCAGCCGACACGAGGCGTCGATATCGGCGCCATCGAATTCATTCACAGAAAGCTGATAGAGCTTCGCGATTCGGGCGCGGCTATACTGCTGGTCTCAGCCGAACTCGAAGAGGTGCTCTCATTGTCGGACAGGATTCTGGTCATGTATCAGGGAAGAATTGTCGGAGAAGTTGATCCGCAAGCGGCCAATCAGGAACATATAGGCTTGCTGATGACCAAAGGGGCTGTTTGAGGTTTCTGATACAAACGGATTTTGTGGCTAACAATTAAATGTTTACGATTTGTAACTGCTCAATCACTGTCTTCATTAGATCCAAATGTTTAACGTGAGTCACTTAGAAAGGCTTCTCCGGCTTTGGTTTCTCCGGTTTTTTTGGCGCTGGCGGGTTTGGCGCAGGAATCGGCGGGGCCTGCATGTTTGGGGCATTCATCCTGTTAGGCATTGATTGCTGAACAGGATTGAATTCGATCGATCGTATTTGTTTTTCTCTCGATTCTTTGGCTCGTGCCTCGTACTTGAGAGCTTCATTCGTCCTGCCGAGTCCGCGCAATATCACGGCATAAGAATCAAGCGCATAAATCACGCGATAGGGATCACCTGGCCCCAAATTCTTCTCCAGGATATCCAAAGCTCGCCGGGCAAAGGGTTCGGCGGCTGTGAATTTTCGTTGAGATTGGTAAAGTGAAGCCAGCTTCTGCAGATCGCCTGCCGTGTCCAGGTGATCTTTCCCGACGGTTTTCTCTCTAACTGAAAGAGCACGTTTGAAAAGTGATTCGGCGTCATCGAGCTGTCCATTTTCAAGATAGAGAGAGCCCAGCGTGCTTGCCAATTGAGCAATATCGGGATGATCCGGCCCGGACTCCTGTTCCTTGAGTTTGAGTAATTGTTTCGAATCGGCGATGGTTTTGTCGCGTGTCTGCTGTTCAAACCTTGAGCGAATTGCTCCGGCACGGGTGCGTTTCTCGGCAGCTTCGGACTTCCGATCAACCCTGTCGAGGAAGTCGGCAAAATAATCCAGACATCGCGCCACCTCCGGATGGTCCGGCCCAAAGCCACGCTCAGTCGTTAAAAGCGCTTGTTTGAAGATTTGTTCAGCCTCGATGTTCTTGCCCTCTTCCTGGTAAAGAAGCGCCAGATTGAGTGTGGCTATGGCGGTTGCTGGATGATACTGGCCGAATCTCGGATCGCCGCCTTTACTGATTACAGCCCGTTCGCCTGCGCGTTCTGCCTCTTTCAGGTTTCCCGCCATCCGATAGGCAATTGAAAGACTGTTTAAGAAAACCCCGTCATCAGGTCGTAAAGCCAGCGCTTTTTTGAATGCCTCAGTTGCAGACGTGTACTGTCCCTGTCCCATCTGAGCTTCGCCAAGGAAGAAGGCGTTATTTGCCGCCTGGTTTTGAAGCACTTCAATTTCCCTGATTTTTTGATCGAGTGAGGCGGTCAGCAGTCTTGTCGCTTCGGGATAATTGCTGGCATATAGCTCAGCCAGGCCTTTCTGGTAAGGATCTGTGACCTTGCGGCTCCATTCGCGGATCGCCCTGTCGACTTCATCCGGTGTCAGGCCGAACTCCCTGGCCTGCATTTCAAGAACCAGCCGGCGCTCTTCCTCCGAGATCTGCCGATCCATCTTCGATCCGATTTCTCTGGTGACTCTGGAGACTATCGCCTCAACGGCTTTTCCGCTCGTCAAAATCTGCCTGTCGCTCTTTTTGGCGATGACTATTGAGACGAAATTCTGAGCGTTGTTGTCGAAAGGAGGGATGATGACGCGCCCATCCCAGGGGCTGATCATGACCCAATCTCCGGCGACAATCTGCAGGACGACTGAACTTCCGGGTCGGGTGCCGAATGGCAGTTTGAGCCTCGCCGTGCCATTTCGGTCGCTGCCGGCGGCCGGGGCATCCCCTTTGCATTTCAGAGAAACATTTGGAATGACTTCGTCTGAGGTATTTGCGACATTCAGGACCAGAATATTCTCTTCGGCCATCAACGAGGTCGCGCAAAGGACCAGGGTGATCGATAAGCAGATGGATCGAATTGTGGCGCTCATAATTACTCCTTCTTGAGCTTGATCACTGCCGGATAGTCGCCTGCAGGGTGCCACTGAGACTCCGCTTTATAACCCCTCGCTTCGGCTTGAAGCATCACCTGCTGTTCGACTGCTTTGTGAGCCGGCAGTACAAAATTACCGTCTGCCTTTGTTACCACAGCTTCGTTGCCATATCCGACTACTGTAACTCGTGCGCCGGCAATAGCACGGTTGCTCGCCTCATCTACAATCTGGCCGCGAACGACAGCGGTAGCGTCATACATCAATTTCAAATTCACAGAAGGGTTACGCTCTTCGCCAAGCGCGATTTCAACCTGACCCCTGAGAAACGAACTCTCCCTGACCGCGGTGATTCTCAGCTTATCGCCTTTCGGGATCGTTGCGGCCGGAATGTCCACCTCCCACCCTGCTTCCACTTTTTTCGGTTCGCCGCCGAATGAAGAGCTTACCCTGGCGTCTTGTAATGGATTACCCTGAGGATCATAGACCGAGATTCTGACACGATAGATCGCCTGATCCCTGCTTGAAACGAATTGCTGGAATACTGCTGCACCTAATGGCATCGCCACCAGCAGCGGTATCAGTATCCAAACCGGAAGAGGAATATTTCTGCCGCGCGATCGCATTATCGCCCCGGTAATGGTCAGCAATATGGCCAGTGCAAATGCGGCCAAACTGTATGGATTTGTGACCTGAGTGACGATGCTCCACGGGTTTGGAGGTTCTGCAAATAGTGTCAGGATGGTCATTGACTCGCTCCTCTCAGGTAAGCATGTGACAAATACGCCAATAATAAATGGCCGGAGGTGCTTTTTGTTATAGGATCGAGAACTTTAAACTATAAACCTTAAACTTTGAACTCTTTTTACAGCAGCCTCATTGACATGATCACATCGGTCAATTTTTCGATCGCGGCGGTCAGAGATTTGCCGGCCTCATCATATTGCCCTCCGGAGGCGAGCTGTTCGGCAGTGGCTACAGACTCTGCCGCATAGGATATTTTCAGGTATTGAACCTGCATCCTCGGATTAGCCTGAAAGTTTTTGACCACACCATCCAGACCCGTCTTGAGACCGGTGATGCTGGCGACAAGCGCATCCCTGCTCTGTTTGTTTTTGGCCTGTACTGCGGGGGGAACCTGGCCGCGTTTGGCCTGATCTTCCGCGATCTCAAGGCCGTTGACGATCTTGCCGTAAACAAAGAGAAATTTCGAGATGCTTTTGATCTGCTCGGCCACCAGAGCGGCTTCAGGCCGCATATCAGGGACCGGAGTCGGGGCGGGAGCAGCGGCAGCGCCTCTGCGGGATTTTGACCGGCTCTTCTGAGCCAGCGTAAATGTGGGAATGGCGCAGAGGAGAATCAAAAACATTGTAAAAGCCGTAAAGCGTTTGAATTCCATAGCTGATTTTTATCATCAGTGATTTATTACCGCAAGTGACTTTGACCAGAATCGCTTGCCTAAATCCGGACAGTTCTATAGACTCTGCGACTTTGGTTGGCGGTCTTTCCGGCTGCATGCGCTTCGGCGCACAATAGATCGGTAAACCCGCAATATATTTCTCAGGAGTAATTTTTTCAGAACAATAATAATTATGACGATAATCCGCAGTATTTTTGTTTCGTGCCTGTTGACCACTTTTGTCTTTGGCCAGAACCCCGCCGCAAAAAACAGTTATGAATCGATCAGTTTGAAAGAGCTCTCAGGCAGTCCGGCTGAGTACGAAGGACGACTTGTGATTGTTACCGGAGAGCTGATATCGGTCGATGCCGGATTCAGGCGGCTGGATATCTTCGATCAGAACGGCAAAGTGCTCATGGTTGTCAACATCGAGCAGTTGACCATGTCACAGCGCGAGTCGCTGCTGGCGGATCCGGTGCGCCGTGTCACGGTCAATGGCCGTGTCGAATTAAAGAATGGCCAACTGACCATCAGGGCTCAGAAGCTGGTAGCGCTGGTTAATCATCTTTCGGAGTAACCGTTATTGATCACCTTTCAGGCACCTTTCAGGCAGTGAAAAAGGCGGGCGCCGTTGAGCCCGCCTTTTTCATTACCCGAGGTATGGATGCTTGCAAGCCGGTGTCTATGAGCATAAACTTTCCATCCACCTAATTGCGCTAATCATTAATCATAATTATTGGACAAGAATTAGAAAAACAATCAACCCGATTCTGTTCTGGAGGAAACCAAATGTTGAATAATCGTTTCAAGCGAGCTGCGACCCCGATTGTCGCAGTGCTGGTCTTTTGCCTGACGGTTGCCGCTCAGGTAGCGCCTGTCGAGAAGATCGACATGGACATGATGAAGAAGATCCGTGAAGAGGGCATGCAGCGCTCTCAGGTGATGGATACGATGAGTTGGCTGACCGATGTTGTCGGTCACAGGCTGACCGGATCACCGAACATGAAGAATTCCAATGAGTGGACGAAGAAGAAGCTCACGGAGTGGGGGCTGGTCAATGCCCAGGTCGAGCCGTGGGGGGAATTCGGTCGCGGCTGGTCATTTGACAAGATCACGGCGAATGTCACTTCTCCGACGGCTTTCCCGATCATCGCATATCCGGAAGCGTGGACTCCCGGCACCAGCGGCACAATCACCGCCGACGTCGTTTTCGCAAACATCAATACGGAAGCGGATTTCGAGAAGTACAAAGGACAGCTCAAGGGCAAAATCGTCATGACCGGCCCTGCGCGCGAAGTCAACGCCTGGTTCAAGGCACCGGGAATGCGCTTCACTGATGAAGACCTGTTGAAATTTGCCAATGATACGCCTGCCGGTGGGCCCGGTGGTCGCCAGTTCAGCCCCGAGCAGATGCAGGCCATGCGTACGAGAATGCAGCTCGAGCCCAAGAAGAATGCCTTCTTCAAGGAAGAGGGAGCAGTGGCTCTGATGAAGCTCAGCCGCAACGGCGATGGCGGAACCGTCTTTGTTCAGGGCGGCGGATCTCGTGATAAGAATGCACCTCCGACACTCCCCTCGATCGTGGTCGCGGCAGAACACTACAACCGAATTGCCCGCATCATCGAAAAGGGCGTTCCGGTCAAGATTGAACTGAATATCTCGGCCCAGTTCCAGGATAATGATACATTGGGCTACAACACGATTGCCGAGATCCAGGGCACTGACAAGAAGGATGAGATAGTCATGCTCGGCGGTCACATGGATTCATGGCATGGCGGAACGGGCGCCACTGACAACGCCGCCGGCGTTTCGGTAGCCATGGAAGCCGTCAGAATTCTCAAAGTTCTTGGAGTTCAGCCTCGCCGGACCATCAGGATCGGCCTCTGGAGCGGAGAGGAGCAGGGACTTCTCGGCTCACGCGGTTATGTCGCCAAACATTTTGCTGGACGGCAGCCGGTTGCCGGCCAGCCCCAGCAGGCGGCACCTTTTCCCGGCGGTGGGATGGGTCCTCAGGGGCCGCTCGTAACCAAGGCCGAATATGACAAGTTCTCTGTCTATTTCAATCTCGACAACGGAACGGGCAAGATTCGCGGAATCTACCTGCAGGGCAATGATGCCGTGCGCCAGATCTTCCGCGCCTGGCTTGAACCATTCCGCGATCTCGGTGCGTCAACCATTACGATTCAGAATACTGGCGGCACCGACCACCAGGCATTCGATGGAGTCGGTCTGCCGGGATTCCAGTTCATTCAGGATCCGGTTGAGTACGATACCCGCACACACCATTCGAACATGGATGTCTGGGACCGTGTTCAGTCAGATGATATGAAGCAGGCATCGATCATCATGGCGGCTTTCGTCTATAACGCAGCAATGCGTGAGGACAAGATACCCCGCAAGCCGATGGCGCCCCAGGCCCAGCCGGCTCGCATGCAGTAAGATCCATCAGCTTATCGCAGATGAATTGCTGCTCTGACTCAAAACGAGGATGCGGAAGAGATTTCCGCGTCCTCGTTTTTTATTGATGGTTGCTTACCACGCCGGACTTTGTTGAGGATGATTTTAAAAGTGCTTTGCAATCATACTGCATCTTGAATTAACCTACCTGTCGCGAAAACGATACCAATTAACGAAAACAGAAGGGAAGAAGGGAAGTTATGGCAATCACCATGCGCCAGGCCCTGAAGGTGGGGGCGTATATCTTCAAGCAGAAATTCAAAGGTAACAAGCGATATCCGCTGGTGCTCATGCTGGAGCCGCTCTTTCGCTGCAATCTGGCCTGCGTCGGCTGCGGAAAAATCCAGTATCCGGGCGATATTCTGAAGAAGAACATGCCTCCGGAAGACGCTTTCAAGGCGATCGATGAGTGCGGCGCTCCGATTGTCGTCATTGCAGGTGGGGAGCCGCTGATGCATCCCGAAATCGAGGTCATCGCAAACGGGATGATCGAGCGCGGGAAATTCGTCTATCTCTGCACCAATGCAATTCTGCTGGAGAAGAATCTGGATCGATTCACTCCGTCGCCATATCTCACTTTCAATATTCACCTCGATGGTTTGCGAGAGGCGCATGATAAGGCCGTCGATCGCGAGGGATATTCGACAAGGCCGTCGATGCGATCAAGGCCGCCAAGAAACGCGGCTTTCGCGTCAATACCAACACCACCGTCTTCGAAGGCCACGATCCAAAGAACTGCACGAGATGTTCGACAAGGTCATGGAACTGGGCGTCGACGGGATGACAATTTCACCCGGATACAGTTATGCCTGGGCTCCGGATCAGAGCCATTTCCTCAAGCGGGAGCAGACCAATGCCCTGTTCAAAGAGGTTCTCGGACCGCTCAGAACCGAGCGAGGCAAAAAGTGGCAGTTCAACCAGTCGGTCTTCTTCCTCAAGTTCCTCATGGGGGAGATCGATTACGAATGCACTCCGTGGGGCAATCCGAATTACAACATCTTCGGCTGGCAGAAACCCTGCTACCTGCTCAATGACGGCTACGCCAAAACGTTCAAGGAACTGATCGATACGACAAATTGGGATAACTACGGCAGGAAGAGCGGCAATCCACGATGCCAGGACTGCATGGTCCATTGCGGCTATGAGCCAAGCGCTGTCATCGATGCAACCCGAAATCTCAAAAACATGCTCGTCTCGATCCGCCCATTGAGCTAATAATCAGCGAAGAAGAAGAAGAAGAGGATTACGAAACAGACGAAATAAACGAAACAGACGAAAATATCAACAGGTTGAAGGCGTCAGTTGATTTCGTTAGTTTCGTAATCTTTTCTTCCTTCTTAGTTTTATAAAGAAAGAATGGAACCGATAATCACCAGTCCCGCGAATGAACGACTGAAGCACGCCCGCCGGGTTCGTGACGGTCGCGAAGACGGTTTGATCTTTATTGAAGGCGAGCGTCTGGTGGAGGAGTGTCTGAAGTCCGGGCTGAGGATGATCGCCTGCTATCACGCACCTGAGCCGGGGCTGGTGGCTGGATCACTCATTGAGGGCCTGAATAAGAGTGGGTGTCCGGTTTTTCCAGTGGCGGAGACGGTTCTGGAAACAATCAGCAATACCGTCAACTCGCAGGGACTGATAGTCATCGCAAAGCGCCCGGTCTTTTCCCTCGAAGATCTGTCGGCGAATAATCCCGGTGAGCCGCTGATTGTCTGTCTGGATAAGGTGCAGGACCCGGGGAATTTCGGCACCATCGTCAGGACGGCCGAAGCTGCCGGCGCCTCAGGGGTGATCGCCCTCAAGGGTTGCGTTGATGCCTGGGCTCCAAAGACGCTGCGCAGCTCTATGGGATCGGCTTTCAGATTGCCGATGGCGACGGAAATCAGTGACGAAGAGTTTATCAGGTATGCCGATAATGGCAGCTTCAGAATCGTGGCTACGTTTGCGGATGGAGAAACCCTCTACACCGATTTCGACTGGCGCGACCCGGTGGTGGTTGTTTTCGGCAATGAGGCGCACGGAATCAGCCGGAAGTTGATGGAACGCTGCGATGCCGGATTGCGTATTCCCATACGCGAGCCCGTTGAATCGCTCAATGTCTCGGCGGCAGCGGCCGCGATATTGTTTGAGGCCGTCAGGCAGAGGACAGGCATGGAGTACCGCCTTTAGGCGGTTGACATTGCTACTAAGCGCGACCTACAAGTGAGTTCCGCCTGAAGGCGGAACTCCATGCGGGAACTCCATGCGGGAACTCCATGCACAAAAAATGGATCAGATAACCGGCATTATCGGCAAAATTGAAACCTTCGTCAGACGCTTTTTCGAGCGCTCAGGCGGAGCGATCGATTTCGCGCTTCACCGAACCAGCCAGCTTCGAACAGACCCTTCGGCGCTGATCCCTCAAATCGAGCGGGCAATCGAAACAAATCTGAGAACCGAAGGTAGCCGGATTACTGCCCCAAATCTCATCGAACTGAGGTACGACTACGAGACATACACCCGAATGGGGCACTCGAGGCGAGAGGTTCTTCAACAAGAGCTGGGGACGAGCATATACGAATACATTTATAACAGGCGCTACGCGACAGATGGCCCGATCGAGGTGCTGGTCGGCTATGATGCGTTCACCCGCGGACTGGAAGTTCACTGTGAATTTGGAGGATCCCGGCAGCACGGCATCGAAAAACCAGGGTCTTCGGACCAGTCAGTCGAAACAGCTTCCGAAGAGCCGCAGAAGGTGTGTCAACTCAGCCTTCGCGGTCTGATCATGCCCTTGGAAATTCATGCCGGGCTCTCATCCAAAGGTGAACCTGCAGGCGTGGGAAGAAATGTGGCCAACCAATTGGTGATCAGGGATGTGACGGTCTCCAATTTTCATGCCGCCCTGCTGATCAAGCCGGACGGTACCGTCGAGCTTGCCGACAGGGACAGTGCAAACGGAACCTTTGTCAATGGAGTGCTGCTTGCCCCGGGCGACAAGGTTATGGTTCGGGACGGCGACAAGCTCAAATTCGGCGACGTTGAAATGCTGCTGACGATATTATGAACTTCCCATTCATCGCCACACTGATACTGCTGGCAGGCCTGGTCTGGCTTGTTCTTTCGCTTTTTCTTTCGGCCTGGAGGTACCGGGGCAGGGGCGGCGAGGACACTGCAGGAAACGCCCTCCCGGCGGATTTCGGACCGCGGCTGACGAGCAACCGGTTGAGGTATGTTCGGTGGGGATTTGCGATTCTCGTCATGGCGGCTCTTGGATTTCACGCCTACTGGGGACTCTTCTCGACGGGGCCGCTTGGAGAGAATGAAGTTTTTGCGGGATTGAAGGACCGGCGCGACCAGCGCAACCGGCGGGAAATCGAGAGCAAGCTGCGAGGGTGGATCTATGACCGCCATCACGATGGCCGTCGCGCGCTGGCCAAATACAGGTATCTCAACGAACAGGTGCTGCGTGACTATCCGCTCGGGCCGGCGGCCGCACATCTGATAGGTTATGGCACGCTCGTCCGCGGAGATGCCTGGCTCGAGCGAGCCGTAGTTGCGCCTGCAGCGGTTCAACCCGAGAAAAGCTGGTGGCAGAAGATAAGCTCATTCGGCAGTGACGATTCGCTGCCACCTGTAGGGCCCGATCTGACGCTGACCATCGATTTCGATCTGCAGAAAGAGGCATTCAATCAGATCAGGGACAAGCGAGGAGCAGTCGTCATGCTCAATCCGCAGAATGGAGAGATTCTCGCGATCGCCAGCAGCCCGAGCTTCGATCCGGCTCACGTCGAGATTGCTGATCGATGGATCGAGATGCAGAACGACGCCGGAAATCAGCCGCTGCTCAACCGGGCGCTGAGCGAGTATTACCTGCCCGCTTCGACTCTCAAAACCATCACGGCCGCGGCCGCCATTGAATACAGGCTGGATAATCTCACCTTCAACTGCAACTCGAACGGATGGGTGCCGCCGGGCTCGAATCGACCCATCCGCGACGATGAAGAAGATTCTCACGGATCGATCAATCTTACTGAAGCCTACATTCACTCATGCAATCAGTACTTCGCCCAGCTTGGCGTTGAGATAGAGCGTGAACGTATGAAGGAATCGGCCGAAAGGTTTGGTCTCAAGGTCTTCACCAACCCGGCAGACTCGATCGGATCGGTCAGAAGATATGATCTGTGGAATACCGATAACCGTGTCCTGTCGTCGGTTCTGGCGCCGCTCAACTCGACCTTCGTCTCCGGCCGCGGCGTGACTAAATATGATCTGGCGCTGGAATCCATCGGCCAGGGCTACGTTCAGTTGACTCCAATGCAGATGGCCATGGTTGCAGCCTCCGCGGCCAACAAGAATGGCAATGTCATGAAGCCGATGATGGAGCTAGGCAGGCAACCCTCGCCTCTGAGCCAGGCGATGACTCAGCAGACTGCCGCACGCATGCGCCAACTGATGGCCGGAGTCGTTCAGAGAGGCACTGCCTCGGGCACTTTCGGCAATATGATTCGCGGGAGAATGACCGCCGGAGGCAAGACCGGAACCGCTCAAAAAGAGGTCAATGCCATCGATCCCAAAACCAATAAGCCCGCAACCTATCGCGATTCCCGAGGACGGGTGAAAATCAAAAAAGAGTTCAGAATAGACTCGTGGTTCATTGGATTCGCTCCCGTCGACAATCCGCAGGTGGCCTTTGCCGTGGTCGTCGAAGGCGGCGGCTATGGCGCTAAAACCGCCGCTCCAATCGCCGCAAACCTTCTCATCAAAGCCCAGACCCTCGGGCTGATCAAATGAAGAAGAAGAGAAGAAGAGAGTACGAAACAGACGAAATAAACGAAACAGACGAAAAATATTTAATCGATCAGTGGACAAGACATTCCGAATGCACGATTGTTGAAAGTAACAGGCTTAATCGACGCTTGAATATTTTTCGTCTGTTTCGTAATCTTGTTTTATTCCCCGACGCAGGATTTCATCTGATTGATGCGTTCTCTGATGGCTCTGGTGAAGCATTCGACTTCTTCAGAAGACGCGCCGCTCGAACGCAATCCTTCACGCAATTGATCGTCTGTGATGCGGCCGAGATACCCAAGCAGCCATCTGACGTCTCCGATCGGGATCCCTTCCGAGAAGTCTTTTGTATGCTGTCCAGCATAACCCCAGACGAAGTAGTCGCCGCGAATGCCCTTGACGAAAGCAGGCGTTTGTTGAGCGTAGCCTTTGCAGTCCCATTTTTCTCTGCTGATAACTCCGCCCCATTTGCCCATCGAACCGCCCCAGTCCGAAACGATAAATCGATCCTGTGTGCCACTTGACGTCGGGATTTGTTCAATCGCCGTGTTCGACCCGCGCTTCACATCCCGAAGATCTTTATTGTCCCAGTTCGAGACCAGCATCATGATGATTTTCAGCCCGTTCAATTCCTTCGATCCGAGGAATGGATTCTGAATCCAGCTCCAACTGTTCTCTGCTTCGAGTTTCTTTACTCCCTTGTCGCGCTGTCTTTCAAACCGCGCGTTTGTGAAACTGCCGTCCGGTTTGATGTAATTCCTTGCCCGCGTCAATTCGCCCAGATCGTCTATTTTGCCGCTCGGGATGAAATATGCCGGTTCGACGTAATAACCCGAAGCCCAGGCGATCCTTGTTGCGAAGACCTCGGCGTTGACCTCCGATCCGAATTTGACGGACCATTTCACCCCTATGGCGTCAATGATGCGAACTTTGGGATTGGTGCCCGATAGATTCTCTTCGATGAAGGCAAAAGGCGGTTTGGGAGCTTTGTCGCGCCCGCCGGCCCCTCCGGTGAAATCGAGTTTTTCGACCTCTCCGGGATCTCCCCAGATGACGGATTGACCACTTTGAGTGCCGTAGGATAAACCGGTTTGTAGATAATTCAGCGATAAAAGTATCACAATGACCGGAATGATGATTTTGCGTGATTTTATTTTCATGTGTTCGAAATGCCGGGTTTTAGAATAATTCTTGTGAACGAGGCGCCATGCAGCAATCAGTTTAATGATTGCTGCAATCTTTTCAACAAAAATCTTCTGGAAAGAATTTTCCGGCGCTATAAACGTGACTATGTGAAGAGTATTGAACTTTGATCCAATGGACTTTAAACTCATATTTAAATTCACCTGCCATCAATTCAATTGAGGATACCTGTGATGACTTGTTCGAAGACAACAAAAGAAGTCTGCCTCGGTCTGATTCTGATTTTTTTCGCCGTGATTGCATCGGCGTGTTCAAAAGAATCGACTCTGCGCGAGTCGGCCTATGTCGTTCCCGAGAAAATGAAGTTGAGAAGCTCTGTCGCACAGGCGGCTCGTGCCGTGGGCGAGTTGAAGAGCGGCGACCCGGTGACGATCACTGCCATGGAGGATTCAGAGGACGGGACTCCCTGGGTCAAGGTAAAAGGGCCGGATGGAGTGACCGGGTGGGCCGAACAGCGCTACTTCGTCAAAGACGAGATCGTTTCCGAATCGCGAAAGATTGCCGATAAGATAAAGGATATCCAGACTCAGGCGGTTGGAAAATCCAAGGCATCCCTCAAACTCAGGCTGACGCCGGACCGCGTCAACGAAGAAAATGTGGCATCGACTCTTCCATCGGGAACCATGATGGATATAGTCGCCAGAGATAGAAAACCGAAGCCCGCGGCAGTCCCGGGATCCGAATCGGAAACTGAAGCCGCTGCATCAGCGGGAGAGGTCAAGTATGATGACTGGTATCTCGTCAGACTCAGAGATTTTACCGTCCTCCCGGCAGGCTGGATCTACGGCGGCTCGGTGGGGCTTGAAATTCCCCGGAGGTTGTCTATTTTGTCTCCAACGGCAGAAGAATCAGCGGCTGGTTGAAGATTGGCACGGCGCACGGGGATGACGGAACTTCTGGGGAACATTACATGATTCTTGAAAGAAAGATCTTTGGCGTCGATGAGCAAATGGATTTCGACAGGATCAAAATCCTTGCTTATGACCCTTCGACTAGAAATTACAGCACACCCTTCCGGGAAGATGTCTCTGGAAAATTCCCCGTCCGGCTTGAGATGCAGGGAACGTCCGGGAAATTTGAATTGAATGCCATCGATAAAAATAATCAATCCGTCAGGCAGACCTACTTTATTCAAATGCTCGAAAACGGCAAAATCAAGGTAGATAAGCCCGGAAAGAAATGACTCATAACCTTAACTTAACTTGACCAATAAAGGTCCGGTGATTTACCCTTTGTTTCTTGATCAGACCCTGATTTTATTATCAAAAAAAATAAGCGTTCACATAGAAACGCGCACCATCAAGTATCCGGCCTTTGGCTTATACCTGCAGGGATGAAAATTAATACAACTTAGCTCTAATATGGAGAGAGCCTGCGTCATTGTGTATTAAATAATGAGCCAGGGTTCTCGTAACCCCAATCAATAGTGAGGGAGAAATATGCAGAAACCAAATTTTTATCGTCTGGCATGCGCGACCGTACTGATTGCGCTCGGCCTGATTTTGAGCGCAGGCAATGTGTTTGCCCAGGCACAGGGCAGTAGCGGTCAGATCACCGGCATAGTTCGTGACAATCAGGGGCGGCCATTGCCGGCTCCACGGTGAAAGCGGTCAACACCCAGACCGGTCTGGAGCTGACGGCGGCAACCAATGCCGAGGGGTACTACCGATTCGTTCTGGTTCCACCGGGAGCCTACAACCTGTCGGCCACGGCACAGGGATTTGCCAAGGCTGAGCTGACCGGTGTGGTGGCCAAGGTCGGTCAGGTGACGGATGCCAATCTGACTCTTGGAGTCGGTGCGGTTTCAGAGGCCATTACGGTGACCGCCGAAGCGGTTCAGACCACGGTTTCGCAGCCGGACGCAGTGCTCAATGAAACGGCGATTCAGAGCCTTCCGATCAACGGGCGCCGTTTCCAGGATTTCGTGACGCTGACGCCTACCGCGCAGGTCGATACGCAGCGCGGCCAGATATCGCTCTCAGGCCAGCGCGGAATCAACACCAATATTAACATCGACGGGCTGGATTATAACCAGCCGTTCTTTGGCGGCATCCGCGGCGGTGAGCGCTCAAACAACGCATTCACGATTCCGCAGGAATCGATCAAGGAATTCCAGGTCATTGCTGCCGGATATTCTGCCGAGTTCGGCCGATCGTCAGGGGGCGTTGTGACCGCGGTAACCAAGTCGGGCACCAATAATTTCCGTGGCTCAGCTTTCTACCTGATGCGCCACAAGGATTTCGCCAGAAAGAACAGTTACTTCACGGGGCTCGAAACCTTCCTTAACGGCCGCGAAGTGAATCCGGCGCCGACGCAGCAGCAGTTCGGCGGCAGCATTGGCGGCCCGATCATTAAGGACAAGGCTTTCTTCTTCGGATCTTACGAGCAGCAGATATTCCGCAATCCGCGACAGGTCGTCTTCGATCTGCTTCAGAATTTCACACCGACTGCCGCCACGCAGGAAGCTTTTGACTACTACAAGAGCCTGCAAACACCATTTGAGCAGACCAACGACGCAAAGGCCGGTTTGATCCGCTTCGATTACTACTTCAGCGAAGCTAATCGCTTAAACCTGCGCTACAATCAGAGCGACAACAACGCTCTCAATGCCAACGCGACGGGTAATGCGCTCTTCCCGACGACTACCAGCGCGCTTTCAAACAATGGCACCGAGAAAGATAAGACCTACTCGATGACAGGCCAGTTGACCAGTTTCTTCAAGTCAAACCTGGTTAACGAACTACGCGCGCAATACACCCGTGAGCGTCGTCCGCGTCTGGCAAACACCGAAGCTCCAGTCGTTCAGACTGCGATCGGAAACTTCGGAACGGTTCGTTTCCTGCCGACGACACAATATGACTGGCGTTATCAGGTCTTTAACAACCTGACCTGGATTCTCGGCAACCACTCGGTCAAGTTCGGGGCTGAGATCAACCACACATACGCCGACCAGACCTTTGCATTCAACCAGTTTGGCTACTTCCAGACCAATGGAACAAACGTGGCCACACTGCTCGACTTTCTCTCATACACGCCGAGCATTACCACCGGTGTTGTCAATCGTTTTGATACTACCAACGTCACCTATGACCGGCAGATTGGCAACGGCCGTCTGGACCTGACTGTTAACGAGTTCGCGCTTTACTCGCAGGATTCGTGGCGTATCAAGCCGAACCTGACGCTCAATTACGGTCTGCGCTGGGAGGGTCAGTTCAATCCAGCGCCCGACACAAGCAACGCGACTATTTTCAACAAGGTCCGTGGTTTCAACTTCCCCTCGGGCCACACTGTCAATCCGAGCTACATCCCTGATGTGGCCAATCAGTTCGGGCCGCGACTCGGCATCGCGTGGGATCCTTTCAAGGACGGCAAGACCGCCGTTCGCGCCTTTACCGGAATCTATTATGCGCGCACGCCGATGCTGCTTTTGGCTGCTCCGCTCAATAACTTCCGCAACCCTCCGGGTGACGTTTCGATCCGCCTGCCGTTCACGGTGCCGGCGGGTAACCTGAACAACACGGTTTACAAGCAGCTCAAGCTGATCGGCATCGATCTGAACAGTTTTGCGCTCGACAAGCTGCCTGTTCTGACAGTCGCGCAGGTTCAGTCGGTTGCCAATGCCCTCGGCCTTGGAACTTTCGATCCTTTCACCGGCGCCTCGGTGATCACCTGGGCGAATGACTTCAAGAATCCGAAGTCATATCAGTTCGGCGGCGGCATTGAGCGCGAGATCGGCCGCGGCCTCACAGTCGCAGTCGACTACAGCCAGGTCAATACCTTTTACCTGCAGCGCAACCGTGAGCTGAACATCCCTGCACCGCGCATCCGTACAGATGACGTGGCTCAGCGCCCGTTCTTCGGCCTCCGCAGCGGCACGCCTCGTCCGATTCCCACGCTTGGATCTATTCAGGTGCGTGAGTCGACCGGCCGCTCGGTCTTCCAGTCAATGGTTCTCCGTGCAAATCTTCGCCGCAAGTGGGCGCAGTTCAGCGCCTTTTACACCTTCTCGCGCAACCTGTCGAATGATGACAACGAGCGCGATGCAGGCGGCGTGGCATACGAAAACGGCTTCAATCTTGCGTCCGAGTTCAACTACGGACGTCTTGATCGTCGTCATCAGTTCGTCGCCAACTCGGTCTTCTTCCTTCCGGCCGGCTTCGAGGCTTCGACTGCCATCCGTCTGCTTTCGGGCCTGCCGATAGATGCCTCCTACGGCTCTGATGCCAACGAGGACATTGCCGGACCGGATCGTCCATACAGCGCTCCGGGTGTTCCGTTCAAGCGCAATGCCTTCCGCAATAACTCACAGTACAACGTCGATCTGCGTGTGCAGAAGGGGATCAGCCTGGGCGAACAGCGCAGACTCATCTTCTCAGCCGAGTTCTTCAACCTGTTCAACTTCGAGAACGTTCAGCTCTCTGGCGCTCAGGTGACTAACTACTGTGCGACGACTTCGCAGCGTGATTGCGGTTTTGGCGCACCGACCAATGCCAACTTCCTTCGGATCAAGGACGTTACGACAGGCAACTATCTGTTCAACAATAATGCCGGCTCCGTCTTCCAGATGCAGCTCGGCGCTCGCTTCCAGTTCTAATCGGAACAACAAAGCGTGTAACAAAAAAAAGCGGAGGCCACAAGCCTCCGCTTTTTGCATTTAAGCATGGAGTCCCATGGATTCGCATGAGTTCCGCCTTCAGGCGGAACTCTACGCTAAATGCGAAAAGACCCTGATTTCAGGTAGTTCCGCCTGAAGGCGGAACTCCATGCGGAACTCCATGCTCTTCTTATTTCATGGCGTCAATGACGCCGATCACTTCCGCGCTGTGAGTATTCGTTTTGACCTTGGGAAAGGCGTGAGCGATTTTGCCTTCCTCGTCGATGATGTAGGTGATGCGAAAGATTCCCATATACTTTTTGCCGTACATCTTTTTTTCTCCCCAGGCGCCGTATTTCTCGATCATCGAATGGTCGGGATCCGACAACAGCGGGAAGGGAAGGGAATACTTTGCGGCGAATTTCTCATGTGATTTCACCTCATCGGCGCTGACTCCGATGACCTCGACTCCGCGTTTTTTCAATTGAGCATAATCATCGCGGAAATTGCAGGCTTCAGTAGTGCAGCCCGGAGTCATGTCTTTGGGATAGAAATAGAGAACTACTTTCTTGCCCTTGAAGTCAGAAAGCTTGACGGTCTTGCCGTCCGTATTTTTCAGGCTGAATGCCGGAGCTTTCGAGCCGATTTTCAAAGTGGTTGAATCGCTTTTTGCCGGAGCGGCCGGGGCCGTTTTTTTTGCAGGCATACTTTTCTCCTCTTCTGATTCAGGTTTCCTAATCGATTGACAGCGGCCGGTCGAGTTTGAGGCGGATGACGGTTTTTTCATCGAGCCTGACCTCGCTGCCCTTGGTGAGCAGCAGGCCGGCGATGGCCCCGGCTCCGAGAATCGATGCGCCTGCAACGGCTCCGCCGCGGCTGATGCCGATGCCGCCGAAGCCGCCGCCGTTACCCTGCGCTCCGGCAAGAATAGCGATGGTCGCGCCGATTCCGCCGATGCCTGCGCCGGTCATGACATTCTGAACAACCTTACCGCCGCTGGTTCCACCCTTGAGAGTCCCCTCGCCGTCGCTTTTGACCTTCTCATCGCGGGTGAAGTCCGAAGCCGATTGAATGACCGTGGTTATCTTGTAGATCTGGCCATCGACCCTGACCTTGTCAAATTTGATGTGGAGTTGCCCGCCCTTGAACGGCCTCTTTGCCGACTGTGCGATGGTCACCTTGCCATAAATCTCTGTTCCGGCTCGGAGCAGCGTCATTCCATCGGCCATGACATCTTTGCGAATTGTTGCGATGACTTCGTCGCCAGGCTCGCTCAACTTTGAGCTGACAGGATCCTGGAGGGATATTTGGATGTTCGTTCCTTCCGGGATAATCAGGCTTTGAGTCTTTGTCTGACCTGATGAGATGACCGGGAAAACGAGTGAGACAACACAGATGATCAGCAGAATTCTTTTAATCATTTTTTTACCTCTTATAATCTTGCTGAGTATGGAGTTCCGCCTTCAGGCGGAAGATTCTGGTATCGAGACGTTCCGAGTATGGAGTTCCGCCTTTAGGCGGAAGACTCTGGTATCGGGACGTTCCGCCTGAAGGCGGAACTCCAAACAGATGTTATCGCTGCCAAATTTAACCGGCAAGCAGTATCTATCATGACGATCATTATTTGATTTTCATCCAGGCTCTTGGTCTAATGATGGCTCATTCAATCCCGGCATACGATCAGAAAAAAATGAAATTATTTACCCTGGAAGAAGCAAATAACCTCCTGTCCGAAATAAAGAAGCTTTTCTCGCAGATTGACGGGCAAAGATCGATCCTGCAAAAGCTTGCCCCGGAAGTGAAGCGGGCCAGCGAACAAGCGTCTAACGGCGGTGGCGGCATCCCCGACGGACCTCGATATGCGAAGGCGCTCAACGGTTTTATGGGCGGCGTCCAGGCGATACTTGCCCACGGTGTCGAGGTGAAGGATTTCGATCGCGGACTCTGCGATTTCCCCAGCCTGAGAGACGGTCGAGTTGTCTACCTCTGCTGGCAGCGCGGCGAGGATTCAATCGAGTGGTGGCATGACATCGACTCAGGTTTCGCCGGCCGCCAGAGGATAAAAGAAGTTAAAAGTTTAAAGTTCAAAGTTCAAAGAAAAATGCCGGTTACCAACCTGAGTATTCAACCACGTCTTTAAACTTTAAACTTTGGACTTTAAACTTTGAGCTTCTTATTTTCTGGGAAACTGATCAGGGTTGTCGGTGAATAAAGCATCGACGCCATAGGTGTAAAGGAACTGACTCATCTCTTCACGCACATCCTTGTATTTTCCCTGTGAACCGATTCTGAAAGTGTAGGGGGTGACGGTCAGCCCGGCATCGTGAGCCAGTTTGACGATCTCGGGGTTGCGTTCGATGAGGCCCTTGCCGGGGCCAATGCCGTCCGCAAATGCCTTTATCGACTTCATGCCTTCGGTCGAGAACCATTTATTCTGCGGGTCCGAGTTGATCAGAAACACGAGCGGCAGTTTGGTTTTCATTTCGAGGCGCATCTTGCGCAGGCTTTCTGAACTGAATGACTGGATGATGATGGGAGTCTTGCGATCGGCGCCGGGCTTGTCGAGCTTGTTCTTCTTCAATGCATCGAGGACAAGTTTCTCCATATTGAATCCGCGTTTACCGTATACCTCCGGAGCTTTCGTTTCAGGGTAAAGGCCGGCTTTGCCTCTCACCAGATCGATTGCTTCCTGGAAAGTCGGGATCTTAGATCCCCGGAATTTTTCGTTGAACCAGGAACCGGCGTCGAGTTGTTTGATTTCGGCGAGCGTGAAATCCGAGACGTACCAGTGCTTGCTTGAGCGGCTTCCCTGAGGCTGATCTTCACTGACATCTGTTTTGAATCGGTCGGGGAAGATCTCTTTGACATTGGTGGTCCTTTCGAGAGTCAGATCGTGGAGGCAGACAAGGACGCCGTCTTTGGTGATCTGCAGGTCCTGTTCGACGTAATCCGCTCCCTGCTCGATTGCCAGCTTGTATGATTCGACTGTGTGCTCGGGTGCATAGCCTGAAGCGCCTCGATGGGCGATCAGTATCTTCCTGTTGTTTTGAGCCGAAGTGAATGCTGTTAGCGCCACGACCAGTACGATGATCATTGCTGCAAAAAACCGGGTGATCGGGTTCCATCCGAGAGATCTGACCATTTCTCCTCCAAATTGCAGGTTTAAAAACTTTACCACTTGGAATAAGTAGATAATATGTTATTGTTTGACTTACTCCCCCCCAGAGAGTTGATTTATTGATAGAAACGCAGGGAAAGAGCAGTGCGATGATGAACGGAATTGTCATTCGTCTCGCTGGTATTGATCAGCCAACAACCAGAATATTCCATCAGGAAGTCATCACAATCGGCACAGAGGCTGATTGTGACCTGACCTTCGATCCGGGCAACCTTGGTCTGCCTCCGGAATCCGTAATTCTGACTCTGAGATTGAGAGAGGGAGTTTACCGGATAACCACGCTGGATGCCATGGCGGGCGTTACAAGGGACGGCGAGGCGGTTGTCGTTGGAGACGCAATACAGGATGGAGACACCTTCTATTTTGGAGCGACGGGCATTCGCCTGCGGTTTTTCTCCCTGTCCGATTCCACGGAAATAGGGGAGTCCTTGAGACTCGGTTCCGCAGTGCTGGCCGAGGCGAAAGCCTCCGAGGCCGGTGTTTCACGAAGGCGGCGCACAGTTCCACGAACCGATGTCGCCATTGTCTTCATCAAGCAACTGATCCGCGAACTGGTAAACGAGATCCCGCGCCGGCTGCTCTACACCATCGCCGGAGTGGCGACTTTCATCCTGCTGACAATCATCTATTTCAACACGCTGGGTTTTCTGGAAGGCCGTCGCAACCGCAAGGCGATCGATGATTTGAAATCGACTGTCGGCGACACACGGTATGAGATCGACAAGATGCGCGAGGAATTGAAGCAGGCACGAGAAGAATCCGCATTTGTCAAAAGCTCCATCGCCCTGCCTGAGAATGTCGTCAACAACTATGGCCGGGGCGTCTGCCTGATATACGGAGTCTATTCTTTTGTCGACCCGCGTGTCGGCAAGGATCTGAGATTGAAGGAGCCGAGTTCTGCTGAGAATCCCATTAATCCGGACGGCTCGCTCAATCTGAGCGTCGACGGGAATGGCAGGGCCTATGAAATAGAATTCACCGGCACCGGCTTCCTCGTCGACAAGGGATTCGTTCTTACCAACCGGCACGTCGTTCAAGCATGGGAAGAGGACGATGTCGCGAGCCTGATAAAAATGCGGGGTTTCGGCCAAGGCTGAAGGAGCTGCTGGCCTATTTCCCCCAGGAAAAACAACCCTTCACGCTGAGAGTTCTTGAGATGATGCAGGATCAGGATGTGGCCATCTGCTCCTTCGAGCAGGGTGCGTCCGACCTCGCAGCCCTTCCCATGGATGAAAACGGGGAGAGCATCAGAAAAGGACAGCCCGTCGTTCTATTGGGCTACCCTGCAGGGCTTGAGGGTCTGATGGCGAGGGTTGATGAAGGCGGCCGGTCAGGCGTCAGAAGGTTTGGCAATGTCTCTTACCGGCTGCAACTCAACGATCTGGCCAACAATAACAAGATCCGTCCGCAATCCACTCAGGGACATATCAGCGACGTCTCTCCTCAACTCGTTTACGATGCCCGAACCGACGAGGGCGGCTCAGGAGGCCCTGTTTTCGGTGTCAACGGCAAAGTCATCGGAATCAATCAGGCTATTTTCCTGAATTCCCAGGCGACTACAAATTTCGGTGTCCCGATAAAATTCGGGATCGACCTGCTCAAAAAGCACCAGCAGCCGGTGCAGACCGCCAAGGCGAACTGATCGAACAACGTGGGGCACATGGCCAACGGAGATTGCCCTCAAATGGCCGAGTAGTTACATCAAACGAGTTTAAACTTTAGACTTTAAACTTTGGACTCTCCTGCTTGCCCGCCATCTTGCGCAGTCTTCTCACCCTGATCAGATTTTTCGGTTGCAGGCTCTTCCAGTTGAACTTTTTCATGAGATCGAACGGACGGCGCAGATAACCTTTTGCGGTTGAAGAGCTGATTTCATTGCCGTAAAGCTGATGAAGATGGGATCTGGAAGTGAAGACCAGAGAGAGCAGGTTTGCCAGTTTTGTCGCAGGCCGCCGGCTGAAATCGAAGTATTCAAGCAGTCGGGCCGTCTCTGCCAGTTCGAGCGGGGATTCGCTCAGTGCTGTTTCGAGCAAAATTGTCTGATCAGGCGGAATCTTCCGGGGATCGAGCGCTTTGAGATCGCATTCTGAACGCACATTTAAAGCTTCGCTTGCCGCCCTTGCCACACCGCCGAAGCCCAATTCATCAGCCAATGCGAGCATCCCTGTTTTCGCATCAGGATTGCGAGAGAAGATGAAGTGAAGATCCGCAAATGTTCTCAGGATCGCGTGAGTGGTCTGCAGGTCGACCATGGTGTGGTGAATCAAATGCAGCGCCAGATCGGAAGGAGAGGGCAATAAGACAATGCCGCCATCCTGAAGAGGATTTTTGAAAGCGCGGGAACGGATTTCGTGGTAAGTGAGATCGCGCTCATTCTGAGCGAACTGAAACGCGCGGTGATGGAGTTCGATGATAATCCCCGAGTTCCCGCGGCGCGGCCATAGATGATTGATCTCATTGGCGAGTCTCTGGCGTGATCTGATTGCCCTGCGACCCGGTAATTCCCTGTATCCCAGCTTGTCGGCGATTGAGTCCGCCTCTTCGATCCGTGCCGGATCGATCAGCAGGTCGAGATCCTGAGCCGTCCGTAAACCCGCCTGCGGATAAAATTCTGCCAGCATCAGGGCCGCGCCTTTGAGCGGGATGGAATCTATTCCCGCCGTCCTGAACGCGGCTATCAGCCGTCCGGCCTCATTGACATACGCCAGATGCCGGGCCGCCCAGATCTGAGCAGATCCCTCAAGTTCGGTTCTCAGGCTTTCCGGAACCAGGGTGATGATCTTTGATTTGAACAGGTTGAACCGCAGCAGCGGCGCTGCCTGATGAAATTCCGCGCGGCGAGAAATCGCTGACCAGTCGATTGGATCTGCTGATTGATCCAGCAGATCTCTCAATCGCCGATACCCCGCTTCAACGGGCAGCACCCCGCTGAGCAGGAATTTGTCTGTGGCAGTCCATTTCACTTAATGAATACCGGCAAAGATGATTACGAAATAAACAAAACAAACGAAAATAATTCAGAGCTTCATTGTACGCAATCCAAGACAATAGCAAAAACGTTTAAAAATTCGGGCTTTGTCTTCCCCTGTTTTTTTCCTTTGTTTCGTTTATTTCGTTTGTTCCGTAATCTCCCTTTCATTGAGGCGGGGTCTGCTGGTTCTGAGGCGATGGGATGCGCCGCTGATTCTGCTGCTGTTGGCGCATTTGCGCCGGAGTCATTCTCCGCTGAGGGAGAAGCATTTCTCCTACGAGAAATCTGAAGACGAGGAACTGGTCCGAAGTGAGAATCTGCCGGAACTGTGATTCAACTTCGGCCTGAAGTTTGGTCAGCTCACCCTGGGTCGATGCCACCTGAGAGGAGACCTCCTCGACTTTTTTGGTGTCGAAATTCTCACCGTAGATCGTCTCTTCGAGCTGCTGTTCAGAGCGTGTGGTTTTGACGCGCAGGTCGACGAGCTGTGTACCGACTTTCGCTCTCAATGCCTTGATGTTGAGTTTCTGTTCATCGGTCAGGTCGAGCTGGCGAAAGATGACAAGCAATGCCGGCGCCCTGCCAAATCCCGGGATGATGAGTTCACGCTCTTCTTTGGAAAAGAGGGTGACAATGCCCCTCTGACTGATTCCATCAAGGCTGTGTCTGGCCGCCCGGTTCCGATTTGAGGTTGAAGACGTATTCTCCGCCGGCGACAGGTTTTCCCGCTGCCGCTCCTCGATCTTCTTGAGCATCTGCTGGCGTCTCTCCTGTTGCTTGATCTGCCGGATGACCCGCTGACCTTGTGCATCAGCGATAATGGTCAATACCAGAGCTGTTCCAGCCAGCCAGACAAATGCTGAATGAATAATTTTCTTGAAAACAGAGAGATAAATATTATCGACTATGTTTCTCATCTTCCCACCCCTCCCACTCCTAATGGATCGGGCGAATCATCCATGGCGAAGAATGAACGGATTGACTGGTTCTCTTTATTGGATTTTCTGATTTGGGCCCTGAAACCTGTCTGAACCGCCTCGATCCTTGCATTGTATTGGGTCTGTGCTGCCTGCATTCTGGCTTCGTTCTCTTCGTTCAACTGTTGTTTGAGGCTTGCCAATTGGGCGCTGAATTCCTGCTGCATTTGTGCGCGATCGCGAGCGACGGCGTCACGCACCATCGATTCCAGTTGAGCGGAGTCGGTTCCGGCGCCTGTGGAAGGGCCGTTGACGAGGATTTTCGTTCCGGCAACTGAGAGCGCGACGATGAGCAGAGCGGCAGCGGCTGTGGTTAGAGCGACTCCGCGGGCCCAGAGCGGGAATAAAGCGAAAAAACCTCGCACGGTTTGAACCGGGCTTTGCGGCAATTCAAATGATGTCTGCGGCAGAAATCCAAGTTGCCAGGTGCTCAGTTCCTGGCGAACCCGTCCGAATGACTGCAGTTCATCGCGACACACGCCGCAAGAATCCAGATGGTTCTCAAAAGACTCGCATTCCGCGGGACTGGCTTCCTGATAAAGATAAGCGACCAGATCATCCTTGCGGCCACAATCAGCCGGATTGTCGTTCAATTTACTGTTTAACATAACTTTGCCATCTCATTCTTTGACGATTACAGGGCGTCTTTGACTTTTTCGAGCCTTAATCGCATCTGCTGCAACCCGGTGTAGAGCCGGGATTTCACCGTACTGACGGGTATCTGAAGTATCTCCGAAATTTCGACGAAGGTCAGATCTTCATACTCCTTCATGATGATCACCTGTCTCATTTCGGCCGGGAGTGCCTGAAGAGTTTTGCGTACCATTTCCGCCCTCTGATTGCGATGAAGCCTGTCGGGGGAGACTTCGGCCTGCATGTCCGCTATCTCCAGTCTCAGTCCGTTCTCATCTTCCTGGTCGATTGAACGCTCCAGCACGCCATTCTTTTTGCGAAGTTTAGTGTGGCATGCGTTGAGAGCTATCCTGTAAATCCACGACGAGAATTTTGCGTCACCGCGGAATTTGCGCAGGTTGCGGAAGGCCGCCAGAAAGGTCTCCTGGCAAACGTCTCGCGCATCTTCGTCCCGGCCGAGCATGCGAAGCGATAATCCGTAAATCGGCCGCTCCCATCTCTGGACCAGAAGGCTGAATGCATCCGTTTCACCGGCGAGTGTCCGCTCGATGATCTGATTGTCGCTGATATCCATAAATTAAATCAGATATCTGTCTACTCTCTACTCGTCGGATTAAAATCCCGGAATTGTTCCCAACTTGAAGGGAACCAACCTGATTCACCGCTTATTTAGAAGGAATTGAATAGAAAAAGTCTGAAAAATTTATTAACGGTTGATCATTCTGCAATTCCTGGCAATTGTGCATGGAATGAATTCGCCTGATGGATCACTTAATGACTCTGTGGATGCGGGTGCTCCAGGTAATGCTGGCGGAGCAGGTCCTTGCCGTAATCGTTTCCATTCGGGGTTCGCATGACTGTGTGAATATGCTCGGGATCGGGCACAATCGGCCCTTTCTTGAGATGACGCGTTCCGACTGGCAACTGTTGATCGAATTCGATGAGGATGACAGGACTTTGAATGCGGTAATAGAAGACACTATCGGGCTGGATTCCGCCAATCCAGGAATACCAGGTGGCGTTGACATGCTTGCGGACCTCGCTCATCTTAACCTTTGCATGACCGTTGTCCATATTTCCGACATATTCCGCAGCCAGGTCCAGCAGTTGTTCCTTCGGTTTCGCATTCAATTCCGATCCGGGAATACCCTGGTAATCCAGGACCATGTTGTCTTTGAAGGCTTCGCCGACGTTGTTGTTGGCGGTCTTTGAGAGGGTGAGTATCGCTTTTTTTCGTTGCTCATCGGAGAGGGTGTTGATCATGGCGAGCCCTTTTTTCAGCTCGGTCTGCAGAACGGCAGTGCCTTGATATTTGCCCGATCTGGCGATAACCGGTTCCGAGCCAAGGAAGGTCGGAGACATGACAACCTGGTCTCCGAGGACGAAATAATTAATGATCGCGTGATGACCGTCGAGCTGCCATCCCCAGGGCTCGGTGGCCGAGGGTTTGCCCATGATGGTGATCCAGTAGAGCCATTCGCCGTATTGTTCGTGATCGTTGTTATTGAGTTCAGCCAGAGTCTCGTTGAGATGCATGATATCGCGCGTCAGTTTCAGTCCCTTGGCGCTGAGAGAGGCTCTCATCAGTCCGAAGGCGGCATCGCGCTGTGCATCCGACATCTCGTTGAATCCAGTCCCCTGGCGCAGGTAAAAATGCTGGTTCATCCATTTGCGCCACTCGTCGTCGTTGACGTCGAACATGGTTTTGGATCGTTGAGCCGGCGAAAGGGAAGCGAGGAAGGCGTCAGCCGCTTTGCGCACCGGGCCGGTCGAAACTCCTGTCGAGCGTATGGGGAAGAGGCCGTTGATGGCCTTGCCGTCAGTCGTGATTCCCTGGTAGGGGCCTGATAGTCCCTTCTTTTCGGCGTCAGCCGACATTCGCTTGAAACGCTCAGTGCGTTCGGCTGCCGATTGCTGCTGCTGTGAATATGATCGAATTCCCAGGGTTGTTGCTGCAATCAGCAGAAACATGCCGGCCGCCAGAATCAGGCTACGATTAAACCATCTCATCTTTTTTTGCTTGCCTCCTAGAATTATGCAGACCCGGGAGCCTGCGGCTGTCATTTATCAGACAGAGCCCGCCAGAAGCTGCGGTTTCATTTCGCGATAAAGCTCGATGCTGCGCTGGATAATGTTGATCGCATCGAACCGGCCCATGAATCGCTCGACTTTCACCTGCTTGTTTTCGAGGGCCTTGTAGTCTTCGAAAAAGCGGCGAACTGATTTGAGCCGGTATTCCGGAAGTTCGGAGATGTCCCGGTAATCGCGGTATTCAGGGTCGTCGGCATGAACTGCGATGATCTTGTCGTCCTCTTCGTTCTGGTCGATCATCTGCATGACGCCGATCGTCTTTGCGCGCATGATGCAGAGCGGAGCGACCGAGACCTGCCCCAGAACCAGCACGTCGAGAGGATCGTTATCGTCGCAATATGTGCGCGGCAGAAAGCCGTAATTCGCCGGATAGTGGACTGAACTGTAAAGAATTCGATCGACCCGCAGCAGGCCTGTGGATTTATCCAGTTCGTACTTGACCTTCGAGCCGATTGGAATCTCGATGATGCAGTTGAAGATTTCGGGAGCCTCAGGGCCGAGCTCCACATCGTGCCAGGGATTCATAGGATCATTTACCTAGAAATCGGAGTTGTTTCGGAGACATCTGCCAGCACAACAATCCCGGTCCACGGGGAGGCAGGCTTGTAAGCTCGATGGCGCAGACGGTGCCTTTCTTGAATTCGATGTTGAGGTTCCGGTTCCCCGTCAGCAGGTAGGATGCAAGTTCAGAGAGATCCGGCATGTGGCCTACCAGCAGCGCCTTGTCAAACTGATATGATCCAAGTTCGAGAAAGATCTCCGCGTTTTGGCCTTCGCCCTCGATGAAGGCCTTGCCCGGAGCCAGCGATTCGAGAATCTTGACCCTGTGCTGGAGATCAAGAACTTCGGCCACGGCCTCGGCTGTCTGTCGTGCTCTGAGCAGTGGGCTGGTCAGTATCACATTGAACTTGATCTCGAGTTTTTTGATCCCGGCAGCAGCCTGCTTCATTCTGGTGCGGCCATCGAGAGTCAGTGGACGGTCGGCATCATTGAGAATGCCTCCCTCGCCAAGGTTCGCAGCTATCCCGTGACGCATTAAATAGAGATCTATCAATTCCCGGTCTCCTCAATTGGATTTTGACGGCGGCGTGTCGCCGCTGTTTCGAAGCGCCTCATCATATCAGAACACGCTGAGTTAAACACTGGAGATTTTTGCAAGCCGGTAGATCAATCCTCCAAGGATCAGCGCGGTTACCGACAGGATCACCCATAACAAAATATTCTGTTTCCGTGAGGAGACATCGGCTTTCGGCGGTTCGGCTTTGGCAGTTTCCATTTCCCCGCTCAGCGCAGCTTTCGGCAGCTTATTGATTTTGATGAATGGAAGCATCTGCTGGATATCGTAATGCGGCGAATCGGCCGACTCGCGACCATAGATGAGCCGGTAGTTTTTCTCAGGCTCATATTTGAAGACCAGTTGATGCGCATAACCGAACACTTTGACCTCGTCGAACCGGATCGGCTTGTCGTCCTTGTTGTAGACCGAGATCCGCAAATACCTGTACCTCAGGTCATCGAGCTGAATCTGAAGCTGTTCCTTCCTGACCTTTCCCATCCGAATGCTGGAGATCTCGTGTTGGGAGATGAATTCCCATTTCTGTTTATCATTCCCGGCTTTGATCTCAAGCTGGCGGTTGAAATTCGGCTCGGCGGGTCTGAATTCCAGTTTTGAGCTGGGGATGTGACGATATCCCAGATCCAGAATGAGGGTCGAAACATTGCCATCTTTTTCCACTCCCAGATCCTCGACGACTGCCTGCAACGGTCTGATCTGGTATTTTAATCGTTTTTCCAGCAGGGGATTGACGATCAGATAAGGGACGAAGCTGCCGTGATTATCAACGACGCGCAGGTCTGTCAGATCCACGCGGGAATGGTCATAAACTTTGCCGTCGAGTTCAGCCAGAAGATACCCTTCAACTGCCGGCTTCGAATCCGCCTTGATCTCGCGCGAGTGACTCCATTGAGATGGATCAGGCTTTACGGCTTCTTGATCAGCCGCCCCGCTCGGCATCGCACAGAGCGCAAAAACGAAGAGAAAAGCTGTTATCCTTGCTGCAGTAATCATTTTCCTGCCTTTTCCTCCTCGGTTCGCTTTTGCCATTGCTGGTAGAGAAACGAAACGGCTAAAAGCATCGCGCCGAGAACTATGATAGACGCGATTCTGTATATCGTATCGAGGCTCGAAAGATCCACCAGAAATACCTTGACGATGCTGATTGCCAGCAGACCCAGTCCCATCCACCGCAGCAGGCGATTGACCCGTCTGATGCCGAAAAAGAGCATGATTCCGCCGTAGAGCGTCCAGATCACTGAAAGCGTCAACTGTTTTGCCAGACTGAGCTCACGCTGCTCCTCGTATGGTTTTGCGTAATCGATCTGTTTCTGGAAATAGGAAACCGATTCAGCGCTCAGGGCTATCAGCGCCAACACGTTGAGCAGGATCATCGAGCCGTTGAATACCAGTCGATGCTCGTCTTTATGAACATTTTCGTTGTGAAAGTATAGCCGCATCGTCACGGCCATCGCGGCAATGACTATCAGAAAAGACGCAAAAGTCGGGTTGAGGATCAATCTGTGCCACTTGTCCTCGAAATGGCCCGAATCGACGGCGAGTACCTTGAGGATTGTCAGCCCCAGCAGAAGCAGGCCGCCGATTCTGGCGCCCCATACCCGGCGTCTGACGCCGACAATCAGCCCCGACAGCCCAAAAGTCGTCCAGAGAGCTGTGAGCGACAACGCCTCGAAATTGTTATATCTGTCACGCAGGTACTCGACGGCATTCACATCGCCCTCGGGAATTCCCATCCTGAGTTTATTGAATAGATCGATGACATCCGAGCTCAGCCAGATGAGGGTTACCAGATTCGCGACGACGATCAATCCGGCAAGGAAGAACTGCCGCTCGCGCAACTCAACCTGCTCTTTGAATTTTTGATAGAGGATCGCGGCAATCACAAGGGAACCCGCCAGTATCACCGCCGATAACGCGCGTTTGTTGAAGATCGGATTGAACGACTTGTTGTATCCGAAACTCGATTCCGCCAGATCGAACATCAGCCAATGAGAGAACGAAATGAAAAAGATAATCGCGGAAACGGCTCTCAACTGCAGGCTGCGCGATTTCAACCCGATCCACGTCAGCACCAGACCTTCAAGCGCCCAGCTCATCGTCACCCAGTGCTGATCGAGCTGTATCGGTATGGCCAGCGTCAGGAAGATCGCCGCCAGACCGATAAAGGTCATAATCAGGTACTTGTCTTCGCGATCTCGCGTGTATGTCAGATAACCGAGGCCCAGATAAAAGGCAGACATGACGATCGCGAATAATCCGAGATAGGGATGGTACTTGTTTTCGAGCAGAAAATAGCTGGTCCCAAAATAGAAACCGGCATTCGAAAAGATCAGGCCAAGATCCGGGGCGATCGTCGGTTTGCGCTTGACGATATTGTGAAAGACCGCGAGCACGGCGAAAATCAGGAACAGCAGGGTGAAGAAAAAGATTGTCGTCCAGAGCTTCTCCGGCGCGTAATATTCATCCATCCAGCCTCCCGAGATTATTATCGTTCCGATGAAAGCCAGATAATTCAGGGTCCGCCATTGTTTGAAATAGGCAACCGCCAGCACGCCGGCATCGAGCAGGGCAATGTAGGTGAAAAGCCCAGATTGATTATCCACTCCGCTCGAGACCATGTACGGCGTCAGAAAGCCGCCGAGCAGGCCGATTATCGCTATCACCAGCGCATCATATCTCGCCGCCAGCAGGACCGCGGCAGCCGTCACCAGCGACATCAACAGAAATGCCATCAATTGACTTATCAGTTGATAACGGTCGTATGCCGCAAAAAATGTCAGGTAGAGAATCGATATCCCGCCCCCGGATAATCCGTAGGCATAATTCTTGTAACCGCGCGAACGGATCTTCTCTCCGGCAAAGAGCAGTCCAAGTCCGGCCGCAATTCCGATCATGACCCGTCCCTGCGGGCCGATCCATCCCCGCCGGAAGGCTTCACGCAGAAAATATCCGGCGCCAAGCACAATCGCGAAGATGCCTATCCGATTGAACCACGTCCCTCCGATGAGCGATTCCAGATCACGCTTTTCAGGGATAATCCCGGAGACTTCTTCTTCAGATTCAACCTCAAGGGGTGGCTGGGGTGGTTGGGGTGGATGAAGTGGTTGGGGCTCTATTGCAGCCGCATCCTCTTCTTCAATCATCATTGGCTGCTCAGGAAGGAATTCCGGAGCGGTCACTTCTGCCTGAATTGAATGAGGCGCCGGGGCCGAATATGGTTCCGGCTGTTTGAGCGATATATCGGGGCGGGTGATCTCAAGTTTGTTTTCAAGAGCATAGATTCGCGAGATCTGTTCTCTCAGGGCAAATTCGAGATAATCGAGCCGATCCAGCAGGGTTTTCAGTTGATCTTGATTCATAGTATGAATTGTCCGACGTGCGGGCCCGGTTGTTCAAGGATGAGCGCAGAGCCAGTTCAAGCGCAGGCCTGATCTCATCCGGTGTGATGACGGCATCGACCCAGCCTCGCGCGGCGGCGAATCTGGCGTCGAGTTGTCGTTCGTAATCTGCGCGCACTCTGTTCATTTCGGCGCGGAGTTTTTCGTCCGGCTCCATACCCTGAGCCCTGAGTTTTTCCAGTTGCGAAGCGAACAGCGCCATGACGGCCGATTCGCCTTCCATGACTCCCATTCTGCCGGTCGGCAGCGTGAAGATGAAATCTGGATCGAAGCCCTGACCGGCCATGGCGTAATATCCTGCGCCGCTGGCATGGTTGAGGGTCAGCACGATTTTTGGAACTGTGGTTGTGGCCATCGCTTCAACGAAACGCGCACCTGCGCGGATGATGCCGGATTGCTCGGCTTCGACGCCGACCATAAAACCGGAAACGTCCTGGATGAAGAGCAGCGGCGTTCCCTGCCGGTTGCAGGTCTCGATGAAATATGCGGTCTTCTCGGCACTCTCGGTATAGATGATCCCGCCGAACTTCGGTGGCTTCCCCGGACCTTGCGGAATAAGCCCTCGATTATTGGCGATGATACCGACATTGATGCCGCATAAACGGGCGTGCCCGGTGATCATCTCCCTTGCATAATCGGCCTGGAATTCGTCGAAGCTGTCGCGATCAAGAATGCAGCCAAGCATCTCTTTGGCGTCGTACGGTGCGCGGTGATCGGCAGGCAGGATATCGTAGAGATCAGTTGTCGGGCGGGCGGGCTCCTGCGGATCGATGATGCTGACGCGGGTCAATTCTTTGGCCGGAAGTTCGGAGACTATTTCTCGTATCTTGCCGATGCATTCCTTGTCGTCTTTCGATCGATAATGCGCTACGCCGGAGATTGCATTGTGCATCTTCGCGCCGCCCAGAGTTTCGCTGTCGACCTTCTGACCAGTGGCGCCCTTGACCAGATTGGGTCCGCCGAGGCCCATAAAAGACGTTCCCTCGACCATCAGGATCACATCCGAGAGCGCCGGCAAATACGCTCCGCCGGCCACGCATTGTCCCATGACCGCGGCGATCTGCGGAACTTTCAGATACCGGCGCATGATCGAATTGTAGTAGAAGATCCTCGCCGCGCCATACTGCCCCCGGAAAAACGCCTCCCTGGTAGGGGAGATTGACTCCTGCGGAGTCCACAAGGTAGATGATCGGCACGCGGCAGCGCATGGCGATCTCCTGCGCCCTGAGCATCTTTTTGATCGTCTCCGGCCACCACGACCCGGCTTTGACAGTCGCATCGTTTGCGACAATCACCGCTTCACGGCCTGAGACGACTCCAAAACCAGTGACGACTCCGGCTGCAGGAGCCTGGCCTTCGTATTCGTCATGGGCCACGAGCAGTCCGACCTCCTGAAACCAGGCGCCGGAATCCAGAAGCAGGGCAATCCTTTCACGCGCCGTCAATTTGCCCTGCTGGTGCTGGCGATCGATCTTGTCGCTCCCTCCGCCGAGCATCAGCTTTTCTTTAAGTTCCCGCAGCTCACCTGCGAGATCTTCGAAATGGATCCGATTTGGATTCCTGACCGGTTGTTCCGTGGTTGAACGTTTCATATGAAATTGATGAGAGTCTGAATTATTCCGACGATGAAGCCTATGCCGGCGCCGAACCAGACGATCGCGGCTATTTCGCGGCCGGCGGTCTCCATAATAAGCTCTTCGATCGCTTCATTCGATAGCGCATTCAGTCTTTTGATAAGAATTCCGCGAACATCCAGCCGATGGCTTAAAATTGAGACGAAATTATTGATCGCCGGGATTTTTTTGGTTGATTCGGAGTCGAAAATTGTTTCAGGGATCTGCGCCATGGCTTGTGTGATGCTCGATCTGAGATAGAGGCTCTCGGCGATCTGATCGGCAAGCTGAGTGATCGAGTCTCCGACAATGCGGTTGAGGGCGGCCTCGTCCAGGAAGAAATCCGTGACGAAGCGTCTGAGCAGGCTGAACCGGCGATCTATCTCGGTCTCGACAATGCGCCGCAATGAACGCGCAATATCGGATCGTGCCTCGGCGGAATCGCGCAGATGATAAAGCTTCTCTTTGATATGCTCGACAATCAGTTGAATCGTCGATTCACTCTGCGAATGGTGCAGGTATTCCCGTTTGGCGATCGAGGTGATCTCGGGCTCAAGGTTGAGCTGCATGATCTCGTCGGTGATGGTTTCGACATCGAGCAGCTTTTCACCGATCACCGTTGAAAGCGCTATGATGAATTGATCCCGCTCCTTGGGCAACATGCCGGGAGTCAGCGGCACTTTCATTCCGAAAATATAAACGGGATTGCGCGGGCGAAAAAGCATCTTCACTGCAAGCCACGCGGCGGCATATCCGTGCAGCGTCGCCACAACGATCGGGCTCAACTTGATCAGCAATTCAATGCTTATCATTTATTCACCTGATGACCTCATTCATCCCCGATGGTTTTGACATCACTTCTCATTCGGGTTAAACAACTCTGTCAGCACAGAATTTAACACTCGATATGATGAAATAAAACTATGTTCAACATTGAAAATCACAATTGGTCGGAGACCCGCTTGCGGGTCCGCTACGCCGAAACCGATCAGGCCGGCGTCGTTTATCATTCAAACTATCTGATCTGGTTTGAGGTGGGCAGGGTCGAGCTTTGCCGCGATCACGGATTCAATTATCGCGAAATGGAGGCCGAAGCCGACGCGCTCCTGCCCGTAACCAGGGTCAAGGCGACTTATCTCATGCCGGCGAAATATGATGATGAGATTATTGTGCGGACCAGACTCACCGACCTGCGCAGCCGCTCGGTCAGATTTGCCTATGAGATTCTAAGAGGCGCGGACAATGCCCTCCTGGCCGAAGGAGAGACTCATCACATAGTCGTCAACTCTCAGGGCCGGGCTCGCTCCTTCCCGCCAAAATATGCGGAGTTCATGGAGGCGCCGGAAAGGCAAAAGAGGGAAATGACGAAAGATCAAACGAAGTAGGATGAACACTCTGATTGACCAATTAATTGAGGCCGGTACAAATTAAATTTATTTGAATTCAAGTAGCGTATGGAGTGCGGCGGCTCACCACCGCACTCCACACGCTCCGCGACCTCATTCAGTTCTCTGCCTCTGGCGTGGAACCGGGATCGGCTCACCGGGGGCAGTCTCTCCACCGAAGACTTCCTTGAAAGCGCCGATGCTTGAGAGCACGCTGCTGGTCTCGATAGGCATGAAGACGACTTTGGAATTATTCGACCGGGACATCTCCTTGAGCGAATCGATATATTTCATCGTGATAAGGTATTGAGCCGGATTTCCCTGGCCGCCGATGATGCCATCGGCGATCTGGCGGATAGATTCGGCTTCAGCGGTGGCTGCCGTCAATCTTGCCTTCGCCTGACCTTCCGCCTCGCAGAATGTTCGATTCTTTCTCGCCCTCTGCTCTGGTGATTGCAGCCTGCTTCTCGCCTTCCGCTCTGGTGATCGCCGCCTGTTTTTCGCCCTCCGCCTGCAGCACAATGGCTCGCCGGTTACGTTCGGCCGTCATCTGCTTCTCCATCACTATTCGCACATCCTCGGGCGGATTAATATTCTTCAATTCGACGCGGGTGACCTTGACGCCCCATTTGTGTGTCGCTTCGTCGAGTGTGATGCGTAAACGTGTGATGGTATCACGCGATGTCAGGGCGTGATCGAGGTCAAGTTCTCCGATCACGTTTCTCATCGCTGTGATGGTCAATTGGATGATGCTGCCTACCAGATCGTTGATTTCATACATCGCTTTGATCGGGTCGGTGACCTGCCAGTAAATAATGGAATCGACGAGTATGGTCACGTTATCGCGCGTGATCACGGGTTGAGGCGCCAGATCGTTGAATTGTTCCCGAAGGTCTATCTGAGTATGACCCGGGCGCATCCAGCTCCAGTAAACGGATCTTGGTCGATCGAGAAATGGCGTAATGATGTTCAGGCCGCTCGAGGCGACTCGATCGAACTTGCCCAGCCGCTCGATCAGCATTACCGTTGCCTGCGGAACAATCCGTATTGTCTTGGATGCGATAACGAGCACGATTACTGTGATGATTAACAGGGGTATTAAAAACTCCATACTTCTCCTCCAATAATTTTTCGGTTAAAGACTGTTGGAATTCACATTCTGCAAGGATCAGGATTCTTTGGAAATCTCGGCGAAAGAGCGCGCATGGTGGGCCATTCGCCTGACATAGATCGAGTTGCCTTCAATTCTTTCGACCGAGACTGAATCACCCTCTTTCAGCGGCCATTCACCATCTGACGGATAAGCAGTCCAGACGGCTCCGTATACCTTGACAGCTCCCTCATTGAGTTGCCCGTGGCTCGATTCGACCACGGTACCAATCTGCCCGAGCATCGTTTCAGCACCTGCCCTCAGTTTCGGTATCCCCGTTGAAAGAGGCAAAAATCGCTCGAGTATCGTTCTGGATGCGACCACCATCGCAACCGATGAGACCAGGAAGGACACCACCTGAAAGACGAGGCTCTCGACACCGAGCAGCGCAAGCAGCCCCGCCAGCAGGGCTCCAACGCCAAACCACAACAGTACAAATCCCGGTGTGAATACTTCTGCGACGGCAAAGACGCCGGCGATGATCAACCAGATTATCCAGGCTCGAAACATAGGTTTTTTAGATGGAATTAATTGTTATAGATCGATGGCGCAGAAATACAACGCCTTTCAACCTGAATCCGTTAACTGATCTCTTCTTCGAATTACGATGCATGGTATTCCAGTTTGATCCGGAACGGCAAGGTAAATAGTTTAAATTTCGTAATTGCTCAGCCCTACTAACGGGACTTCGTAGCGGAAAGTTCTTACCCAAGGATCCGGATTTCGTAAAAATAAAAGTATTTTTCATCGCCAAGAACGCCAAGAGAGATCGCTTAAAAACTGTGCAATGGGCGAAGCTTCGGGCTACCTAGTCCGCACTTCAGATACTCTGCGGTTGTAGAGCAGGTTCCAAAATGCGGACTATGCGTTTGCAATTGACGACGACGGCAAGCAAGAGGTACTGCACTTTCACTCTAATCTGTGGCGATACCGAACGTGACGGCCCAACGTACCAGTTCGTTCAACTTTCGTTCAATTCTGGGATGTTCTTTGCGTATCTGCTTGTACTCGTCTGTCGTCACACGTTGTTGAACTGCTACTGCTCGATGAAATCGTTATGATAGACTCTGCGACCCCGGTTTGTTCCAGGCATGAGGCATTGCGCATTCAATGGGCAATTCTACATTTTTGACACTGTAGTAAAAAATCCAACCGTGATTGATATCATCACGGTAGCGCTTTTGGGTCGTTTCTCCTTGCGGGCAAGTCAATTCGTCGCCCGTCTCGTTGAGCGTAAAATCATCCAGTTGAAACAACTCGGATGACGTGGTTGTTGCCCTTTCGGCACGTAGACCGTTAATTGCGGCCCCGTTTCGTCATCACTGAGCGATTTAAGAACGCGCGTTGTAGCCGATAGTATCAATCGACAAGCTTTCGATGTCGTTCCGTGGACTGCTTCCTCCTGCTCGATGAGCGGTCTGGCGTTGGCGGCTTCGTCAGCGCCGTAAGACATCGATTCCCAGATCAATTCGGAATCAGAGTCGAGGCACATCGAGCATAGCCACGTTTTGCGCTACGCGCATCCGGATCTTTCAATGAGTTATTTTGTCGCCGGTCTTCGGCCCCCGATCTTTAGTATTTGTGTCCCAGTTTCAAGGCGGTTTCAAACGATTCTCGCTCGCTCTCTGAGCATAGACTCGATTCGTTCAAACGATTGCGCCAGTCACCACCCCACGCGACCAGTTCCCGCAAGTGCTCGACTCGGTGCAGCAACCTCGCTTCGTCTCAGATCAACTGTCGTTTGGCGAACCTCTTCTGCTCGTCGGCGATGCGTGGCCACCTCTTCTGGCGTGAAGCATTCTGCCAGGATCCGCGTCCGAATCTGCGCACCAGTGAATTGTCGCTGGTGCGGCAATATTGGCCAGCACGTGCGTTGCATCTTTGAGCCGCAAACGATCTTTAACTAAACCGGCCTCTCGCGCCTGTCGCAGGAATCTCGTGAAAGATCCGGCTGAATCGTTCTTCCCCAAGACGGGTTCGGAATTGCGATAACAGACTTGGCTCAGGCAAATCTGCGTCCAGCGGCAGATCGAGGAAGAGTCGGGCAACGTTTACCTGTGCCTCCCGGATCCTCGTTCATCCGACAGCCGTAATGGAATTGCAACAGTAGCAGCTTTAGCAATCGGACCGGATCAGAGCCTCGCCCCATCCCGGGCGAATAGCAGTCTGCGACTAGCGCCTCTAAAATCAATTGCTGTCTTGGAGACGTCTCAAGTAGTGATCTGCTGGTACCATCTTCTCGTATGTCTGCAGATCGAGAGGCGTCAACTCGGGATCATAGTTTTCTTTGAGCATCGCATTCTCTCCGGTTATCTTCGCGGTGTTGAAAATTTACAACTTGATGGGAGATGCAGCAAGTTTTTAAGCGATCTCCAAGAGAGCCAAGAACGCCAAGAGGATTCAGGGACTGATTCATAATTTACTTTTAAAAACCGGCTGAAATCGAGAGGTCAGGCCAAATCCCGGCTATCAATCCTTGGCGTTCTTGGCGATGAAAAATACCTTTAGTCCCACTTAATCCATCAAATACTAAAGACTAGGCGCTGAGCAGTTACTAACTCATGTTACGCAAATAAGTATTCCTGAATCTGTTTTGACACGTTCTTTTGAAGTAAATCAAACAGCCGGCGAAGCCGGCGGCAGCTTAGCTCATCTGGCGATGATGGCTATTTTATGGCGATTGGCGGCGGAGAGAGTCTCTTCGCGATCGAAGATCAGGGTTTTGTCGGCGGTGAGCGACATGGCGGTGACATTGCAGGCCCGCAAAGTGTCGATCGTGTTCATTCCGATGACGGGAACATCGAACCGCATATCCTGGTTTGGCTTGGCCACTTTGATGACGGTCAACGGGCGGCCTCCGGACAAGTTCGGATGCGCGTCGGATTGTGGCATCGGTTCCCTCCATGGCTTCAATGGCCACGACCGCCTGATTCTTGACCGCAATGGTCTGTCCGAGATCGAGTCGAGCCAGTTCCAGGGCGACGTGGAGTCCGTATTCGATATCCTCGGCTTCGTGTTTGTTCGGGGAGCGTTTGGTCAGAACGCCGGAACGGGCGACCATCGGCTGCAGGAATGTGGTTGAATCGACGAGGGTGATGCCTTCGGATTGAAGTTCATCGGCGATTCCGCCGATCAGGGCGTCTGTGTTTCGTCTTTTCAATCTCGCCAGCATTCTGGCCATCCGCAGGTCAGGCAGCGCGTTGAGTTTGAAAATCTGAACGTGCTTCACCTGGCCGGCCATGATCACAAGAGTGACCCCTTCGCGTTTGAAGAATTTTATCAGCTTGTTGAGATGGCCGACACTGATCCACTCGACTACCCCGCCGGAAGATTCGATCGTCGGATCGGTCTCCTCCTTGATTGCGGCGACCGCCATTTCAACGCCCTCTGCACGGGCGCCATCGAGCACCAGAAAAGGGAACCGCCCGTTGCCGGCAATCAGGCCATATTTTTTATTCTCAGGATTCGGCATCGATTGAGAAACCTCGAGGAATTCTCTATTTGGTCACTCCGCGAGCGGCTGTCTCGATGAATTCGATCATGTAATCGATCTCGGGCAGACCGGACATCTCAGCCCTGATCCGATCGAGCGCCTGCGATGTGTTGAGCTTCGAACTCAGCAGCAGGTGCTTTGCGCCGGAGTCCGATCGAATTCGCCCCGCAAACATTTTGCGTCATTGCCGTCGGTTCTGGCGTAGGGGAAGAGCATCCTTGACGATCTTTGACATATTCCGACGAATGCGTGGTTTCCAACGCGGCAGAACTGATGGACGCCGACAAAGGCGCCGAGTGTGATGTGATCTCCGATCGTCACGTGGCCGGCTAAGGGAGGCGCAGTTTGCGAAGATGTTGTCGGAACCGACTATGCTGTCGTGCGCAAATGAGTCTGCGTCATGAAGAGATTATCGTCGCCGACAGATGTCAGCCCTCCCCTGAAGTGCCGCGATTCCATGGTGACGTATTCGCGAATCACATTTCTTCGGCCGATGACAAGCCGGGTCTCTTCACCTTGTATTTGAGATCCTGTGGTGCCTGGCCAAGCGATGCGAACGGGAAGATCCTGTATGCCGCTGCCAATCTCGCAGGGGCCTTCAATGCTGACTTATGGCCCGCAATCTCGACATCATCGTGAATCGTCACCTTGTCCCCGACGATCGAATAGGCGCCGATTGCAACGCCTGAGCCGATGCGGGCTCCGGTATGGATGATTGCAGTTGAATGTATCATAAACGCTTTTGGGGCTTGCTATTGAGGTTTCGGCGCAAGAGCGGATGAAATGACGGCTTCGGCGACAAGCTGTCCGTCAACGAAGGCTTCTGCGCGAAGTTTGGCAAACCCATCTTGTATCTGATGACGGTTATCTCGATGCGAAGCTGGTCTCCTGGAATTACAGGCTTGCGGAATCTCGCTTCCTCAATTCCCGTGAAATAGAGAAGCTTGCTGTCCCGATCAGGCACCTCGCGAAAAGCAGCACCGCGCCTGCCTGAGCCATCGCTTCGATGATGAAGACTCCGGGAAAGACGGGCGCGCCGGGAAAGTGCCCCTGAAAAACCTGCTCATTGATCGTCACATTCTTGATCGCCACGATTCTCTTGAGCGGCTCAATCTCGATAATGCGGTCGATGAGAAGCATCGGATAGCGATGCGGAATGATCGATTGTATTTCGTTGATATTCATATTGAGTGTCAGAGGAGGAGGAAGAAGAAAGATTACGAAACAGACGGAATAAACTAAACAGACGAAAAGAGCTTAGGGCAGTACGACAATTGAATCTCATTTGTTTTGCATGTCGAGAGAAAGGGCTGATTTGGCGCATTGACCGTCCAAAATTTTTCGTTTATTTCGTCTGTTTCGTAATTTTTCTTCTTTCTCCTACTATGGTGTCTCCATTTTTTTCTCGAGTTTCTTCAGCCGGTCGAAGAGTTCAGGCAGGGCGAATAAGCACCTGAGATTTGCGCCATTGCTGGTAATCCTGAGCGGGCATCATTCCGCCGACAAGCTTGCCTGCCTCGACGCTTTTGGTCACGCCTGTTCTTGCGGTGATGATGGCTCCATCGCCAATGGTGATATGTTGATTCTTGCCGATCTGTCCGGCAATGATGCACCCGCGCCCGACTTTCGTCCCTCCCGAGAAGCCTGCGAGAGCGGCGATTGCGGTATCCTCGCCGATTTCGACATTGTGGCCGATCTGAATCAGGTTGTCGAATTTAGCGCCTCGCCGGATTCTGGTTTGACCAAATCCCCCGCGATCCACACAGCAGTTCGCTCCGATCTCGACATCGTCTTCGATGACCACTTTTCCTACCTGGAAGTAATTTGAACTGTTTGCCGCTCTCGTCCGGAGTGAAGCTGAAGCCGTCGGCTCCAATCACCGTTCCGCTGTGGATGCGGCATCGTGCGCCGATAGAGGTGTCATCGTAGATCGAGACGTTGGGAAAGATCGTTGTCCCGTCTCCATCGTCACGTTGTCGCCGATGACGACGCGCCCGGGTGGCGTCACGCGGTCACCCCGATAAGGCTGTTTCTGCCTATCGTAACCCGAGGTGAATCGAGCAGTCGCCTCCGAAGGTGGAACCATTCCCGGTGCCGGATCCTGGCTGACCCCCAGTGATTCGTACGGCTTTGCGTAAAAAGCAGCGATCGCCCGGGCAAGTGCGAGTTTGGGGTTCGACTGACGATCAGGTTGCGGCCTTCGAGCGCCCCGGTGAATCTGCAATTTGCGGTGGTACGATCAGTGCCGAAGCCGCCGCAGCCGGCGGCATCCCGCAGCCTCGCTGCATCAGCAATCAGTGTCACGGTTTCCGGCAGTGCCCCTCCAGCGATGAGATGCCGGTGATCTCCACGGCTCCATCGCTCCGAATTTCGGCTTGCACAATAAATTGCGCTAATTCCGACAGTTTCATCGTGTCTAAAGCCTATGCATCAAAACAAAAGGCAAAAAGTCAAGGAGAAATTACTTCCTTACTTTTGCCTTTTGCCTTTGTGCCTGATGCGACTCAGTTATTCGGCCTAGGGCTTTTGGCGGCGGCGGGGCCGCTCCGCCCGGATTAGCCTGTTGTATTCCTTGATGAAGTCTCGGTGATGTCGGTCGCCGGCGGCGTAGATCAGGACTCCGGCCTGTTGGGCGGCGCCGCCTCAAGCACCAGCACGATGCCGCGCTGTTGGCCATGTTGCTCGAGCAGTTTGCCGACTTTTTCATCAACCGGCTGCGAGACTTCGGCCGGACGCTTCAGTCAAGGGCATCGACAATCCTCAACCTTGCGCTGAGACCCTTCTCCTTCTCTGTCGCCTCTTCCACCCACTGATTGCGGACCTGGGGACTGACCGTGCTGCCCTGGGTCTGAATCTTGTTCTTGAGTTGTTGAGCTCCTCTTCAAGGGCCTGAATCTCTTTCTTCTTAGGCTCGAACTCGCCGTTGAGTACATCGAGTTTTGCCGGAGATCATTGATTCCCTGTCTGAAGAAGCGGCTGTGTTGATGTTGGCGACTTTGCCTTCGGCGCCAGTGCCTCCGCCCTGGGTCTGGGCGGCGCCGGATTGACCCGCACCGGCAGTTGACGGGCGGGTGGGAGGTGTCGGGGTCTGCGCAAACGCAGCAACTGCCATCATTGCAGATGGCGGCTGCAGTGCAGTTTCTTCATTTCTTCTAGCTCCTTGAAAATAATCGATTTTTTAAAATTGCGTTTATCGTCTGATATGAATATTAAAGGTCTCAACGTCAACGACTGCCGGCAGGCGCCCCGGTATTGGCCTTGTTGTTCATTCATGATGAAATCGTCGGTGATATTTGCTTTCTCAGCGAAAACGACAGAGTTGGTCTCCTGCAGTCGGCGCTCGAAAACGCTGGTGATTCCATACTTGATGCGGTTGATCGAGGAATTTGCTCAGCTTATCGTAGATCGCCTCCGTCTCTTCCTGCTCGCGTTTGCGGGCAGTCACCTGCGAATCCTCAAGCATTCGCTGATATTCCTTCTTGCCGGCTTCCGAAATCCTCTGTCCGGTTTGGCGGCCTGTTGCGGGACGCGAGGTGTTCTCGTTGAGCGTCTTTTCCTGGGCGGCCAGCTTGGATTTTATGGATTCAAGCTGCTGGTAGCGAGGCGCAAACTCCGTCTGAAGCTTGTCATATTTCGCCTTCAACTCGGTCACCTGGTCAGGAACGAAAGCACGTCGATGATGGCTACCTTCATCTTGGGCTCCCGCCCTGCGGCCGCACCTCCTGTCTGAGCGAAGACACCCCCGTTCCGGCAAATACCAGGAATGCGAGTGTCATAAAGTCTAATCTTTATCTGAATAAATCTCAATTCTCGTTAAAATGTTCGGCCGACTGTAAGCGCATATTGTGCGGCGCTCGAGAAAAGCACGGTCGGATCGGTAATATCTGTTTTCGCCTGAGGGTTGTAGGCGAAATCAACCGGAACGGAACGTTGATCACCGGCATCTGGATGCGAAATTCAGCGCCGAACGATGAGCCGCAGGTCCGGAAGGTTTGACGTTCTGCTGAGAAGTACGCACGAAATCGTATTCCTCGGTTCGCCTGTCAGGAAAATATTGCGAGAAACCGACGGGGTTTCCCAATCGTCCTTGGGAGCGCTGGCAACCTCTTCCTGGGTTGCGACTCGCCCGGCGGATTCAACCTGATGCCGCTGGTCGTGATGTTCTGGTCAATGAAGTTGTTTCGTCACCTGATCTTTGTACTTGCGGGCATTAAAGCTGGATCCCATCAGCAAAAGCCGCGATCGAAAGCACGCTGAAAACCGGGACGCGATACTCCGAGGTTATAGATGAACTGAGTGTCGCCGCCAATGGGGTGAAGAACCTGCGCGCCTGAAGCGTGTTGCCGCCCCTGCTCGAATCGGGAGACGTCAACCCTGCGCAAGCGCCTTCCGGAGCCTCGAAAGTATAGTTGCGGATCACGCTCGGGCCGACCGCCCGCCGGTGCGTCGATCCAGCTTGTTCGGGTCGGCGGGATCCGGAATTTTCGCCTTGACGTTCCTGGTCGAGAGAAGGGTCTGAGGGTACAACAGGCGAAATCGAGCGGAAATTGTATCCGCGGATGTCGAATTCCCCGCCAAGAAAGAATCTCTCAAAGATCGGAATGCCGCCGACAAATGAGAGCGACCTGGTATCAAAGGTGTGCCCGAAAGTGCGGATGTGATCAACCCGGACTCTCATTGCCAATGACGTGCGGCTTTCAGTCCTGCGCCTGAAGACCGGGATGAAAGTTTGTACTCAAGCGACGGCGCGAAAGTGTTGACGTCTCCACCCAGGATCCTCCCGCAAGCGAGAGGCCGATGAATATGCTCTGGCCGCGCGTCGGATCGATCGCCGCATTCAAGGTGTTGTAAAAAAGCGACGGCGACTCGGCTGGTGATGATTCGCGGTTGCGCAAACGTCACCGGGATGTCGTTTTTGGATCGCCGTCGCGGTTCACCGGGGTCCCTCGATGCTGTTGGCCGTCAAGGAATATGACAGGCCAGGCCTTGCGAACTGCGAGAATTTTCGGAACCGTTTGGTGAACACCTGCAACGGACCCGACAGGCTGACCGTTCCTCCGATCGTTTTCTGCGTGAACAGCGTATCGGCGTTGATCGACGATAATCCAAAGAAACTCGACTGCAGAATCTGCGAAGCGTTGAAAATGAAGCCCTGTCCGACGAACTGGGCTCTTTGCGCGAACAACTGCACCCCCGAGGCTGATCGGTTTGCCGAAACGATATGGTTCGTGAATCCGACAGAGGCGAAGAGCTGACGATTGCCGCCCAGAGGAGCAAAGCTCAGGCTCTCCCGTATCCGAGGAGGTTGTTGGTCGAATACTCAAGACCAAAAAAAGCTTCCGCGAATCCAGAACTCCGCCGTTGAGCTGAATCTGCTGCCGGCCTTTCTCCTTGACCTGAAGGTCGATATCGACCGTCTGATCACGGTCGTTGGTGCGCGTGATCGCGTCCTTGTCCTTGACCTCATCAAAAGGCCGAACTGGTTCAACCTCAGAATCGAAAGATCCCAGTAGCGTTTATTGTACGGGTCGCCCTCGTTGAGCACGACTTCGCGGCGAAGCACCGCATCACGTGTGTTGGTGTTGCCGATGAACTCGAGGCGGCGGAGCGAGAACTGCCGCCCTTCTTCAACTTCAAGCGTGATGGTGACATCGCCTTCAGTGTCTGTCCTGTCCTTGAATTCAGGGATGAAATTGACGTCAGCCTGAATATATCCCTGGGTTCCGTAGATGTCCTTGATTCCCTTGAAGACGTTCTCCTGGATCTTCTTGGCGTCAACCCATTCGCCTTCCCTCAATCCCGGAAACGGCCTTGACGATGCCGGGCTGGAAGATGGTCACGCCCTTCTCTTCGACCTTTGAATCCTGTAACGGCGCCGACTTCGATCGGAATCGAGACGTTAGCCCGGCCAGATTTGCGCAAGCCTGGACCAGAAAGGGATGCCGCCGCTGACCTTGCCGGCGTTTTCAATTTCGGGCTGGCCGATCTTGGCCTGCAGGTAGCCTTTCGTTCCCAGGAAGAGCGTACCCGTTCCAGGTCGTCCTAGTTTTTCTTGAAATAGATGTCTTTCGACGTGAAGGTGGAAATCAGCCCGGCCTTTTGACCAGTCTATCGCCCCACGCAGCGCCTGTGAAACCGTCCTTGTCGCCGGTGAACTCATCTTTGACGCGAACCCGAGGGGCCTTCGTTTGCTCAAAATGAGCGCGACCGTGGTTGCCGAGATGTCTTCAACCTCGACCTCAACCCTTGCGTCGGGATGGCCTTTTTCAGCGAGCAGCTCGCGCAAGACCAGCCGGGCGCCGTTGGTTTTGGCCGGATCGAACTGAGATTCCTTGCTCACCTGAACCCGCCGCTCCTTGAATCGCGTCAGAATCTCGCTCTCGGTCGCCGACTTCAAACCCCGGTATTGAATGTCGCGGATGACTGGGATATTCCTTGACCTGGAAAATGATGATCTTTCCGCCTCTTGGCCCGTCTTCTATGAAAGCTTGGTCGCCAGAGGGTCGAACAGCCCCCATCTGAATGATCGATTGAAAGATCGCGCTGCGCAAGGCTCAGATCGAAACGATCCTGCTGCTTGCTCTGCACGTAATAGAGAATCGTCTCCCGGGGAATACGCCGGTTTCCGCGGATCTCCACGTCCTCAACAATGATTCCTGACCCGGCTGCGCAACCTGCGCCGACGCCGGGACTCAATAATAAGAAGAGTAAAATTACTGCTGTGTAAAACGCGCTTGCCAAAAAGGTAAGTCGCTTATTCATGAAACTTCTCCCGCTGAACATTGGTGACCGTCAACGAACTTCATAATACCGCACACACTTCCGTGCGCGGCTCAGGCGTCTCCGGCAATCTGAAGCCGAATACGACTCCGTCCCTTAGAACGATCTACATTGCCAGGATTGCAGTGCTAATTTAGATCGCGTATTATACGAAATTAAGTCCGGAATGAATAGCCCCAGCCGTTGTAGATCAAGAAACAGTCGAAAAATCTTTTTCCCTGCTTATATTCCCCGTTTATTCCCCTGCCTAGCAATGAGCACCTCGTCGGTTTCGTTCAATTTTTCGCCCAGTAATGGCCGGTAATTCAGGGAGTTACCGTCGAGAAAGACCTCAACGGCGGCGGCCGAAGCGAGCCGACCCTGGATGAGAGCCTCGGAAAGCGGATCTTCGACAAATTTCTGGAGTGCGCGACGCAGGGGTCTGGCGCCGTAGCTGCGGTCGGTGCAGGTCTGATTGACGATCCATCGTTTGGCGTCATCGCTGATGCGGACCTCCAGCTTGCGATTGCGCAGTGTATGGTTGATCTGGTTGATCAGCAGTCCGACGATCTGGAGCAGGTCCTCATCGGTCAGGGGCGCAAAGACAATGATCTCATCGAGCCGGTTGATGAATTCCGGATTGAATGTTTCGCGAACGGCGGAGAGGACGCGATCTTCCGCCCGCGCATTCGCTTCGTTCATTGTCGAATGGAAGCCAACCTGGCCGCCTTTATAAATAAAGCGCGCTCCGATGTTCGAAGTCAGGATGATAATGACATGCTTGAAATCGACTGTATTGCCCAAGGCGTCGGTGAGAATGCCGTCTTCGAAGACCTGCAGCAGTATGTTGAAGATGTCCGGGTGGGCCTTCTCGATCTCATCGAGCAGCAGTACTGAATAGGGATTGCGTCTGATGCGTTCGGTCAACTGGCCGCCTTCTTCGTGTCCGACATAGCCGGGCGGCGAACCGATCTAATTTCGATGCGGAATGCTTCTCCATGAATTCGGAGATGTCGAAACGGATCATTGCCTTTTCCGATCCGAAGAGGTCGGCGAGGAAGGCGCGCGACTTCGGTCTTGCCGACCCTGTCGGTCCAAGAAAAAGGAACGATCCGACAGGGCGATTCGGATTTTTTAATCCGGCGCGGGATCTACGGAGGGCGCGCGCCAGTGCGGACAATGCATCGGTCTGGTTGACGATTCTCTTCTGAAGTTCCTCCTCGATGCGAAGCAGTTTGGTCGATTCCTCTTCCTGGAGGGCGGTTACGGAATCCCGGTCCATCTGGCGATCACCTCGTCGATGTCCTGTTTGCCGACCTCGGCCGCCATATTCTCGTAATCCTGGGGTTCGTAAAACTGTGAAGTCCGGCGCGAGCTGGAAAAACCGCGTTCGCGAAAATCGCGTGAGTCGTTGAATTCCCTCTGCTGCCAGTTCTGTTGAGCCGGGGGATTGCCAACTTCGCGCTGGGCGCGAAGCTTAACCCGGGCGCCGGCCTCATCGATGATGTCGATGGCTTTGTCGGGCAGGAAGCGATCAGGCAGATACCGGTTGGATTGATAAACCGCGGCTTCGATCGACTCATCGCTATAACGAACGTTGTGGTAGGACTCGTAGCGATCCTTGATGCCTTCAAGGATGCTGATCGTCTCCAGTTCGTTGGGCGCCGGAACCTTGACCGCCTGGAATCTGCGCTCGAGGGAGCGGTCTTTTTCGATCGATTTTCTGAATTCGGCTGGAGTAGTTGCGCCGATGCATTGAATTTCGCCGCGCGAAAGTGCCGGTTTGAGAATATTTGCCGCATCGAGGCTGCCCTCGGCCGATCCGGCCCCGACCAGTGTGTGAAGCTCGTCGATGAAGACGATATACTGCGGATTTTCCATCAGCTCGCGCATGATGGTTTTCATTCGCTCTTCGAACTGGCCGCGGTATTTGGTTCCGGCCACGATCAGGCTCAGATCGAGCGCCAGGATGCGCTTGTCCGAGAGAAAGGACGGGACGTCGTCATTGACGATCCGCTGCGCCAGCCCCTCGACTATTGCCGTTTTGCCGACACCCGGCTCGCCTATCAGCACGGGATTGTTCTTGGTTCGCCGGCAGAGAATCTGGACCACGCGGTCGATCTCGTCACTGCGCCCGACGAGCGGATCGAGCCTGCCTTCAAGGGCCGCCTCGGTGAGATCACGGCTGTATTCGATGAGGTGCGGAGTCTCCTTGCGTGCCCCGGTATTACGCTCGAGATTTGCCTGCCTCATCAGATCCTGCCTGATGTCTGAAAGTCTCAATCCCCTCTCATAGAGGATTTCCGCGGCAACGGAGTTCTCCTCGCGAAGCAGCCCGAGCAGCAGGTGCTCAGTCCCGATGTGCCGGTTCCCGAGCCTTTCAGATTCCTCGGCGGCAAAGGCCAGCACGCGCTTGGCCTCGCTCGAAAGCGGCAGGTCGATATTGGTCGAGATCCGATCACGCAGAATCGTCCGGCCTTCTATCTCCTTGCGAATTGATTCCACGTTGGCATGCGTGCGGTGAAAGAAACGGGTAGTGAGATTCTTGTCCTCGCGAATCAGGCCCAGCAGTATGTGTTCGGCTTCGATCTGCGAAGCGCCGAACTGGCTGGCCTCATAGCGGGCGAAGAAGATGACGCGCCGGGCTTTTTCAGTGTAGCGTTCGAACATCCGATTATTACTTCCGATCAAGGACAACTGACGTTCTCTGATCGTTGCTCAGGGAACACCAGCGGTGGTTACTGCTTTGAGCCTGTCTGGAAAACGGGCTCACAACTCGATCAATCTTCCATTCTCAAGTCTCAGAATTCTGTCGCAGTTCTCGGCCAGGCGTTCGTTGTGTGTGACTATGATTGCACTCATGCGCTCTTCGATCTGCAACTGCCTGATGAGTTGGCGGACTTCGTCGCCGGTTCGCTGGTCCAGATTGCCTGTGGGTTCGTCGGCCAGCAGTATTTGCGGCGAACGGACAATGGCGCGTGCCAGTGCGACCCTCTGCTGCTCACCGCCGGAAAGCTCTCCAGGGCGATGCTCGATGCGCTCACCAAGCCCAATACGCTTTAAAAGATCTAACGCGCGGATTTGCGCACTTTGCTTGAGTTCACCACCGATCAGCAGTGGCATCATGACGTTCTCAATTGCCGAAAATTCTGGAATAACGGGTGATGGAATTGAAAGATGAAACCGATCTGTCGATTTCAAATCAGCCAAGTCTAGCTCAGTGGATTTTGTGATGTCAATCTGGTCGATTTTGACGCTTCCCGCGTTTGGCCTGTCGAGCCCTCAAGCAGGTGCAAAAGCGTCGATTTGCCAGATTCGCGACTCGCCTGCAGTACAGCCACCATCTCGCCCTGCCGACTTCCAGATCAAGACCCTTGGAAACCTCAACCGCTTCCGCACGGCCTTGATGGATCTTCGTCAGGCCGGATGCGCTCAACAGAATCTCCTTTTTTACTCTCTTTGACCATGATTGCCAACTTTTCTGACGAGAACGGTTTTTGTGATTGCAAAGGAATTTTTATCGCCAGGAACCCCAGGACATAAATGGTTAAACTGCTCAGCCCCTGCCTACCATTACAAATTTAGTTCATTGACTTAAAATTCATTATTTCGGGGAAGCCATCCTTTTAATACAACCCGTCGAAAATCGAAACGATCAGCGGGAAAGGGCCGAATGCAGGCGGGATTCGATGAATATGCCACGGTCTTTGGTGAAACTACGCTTCAGGGCCATCGATAGTTGAAGACGCGGCGGCCTCGCCGGCTACGGGATCGAAGCTTTCCGGCTCTGCGGGCGATTGTCGAGAGCATCGCATCCGAATCGTCCTTGATCGAACTGAAGCTGATGATTGCGGCGGCTTCATCGTAAGTAGGCATCCAACGGCCGGAAAATTGAGAAAGTAAGCGGATGGTCTTATTTGCTTTTCAACGTCGAGGAACCTCATCATCTGGCTCCTGTCGCCCGACGGTTCGAACGTTGCCGTCACAGGCCGCTGCGACACCGGCAAAGACGCCCGAGGTGAAGCAGTTCTATTCCACAATAATTTTCGCGACGCACGGGCTGTTTTATTCTATAAGCTGAGATAGTCCAAAACCCGGCGCTCCATTTCGACACGATTGATGCAGTTTATCAGCCAGATGCGGTCTTCAAGCCGATTCAGATAATTGAAGTTCGCCATCCCGTTACCGACCTGCGATCCGTAAGCGCCGATGAAGACCTCCCTGATGCTCGAAAGAAACTGGTGGAAAGGCAGCTCACAGACCCGCACCAATCCTTGCCGAGATGGCCGTCTCGATACCGTCAGGCGTCTTGGTGGGGTTCTCGACGTTGATGATCGTGAACTCCCGCGCAGAATCCGGGACGAGCTCGATCAATTTCGGCTCGGCCCTGTTGACCCGGATGATCGGTTTAGGCGCGTCAATCAGATCCGGTTTGCCCAGCAGGGCATAACGTTCAACCGCCTGCCCGTTTTCGAAATCCGATGAATATGCGAAAGAGATTTCCATCCGAGGCTTTCGAGGCCAGATCGGTCAGAACATCCTGCAATGTTTCAGTCACCCGGTCCGGCTCCGGGCAGGGCTCGATGCGAGATACGCGGCGAAACGCAGAAGCCGGCGCTCACGCCATCACCACCTGTGACAAAGCCGAAAATGCCGCTTTCGGAACCAATTATCGAACAGGGCATTCTGCAGATAAAGTAGCTTAAGCGGTCGACAACGTGCGGTTAAACCTGAGTATCGATGCACGGTCCGGATCCGAATCGAGGTTGTTGGCCAGAATCAATTCGCCTTCGATCCGCGCAGCCAGCAGCTTCCGATCCGGACAGTCGGCAGAAAAGCCGGTGATCTCTACTCCGCCATATTCGACTGTCTCACGGTTCTCGCGCCGTATATTCTGCGTGCCAGTTCGGGCAATCGCCTCGCTGCGATTTTGCCCAGATCCGAAGAACTGCTCCGTGTCTCCGATGATCAGCGCCAGACGAGGTCTGACCTCTTCACCTCAGGCCTCGATTCCTGTCGCGACCACGGCAAATTGTGATCGTAACACAAACGCGAGATTAGAACTGCTCCAGCACCTGCGGGAATGAGCTGAAGTATCCGGGAACTCCAGGTATGCTCGAAATATTGTAGCTCGGCGCCAGATGCCGCCAGCGCTAGGTTTCGCTCAACTGTCGTGCCAAATCCGGCCAGTTGCGAATCTCGATGAATCAGAGGCCGACGCCGGAACGTATGCGGCAATGTCCGACTGTTTTGTCCGGCCGGCATAGAGCCAGCCGCCCGCCGCAGCCAGCAGCATCGCCATCAGAAACGATCAATAAAAATATTTCCGCGTCAACAATTGCATCTCATCTTAAATATTTGCAGATAGGAGCCGTGCAGTTACTTTATTTTTTGAAGTCCGGCTCCAGCTTTCGTGCCCGTTCAGCCAGTTGAGCGGATTGAGGGATCTCCTGAATTGCCCGCTGTAACTGGACATCGTTTTCCACTGTCATCTGTTTTTGTTTATCCACGCCGTAGGCGGCAATCAGGACTTCATCGCGGATCTTGCTTCTGGCGAAAACCATGTTCTCGTCAATCAATGCCATGGTTAAACCGAAATCCCTGTTTTTCTCAATGAATTCGCTCATGAAGTCCCGGTAAGATTTCATCAAATCATCAGTGATGAGGAACTCGCCGGGTTGCGGCAGGTGATCGAATTCCGTTCCGTTGCGTTTGAACTGGGGTGCGACGGGTATTTTTCTGCGGCAACCAGTTGGGTCACGAACTTATGAACGAGACCCGTGGACCAGATCGTATTTTGAACATTCGTCGCGGTCGTGCGGCTCGATTTTAATATCCGGATCGATGCCGCCGCCGCCATGAACGATGCGGCCCGTATCGAAAGTTCGCGCCGCTGATCATTCCTCGGTTTTGGCTTCGGTCTGGCCGTTTCTTAATGAATAACGCTGGAATTGGTACTGGTAGCGAGAGCCGCTGGAATAATCACGCAAGATCAGTCTCCCGCTCGGCGTGTAATATCTCGCCGTGGTCAGTGTCGAAGTAGGCGCCGCCGTTCAATGGGAAAATCGGTCCGGACCAGCCCTTTGCCGAAGCTCGATTCTCCCACGATCAAACCGCGATCCATGATCCTGAATCGCCCCGGCAGCGATCTCTGATGCCGGGGCTGATCCGTCATCGATCAGCACGACCATCGGGAAGGTATCGGGCATCCCGATTCAGCCGCCCAGTCCTTGTCGCCGAGCCGGCTTTCCCGGCTCTTGACCGAAAACGATCGTCTGACCCCGCTGCAGAAACTTGTCCGATACTCGGATCGCCTGGTCCAGATAGCCGCGGGATTGCCTCTCAGATCGAATACGGATGACTGCATTCCGCCTGCTTTCAGCTCGTTAATCGCAGCGAAAATCTCGTCGCTGGTTGTCGAATGGAACCCGCATGAAAGCGCGATATAGCCGACGGGTTTGAAGCATGTAAATACCCGGTACCGACGGCAGATCGACGGCCGCACGTTCCATGGTCACATTGAGCGGGAATATCCACGTAAGCGCGTCTGACCGTGACCCGGGCTTCAGTCCCAAGCTCGCCGCGCAGATTATCCGGACTTTGTCGGAGTTCCAGTTCTCGGGAATTCTGCCCGTTGATTGCTATGATCTGATCGCCGTAACGCATAAGCCTGCGGCCAGCCGGCGTATCCTTGAATGGCTCGATAATGTAGACGCCTCGATTCCGCTGCTGGATCGAGGCTCCAATGCCGTAATACTGGCTCCGCTGCTCCATTCTGAATTCATCAAACGTCTTTCGGTCGTAAAAACTTGAATGAGGATCAAGCGAGCGGAGCATCCCTGAAAATGGCGGTAGTCGTCAGCAACTCGTACTCCATCGGTTCGACGTAGTTTTCCCGGATCAGTTCCATTCCCTGAATGTAATCCCGGCTGAGCTTCTGCTGCGCGATTCTCTCCTGCGTAATCGCACGCGTCGTGATCACCGCTGATCCGCTCAACAACAGAATCATCAGCACCAATACAATTTTTCGCTGCCGCTTCTTGATCACTAAAACCCTCCGAACAGAAGAAAAGTTTAAAGTTTAAAGTTCAAAGTCCAGTATCGAAAAAGATCTTCAGACTTCAAACTCATCGTTGCTTCACACACCATTCTTGATAAGTGGTGTGACGCGGTCGATGCTCGCCTTGATGTCGGCGTTGCTGCGACCGCTGATTTCCCAGGCCCGCGTGTAGGCATCCAGAGCCTGCTGATATCGCCTCAGATTTTCAAGGACATAACCCAGATAATAAAGCGTATTTAGATCACCGGGGCTCATCTTGCTGGCCTGTGACAGCATTCCAGCCGCGCAGTTCCACGATTTGTTCCGAGAATGGGCAAACCCGAGGTTGAAATAAAGTGTAGCTGTCGG
>JADJLO010000040.1 GCA_016710075.1 Acidobacteriota bacterium | reverse complement strand
GCAGGAATGTGCGTCAACTGACGAGGGCCATGCCTTCGGATAGCCGAAGTTCATCGGCGATTCCGCCGATCAGGTGTCTGTGTTTCGTCTTTCCTTTTTCAATCTCGCCAGCACTCTGGCCATCCGCAGGTCACAGCGCGTTGAGTTTGAAGATCTGAAACGTGCTTCACCTGGCCGGCCATATCACAAGCGTGACGCCTTCGCGTTTGAAGAATTTTATCAGCTTGTTGAGATGGCTGACACTGACCACCGACTACCCTGCCGGAAATATTCGATCTTCGGATCGGTCTCCTCCTTGATTGCGGCAACTGCTATTTCAACGTTTCCTCTGCACGGGCGCCATCGAGCACCAGAAAGTGGAACCGCCTGTTGCCGGCAATCAGGCCATATTTTTTATTCTCTGGATCTGCATCGATTATTGAGAAACCTCGAGGAATTCCTCTATTTGGTCATCCGCGAGTGGCTGTCTCGATGAATTCGACTGAGTGTAACGATCTCGGGCAGACCGGAACATTCCCGCCCTGATCCGGTCGAGCGCCTGGGATGTGTTGAGCTTCTCGAACTCTGCAGCAAAACATATTTCGATCACCATTTGAAAGTTTTTCCTTTGCGCCGGAGTCCGATCGAATTCGCCCTGGGTAACATTTTGCGTCATTGCCGTCGGTTCTATGCGTAGGGAAGAGCATCCTGATGATCTTTGACATGGTCCGACGAATGCGTGGTTTCCAACGCGGCAGAACTGATGGACGCCGACGAAGGCGCCGGAGTGTGATGTGATCTCCGGATCGTCACGTGGTCTGCAAGGAGGCGCAGTTTGCGTAGATGTTAGTCGTAAACTGACTATGCTGTCGGCGCAACGTGAGTCTGCGTCTATGAAGAGATTATCGTCGCCGACAGAGGTCAGACCTCCCCTGAAGTGCCGCGATTCGTGGTGACGTATTCGCGAATCACATTCGGCTGATGACAAGCCGGGTCTCTTCACCTCTGATTTGAGAACTTGTGGAGCCCGGCCCGCCGATGCGAACGAAGATCCTCGTGCCGCTGCCAATCCTCAGGGCCTTCAATGCCGACATGGCCCGCAATCTCGACATCATCGTGAATCGTCACCTTTTCCCCGGACGATCGAACAGGCGCCGATTGTAAACGCCTCGGCGATGCGGGCTCCGGTATGGATGATTGCAGTTGAACGTATCATAAACGCTTTGGAGCTTGGTTATTGAGGTTTCGGCGCAAGAGTGGATGAAATGACGGCTTCGGCGACAAGCCGCCGTCCGTCAACGAAGGCTTCTGCGCGAAGCTTGGCAAACCTATCTTGTATCTGATGACGGTTATCCCGATGCGAAGATGGTCTCCTGACCACAGGCTTGCGGGAATCTCGCTTCCTCAATTCCCGTGAAATAGAGAAGCTTGCAGTCCGATCTGGCACTTCGCGAAAAAGCAGCACCGCGCCTGCCTGAGCCACATGCTTCGATGATGAAGACTCTGGAAAGACGGGCGCGCCGGAAAGTGCCCTGAAAACCTGCTCGTTGATCGTCACATTCTTGATCGCCACGATTCTGAGCGGCTCAATCTTCGATAATGCGGTCGATGAGAAGCATTTGATAGCGATGCGGAATGATCGATTGTATTTCGTTGATATTCATATTGAGGTCAGAGGAGGAGGAAGAAGAAAGATTACGAAACAGACGGGAATAAAACTGCAAATAGACGAAAAAGCTCGAAGGCAATACGCCAAATGAACCCTCATTCGCCTTATGTCGAGAGAAACGGCTGATTTGTCGTATTACCGTCCATGCCCTTCTCGTTTGTTTCGTATTCTTTCGTAATTTTTCTTCTTTCTCCTCCTATGGTGTCTCCATTTTCTTCTTTGAGTTTCTTCAGCCGGTCGGTGAGTTCAGGCAGGCGCGAATAGAGCAACTGAGATTTCCGCCGTCGTTGCTGGTAATTCTGAGCGGGTCATCCCGCCGACAAGCTCGCCTGCCTCGACGCTTTTGGTCACGCCCGTTCTTGCGGTGATGATGGCTCCGTCGCCAATGGTGATAAGTCGATTCGTGCCGATCTGCCCGGCAATGATGCACCCGCGCCTGACTTTCGTCCCCTGAGAAGCCTGCGAGATCGGCGATTACGGTATCCTCGCCGATTTCGACATTGTACGATCTGAATCAGGTTGTCGAATTTAGCGCCTCGCCGGGATTCTGGTTTGACCAAATCCCCGCGATCCACACAGTGTTCGCGCCGATCTCGACATCGTCTTCGATGACCACTTTTCCTACCTGAAAGTAATTTGAACCTGTTTGCCGCTCTCGTCCGGAGTGAAGCTGAAGCCAGTCGGCTCCAATCACCGTTCCGCTGTGGATGCGGCATCGTGCGCCGATAGAGGTGTCATCGTAGATCGAGACGTTGGGAAAGATCGTTGTCCCGTCTCCAATCGTCACGTTGTCGCCGATGACGACGCCCGGGTGAAAGTGCGTCACGCGGTCACCGATAAGGCTGTTTCTGCCTATCGTAACCTGCGGGTGAATCGAGCAGTCGGCTCCGGAAGGTGGAACCATTCCTGATTGCCAGATCCTGGCTGACCCCCAGTGATTCGTACGGCTTTGCGTAAAAAGCAGCAATCGCTCGGGCAAATGCCAGTTTGGGATTCCGACTGACGATCAGGTTGCGGCCTTCGAGCGCCGGTGAATCTGCAATTTGCGGTGGTACGATCAGTGCCGAAGCCGCGCAGCCGGCGGCATCCCGCAGCCTCGCTGCATCAGCAATCAGTGTCACGGTTTCCGGCGGTGCACCCTCCAGCGATGAGATGCCGGTGATCTCCACGGCTCCATCGCCTTGAATTTCGGCTTGGTACAATAAATTGCGCTAATTCCGACAGTTTCATACGTGTCTAAAGCCTATGCATCAAAACAAAAGGCAAAAGTCAAAAGGAGAATTACTTCCTTACTTTTGCCTTTTGCCTTTGTACTTGATGCGACTCAGTTATTTGGCCTAGGGCTTTTTGGCGGCGGCCGGGGCCGCTCCGCCCGGATTGGCCTTGTTGTATTCCTTGATGAAGTCCTCGGTGATGTCGGTCGCCGGCGAAGCGTAGATCAGGACTCCGGCCTGCTGGGCGGCGCTGCCTCAAGCACCAGCACGATGCCGCGCTGCTGGCAATATTGCTCGAGCAGTTTGCCGACTTTTTCATAAACCGGCTGCGAGACTTCGGCCAGACGCTTCTGTCCAAGGGCATCGTAATCCTCAGCCTTGCGCTTGAGACCCTTCTCCTTCTCTGTCGCCTCTTCCACCCACTGATTGCGGACCAGGGACTGACCGTGCTGCCCTGGGTCTGAATCTTGTTCTTGAGGTTGTTGGAGCTCCTCTTCAAGGGCCTGAATCTCTTTCTTCTTAGGCTCGAACTCGCCGTTGAGTACATCGAGTTTTGCCTTGAGATCATTGATCTCCCTGTCTGAAGGCGGCTGTGTTGATGTAGGCGACTTTGCCTTCGGCGCCGGTGCCTCCGCCTGGGTCTGGGCGGCGCTGGATTGACCCGCACCGGCAGTTGACGGGCGAGTGGGAGGTGTCGGTTCTGCGCAAACGCAGCAACTGCCATCATTGCGCAGATGGCGGCTGCAATTAACAGTTTCTTCATTTCTTCTAGCTCCTTGAAAATAATCGATTTTTTAAAATTGCGTTTATCGTCTGATATATATTAAAGGTCTCACCGTCATGGCTTGCCGGCAGGCGTCCCGGTATTGGCCTTGTTATATTCCTTGATGAAATCGTCTGTGATATTTGCTTTCTCAGCGGCGAAAACGACGAGGTTGGTCTCCTGCAGTCGGCGCGCATCGAAAACGCTGGTGATTCCATACTTGATGCAGTATTGATCGAGGAATTTGCTCAGCTTGTCGTAGATCGCCTCAGTCTCTTCCTGCTCGCGTTTGCGGGCAGTCACCTGCGAATCCTCAAGCATTCGCTGGTATTCCTTCTTGCCGGCTTCTGAAATCCTCTGTCAGTTTGGCGGCCTGTTGCGGAGACAGCGAGGTGTTCTCGTTGAGCGTCTTTTCCTGGGCGGCCAGCTTGGTTGCATGGATTCAAGCTGCTGGTAGCGAGGCGCAAACTCCGTCTGAAGCTTGTCATATTTCGCCTTCAACTCGGTCACCTGGTCACGGAACGAAAGCACGTCGATGATGGCTACCTTCATCTTGGGCACCTGCCCTGCGGCCGCACCTCCTGTCTGAGCGAGAAACACCCGTTCCGGCAAATACCAGGAATGCGAGTGTCATAAAAAGTCTAATCTTCATGTCTGAATAAATCTCCAATTCTCGTTAAAATGTTCGGCCGACTGTGAAGCGCATGACTGTGCGACGCTCGAGAAAGAGCACGGTCGGATCGGTAATATCTGTTTTCGCCTGAGGGTTGTAGGCGAAGATCAAGCGGAACGGAACGTTGATCACCGGCATCTGATGTGGAATTCAAGTCCCATTGAAGACCGCAGGTCCGAAAGGAATTGACGTTCTGCTGAGAAGTGCACGAAATCGTAGTTCCTCGATTCGCCTGTCAGGAAAATATTGCGGAAACCGACGGGGTTTCCCAGGAAATCCTTGGGAGCGCTGGCAACCTCTTCCTGGGTTGCGACTCGCCCGGCGGGATTCAACCTGATGCCGCTGGTCGTGATGTTCTGGTCAATGAAGTTGGTGTTCGTCACCTGATCTTTGTACTTGCGGGCATTAAAAGCTGGATCCCACATCAGCAAAAGCCGCGATCGAAAGCACACTGAAAAACAGGGACGCGGTACTCGAGGTTATAGGATGAACTGAGTGTCGCCGCCAATGGGAGTGAAGAACCTGCGCGCCTGAAGCGTGTTGCAGCCCCTGCTCGAATCGGGAGACGTCAGCCCTGCGCAAGCGCTTTCCTGGAGCCTCAAAAGTATAGTTGCGAATCACGCTCGGACTTACCAGCCCCGCCGGTGCGTCGATCAGCTTGTTCGGGTCGGCGGGATCCGGAATTTTCGCCTTGACGTTCCTGGTCGAAAGGAAAGAATCAGAGGGTACCACCGGCGAAATCGAGCGGAAGTTGTAGCCGCGGATGTCGTATTCGCCGCCGAGGTAGAATCTTTCGAAGATCGGAATGCCGCCGACGAATGAGAGCGACCTGGTATCAAAGGGCGCTGAAAGTGCGAATGTGATCAGCCTGAACTCATGGCAATGACGTGCGGCTTATCAGTCCTGCGCCTGAACACAGGGATGAAGTATTTGTACTCAAGCGACGGCGCGAAAGTGTTGACGTCTCCACCCAGGATTCCTCCCGCAAGAGAGAGTCCTATGAATATGCTCTGGCCGCGCGTCGGATCGATCGCCGCATTCAAGGTATTGTAAAAAAAGCGACGGAACGACTCGGCTGGTGATGATCCGCGGTTGTGTGAAGGTCACCGGAATGTCGTTTTGGATCGGCGTCGCGGCTTACCTTGGGGTCCTCAATGCTGTTGGCCGTCAGAGAATAGGACAGGCCAAGCCTTGCGAACTGCGAGAACTTTCGGAACCGTTTGGTGAAAAGCTGCAGCGGACCTGACAGGCTGACCGTTCCTCCTATCGTTTTCTGCGAGAACAACGTATCGGCATTGATCGACGATAATCCGAAGAAACTCGCCTGAAGAATCTGTGAAGCATTTGAGAAATTGAAGCCCTGTCCGACGAACTGAGCCTTCTGAACGAATAGCTGCACCCCGAGGCTGATCGGCTTGCCGAACAGATAAGGTTCGGTGAATCCGACAGAGGCGAAGAGCTGACGGTTGCCGCCCGAGAGGGCAAAGCTCAGGCTCTCCCCGTATCCGAGGAGGTTGTTGGTCGAATACTCAAGGCCGAAAAAGCTTCCAGCGAATCCCGAGACTCCACCGTTGAGCTGAATCTGCTGCCGGCCTTTCTCCTTGACCTGAAGGTCGATATCGACGGTCTGATCACGGTCGTTGGTGCGCGTGATCGCGTCCTTGTCCTTGACCTCATCAAAAAGGCCGAGCTGGTTCAACCTCAGAATCGACAGATCCCAGTAGCGTTTATTGTACGGGTCGCCCTCGTTGAGCAGCACTTCGCGGCGAAGCACCACATCTCGTGTGTTGCTGTTGCCGATGAACTCCAGCCGACGCATCGTGAACTGCCGGCCTTCCTCGACTTCAAGCGTGATGGTGACATCGCCTTCAGTGTCTGTCCTGTCCTTGAATTCAGGGATGAAATTGACGTCAGCCTGAATGTATCCCTGGGTTCCGTAGATGTCCTTGATTCCCTTGAAGACGTTCTCCTGGATCTTCTTGGCGTCAACCCATTCGCCTTCCCTCAATCCCGAAACGGCCTTGACGATGCCGGGCTGGAAGATGGTCACGCCCTTCTCCTCGACCTTTAAGATCCTGTAACGGCGCCCGACTTCGATCGGAATCGAGACCTTGAGCCCCGGCCCGGATTTGCGCAAGCCTGGGAAAGGTATGCCGCCGCTGACATTTCCTGCCTTTGCAATTTCGGGCTGGCCAATCTTGGCCTGCAGGTAGCCCTTCGTTCCCAGGAAGAACCTGACCCGCTCGAGGTCGTCCTGAAGTTTTTCCTTGAAATAGATGTCTTTCGACGTGAAGGTGGAGATCAGCCCGGCCTCTTTGACCAGTTTCATCGCCCCGCGCAGTCGTCTCTGTGAGAATCCGTCCTTGTCGCCGGTGAACTCTATCTCCTTGACGCGAACCCGAGGGCCTTCGGTTACTCCAAATATGAGCGCGACCGTGGTTGCCGAGATGTCTTCAACCTCGACCTCACCCTTTGCGTCGGGATGGCCTTTTTCAGCGAGCAGCTCGCGCAAGACCAGCCGGGCACCGTTGGTTTTGGCCGGATCGAACTGAGATTCCTTGCTCACCTGAACCCGCCGCTCCTTGAATCGCGTCAGAATCTCGCTCTCGGTCGCCGACTTCAAACCCCGGTATTGAATGTCGCGGATGATGGGATATTCCTGACCTGGAAAATGATGATCTTTCCGCCTCTTGGCCCGTCTTCTATGAAGAGTTTGGTCGCGAGAGGGTCGAACAGCCCCATCTGAATGATCGATTGAAGATCGCGCTGCGCAAGGCTCAGATCGAAACGATCCTGCTGCTTGCTCTGCACGTAGTAGAGAATCGACTCCCGGGGAATACGCCGGTTTCCGCGGATCTCCACGTCCTCAACAAATGATTCCTGACCCGGCTGCGCGACCTGCGCCGACGCCGGGGCTCCAAGTAATAAGAAGAGTAAAATTACTGCTGTGTAAAACGCGCTTGCCAAAAAGGTAAGTCGCTTATTCATGAAACTTCTCCCGCTGAACATTGGTGACCGTCAACGAACTTCATAATGCCGCACACACTTCCGTGCGCGGCTCAGGCGTCTCCGGCAATCTGAAGCCGAATACGACTCCGTCCCTTAGAACGATCTACATTGCCAGGATTGCAGTGCTAATTTAAGATCGCGTATTATACGAAATTAAGTCCGGAATGAATAGCCCCAGCCGTGTCAGATCAAGAAACAGTCGAAAAATCTTTCCCTGCTTATATTCCCCGTTTATTCCCCTGCCTGGCCAATGAGCACCTCGTCGGTTTCGTTGAATTTTTCGCCCAGTAATGGCCGGTAATTCAGGGAGTTACCGTCGAGAAAGACCTCAACGGCGGTAGCCGAAACGAAACGACCCTGGATGAGAGCCTCGGAAAGCGGGTCTTCGACAAATTTCTGGAGTGCGCGACGCAGGGGTCTGGCGCCGTAGCTGCGGTCGGTGCAGGTCTGATTGACGATCCATCGTTTGGCATCTTCGCTGATGCGGACCTCCAGCTTGCGATTGCGCAGGGTATGGTTGATCTGGTTGATCAACAGTCCGACGATCTGGAGCAGGTCCTCATCGGTCAGGGGCGCAAAGACAATGATCTCATCGAGCCGGTTGATGAATTCCGGATTGAATGTTTCGCGAACGGCGGAGAGGACGCGATCTTCCGCCCGTGCATTCGCCTCGTTCATTGTCGAATGGAAGCTAACCTGGCCGCCTTTATAAATAAAGCGCGCTCCGATGTTCGAAGTCGGGATGATAATGACATAGTCTTGAAATCGACTGTATTGCCCAGGGCGTCGGTGAGAATGCCGTCTTCGAAGACCTGCAGCAGTATGTTGAAGATGTCAGCGGGCCTTCTCGATCTCATCGAGCAGCAGTACTGAATAGGGATTGCGTCTGATGCGTTCGGTCAACTGGCCGCCTTCTTCGTGTCCGACATAGCCGGGCGGCGAACCGATCAATTTCGATACGGAATGCTTCTCCATGAATTCGGACATGTCGAAACGGATCATTGCCTTTTCCGATCCGAAGAGGAATTCGGCGAGAGAGCGCGCGACTTCGGTCTTGCCGACCCCTGTCGGTCCAAGAAAAAGGAACGATCCGACAGGGCGATTCGGATTTTTTAATCCGGCGCGGGATCTACGGATGGCGCGCGCCAGTGCGGACAATGCATCGGTCTGGTTGACGATTCTCTTCTGGAGTCTTCCTCGATGCGAAGCAGTTTGGTCGATTCCTCTTCCTGGAGGGCGGTTACGGGAATCCCGGTCCATTTGGCGATCACCTCGTCGATGTCCTGTTTGCCGACCTCGGCCGCCATATTCTCGTAATCCTGGGGTTCGTAAAACTGTGAAGTCCGGCGCGAGCTGGAAAAACCGCGTTCGCGAAAATCGCGTGAGTCGTTGAATTTCTCTGCCGCCAGTTCTGTTGAGCCGGGGATTGCCAACTTCGCGCTGGGCGCGAAGCTTAACCTGGGCGCCAGCCTCCCATCGATGATGTCGATGGCTTTGTCGGGCAGGAAGCGATCAGGCAGATACCGGTTGGGATTGATAAACCGCGGCTTGATCGACTCATCGGTATAACGAACGTTGGTGGTAGGACTCCAGCGATCCTTTGATGCCTTCAAGGATGCTGATCGTCTCCAGTTCGTTGGGCGCCGAACCTTTGACCGCCGGAATCTGCGCTCGAGGGGAGCGGTCTTTTTCGATCGATTTTCTGAATTCGGCTGGAGAAGGTGCTGATGCATTGAATTTCGCCGCGTGAAAGTGCCGGTTTGAGAATATTTGCCGCACGAGGCTGCCCTCGGCCGATCCGGCCCCGACCAGTGTGAAGCTCGTCGATGAAGGACGATATACTGCGGATTTTCCATCAGCTCGCGATGATGGTTTTCATTCGCTCTTCGAACCGGCCGCGGTATTTGGGTTCCGGCCAAGATCAGGTTCAGATCGAGCGCCAGGATGCGCTTGTCCGAGAGAAAGGACGGGACGTCGTCATTGACGACCGCTGCGCCAGCCCCTCGACTATTGCCGTCTTGCCGACACCCGGCTCGCCTATCAGCACGGGATTGTTCTTGGTTCGCCGGCAGAGAATCTGGACCACGCGGTCGATCTCGTCGCTGCGCCCGACGAGCGGATCGAGCCTGCCTTCAAGGGCGGCCTCGGTGAGATCACGGCTGTATTCGATGAGGTGCGGAGTCTCCTTGCGTACCCGGTATTACGCCTCGAGATTTGCCTGCCTCATCAGATCCTGCCTGATGTCTGAAAGTCTCAACCTCCTCATAGAGGATTTCCGCGGGCAACGGAGTTCTCTCGCGAAGCAGCCCGAGCAGCAGGTGCTCAGTCCTGATGTGCCGGTTCCTGAGCCTTCAGATTCCTCGGCGGTAAAGGCCAGCACGCGCTTGGCCTCGCCTTGAAAGCGGCAGGTCGATATTGGTCGAGAGATCCGATCACGCAGAATCGTCCGGCCTTCTATCTCCTTGAATTGATTCCACGTTGGCATAGTGCGGGTGAAAGAAACGGGTAGTGAGATTCTTGTCCTCGCGAATCAGGCCCAGCAGTATGTGTTCGGCTTCGATCTGCGAAGCGCCGAACTGGCTGGCCTCATAGCGGGCGAAGAAGATGACGCGCCGGGCTTTTTCAGTGTAGCGTTCGAACATCCGATTTATTACTTCCGATCAAGGGACAACTGACGTTCTCTGATCGTTGCTCAGGGAACACCAGCAGTGGTTACTGCTTTGAGCCTGTCTGGAAAACGGGCTCACAACTCGATCAATCTTCCATTCTCAAGTCTCAGAATTCTGTCGCAGTTCTCGGCCAGGCGTTCGTTGTGTGTGACTATGATTGCACCTTATGCGCCTTCGATCTGCAACTGCCTGATGAGTTGGCGGACTTCGTCGCCGGTTCGCTGGTCCAGATTGCCTGTGGGTTCGTCGGCCAGCAGTATTTGCGGCGAACGGGCAATGGCGCGTGCCAGTGACCCTCTGCTGCTCACCGCCGGAAAGCTCTCCAGGGCGATGCTCGATGCGCTCACCAAGCCCAATACGCTTTAAAAGATCTAACGCGCGGATTTGCGCACTTTGCTTGAGTTCACCACCGATCAGCAGTGGCATCATGACGTTCTCAATTGCCGAAAATTCTGGTAACAGGTGATGGAATTGAAAGATGAAACCGATCTGCCGATTTCGAAATCGAGCCAAGTCTAGCTCAGTGGATTTTGTGATGTCAATCTGGTCGATTTTGACGCTTCCCGCGTTTGGCCTGTCGAGCCCTCCAAGCAGGTGCAAAAGCGTCGATTTGCCCGATCCCGACTCGCCTATGACAGCCACCATCTCGCCCCTGCCGACTTCCAGATCAAGACCCTTGAAAACCTCAACCGCTTCCGCACGGCCTTGATAGATCTTCGTCAGGCCGGATGCGCTCAGCAGAATCTCCTTTTTACTCTTTGCTTTGATTGACTGATTGACGAACGGAACTTTTCTGACGAGAACGGTTTCAGTGATTGCACAGGGATTTTTATCGAGGCCGAAGGAGCGACCTGGGTTTGTAATCAACAGAATCTGACCCCGTGACGGGCGACATAAATGCGCTAAACTTTGCTCAATCCCTGCCTCTGGCTGAGTTCTATTCAAATTTAGTTCCGCTCGGCTTCGCCTCGCTCCACCGTAAATATTCATTATTTCGGGGAAGCCATCCTTTTAATACAGCCCGTCGAAAATCGAAACGATCAGCGGGAAAGGGCCGAATGCGGAGCGGGATTCGATGAATATGCCACGGTCTTTGAGTGAAACTACGCTTGAGGCCATCGATAGTTGAGACGCGGCGGCCTCGCCGGCTGCGGGATCGAAGCTTTTTCCGGCTCTGCGGGCGATTGTCGAGAGCATCGCAGTCGAATCGTCCTTGATCGAGCTGAAGCTGATGATTGCGGCTTCATCACCGGCCGGCATCCAACGGCCGGAAAATTGAGGAAGCCGGCGGATGGTCTGTTTGCTTTCAACATCGAGGAACCTCATCATCTGGGCCCTGCCGCCGACAGCCAGCACGTTGCCGTAAAAAGCCGCTGCGATACCGGCGCCGGCGCCCGAGGTGAGCAGCTCTGTTCCACCGTAATTTTCGCGGCGCACGGGCTGTTTATTCTGCCGGCTGAGATAGTCCAAAACCCGGCGCTCCATTTCCACACGGTTGAGGCAGTTTATCAGCCAGATGCGGTCTTCAAGCCGATTCGAATAATTGAAGTTCGCCATCTCGTTACCGACCTGCGATCCGCTGGAGCCGATAAAGACCTCCCTGACGCTCGAAAGAAACTGGTGGAGAAGAAAGCTCTGACCCGCACCAATCCTTGCCGAAATGGCAGTCTCGATTCCGTCGAGCGTGCCGGTGGGGTTCTCGACGTTGATGATCGTGAACTCACGCGCAGAATCCGGGACGAGCTCGATCAATTTCGGCTCGGCCCTGTTGACCCGGATGATCGGTTTGAGCGCGTCAATCAGATCCGGTTTGCCCAGCAGGGCATAACGTTCAACCGCCTGCCCGTTTTCGAAATTCGATGAATATGCAATTCCATCCGAGGCCTTTGAAGCCAGATCGGTCAGAACATCCTGCAATGTTTCAATTACTCCGGTCCGGCTCAGGGCAGGGCTCGACGCGAGATACGCGGCGAAACGCAGAAGCCGGCTCACACCATCACCTGTGACAAAGCCGAAAATGCCGCTTTCCGAACCAATTATCGAACGGGCATTCTGCAGATAAAAATTGCCGGCCATCGACGGCGTGCGGTTGAGCCTGGTATCGATGCAGGCTCGGATCGAATCGAGGTTGTTGGCCAGAATCAATTCGCCTTCGATCCGCGCAGCCAGCAGCTTCCGATCAGGATTGTCGCCAGAAAAGCCGGTGATCTCTACTCCGCCATATTCGACTGTCTCACGGTTCTCGCGCCCGTATATTCTGCGTGCCAGTTCGGGCAATCGCCTCTCTGCAATTTTGCCCAGATCCGAAGAACTGCTCCGTGTCTCGATGATCAGCGCCAGAAGCGGTCTGACCTCTTCACCTCGGGCCTCGATTCCTGTCGCGACCACGGCAAATTGTGATCGTAACAAAACCGCCGATTCGGAACTGCTCAGTACCTGCAAGAATGAGCTGAAGTATCCGGGAACTCCCGGTATGCCCGAAATATTGTAGCTCGGCGCCAGTTGCCGCCAGCCTTTGGTTTCGCTCAACTGTCGTGCCGCATCCGGCCAGTTGCGAATCTCGATGAATCCAAGGGCCGACGCCGGAACGTATGTGGCAATGTCCGACTGTTTTGTCCGGCCGGCATAGAGCCAGCCGCCCGCCGCAGCCAGCAGCATCGCCATCGAACCGATCAATAAAAAATATTTCCGCGTCAACAATTGCATCTCTTCTCAAACATTTGCAGATAGGATCCGTGCAATTAGTTATTTTTTTGAAGTCCGGCTCAGCTTTCGTGCCCGTTCAGCCAGTTGAGCGGATTGAGGGATCTCCTGAATTGCCCGCTGTAACTGGACATCGTTTTCCACTGTCATCTGTTTTTGTTTATCCACGCCGTAGGCGGCAATCAGGACTTCATCGCGGATCTTGCTTCTGGCGAAACCATGTTCTCGTCAATCAATGCCATGGTTAAACCGAAATCCCTGTTTTTCTCAATGAATTCGCTCATGAAGTCCCGGTAAGATTTCATCAAATCATCAGTGATGAGGAACTCGCCGGGTTGCGGCAGGTGATCGAATTCCGTTCCGTTGCGTTTGAACTGGGGTGCGACAGGTATTTTACCGGCAACCAGTTGTCACGAACATGAACAGACCCCGTGGACCAGATCGTATTTTGAACATTCGTCGTCGTCTGAGGCTCGATTTTAATATCCGGATCGATGCCGCCGCCGCCATAGACGATGCGGCCCGTGTCGGTTCGCCGCTGGTCACTCCTCGGTTTTTTGGCTTCGGTCTGGCCGTTTAATGAATAACGCTGGAATTGGTACTGGTAGCGAGCCGCTGGAATAATCCCGCTGAATCAGTCTCCCGCTCGGCGTGTAATATCTCGCCGTGGTCAGTGTCAGGCCGGCGCCGCCGTTCAATGGGAAAATCGATTGGACCAGCCCTTTGCCGAAGCTCGATTCTCCCACGATCAACCCGCGATCATGATCCTGAATCGCCCCGGCAACGATCTCTGATGCCGAGGCTGATCCGTCATCGATCAGCACGACCATCGGGAAGGTATCCGGCATCCCCGATTCAGCCGCCCAGTCCTTGTCGCCGAGCCGGCTTTCCCGGCTCTGACCGGAAACGATCGTCTGACCTCTGCTGCAGAAACTTGTCCGCTACCCGGATCGCCTGGTCCAGATAGCCGCCGGGATTGCCTCTCAGATCGAATACGAGTGACTGCATTCCGCCTGCTTTCAGTTCGTTAATCGCCGCGAAAATCTCGTCGCTGGTTGTCGAATGGAACCCGCGTGAAAGCGCGATGTAGCCGACCCCGGGTTTGAGCATGTAAAAACCCGATACCGACGGCAGATCGACGGCCGCACGTTCCATGGTCACGTTGACGGGAATATCCACGCCGGCGCGTCTGACCGTGACCCGGGCTTCGGTCCCAAGCTCGCCGCGCAGATTATCCCGGACTTTGTCGGAGTTCCAGTTCTCGGAATTCTGCCCGTTGATTGCTATGATCTGATCGCCGTAACGCAATCCTGCGCGACCCGCCGGCGTATCCTTGAATGGCTCGATAATGTAGACGCCTCGATTCCGCTGCTGGATTGAGGCTCCAATGCCGTAATACTGGCTCCGCTGCTCCATTCTGAATTCATCAAACGTCTTTCGGTCGTAAAAACTTGAATGAGGATCAAGCGAGCGGAGCATCCCCTGAATGGCGGTCGTCGTCAGCAACTCGTACTCCATCGGTTCGACGTAGTTTTCCCGGATCAGCTCCATTCCCTGAATGTAATCCCGGCTGAGCTTCTCCTGCGCGATTCTCTCCTGCGTAATCGCACGCGTCGTGATCACCGCTGATCCGCTCAAGACCAGAATCATGAGCACCAATACAATTTTTCGCTGCCGCTTCTTGATCACTAAAACCCTCCGAACACAAGAAAAGTTTAAAGTTCAAAGTTTAAAGTCAAAGTTCAAAGTTCAAAGTCCAGTATCGAAAAAGATCTTCAGACTTCAACCTCATCGTTGCTTCACACACCATTCTTGATAAGTGGTGTGACGCGGTCGATGCTCGCCTTGATGTCGGCGTTGCTGCGACCGCTGATTTCCCAGGCCCGCGTCTAGGCATCCAGAGCCTGCTGATATCGCCTCAGATTTTCAAGGACATAACCCAGATAATAAAGCGTATTTAGATCACCGGGGCTCATCTTGCTGGCCTGTGAGAGCATTTCAGCCGCGCGGTTCCACGATTTGTTCTGAGAATGGGCAAACCCGAGGTTGAAATAAAGAGTGGCTGTCGGAGCCTTGCTTGTTTCAAGCGCTCTTGAGAGCGTCATCTCGGCGTTGGTGAACTTCCCCGCAGCAAGATAAGCCCGTCCCAGCAGATCAAGAGAATCCGCATCTTCGCGAACCGATCGCAGAGTCGTCGCGGTCTTTATTGCCTCATCGAATAGTGGCGCGCTCTTCTTTTCGTCATCTACGGCGGCGCCCTGTCTGAGCATGGACTCAGCCAGCAGTCCAAGGATCTCGGAGTTGCGGGGCGCGGCTGAGAGCCCGTTCCTGAGCGACGAGATCGCCTCAGTCATCTTTCCACCGCGAAAATACTGGACGCCGAGATAATACCAGGAATCGGAATCCCTGGGGTCGAGTTTGACCGCCTTCTGATAGGCTTCGGCCGCTTCCTGCGCCCGATTCAGATTTGAATAGGCCACTCCCAGAAGGTAATAGTTGGCCGCCAGATTCATCTGTATCCTGGCAAGCAGTTCCAGGTGCGGCAGGGCCCTGTCGAACTGATTCAAGGAGAGAAACGACTGGCCCAGCGCGCGAAGCAGTTCAGGATCGTTGCGACCCTCCTTGCGTTTGAGCACCAGCGCCTTGTCCAGCGGCTCTATTGCCGGCTGGTACTCCTTCAATTGAAAATATGAAAGCCCGACATATTTCAAGCTGTCAGAGTGCTCGGGATACTCATTTAAAACCTTTTGAAACTCCTCTATCGCCTCGCGAAACTGGCCCTGCTTGTATAGCGAGACCGCCTTTTCCCAGTCGAATGCTCCCGACACCCCGGCTGGCCCGGCTGGCCCGGCAAATACCGTGAGCGAGGTGAAACCCAGCAAAGCCGCAAAAATCAGGGAGGTAAGTTTTTTCATAGTTACTCCTTTTATTCCTTCTCCAAAAAGGCATCGCCCGTAATTCAGGGGGTGCAACTGCCGGATCTTAGAACGATTCGATTCCACTTCGGTTGCATCCTCGCCAGGAATACCAGGCTGAATTTTCAAAAGGGGCTCATATGTTAAACGAAGAGGCGGTCTGATCGCCACCCGCACCGGCCTTCGCTGGTTTGAAGAAATCGGGTTTATCTTCTAGGATAGCCACAATTTGATCCTGCAAACCCTTATTTTATGGAGGAAGCCGATGAGATTTAAATCTGTAGCTTTATTTTCTGTTTTTGCGATTTCAATGATCGTGATGATGTTAATTATTCCGGCAATGAGTTCACTCATCGCCCCGGAGATTGTTTTGGCGCAGAAATCGAATGATCCCGACAAGAAGGAATGGATCAAGTTATTTAACGGCAGAGATTTGACGGGGTGGGACGTTAAGATAGCCGGATATGATCTGAACGACAACTTCGGCGACACCTTCAGGGTTGAGAACGGAGTGATGAAGGTCGGGTATGAAAAATACGATAAATTCAACAACCGCTTCGGCCATATTTTTTACAAGGACAAATTTTCATATTACCTGATCGCGGTTGAGTATCGTTTTGTTGGAGATCAGGCACCCGGAGGAGCCGGGTGGGCGACCCGCAACAGCGGCATCATGGTCCATTGTCAATCCGCGAAGAGCATGGGGAAGAACCAGGATTTCCCCATCTCGATCGAAGTGCAGCTTCTGGGGGCTGGGCAAGGGGAGCGAACGACGGCAAACCTCTGCACTCCCGGCACGAATGTGGTCATCAACGGCAAGCTCTTCACCACGCACTGCGTCAACTCGACTTCGAAAACCTATGACGGCGATCAATGGGTGAGGGTCGAAGTTGAAGTGCTTGGCGATACCTCGATCCGGCATATGATCGACGGCAAGCCGGTGCTCGAATATCAACAGCCTCAGATCGGAGGCGGCAACGTCGCCGGCTTCGACCCGGCAGTCAAGAAAGACGGCACGCTGCTCAGCGAGGGCTACATTTCCTGCAAAGCGAAAGCCACCCCATTGAATTCCGCAAGGTCGAGCTTCTGAATCTGGCCGGTTGTATGGATAAAAAAGCCTCGAACTACAAGTCCTATTACGTCAAATCGGACAATCAGAAATGCATCTATAAGCGCAACTGATTACTTACTGATGTGACGCAAATAATTAACTGATACTGTTGGTGAACTCAACGGCGCCAAAGGCGCCGGAGAAAATAGCCAGGGGTGAGCGCGTAGCGCGAGCCCCTGGTATCCGGTTCATCACGTTTTCCGGCCCTGAAAGGGACGGACAAAAAA
>JADJLO010000039.1 GCA_016710075.1 Acidobacteriota bacterium | reverse complement strand
AAGGGATTATTTCAGCAATAAAGTCCGGGTTTATGTTTATCTCTCTTTGCGAAAGATACTCCATCCATAGCCTCCATCTGGGCGGCCCGGGTGGTGATGAATTTTCGCATCGGGACTTAGCCCGATGGATCGTCTTTTTACCTTGATTTTCAATGTAACGCTTGATGACCTCCAACGGAGCGCCGCCAGAGGTCAGGCACAGTAAGAGCGATGCCAGAAAACAGGCTCCCAATATGTCTTCCGAATCTCCACGCTGAAATCCCTGCGGATCAGCCTGGAGGAAACCGTCTTGAGGTTGTTGACCAGCTTGCTCAGTTCGATGACCGGCGTTGCCGCAAACAACAAGTGAACGTGATCCTGTTCGCCGTTGAATTCGATCAAGCCGCACTCCATTGCCAAGCGTGTCTTCAAATATCTCGCGCAAACCGCCTCATCATCGCCGACTTATTACCTTTGCGGCGGTATTTGGTGACGAGAACCAAGCAATACTGAAGCGAGTAAGCGCAGTGATTGAGGGTCGAAAGAGATTGTTTTGCCATAATGAACTAAGTATAATGCCGGGAGTGAAAGCATACAAGTTCAAGTTAAAAACCAATCCCGCCTTTGAGCATGCCTGCGTTTTCACGCTCGATACATACCGTGAACTCTAAGTAACGCCAGCCTTCAAGAGCGCCGGGACGCCTATCAAATCAATCACGTCTCGCTCAACTACAATTCCCAATCGGCGCAGCTTCCCGGCATCAAAGCCATCCGCCAGGACGTTGCCGCCGTCCACAGTCAGGTGCTTCAAGACGTTCTGCGCCGCTCTCAGAAGGCGTTCGACAACTTCTTTCGCCGCGTCAAGGCAGGTCAAAAAACCGGGCTACCCAAGATTCAAGGGCAAGGCGTTCTTTGATTCGTTTGTCTATCCTCAGAGCGGTTTCCGCCTCGAAGGCGACAAACTGCACCTGAGCAAGATCGGTTTGCCGGTCCGTCTATCCCGTCCGATTGAAGGCACGATCAAAACCTGCACAATCAAACGAGAAGCCGATGGCTGGTATGTCGTGTTTGCCGTTGAATGCAATCAGTCCCGCTTCATCCCGAAGACCGGGAAGGCGGCGGGGATAGACCTCGGGATAGAGTGCTTTGCCGCCGTGTCCAATGGCGAGCGAGTTGAAAACCGAAACATTACCGCGCCGCCGAAAGTCAACTCAAGAGAGCACAGCGCACCGTTGCGCGCCGAAAGAACAAGCGCAGCAACCGGCGCCGGAAGGCAATCAATATTCTGGCGAGGAAGCACCTGCATATCAAAAGGCAGCGTGCCGACTTTCATCACAAGACGGCGCTTGATGTGATTCGACGTTACGATCACATCACCATCGAAGATTTGAACGTGTGCGGGATGGTCAAGAATCACCATCTCGCCAAAAGCATCAGTGACGCGGGCTGGAACCAATTCTCCAGGATCCTCACAAACGAAGCTGCGAATGCTGGCCGTGAAGGATTCTGGTGAACCTGGCCCCATATACGTCGCAAGACTGCTCCCAGTGCGGCAGTCGCGTGCGCAAGTCTCTTGCGCTAAGAGAGCACCGTTGCATCAACTGCGGTTTTGTTGCGCATCGTGATCATAATGCCGCCAGTTAACATTCAAAAGCGCGGGGGCACGTGCTTCGGGGGATGGGCCAGAAGCCCGTGTGAACCGAGAAGAATCCCCACTATAGCCGGTCATCCGGGTTTAGTGGGGAGGTGTCAACGAAATATTCTTGCCCAATCGACCTCTGGAATTTTTCGTCTGTTTCGTAATCTGTCTTCCAAAACCCGCCTTTCGTCACACAAAGTGGACACTTGTCTTGATTGCAAGTCGCAGATTGTGGACAGTTGATTGAGTTAGTTATTGGTTCGTGATCGGGGAGAAGTCTGAGCGGAAGTAAGGTGGCGGATATGCCCAGGCGGGGTTCTGAAGTCGACCAATAGAATCAGGCGGCAAGCTCGAAACTCGGTGACTGTGGGGACTCCAGTTCGACATCGATGAGTGAGTTTCTGTCGGGTATCATGTCGCCGCTGAAAATCTCTATCCCCGCTTTTATCAAACAGATAACGGGAATGATGTCGAGCGCGACCGATAATGACCCCATAACGTAACCTTTGCGTCGCAAAACGTCGGGCGCACCCGCCAGCACTACCATGTATCCAAAGACAGGCAGCACTTTGAGCACCCTCCAGATTATTCCTAAAACACTTTGCATTTCCATATCTCCTAAACCTTATTAGATCTTCAACAAGGGGCCAAACAGGTGTCGGGCGATGATGGTAAAGCAAAAACCGTGCCACGAATTGTCCCTCTGAGGGATCTGATAGGGATCTGATAGGGATCTGTGATCAAGCCATCTCCAGGATTTGAAATGTTATGTCAATCTTAAATCTTCATTTGATGAGTCCGGCGAGTTTTTCAAAAAAACTTTAAGCGGGTATACTTTCGGCTTTGTTAAAGCAATTAAATCGGGTTAATCATGGCTCTGAGTTCAGAGTTCAGAGTAAGGAGATCCAAATAAAATGTTCAGATTTTTACCCAAGGATGAGAAATTTTTCGATCTATTCAATCGTCTGGCAGCGAAGATAACCGAAGCTGCAAAGGAAATGGAAAAGTTGTTTGCGGACTTTGACAATCGCAATGGGTACGCCGACAGGATCAAGGAGATCGAGCATGAGTGCGATGACCTGACGCACGATATCGTCAAGCGGCTCAACCAGACCTTCATCACGCCGATTGACCGTGAGGACATACACGCTTTGGCGACAGGGCTGGACGATGTTGTCGATGCCATTGATTACACGGCGCGCCGGGTGATCCTTTACAATGTCAATCAGGCCACCCCGCATTCAATCAAGATGACGAACGTTCTGGTGCGTATTGTAGCCAAACTCGAAGAAGCAGTTATTGCCCTGGAAAAACATGGCGAATTGGTTTTGAAGGCCTGTGTCGATATTCATACTCTTGAGAGCGAAGGCGACACCTACCATCACGACGCCGTCGGAAAACTTTTCGCTGACGAAAAGGACGCCATCACGATTATCAAAATGAAAGAGATATACGAAAAGATGGAGCGCACAATAGACAAGTGCGAGGATGTAGCCAATGTGTTGGAAGCCGTCTCTCTCAAGAATGCCTAGGATGTGAACTCAGAAGCATTGCGGTCCTAACACCTGCCAGGGTTTATGCAGAAAACTGAAAAATCCAGAGAAGTATACTGCAATCAGAGGTTTGTATGACGACAACGTTCGTTCTCGTTATCTTGATTATTTTCTTTGCGCTGATATTTGATTACACGAACGGGTTTCACGATGCGGCAAACTCGATCGCAACAGTTGTTTCAACCAGGGTACTCACACCTGGGAAAGCCGTCTTGCTGGCAGCATTTTTTAATTTCATAGCAGCCTTCGGTTTTGGAACTCATGTCGCATCGACGATAGGCAAAGGATTGATTGATATCGCACAGGTCAATGAATGGGTGATTTTGTCTGCCGTACTTGGAGCCATCACCTGGAACATCATTACCTGGTATCTCGGACTTCCGACGAGTTCATCGCATGCGCTGGTGGGAGGGTATGCGGGAGCAGCAGTCGCAAAATCGGGCTTTGGCGTGCTTCTTTGGGCACAGTGGCCAAGAGGATGGCCGGGCACATTATCCTTCATCGTTATCTCGCCGATTCTTGGATTAATTCTTGGAATGACCCTTATGATCGCGGTGAGCTGGATCTTTCGCAACTCCGCTCCCTCGCGAGTTGATCGTTTGTTTCGTGTGCTGCAGCTCCTTTCGGCTGCACTTTACAGCCTCTCTCACGGCCTCAACGATGCGCAGAAAACAATGGGAATTATCTTTGCCGCTCTCGTTACTGGCGGGATTCTTGGCGAAAAGGCGGATATTCCGATTTGGGTTATTCTCTCGGCGCACGCAGCTATTGCGTTGGGCACGCTTTCCGGAGGCTGGAGAATCGTCAAGACAATGGGTTCAAAGATAACCAAGTTGAGGCCGGTTGGCGGGTTTTGCGCAGAGACTGGTGGAGGAATATCGATCATCATTGCTTCGATGTTCGGCATTCCGGTATCGACGACTCACACAATCACCGGCGCTATTGTGGGCGTCGGATCAACGACTCGCCTTTCTGCTGTACGCTGGGGATTGGCCAGGAGAATCGTCTGGGCCTGGGTTCTCACCATACCAATGGCAGCATTGATCTCGTCGATTACTTATTGGGTTACATTATTGTTCAGGTAGTCTGCCGGTTAGCTGTTTTATTCTGAAGCGCTGATATTGATCGTACTATTTTGAATTTTTCTGAAACTCGTCAGGGTAGAGCTTGAGGTACGAGTCGTAAAAGTTCATGACCTTGAAGACGTAGTCCTTGGTTTCGCGTTTGGCGATCTCGATTATCATCCGTTCGACATCGTTGTCTTGAGCTCTTGATATCCACCTGCGGACGGAATCCTCGCTTCCGTTATAAGCCGCAGCCGCGGCTTCCGGCGATCCGAATTCAACAAAAAGATTCTGAAGGTATTGCGACCCCATGAGGATGGCGATTTCCGGGTTGTAGAGATCGTTCTGTCCGAATCCCTGCAATTTCAGTTGATCGGCTATCTGATTGGCTGTTTGAGAGATGAACTGCATCATCCCGCGGGCTGCGGCCGCGCTTTTGACACTGGGGTTGTATCGGCTCTCCTGCCGGATGATCGAAAGCACGAAGCGCGGATCGACGTTTCGGCTGGCGGCGTCCAGTGCAAGCAGCTCGCGGAAAGGGAAGGGATAAAAGACTTCAGCGAGCTCGCGAGGCAGCAGTTCGACTCTGAAATCGTCCGGCAGGCTGTTCAAAACCGGCTCATAGTAATCGATCGTCCTGTTGGCGCATTCGCCCTTCGAGCAGTAGTAAAGAATCGTCGACTTTGATGCAGCAGTCTCGGCCAGTTCGAGAGCGCCTTCGTCATAGAGGCCCAGAAACAGCAGTTCATCGGCGATGGTCTGGTGATCCGTTCCGGCTGCCGCTGCGTCGTTTAAAACCTCGGTGCGCCCCGCCGTGGAACTCCCGCTTGTGCCGGCCTGATATCCTTTCAGCCTGGCATATGAAGATTTCAGAACCCTGAGCATCTCGCCGCGCGATGATTCGTCCAGAGCGAACCGGAGGGCCTGGTTGGCCGCGGTTTTCGCAGCGGCCGGGTTTTCCTGAAGACTTGTGTTGCGGGCATTCTGGAGAAACTGCTCGCGAAGCCTGATGATCAGATTTCTTGAGCGCTGATTGTTCTGCAAAGATCTCAGATGCTCGCTGGCGCGCCGGGCGTAATAGCCGGTCGCGCCATTGCGAACCTCATTGAGGGAAAGATATTCATTTACTGCTTCTTCAAACCTTCCCAGCTTCTCCATGCAATAACCGCGCATGAATGTCACTTCGGCCGGATTTGTCGTGGCGCTCAGCCCGCGGACATTCAGGTTGCGAGCTTTGAGCTCCGTGAAGTCAGCGAGCGCTGCCTGGTAATTGTCCTGCTGGAGGTGGATCCTCGCCTGATAGAAGAGCCCTGTGACATTGGCAAACGGCTCTCCGGCAAGGGCCTGCGCTCTGGCGGCCCATTTCAAAGCTTCATCCAGCCTTCCGACCGAGCGCAGGGTGTCGATCGCATTTAAATGCGCATATCCCGTGTAATCGCTTTTTGGATATGTCCTGAGAAAAGCCTCGTAGCGGGTCAGGGCGAGATCCGCTTCCTTGAGGTATTGATGGCAATGGCCGACATAATAGAATCCCTGTTCGCCTTCGGGCGTCCTCGGGAATTCATTGTAGGCCCGGGTGTACCATTTTGCGGCTTCATGGTATTGATCTTCGAGGAAATAGCCGCGACCGAGAGCAAAGAGAGCTTCGGCACGCTTGTCGCTCTGCGGGAAATCCCGGATGAATGCCAGCCAGTGTTTACGTGCATCGGCGAAGTGGCGGTTGATCTGGTAGATTCTCGCGCGTCGAAGCCTGTCGGCTTCAGTGACCGCCGTCAGATCGGCATCATCGAGCCGGTCAAGGCCTGCAGCCGCGCGCAGCGATGCATCGTCCGTGCTTCCATTCGCCAGCACCGCGGTGAACGAGATCCTCGCCGAGTCGAGCCGGCGAAGCATCATCTGCGCTTCTCCGATCATCGCCAGCGCATCCCTGCGCGGAGTGCTGTAATTCCTCAGACAGTCGATGACGGCCTGATACTTCCGTGAATTGAAATAACTGTCGGCCAGCCGCTGGATCGCGCGCTCCCGAAAGATATGACTGCCGTATTGACCGACAAACTCCAGCAGCAGGCGCTGCTCTTCGGCGGAATTGTCCGTGGCCCGGGCTGTCTCCGCCAGATGCCAGAGAGCATAACCGGCAAGTGCCGATTTTCGCCCGGCGACTTTCTGAAACAGGCCGGCCGCTTCAGTGTATGCTCCGCGGCGGTCGAACAGTCTTCCGAGCAGGTAATCGTAGTTGTTTCGCGCAAAACCATCCGGACCGCTTCGCCTCATGTCGACGAGCATCTTTTCGGCGGCAGCGTAATCGTTGCGATCCAGGGCCGCTCTCAGTGAAGTATGCCTCTGCCGGCTGATCTGCGAATATCCCTCAACGGAAAACAGGATCAGAATTGATAGCGCGGTCAGGATGAGTTTTTTTATCATTGGCTTAAACCTTATACTTTGACATCTTTTTGTTTACACTATGTTCTCTTGCACGGGCATTATTTTTATCATTACAGACCGATATTATGCACTATCGAAAGAGATATTTATCGTTGGCGGTCATTGTCCTGTTCATTGCGGCGGCGCTGGCCGTCGATTATCTGCCAATGCCTCTGACGCAGGCTCAGCAGAAGGGCGTCAAGGGCCGGACCGATCGCGAAAAACTGGCCAGGAAGGCCAAACCTTCGGGCACGGTCACTGACCGTCTCGACAAGGATGACGGATACGGCATCGGCATCTTCTTCTCAGCGACGGTGCATGGAAACCTCGAAGTCTGCGGTTGTCCGATCCATCCTCTCGGGGGCGTGGCCCGGCGGGCCGGTTATCTCAAGGCGTTTGCCGAACGCAGCCCAGGGGTCGCGATTCTACAGGTTGATGCCGGTAATATTTTCAGCGACGAGAGAGACGATTCAGATAAAAACCTCCGCCAGGACGCGCGTTTGATGAACGACTGGATCGTTCGCGCCGACGATGTTCTCGGACTGGATGTCGTCAACCTGTCGTACAAGGACATCGACTATGCCGCATCGTTTCTCAAGCCCGACGCGACTTTGAAGCCCGGGAAAAGCGCCGTCATCTCGTCGAACATCAGGGCCGTGGATGGCGCTCATCTCAGCCCGGCTCCCTATGTCATCAGGATCGTCACCGGCAAAAGACTGGCCAGGCCCGTTCGCATTGCATTTATCGGAGTCAGCGACGCGGCGCCTGACGAGATGAAGGACCGGGTTGCGGCGAGCGGTTTTGTCATCAATGATCCATTCGAATCGGTCAAGGCCGCTCTCGCGGAGGTTGCCGACAAGGCCGACGTCAATGTCGTGGTCAGCTTTCTGTCGCTCCCCAGGGTCAACAAGCTGGCAAGACTCAATGATGACATCGATGTGATCATCAACTCCGACGAGACCGGCCTTGTCCCCGATCCAGGTCAGGTCAACAATGCATTGATCGTCTTTGCGGCAAAAGAGACCAAACACCTCGGCGAGCTTCGCGTTTATACTGACGCAGACGGTGTCGTCGATCGCTTCACCGCTCGATATGTCGAACTCGATGAAGTGATACCGGATGAACCCGGCATGGCCGCGATCACCGCTCAGGCCCGCCGCGAGATTGATGAAGTTCAAAACAGGATGGCTGAAGCAGAGGCCGCCGTCTATTCGGCAAGCAATTCTTCGAACGGCAGGTCACAATTTGTCCTTTCCGATACCTGCGGCAAATGCCACCAGACCGAATATGCGATTTGGCGGAAATCGCTTCACTCGAATGCTTTCGCCGCGCTCGAAACCAGACGCAGGACCTTCGATTCAGCCTGCATCGGCTGCCATTCGCTCGGATTTCAGAAACAGGGATTCGTCAATATCAAGGCGACTCCGCATCTGGCCAATGTTCAATGCGAATCGTGCCACGGCCCCGGCGCCGCTCACGTCGCTGCCCCGGCCGCGGGAAATTACAAGACTCCGGCGAGAAATGCCAGTTGCCTCGTCTGCCACGATCGCGCAAACAGCCCGGATTTCGATTTTGCCAAATACTGGCCGGTCATCGCTCACTCGAACTCTTTAAAGAAGAAAGGGAAGGGGCTAAAGTCTAAAGTTTAAAGTCTTAAAGTTGTAAAGTTTTTAATGATTTGAAGTTTTTTGAAGTATTACCAGTAACCTGATAGCCAGTTGGCTCCGATGGCCAGCGGAACCCTAGGTCAGGAAAAAAACCAGCCAAGTGGGGACAGATTCAGTCCATCAAATTCTGTTAAGTGTCCGCCACCTACCCCTTTGTTTAAACTTTAAACTTTAAACCTTAAAGATTTCGGACTTTGAGCTTTTAACTTTAGATTAAACTTTAAACTTCTCCAGATATGAACAGTCTTCTGAAACTATTGCCGGTCATGATTCGCCTCTCCGGGGACAATGAACAGGTGCGTGAGCAGGCAGTCTTTGCCGCCTGGCGCGCGGCGGCGGGAGAGGGCGTGGCCAATGTCTGTGAGCCTTCCAGACTTCATAATAAAAATCTGACCGTCGCCGTGCTCGATCAGACATGGAAGAATCAGATGGAGAAGATTGCGGCGGAATATGTCCACGGTGTCAATAAATTATTGAACGGATCTTATGTCGGTTTCATAGACTTTCGCGTTGACAGGGATTTCGTGATTCAATCGCGCAGGGAACCGGAGAAGACATTCGAGTTCCATCATACTCAAGAAATCGAAGAAGAACTGGAATCATCGGCCGCGAAGATAAAGGACGATGATCTGCGCGAGAAGTTCCTGCGCGCGGCCGCAAAAAGCCTGGAAAGAAGAGGAGAATAGCAGAGCGCTTATGCCGATTACACAAACCGAAGTCGAAAAGATCGCCGATCTCGCCAACCTTGAGCTGACTCCTGATGAGAAACAATCCTTCACCGTCCAACTGGCCGCGATTGTCGAGTATATCGATCAGCTCAACGAACTGGATACATCCGGCGTCAAGCCGTGGCAACCAGCGAGCGCCGGTGAGGCGATCAACTCCTGCGCATCGCGTGAAGATACGGTTGAGCCCGGCCTCGGACAGAAGGCGGCACTCGATCAGGCCCCGGATCACGATGAGGGCCATTTCCGCGTCCCCAGGGTGATTTAGGAGATAGATGAGCGAAGGCAGAAGACAGAAGACAGATTACGAAACAGACGAAATAAACGAAACAGACGAAAATTTTTTTAAATGTTGAAACGATATTTTCTTTGAATAATGATTATTCACTGAAAATTGTAGTTTCAACAATTAAATTTTTTCGTCTGTTTCGTAATCTGTCTTCTGTCTTATCCCTTCATATCGCATCGTTGTTATCAGAATAATTTGGAGTCATGGTTTTGGCTAAAAAACAGACGGTTGGAGAGTTGCACAGGCTATACGCTTCAGGAGAGGCGAGTCCCAGCGACATAGTTACGAAAGCTCTCGAAGAGATTGAGAAAGAGAACGGCCGGCTCAATGCCTGCATCAGCATCAATCGGGATGGGGCGATCAAGGCGGCTGCGGCAATGGATTCGGGTATTAAAAGCGCAATCAAGGAGAAGCCGCTGGCCGGAATACCGGTCGCGATCAAGGACAATCTCTGCACTCAGGGCTTGCGGACCACATGTGGTTCTCTCATTCTCGACAGATATGTTCCGCCATACACGGCAACGGCGGTCAGGAAGCTTGAAGAAGCCGGCGCGATCATTGTGGCCAAGACTAACCTCGATGAATTCGCGATGGGCGGATCGACGGAAAACTCGGCATACGGTCCGGTTCGCAATCCGGTCAATGAAGAATATGTTCCTGGCGGAAGTTCTGGAGGCTCTGCCGTGGCGGTAGCTGCGGGCCATGTTCCGGTTTCACTCGGATCGGACACCGGAGGCTCGATTCGCCAGCCGGCTTCATTTTGCGGGATTATCGGTCTGAAGCCGACCTATGGTCGTGTGTCGCGCAACGGGCTGGTGGCCTTCGCTTCATCACTCGATCAGATAGGGCCGTTTTCGACGGTTGTCCCCGATGCGGCGAGAGTCCTGCAGGCGATCTCGGGTCATGATTGGTACGATTCGACATCGGCGAATGTCGAGGTTCCCGATTAGCTGGCGTCTTTGAACGGTGATGTCAGGGGCTTGAGAATCGGCGTGCCGCCGGAATGTTTCGCCGAAGGCCTGGACGGAGAAGTAAAAGAAAAGGTGGAAGCGGCAATCCGGAGTCTTGAGCAGCGCGGAGCCCGGATCGTTCCCGTCAATCTGCCTCACACGAAATATGTCGTCGCCGTCTATTACATCATCGCCACGGCCGAAGCTTCATCGAACCTGGCGAGATATGACGGCGTCAGATACGGCCTGCGCGCCGAAGATGCCGGCACCCTGTCGGAAATGTATCGTCGCACTCGCGACCAGGGCTTTGGCGCTGAGGTCAAGCGAAGAATAATGCTCGGCACCTTCGTTCTTTCATCGGGATACTATGATGCCTATTACGAGAAGGCTCAGCGCGTCCGCCGGATGCTGCTCAACGATTTTACTGAGGCGTTTAAAAATTGTGATCTGATTGCGACGCCGACGGCTCCAACACCTGCTTTCCGGATCGGAGACAAATCGGGCGATCCGCTGGCGATGTATCTCGGAGATATTTATACGGTGACGATAAACCTGGCGGGAGTGCCTGCCATCAGCGTTCCCTGCGGCAATTCATCCACTGGGCTCCCGATTGGACTGCAGTTGATCGGCAGGCATTTCGACGAGGCAACGCTGCTCAATGCGGCCTATTCCCTGGAGCAGTAAAATAAACCACCGGGACGGCTCTAAAGGGCGGGAGATCGAACGATCCTACGGTTGTTTCGGTTCTTTTGGTAACACTTCCTTGTCGGCGAGCCAGTCTCCGGTAATCACTTCGATTGCATTCTTGGTGACGCCGATGACCGGGGTGGCATCGAGTGCCGTATTGACGATGCCTTTGAACAACCCCTTCTTCTTTATCTCATAACCGACAAGTCCGATAACCACGGCAGTACCGACCAGCGGCATCGACTTGAGGCTTTGATAGCCAGGCGCGACCCTCCGGCCCTGATGATCTTGCGAAATATTCCAGACATCCGAACTCACTTTCAATGGGGCAACTCGTTTACTGCTTAGTACTGAAATTAAGGATGCAATTCTAGCGTAAAAAAACGATAATTGCTTAACGTATGATTTCCAAAGCTGTCATAAACCTGTGCCAGGAAGTCGGTCAGATGGGTGGAAGGGCCCTGCTGGTCGGCGGCTGGGTCTCGATTTCCTGCGGGGCAGGGAGACTGCGGATTACGACATTGAGGTGTATGGCATTGAGGCCACGGCTCTGCGCGGCCTGCTCGATCGGCTTGGGCAGGTCAATGCCGTCGGTGAGGCTTTCACGGTATACAAGGTCAGGCTCAGGGAAGGGGGCTCGCGGTTTATCGTCGATGTCAGCCTTCCCCGGCGCGAATCGAAGATCGGACGCGGGTCACAAAGGTTTTGTGGTCACCGGCGACCCGACCATGAGCTTTGAAGCCGCGCGCCGGCGCGATTTTACGATCAACGCGATTTTACTGATCCTTTGACTGCAGATTTCATCGACCCGTTCGATGGTCGAAAGGATATCGAAGCCAGGCTGATTCGCGTGGTCGATCCCGCGACTTTCATCGAAGAGCAGCCTGCGAGTCCTGCGCGCAATGCAATTCGCATCACGGTTCGAATTCAGAAATTGATCCAGCGACCGTTGATTTGTGCCGCTCGATCGATCTTTCCGATCTGCCCTCGGAGAGAATCGAGGCGGAAGTCGAGAAATGGCTATTACAGTCGTCTCGTCCTTCGATCGGGCTTTTTACGCCGCCCGCGAATTGAAAATTGTCGATAAGCTCTGGCATGGGATCCGGGCGATGATCGACTGTCCACAGGATGAACTTCGCCATCCGGAAGGCGACGTCTTCGCTCACACGGCGAGGACGCTGGACGAGGCCGCCGGCCTGATCAGTGATCTTCCGAGACCAAGACAACTCACGCTCATCTTTGGCTTCTCTCTGCCATGATTTCGGCAAACCCCTGACCACCAAATTCGACCAGGAAACCGTCACGCCTTTAACCATCCACTCGCCGGGCTGGGACCCGCCGAAGCGTTTCTCGACAAGCTGAAAATATTCACGCTCGATGGCTATGATGTTCGCAGGCAGGTTCTCTCCTGATCAGAAATCATCTCACCCCGGCTCGCTGGTTTGAATCGATGACTCGCGGTGAACCAGTCACCGACGGCGATTTCCGCCGCCTCGCATTGACTGTCGAACCCGATCTGCTTTTACCGGATGGAGCGCGCCAGCCGCCTCGGCAGGCGCGGAGGATCAACGACCGTCGCTGAAGACTGGTTCATTGATCGTGTCCGCCATCTCGGCATCCAGCAGCGCGCCCTGAACCCCTCCTGCTGGGCCGGCACGTTCTTGCCCTGGGGTTGAAGGAAGGCCCTGAGATCGGCCGAATCACAAACGCCGTCTACCAAATGCAGCTCGATGGATCGATCTCTGACCTCGATCAGGCAATCGCCGCCACGAAACGGATAATAGAGGCATTAATGTGAAGGAAACATGATCCACCAGGATAACAGGTGGGGGCGCACACAGGTGCGCCCCTACGATAATCAACAATAGAAGAATCGGTTGTCAGGGTGATCAGGCAATGATGCAGTGGACCCAGTTACCATCGGGGTAATCAGGGCGCACCTGTGTGTGCGCCCCGTAATGCCACTAAGATTAATTGATTTTAAATCGGCATTTTGGTGATGTTGCAACGTCTGTAACAGACATGACATACGACCCACAAAAACATCACCGGCGCTCTGTCCGATTGCGGAATTACGATTATTCATTTCCGGGGCCTATTATGTGACAATTTGCGTCAATCAGAGGAAATGCCTTTTGGGAATAGTAATTAATGATGAGGTCATCCTGAATGGAGCAGGGAAGATGGTGGAGTACTGGTGAACGAGATCGCCAGGAAATTTCCGCTGGTCGATTTGGATGAACATATCGTAATGCCGAATCACATACATGGCATTATCAAAATTGTAGATCGACGCCATCGCGAAAAGGAATTATTTCATCAGGGAAAAGCCGTGATCAGATATCAGAGGCGCTGATACATCTTCCAGCCAGATGTGAAGCCCTTTCCGAAATCATAAAATGGTTTAAAACCATGACGACCAATGCATATATAAATGGTGTCAAGGGAACAACAATGGCAGCACTTTAATCGCCATTTCTGGCAGATGCGATATTACGAACACGTGATTAAAGGCCTGAAAGAATTTCTCGAGATTCGCCGTTATACGACTGAATCCAAAGAGATGGTCTCTCAATCGCAAAAAGTGATGCCCATCTGAGTTGTAATTGGATTTTTAGCGAACTTTATCACCCGGGATTCTTCATCTTGAGGATGAGAAGGGTGATGTCGTCTCCCTGAGGCAGGCCGCTGGTGAAGGTCTCGACTTCATTTAGAATCAATTTCCGCATTTCTTCCGCGCCGAGATGGACGTTCTTCCTGACCAGTTCCTCGAGGCGCTCATCGCTGAACATTTCGTTTCTGGAATTCACGGCTTCGGTCACGCCGTCTGTGAAGATGACCAGCACATCGCCCGGGAAAAACCTTGTTTGAAGCGGGGCATATTGAACGAAATCGAAGCCCCGAGGACGACTGATTTTGTCGAAAGCATTTCAAGGCCGCCCTGTGTCCTGGCGAGAAATTGGAGGATTATGGCCGGCGTTGATGAAGGTGAAATGGCCGTCGCGGTCGAGCACGCCGCAGAAGAGGGTGATGAATCTGTTCGATGCCGAGCGCTGAACCATTACTTTTGAGGCTTGAAATATTGTCGGTCAGCGGCAGGTTGCCGGCGAACTGAGACTGGAGCGCTCCCTGCGCCATTGCCGCGAGCAGCGCCGCGGCAATCCCCTTGCCGGAAACATCGCCGAGAGCAAAGGCGATCCGCCCGTCTTTGAGCGGGATGACGTCGTAAAAAATCGCCGCCGCATAGCGCGAGGGCACGCTCAAAGCCACTTTCCAGATGGTCGGGCTGATTGATCGCGGTCGGCGACAGAGCGAGTTGAACCTGGCGAGCCATGTTGAACTCCTCCTCCATCTGCTTCTTCTCTTTCTCTTCATCATCAGCCGGACGCTTTCAAGCGATTTGGTCGCCTCGAAAGCGAAAAAGCGATTCGACGCAGCCGGATGGATGTTTGATTGATCATTTCCGTCTGTGAGTGGCTGTCGATGCAGAGCACTCCGATGACGTCGCGTTTGAGCATCATCGTCGCATCCATGTTGTCGCTCATTTGAAAGCGGCGCAGGGGGATGCAGGCGATGGATCGAAGGTCCAGAGAAAAGATGCTGTTGCTCGGCGTCCTCTCGTTGTTATCAGCCTGTGCTGACGACGATGCTGCGATTCTGTTTGAACGCATCCTCGACGACGGATCGGCTCTATGGAGAAATCGTTGCCCTCGAGTGTGTTTCTGTATCGATCGCGGCCACCTTGAATTCAAGATCCCGCCTTTATTGCGAGCATGAGAAACCCGCGTTCGGCGTTCGATATCTCGATTGCCGCATCGACGATCAGGTAGAGAACGTCATCGGGTGTCAGGGAGAATTTGAAGGCCTGGTTTGACTTCGATGAAGCGGGAAAGTTTCTGCAACTCCTCGTTGGCTGATGCCGCGCGAATGCGTCATCCGAGTTCGCTGATAACGGCGGCAGCGGACCGCTGTTGAAGATCACCGCGGCTCTTTCGACCGTCTGATCCAGAAAAGTTATCTGCTCGTCTTCTCTCGCCGATGCGAATCTGGTCGTTATGCTGCAGGCCAAGCGCTCGATCCGTGATTATGCAAACAAAGGTGCCGCGCTTGCGCCGATGTCGACGAGGATGCATATTGCCTTCCCTCGTAGATGATCATCGCGTGCTGGCGCGATACCGTGTCGGAGAGCAGTTGAGATCGTTTTCAGCCTTGCGCCCGATCGGCGGCTTGCTTGACAGCGACAAAGCGGGTTGCTGGCGCGAACCGGTTGATGATTTGAGTTGCGCGGGCTTTTGCATCGGGTTTATCGCAGGCTTTGGCGATTAGCCGTCAGAATGAAGCTACGGCAGTCGTCTCATCGTCAAAAGTTTCGAGCACCGAAAGCAGCCCTGTGATGTTGGCAGAAGCTGTCTGGCCATGCGCGACGGCCTGAGCAAGCTGAATCTGCCGCCGCTTACCTTGGCGCTGGTGAAACATTTGATCATCGCGCCGATGCCCGAACTGGGGTCGATTATCGGCACCTCGGAGAGATTCAGGATCAGATCCTTCCGATCCTCCGCCAGCATCCGGTTGACCGTTTCACGCAGGCTCTCTTCACTTTTTCGGCTGGTCAGATTTCCGCTTAGATCGATAATCGTAACCGTCCTGATAATTAGAGTGTGTATATCCATAACAAGAAGAAGTTTAAAGTTAAAGGTTTAGTTTGTGATACTAACGGACTGATGCTGGCGAATTCATCCTTTGGTAGATTGTCAGAAATTACAGAATCAAAATACGAGCGGGAGCGCAGGCGTCTCGCCCGCATCAAATTCGATTAACGCAAACTGATGTTTTTAGAATGTGCAGCTATTTCAACACATGCAGGCGAGACGCCTGCTCCCGCCTCGCATTTCGAATTCATTCCAAAAATATCAATGAAACAGGGGAAACAGGTTATAAATTCAATCTGCCAACAGTATCAGTTACTGATGTTACGCATCGGTGACTGGGCAATTTAGCTTGACAGCGGTTCTGACGCGCCGAAGGCGCACTATTACAGCTTCCGCAAGCGCGGGAAGCGCGTCGCCCCGGGTTACGGCAGAACAATAATTATCTGGTCGCGCCCCGCAACCAGACCTTTGATGTTGATTGCCCCGTTGGGGCGCATGTTTCTTTCTTGATAATTCACTTCAAGTGACGCTTCGCGCTTGCCCGGGTTGGGCGACCAGTGCCTTTCGGCGCTTATGAATCGTCAACTCAATTCTACTGATCGAGTGCGGCGAGTCATATCATCTTTAGACTTAAAACTCGAACTTTAAACTTTCCCGGCAGTGTGGAAGCAGAACCGGCTGCCAATGTCCGGGCTCGTTGCTGACGCTGACTCTACCGCCGTGGAGTTCGACGAGGGGTGTTTGACTATGGCACGCCTGGAGTCCCGTCCCCCGGTACCGGTTTCCGTGCTCGATTGCACCTGCAAAACTTGTCAAAAATTCGGGGGAGAGCTTCCGGGGAATGCCCCCGCCGGTATCGGCAACACAGAAAGTGACATTTTCACCCGAAGGTTCGGGCGGTAATTGTAACCGTTCCGCCGCTCGGAGTGTGAACTTGATCGCATTGGCGACGAGATTTGTGAGCACCTGTTCGACGTACGGTCGTCGCAGAAGATGTCGGGGAGGTTGCGCGAAACACGGTTCCGGAGCATGCGACCCGATCGAGCGGGCGACTGTGAGTTGTTCGGTGACGGCCTGTGCTGGAGACTACTTATGGATCGATCGATTCACGCAGAATCTTCATCATCCTGGCCTCCATCTTGGAGAAAGATCGAGCAGGTCGTTGACGATCTGTCGCAACCGTTTGCCCCGAATGGATATCTGATGAATGTGTGCTCGGACTGCTCTCGGCAGTCAACTCGCCGTAAATGCCTGTTTCGAGCATCTCGGCTCACGCCGCTGATCACGGTCAGTGGTGTGCGCAGCCTATGCGTGAATTATCGAGAGGAACGCATCCTTCATTCGGTCGAGTCTATGCAACTGGGAGTTGGCTCGCGCTGAGTGCTTCTGTCTATGGCCAGATCTCCTGCTGCGACTCTTCCACTGTGCGCAGGAAATTGGCCTCAACCTCCGTCAGGCGGCGACGCAGTGCAGGTCGCGCTCGCCAAGCAAGCCGCCGGTTCCTCCTCACCAGTTTTCCAGTTCGCCGGTTGTCGCGCCATGTGGGTCATCCAGTCGGTCATCAGGCAAATTATGATGAAACTGTTTCTTCCACCGACGACTTCAGAGAAATTCTTGTTGTAGCTGGACATCGATTCGTCGGAACTGTTCGACAATTTCTCCCATTTCTGCGGCCGAGATAAAACTGTCTTCCGTGTGAGCGATGGCCCATTTGGGA
>JADJLO010000038.1 GCA_016710075.1 Acidobacteriota bacterium | reverse complement strand
TAAGCCGCAGTCAGGCTTCCGGCGATCCGAATTCAATCAACCAAAAGTACTTCAAGGCATTATGACCCCATGAGGATAATATGATTCCAGTGGTTGTAGAGATCGTTCTGCCCGAAATCCCCGCAATTTCAGTTGGTCATTATCTGATTGGCTGTTTGAGAGATGAATCGCATCATCCCGGGCTGCAGGCCGCGCTTGACACTGGGGTTGTATCGGCTCTCCTGCCGGATGATTGAGGCACGAAGCGGGATCGACGTTTCGGCTGGCGGCGTCCAGTGCAAGCAGCTCGCGGAAAGGGAAGGGATAAAAGACAACAGCGTAGCTCGCGAGGGGCAGCAGCCCGACTCTGAAATCGTCCGGTGGCTGTTCAAACCGCCCCATAGTAACTGGATCGTCCTGTTATGCATTCGCCCTTCGAGCAGGAAAAGAATCGTCGACTTTGAAGCGGCAGTCTCGGCCCAGTTCGAGAGCGCCTTCAACAGAGGCCCAGGAAACAGCAGTTCATCAAGCGATGGTCTGGTGATCTTGTCCTGGCTCGCCGCTGCGTCGTTTAAAACCTCGGTGCGCCCCGCCGTCGAACTTCCCGCTTGTGCCGGCCTGATATCCTTTCAGCCTGGCATATGAAGATTTTCGGTGGAACTTGATCATCTCGCCGCGCGATGATTCGTCCAGAGCGAACCGGAAAGGAAGCCTGATTGCCGCGGTTTCGCCGCGGCCAGCTTCTTCTGAAGATTGGTGCTGCGGCAATTCTGAGAAACTGCTCGCGAAGCTCGAACACGACTGGGGATTTCTGAGCGCGGATTGTTCTTGTGCCGATCTCAGATGCTCGCCGGCGCGCTGGGCGTACAGCTGGCTGCGCCACTCGCGAACCTCATTGAGGAAAGATATTCATTTACTGCTTCTTCAAACCTTCCCAGCTTCTCCGATGCAATAACTTACGGGGGAACGTCACTTCGGCCGGGTTTGTCCGCAGCTCAGTCCTGCGGACATTCCGGTTGCGAGCTTTGAGCTCCGTGGAAGTCAGCGAGCGCTGCCTGGTAATGTCCTGCTGAGGTGGATCCGCTTGCCCTAGAAAAGCCCTGTGACATTGGCAAACGGCTCTCCGGCAAGGCAAAGCTCTGGCGGCCCATTTCAAAGCTTCATCCAGCCTTCCGACCGAGCGCAAGGTGTCGATCACGTTTAAATGCGCATCCCATGTAATCGCTTTTTGGATATGTCCTGAGAAAAGCCTCCTGTAAAGTAAGGCAGATCCGCTTCCTGAGGTATTGATGGCAATGCCCGACATAATAGAATCCCTGTTCGCCTTCGGGCGTCCTCGAAATTCTTGTAGGCCAGGGTGTACCATTTGCGGCTTCATTGTATTGATCTTCGAGGAAATAGCCTGACCGAGAGCAACAGAGAGCTTCGACACAGCTTGTCGCTCTGCGGAAATCCCGGATGAATGCCAGCCAGTGTTTACGCGCATCGGCGAAGTGTTTTGCGGTGATCTGGTGATTCTCGCACGTCGAAGCCTGTCAGCTTCAGTGACCGCCGTCGATCGGCATCAACGGAGCCGGTCAAGGCCTGCAGCCGCGCGCAGCAGGGCATCGTCCAAAGTCTGTTCCCCAGCACCGCGGTGTTCGAGATCCTCGCCGAGTCGAGCCGGCGCAAGCGATCATCTGCGCTTCTCCGATCGTCGCCAGCGCATCCCTGCGCGGGGTGCTGTAATTCGGTCAGACAGTCGATGACAAGCCTGATACTTCCGTGAATTGAAATAACTGTCGGCCAGCCGCCGGATCGTGCGCTCCCGAAAATATGACTGCCGTATTGACCGAGAAACTCCGCCAGCAGGCGCTGCTCTTCGGCGAAGTGTCCGTGGGGCCCGGAGCTGTCTCCGCCGATGCCAGAGGGCATAACCGGCAAGTGCCGATTTTCGCCCGGCGACTTTCTGAAACAGGCCGGCCGCTTCAGTGTATGCTCCGCGCCGGTCGAACAGTCTTCCAGAGCAGGTAATCTAGTTGTTTCTGGGCAAAAACCATCCGGACCGCTTCGCCCTTTACGTCGACTAGCATCTTTTCGGCGGCAGCGCGTAATCGTTTGCGATCCAGGCCGCTCTCAGTGAAGTGTGCGCTCTGCCGGCTGATCTCGAATATCCCTCAACGGAAAACAGGATCAGGGATTGTTAGCGCGGTCAGGATGAGTTTTATCATTGGCTTAAACCTTGTACTTTGACATCTTTTTGTTTGCACTGTGTTCTCTTGCACGGGCATTATTTTTATCATTACAGACCGATATTATGCACTATCGAAAGAGATATTTATCGTTGGCGGTCATTGTCCTGTTCATTGCAGCGGCGCTGCTCGTCGATTATCTGCCAATGCCCTGACGCAGGCTCGGCAGAAGGGCGTCAAGGGCCGGACCGATCGCGAAAAGCTGGCCAGGAAGGCCAAAACCTTCGGGCACGGTCACTGACCGTCTCGACAAGGATGACGGATACGGCATCGGCATCTTCTTCTCAGCGACGGTGCGGAAACCTCGAAGTCTGCGGTTGCCTGATCCATCCTCTCGGCGGCGTGGCCCGGCGGGCCGGTTATCTCAAGGCGTTTGCCGAACGCAGCCCAGGGGTCGCGATTCTGCAGGTTGATGCCGGTAATATTTTCAGCGACGAGAGACGATTCAGATAAAAAACCTCCGCCAGGACGCGTTTTGATGAACGACTGGATCGTTCGCGCCGACGATGTTCTCGGACTGGATGTCGTCAACCTGTCGTGCAAGGACATCGACTATGCCGCATCGTTTCTCAAGCCCGACGCGACTTTGAAGCCCGGGAAAGCGCCGTCATCTCGTCGAACATCAGGGCCGTGGATGGCGCTTCATCTCAGCCCGGCCCCTATGTCATCAGGATCGTCACCGGCAAAAGACTGGCCAGGCCCGTTCGCATTGCATTTATCGGAGTCAGCGACGCGGCGCCTGACGAGATGAAGGACCGGGTTGCGGCGAGCGGTTTTGTCATCAATGATCCATTCCTGACCGGTCAGGCTGCTCTCGCGGAGGTTGCCGACAAGGCCGACGTCAATGTCGTGGTCAGCTTTCGGTCGCTCCCCAGGGTCAACAAGCTGGCAAGACTCAATGATGACATCGATGTGATCATCAACTCCGATGAGACCGGCCTTGTCCCCGATCCGGTTCAGGTCAACAATGCATTGATCGTCTTTGCTGCAAAAGAGACCAAGCACCTCGGCGAGCTTCGCGTTTATACCGACGCAGACGGCGTCGTCGATCGCTTCACCGCCCGATATGTCGAACTCGATGAAGTGATACCGGATGAACCCGGCATGGCCGCGATCACCGCACAGGCCCGCCGCGAGATTGATGAAGTTCAAAACAGGATGGCTGAAGCAGAGGCCGCCGTCTATTCGGCAAGCAATTCTTCGAACGCCAGTTCACCCTTTGTCCTTTCCGATACCTGCGGCAAATGCCACCAGACCGAATATGCGATTTGGCGAAAATCGCTTCACTCGAATGCTTTCGCCGCGCTCGAAACCAGACGCAGGACCTTCGATTCAGCCTGCATCGGCTGCCATTCGCTCGGATTTCAGAAACAGGGATTCGTCAATATCAAGGCGACCCCGCATCTGGCCAATGTTCAATGCGAATCGTGCCACGGGCCCCGGCGTTGCCACGTCGCTGCCCCGGCCGCGGAAATTACAAGACTCCGGCGAGAAATGCCAGTTGCCTCGTCTGCCACGATCGCGCAAACAGCCCGGATTTCGATTTTGCCAAATACTGGCCAGTCATCGCTCACTCGAACTCTTTAAAGAAGAAAGTGAAGGGGCTAAAGTCTAAAGGCTAAAGTCTTAACTGATGTTACGCATATAAGTTTTTCTGAATCGATTTGACACGTTTTTTTGAAGTAATTCAAACAGCCGGCGAAGCCGGCGGCAGCATGTAGCCTAGGGTGAAGCGAGGCCGAAGGCCGAGCGGAACCCTAGGTTCAGTTGAAAAATAAAACCAAGCCCACGAAGTGGGCGACAGATTCAGTGCCAAAGGTCTAGCGGCTGTTTTTCTGTCGCGCCCGTTTCACGGGCTCTGGATGATGTTAATTACGATACCCAGGGTTCCGCGCCTCGGCCTCGCCTTCACCCTGGGCTAAGCTACGTCATTGCCTCTTCGCGGGTTGTGGGCTAGTCAAATCAAAATAAAGAATATTCCGTGCGTAACATTGAGGTCATAAGTTTGAACTTTGGACTTTAAACTTTAAACTTCTCCAGATATGAACAGTCTTCTGAAACTATTGCCGGTCATGATTCGCCTCTCCGGGGACAATGAACAGGTGCGTGAGCAGGCAGTCTTTGCCGCGCTGGCGCGGCGGCGGGAGAGGGCGTGGCCAATGTCTGTGAGCCTTCCAGACTTCATAATAAAAATCGACCGTCGCCGTGCTCGATCAGACTATGGAAGAATCAGATGGAGAAGATTGCGGCGGAATATGTCCACGGTGTCAATAAATTATTGAACGGATCTTATGTCGGTTTCATAGACTTTCGCGTTGACAGGGATTTCGTGATTCAATCGCGCAGGGAACCGGAGAAGACATTCGAGTTCCATCATACTCAAGAAATCGGAGAAGAACTGGAATCATCGGCCGCGAAGATAAAGGACGAGGATCTGCGCGAGAAGTTCCTGCGCGCGGCCGCAAAAAGCCTGGAAAAGAAGAGGAGAATAGCAGAGCGCTTATGCCGATTACACAAACCGAAGTCGAAAAGATCGCCGATCTCGCCAACCTTGAGCTGACTCCTGATGAGAAACAATCCTTCACCGTCCAACTGGCCGCGATTGTCGAGTATATCGATCAGCTCAACGAACTGGATACATCCGGCGTCAAGCCGTGGCAACCAGCGAGCGCCGGTGAGGCGATCAACTCCTGCGCATCGCGTGAAGATACGGTTGAGCCCGGTCTCGGACAGAAGGCGGCACTCGATCAGGCCCCGGATCACGATGAGGGCCATTTCCGCGTCCCCAGGGTGATTTAGGAGATAGATGAGCGAAGGCAGAAGAAAGAAGACAGATTACGAAACAGACGAAATAAACGAAACAGACGAAAATTTTTCAAACGTTGAAACGACTATTTTCTTATGAATAACGATATTTCACTGAAACTTGAATATTCACACAATCTGCCTTTTTCGTCTGTTTCGTAATCTGTCTTCTGTCTTATCCCTTCTTATCGCATCGTTGTTATCAGAATAATTTGGAGTCATGGTTTTGGCTAAAAAACACACGGTTGGAGAGTTGCACAGGCTATACGCTTCAGGAGAGGCGAGTCCCAGCGACATAGTTACGAAAGCTCTCGAAGAGATTGAGGGAGAGAATGGGCGGCTCAATGCCTGTATCAGCATCAATCGGGATGGGGCGATCAAGGCGGCTGCGGCAATGGATTCGGGTATTAAAAGCGCAATCAAGGAGAAGCCGCTGGCCGGAATACCGGTCGCGATCAAGGACAATCTCTGCACTCAGGGCCTGCGGACCACATGTGGTTCTCTCATTCTCGACAGATATGTTCCGCCATACACGGCAACGGCGGTGAGGAAGCTTGAAGAAGCGGGCGCGATCATTGTGGCCAAGACTAACCTCGATGAATTCGCGATGGGCGGATCGACGGAAAACTCGGCATACGGTCCGGTTCGGAACCCGGTCAATGAAGAATATGTTCCTGGTGGAAGTTCGGGAGGCTCTGCCGTGGCGGTGGCTGCGGGCCCGGAGAAGTAAAAGAAAAGGTGGAAGCGGCAATCCGGAGTCTTGAGCAGCGCGGAGCCCGGATCGTTCCCGTCAATCTGCCTCACACGAAATATGTCGTCGCCGTCTATTACATCATCGCCACGGCCGAAGCTTCATCGAACCTGGCGAGATATGACGGCGTCAGATACGGCCTGCGCGCCGAAGATGCCGGCACCCTGTCGGAAATGTATCGTCGCACTCGCGACCAGGGCTTTGGCGCCGAGGTGAAGCGAAGAATAATGCTTGGCACCTTCGTTCTTTCATCGGGATACTACGACGCCTATTACGAGAAGGCTCAGCGCGTCCGCCGGATGCTGCTCAACGATTTTACTGAGGCGTTTAAAATTGTGATCTGATTGCGACCCCGACGGCTCCAACACCTGCTTTCAGGATCGGAGACAAATCGGGCGATCCGCTGGCGATGTATCTCGGAGATATTTATACGGTGACGATAAACCTGGCGGGAGTGCCTGCCATCAGCGTTCCCTGCGGCAATTCATCCACAGGGCTCCCGATTGGACTGCAGTTGATCGGCAGGCATTTCGACGAGGCAACGCTGCTCAATGCGGCCTATTCCCTGGAGCAGTAAAATAAACCACCGGGACGGCTCGAAAGGGCGGGAGATCGAACGATCCTACGGTTGTTTCGGTTCTTTTGGGATCTCTTGCTTGTCGGCGAGCCAGTCTCCGGTAATCACTTCGATTGCATTCTTGGTGACGCCGATGACCGGGGTGGCATCGAGCGCCGTATTGACGATGCCTTTGAACAACCCTTTCTTCTTTATCTCATACCCGACAAGTCCGATAACCACGGCAGTGCCGACCAGCGGCATCGACTTGTAGGCTTTGATAGCCAGGCGCGACCCTCCGGCCCTGATGATCTTGCGAAATATTCCAGACATCCGAACTCACTTTCAATGGGGCAACTCGTTTACTGCTTAATACTGAAATTAGAGATGCAATTCTAGCGTAAAAAAACGATAATTGCTTAACGTATGATTTCCAAAGCTGTCATAAACCTGTGCCAGGAAGTCGGTCAGATGGGTGGAAGGGCCCTGCTGGTCGGCGGCTGGGTCCGCGATTTCCTGCGGGGCAGGGAGACTGCGGATTACGACATTGAGGTGTATGGCATTGAGGCCACGGCTCTGCGCGGCCTGCTCGATCGGCTTGGGCCGGTCAATGCCGTCGGTGAGGCTTTCACGGTATACAAGGTCAGGCTCAGGGAAGGGGGCTCGCGGTTTATCGTCGATGTCAGCCTTCCCCGGCGCGAATCGAAGATCGGACGCGGTCACAAAGGTTTTGTGGTCACCGGCGACCCGACCATGAGCTTTGAGGAAGCCGCGCGCCGGCGCGATTTCACGATCAACGCGATTTTACATGATCCATTGAACGCAGAATTCATCGACCCGTTCGATGGTCGAAAGGATATCGAAGCCAGGTTGATTCGCGTGGTCGATCCCGCGACTTTCATCGAAGACAGCCTGCGAGTCCTGCGCGCAATGCAATTCGCATCACGGTTCGAATTCGAAATAGATCCAGCGACCGTTGATTTGTGCCGCTCGATCGATCTTTCCGATCTGCCCTCGGAGAGAATCGAGGCGGAAGTCGAGAAATGGCTGTTGCTGTCGTCTCGTCCTTCGATCGGGCTTTACGCCGCCCGCGCATTGAAAATTGTCGATAAGCTCTGGCATGGGATCCGGGCGATGATCGACTGTCCACAGGATGAACTTCGCCATCCGGAAGGCGACGTCTTCGCTCACACGGCGAGGACGCTGGACGAGGCCGCCGGTCTGATCAGTGATCTTCCGAGACCAAGACAACTCACGCTCATGCTGGCTTCTCTCTGCCATGATTTCGGCAAACCCCTGACCACCAAATTCGATCAGGAAACCGTCACCGCCTTTAACCATCCACTCGCCGGGCTGGGACCCACCGAAGCGTTTCTCGACAAGCTGAAAATCTTCACGCTCGATGGCTATGATGTTCGCAGGCAGGTTCTCTCCCTGATCAGAAACCATCTCACCCCGGCTCGCTGGTTTGAATCGATGACTCGCGGTCAACCGGTCACCGACGGCGATTTCCGCCGCCTCGCATTGACTGTCGAACCCGATCTGCTTTACCGGATGGAGCGCGCCAGCCGCCTCGGCAGGCGCGGAGGATCAACGACCGTCGCTGAAGACTGGTTCATTGATCGTGTCCGCCATCTCGGCATCCAGCAGCGCGCCCCTGAACCCCTCCTGCTGGGCCGGCACGTTCTTGCCCTGGGGTTGAAGGAAGGCCCTGAGATCGGCCGAATCACAAACGCCATCTACCAAATGCAGCTCGATGGATCGATCATTGACCTCGACCAGGCAATCGCCGCCACGAAACGGATAATAGAGGCATTAATGTGAAGGAAACATGATCCACCAGGATAACAATTGGGGGCGCACACACAGGTGCGCCCCTACGATAATCAATACAATAGAAGAATCAGTTGTCAGGGTGATCAGGCAATGATGCAGTGGACCCAGTTACCATCGGGGTAATCGTAGGGGCGCACCTGTGTGTGCGCCCCGGTAATGCCACTAAGATTAATTGATTTTAAATCGGCATTTTGGTGATGTTGCAACGTCTGTAACAGACATGACATACGACCCACAAAAACATCACCGGCGCTCTGTCCGATTGCGGAATTACGATTATTCATTTCCCGGGGCCTATTATGTGACAATTTGCGTCAATCACAGGAAATGCCTTTTGGGAATAGTAATTAATGATGAGGTCATCCTGAATGGAGCAGGGAAGATGGTGGAGTACTGGTGGAACGAGATCGCCAGGAAATTTCCGCTGGTCGATTTGGATGAACATATCGTAATGCCGAATCACATACATGGCATTATCAAAATTGTAGATCGACGCCATCGCGAAAAGGAATTATTTCATCAGGGAAAAAGCCGTGATCAGATATCAGAGGCGCTGATACATCTTCCAGCCAGATGTGAAGCCCTTTCCGAAATCATAAAATGGTTTAAAACCATGACGACCAATGCATATATAAATGGTGTCAAGGAACAACAATGGCAGCACTTTAATCGCCATTTCTGGCAGATGCGATATTACGAACACGTGATTAAAGGCCTGAAAGAATTTCTCGAGATTCGCCGTTACATGCGACTGAATCCAAAGAGATGGTCTCTCAATCGCAAAAAGTGATGCCCATCTGAGTTGTAATTGGATTTTTAGCGAATCTTTTATCACCCGGGATTCTTCATCTTGAGGATGAGAAGGGTGATGTCGTCTCCCTGAGGCAGGCCGCTGGTGAAGGTCTCGACTTCATTTAGAATCAATTTCCGCATTTCTTCCGCGCCGAGATGGACGTTCTTCCTGACCAGTTCCTCGAGGCGCTCATCGCTGAACATTTCGTTTCTGGAATTCACGGCTTCGGTCACGCCGTCTGTGAAGATGACCAGCACATCGCCCGGGAAAAACCTTGTTTGAAGCGGTGCATATTGAACGAAATCGAAAGCCCCGAGGACGACTGATTTTGTCGAAAGCATTTCAAGGCCGCCCTGTGTCCTGGCGAGAATTGGAGGATTATGGCCGGCGTTGATGAAGGTGAAATGGCCGTCGCGGTCGAGCACGCCGCAGAAGAGGGTGATGAATCTGTTCGATGCCGAGCGCTGAACCATTACTTTGTTGAGGCTTGAAATAATGTCGGTCAGCGGCAGGTTGCCGGCGAACTGAGACTGGAGCGCTCCCTGAGCCATTGCCGCGAGCAGCGCCGCTGCAATCCCCTTGCCGGAAACATCGCCGAGAGCAAAGGCGATGCGCCCGTCTTTGAGCGGGATGACATCGTAAAAATCGCCGCCGACATAGCGCGAAGGCACGCTCAAAGCTGCTATTTCCAGATGCTCGGGCTGGTTGATCGCGGTCGGCGACAGAGCGAGTTGAACCTGGCGAGCCATGTTGAACTCCTCCTCCATCTGCTTCTTTTCTTTCTCTTCATGCATCAGCCGAACGCTTTCAAGCGATTTGGTCGCCTCGAAAGCGAGCGATTCGAGCAGCCGGATGGATGTTTGATTGATCGTTTCCGTCTGTGAGTGGCTGTCGATGTAGAGCACTCCGATGACGTCGCGTTTGAGCATCATCGTCGCATCCATGTTGTCGCTCATTTGAAAGCGGCGCAGGGGGATGCAGGCGATGGATCGAAGGTCCAGAGAAAAGATGCTGGCGCCCGGCGTCCTCTCGTTGTTGCTCAGCCCGTTGCTGACGACGATGCTGCGATTCTGTTTGAACGCATCCTCGACGACGGATCGGCTCATGGAGAAATCGTTGCCCTCGAGTGTGTTTCTGTATCGATCGCGGGCCACCTTGAATTCAAGATCCCCGCCTTTATTGCGGAGCATGAGAAACCCGCGTTCGGCGTTCGATATCTCGATTGCCGCATCGACGATCAGGTAGAGAACGTCATCGGGTGTCAGGGAGAATTTGAAGGCCTGGTTGACTTCGATAAAGCGGGAAAGTTTCTGCAACTCCTCGTTGGCTGATGCCGCGCGAATGCGATCATCCGAGTTCGCTGATAACGGCGGCAGCGGACCGCTGTTGAAGATCACCGAGGCTCTTTCGACCGTCTGATCCAGAAAAGTTATCTGCTCGTCTTCGTCTCCGCCGATGCGAATCTGGTCGTTATGCTGCAGGCTGCAGCGCTCGATCCGTTGATTATTGACAAAGGTGCCGCGCTTGCTGCCGATGTCCACGAGGATGTAATTGCCTTCCTCGTAGATGATCATCGCGTGCTGGCGCGATACCGTGTCGGAGAGCAGTTGGAGATCGTTTTCAGCCTTGCGCCCGATCGTAAAAAGCGGCTTGCTCAGCGGCAGCAGGTTGCTGGCGCCGAACCGGTTGATGATTTGGAGTTGCGCGGGCTTTTGCATCGGGTTTATCGCAGGCTTTGGCGATTAGTCAGAATGAGGCTACGGCAGTCGTCTCATCGTCAAAAGTTTCGAGCACCGAAAGCAGCCCTGTGATATTCAGAAGCTGTCTGGCCATGCGCGACGGCCCGAGCAGCTTGAATCTGCCGCCGCCGGCCTTGACGCTGGTGAAACATTTGATCATCGCGCCGATGCCCGAACTGTCGATTATCGGCACATCGGAGAGATTCAGGATCAGATCCTTCCGATCCTCCGCCAGCATCCGGTTGACCGTTTCACGCAGGCTCTCTTCGCTTTTGCCGATGATCAGATTTCCGCTCAGATCGATAATCGTAACCGTCCTGATAGTTCGAATGTGTATATCCATAACAAGAAGAAGTTTAAAGTTAAAGGTTTAAAGTTTGTGATACTAACGGACCGATGCTGTTGGCGAATTCATCCTTTGGTAGATTGTCAGAAATTACAGAATCAAAATACGAGCGGGAGCGCAGGCGTCTCGCCTGCATCAATTCGATGAACGCAAATCTGATATGAATGTGCAGCTATTTCAACACATGCAGGCGAGACGCCTGCGCTCCCGCTCGTAATTCGACCATTCCAAAATATCAATGAAGCAGGGGAAACAGGTTATAAATTCAATTCGCCAACAGTATCAGTTACTGATGTTACGCATCGGTGACTGGGCAATTTAGTTGACAGCGGTTCTGACGCGCCGAAGGCGCAATTTTATTACAGCCCGGGGCAAGCGCGAAGCGCGTCGCCCCGGGTTGGCATCAACAATTATCTGGTCGGGGCAACGCCCCACCAGACCTTGATGTTGATTGCCCCGTTGGGGCGTAGTTGTTTTTCTTGATAATTACCCGGGGCGACGCGCTTCGCGCTTGCCCCGGGCTGTAATAATTCGCGCCTTCGGCGCTTAAGAATCGTGGTCAACTCAATTCTACTGATTTCGAGTGCGTAAGGTGAGTCAGTTACTCATCTTTAGACTTTAAACTTTGAACTTTAAACTCTCTTACCCGGCAGTGTGAAGCAGAACCGGCTGCCAATGTCTGGCTCGCTGCTGACGCTGACTTCACCGCCGTGGAGTTCGACGATGTGTTTGACTATGGCAAGCCCGAGTCCCGTCCCCCGGGTGCCGGTTTCCGTGCTCGATTGCACCTGGTAAAACTTGTCAAAAATTCGGGAGAGCTTCCGGGGGAATGCCTCTGCCGGTATCGGCAACACAGAAAGTGACATTTTCACCCGAAGGTTCGGCGGTAATTGTAACCGTTCCGCCGCTGGGAGTGAACTTGATCGCATTGGCGACGAGATTTGTGAGCACCTGTTCGATGCGCTGGCCGTCGCAGAAGATGTCGGGGAGGTCGCGGGGAACATGGTTCCGGAGCATGACTCCTGATCGAGCCGCGACTGTGACGAGTTGTTCGGTGACGGCCTGTGCCGGAGACCACGGATCGATCGATTCGCGCAGAATCTTCATCATCCCGGCCTCCATCTTGGAGAGATCGAGCAGGTCGTTGACGATCTGTCGCAGCCGTTTGCCCTGAATGGATATCTGGTGAATGTGCTCGGACTGCTCGGCCGTCAACTCGCCGTAGATGCCTGTTTCGAGCATCTCGGTCACGCCGCTGATCACGGTCAGTGGTGTGCGCAGCTCATGCGTGACCATCGAGAGGAAGGCATCCTTCATTCGGTCGAGTTCATGCAACTGGGAGTTGGCCTGCGCGAGTGCTTCGTTCATGGCCAGGATCTCCTGCTGCGACTCTTCCACTGTGCGCAGGAAATTGGCCTCAACCTCCGTCAGGCGGCGACGCAGCAGGTCGCGCTCGCCAAGCAGCCGCCGGTTCTCCTCGCTCAGTTTTTCCAGTTCGCCGGTTGTCGTCATGTGGGTCATCTGGTCGGTCATCAGGCAACTATGATGAAACTGTTTTTTCCACCGACGACTTCAGAGAAATTCTTGTTGTAGCTGACATCGATTCGTCGGAACTGTCTGACAACTTCTCCCATTTCCGCGGCCGAGATAAAACCGTCTTCGGTGTGAGCGATGGCCCATTTGGGAATATCCGCGGCCTTCTCCAGAAAATTACTGACAAGTGTCAGATAGTTTTCCTTGGACATGACATCGTCGCCGAGTTTGCCGCGCCGGTCTTGAATCAGGTGATCCCATGCTTCATCGGTTCCACGAACCCATGTCTCGCGCCAGCCTACGATTCCGCGGCGCAGAGAGGAAATGCCCTCAGGGCGCGGGAACCTGGCGAACATCAGTTCCGCGCGAATGCTTTTGATGAATTCGCCGCCGTCGAGATTGCCGCTGAAGTTTTCCCGAGTGTTGTTGATGATCTGCCGGTGTCTGCGCCAGAGGGTGATGAAGACTTCGGAGAGCGGGCGTTTCAATCGCGCAGTTTCAGGCCGGAAGGAGAAGGCGTAATCGCCTGTTTTGAGGGCCGTGGCGATCGCCAGAGCCCTGCGATGCTCGTTTTCGATCTGGTCGATATTGATGCGGATATTGTCGAACCAGACGGAATCCATTTCGCCCATCCATTGAGCCAGAGCCGGATTTTCGAGCTTTCTTCTTGGAACATAGGCCTCGCTGAGAATCATCGAGACATCTTCTTCGGTCAGCAGCTCGCCCTGGTTTTCAACAAAGGCCCGGGACACCCACCATGCCCACTCGCAGATATCGTTGGATAGAATCTGCTTGCCCCAGAATTTGAGATACCAGTCGAGATCCGGCCATCCGGAAAATGGAATGGCAATGGAAGAAAATTTCAGCCGGCGCAAAACGCTCAATTCGAATCCGAGCCAGCGGTTTGTTGAAACATTATTATTGTTATTATTGAACATAAATTGCGAAGTTATTCATTGGTTTGCCGCTCGGCAGCCGGATCGATTGCCTCTTCTGGTTCGCGTGATTCCGGGTTCGGTTCGGAATCGTGAAGGGGTTGAGTCTCAAGGGTATCGATGGAAGCGGCCACAGGAGCATGGTCTTCGAGGATGAGCTCGTGAGGTTCTTCAAGGCGAATCGGTACGGATTCCGGCGCCGATTCTTCCAGGATATTGATTGTTGTGTCAGAGGTCGTCGCCGTTTCCAGTTCCGGCTCCCATCTGGATTGCTCGAAGGGCAGTGCCGGTTCGGATGCGGGATCGGTCTTCAGCTCGGTTTCATGAGCAGTTTCTTCGAGTGGTGTTGCCGCATTCCGGTTCTCTTTCTCCTCTGCAAACAGGTCGAGCAGGATGGAGGCGACCGTCGGGTCGAACTCAATTCCGGCGAAGTCCGCGATCATCTGTTCAGCCTCGGCTTCGCTGAAGCGTGGGCGGTGCGGGCGATTTGAAATGAGCGAGCACCATGAATCGACAACGCGCAGGATTCTGGCTCCAAGCGGGATCGACTCACCGCTGAGTGAGTCCGGGTAACCGTTCCCATTCCACCATTCGTGATGCCATCTGATGAGCAACTGGGTCTGGCGCGGGAGCTTGAGCTCTGACGCTGCCTGTTCGCCGAGGATCGGATGTCGCCACAGATCGAGAGTCTCTTCCCAGGTCAGGGGATCGGGGCGAAGCAGATAATTCCTCTTCATCGTGCGCTCACCCAGGTCGTGTGCCAGCGCGGCGAATTTGAGCGCGGTCAGATCGCTGCCATGCAGCCCCATATGCGTGCCTATCCGCTCGGCAAGTGCGGCCATCATGATTGAATGAGGCTGGCTGTACCCCTCCACGCGATCCACCTCCAGCGCCGTCTTGAGCAGGCGCTCACCCGATGCGCGCTCCGCATCGGTCAAGGTTATCATCGCCATTTGTGATTGCATCTGTTAATTTCCTCCAGATTTCGGATGAGCGTTCTTTGTAGGCGTATTGCCGGTAAAAATCAAGTTGCGCGGCGCCGTCTCGCCCGTCTCATATTGCGTACAGGCGCCGATAAGTTACAATCTCGGTTCAGTTTCAATATGAAAATAAATATTCGATATGCGCGGGGCGAAGACGCCGTGATGCTGACGGCTTTGTCCGCAAGGACATTTTACGACGCTTTTGCCGCGAACAACGCACCGGAAAATATAAAGGCATACATGGATGAGGCTTTCACCCTGGAGAAGGTCACCTCGGAGCTTGCCGACCCGCTGGCTGTGTTTCTGTTAGTCGAGGTCGATGGCGAACCTGCAGGATACTGTAAATTGAGTGGCGATCAGGCGCCTGATTGCATCACCGGCCCTTCGCCGATGGAAATCAAACGGCTCTATGTCGAACAGAAATACCTGGGCACCGGAGTCGGCCCGGCATTGATGCAGTCCTGTCTCGATGAGGCTCTCAGTCGCGGCCACCGGACAATTTATCTCGGTGTCTGGGAGCGCAACGACCGCGCCGTGGCTTTCTATCTCAAGTGGGGGTTCAGCAAAGCCGGCGAGCAGATTTTTCAAATGGGCGCCGACGCTCAGACGGACTGGCTCATGGAGAGAAGCTTGTTATGAAGTCATCGTTCCTACCTCTTTTGCTTGCCGCCTGCGGCGGCGTGCTTTATCACATTTCTCAGAAAGCCGTTCCGAAAAGCGTTAGTCCGTTTGCGGCCATCATCATTGCCTATCTGGTCGGAATCGTGTTCTGCATCGGTGTCATCATCTTCAACCCGGACCAGGGCGGATTCATCAAATCACTCAGGGATTCAAACTGGGCTGTCTATGCGCTGGGCGCCAGCGCCGTGGTCATCGAGATAGGTTTTCTGCTGACATACAGGGCGGGATGGAATATCAGCGTCGCATCGGTCATCTGCAATATCAGCGTGGCACTGCTGCTGATGCCGGCCGGCCGGCTCTTCTTCAATGAGCATATCTCCGCGCGCAGCGTGGCCGGCGTCATCTTCTGCCTCTTCGGGTTGTACCTGCTTTCAAATAGATAAACCTTGGCCGATGTTTGGCCGATGTCTGGTTGATAATGCTTCAAACCAATGTTACGAGAATTACGAAATGAATAAGATTACGAAACAGGGGGAAGAAGAGATTACGAAACAGACGAAATAAACGAAACAGACGAAAAATTTCAACCCGTTGATGAGGCCAGCTTCATTCAATATCCGCTCATTCGGTACATCTCGACCAATGAGTGGTTAAAATTTTTCGTCTGTTTCGTTTATTTCGGTTGTTTCGTACTCCACTTTATCCAAACCAGAGGGAAAACAACCGATTGTTGCGGCATCTATAAAAACACAGGGGCGCACCCCCCCGACACCATTAAAAATTCATACTCAGGCAACAACGGGTCGTATTGTACGTGGTGAATTTTTTAGACTCGCAAAAGCATTGGACTGGAAATAATTCCAAGCCATTGAAACTAAAGCTCAATTTGATGCCTGCATCTATTGGATCATATTGAAAGGGAGTCGTACTCTTCTTCTATTCCCACAGGAGGTTACGCGGATGAAAAGATTGCCCTTATTGATGTTGCTGCTTTGCCTGCAGATGAGCGCAATTGCGCAGAGGCCGGAATTTGCGCCCGGGGCGCGATACGATTCAAGGATTCCATCGCTCAAGCAGGTGACCGGATATGATTTCGCCGAGAGGGTCACGCCGCCGGAAGATATAATCCGCTATCTGAGAGCTTTGAATGAAGCGGCTCCGAACCGCACAAGGCTGATCAAATATGCCGAGACCTGGGAGAAGCGCGAGTTATATGCACTGATTACAGGCAGTCCGGAGCGAATTGCCCGCCTCGATGAGATCAAGGCGGGTTTGCAGAAACTGGCGAATCCGGCTTCGATATCTAGTGGAGAACTGGAAAAGCTTATTAAAGACCTGCCGGTCGTAGTTGCTCTGGTGCATGGAGTTCACGGCAATGAGATTTCTTCGGGTGAAGCGGCGATGGCGGAGGCCTATCATCTGCTCTCGGCTCAGAACGATCCGGTCGTCGAGCAGATCAGGCGAGAGGCGCTGGTGATCATTGATCCGATGCAGAACCCGGACGGCCGGGCGAGGTTTGTCTTTCAGAACCTGTTGGGGCAGGCGGCCGGTCCCGATTCCGAGCCCGCATCAGCCGAGCACGATGAGCCGTGGCCCGGCGGACGCAGCAATCATTACCTGTTTGACTTAAACCGAGACTGGTTCGCGCAGACTCAGCCCGAGAGCCGCGGCCGCGTCAAACTGATGCTCGAATGGATGCCTCAGGTGGTCGTCGATCTGCACGAGATGGGTGGAGATTCGACATATTACTTCCCGCCGAGCGCCGAGCCCATGAATCCCCACATGACGAAGGCTCAATCCGGCTGGCTCGAAGCATTCGGCAAGGCCAATGCCGCCCGCTTTGACGAGCGAGGATTCGGATACTTCAACCGCGAAGTCTTCGACGCCTTCTATCCCGGTTACGGAGTTTCATGGCCGATGGCTCAGGGAGCCATCGGGATGACTTTCGAGAAGGCCTCGGCCAGAGGACTGACCTACAGGCGAAGCGACGGATCGATCCTGACCTATCGTGATGGGGCGGTCGAACACTTCACCGCTGCCATGTCTACGCTTCAAACTGCCGCTGCGGGCCGTGAGAAGATGCTGCGGGATTTCGCGGAATTTCGTCGCAATGCGGGGCAGGGAACGGTGCGGGCATATTACCTTCCGGAGGGCAGGGATCCAGGGCAGGCTCAACGCCTGGTTCGAACCCTGCTCAGCAATGGGATCACGGTCGAACGCGTCGAACAGGCCGTCACTGTCGACGGGCGCAGCCTGCAGCCCGGGACTTTCGTTGTTCCGCTGCCTCAGCCCGCCGGGATGCTGGTGAGAAACCTGCTCGATCCTCAGGTCCCTATGAATGGAGAGTTCATCAAAACTCAGGAGGAACGGCGCAGGCGGAGACTGCCCGATCAGATATACGACACCACCGCCTGGAATATGCCGATGCTCTGGGATGTCGAGTGCATCGGATCGACTTCCGCCGTCTCGGTCAAAACGACCCGCCTGGATCTGGCGTCTGTCAGCCGGCCTGCCCCGGCGACCAAAACCGATGCGCTTGTCGGATACGCTCTGGTCTGGAATGCGACATCGGCCGCGGCGGCAATCGAAGCTCTGCGTGAAGGACTGATGGCCAGATTCATCTCGCAGCCGTTTACCATCGACGGCCGCAAATTCGACAGAGGAGCCGCCGTCTTTCGCGTCTCCGACAACGGTCTGAATTTCAGGGCAAAGCTCGAAACGATTGCAGCAAAACACGGCGCTGATCTGATCCGGCTCGACAGCGCATTCGTCTCCGAAGGCGCCTCCCTCGGCAGCAACCAGACCGTTACGCTCAAAGCCCCGAGAGTTCTTCTGGCGTGGGATGCTCCAACCAGCAGTCTTTCAGCCGGCTGGGCAAGGTATGTCATGGAACGTCGCTACGGCCAATCGGTCACCGCCGTTCGTGCCGGTTCACTTGCCAGGGTCGATCTCAGACGATTCGACGTTCTGGTCCTGCCGTCAGGGAATTATGCAACGGCAATCTCGGGAGAAAACCTGCGCCGGATCAAAGACTGGGTGAGCGCCGGCGGGACGCTGATCACTCTCGGCGAGGCTTCCCGCTGGGCCACACGCGACAGCACGGGCCTGCTCGATACACGCACGGAGCTTCGTGACGGCAGCCCCGAAACCGATTCACCTCAGGCCAGAACCGAGGCTTCAAAAGGACCTTTCGATTACGAGAAAGCTATTCAACCGCTGCGCGAACAGCCCGAAAATACTCCTGGCTCGATTCTGCGTGTCAAACTCGATCCGGATCACTGGCTTTCATCGGGCACAGACGGCGAGATCCAGGTCCTGGTCGAAGGCACCAGAGTCTTCACTCCAATCCGAATCGACAGGGGCGCAACGTCGGAACCTATGCCGTCATCGACAGGCTTCTCGCAAGCGGCCATCTCTGGCCTGAACCAAAACAGCAGTTGCCTAATAAGGCGTTTTTGATCCACCAGCCGTCAGGTCAGGGCCACATCATCGCCTTCGCCGAAGACCCGAATTACAGGGCCTACGCCGAGGCTACGGAGTTTCTCTTTATCAATGCGGTGCTGCTGGGTGTGGGGTACTGAGGAGAGTTTAAAGTTCAAGGTTTAAAGTTTAAAGAAGAGTCGTTGGATGCCGGTTGGGATTTGACGACTCTTCTTTAAACTTTAAACTTTGAACTTTGAACTTTAAACTCTCTCTTACCTGTGCCTGCCGCGGTCGGCCTCGCGTTTGGCTGTGAATTCGTCGTAGAGTTTCTGCTGTTCGGGCGAGAGAACTTCGAATATCTTTGAGCGGGTGCGCTCGCGCATCTCTTTGACCGCCGGGCATTCGGCGAACTGTTTTGGCTGGAATTCCTTGCGCATCTGGTCGTAGACGCTACGGATCTGAGTCACCTGATCGTCAGTCAGATTCATCTCTTTCTTCATGTCGTCCATCATGGCCTGGCGCCAGCGATTGGGGCCGGCGGCGGCCTGAGGTTTGTTCTTGAGCATGTAGAGACGATCGAGCGATGCTCCCGTCACTCCGCCGAGGATAAAGACCACCGCGATCATCAGCCAGACCTGATATTTCACTCTTCCCTGAGGGTTCATCGCTGCTCCTTGCGCATCTCGGGGCGCATCTCGGGCCTGTCACCCTCCCACCCGTTGACCGATGCGACTATTTCATCCTGCGAAAACGGCAGCATGCCGCCCATCGTTATCTGCTGCTGGTCCGCAGGGGAATGAGCGGGCGAATTTGAAACAGATGCCGGCAGATAAAAAAGCGTGCCGAGTGCAAAGATGGCCAGCAAAGCCAGAACCGGAATCGCCTTCCTCGTCTGCATGACAAATGAAAGCCATTGAGACCGTTCCTCTGTGCGACGGCGTGTCTCTGCCTCTATCCTCACGCGAATCCTTCTGAACAGAAACGGTGAAGTCGCGGCTGTACTTATCTCGGCATCGCTGGCGTCCAGAGCCCTGAGCAGTTCATCTCCGAACTTATCCAGCTTGTCATTTTCAATGTGGGGTTGATTGAATTTCCACATCGTTCTCTCCTTAATCGTAAATCAATAAATCAAATGAATTTTTTCAAGAGCTTGCGCAAACCGTGTTGAGCTCTGTGAGATCGCATCTTGACCTTTGCGGGCGTCCAGCCCATAACCCCGGCGATTTCAGCAATCGATAGTTCTTCCTGTTTGAGCAGGGTCAGCACCATCCTGTCATCCGGCCTGAGTTTCGCAAGCAGTTTTCCGGCCAGGTCGCGCGAGATGGCATTGCCCTCGACATTGCCTGAGGTTCCGAGGTCGCGCATCCTTTCGTGGAGATAAGCGGCCTCCTCTTCGCTCAAATCGCCGATGTTGCTCTCTCCTCGCCGCTTGTTCCTGCGCAGCTCGTCATAACAGCTTCGGACGGCGATTCTGGCCAGCCATGCGGCGAAAGAGTTTTCATACTCGCCGTGATAGTCGCCTAACGCGAAGTAGGCCTTGATAAAACTCTCCTGACTGATCTCTTCAACCTGCTCCCGTCTTGAAAAGAACCTGTAGGCCAGCCGCGAAACCAATCCGCGGTGGCGTTCGAAGAGCTGAGAAAACGGCACCTCATCGCCCGCCCTTGCGGCAGCAACAAGCTCGTTGTCACTTATTCTTGGAGCCTCAGCCTGCGGTTCCAAACCACCGCCGGGTTCCGTTATCTCAGCCATTATGCTCATTCAGGGGTAAATATCTGATTCGCGGGAAGATGCCTCACGATCAGCTTTATTTAACAGTCATCCTGTCAATATCCTCTCAGCTCACATGCTAATAGTCGTGTTTCATGCCTTTTTGGTTACAACTATTTCCGGAACGCAGTGAACAGATCAAATGTTGCCCTGGAAAACCCTTCAGACCTGAATAAAAAACAATGGGTGATTTCCCTGTGGTATTAAATTCTTGTTTTCCTGATGAAACGGTAATTAAAACCCTGATAAAGATTAAAATTAATGTTGACCTTACACCCAGAGCAATCTATACTGCCGCTGGTTTTTGACTAATTCAATAATTGTCTGTTGGACTCCCCACTTTGACCGACGGACATTTATCGAGAGATATGCGAACTTCGACTAACAATTTAGTCAGGTAAATTCTCCTTTTGGAATTAAGAAAACCACCGATATATGTAACTTCGATTGCCATTAAACGAAGTTATTTTTGACGATATCTCCTTTTTTTTATATTCACTGGGCCCGAAAGGTGGAAGTGTGTCTGTATGGACTGATCGCCATCTCTTCGGGACATCATGCATGATCAGGGCATTAGATCATTCCCCTGCCTTTTGATCTGATCACGTTGTTACTCGAAAAGCATTGCACCTCACCCTTTGCCGGCCTGTGTATTGATTTACAGATAAGGTACAGGGGGGATCACTAGACTAAGAAAATTATTGAAGTGAATGGACATCCCTCATGATTACAAGTGGAAATAAAGAAGCCTATGTAAGGTCAAATACAGCGAGTGGAAATGAGAAGATAAAAAAACTGATAGTGGCAGCTCAGGAGTATGAGCGGCAGCGGATTTCCAGAGAGCTGCACGACGAACTCGGCCAGTATGTCTCAACCATCCGATTCGGACTTGAATCCATCCTGTCATCCCTGCCCACGAATGCAACGGAGGCCGGCAGACTGGCTCATCTGTTCTCCATTGTCGATAAGTTGGACAAGGAAGTCGGTTATTTCACCAACTCACTGAGATCCCCAGTGGAAGACGAAGGATTGAAGCAGATCATGAGCTCCTTTATCAGGGAATGGGAGCAGCGCAGCGGTATCCCTGTCAAGATGATTTTCAGCGGTTCCGATGACGACTTACTTGATTATGATATCAAGAATGCCCTCTACAGAGTCATGCAGGAGACTCTGACAAATATCATGAAACACGCTGGTGCAAGTCGGGTTGGCGTATATCTGCAAATCACCGGTAGCCGGGTAACCCTGGTCGTTGAAGATGACGGGTGCGGGTTTGACGTCAAAAAATCCGGCCTTTTTCAAAGGAGGAGCATCATCTGGGTCTTATCGGCATGCGGGAGAGGGTTGAGGCTGCCGGCGGATCATTAAGCGTCGAATCCATAACCGGAATGGGATCTGTGGTCAGCGTGATCATTCCGATTCCCGTGAAATAGATATTATCGGAGATGACATGCCGAATTTGAGGATATTTCTTGTCGATGACCACCCGGTTTTCCTGGAAGGACTGTCGATAATATTGAAGCAGCAGACAGGCTGGCAGGTCGTCGGACAAGCCGGTGACGGGCAGGAGGCTCTGGGCCTCCTGAAAGATTGCCCGACCGATATCGTCTTAATGGATCTGTCCATGCCGACTCTTGGAGGCGCACAGGCGACACTTAAAATCAAAAGGGCCTTTCCATCTGTGCGAATAATCATTCTTTCCCGCCACTGTGAATTGAGTTCATTGAATCAATTGATGCAGGCCGGGGCTTCAGGATATGTCAGCAAGACATCCGGATCGAAGGCGCTGGTCGATGCCATCCGCAAAGTTTCTTCCGGAGGCTTCTACGTCGAGCCTTCACTGGCTGAACAGCTCGTGGGGCACTTATTCAACCGCCAGCCCGCCGCTCCGGATGAAATCACCGCTAAATTGAGCGAGCGCGAAACAGAGGTCCTGCAGCTAACCGCCAGAGGGTATGGAAATAAAGAAATCGCAGAGCAGTTGCTTCTCAGCGTCAAGACCATAGAGCATTACAAGGCCCGCGCACAGGAAAAACTCGGCTTTCAGAAGAAGTCAGATATTGTGCGATATGCCTTCCACCAGGGCTGGCTCGAAGATTCATAGTTATCTTCATCGTTATCTGCTGATATAGTTGACCAATTAAATGGAGCACAGGCATGGCGCCTGCGCTCCATTTTCTGCTTTTACACTCACCCATCTGACAGGGATTTCCCTCATGGCATGCGGTTAATTGCTGGAAGCATAAATACCTGTTTTCCCGATACCCCCATTTGTCAGGGCATGAGATAAAGCCAGTCGCGAATAAACTTTGTTCAGAATCTCACTGGGTCAAGATAAACGAAGTATCAAGCCTTGAGCGATAAACACTCACATTCGCTGATCGGCTTTTTACAGATATTTTCTGTTTATCGATAAACACACATCAAGTCCCGAAGCCGGTTTTAGCAGGCGCGGGCAAAGTTATTATTTATTGGTGTAATAAAGGATTTGTTGCACAGGTGCGGGCTGAGTGCAACGTGCGAAGCTTTCACAGGCATTCCCTGGCTCAGCCGAACCTCTTCGAATCAACGGTCAATATTTCAAGTGCGAACTTTCCGGCTCCTCATCGAATCTTACGGGCCGGTTTAGTCCATAGTTAACAAAAAAGAAGCTCTGACCTCAGGTCATCAGTCTGCTGGTGGTCTGATAAATTATTGTCGGGGCCAAGGAGTATGTCATGAATCCCTCACACACACCTCTGTTCAAATCAATCATCAAATTGATCAGGCCATCTGTAATAGCTCTTTCGTTGACCTTGCTGATGCTTTTTATGATTGCATCGAAGGCGACTTCATTCATGCCTGCGGTCAAAGCATACGGCTGGAAGCCGGTTGCGCAGACTCTGATGGATACATCGGGCAAAAGGTTGCTCAACTTTGTTACAGCCGGCAGAGCTTACGGCAACACATACTTCTTCGATCCGAATCCGGGGCTGACCAAGACGCTTGTGCCCGCCTCGCCGACGGCGATCCCGACAGGACAGACCTTCACTTATCGACTGACGTGGCGTTGCGCCGGTTCGATTTCTCCGCAGGATGACTGCTACAACATGAGGATCACCGACACCCTGCCGCCAGGCATCGAGTTTGTCTCGCTGCCTGGCGTTGTCGCGCCGGTTCAGAGCATTACGGGCGCTGGCGGCGGTGATAGCCCAGTTTGTTCCAACTGTGCCTGCCGGATCGACCGGTGTGCTCGATATTCAGGTCAGGTACAGACCGCTCGTGACGCCGAACGGCGTGAGTTCGCCCAACACAGCAATGATCGAGGTCTGCACCTTTGCCAATCAGAGTTGCGCGCCGAACTATCCGATCTCTGTCGATAGCAACACGATAACGACGACTTCAGTTGCGACAGATAAAGCCAGCGCCTCGAAGAGCCTTGTTGGCGGAGCGGTGCTCGATGAGACGACGACATACAGAATCGATGTCTGCAACAATACATCAGGCACGATCGGGGTTTTGGGGTTACAGAACGTGACTGTGACCGATACTCTGCGCACCGACCAGGGCATGATCTATTTGAATTCAAGCCCGGCAGCGACGGCGGTCGTCAATATGGACGGCACGACGACCCTGACATGGAACATTGCCACGGTTGCAGGCAGTTGCCAGGGGTTAAATATCAATGTCCGCTATCCATCAGCGATATACGGCGATGCCCCCAAGATAAGCAATGTCACGAATTCGGCGACAGTCAATGGGACGTTGATCGACGGGACACCCAGGAATTTCAATGTCGGTCCGATCGGGCATGGTTTTTCGGCGCCTAATCCGTCGGGGACGATCAGCAAGAGCGCTGCGAGTTCCGATACCGGATCGCCCGACCAGAACGTCGGTGGCGGAGTGAATTTCAATGTCTCGATCAGCAACAACGGCAACGTAACGCTCGACAGCCAGGTGATCGACGATCCGATTCCAAACGAATTGAATCTGACATCGGTCAATACCGGATCTGCCGTTTCGGGGCGATTCCAGTTGAACGGCATCAATACCTGGATTCCGGTACCGCTAGTGGCGCTCGGCGCCAGCGTCGCGGTCAATGGGACGAATTTCCCGGGACTGGGAGTCAGGTTACGTTTCGCGGGTGGAGTATACGTTCACGAATGTGGCGCCCGGCGCTTCGAACGGCATCGTGTTGACCGGAACGATCATCAATCCGGCGCATGGCGGAGGCGGATTGTACACGCTTCCGAAGAATGATTTCTGCAATACGGCGACGCTGATCACCAACAAGACCGGGTTCACTATCCCGAACGCCAATGCGCAAGCCTGTCTGAAGATCGTCAGGGATCTGGATACAGCGTATCCGCGCACTACGAAGTCGGTGGTTTCGGGTTCGTCTACATATCCTGGACAGGTCGTCAGGTATCAGATTGATGTTAATCCGCCGAATGCGACAAACAGTGTTGCAATTCAGGAGCCGGTGGTGGCCGATTTGATCGATGCCAACCTCGATTATATCGGCAACGTCGCAGTCACAAAGAGCGGTGGAGCTTCGGCTGGCTGTCTGCCGGGGCCGACGGTTCCGACCGTGACGCCGAACTACAACAGCGGCAGGACGCTGGTCAAGTGGAGCTGGGCCGGCACAACATGCAGCGTGCCTCCGGGTGAGAGCGTGACCATCCAGTTCGATGCTCGCGTCAAACCGGGTACGCTCCCGGGAAATTACCGCAATTATTCTGCGATCGTTGACGTTTCGAATCCTGCTTCTCAGTTCATGACGGATTCGGATCCGAAGCGGTTCTGTGTAGCACCCCCATCCGACCCCTCACAGCCTTATCTCGCCGATCCCGCCATCACCGACGGCAATCCGCTGGCGAACGGGTGCGTCTCGGGGCCGGCCGATGTTTCGATCATCTCCTTCTTCCAGCTCGACTCACGTAAAGGTGTCAAGGGGCAGTTGAATTTTGACCCCGCATTCGCCGACGGCAGTCCGGGGGTCGCCGATTTCTTCCAGAGCGGCACCACCTTCGTTGCTGAAACCGTCCGCGGCGGCAGCATATTCTGGGCATTGGAGATCTTCAACCAGGGCAACGTTTCGGCGAACAACCTCGATGTCATCGATATTCTGCCTTTCAACAATCCGCCTCCGGGCAACTCCGGCGCGGGCACAGGCATATCGCTAGGGACGACCTGGCAGCCGTTCTTTCTGGCTCCGATCGACACATCGACGGCCCCTCCGGGAACGAAGGTCTATTACAGCACGGATCCCAATCCCTGCCGCAATCTGGTTGTTAGCGTTCCTGGTTGCCAGGTGATGACGACCCTGGCTGACGGAGTGCCTCAGACGGATCCGGGCCAGTGGAGCACCGTGCTGCCACTGGATCCGACCAAGGTCAAGTCGTACAGGATCAACTTCGGTTCATACACTCTTCTGCCTGCCGGAATGCTGCGATTTGAGTGGCCGATGAGCGCTCCGAACGATGCTCCGTTCGGCAATAAGAATGCCGATGGAAATCCTCTGGCGACTGTCGGAGACACGAATGTCGCATGGAATACCTTCGCTTTCAGCGCCGTGCGCACAGACAGCGGCGAGACTCTTGCGTCTGCACCGACGCGAGTGGGAGTCATGGTTTCCGGAACACCTCCGGGACTCAATTCCTTCGGCAACTACGTCTGGCAGGATGTCAACAAGAACGGCATCCAGGACGAGCCGGCCACCGCGGGGATCAACAATGTCAGGGTCGAACTCTGGAAAGATGACGATGGTCTTCCAGGAGGAACTCAGACACTCTTCGGCGTTCAACTGACGATGAATGACTCCCTGGGCAATCCCGGATACTACAAGTTCCCGGCGCTGCCCGACGGTTACTATTTTGCGAAGTTCTATCCGCCGGCATCGATTCCGACCGGATCGCCGAACGACGCACCGATGAGCACCGATGTTAACGACTCCGATGGTGTGCTGACCGGGCCCATTTATCAAAGTCCAATAGTTCCAATTGATCCGGCGGGGACCAACCCGGCCTCGATCGACTGGGTGGACACCGACCAGGGCTTCTACACCGACTGGGTCAGCATTGGCAACACGGTCTGGCTGGACACGAACAATGACGGCCTGATCAGCTCAGGTGAGGCTCCGAAGCCGGGCATCCTGGTCGAACTCTTCTTCGACGCGAATAACGACGGCATTATCAGTGATTCAAGCGATGTCGGCGGCGTCAATGAATTCATTCCGGTTGCGCGTCAGCTGACCAACAGCGGCGGGCATTATCTGTTCACACAGAAGACCGACCAGCAGGGCAATCCGCTTGGGTTGCCGCTGGTACCGAGTAATTACTATGTCGGCGTTTCGCCGTTCAATTTCAATCCGGCGGGTGCGCCGGTGACTATTGGCGGCCAGCCCTTTACGGCGGGCCAGCTGCTGGGCTATGCCAGCAGTTTGACCTCGGTGACCAACGGCGGGGTTGTGACCGATGATCCAGCAGCTCCTCAGACCGACACTGACGCCGACAACGGCGATGACGGTTCGCGTCAGGGTGTCGGCGCTCCGTTCTATGTCGGCGGAGTTCTCAGCGGCAAGCTGGTAGTCACGAAGGATGGAGAGCCTGACCGGCGAAACGACGCAGCAAGAAGGCACGACCGGCGGTCAGACATTCGGGTTACAATAATACCGTTGACGGGACATTGCCTGGCGTGCCGAGCGACGACAACGACAGCAACGTGACGGTAGATTTCGGATTCTTCCGGCTGGCGCTGGGAGATGTCGTGTGGCTCGATACGGGGGCGGGCGCCGCATACAACAACGGCGTCTTCGATCCAGGTGAGGCGGCGATTCCGGGCATCCGCGTGCAGCTTTTCTCGGCGGATGGAACGACTGAGATTCCGGTCGGGCCCGACGGCATTCTGGGAACGGCGGATGATGCGCCGGGCGGGATGCTGACGAATGCGAGCGGCCAGTACCTGTTCCAGGCGCTGCCGCAGGAACCTACAGGGTGCAGATCACGCCTCCCCTCGGTTATGTCAGCAGCGGTGATATCGGGACGACTCCCACGCCGCCCAATAACTTCAACAGCGACGATAACGGTCTTGGAGTCGGATTTGGGACGATCATCAGCAATCCGGTAACGCTGACTCCTGGTTTTGCCGGGTCGTTGAACAACAACCAGGTGAATTCCCCGCAGGCGACGACCTACGACCCGACGGTGGATTTCGGCCTGACTCCACCGGTCTCAATCGGCAACACCGTCTGGCTCGATGCCAATAACGACGGTGTGATCGCACCGTCAGAATTTGGTAAAGCCGGCGTGCTGGTCGACCTCTTCTTCGATGCCGACAACAGCGGCGCGATTACCGGCGCCGAGGCGACGACGCCAGTGGCTCGAATGCTGACCAACTCCAGCGGCCAGTATCTCTTCACGCAGACGACCAATCTGGCCGGCATCCCGACGGGCAATCCACTGGTGCCGGGGAACTACCAGGTAGGCGTTTCGCCATTTAACTTCATCACAGCGGGAGCGCCGACTTTGATCAACGGCGTGCCGTTTGCGGCAGGAAATCTCGCGGGTTACCAGTCGAGTGGTACTTCGATGGGGCCAACGGGGATTATTTCCGAGTCGACTTTCGGCGTCACAGATGCCAATGGCGACAACCTCGACGACGGGACGCGGCAGACATCAGGCGTTTATGCTGGTGGGGCCCTGAGCGGCATACTGAATGTCAGGCCTGGTCAGGAGCCTGTTGGTGAAGCCACACAGCCCACGGGGACAACCGGTGGAGCGACGCTCGGCTTTAACAACACGGTCGACGGCAGCGCCGGCGGCTTCCCGATACCCGACATCGGCAGCAACGTCACTGTGGATTTCGGATTCTACAGACTGCAGGTCGGCGATCTGGTTTGGGTCGATACGGGAGCGGGCGCCAACTACAACAACGCAACCTATGACATCGGTGAAGTAGTCCTTCCGGGCACCAAAGTCCAGCTCTTCGCCGCGAACGGAACGACGGAGATCCCTGTCGGTCCGGATGGCATTCTGGGCACGGGCGATGACGCGCCGGGCGGAATGTTGACCAATGCCGGCGGCCAGTATCTCTTCTCCGGATTGCCTCAGGGCGATTATGTGGTGAAAGTGACTGCGCCGGGTGGTTACTTCAGCAGCACGGACATCGGTTCTACTCCGAGTCCCAACAACAACGTCAACAGCGATGACAACGGCGTCGGCATCACCGGCGGTCTGATCGCAGCCAATCCGGTGAGTTTGATACCGGGTGCAGCCGGTGCACTGAACAATAACATTGTCAGCAACCCGACGGCGACGACGACCAATCCGACGGTCGATTTCGGACTGCTCTCGCCGATGGTTTCGGTGGGTAACACGGTCTGGTTCGACACGAACAATGACGGCCAGATTCAGCCGACCGAAGCGACGGCTCCGGGAGTGCTGGTCGAACTCTTCTTTGATGCGGACGGCTTAAACGGTATCGACGGGGCTGAGACGACCCCGATCGCCCGAATGCTGACCAATGCGCAAGGATACTATCTGTTCACTGAAAGAACGGATGCAGCAGGTTTCCCGAATGGCGTAGCACTGGCGCCCGGCAACTACCAGATCGGCATTTCCAGTTTCAACTTCAATCCTGTTGGAGCTCCCGCGCAGATCAACGGACAGCCGTTCAATGCAGGATCGCTGGCGGGTTATGTTTCGAGCGGCACATCGATCAGCAATGCGGGATCGATATCTGAAATTCCAATTGCTGCCAACGGCACAACCGACAGCAATGCGGACAACTTCGATGACGGCACGAAGCAGGGCGCAGGCTACTACACCGGCGGCGTTCTGAGCGGCTTGATCACCCTCCAGGTCGGCGCTGAGCCGAAGAATGAAACGACCCAGCCGTCAGGCGCCACGGGTGGCCAGACACCGGGTCTGCCGAACACAGTCAACGCTATGAATATCGGCGATGACAGCGGCAACACGACGGTCGACTTCGGGTTCTACCGGCTGCAGCTCGGCGACGTGGTCTTCAGCGACACGGGGGCGGGTGCGGCTTACAACAACGGCATCTTCGATAACAGCGAGTCACCGGTACCGGGCGTGACAGTCAAGCTCTTCTCGCAAGACGGAACGACTGAAATTCCAGTCGGACCCGACGGTATCCTCGGCACGGCCGACGATGCTCCGGGTGGAGTCGTAACCAACGGCAGCGGTCAGTATCTCTTCTCCGGCCTGCCTGAAGGAAGCTACATCGTGAGGATCACGGCTCCGACCGGAACCGTGAGCAGTGGCGACATCGCCTCGACGCCAAATCCAAACGGTAACGTCAACAGCGACGACAACGGCGTCGGCGCATCAGGCGGAACGATCAGCAGCAATCCAGTCACGCTGACGCCGGGATCGGCCGGAACGTTAAGCAACAATCAGGTGACGCCTGCCAACGGAACGACGAAAGATCCGACGGTGGACTTCGGCATCCTGCAGCCGGCGGTGGCGATCGGCAACACCGTCTGGTTCGACACCAACAACAACGGAATCATCGAGTCTATCGAGACGGCCAGCGGTGGTGTCCTGGTCGACCTGTTCTTCGATGCCAGCGGGAACAATACGCTCGAAGACAACACCGGAACGGGTGGAGTCAATGAGCTGATCCCGGTAGCACGCCAGTTGACCAACGCCAACGGACATTATCTCTTCACCGAGACGACGACCCTGCTGGGCATTGGATCGGGGCAGCCCCTGGTTCCGGGTAACTATTTCGTGGGCGTCTCGCCTTTCAACTTCAATCCGGCGGGCGCTCCTGCGACGATCGGCGGACAGCCTTTCAACGCTGGAATGCTGATCGGATATGTGTCGAGCGGCACATCGATCAACGGCACGGGAGTCGTCAGCGAAGCCTCCTTCGGAACGACCGATTCCAATGCCGACAACAACGATGACGGCACGAAGCAGACCACGGGCTTCTACGCGGGCGGTGCGCTCAGCGGCCTGCTCAATGTTCAGGTAGGCCAGGAGCCGGCCAACGAGACAACCAATCCTACCGGGACGACCGGCGGCCAGACTTTCGGCTACAACAACACTGTCGGAGGACTGCCCGGCGGGCTCAACATCGGCGACAACAGCAGCAACTTGACGGTCGATTTCGGATTCTACAAGCTGCAGCTCGGCGATGTGGTTTGGATGGATTCCGGCATGGGGGCATTCTTCAACAACGGACTGCTCGATGCCGGCGAAGCGCCGCTCGCGGGCATTCCAGTGAGGCTTTATGCTGCCAACGGAACGACGGAAATCAACGTCGGCCCTGACGGCATCCTCGGCACGGCCGATGATGCTCCGGGAGGAGTTCTGACTGACGCCAATGGCAAGTACCTCTTCTCGGGTATGCCGGCAGGCGATTACATCGTCAAGGTTCAGGCGCCCACGGGCTATCTGAGCAGCACTGATGTGGCGACCACTCCAACTCCAAATAACAACATTAACAGCGACGACAACGGTGTTGGCACGGGCAGCGGCACCATCAGCAGCAATCCTGTGACGCTGACGCCCGGTTTGACCGGTGCCGCCAACAACAACACGATCAACAGCAATACGGGTTCGACCTACAATCCGACGGTCGATTTCGGACTGGTTCCGCCGCCTGTGAGCCTCGGCAACCAGGTCTGGTACGACGCCAACAACAACGGCATCAAGGACGGGCCGGAAGCTCCGATCAACGGTGTGACCGTCCAGCTCTTCGCGGATGCGGATGCCGACGGCCAGCCGGATACGAACTATCCGCTGGCAACGACGACGACCGCGGGAACTGGTCTTTACCTCTTCACGCAGCAGACGACCGACCCGAACACGGGCGATCCTGTTACGCCTCAGAATCTGGTGCCCGGCAAGTACGTAGTCGTACTGCCGGCAACGAACTTCCTGCCGGGAGCGCCGCTCAGCGGTCTCTTCAGCAGCGGAACGTCCATCACACTCAACGGTTCGGCGACCGAAGTAACGGCTCCCGATCCGAATATCGGCGGATCGCCTTCAAATCCCGGCGTCGACAATGACGACAACGGCACGAAGCAGACCAACGGCAGCGTCATCAGCAGAACGATCGATGTCGGCCTCAACGAGCCGCTCAACGAAAATCCGGACAATGATCCGAACACGGCTGATGCAAACGAAAACCTGACGATCGATTTCGGGTTCTACGGCATGAGCCTCGGCAACCTCGTCTGGCTCGACAACGGAGCAGGCGGAGGCGCGCTCAATGACGGTATCCGTCAGGCGGGCGAGCCCGTAGTCCCGGGGGTCATAGTCCGACTGATTGCAGCCGACGGCGTGACGGTTCTCGGTGTCACGACGACCGATGCAAGCGGCAGGTATCTTTTCAGCGGTCTGCCGCAGGGGACATACATCGTCGAAGTCGACACGACGGGTCCGCTGGCGGGATTGACGAGCAGCGCCAATCCGCCGAATGCCTTCAACCCGAACGCACAGGACAACGACGACAACGGCGTGATCATTCTGCCGACGAGCGTGCGCTCTGCGCCGGTTTCGCTGGCGCCTGGCCTGGCGCTCACGGGTGAATCCGACCAGGCTCAGTCGTCGACGACCGGATTCGGCAACCCGGTTCAGAGGGACAATCCGCTGACTCCGGATTCGAACTCGACGCTCGGCGTTGATTTTGGATTCGTCCGTTCGGTCGATCTGACGATCACCAAGACCGATTCGCCGCAGGCCGTCAAGGTCGGCGACGAGATCTTCTACACCGTCAAGGTCATGAACAACGGACCGGCGACGCTCAATCCGGGCGATTACCAGGTGAACGATTCGGTTCCGGCGGGGACGACCCTGCAAGGCACGATCATGGCGCCTGATTTCGACTGCAACGGGACAACGGCGTTCCCATGCGTGGGCACGGTAACCCTGTTGCCGGGACAGATGACGACGATCATGTACAGGGTGAAGGTCAACAGCGACTTCGGCCCGGTACCCGGCTTCATCACAAACACGGCGACGACCGGTGTGCTCAACGACGTCGTCGAACCGAACACCAACAACAACAGCGCCACGGTCAAGACCGCGGTCAACAATATCCAGGCCGATCTGCAACTGGCGAAGACCGCCACGCAGGGCCCGGTGACGGCCGGCGACGGCTCGTCGCTGATCACCTTCACGATCAATGTTCGCAACAACGGTCCGGCGGACGCGACCGGTGTCCGTTTGACCGACACCATCCCGGCCGGCACGACCGTGACGGCAGTGACGATACCCGCCACCTTCACGTGCTCGGGTCTGGCGGTCAACGCGGCGGGTGGAACGACCTTCACCTGCACGCCGGTGACCAGTCCCTGGCCGCTGGGTGCGACGGCGACCTTCAGCTACACCGTCCGCGTGGGCGCAGGTGTCGCAGCCGGTTCGCTGATCACCAACGTGGCCAACATCGGAACATTCGGAGCGAACGCAACGCCTGATCCGAACACGGCCAATAACACGCAGGGACCGACGCAGACACTGGTCAACGCCATCGCTGATCTGTCGATCCTGAAGTCGGATTCCAACACAAACGTGACGCCGGCGACGGCGGGCGGGGCTCCGGTCCCGTTCACGCTGACGGTCGCCAACGCGGGTCCGTCCGACGCGCAGAACGTGCAGGTGGTGGATGCCTTGCCGGCAGGGCTGCTCTTTGACAGTCTGATCTCAGTTCCGCTGGGATGGAATTGTGCGGCACCTCCGGTAGGCCAGGGAGGCTCGATCACCTGTACGGTGGGAACTCTTCCTGTCAACGGCACCGCCACGATCATCGTGGGAGTGAAAGTAGCCGCCGGATACCAGGGCAGCTCGATCACCAACATCGCGAGTGTCGGCAGCTCGACCAACGATCCGAATGCTTCCAACAACAGCGATCCGGGAGTGACATTTGTCACGCAGAGCCCGGATGTCACGGTGAGTAAGGTTGTCACGCCCTCGACGGTCAACGCCGGCGAGAACGTCACCTACACGATCAATGTGAGCAACATCGGTCCATCCAACGCGCAGGGCGTCGTCCTGAGCGACACCTTCCCGGCGAATATGACCTTCGTCAGCATCGCCGGATCGAATGGTCTTGCGGGCTGCGCGCCGAACGGTGCCGGCACATCAATCAGTTGCTCGGCAGGCACGCTGGCTCCGGGCCAGAGCGCCTCTGTGACGCTGATCCTCAAGGTCAATTCGGCCGCTTCTTCGGGGCAGACGAACAACACCGCGATTGTCTCGGCGACCAACGAGCCGCCGGCCAATCAGAACAACAACAGCTCGACGGTTCCGGTGCGGATCAATCGGACGGGCGATCTTGGCATCACCAAGACCGCGACGCCTGAAGCCGCCAAACCGGGCGATGTGATCCTCTACACCGTCAAGGTGATGAACAACGGTCCATCTACCTACCAGGCAGGTGAATACGAGGTGACGGATATCGTGCCGGCGGGCACGACGCCTCAGGGAACGATCAGCGCTCCCGGATTCAGCTGCGACAGCGCTGCTGTTCCGGCCGCCGGCAACCAAATCACCTGCACCAACAATCTGCCTCTGGCTCCGGGCGAAATGCGGGTGATCAAGTTCAGCGTCAAGGTCAATGCGAACTACGCGCCGATCCCGAGCATTCTCCCCAACGTCGCCAATGTGGGGCTGGTGGGAGAGGATGTCGATATCAGCGACAACAACCTGACCAACAACATGGCCATGGCGCAGACGGCGATCAACAACTCGCAGGCCGATCTGCAACTGACCAAGACCGCCAATCCGGCTTCAGTGGTGGCGGGGTCGAACTCGACCATTACCTACTCGATCACTTACAGGAACACTGGTCCGGCGGATGCCAATGCCGTCGTCATCAGCGACACGGTGCCGGCGAACCTGATACCTGTGGGAACGATCACGGCAGCGGGCCTGACCTGCCAGGGGGCGACTCCGACAGCAGGCGCACAGTTCAACTGCTCGCCGAATGCCAATGCGTTTGGATCACACGCTGCGGGAGTCCTGCCTTCAGGCGCAAGCGGCACAATCAGCTTCCAGGTGAGAGTGCCGGCCAACGTGGCGCCGGGTACGATCGTGGCCAATGGGGCGACCATCGCTTCGACAGGTCCGAACGCGACGCCTGATCCGAACACGGCCAACAACACGCAGAACCCGACCTCGACGCTGGTCACGGGCAATGTCGATCTCTCGATCGTCAAGACCCGCAGTCAGGCTATCGTCGTCGCCGGCGGACCGGCCTTCACATACACGCTGACGGTCAACAACAGTGGACCTTCGGATGCGCAGAATGTGGTGGTCAACGATCCACTGCCGGTGGGAATCCTGTTCGTGTCCGGAATTCAGACGACGGGAACGGGCTTCACCTGTGTTGGCCCGGGCGTCAACCAGAACGGCATGGTGACCTGCACCAAGGGAGTCATGGCTCCGGGCGAAACGGCCGTGATCACGATCACTGCGCGTGCGGCCGAAGGCGCAAACCCGGGTTCAGTGACCAATACCGCGGCTGTTACGTCGAGCTCTCCCGAGTCCGACACCACCAACAACAGCAGCAGCGCCGACGTGACGATCCAGACGAGCGCCGAGCTGGTCATGACCAAGCTCGACAATCCGGATGCAGTGACGGCCGGCGACCTGCTGACCTACACGATCGCGGTGACCAACAACGGGCCGAGCATCGCGCGCAACGTCGCGGTGAGCGATCCGATACCGGCCAACACGACCTTCGTCTCGCTCTCAGGCAGCGGCATCCTGGCCAACTGCTCGTTTGCAGGCGGTCAGGTCACCTGCACGCCAAGCCAGATGGCGAACGGCGAAACGGCGACACTGACGGTTATCGTCCGTGTCAATCCGAACGCGCCGGCCGGCAGCAATACGATCAGCAACACGGCGACGGTCAATTGGACCGACAGCGATCCGAACAACCAGCCCGACAGCACAACGGCGAACGCGCAAACGTCCGTCAACCGGCTGACGGATCTGGCAATCACCAAGAGCGATTCGCCACAGGCGGTCGTGTCGGGCAACCAGATCATCTACTTGATCATGGTCACCAACAACGGCCCGAGTACAGCGAACATCGGCGAAGTAGTGGTCAAGGATGCAGTTCCGGCCAATACGACCAATGTCTCTGTTGTCGGCAGCGGACCGTTCGCTGGCTGCACTCTGGCGAATCTCAACGGCGCGTCGGGCTGCACCAACTCGGCGGCGATGGCGCCGGGTGAGAAGGCGACGCTGACCTACACCGTGACGGTTAATCCGGGCACGCCTGTTGGCTTCATCACCAACACAGCGACTGTTGCTGCCAGCGACCCGGCTCTCGATCCGAACCTGACCAACAACTCGGCGGCGGTCAAGACAGCCGTAGGTCCGAACGCGGATCTGCAGTTGACCAAGACGGCCAATCCGCAATCTGTCGTGGCCGGTGACGTCAACTCGATCATCACCTACACGATCACCTATCTGAACTCGGGCGCATCGGATGCCGTTGCCGTCGTCATCGACGACACGATTCCGGCCAACCTGATTCCGGTGGGAACAATTACTGCCCCAGGCCTGACTTGTAACGGTCAGTCATTGGTAGCGGGCGGGCAGCTCATTTGTGCGCCGCTGGCCAACCAGGCTCAGTTCGGCGGATCAAATGCAGCGGGAGTCCTGCCTGCGGGCAGGGGCGGCACGATCAGCTTCCAGGTGAGAGTGCCGGCGAATGTGCCGCAAGGCTCGCTCGTCGCCAACGGAGCGAGTATAGCTTCCACTGGCCCGAACGCTACGCCTGATCCGAACACGGCCAACAACACCCAGCAGCCGACCTCGACACTGGTCACCGGCAGCGCCGATCTCTCAGTGACGAAGACGGATACGCCCGATCCGGTGATAGCAGGCAACGTCCTGACCTACACGCTGGTGGTTAACAATGCAGGTCCGTCGGATGCGAAGAATGTCGTGGTTACCGACGCGCTGCCTGCTGGAACTACCTACATCTCTGCTTCGAGCAGTGATGCGGGCTTCATCTGCAGCAACTCCAACAACACGGTGACGTGCAACAAGGCCATCCTGGCTGCCAACGCCTCGACGACGATCACGATCAAGGCCCAGGTCAATGCCAGTGTGCCGAACGGCACGATACTAAGGAACACGGCGACCGTCGCCTCGACGACTCCGGATCCGAATTCAACCAACAACACCTCGCCTCAGGCGACAACCCAGGTGCAGACCGATGCGGACATCACCATCGTCAAGACCAGCAATCCCGACCCGGTCGTAGCCGGCAAGGACCTGACCTACACGATCACGGTGACCAGCAACGGTCCGTCAGATGCACAGACCGTCAAGGTTGTCGATCCGCTGCCGACAGGGCTGACCTTTACCTCGGTTACGGGGACGGGAGTCTTCTCGGCCGCGGGAGCCTGCTCATACTCGGCGGGCCCGAGAACCATCACCTGCAACGCGACACCGGGCGGCGTCATGCCTGCAGGCGCGACCGCAAACATCACGGTCGTGGCCAAGGTCAACTCCAGCGTTCCTGCCAACACCGTGCTGGCCAATACAGCGACGGTGACCTGGACCGATGGAGACGGCAATCCGAACAACGACACGGCCTCATCGACCAACAACACAACAGTTGTCCACGAGTCCGACCTGAAACTGAAGAAGGAAGCTCCTTCCGAAGTGATCGCCGGACAGCGGATGGATTACAAGATCACCATCAACAACATGGGGCCGAGCGACGTCCTTGGCGGCGCGCAGCCCGGAACCCTGATGGTGATGGATACGCTCCCTGCCGGTGTGACACCTGTAATGCCGATGACTGCGCCCAATCTGACAATTGCCGGACCGGGTGGCTTCACCTGCAGTTACGACTCGATTAACAACAAGGTGACCTGCCTCAATGCGGCCGGTACGCCAGGCAACTTCCCCATCGGAAGCGTCCTGACGATCATCCTCAAGGTTCAGACAGCATCGAACCTGCAGGATGGCACCAATATCGTCAACTGCGCGAATGTCAGCGTTACCGCACCGGAGTTCGATCCGGCCAGCGGCAACAACGAATCGTGCGCAGCGGCGACGGTGGTTCGCACCAGCGCAGACCTGACGGTCGGCAAGACTGCCGCTCCGGTCTCACCGGTGCCCGGCAGCAATCCGCCGGCGGTCAGAGCGGGTGAAAACATCCGCTACACGATCACCTTCGGCAATGCCGGTCCGTCCGATGCGGTCAATGTCAAGATCACTGACAACGTGCCGGGCAATACTGCGGCGGTGGCCGGACAGTTCCCGATCACGGTACTCGCGACGCGTGGCGTCTACACCGGCGGAAACGCGGTCAAGGTGGTCTGCTCACTCGACGCAGTCACCAACAAGATCACCTGTATGCCGATGGGCAACACAGGTCTCAACCCGACACTTGCTGACGGCGTTCTGCCGGCTCAGGTGACCGGACAACTGATCTTCGACGTCACGGTCAATGCGTCGGTGACCGGCGGAACGATCATCGGCAACGGAGCCAACATCGCTTCAGCGCCGAACGGTTCGATTCCGGGCACATCAGATCCGAACTCGGGCAACAACACCTCGCTGACGACCTCAACCCCTGTGATTTCAGGTTTCGCTCCTGTCGATCACCAAGGTTGTCCAGTCGGCGGTGACTGTGGCTAGTAATCCGAACCAGACGGGTCCGGTCGGTGCAACATCACCAACCGGCACGCTGGCGGTACCGGGCGTGGCCAACACGGGCACGGCAGTCCTGCCGGGCACGCAGTTGACCTACCGCCTGCTTGTCACCAACAACGGCCCGAGCGACATCGTCAACGTGCAGGTGTCCGATACTCTGCCGTCGAACGTGACCTACGTCTCGGCCAACCAGTCGGGTGGCAACGCGACATTCACCTGTTTCAACACGGGCGGCGCGGTAACTTGTAATGCTCCGCTCCTGCCTGCGGCTCAGCCGGGTGTCACCGATAACACTGCCTCGATTGACATCGTCGTCAGGATCGATCCGGCGACGAAGGTCAATCTGGTCAACAACGCCACAGCTCGCGGCACGGTCAACGGCTTCAATCAGCCGGTGGGCGCGGCCACGCAGCTGACCACACCGGTCCAGCCGGTCTCAGACCTGGTGACGACCAAGACCCATACGCCTGATCCGGTTGTTGCGGGAACCAACCTTGTCTACACCGTCAAGGTGCAGAACTTCGGCCCGTCAACGGCCCAGATGTTCCAGATAGTCGATCAGCTCCCGGCCGGACAGACCTTCGTCTCGGCCCAGGTGCTCTACCCGGCGGCGCTCCCGGGAATGCCACCGGCAGTGACCTGCACCGGAACGACGACCGTCACCTGCGTGGGTTCGATGCAGCCCGGATACTCGCTGGCTCCGAATGATTTCATCACGGTCCAGCTGACGGTTGCAGTCGACAGCTGCACCGCCCCGGGAGCCTACACGAACGTCGCAACGGCGACCTCGATGTCGAACCTGCCCGCAGCGCCGCGCAACGTCGGAACGGACACAGTCAACGTGATAGCCAGACCCGATCTGGCGATCACCAAGGTTGACGATCCCGATCCGGTGATCGCCGGCAACACGCTGACCTACACCATAGAGGCGGTCAACAACGGCCCGAGCTGCGCTCAGGACGTGATGATCACCGATCCGCTGCCGCCGGGAACAGTCTTCCTCACCGCCACGCCATCAACGGGTGGAGTGGCGGCCGGAACCAACCCGGCAGTCGGAGCCAACGGAACGGTCAAGTACACCTGGCCGGGTCTGACAGGCCCCGGAGTCAAGCGCACGCTGACGATCACGGTCAGAGTCTGCCCCGATGTCGCCTGCGACACGGTGCTCTCGAACACGGCCACGGTCAGCTACACACCGCGGATACCGGTCCCGAATCCGAACACTGGAATCGTGTGGGATGTCGACCCGGTGACCAGCAACAACACGGCGACGGCGACGACGACGGTCAAGGCCCAGTCAGACCTGTCGCTGGCCAAGAGCGGCCCGTCAAGCGCTCAGTACAGCACGACGAATCAACAGTCGATCGTGAGCTACACGCTGAGCTTCAGCAACGCGGGTCCGTCGAACGCAGCGGGCGTGATGATAGTGGACACGCTGCCCAAGGGCTTCACCCTTGACAGCTGGTCGATAGCCGCGCCATACACGGTCAATGATGTGACAGTGACAGCGACCACACTCAACGGAGTGACAACAGTCAAGTTCACTCTGAAGAATCCGCTGGGAGCGGCCAATCAGTGCGCGACGAACTTCCCGACCTCGGGCGTGATCACGCTCAAGGCGGTGGTACCGATCAAGCATCCGATTGTCACGGTGATCAACTCGGCGACGATCTCGACGACCAACTGTCTGGCGGATCCGAACCTTGCCAATAACACCGCCACGGCAGCAACCTTCATAGTTGCGCCGGGGACCAACCCGCAGACGGCTTATCCGGCCGCCAGCGAAGTCAGCGACATCCAGGGCGGATCGGTTCTCTTCTACCCGATCTACACTTCGGATGCCGCAAATCCGAACAAACAGAACACGCGCATCAACATGACCAATGTCTCGACCACCGAGAATGTGTGTGTTCACCTCTTCCTGGTTGACGGGGCCACCTGCTCGGTGCTCGATATGTTCGTCTGCCTGACTCCGAATCAGACGACGACATTCCTTGCATCCGATCTCGACCCGGGCAACACCGGCTACATCATGGGCGTGGCTGTGGATTGCGCAACGGGCCTGCCGAGAGCTTACAACTGCCTCATCGGTGACGCGTATGTGAAGTTCACATCGGGTCACGCGGCAAATCTCGGCGCCGAGGCGATCCAGGCCCTGATGATGTTCCCGGCTGGAACCGATCCGAATGCAACTCTTGTCGATCTCAAGTTCGACGGTATGAATTACAACCGTCTGCCCAGAGCCGTTGCTGCGGATAATATCCAGGCATCGGTGACGGCAACTCGACTATGATGATCCTCAACCGAGTCGCCGGTAATCTGGCCGCCTCAGGCGCCCAGATTGGTAATGTCGCCGGTCTGGTATTTGACGATCAGGAGGTCGGATACAGCTTCACCGCCAATCTGCCCTTCTGTCAGTACAAGAATACGCTTCTCAAATACCTTCCCGAGACTGACCAACCAGTTCAGCAGGGCCATCCCGGCCGGCAGAACAGGCTGGATCAAACTCTGGTCACTGGATGACAGGGCCCTGTTCGGTGCAACCATCAACTACAACCCGAATACGACATCAAATCCGGGCGCATTCAACCAGGGTCATAATATGCATAGTCTGACCCTTACCGATGCAGCCAGGGTGACGGTGCCGGTCTATATTCCAACTTGTAGTAACTAGTTAATCTTGACTGTTAGTCGCAGGCTGTCCATCCTGTAACTAACTTCGAATGCCGGGGAGCCCGCAACTCCCCGGCATTTTTTTGTCCATAGAATCGCATTGAGTACGCTACACGGTGGTACAAGTGTATGAGGGTTTTCAGGCGAATTAAAATCAAAAAAGGGATTTCTGTACGATGCGGTCTGAGTGGAAGTAGAGTAGAAGTGCCTTTGAGTTTAAGATTTTAAAAATCAAATCAAGGTCCTCAACTATTTCAGATCTTGATTTGATTTAATGCGGCTTAACCCTGTTAACCATACAACCTTTAATGCTAAAGCGGTATCTCAAGCCCCTTGCAAAGGTATCCCCAAAGTCCATAAGGACTTTACCTTGCAGTGTTTATTAAAGTTTGCTTTTGAAGCAAATTACAATTGACAGGAACGTTTGAATGGTGTAATTTTTACCTGCTTTTGAGGTCGCAAGATTGACGTGTATCAATAAGCGTCACTTGCTTTTTGCAATGCCACACTACTTGCAAAAATGATTCTAAGTTTAAAGAACCTCAAAAGCTGGAATATGCCCAAGCGACCTGACGGCGTTAACCCACAATCTCTGGAATGGTAGTAGAAATTAATTATTGACTTATACTGCGATTCCTGATTTACAGCCGAAAGATAATCTCCGATTCGATATATAAGCAAACCCCGTTAATCAGTACGTGTTGAATTGAAAAAAACACACGTTGCCCAATTTAGATAAAAAATCGTTGCCCAATAAAAAAAAGGAAGGTAAACGATTCGATTGTACTGAGATCGGAAATTTAGAGTGGTGATTAAGTTTGAGCAAAATCGAAAAGTATCTTGAGGGGTGATGGATCCGATTCTGGCTGAGACAAAGATCAGCCGTTGAAGGGGAAATCATCCAGGGCCCGTAACCGGAGACCAGTCTCACGCCCCGAGACTCCGGTATCTAACAGTACGGAATGACTCAAGAAGGTGCCTGCAAAAGTTTAAATTGCTTTTAATGATATCGCTGAGAAAACGCTGAACCTGCCCATCACGGAGACGAGGCCATTGGTTTCGAGTTCGAGTGAGCCAGGGGGAAGTGTTGTCAAAATTGCGATTTTAATGACTAAATTTAAAATGGACGTTATCGTCCTCAGCCTGACTCAGTCGAATTGAATCGTTGCTTTCCTTCGATCGATAGAAAGATTTGAAGGAAAACATCATGTTCAGAATCAAAAGGGGATTACTCACCAATCTCCAAATCACCCGCACACAAATCCTTGCGGTACTCTTGCCATTGTTGATTGGAGCATACATTGCCACAGGGCTATTTGCTTCTGCCGAAGAAAGAAACATCAATGAAAACAGGGGCGAAAACAGGGGCATGGAGAGCCGGTTCGCCGGGGATGCTGTGAACGCCAACTCCGTGGCATTTTTCGGGACAGCCAATGCAACGGCGACCGTCAGTGCTCCTGGTTCGGTTCCGTTGGGACAGCCGTTCAGTTTCAGTGTGCAGTTCTCGAACATCAGTGGATTCACGGGGTATGGTCCTTACATTAATGTTTTCATGCCTTCAGGTGGAGCTGACGGCACTTCGGGTGGGACTGATGACGGATATAATTTTTCCAGTGCGACATACCTGGGAGTGCCGCTGACGCCGACGATAATTTCGTGTCCTTCCGGGGGAACGGTGGTCTCGCCGCTGACAGGGTTGATGGTCAGTTGTCCGGTGACCTCGACCGGCCGGCCGAGCCAGTTCATCAGCCTGCAGTTGCCGTTCGGAAGCGTGACGGCAGGGCAGCCGCTTGAGTCCGTGGTGATCAATGCCACGATGAGCAACCTCGCGGATGTGGGGACTCCATTGCCGATCAGCGCATCGGCAGGGTTTATTTATGGTGATATGCCGACGGGAAGCATGCCGTCGGAAAGTATCCGCGTGACACAGAATGTCGCGCCATCGCTCTTCTCTGTAACCAAAACTCACAGCGGATCGCCGAGCAGCCAGGTAACCGGCCCGAATTATCCGCGAACATACACGATCACGGCCAACATGCCGGCGGGGCTGACGGCGACCAATATCGTCATCGAGGACGTGCTGCCGAACAGGATTGTCTACCAGGGAGTGAGCGGAGCAGGGATAAGCGTCATCTCGCAGCCCGCTATCGGATCTGTCGTTACGCCGCCGAACAATCTGCTGAAAATCAGTGTACCGGCTTCCGGAGTCCCGATAACTGTCAATTTTTATGTCCCGAAAAATGATTCAAGCGGAAATCCGATCATCGATCCGGCACAGCGGAGCGGGCTCAACGACGGACAATCAGGCAACGGCGACGGGAACATGGCTTCCAATAGATCCGCGAGATCGGATCAGCGGCGGTCCCGTTACGGTGAGCGGAAACTCGGGTGTGGTGACCATTACCAACCGCTCGCTGGAAGTGACGAAATCGGTGATCAATCCCACGCCGCCGACGAGCCCGGGCGATGAACTGACCTACACGCTGCTCTTCCAGGTATCGGATTACTTTACAGTCAGGGATCTGGTGATAGTCGACGTCATGAGCGACGGGCAGGATTTCCTGTCGAGTTTTACGCCGGTGCTGAATGTGACGGACCGGGCTGGAAATGTCACCGGAGGGATTCCGGCTGCTTATTATACTGTGGTGAACGATGCGCCGTCGGTCGGGAAGACGAGGATTACATTTGACGTTTCGCAGGCGATGATTGCGCTGGGAGCGGCGGATGGAACGCTGCAGGGCGGCAGGTCGATTACGCCTGACGCAGGGCCTGCACAGGGAACGATCACCTTCAAAGCCACGGTGCGCGATTTGTATAAAGCGCCCCCGATGGGGCCGCTGGTCACCGGGGACAGTATCGATAACGGAGCCTCTTTAACCGGAGGTGTAGTTTCGAACAACAATATCAACTCTATTTCAACCGGAACAGTACCTCACGATAGCGGTGTCTCGCTGGGTCTGGAAGTGCCACAGATTATCAAGTCGATCTACGCGGTCAACGGGAGCCTGTCGCTGCCGAATCCGCTGAGGATTATGCCCGGGGACCTGGTCACCTTCCGGCTGCGCTACAATATCCCGACAGGGGATTACAAGTCGGTCAAGATCACCGATACGCTGCCGCTGCCGACCTACGAAGCGGAGACGCTGACAAATCTGTCTTTCAATAATATCAACACCGGGATTCCCGCGACGGGCAACGCCCAGTTTGGCCCGGCCAACAGCGGAGCTCCGCTGGTGGATGTGCCCGGGATAACGATCAGCAACAGTCTCTTCAATAATCAGATCACATTCAGTTTTCCGGACAAGAGCGATCCCACCAACACGCCGACGGTGATTGACATTCTCTTCACGCTGACGGCGCAGGGGGATCCATTCGTCGATCCGCTGATGTTCACCAATCAGGTGAACACGATTGCAAAAAATACAGCGGGACAATCGATACTCGGCGTCGGGATACTTCCGCTGGAGACGGCCGGACCGCGTCTGCGTGTCAAAAAAGGCGTGGTCGCAACCAATAATTCAAACGGGTTGCTCTTACCGGCCCCGGTTCTGCCTGCCAACGTGACGGTGAATCCGGCAGGAGTGTGTTCGGGAAGGCTCGGTGGAACCGGGCTGCCTGTTACTTCTTCGACCATCGGAAGCGCATTCAATGCGAATGTGAGCAATGTGGATGCGGCCGACCAGGTGACATACGCCGTCGTCATAGAGAATCTTGGGAGCAGTTCGAAAGGCGCATTTGACGTAAGTTTGAGCGATACGATTCCCGCGGGAACGACCCTCGTTCCAGGCAGCATCTGCGTCAACGACGGCGCAGGCACACCGCTCGCGTTTTCAGGCGGGTTTCCGGGAAGCATCACACTGACCGATCCGGGCCCGAATCAGGGCGCGCTTGGTCAGGGACAGAATGCCCTTGGCGTGCCGAGCGCCACGGGAACGAATATCGCGATCATCACCTACACGGTGACGAATGATTTGACGGTGACGCCCAGACAGACGCTGACCAACACTGCGACTCTGACCAATTATGCGGCGATCGAGGGCGGGCCGAACTTTACGCCATTGACGGCGGCATCGGATCTGACGGATACGGCGAGCGTTACGATCGCCGATCCGCTCAGCGCCAAGGTGCTGGCCGGAACCGAGATCGATTACACTTTGAGTAATCCATCCAATCCGAACAAGACGACGCAGGCCGTGATCGGCGAGCTGCTGACCTATCAGTTGCGTGTGACGGTGCCGGAAGGCGTCATGAACAATGTGTCGATAGCGGACACGCTTGATGCGGGGCTGGCATTTGTCGATGTGACGAGTGTGACGAAATCTTCTGGATGTGAACTACAGCAATCCGATAACGATCGGTCCGGCCAGTCCGAGCCCGAATCCGGCGGTCGGCGCCAACGGGATAAGCGCGACATTCAACCTCGGCACAGTGACGAACTCCAACACCAACAATGCCGTGGCCGAGACGATCACGATCACATACCGGGCGGTGGTGCTCAATACCGCCATCAATCAGGCCGGGCAGTTGAGGAATAACTCAGCAGTTCTGAGCTTTACCGGCGGGACGCTGCCGGCAGTATCGGCGCCGGAGATCACAATCATCGCACCGCAGGTCGGCACTACAAAGACGGTGAGTATCAACGGCGGTCCGGAGGGCTTATCCGCGAACGGCGATGCCGATGATCCGGTGGTCTTCAAAATTACGCTGACGCAGGCGGCCAATTCGCCTGATGCCTTCGAGGTGACGGTCAATGATCCGATCCCGGGAGTTGTCCTGACCCCGATGATTACATCAGTCGTAGATTCAGCCGGTTTGCTGAATCTGGCGAACTTCACACTGAGCGGCAATACGCTGCAAAGCGTGGCACCGTTTGATCTGATCTCCCAGACAGCAAACCGGACGATTACGATCACCGTCAGTGGAGTGCTGGCACAAACGGTCATGCCGGGGCAGTCATTCCCGAATACGGCGACGACCAGGTGGTCGAGCCTGGACGGAACACCCGGCCAGCGTTCGCTGCACAATGTCGATGCGATCGAGCGCGACGGCTCGGGCGGCGTCAATGATTACATTTCGACGGGGACTGCGACCGTCAACATTTTCCCGACCGATCCAACCAAATCGATAGCCAGAAGTTCCGAAGCGCACACCGCCGATCCGAATCTGGCCATTGGCGAGATTGTTCGATACCGGCTGAGGATACGTCTGCCCGAAGGGTCGACTACCAACCTGCAATTTAAAGACAACATCCCGGCAGGTCTGCAGTACATCAATGACGGCACGGCGAAATTCGCCTTTGTGACGAATATGGTTGCCGGCATCAACTCCACCACTTTGACGGCTGCGACGACCGGTTGTAACGGATTGTCAGGGAATCCGTCGATCATCCTTTCGGGCGATGAGACGACAATCAACACCATCACCCCGGCATGCACGCTTCCTGATACGGCTGTCTCGAACGATGCCCTGGCAAACACGGATGTCTATGCCGGCGGCACCGCTGTTTTCTTCAAGCTGGGCAATCTGGTTAATGGGGATATGGATGCCAATCTGGAATATGTCCTCGTCGAATTCAATGCCCTGGTTCTCAATGACGGGGTCAATATTGCCGGCGTGACGCGCACGAACAACTTCAATGTATTTGACAACGGCGCGAATGTCGGGACATCGAATAATATCGTCTCGACCATACTGGAACCGAACCTGATATTGACCAAGGGTGCAAACCCGGTCACTGGGGATGCCGGCGATACCATCACCTACACGGTGAATTACACCAACAGCGGGCCCAATTCCGCCACGGCTTTTGAAACAAGGATGCTCGACGTTCTGCCCCCATTCCTGACATTAAATGTCGGGAGTGTGAACGTGATACCCGCCTTTGGCGCCAGCGGGATCACTAATATCTCAGCGGGCAATACCGTGGACGTGGCAATCGGGGCTATCCCGGTGGGTGGCAGCGTGATGGTGACCTACACCGCGGTCATCAACGCCAATACTTATGCCGGTCAGAAGATCCCCAACACGGTGAATCTCGCCTTTTCGAGTCTGCCGATGACCGGGACCTCACCGAATGGAACCGGGACGAATACACCCGGAGGTTCGGGCGCTCCCAATGGAGAGCGTGACGGATCGGGCCTGGTCAATAATTATACGCGCACAGCATCTTCGCTGGTGACGGTCAACACTCCGACAATCAGCAAGCTGGCGCCGTCGCCGACCAGTTATACGATTGGCGACCAGGTGGTCTATAACCTGCTGGTGACGCTGCCCGAAGGGATCACCCGCAATCTGGTAGTCTCGGACGATCTGCCGGCAGGGATGTCCTATGTCGGCCATTCGCTGATCACCACGGCGATCGGCAGCGGCGGGATACTGACTAACAATTACAATGGCGGCCCGCTTGCGGCGGTGCTCAGTCCGGTATCGCCGGGCGACGGGGCGCTTCTTGCCTTCAGTTTCGGTGATGTGACGACGGTCAATGACAACGTCGCGGCATCAAATGCATTTATCCTGCGTGTGGTTGCGAAGGTCAATAATATCTCTACCAATGTCAACACGACGCCGCTGACTAACGTGGCGACGGTCGGCTATACCGATCCCAACACCAATACGAATGTGACGAGCGGTCCTTCATCACAGACTGTCTCTGTGATCGAACCGCGTCTGCAGGTCAACAAGACCGTCAGCAAGTTGACGGCCGAATGCGGCGAACTGCTGACCTATACGATCACAGTGAGTCACGCGCCGCAAAGCACTGCCACGGCATATGACGTTGAGCTCAAGGATGTCATTCCAACAGGAATGATTTACGATCCGGGTTCATTGATGGTGTTTTCTGCTGCGCCGCCGAGCGCAGCTCCAACGACACTGACGGAACTTGGTCAGGTGGTCACAGCTCAGTGGGGGAGCTTCCCGATGGGAAGCTCCGTGACCATCAAATATCGTGCGAAGACCCCGACTTGTCCTCCGGCGACCTCGAACCAGGTATTCCCGAATACTGCGAATCTAAACTGGACGTCGCAGAGCGGAACGACTCCGGATGAACGAACGGGCGTTGGCGGTGGCGTCAACAACTACAACACCAGCTCATCGGCGAGCGTGACGATCCAGCCCAACGATCTGGCGATCACCAAGGATGACGGAAGCGACACCTACATTCCGGGCGGCCCGATCAGCTACACCATCATGGTGGTCAATAACGAAGCGGGAACGGCGAACGGATTCAATATCGCAGACACGGTTCCAGCGGTCATCACAGGGGTGACGGTGACCTGTACTCCAACAGGAGTGGCATCGTGCGGAACCAACGCCAGCGCCGGAAATATTGTGAGTTTCACAGGGGCCAGCCTGACGGGCGGGCCCGGCAACTTCCTGAAGATCGTGGTTTCGGGGACGGTGAGCAGCGGGACCACGGGGCCGCTGAGCAATACGGCATCGATCGTCATTCCGCCGGGAGCGCCTTTCACGGATATCAATCCGGCCAACAACAGCGCGACTGATGTCGACAATGCGGCTCCGCGAGCGGATCTGGCGATCGACAAGATCGGGCCCTTGACTATCATACCGGGCCAGACGATCACTTACTCTCTGGTCGTGACCAATGGCGGGATCAGCAACGTCGTCGGGGCCAGGATTGTCGATGCCCTGCCGGCATCATTGATCAATGCCACGTGGAGTTGTGTGCCGACAGGGGCGGCCGTGCGGCGCTCCCAATGGTACGGGAAGCATCGATACGACGGGGACATTGCGGCAGGTGCAGCCAACAAGCTGACCTATACCATCAATGCGACAGTCAAGCCGGATACGACTCAACCGATCATCAATACGGCATCGGTGACTCCGCCGCCAGGCACATACGACCCGACTCCCGATAACAACCAGGATACGGTGACGACCACACCGACTCCGCGTGCGGATCTGTCGCTGGTCAAATCAACACAGCAGAGCCCCATTGGGGCGGGCGGAACAGTCAATTACACATACGTCCTGAGGAATAATGGGCCGAGTGATTCAGTGGCCCCAATAGTTCTGGACGACGATTTGCCGGCGGGAGTGACGTTCGTTTCTGCCAATACCTCCGGTGCCCCGGGCTTCGCCTGTATGGCAGGGGCCGGGCCGGTCGCCCCTGCTCCTGGAGTTGGTTCCTACACTGACTTCCACTGCCTGATGAGCAGCGGATCGATTCCGTCAGGCGCTCAATACACGATTTTGGTGGCAGCTCAGATAGATCCGAATGCGAACGCAGGTGTGCTGACCAACAGGGCACAAGTGAGAGGGACAACCACGGATCCTGATCTGACAAACAACACCTCGACTTCGGATGTCACAGTGGTGCGTCGAGCGGATCTGGCAATCGTCAAGCAGGCGACGCCGAATGCAGTCAAGGTCGGAGATCAGATCGTCTATACAATCAAGGTGACCAACAACGGCCCGAGCAACGTCCGGGCGAATGAATATCAGGTAACCGATCCGACATTCCCGATCACGAATGTGCCGATTCAGGGGACGATCACCGCCCCCGGTTTCAGCTGCAACGGCCTGAGTGTTTTTCCATGCGTGGGCAATGTTGACCTGGCGCCGGGAGCGATGGCAAACATCAGCTTCACCGTGCAGTTGAGCGCCGGCTTCACGCCGGTTCCGGGCACCATACTCAACACGGCTACAGTCGGAATTACGAGTACCGGCACAACAAATGGTCTGCAGGATTCCGATTCAACGAACAACAGTTCGACGGTGCAGACGCCTGTATCGACGGCGCTGGCGGATCTGGCGATAGAGAAGACGGCGGTGCCGAGTTCGAATCCTCTGGTTGCCGGAAGCGGAACGATCAGCTACTCGCTGAAGGTGAGCAACCTCGGGCCCGCGGATGCAGTTGGAGTGAGGGTGACGGACACTGTGCCGGCGAACACGACGGTGACGAGCGTGACGATCCCCGCAAACTGGAGCTGCACGGGGCTGAGCAATGGAACAGCCGGAGGGACGACCTTCACCTGCCAGCCGACCGGGACGATGGCGAACGGAGCGATGGCGACGATCAGCTATGTGGTGAGCGTGGGAGCGAGCGTGCCGCAGGGGACGCTGATCACGAACACAGCGAACATCGGAACGTTCGGGCCTGGCGCGACGCCGGACCCGAGCACGGGGAATAACACGCAGGGGCCGACGCAGACGCTGGTGACGGCGGTTGCGGATGTGGAGATGGTCAAGAGCGACTCGACGCCGCCGACGGTGGTGGCGGGAAGCGCGACGGTGGCAACCTACACGGTGACGGTGAGGAATTACGGTCCATCGGATGCGCAGAGCGTGGAGTGGGTGGATGCGCTGCCGGCGGGATTGCTGTTTGAGAGCATCAGCGTGGTGCCTGGATGGAACTGCGTGACGCCCGCGGTCGGGCAGGGAGGAACGGTGAGATGCACGACGCCGGTGCTGGCGGCGGGCAATCCCGGGCCGACATCGGTGAACTTCACGCTGGGAGTGAAGGTGGCGGCGAGCTACCAGGGAACGACGATCAACAACATCGCGACGGTGACGACGGCGACCAGTCAGGGAGCGAACGCAAAGCCTGACACGGACAACGGAGTGACGGCGGTGCAGACGGATGCAGCGGTGACGGTGATCAAGACCGACACACCGGATCCGGTGGTGGCCGGAGAGAACGTGACCTACACGATAGTGGTCAGCAATGCGGGCCCGTCGGATGCGCAGAACGTGCAGTTGACGGATCCGTTCCCGAGCGGGTTGACGATAGTCAGCGTGAGCGGGACGGGAGCGCTGAGCGCCTGCGCGGCGAACGGAGCGGGGACGGCACTCAACTGTCCGGCCGTGACGCTTGGAGCGGGGCAGAGCGCGACGGTGACGGTCGTGGCGAAAGTGGGACCTGGAACAAGCGGGCCGTTGTCGAACACGGCGACAGTCACTTGGACCGACAACGACGGAAACCCGAACGACAACACATCGAGTTCAACTGCAACGACCACGGTCAATCGCAAGGCCGATCTGGCGATCGAGAAGAAAGCCACTCCAGAGGCCGTCAAGCCCGGCGATGAGATTGTCTATACGATCAAAGTAACCAACAACGGCCCGAGCTCGGTCAATGCCAATGAATATGTAGTCAGTGATACTCCATTCCCGCCCTCAGGCACGACTCTTGTAGGCGGTAGCCTGAGTGCACCAGGATTCAACTGCACCGGTGGCGCGGCAATATTCCCGTGCACCGGTCCCGCCCTGGCCCCTGGCGAGATGGCCTTGATCAGTGTCAGGGTGAAAGTCAATGCGACCTTCACCCCAGTGCCCGGAGTGATCGCAAATACGGCGAAGGTCGATCCTGTCTCGGGAACCGGGTACACAGATCCGAATCCGACAAATGACAGTTCGACGGTGCAGACGCCTGTATCGACGGCGCTGGCGGATCTGGCGATAGAGAAAATGGCGGTGCCGAGTTCGAATCCTCTGGTTGCCGGAAGCGGAACGATCAGCTACTCGCTCAAGGTGAGCAACCTCGGGCCCGCGGATGCAGTGGGAGTGAGGGTGACGGAAACGGTGCCGGCGAACACGACGGTGACGAGCGTGACGATCCCCGCAAACTGGAGCTGCACGGGGCTGAGCAATGGAACAGCCGGAGGGACGACCTTCACCTGCCAGCCGACCGGGACGATGGCGAACGGAGCGATGGCGACGATCAGCTATGTGGTGAGCGTGGGAGCAGGCGTGCCGCAGGGGACGCTGATCACCAACACGGCGAACGTCGGAACGTTCGGGCCCGGCGCGACGCCGGACCCGAGCACGGGGAATAACACGCAGGGGCCGACGCAGACGCTGGTGACGGCGGTTGCGGATGTGGAGATGGTCAAGAGCGACTCGACGCCGCCGACGGTGGTGGCGGGAAGCGCGACGGTGGCGACCTACACGGTGACGGTGAGGAATTACGGTCCATCGGATGCGCAGAGCGTGGAGTGGGTGGATGCGCTGCCGGCGGGACTGCTCTTTGAGAGCATCAGCGTGGTGCCTGGATGGAACTGCGTGACGCCCGCGGTCGGGCAGGAGGAACGGTAAGATGCACGACGCCGGTGCTGGCGGCGAGCAATCCCGGGCCGACATCGGTGAACTTCACGCTGGGAGTGAAGGTGGCGGCGAGCTACCAGGGAACGACGATCAACAACATCGCGACGGTGACGACGGCGACCAGTCAGGAGCGAACGCAAAGCCTGACACGGACAACGGAGTGACGGCGGTGCAGACGGATGCAGCGGTGACGGTGATCAAGACCGACACACCGGATCCGGTGGTGGCCGAGAGAACGTGACCTACACGATAGTGGTCAGCAATGCGGGCCCGTCGGATGCGCAGAGCGTGCAGTTGACGGATCCGTTCCCGAGCGGAACGGCGGTGGTGAGCGTGAGCGGCACGGGAGCGCTGAGCGCCTGCGCGGCGAACGGAGCGGGAACAGCACTCAACTGTCCGGCCGTGACGCTTGGAGCGGGGCAGAGCGCGACGGTGACGGTCGTGGCGAAAGTGGGATCCGGAACAACCGGGCCGCTACAGAACACGGCGACAGTCACTTGGACCGACAACGACGGAAACCCGAACGACAACACATCGAGTTCAACTGCAACGACCACGGTCAATCGCAAGGCCGATCTGGCGATCGAGAAGAAAGCCACTCCGGAAGCAGTAAGCGCCGGAAACGAGATCACTTATACGATCAAAGTAACCAACAACGGTCCGAGCACGGTCAACGCCAATGAATATCAGGTCAGCGACACGCTGCCCGCACAGACAACATATGTCAGCAGCAGTCTGAGCGCGCCGGGATTCAACTGTACGGGCGGATCAGCCGTATTCCCCTGCACGGGGACGGCAGTTTTAACACCCGGACAGTCCGCGACCATCTCATTCAAACTGAAAGTCGATCCGAATTTCGCACCGGCTCCCGGTTTCGTGGTCAACACCGCAACGGTGGGAGTGACGCAGACAGGAACCAATGCCGGATTGCAGGATACGAATCCGACCAATGATTCATCGACCACAAGCACGGCGGTCGGGCCGAATGCGGATCTGCAGGTGACGAAGACCTCGTCGCCGGCAATGGTGACGGCAGGCGGCACAACCGCTGCCGACACCATCACCTACACGATCAACTACAGAAATTCGGGACCGGGCAGTGCCAATGGAGTTCAGATTGTCGATACTATTCCGGCGAATCTGACTCTTGTGCCCGGATCTTTCCAGGCGCCTAACCTGAGTTGCACGCCTGTCCCGGCGCCGGGTCAGCAGGTGACCTGTACACCCGTTGCCAACGGATTTGGAACAAATGCCGCAGGAGTATTGCCTGCGGGAGCGAGTGGAACCATTACTTTCCAGGCGAGGGTTCCTGCCGGTGTGCCTGATGGGACTCTGATCCAGAATACGGTGACGATCGCATCAACAGGGCCGAACGCAACACCCGATCCGAACACATCGAATAATGCTTCGCCTCCGACCAGCACTCTGGTCAAGGCAACGGCGGACCTCGGAGTCCGCAAGGTCAGCTCGACGACGAGCATCGATGCCGGCGGGACATTCGATTACACGGTCTACTATCGCAACAACGGCCCATCGAATGCGGCCAATGTGGTGATTACGGACACGCTTCCGGCGCAGACAACCTTCGTTTCACTGGCCAATGCCAATCCGAATCTCGTCTGCACGACTCCTGTAATCGGGCAGACGGGAACGGTTATCTGCACCATGCCCGTCCTGGCCCCTGGCGCATTGAGCGGGATTTTCCCGCAACCCGGTGAGTTGAGCTTTACCATCAAGGTCAAGGCTAATCCGGATGTGGCCGGAAGCACGGTACTCGCAAACCGCGTGACCATCGCGTCCTCCACGACCGATCCGAATCCGGGTGATTCGCCGAACGCGACTTCGGCCAATCAATCAAACAACGACAATCTTGCAAATGTAACGGTCAACAGTACTGCGGCGGTGAAACTTCGCAAGCAGGTCACAGGACTCGGCGGGAATACGGTTCCGAATTTCTCGGCGGGCGAACTGATCAGCTACACCATCGCAGTAGAGAACCCCGGGCCAAGTGACGGGATGCTGGGTGCCTCCGGCATCACCGACACTGTGCCGGCCGGAACGACGTTCCACTCCTTCGGAGGAGGGACGGGAATCCTCGGCGGCGCGGCCTGCAGCATGAATGGCGCCAATACGGTGCTGACGTGTCTGCCGAGCGGAAAAGTGCCCGCCGGGACGACCTTCACGGCGAATCAGGTGACGCTGATTCTGAGAATCCAGCCGAACTACACGCCGGGCCCGCTGACCAACACGGTGACGGCGAATGTGACCAACAATGACCCGCAGATCGGGCCGAATCCAACGGGATCGGCGACGGTCGTGGTTGTCCGCGAAACGGACCTCGCGATCGACAAGACCGGGCCTGAGTTTGTCAGCGCAGGAGAAACGTTCGTCTACACGTTGAAGCTGACCAATCGCGGCCCGAGCGATGCAAGCACGGGAGTCAAGGTCAGCGACACGCTGCCTGCCGGAGTGACCTATCAGGGCACGACCATCAGCGGACCGGGCGGATTCACCTGCTCGCTCTCATCGCCCGTGGTCAACTGCACCAGCGCGGCAACACTGCCGGCCGGGAGCGTAACGACATTCTCGATTCAGGTTCGAGCCAATGCGAACCTGGCTCAGAACTCGACTCTCCGGAATCTCGCCGCCGTCACAGCGGCGCCGGGAGACCAGGATAACAATCCGTCAAACAACAATGACGAATTCGTTTCGGTAGTCACCACGGGAGCGGATCTGCAACTGCGCAAATTCGCCGACCGGACAACCGTGACCTCCGGAACCACAGGCAACCAGATCGTCTACACAGTCGAGATAGTCAACAACGGCCCGTCTAACGCGAGTCTGGTGATGATCGAGGATCAGCTGCCTGCAAATGTGACGTTCGATACCGGCTTTGGTACCGGCGGCTTCATCGTCACTCCGCTTTCAAGCTTCTCGCCGAACGGGATGGCTCCAACACCGCCCCAGCCAACCGGAGCGAGCTGCTCGATCAACCCTGCGGGCTCAAACCGCATCGTTTGCACGGTGGACAATTCCGGCAACGGCGCCGGGAATGACATGATTGCCGGGCAGAGGCTGCAGGTGCAGTACCGCGTTTCGGTTCCGGCCGGCGTACCGCTCGGCACGGCGATCGTAAACGCTGCGCGCGTGGCCTCCTTCGGGCCAAACAACGCAACGCCCGATCCGAACGCGGCAAACAACGCCTTTGGCGTCCAGGTCGCGGTCTCACAGGGCGCAGACCTGTCGATCTCAAAGGCAGTTGACGTCTTCGATGACGGTACGACCTTTGACGACAACGGTGATCCGGTGATCGCCGGACAGATCGTTGATTACCGCCTGACGATCAACAACCAGGGCCCGAGCGACGCTGCCAATGTCGTCGTGACCGATACACTGCCCGCCAATGCCCGGTTCATCTCGGTCAACACCGGCAACAGCGGTTTCGTCTGTTCGCCTCCAGCGGTGGGGACGATGGGTGGAACCCTGTCGTGCAGCCGGGCAATCCTGCCACCGGGCGTTACCAACCAGAATCCGGCGCCGGCCAATCTGCCGCCTGTGACGATCATAGTCCGGGTGCAGGTTGATCCATCCATCGCCTCCGGCAATGTGATCAACAGCGCAAGCGTCAGCAGTTCGACGCCCGATCCGGGGCCTGGAGCCAACTCCAGTTCGGTCAGCAACCCTGTCAACACCAGTTCGATGGTCGACAAATTCAAGTCTGCGTCGCCAGATCCGGTAATCGCCGGCGAGAACCTGACCTACACCCTGACCATCGTCAATCGGGGCCAGAGCGATGCTCAAAATGTCGTTCTGACCGATGTTCTGCCGTCATTTACCAGCTTCGTTTCGTGGAGCGGCAGCGGAGCATTTGCCGCACCCGCCACCTGCACCATCAACGGCTCGACGCTGACCTGCAAGCCGCAAGGCGGATCCGCAGCCACGCCGCCCGACGGAATCCTGCGTGCCGGCGCGACTGGCACTCTGACCGTGGTGGTGAAGGTCGCATCTGACGCGCCGGAAACAGTGGGGCCGAACAGTTTCAGCCTGGCATCCTCAACGCCGGGTGTTGCCGGCAGCTCGAATGCCGTGACGACGAAGGTCATTCACAAGACAGACCTCGCGATTACCAAGACGGCTCCGTCTGAAGTCGTCGCGGGCAGCAACATCGATTACGTGCTGACGGTTCGCAACAACGGATCGAGCAGCTTTACCAACGGCACGATCCACGTGACAGACACGCTGCCCAGCGCCGATATGATGCTCGTCTCGGCGACAAGCACAGGGCCGGGCATCCTGACCAATGCGTTCACCTGCACGCAGACCGGCGGTGTCATCAACTGCGATTACAACGTGCCGCCTAACGCCTTCTTCCCGCCCGACGGCGTGGCGACGATCGTGCTCAAGATCAAGGCGCCGAACAATGTTATTGACGGCGCGAACTTCAATAACCGCGCGGATGTCGGGATCATCAACGATGCGAACGATCCCACGGATACCAACGGCGATCCGATGGATATGAACCCCGGCAACAATTCGTCGCAGGCGAGTTCGGCCGTCCGGACGCTGGCCGATCTCGAACTGGTCAAGGATGTGATCTCGCCGGCGCCGCCGGCTCAGGTCAAGGCCGGGGAGAATATCACTTATCGGCTGCGCATCAGAAACAATGGGCCTTCAAACGCACAGAACGTGCGGCTGGAAGACATCATTCCAGGCAATACGGTATTCCTGCCGGGGACCATCACATATGGCGTCGGCAACCTTGGGTTCACGGCCGGATCCTGCATCTACAACAGCCCGTCGACGGGAGCTCCTCAGGGCAGCCTGACCTGCGTGCCAAACGCTCAACCAGCGGCGATTCCACCGACGGCCGCCGGAGAACTCGTCAGCTCGACGAACTATGACGTGATCACCTTCCAGGTGACGGTCAATCCATCGGTGATCGGAGGCACACTGAGCACCAACCAGGCTCGCGCCCTGACAACGACAAATGATCCGAACTCGAGCAACAACACTTCGCTGGCTACTTCGACTGCGACCAATGCGGCTTCGCAGTTGACGATAACCAAGGTCGTCCAGTCGGCGGTAACCACCATCAGTTATCCAAGCCCAGCGGGTCCGGTCGGCCCGGCCTCTACTTCCGGAACGCTGGCATTACCCGGCACTGGAACCACAAGCGTTGCAGTGATCCCGGGTACGACGATGACTTACAACCTCGTGGTCACCAATAATGGGCCTTCTGACATTCTGAGTCCGCAGATAGTAGATGTTCTCCCCGCCGGGGTGACATTCGTTTCAGCACGCAAGGTGAGCGGCAACGGCACCTACAATTGCTCGAACTTCGGTTCGAATGTCAGTTGCGTAGCTCCGATGCTTCCTGCGCCTCAGAACGGAGTCGGCAATACGGCGACCATCGAGGTTGTGGTCAGGATCGACCCGTCTGTCAAGACGGCGCTGGTCAACAATGCCACAATCGAGGGAACCACTAACGGATTCAACACCCCGATCGGCGCGGCCACGCAATTGACCACCCCGGTTCAGGGAGTCTCAGACCTGGTGACGACCAAGACCCATACGCCTGATCCGGTTGTTGCGGGAACAAAATTGCGCCAAACGATTTCGTGACGCTCCAGCTGACGGTTGCAGTCGACAGCTGCACCGCCCCGGGAGCCTTCACGAACAGGGCAACGGCGACATCGATGTCGGCGCTGCCTGCAGTGCCGCGCAATGTCGGAACAGACACCGTCAAAGTGATAGCCAGACCCGATCTGGCGATCACAAAGGTTGACGATCCCGATCCGGTGATCGCCGGCAACACGCTGACCTACACCATAGAGGCGATCAACAACGGCCCGAGCTGCGCTCAGGACGTGATGATCACCGATCCGCTGCCGCAGGGAACAGTCTTCCTCACCGCCACGCCATCAACGGGTGGAGTGGCGGCCGGAACCAACCCGGCAGTCGGAGCCAACGGAACGGTCAAGTACACCTGGCCGGGTCTGACAGGCCCCGGAGTCAAGCGCACGCTGACGATCACGGTCAGAGTCTGCCCCGATGTCGCCTGCGACACGGTGCTCTCGAACACGGCCACGGTCAGCTACACCCCGAGGATACCGGTCCCGAATCCGAACACTGGAATCGTGTGGGATGTCGATCCGGTGACCAGCAACAACACGGCGACGGCAACGACAACGGTCAAGGCCCAGTCAGACCTGTCGCTGGCCAAGAGCGGCCCGTCAAGCGCTCAGTACAGCACGACGAATCAACAGTCGATCGTGAGCTACACGCTGAGCTTCAGCAACGCGGGTCCGTCGAACGCAGCGGGCGTGATGATAGTGGACACGCTGCCCAAGGGCTTCACCCTTGACAGCTGGACGATAGCCGCGCCATACACGGTCAATGATGTGACAGTGACATCGACCACACTCAACGGGGTGACAACAGTCAAGTTCACTCTGAAGAATCCGTTGGGAGCGGCCAATCAGTGCGCGACGAACTTCCCGACCTCGGGCGTGATCACGCTCAAGGCGGTGGTACCGATCAAGCATCCGATTGTCACTGTGATCAACTCGGCGACGATCTCGACGACCAACTGTCTGGCGGATCCGAACCTTGCCAATAACACCGCCACGGCATCAACCTTCATAGTTGCGCCGGGGACCAACCCGCAGACGGCTTATCCGGCCGCCAGCGAAGTCAGCGACATCCAGGGCGGATCGGTTCTCTTCTACCCGATCTATACTTCGGATGCCGTAAATCCGAACAAACAGAACACGCGCATCAACATGACCAATGTCTCGACCACCGAGAATGTGTGTGTGCATCTGTTTGCAATCGACGGGGCCACCTGCTCGGTCCTGGACATGTTCGTCTGTCTGACACCAAGCCAGACAATATCCCTGCTGGCATCGGATCTCGATCCCGGCAACAGCGGCTATATGGTGGCTGTGGCTGTGGATTGTGCAACGGGCCTGCCGAGAGCTTACAACTGCCTCATCGGTGACGAGTATGTGAAGTTCACATCGGGTCACGCGGCAAATCTCGGCGCCGAGGCAATCCAGGCCCTGATGATGTTCCCCGCAGGTTCCGATCCGAATGCGACATTCACAAGCCTGAAGTTCGACGGCATGAGTTACAACCGTCTGCCGAGGGTCCTGGCTGTCGATAACATTCAAAGTATCTCGGAAAACAACCAGACAATGCTGGTGCTCAATCGCGTCGGCGGCAATTTCATGACCTCCGCCGCACAGATAGGCAACATCACCGGGCTGGTGTATGACGACACGGAAATTGGCTACAGCTTTACTTCAAATCAGGGAGTCTGTCAGAGCAGAAATGTTCTTTCAAACACTTTCCCGCGCACGCTCACCCCATTCAATCGCGTCATCCCGGCCAGCAGGACCGGATGGATGAAACTGTGGAGAGTCGATGATGGGGCTTTGTTTGGTGTCCAGATCAACTACAATCCAAACACCAACTCACAGAATGGAGCGTTCAATCAGGGTCATAATCTGCACGCCCTGACCCTCACCGATAAGGCTGAGATCATTGTTCCGGTCTTTGTTCCAACTTGTAACTAGTGTGTGTGTTGGTTCCAGGATTTCCTGTTACCAATAATTCAGGCCGGGGAGCCCGCAACTCCCCGGCCTTTTTTTGTTTCGAGTCCCACCTTCAGGCAGGACTAAAACTAACCCCTCTTCCAATGGACCGGATCCCAGTTGACCCTCCGGCCGGATCTGAAAGACTCATTGGCCAGGTGAGCCCCGACAAGGACGCGGTTGGCCAGATCAACGGGCGAGTTCGGCTGTTGACGGCTGCGCATGCAGTCGAGGAAGTTCTGCATGTGAGCCGGGCTTTCATCCATTATCTTCCAGCTCTCGACCTCTTTGCGCTTGTTGTCGTATCTCACCATCATCCCGCGGTTGTTCTCCTGAACGATGCTGCCTTCGAGCCCGTAAAATGCCGCCCCGTCATATTCCTGGCCGTTCATGAACTGAACCATGAAGACGATCGCAAATGTTCCGCAATCAAAAATCGCATGGACGTTGTCGGGAGTCTCCCATTCGGTGTTCTGATACTTGCCGCCGTTGCACGTCACGGTTCGCGGGCCGTCGCTGCCGGTGATCCACATCGCCACATCAAGCCAGTGCGGTCCGATATCGGTCATCAGACCTCCGGCATAATCCCAGAACCAGCGCCACCCGGAGGCGCGATTAGCGTCATAGGGGCGCTTCGGCGCTCTTCCAAGAAATTTCGGCCAGTCGATCAGTTCGGGACTGAACAGCTTCGGATCGGATGCGCGCTTGATGTATGGATCTTTCGGCCGGTAACGGAAGTCCCAGATCCTGACAAACCTGATCTCCCCGATGCCGCCCGAAGCCACGATTTCACGCGCTCTTTTGAAATGTTCGCCGCTCCGTCGCTGGTTGCCAACCTGAACGATCTGTTTCGATGCCTTGACCTTGGCGATCATCTCTTCGCCTTCCTCGATTGTCCGCGTCAGAGGCTTTTCGATATAGACATCCTTGCCTGCGCGGACCGAATCGATCAGCGTCTGATAGTGCAGATGATCCGGTGTCGCAATGATCACGCCATCGATATCCTTGCGCGCCAGCAGATCCTGATAATCGACATAGGTCTTGTCCACCGGCGTGCCGATGATCTTCAATCCTCTTTCAAGCATGCCTTTATTGACATCGGCGAGGGCGACGATGTCGGCTCCCATCTTCTGAGCCGCCGCCAGCCTGCCGGCGCCGCGATCTCCGGGGCCGATCCCTCCAAGCCTGATACGGTCATTCGAGCCGATGATCCTGGCGTATGAAACCGCACTCATGCCGGTTGTTGCAGTCACCCCGGCCACCCCGGCCATTGTCTGTTTGATGAAATTACGGCGATCGATCGTCCAAACCTGGTTCTTCATTATTATTGTTATCCTCCGGGAAAAATTTCAGAAAGAAAGCAACAGATCACTTGCGGAATTGAGCACGCGGGTTATTCTTATGCTCCAAACCATGTATGTCAATAAATGCAAAAGATAAAACCAAAAGGAGTCAATCGATGAAAATTTCCGGCGCCGTGCTCTTGCTCTGCCTGATGATAATGCCTGTTGTTGCTCAATCTGATGAAAAAGGATTCACCCGGCTTTTTGATGGCAAGACTCTCGATGGCTGGAAACTGGTTCACGGGCACGGACCTGGCTATGTCGTCAAGGACGGCGCCATTGTCTGCCCGCTCGATGGCGGTGGAAATCTCTTTACCGAAAAGGAATATTCGAACTTCATCTTTCGTTTCGAGTTCAAAACCGAACCCGGAGGCAACAACGGCGTCGGAGTTCGTGCGCCTCTTGAAGGTGATGCCGCCTATGCCGGCATGGAGATCCAGATTCTGGACGACCAGCACGAGAAATATAAAGGCAAAATCAGATCCGAACAGCACCACGGATCAGTTTATGACGTCATCCCCGCCAGAACAGGCTTCCTCAAAGCGGCGGGTGAGTGGAACTCCGAAGAGATTATGATGACCGGCAGCCGCATCCGCGTCACTCTCAACGGCGTCATTATCCTCGATTCAGATCTCAATATCGTCAAAGAACCCGAAGTCCTCAAAAAACACCCCGGCCTCAAAAGAAGTTCCGGGCATATCGGTTTTCTCGGCCACAACTCACTGGTCGAATTCCGCAATATCAGGATCAGGCAGCTCTGAACCGACATCCTGCCCCTCCCCCCTCCCTCCACCCTCCAGTCACGTGGGGCATTTTCTTTTTTTTATTTCCTGGAAAGTCGATAATAATTGTTGACTTTCCAGGACAACAGGAGTAAAAAGTTCCCGCCTTCCAAAGTATTTGAAGTTTTTCAGAAATAAAATTAAAACTGTAAATATAATAAAGAATAATTAAAGTTTTTACTTTTTTTTGTTCATCTGCTGATTTTGGGCCAATTCCACAAGTATCTGCATTTCTATTTATTTTCGTAGTTCGACGAGTAATATCGGGGAAATTCCGGACAAAATCAGCCGATCCACAGTCGGCTCCAAGCATAGGAGATGAACATGGAACCTGTAGCAATGACTGAATTACTGCCTGGTCTGCTCAACTGGGAGCTTTTTATTCAGATTTTCGAGATCTTGATGTCTGGTTGGCCTGGCCTTCCTGATAGCGTCTGTTCTCGGGAGTATCGGCTGGTTAATGTTCAGAGAAGGCAAGGATCCGAATGTGCAAAGCCTCGTCATCAGGTGAGAAATAGTTGTCGGTTATCGGTTGTCAGTCAGGTTACTTTAAATAAACGTAACTGCTCAGCCATTTGAGGGCAACCGCGTGCAGTATCATTGGCAACACCCCCCCCCCGCCCACTTCCCCCATAACCCCCCCCCCCCCCTCCCCCCTCTCCCCCGCCGGCCCGCCCCCGCCCCCCCCCCCGTCCCCCCTCCCCCCGGTCTTTCCCCCCCCCCCCCCCCGCCCCCCCCCCCGCTTCGCCAAGCCACGATTCTGATTCACCATTTCAACCTGTTGAGCGCCACTTTTCCGTTATTGATCACCAGCAGGACGTCCTGGAGGCTTCTGACGTCCGTCAGAGGGTCTCTTTCGATGGCTATGAGATCGGCTTCGAGTCCGATTTTGATGGCCCCTGTTCGGTTCTGTATTCCTGCGCACTCGGCCGAATAAGAGGTCGCCGCTTTTATCGCTTCCATCGGAGCCATACCGCAATTTATCAGTTCCTGAATTTCATTTGCCAGCCTGAAATTGCTGGTCCTGTCGTACTCGGTGTCGGTGCCTGCGATAATTTTTACACCCAATTTAATAGCCTTTGCGGTTGTCTCACGAACCCGTGGAGCCATGTGTTTTCCACGAATTTGGAGGATGACGTCGTTGCGGGGTTCGATCATTTCGGCCATAGTTGAAATAGTTGGCACAAAGAAAGTGCCGCGCTCTTTCATCAGTGCGAGAGTTTTGTCGCTGAGATATGTGCCGTGTTCGATTGAGCGGACTCCGGCGCGAACAGAGGCGAAAGCGCCTTCGTCGCCGTGAGCATGTGACGCTACATAAATATTCGACTTCCGCGCCTCATCGACGATTGCGGCGATTTCTTCATCGGTGAAGGTGCGCTGGCGCGGATCGGTGTCGGGCAGACCGGCTCTCTCTGTTGCATTGATCTTGATGACATCGACTCCGCGATCGATCTGAGCCCGGACGACGCGGCGCACGGCCGTTTCTCCACGAACTCCGCCCATCAAATCCTGCAGTTGCGGAAAGCTGATGAAGAATTCCTCAACGGGGCGGACGCGGACGTGATATCCGGCGCAAAGCAGTTCCGGGACATCAGTCACACCGCGGCGGTTGAGTTCCCCGATGCCCTTATCCACAAAATATGGAATTCCGAGGTTGCGGGCAGTAGTTACCCCCGAAACGAGAGCCGCCCTTGCCGAACGCATATCGGCAATATGCGTGTGCGCGTCGACAAACCCCGGCAGCAGCCAGTAACCTTTGAGATCGATCACCGATGCGCCGGCCGGAACGCTCCTGGAATTGGCCGCAATGCCCGATATCTTCCCGTCTTTAATCATCACTGTCGCATTGAGTATCGGCTGATTGCCGATGCCGTCGATCACATTGGCATTTATTATCGCAATGATTGACGATGATTGTGATAATGCTGCCGGCGAAAATGTGCTCGCAACCAGGGTCGCAAGGCAACAAAACCAGATAGCTGACTTTTTCATTCGAGATCTCCGGAAAGGCGGTTGTTCGATTCGGCGCCGACTGGTAATCTGCGCCATGCAAAGATATATCACTGAAACACGGTAAAATAGACAATCAGAGGATAATACGCAACAGGCAAATTATGAACGTCACACATCTCGAATGTTCCAAATGCGGAGTCCCTTACGAACCCAATCACATCTATAACCTTTGTACCGCCTGTGGCAAGCCGCTGCTTGTCCGCTATGATTTGAAGGCAGCAGCGGACTGTATGAAGCGCGATGATCTGAAAAACCGCATCTCATCGCTCTGGCGTTATCGCGAAGTCCTTCCCGTGGTCAGCGACGAAAACATTGTCACGCTCGGCGAAGGGTGGACGCCATTGATTCATGCCAGCCGCCTTGGGCAAAAGATCGGTTTGAACGGGCTTTACATCAAGGATGAATCGCTCAATCCGACCGGGGCATTCAAGGCTCGCGGTCTGTGTCTGGCCGTTTCGATGGCGAAGGAGTTGGGCATCAAAAAGGTAGCCATACCTTCCGCCGGCAATGCGGCCGGCGCCATGGCGGCATACGCTGCGCGCGCCGGAATGGAAGCTCACGTCTTCATGCCCGTTGATACTCCGGTGGCAAACCGTATCGAATGCGTCGAGCTTGGAGCTCACGTCACTCTGATCAACGGTTTGATCACTGACTGCGGCGCCGAAGTGGCAAAGCGCAAGGAAGCGGAAGGCTGGTTCGATGTTTCAACGCTGAAAGAGCCTTACCGCATCGAAGGCAAGAAGACGATGGGCTACGAGCTCGCCGAGCAGTTCAACTGGGAACTCCCCGACGTGATCCTCTACCCGACAGGCGGAGGCACCGGTCTTGTCGGAATGTGGAAAGCTTTCGACGAGATGGAGCAGATGGGCTGGATTGGCAGCAAGCGCCCGCGAATGTATACGGTCCAGGCGACCGGATGCGCACCAATTGTGCGGGCTTTTGAAAACGGCTGGGATGAGGCCCCCGAGTTTGAGAATGCTCACACGGTCGCATCAGGCCTGAGAGTGCCGCGCGCCATCGGTGATTTCATCATGCTCAACATCCTTCGCACCAGCGGCGGCGGCGCCGTAGCGGTTACCGACGAAGAGATGATCACAGCCACACGCGAGATCGGCTCTCTCGAAGGAATGTTCTGCGCTCCGGAAGGGGCAGCTTGTTTGCCTGTGCTTCGCAAGCTGATCGCCGAAGGAAAGGTTACCTCAAAAGACCGCGTCGTCATCTTCAATACCGGCGCGGGCATGAAGTACCTCGAAGCCTATGGACTCAAAACGGCCTGAAATGACAGTTTAATGATAGCAACGGGCCGTGGTCTAACGATCTGGGGGCGCAAGCCTCTCGCCAGGGTTCCAAAATAGATTCGTTCAAATCAAAAGACATGAAAACATATCCGCTTTTTCTCGACGGCGAATGGGTTGAATCCGGGCCGTTTCAAGCGGTCATCAATCCCGCGAATGGAGAGACGATTGCCCAGGTTTCAACCGTTGACCGTGCCCGGGTGCGTGGTGCAATCGGTGACGCTCATACGGCATTCGAATCCTGGCGAAAACTGCCGGGCAAAACTCGCGGAGGATTCCTCCACGCCATTGCCGATGAGATCGAAAAGAGAGCCGATGATCTCGCCAGGACCATTACGCTCGAGAACGGCAAGTCGCTGGCTCAGAGCAAGGGCGAAATCGGAATGACCGTCGATCATCTTCGATGGTTTGCTGAGGAAGCGCGCCGCGCTTATGGCCGCATCATCCCTCATCAGGTCGACGGCAAGCGCCATCTGGTCATCAAGTCTCCGATGGGAGTCATCGGTGCGATTACGCCGTGCAATTTCCCTCTCGTCCTCGCTGTGCGGAAAGCCGCGCCAGCATGGGCGGCCGGGAACACCGTCGTGCTCAAGCCGGCGGAGCAGACGCCTCTTAGCGCCATCGCACTGGCGGAATGCGCCGCTGCCGCAGGTTTGCCGAAAAATGTCCTTCAGGTCGTTCTTGGAGATCCAGCCGAAATCGGCAAAGAGTTTCTCGAAAACCCGCTCTGCCGCAAAGTGACTTTCACGGGGTCAACCGAAGTCGGGCGACTGCTGATTGCCGGCGCGGCGCAGACCGTTAAACCGCTCTCACTTGAACTTGGCGGAAACGCCCCGGTTCTCATCTTCGATGACATCGATCTCAGCCGGGCAGTCGAGGGGGCTCTCATTGCCAAGACACGAAACACTGGGCAGTCCTGTATCGCCGCCAATCGCATCTATGTTCAACGGTCGATTTATGATCAATTCGTGGAGGCTTTCACATCCCGAATGAAATCCATGAAATTCGGTGACGGTCTCGAATCCGGTGTCGAGATCGGCCCGCTGATCGATGAACAGGGATTGGCCAAGGCTCTCAGTCACATCGAAAATGCCGTCGCTAACGGCGCCAGACTGATGTGCGGAGGCCGTAGGTCGGGCGACAAGGGCTTCTTTATCGAACCGACGGTCATCGCCGATGTGAGTCCTGACTCACTTTGCATGCATGAAGAAACATTCGCGCCCGTGGCTGCCATCACGTCGTTCGAGACCGAAGAGCAGGCAATCGAGATGGCCAATAGTTCTCCATACGGTTTGAGCGCTTATGCCTTCACCGCAGATCTCGACCGGGCCTTCAGATTGATGGAATCACTCGAAGCCGGCACCATCGGCATCAACGACGGCGTTCCTTCGACGAGCAATGCCCCTTTCGGCGGAGTCAAACAGAGCGGATGGGGAAGAGAGCTCGGCAGCGAGGGACTCGATGCCTTCCTCGAAACCAAACACGTCTCGCTCGGCCTTAATCTCTGAGGCTTACAGTTTCGGATGCATCGTGTGCCATTTCGTGGCCTGTTCGTAGGCAAGCGCGACTCGCAGCGGCGCAGCCTCGTCATACAGATTGCCCGTGAACATTATTGCCTGAGGCAGATTGTTGATGAAGCCGCAGGGGATCACTGCCGCCGGGTGCCCGGTGAGATTTGTAATCAGAAGGCTCGCACTGCCTGGCGCAGGTGTGACGAAACAATCCCATTTGGACATCAGCTTTTCCATCTCTCGCATCAGCAGCGTTCGCGCCCGCTGGGCTCTGATATATTCAACAGCAGTTATGAAACGCGCAGTGCGGAATGAGTTCGGCCAGTCATTGGGACTCTGACCTGAAAGCTGATTGACGCGGCCGTCACGTGTTATGTCGTCGAATGCCGCGGCGGCTTCCGCATTGAGGATGATCCGCAGGCTCTGTGCCTGGAATGTAGGCAGCTCGAATGGTTGTAGATTGGCTCCGGCGGCCTTGAGGGCGTCAAGAGCTTCCTGGTACATCTTCTTTCGCGCATCGTCACCCTGCTCGAACTCGGCTTTGATATAACCGATGCGCATCTTCGAGAGCGGTCTTTCAGGCTCCCAGTCGAAGGCGACATCTTCCACGGTGAGATCGTGTCCATCCGGGCCATGCAGGGCATCGAGAACCAGTGCGCAATCTTCAATGCCGCGGCAGATCGGCCCAACCTTATCCATGGTCCAGCTCAACCCCATCGCGCCGTATCGGCTGATTCGGCCATAAGTCGGTCGCAATCCGGCAACGCCGCAGCGCGATGATGGGGAGACTATCGACCCAAGCGTTTCAGTGCCGATGGCGAAGCCTACCAGACCCGCTGATGTGGCGGATGCCGAGCCGGCGGATGAACCGCTCGATCCGGTATTTGTCTCTTCCGGCTGCCAGGGGTTGCGTGTCATGCCTTCAAACCACCGCCCGCCCTGTGCGAGGGCTCCCATGGATAGCTTGGCCAGAAGCACGGCTCCCGCATTTCTCAGCCGCTCGACGACTGTCGAATCATGGTCGATCATCTGGTCACGATATGGCTCCGCACCCCACGTGGTTTTGATGCCCTTGGTGGCGAACAGATCTTTGACGCCGCAAGGTATCCCGTGCAGCGGCCCGCGATATTTTCCGCTTTTGATTTCCAGATCAGCCTGCTGTGCCTGCTGCAGCGCCAGTTCTTCAGTCAGTGTGATGACGCAGAGCAGTTTAGGCCCGTATTTTTTCAGCCTTTCGAGGTACATCTTCGTCAGATCCATCGAACTCACTTTGCGGGTGCGCACCAGTTCAGCAAGCTGCGTGACTGTGCAGAAAGCCAGATCTTCGATGGAATTGTATTTGGGCAGATCTATCTTTCTGCGGCCCTGCTTTGCAGTCCGAGGCTTTCGCACTGTTGACGGTTTTTTCCCGGGCAGCGCGGGATGAAATGCGGTTGCGGGTTCAGTGTCCAGAGGGACGTCGATTTTTCGCAGATTCTCGTAGCTTTGCAGATTGCGGTTGACTCCCTGCAATGCCATCGATTCCTGCGCATCCGTCAGTTCGATGCCGATGAGCTGCTCCGCGGCGCGCATCATCTCTTTGGTGACCTTCTGCGGTACCTGCGGCTGACCCTGTTGTTGGGCCAGGACATTGCCGTAATCTGCACCGGTCAGAGATGCTCCGGCTAACCCCGCGCTCGGAAGTAATTTTACAAATGTACGCCGATCTAGTGATTTTTTCATAAACCTCCCGGATAATCTGGTATTTTGAATTGCGGTGAATCAGTTAGCTGATAGCACAAAAAGCCGCAGGATGACAAATCCAATACGTAAGGAGTTTAAATTGTTCAAAAGGATATTATTGGTATCGCTTCTGGCGATTGTATCGACCGGGTCGATGATGGCTCAAGCCAGGACCGGCGCCGCGACCCGTGTCACGGCATCTCCCACAGCTCTCGCTGAATCACAGTTGAAGAAGCTCGAGCGCGAATGGTTCAATGCCGTGGTCAAAAACGATGCTGCAACGCTTGACCGTATCTTTGCCGGTGATTTTCTGGCGATAAACTCTGACGGCAGCTTTATCGACAAGGCCAAAATGATCGAGATGATCAAGTCCGGAATGATGAAGCTGGATGAGATCGAAACAGATGAGTTCAAACTCCGGCTATACGGCACGACTGCGATTGTGACCGGTCGTTCAACCTACATCCGTGGCGGCAGGGAACTCGGCTCGTCCGGCCATCAGTCGGTCTGGGTCAAACGCGCAGGCCGATGGCGTGCGATCTCATGGGTTTCGATCCCGATGAATAATAAATCAGGAGGTTCAACAGGTAAGATCATGACTACAGGATCAGGTCTCAAATATGAAGATATCGTCGTCGGCGCCGGCGCAAGCCCGCAGACCGGCCAACAGGGGACAGTCCATTACACAGGCACCCTCGAAGACGGCACGAAATTCGACAGCTCGCTCGATCGCGGCCAGCCATTTACCTTCACCATCGGAGTTCGCCAGGTAATCAGCGGCTGGGATGAGGGCGTCATGACGATGAAGGTCGGCGGAAAAAGAAAGCTGATCATCCCTCCGCAACTCGGCTACGGCTCTCGCGGAGTCGGGCCGATCCCGCCTAACTCCACTCTCATCTTTGAAGTCGAGTTGCTCGGGGTCAAATAAGAAATGAAGAATAGAGAATGGAGAATGAAGAATGGAGAATGCAGAATGGTGAATTGAGAATGAAGAATGGGGAACATTGATTCAATCTGGTAAAGCCATTGAGTCTTAATATTCATTCAATTCAAAATGCACATTCTCTATTCTTCATTCTCAATTCTCAATTCTTCATTCCTCCTTCTTCCTTTCTTTCTTCCGCCTGAGCGAGGTGGCCGCGGTAGGTCTGGTTCTGCGGCCTGCGCTCGATCGCTTTTTTGAACTGATCGATTGCCATATCGAACTGGCCTTTTTTGAGATATGCGTAACCGAGAGTGTCGTAAAAGCTCGCTTCAGGCGTGATGGCTATGGCGCTTCGCGCATAATCGGTAGCCTTGTCCAGATTTCCCATGCCTCTGTCGGCATAGAGCCATGCCAGGTTGTTGAATGCGATAGCCGCGCCTGCTGATCGTTTTTCGTATCCGATAGAGGCCTCATAATTCCTCACTGCGGCGTCGAGATTTCCCCGCGATTCTTCAAGAAGAGCAATCATCAGGTGAGCCTGAGCGATTTGAGTGATATTGCCGGGCTTGAGGCGAATGATTTCATTGAGTTCGCCGATTGCACGATCGGTGCGGTTTTGGGATATCTGGTAAAGGTCGCTTAGCGCGAAATAGGCGTTGATGTAATCAGGATGCTTTTCAACCAGCCGGCGAAGGGTGGTTTCGGCGCTGGCTGTATCTTTTTGAGCGATGAATATCCGTGCCTTCTGTTCCAGAATCTGAGGGCGATCCCCCTGAGTTGCGAGCAGTGAATCCATCCTGGCGAGGGCTTCACGGAAACGGCCCTGGCGTATGGCAACATCGTTGATGGTTGCGAGCGCGCCGATATTGCCGGGGGCCAGTTCGAGAGCTTTCCCGGCTTCACGCGCCGCATCGTCAAGTCTGCCGCGAACCATGTGGATCACTGCCAGATTGATTCGCGCCTCGGCACTGCTCGGATCTATCGAGAGCGCATCTTCTACATCCTTTTGAGCCCCTGCATAATCGCGAAGATTGATGCGACAGACAGCCCGTGTCACCAGTGTCCGGCTCTCCCAATCAGGCAGCGATTCGAAGGACACCCTGCCGGCGATCTGCGACGGGTAGTCGTTTTTGAGGCCTTTCAGGTTTTCGAGAGCCTTGGTTGCCGTTCTCTCGGCATCGCCGGTCCTGGTTTCACTGAGCTGGATTCTTACCAGCATGAGCATTCCCATTGGATTTTTTGGTGAGTTCGCCAGCAGGCGATTAACCAGGAGCCTTGCCTGTGAGGCATCGTTGTTCTGAATGTGAGCGTCGGCGGCGGCGTAAAGCGCTTCGGGCATCGACGGCTCGAATCTGAGCACCTGCTCAAGATCGTTCAACGCCTCGCGGTATTGGCCGTTGATTATTTTGATGCGGCCTCGAAGGAGCAGTCCGTCGGTGTCCTGAGGGCTCCGTTTGAGAGCGGCTTCAATCTGCGCTGCGGCGCCCGGCAGATCGCCGGCGTCGAGCAGCAGTTCCGCGAGTCTCGAATAACCGCGGAGGAACTCGGGCCTTTCGGCGAGCAGTTGCCGGTACTCGGCCATCGCCTGATCTGCAAGCCCCGCGCGCGCGTGAAGGTCAATCATCTGTGCCCGCCCCGCCACTTTATTCTGATCGAGTGCAATCAGTCTGGTAAGAACTTTTTCCGCATCCTGATAACGTTTTCGTGATTCGTAATACCGGAAAAGAGCCGACAGCGTCAGCCGGTCTTTCGGGTCAAGGGTGGTCGCGGCAATCAGTTGTTTTTCAGCCTCGTCATGGCGGTTGAGAGCGAACAGATAATCTCCGTAGGCAAGATGCGCCGGCGCCGATTCAGGATGCGTTTCAATGATCTGTTTGTATGTCGATTCCGCCTGATTTCGCAGGCTTTCAGCATTTTTCTGATCCGACGCCGCGCGCTCGGTGTATAGCCTTGCAAGCGATATCCGGCCATCGATCCGGCCGGGATCGAGCTGTATGGCCCGATCGATGGCAACCTTTGCGCCATCCCATTCCCTGCGGGCAATCAGGGCATTTGCCGATAGAAGGTGACCGTCAACGTATTCCGGCTTTTTCAGGATGACGTCATTTGCCAGCCTCTCGGCTTCTTTGATGCCGGCTTCATTTGGATATTTGAGCAGCAGCGACCCGGCCCTGATCCGGGCTTCGAGATTATCCGGAGCAATCCGCATCACCTCGTAGTACGATTCCGCTGCCTCCTGAAAATAGCCCATTCCAAGAGCCGCTTCGCCGAGACCAAGGTGGGCCTCAACCAGCTTCAGGTCCTTTCTGCCGTCAGCCTGGAGCGCCGTGCGGAACTCGATCCGGGCTTCAGGATACTGCCCGCCGGCCAGATATTGCCTGCCTTTTGCAATGTGCTCCATCCTGATCCTGCCCGGGTCCGTTGCACAACCGGACATGATCATGATCATCATGACGAAAATCAGGATTGAAGTATTCAGTACCAGTCGTTTCATGGTTTTGTTAAAAGCCATGGACATTTATAATCACCATTTATGAATAATAACAATAACAAGGTCAATGTTGCACTGATTCAGATGAGCTGCAGCCAGGATCCGAAGGAGAACCTCGACAAGGTTGTCGAACTGATCGACCGTGCGGCAAAGTCCGGCGCTAATATTGTCTCGACTCAGGAGCTTTTCCGCTCCAGATATTTCTGCCAGATCGAGGATCACCAATATTTCCAGCTCGCAGAGACTGTGCCCGGCCCCAGCACCGAGGCCTTGTCCAAACTCGCCGCGGCGCGCGGAATTGTCATCATCGGATCGTTGTTCGAGCGGCGAGCTCCTGGACTTTATCACAACACGGCCGCCATTATTGATGCCGATGGCTCGACCCTCGGACTCTATCGCAAGATGCATATCCCGGACGATCCGCATTTTTACGAGAAATTTTATTTCACGCCGGGTGACCTCGGATTCAAATCATTTGATACCAGATTCGGCAAACTGGGAGTTCTCATCTGCTGGGATCAGTGGTATCCGGAGGGCGCCCGCCTGACCGCACTTACCGGCGCGCAGATTCTCTTCTACCCCACCGCCATCGGCTGGCACCCGGCCGAGAAAGCAGAATACGGCGAACGCCAGCACTCATCCTGGGAGACGATTCAGCGCTCGCACGCGATCGCCAACGGAGTCTACGTCGCCGCAGCCAATCGAATCGGGCACGAGCCCGCTCCCGAAGGCCATCAGGGCGAAGGCATTCAGTTCTGGGGGCAAAGCTTTATCTCCGACCCTTCGGGACAAATCATCGCCAAAGCCGGAATCGAGGAAGAACAGATTCTCATGGCCGAGTGCGATTTTGCGAAGATCGATGTCCAACGCACTCACTGGCCGTTTTTGAGAGATCGTCGCATCGATGCTTACGACAATATTACCAAACGTTACATAGATTGAGAGGAAGAATGGAGAATGAAGAATGGAGAATGGAGAATGAAGAATGCAGAATAATACCCATTCGAACCATTTCGGATTCTTCATTCTGAATTCTGCATTCTCCATTCTTCATTCCTCCGTCTTTCTTACTCGAAAAAAGACATGACACCACGAGAACTCGGTTATCACATGCCGGCGGAATGGGAACCGCACGAAGCCACCTGGTTATCGTGGCCGCACAAGGAGGCGAGCTGGCCGGGAGCTTTTGAGCCGGTGCCGGGAATCTTCGTTGAAATCGCGCGGCATATCGCCGAATCGGAACTTGTCCGGATCAATGTCGCTGATCAGGATTTCGCCGAACGGGTCCTGGCGTTGCTGCAAAAAGGCGGGGTCAATCCGGACGCCGTCAGCTTCCATCTCAACCCGACTGACGACGCCTGGGTGCGTGATCACGGACCGATCTATGTCGTCCGTGACAAAAACGGCAAAAGGGAACGGGCGATCAATGATTGGGGCTACAATGCATGGGGAAACAAATACCCGCCTTATGACAACGATGATGTAGTGCCCACTCGCATCGCTGCCGAGATGGGAGAAACCCTCTTCAATCCGGATATCGTAATGGAAGGTGGCTCGCTCGATGTCAACGGCCTCGGCACCCTGATTACGACCGAAGCCTGCCTGCTCAACCCGAACCGCAATCCGCATCTCAACAAGGCGCAGATTGAAAAATATCTCGTGGATTATCTTGGAGTGACCAATATCCTCTGGCTTGGTGACGGCATTGTGGGGGATGATACCGACGGGCACATCGACGATCTGACCCGGTTCGTTTCGGCCGATACCGTTGTTACGGTTATTGAAGATGACCCTCAGGACGAAAATCATGATCTTTTGATCGAGAACTACGAACGGCTCCTCCGAATGAAGGATCAGGCAGGTAATCCGCTAAGGATCGTCAAGCTGCCGATGCCCGGACCTGTGGTTTTTGACGACCAGCGCCTGCCGGCAAGCTATGCCAATTTTTATATCACAAACAGGAATGTTCTGGTGCCGACCTATCGCCACGAAAACGATGCCAAGGCATGTTCCATCCTGCAGGAATTGTTCCCGGGCAGGCATGTGATTCCAATTGATTGTACCGAATTGATCTGGGGACTCGGCTCGATTCATTGCGTTACCCAGCAACAGCCGTCAGCAGGAGAAAGGCAGATTACGAAACAGACGAAATAAACGAAACAAACGGAAAGAGCCAAAGGATGAATATGCAGGAATTATTTAGTTCTTTCGTAACGGAAGATCTCATTATTGACCTGAGAATTTTCCTTTGTTCGTTTATTTCGTCTGTTTCGTAATCTGTCTTTCTCCTGCATTGAGGATAAAATGCCCAACAATAATAGAACAACAAGCGATGAATACAAGAACGGAGTTCGCTGGGTCCTTCTGCTGACTTTGATACTGAATCTTATTGTAGTTGTCGGAAAGCTTATAGCGGGAACGATCGCCGGAAGTCTAAGCGTCATCAGCGATGCGATACATTCCTCGGTCGATTCAATCAACAATATTGTCGGCCTGGTGGTGATGAAATTTGCGACGGCCGAACCCGATGAAACTCATCCGTATGGTCATGCGAAGTTCGAGACGCTCGGAGCCTTTGCCATAGCCGGATTCCTCTTTGTCACCTGCTATCAGATAGCCCTCAGCGCGATCAAGCGGATCTTCGGCGAGAGCGCCCCGAATCCGGAAGTGACCTATCTCACCATCGGCGTGATGGCAGTGACGATCGTCGTCAACATCTTCGTCACAGTTTATGAGCACCGGGAAGGGAAGAGGCTTGGCAGCGATTTTCTGGTCGCGGATGCGATACACACCAAAAGCGATGTTTATGTCAGCTTTTCGGTTCTCATCGGATTGATTCTCATCAGGATGGGTTTTTACTGGCTGGATCCGGTCGTTTCTCTTGGGGTCGCCGCATTCATCGCGTGGAATGGATATCAGATCTTCAAAGCAACGGTGCCGGTGCTCGTCGATGCCGCCCCGATGCCCGCCGAGACAATCGCCAATCTCGTTCACGAAGTTCAAGGCGTCCATTCGGTCCACGATATCAGATCACGCTCGCACGGCGGTGAAATCTACATCGAGATGCATCTTCACGTGAAGGAACATCTTGAGAAGGATCACGTAGCCTCACACGCGATCACCGAGGAGGTCGAACGCCGGCTCGAAAAGGAGTTCGGCCACGTGACAGCCACCATACACGTCGAACCGGTCCCAAGTTGAGTAAAAAAGCCCAAAGTCTAAAGTTTAAAGTTTAAAGTTTAAAGATCGTCTCTCAGTGGGTTCTGACGGAATCAGTCGCCATTGAGAGACGATCTTTTAAACTTTAAACTTTAAACTTTAGACTTTGTACTTTGTACTTCCTGCTTACTTCCCGTTGTATTTCACGCCTTTGAACGGCTCGATATCGGGGATGACCTTGACTCCGGTGGTGAATTTGAAAGGAGCCATCTGCAGCCCGCTCGGGAAGGTCAATTCGACCATGTAGGCGGTCCATCCTCTTGCCGGTTTGGGAACTTTACCGATGTACTGGCCGGCGGCCGTCTCGTTTAGAACCGTGCTCTTCCATTTGGGGCCGATCGTGGTCAGGCGGAAATCGCGCGCACCAGGATTTGATGCCTGCCAGAGCTTGACCTCCGTTGGCTTGTCTTTGGTCGAGACACGAATTGTACCGTCCTTGTCAATCTTCCAGTCGAACTGTGGAAGCGGCGCGCTCTTCACAATCGCATTGTAATTGGCGAGAACCGAAAACCATGCGTCCGAGCCGCGTGTCGAATGCTCGGCATTCGGCAGGTAGCGCAGATATTTGACTCCCACAAGATCGTTGTAATAAAACTGCCACGAATCGGGGACGAAGAACTGGTCGCCGGTCGAGTTGATGATGAATTTAGGCATGGTTAGTCGATGCCGATATTCATAAGGCTCCTCGATCTTCATCAGTTTTTTGTATTCGGGCGAGGTCTCTTTGCCCATCAGCCCCATCTCTTCATAATCGCCGACTGCCGGGGCGTAATAGCCATAGACCGCGAAATGGTGCTGGAATGACGGGATAACGTTGAGCAGGTCGATGACCAGCGGGATGATCGCGACGACGCGCTTGTCGACGGCGGCAGTGGTCCAGGTCGTCCATCCGCGCTTGGAACCGCCCGCCACAACAAATTCGTTAATTTTGATTTTGCCGCCCTGGTCGCTGCCGAAGAACGACGTGACAGTATCCATCGCACGCACGGCGGCTTTGGTCATGGGCAGTCGCAGCGGCCATGTCTCGTCGCCGGTCTTGATGAATTTGTCCCAGGTGTAGGCGATGATCGAATCTTCGACGCGGGGTTTCTTGTCGTCGCTGAAGGTCAACGGTTGATTCGGAATCATCCGAAGTTCGGTGACCACCGATTTTGTTGTCGTCGCTATCATGGCCATCTGCTGATCGACCGATGATGGCGCGCTGTCGTTGTTGTTGCCGCCGCTGATGTAGAGGAATGATTTGTTAGTCGCCACCTGATCGGGTTTGACCACGATCATCCAGTGCTTCCAGACATTGCGATTTACCTCGCTGGTCGTACGCCATGTCTGTGAGGTCATGTTGATGATGTAACCGGTATAACCATTGCCCGGAATGGTTTTGACCAGTTCATATTTATAGGCAGAGTCCGGCGTTGCGATATATTTGTCGAGCGCCGTCATCTCGCTTTCCGCCGGTTTCGCCATCTGCCCGAAACCGGAAACTGGAATGCAGACGAGCAATAACAGAAGAAGTCCCACAATTTTACGATTCATCATCCGGCAATCTCCTTTGGAATTTCAATCAGATCAGTCTACAAACTCGACTTTTACCTCGCGCGGTATGATTCCCTTGCGGAATCCTTCGTCGAGCATTAATTGAACAGCCTGGCGATCGCGGTCGGTGTAGCCCAGAGTGCTCTTGTTGACCCACATCGCCACGAATTTATCCGCGGTCTCCACCGGCATGTCGCGGGCGAACTGCATCGCGTATGCCAGCGCATTTTCGCGGTTATCCATCGAATACTGAATGCTCCGGTGAAGCCATTTCGATACTTCCTGCTGGAGCTCGGGGCCGAGATCGCGCCTGATTACGTTGCCTCCCATCGGCAGAGGCAGGCCGGTCTCCTTCTTCCACCAGTCGCCAAGGTCGAGGATCTTCTTGAGACCTTCCTCGTGATAGGTCAATTGCCCCTCGTGGATCAGCAGACCCGCATCGAAGTTGCCTTTGACCACCTCATCGATGATCTCGTCAAATGGAACTACTGCATAATCGAAATCGTCAGTATGCAGCTTCAGGGCAAGGAAGGCGCTCGTCAGCGTTCCGGGCACGGCGATTCGTTTGTCTTTTAAATCACCGGGAGAAAAATTCTCCCGCGCGACCACCAGCGGACCATACCCGTCGCCAATGCTCGCTCCGTGCGGCAGCAGTACGTAATTGTCTGAAATGTAGGCGTAGGCATGAAAAGAGACCGCGGTGACATCGTATTCCCGGGTCGTCATCGCAATCTGATTGAGCGACTGGATGTCCTTGAGCAATATGGGTGAAATGCAATTCTCCGGTGTCGATCTTGTCCGTGGCAAGGCCGTAAAACATGAATGCGTCATCGGAGTCGGGGCTGTGTGCAACTTTAATTTCTCTGGCCATTTTTTTTTCACTTTTAGTTGGTTAAGATTACGAAACAGAAAAGATTACGAAACAGACGAAATAAACGAAACAGACGAAAAATGTCCAAGCACTGAAATGTATGAGAACCTCCAATTTACGTAACGCCGTGAAAAACGATGTTATTTAACCTCTTGAATCTTTTCGTCTGTTTCGTTTATTTCGTTTGTTTCGTAATCTCTTCTTTCTCTCTTCATGCTGCAGCGAATTCGCGCAGCGGGTGATAAAGAGTATCTCGTTCGACGGGCTGGAAGCCCGCTTCAATGATCAGGTTGACGATCTCTTCCTTGCTGGCTTCGTTGTCATTTCTCGCTTCAACCAGATAGGACTCCATCAATTCGCCGCCGCCGGTGATGGTTCCGTCGAAGTCATTGGCTCCGAAATGGAGTGCAGTCTGGGCGATTCGTTTGCCGAGCATGACCCAGTAAGCCTTGATGTGGTCGATGTTGTCGAGCATCAGCCGTGAAAGCGCGATTGTCTTGAGGCTGTCGATGCCGGACGGGCCCGGCAGATGAGAGAGCTGAGATCCGGGAGGATAGAATGCCAGCGGAATGAAGCACTGAAACCCTCCGGATTTGTCCTGTTGTTCGCGCAGCCTGATCAAATGATCCACGCGATCTTCAATGCTCTCGATGTGACCGTAAAGCATGGTCGCATTGGTTTTGATTCCGGCCTTGTGGACCTTGCCCGAGAGATCGAGCCAGCGGTTGCTGTCGGTCTTGTGAGTGCAGATCTTCTCCCGTGTCGATTCTGCGAAGATCTCGGCGCCGCCGCCGGGGCAGGAATCCATCCCGGCACTCTTCAGCTTTTCGATGACTTCTTCATCGGTCATCTTGTAGAAACTGCCGAAGAAATCCAGCTCGACCATGGTGAAAGCCTTGAGATGAAGTCCGGGGAATTCGCTCTTGATCGCCGAAAGCATGTCGGTGAAATACGAAAACGGCAGGCGTGTGTTGAGCCCCCCCACGATGTGAAGCTCGGTCGCGCCTTTCTCCCAGGCTTCACGTGCGGCCTTGACGCATTCCTCGACGCTGTGTGTGTATCCGCCCGGCTGATTATGCTTGACGAAAAAACCGCAGAACTTGCAGTCGGCGTAGCAATAGTTGGTCGGGTTGAGGTGTCGATTGACGTTGAAATAAGTGGCGCGCCCGTTCTTTCGGCGGCGAACCATGTCGGCCAGTCTTCCAACCCCGTGAAGGTCGTCGCTCCTGAACAAGGTCACACCTTCGTCAAAACTCAACCGCTCACCTGCAATCACCTTTTCGGCGATCGGATCAAGTGCACGGTCGAGCAGGAAGTCATTCATCATAATAATTGCTCCAGGTCATTTGATTGCGAGCTTCTCGCGTATGATTGCCTCGGCTTCAAGCTTCATCAACTCGCCGGTGGCGGCAAGCTGCCGGGTCGAAATTATCTCGCCGCCCTTCTTGAACTCATCTGTCGTGAAGACCATGGTGAAGGGAGTTCCCCAGATCCGCGTGTCGCCAAACTTGTTTCGATATGCGTAATGCGACGATGCGGTTCTCGAAAGCTTCTCGAAATCGCCCTCAATGCAGATCGGGTATTCCGGCTTCATCTCTTCAATGAATGTTTTCAGAGCCTTCCTGCTTGAGTATTCACAAATCCCGATTACCGACAGTCCCTGATCCGCGTATTTTTTGTACAACTCGTTGATGGTTTCGAAGTCGTATTTGCTGTTGTGACACCAGGCGGCAAAGTAGGTGACGATCACCAACTTCCTGCCCTCTATGGCTTCGCTGAGTTTGACCCTGCCGCCGGTGAGCGTCTGAAAATCGAAATCCCTGATTTCGAGCTTCGCCTCTTTGAGTTCCGAATATTCGTGATCGGACTCATCCTTCTTCGTCCCGATACTCTGGCCATACGAAGGGACGACGAAAACAATCGCCAGAATGGGCGTGAAAATGAGGGCCCGAAATAATACTGCGAGGGACATTTTCATTTGATTAAAAAAATATCGGCAGCGACCGTGACGAACAGTATCACGCTCACGAATGCGTTCGTGGTAAAGAACGCAGCATTCAATTTTGACAGATCATCAGGCCTGACCAGAGTGTGCTGATGGATCAACAGGGCGGCAGTTGCGATAATGCCGAGAAGCCCGATCCAATGCAAGCCGGTCAAAAAGTATATCCAGAGCAGCGCCAGAAACATCAATGCGTGCAGGGCGCGTGAAATCCGGAGTGCTCGGGCGATTCCGAACCTCTGAGGGATCGAGCGGAGCCCGGCTCTGACATCGTATTCATAATCCTGACAGGCATAGATGATGTCGAAGCCTGCAGTCCAGAGCATGACGGCGAGGCTCAGCAGCAGCGGCACGGGCGAATCGATCGCTCCTCTGACGGCGATCCATGCGCCCGTGGGTGAAATCGAAAGGCACCAGCCCAGCACCAGATGAGACAGCGGCGTGAAACGCTTGGTGTATGAATAGAGCAGCACCGACCCGAGTGCCACCGGCGACAGGATCAGCGTCAGCCGGTTGAGCATCAATGCGGCGGTAAAGAAGAGCACCGTGGATGCAATGGTGAAAAGAGCGACGAATTGCACACTCAACATTCCCGCGGGAATGGCGCGTGTGCTCGTCCGCGGATTTTCAGCGTCATACTTGCGGTCAACAAGGCGGTTGAATGCCATCGCCGCTGACCTGGCTCCGACCATTGCCGCAATAATCCAGAAGATCCGGTTCAACGACGGCAGGCCTTGAGCCGCAAGCACGGCGCCGAGAAATGCAAAAGGCAGAGCGAATAAGGTATGCTCTATCTTTATCATCTCCAGCGTTATCTTAAGGTTGCGAAGCATAATTTAAATGGTCGATCTTTGAAGATAGCCCGGCACGGTGCTTAACTTCAGCTTGTCGATTTAGGTTTGCTGCCCTGCCATCTGGTCTTCTGCTCATGCGCTATGCCTAAATGATCCAGCAACCGATGGGTAAAATGTTCTATCAAGTCGTCGATGGTCTTCGGAAAATGGTAGAAACCCGGCATCGCCGGTATGATGCGTACTCCCATCTTAGCCAGTTTCAGCATGTTTTCCAGATGTATGACGTTGAGCGGAGTCTCGCGGGGAACGATGATCAATGTCCTGTTCTCCTTGAGCACGACATCGGCGGCTCTGTGGACCAGATCACGAGTGGCCCCTGTGGCGATTGCCGCAAGCGAACCCATGCTGCAGGGGACGATCACCATGGCATCGCTCAAATACGACCCGCTCGCTATGTTGGCACCGATGTCACTCGCCGGATGAAGCAGAATCTTGCCGGATTCAACCCCGATAAACTCCCGAATGACCCTGGGCTCGGTGCCCGAAACATTGATGCCAAGTTCTTCCCGGACTACCCTGACACCCGCCTGCGAGATCACCAGATCGATCCGTGCGACTTCAGGGCTGTCATTCAGATATTGAAGCAGGCGCTGCGCATAGATCGATCCGCTGGCCCCGGTTATCCCGACTGTAATTGTTTTCATTTCAATTCCGCTAAAGCGCCTCCGGCACGCTCAGATCAAACGAAAACTATAGGTGTCACGCGGAAACCTTGTCAAGCAGTCGTCATTGTGCGGCTCAGTGCTTTTGCAATATCTCATCATATTCGCGAACCTTATGAATTCTATTAAACTTTTTACATCAGAATCAGATCATCTCAGTTTTCAAAAAATTAGAATAAACATTAAGCTTTAAACTGATATAGAGATTGTGTCACAAAGTTATCAGGATTCATTCTAATGCCAATCGGCGATTGGTTGCCGGCTTTATACTTTGAACTTTAGACTTTAAACTCATTTTTTTTTCATACGGAGATTCAATCTGACATGGACCAGTTACAGCTCAAGGAGTTATTAGAAAAATTCAAGGATGGCGACCTGAACCTGGATCAAACGGTGGAGAGTTTGCGTCATCTACCGTTTGAATCCCTGGGTTATGCGAATGTCGATCACCATCGGGCGATGCGGCAGGGTTTTCCCGAGGTGATCTTCGGTCCTGGAAAGACGCCGGATCAGATTTACGGGATTGCGTCGAGTCTGATCAGGCATTCAAACAACGTGCTGATCACCCGCAGCAACCCTCAAACCTATGAACTGATAAAGACCCTCGACGGTTCAGCGGTTTATCACGAAACGTGCGGCGCCATCACGGTAAAGAGAGATGAGACCATAAGAGGCGCCGGATTGATTGCCATCGTCTCGGCGGGGACTTCCGACATCCCTGTAGCGGACGAGGCGGCGGTCACCGCGGAGATTATGGGAAACAGAATCGAGAGGCTCTTTGATGTCGGCGTCGCCGGGATTCACCGGCTGCTGAGCAATCGGGAACTGCTCCAATCTGCCCGCGTTGTGGTTTGCGTAGCTGGAATGGAGGGAGCGCTGCCCTCTGTGGTTGGCGGGCTTCTGAGCGTGCCGGTGATCGCCGTCCCGACAAGCATTGGCTACGGCGCCAGTTTCAACGGTCTCGCCGCCCTGCTCGGCATGCTCAATTCTTGCGCGTCAAACGTCACCGTCGTCAATATCGACAACGGCTTCGGCGCCGGTTTCGTCGCCAGCCTGATCAACAGGTAGATGAATGAAGAATGGAGAATGAAGAATGAAGAATGGAGAATGAAGAATGGAGAATGGAGAATGAAGAATGAAGAATGGAGAATGAAGAATGGAGAATGGAGAATGAAGAATGAAGAATGGAGAATGGAGAATGAAGAATAATGCCCATTCAAACCATTCTGCATTCTAAATTCTGCATTCTAAATTCTTTATTCTTCATTCTTCATTCTTAATCATTGCCCTGATGGAATTCAGGAACTTATCCCTGCTCATGCCTCGCCAGATATCCTGGAACTGGCCGAGAAGCAGGTGCTCTCTCGTGACGTACAGTTCGATGATGGAGTGAAGAACGGGTATTTCCTGACTCGAAGGATTGCGGCGGGAGATTCTATTTATCTCAAGATCGAGTAATTGTCGTTGTGTCACGCAGTCCTGGTAATCTCCCAGCAGATCCTGGCTGCGCTTCATCAGTTCGATCAGGAGCGCAAGTTTGTCTTCATACAATTCGCGGAGCATCTCGGCGCTGTATCTCAACCGCTTGCCTGATATTCTCATATCGTGAAGCGATTCAGCCGTGGGAATCTCACCCGGGACGGGCCAGTGCGAATAGAACTCCCGCAACCTCGACTTGAGGATCCTGACGGCGGCGTATTCTATCGGATCTGTCGGAGAAAGTTTCTTTATCTTGAATGGTTTAGCCATAAACTGCCGGGGTGGATTGATTATGCCTCGATACCTTATGTGAATGACTCCATCCTGAGCTCTGCAAAATCCGCGCCGGCGAGATAGCCAAGCAGCTTCTGATGGTGGGCCTTTCTACGCCTCTTCAATCTTTTTATCAGAGCATCGATGTGGGCGCGGTCCTCAACCGGCCGCTTGATCATAACTGCCTGCAGGGATTCGATCATGACATCAAGATCCCGCACCTCCCCAAGAGCCGCCGCAAGATTTTCCAACTCGGTGCGCGCTCTTTGACGGATCACAGGGTTGACGCACAAAGCGAAATTGGCAAGAGCCGACCTGACGCGACGAATTGCCACTCGCATGTCATGGATCGCTTCAATCTCGCCTCTGATTGCCCCTGCCTCATGAATCAATATCTGATGGTGCAGCTCAATCAGAACTTTTATCGCAACAGATTGGGTTGTCTCACCGGATTCGAATGGCATCTCTTCCTGCTTATTATTTTATCTCCATACCCGTCTGAGTTCTGGAAAAACATTGTATTTGCAACTGTTTAAACTAACAAGGCGGTATTATTGAATACTCATTCGGAAAAAACTCGATTAATTTTCTGATTAGTCTGGAAAAATCTATCTATTGTGTGTGTTTTGAAAGTGCCAGCAAGATCTGCTGGTGTTGAGTAAAAGGCGGCGGTCCGATGCCGGTATTTATTACCACCCGCTGCACTGATTACCAACTAGTTCTTTGGCTCGAGATAAGGCCGATTGTACCCAGTGAGCAATCGGCCTTTTCCTTGCCTTGAAGTAGTCGAAAAACAAGATCCTCACCCCATCTTTTCCGAAATCCGGATTTCCTGTCAAAAAAGAGAATTCAGCAGATTCAGGCTTCACTTTAGCCTGTCTCTGCGTATAATCAGCGCCGATAAGTAATACAGCCATTAGGAGGTACGATACGATGCGCGCTGATATAGCGGATTGGATAGCGCTCAACATGATTCGGGGGATCGGCCCCCGCACAGCCAACGAACTCCTGAGAAAATTCGGATTACCTGCGCAGGTCTTCTCGGCGTCACGGCTCGACCTGGAGTTATGCCGGTTGAAAGCTGAAACGATTCAGGAGCTTCACGACTCAGAGATCCTTAATAAAGCCAACGATGAAATGGGGCGGTTGGAAGCTCTCGGCATGAATGTCATGACACTGCGTGACGAGAACTACCCGCCGTTGTTGCGTGAGATCTACGACCCGCCGATAGTCCTTTATATTCGTGGAGATTTAGAACAAGCCGGCAGGCTGCCCTGCATTGCCGTCGTCGGATCGAGGAGGGCCTCGACCTACGGAGTCAATGCGGCACAGAGTCTCGCCCGTGATATAGCCGGGAGTGGATTGACGATAATCTCCGGCCTGGCCCGTGGGATTGATGCTGCGGCTCATCGAGGAGCGCTTGAAGCCGGCGGCTACACGGTCGCCGTCGTCGGCACCGGACTCGATATCACTTATCCCAAAGAGCATCGAAAGCTTCAGGATGAAATCGCCGAACGAGGCGCCGTCATTTCCGAGTTTCCCCTGGGGACTCCGCCTCTGCCGCAGAACTTCCCCTACCGCAATCGCATCCTGAGCGGGTTGAGCCTCGGTGTCCTGATCGTTGAAGCCGCGGAACACAGCGGATCACTGATCACCGCGCGCATGGCATACGAACAGGGCAGGGAAGTTTTCGCCGTTCCCGGCAATATCACTTCTCAAAATTCCTTCGGTCCCAATTACCTGATCAAAGATGGCGCCAAACTGGTCCAGCAATGGCGTGATGTCATCGAGGAACTGCCTCGCGATATCAGGGAGCAAATCCTCGGCATTGAGAGATCCGTCGGAACCGACGTGACGGTCGAGACCCCGCAGTTCGAAGTCGTCGAAATGAGCGACGACGAGCGGCGGATCCTCGGTCTGCTCAGCCTCGATGTCCCTTCCCATATCGATCAACTCATCATGGCCTGCAATATGAAGTCTTCCAATTTGATGAATGCGTTGCTTGCCCTCGAAATGAAAGATAGAATCAGTCAGTTGCCGGGGAAAAGTTTTATCAGAAGGCTTTAATGAACGATATCGGAAATACTGGTGTTTATGTTTGAGTGGTTCAAGGATTGGTTTATCGGACTTACGCGTCAGGTCGTCATCCTGCCGATGTACTGGGCCGCGCCGATGATGCTCGTCATCGGCGCGCTCGATTCGTCATTGCTCTCGTTGCCTGAAGTCAACGACTACATTACGGTCGCCAGAGTTGCCAACAATCCGTCTGAGGTCTATTATTTTCCGCTATTCCCGGCACTTGGATCCCTGATCGGTTGCGTGCTCTTATACCGGATTGCTCGCAGGGGTGAACAGTTCGTTACCCGGCACTTTCATCCCAGGCACCTCGACCGCGTCAAAGAGCTTTATAAAAAGTGGGGCCTGTTTGCGCTGGTGATACCGGCCATTCTGCCTCCTCCGATGCCATTTAAAATATTCGTGGTGACCGCCGGCGTGTTGAATTATCCGCTGGGCCGGTTCGCAATCATAGTCATGATTGCCCGAGCGGTCAGGTATTACTTCTGGGGAATCCTCGCGTATTTCTTCCGGGATGAAGTGCGCAAGATGATCGGCTGGCTGGAACACCATGTGCTTGAGATTCTGGCTGTCATGCTGGCGATCATAGTTTTATCGCTTGCGGTTCGCTGGCTGATCTACCGGTTTAAAAGCAAGCCGGTGATTTCAAAGGCTGAAATCTCGTTTTCCGATTGAAACTATTAGAATAAATACTCTTCACAGGACTGATATTTATAATGAATTTATTTCTAACTGGATTAGGCGGTGTGCTCAAGAAGATTCAGACATCGCTGGTGGGCCTCGGAGTGTTCGGGGTTCTGGCCATAGCATTTCTTGACGCGGGTCTTGTTCCGCTGCCGGGAGGCCCCGATGTGGTGGTCATGACTTTATCGCATCTCAATCATTCGATGATGCCGGTATACGTGCTGGCGGCGGTCATTGGATCGACGCTCGGTTGTCTCATTCCTTACTGGATTGGAAGGAAGGCGGGGCATGCGGCGCTCGGCAAATTCAGTGATGAGAAGCGGGAGCGAGTGGCAAAGCTGGTTGACCGGTACGATACCCTGGCGATGCTGGTCGGCGCGCTGTTGCCTCCGCCTTTTCCGTTCAAAATCTTTCTGATCACAGCCGGCGTTTTTGAGATGAAGGTCGCGAGATTCCTGATAGCCCTTGCCGTCGGCCGATCGATCAGGTTCATCCTTGAAGGCTGGATGGCGGTTCGTTACGGCGAGCATGCAGCCAGCATCTTCAAGCAGAATTATCCGAAGATAGGCCTCGCCATCGCGGCGCTTATCATTGTCATCTTTTTGATCAACATGCTCCGCAACCGCAGGCATAAAGAAGACGATTTCACCGACGCCGGTCTGACCGCAGTCAAGTAGTTGTTATTTGTTGATCATTTGAGCCACGCTTTTTGCGATCGAGAGTGCCGATGTCAGCCCGGGGGATTCGATGCCGATGAGGTGAATCACCGAGTTTGTTTGCGGATCCCGCTCGATGACGAAATCGGCGAAGGAATGGTCTTCTTCGGGCAGCAGGCGGGCGCGGATTCCGGTGTAACTCAGCCTCAGATCCTCAGGCTTGAGGCACGGTGTTATGACCGATGCCGATTCGTAAAAGGTGGACAGATCGGCTCTGTCATCTTCGTAGTCTTCCCTGCTTTTGACATAGCGTGCATTCGGGCCGAGCAGGACCCTGCCGGCCATGTTTTTAGTATAGTGCACTCCGAGGCCGTGTCCGGAAGGCATTGGCAGTGGATAGACGAGCCCGTTGACAATTCCACTGCGTGAAACCGGCAGTTCGGCGTACTCGCCGCGACACGGGTGGATCCGGTACTTGCCATATCCGAACATCCCGGCCACATCATCTGCATAAAGACCCGCCGCATTGATCACCGTTCTGGCAAGGAATTCCTCCCGCTGAGTTCGAATCAGAATCGAGTCGCCATTTATCCTGGCGCCGGTCATGCGCGTATCTGTCAGAATATAGGCGCCATTCGCCTGGGCTGTTCTGGCAAGGGCTTTGACCAGCTCTTCCGGCTCGAGGATGCCGGTATTCGGTGAATAGATTGCAACCGGCGAGACTACATTGGGCTCGCGTTCGCGAATGAATCCCCGATCGACGATCCTCAGCCCCTCGACTCCGTTCTCGTCTCCACGCTTCTTCAATTCTTCAAGCCGGCCCAGATCCTCAAGAGAATCGGCGACTATCAGTTTGCCTATTCGCTGGTGCGGAATGTCGTGTTCGGCGCAGAATTCATAAATCATTCGCGCGCCGCGAACGCAGTGAAATGCCTTGAGAGATCCCGGCCTGTAATAGATTCCCGCATGGATGACGCCGCTGTTTCTACTCGATGCTCCAAGACCGAGCCGCGGCATTGCCTCCAAAAGAAAGACATCGTCGATATCTCGCGACAGCTCCGCGGCGATCGCGGTTCCAACAACCCCGCCGCCGATGATCACTACGTTGGCAATTTCCTCAGGCATAAGAAAAGAATATTACGAAATGGAAGAAAGATTTAAAAGGCGGCACAGAACCACCGGCTTCCGCCGGTGGGATTCGTTTGATTAACCGATGATGTGGGATTGAAAACGGCGGCTTTCGGCGCCTGGCCTGCCAACGGCCAACCAAAGATTGCCAAAATGCTAATCCACCGGCGCATGGATTTCAGGGACTTGCAAAGACTTCCAAACCGGCGACGTCGCCACGAGCATTTGAAGTTGGAAAAGAAAATTACAAAACAGGCGGACTGACCGAAACAGAAGAAAAATTAAGGGTGGATGCTCCCATAATTATTCCTTTTGATTCGTTATCTTATTTTAAAGGGATGCTCACTCGTTCGACGCTCAGGGCGTGGCCGGAGCTTTCATCGACATCGACGATCAGGCCGTTGAGTTTTATATCGCCTTCACTCGGCTCGAATTTCTGAGCAATGCCCACGAGGAATCTCTGAATGACGATTCGCGATTGCATGCCGATGACGCCGTCGTGGGGGCCGGTCATGCCGAGATCGGTGAGGTAGGCCGTTCCGCCCGGCATCACCTGCTCATCGGCTGTCTGGACGTGAGTATGAGTCCCGACAACGGCTGACACGCGGCCGTCGAGGTATCGCCCCATTGCCATCTTCTCTGAGGTGGTTTCGGCGTGCATATCGACGAGGATGACCTTGACTGAAGGCTCGAGAGCCGAGAGCTGGCTGTCGGCGGCTCTGAACGGATCATCGCAGGGCGGCATGAAGACCCGCCCTTGAAAATTGATCACCGCCAGGGGCACACCCCTAACCTTGCCTACCCACCGTCCGCGTCCAGGAGCACCGGGGGCGTAATTCGCCGGCCTCAAAAGCCGCGGCTCACGCTCGATATAATCGAGTATTTCCTTCTTGTCGAAAATATGATTGCCGGAGGTCATGATGTCGACTCCGGCGGCGAAGAGATCTTCGGCTATCCGCGGTGTAATCGAGAATCCGGCGGCGGCATTCTCGACATTCGATACGACGAAATCAATTTCCCGGGATGAGCGCAGGCTGTGCAGGCATTCTTCAAGTGCGCGGCGACCGGCTCTTCCCATGGTGTCACCGGTCAGCAGGACCCTGATCATTTATTGGAATGCCTTTCTAGGTTGAGAAAAAATAGTAACAGCAGAGAAGTCGGTATCAGCGAGGGCAAGATACGTGGGGACTTCCGCGTGGCCGTGTCGGGGCTTCATTTGAACCTGCCTTCGACAGGTGGGTGACCTTGAGCCCCGTGGCTTTTAAGACTCGTACTATGACGAGCATGCTTGCCAACAGGTTATTGCATTGGCCCCCATTCAAATGAATTGGCTCAAATTGAATTGCCACCGGTCACTAACTTTGCAGAAGTCCCGCAGCGATTCGCATCCTAGCTCACATCTTGTGGCCGGTCAATACCCCTTTTCAACTTCGTTGAAAATACCCGAATCCTCAATTACTAAAGACCAGGTGGCTGAGCAGTGACAAACTTTCGACTTTCATTCACCGGCAAACTTGACCGGCATAATCCTGTTGGTTATCCTGTTTTCTTTTGGATACGGCAATATTATTGACCATGGTCAATCAAGGAGAACTATCGCAATGGGAATACAGGCAACACAGATCAGAAGAGGGATGGTCATCCTTCACAACGGCGTACCACACAAGGTGGTCGAATTTCATCATCATACGCCGGGCAACCTGCGGGCAATGGTGCAGACCAAGCTGCGCAATTTGAAGAGCGGCTCGACCACGGAGCATCGTTTTCGTTCGACTGACGACATCGATCGAGTAATTCTCGACGAGCATGAGGTGACGTATCTCTACAGTGACGGGGACATTTACCATTTCATGAATGTGGAGTCATACGAGCAGGTTGGGCTAAGCGCCGAAGAGCTTGGAGATATGGTTGGATATCTTCTTCCGGAAATGAAGATGAAGATCGATTACTATGAGGGGCGCCCGATCGGTATCGAGATTCCCCTGGTTGTCGAGATGAAGGTTGTGGAGACCGAGCCTGAAATCAAGGGGGCGACGGTGAGCAATGTCGGTAAATCCGCTAAGCTCGAAACCGGGATCACGATACAGGTTCCGGCCTTCATCAAGGAAGGCGAGAGGATTCGCGTCGATACGACTGAAGGCCGATACATCGAGCGCGCGAAGTAGTAGAGTGCCGGAAATTGGGGGCGGTGGGGATTCCTGCGACCCCCGGTTTTCAATGTGAACAGGCCAAAATGTTTCAGCTTACCTACAGCCTGCTACTCTCTCTGGCATTCATCATAATGCTGCCGTACTTTGCCTTTGAGGCATTCGTCAAACGTAAATATCTGAGCAATTTCAGTGAGCGGCTGGGAAACCTGCCCGGCGGTTCTGCGCCGGATGACCGGCCGGTGATCTGGATTCATGCGGTTTCGGTAGGGGAGGCGCTTGCCGCGCTGCCGCTTGTCAGGGCGGTTCACGAGCGGTTTCCACAACATCGGATAGTCTTCTCGACGACCACACTGACAGGCCAGCTTGTGGCGAGATCCAGAGTCGCGGAGGCCGGGAGGTTCTGTTACTTTCCATTCGACTGGAGATTCAGCGTTCGCCGGGCGCTCGATTCGATAAAGCCCCAGGTCGTCATTCTCATGGAATCGGAACTCTGGCTCAATTTTTTGAGCGAATGCCGGGAGCGCAAGATCCCTGTAATTGTGGCGAACGGCCGGATTTCGGACCGGTCATTTTCGCGTTCGCTGAAATTCGGCTTCTTCACCTCACGGCTCTACCGCCTGGTCAGCCGGTTCGAAATGCAGGGAGAAGCTGATGCTCAAAGGGCGCGCGCGCTTGGCGCTCCGGCGGAGAGGGTCTTTGTCAGCGGTAATATCAAATACGATATCGGTGAGGCGGCAGGAGCCGGAAGTTCTGACGCGAAGACGGCCGGACTCGATGAGCTGTTCGGCCTGACTGAATGTCGTCTGATCATCGCCGGCAGCACGGGTGACGGAGAAGAGGAGATCGTTCTTGAAGCTTTCCGGCGGCTGCGATCCTGCGATGGTTTGAATAAGGTCAGATTGCTGATTGCTCCTCGTCATCCCGAAAGGTTCGATGCGGTTGCGCGGTTGCTTGAAAGCTCTCATTTGAGCTTCATCAGGCGATCGGCTTACGGTGATTCCGGTGATGACCGGTCGCGCGGCGCCGATGTCATCCTGCTCGATACGATCGGAGAACTGGCGAGCCTTTATGCTGCAGCTGCGGCAGTTTTCGTTGGCGGGAGCCTGATTCCAAGAGGCGGTCACAACATTCTCGAGCCGGCGCTCTTTGCCAGACCCGTCATCGTCGGTCCGCATATGGAAAACTTTCGTGACATTACCAACGAGTTCCTGCGTCGCGGTGCATTGATCCAGCTTGACGGGCGGAATGACGAAGAACTAACCGGACGGCTGAGTGATGAGTTGATCAGAATTCTGACAGACGATGAAGAAGCCAAACGGCTGGGTTCGAATGCACGCAGGGCCGTTGAAGAGAATCGCGGAGCCACGGCCAGAACTGTTGAAGCCGTAGCCGAACTCATCGGGATACCGGGTCAATCATGATCAAATCAAAGGTTGCGCGCGTCTTACTCTATCTCCCCGCCAGACTCTTTGAACTCGCCGTGCGCGCCCGGATAAAACTTTACGAAAAAAATATTTTCAGGTCATACAAACTGAGAAGCCCTGTGATCAGCGTCGGCAATCTCACGGTTGGGGGAACCGGCAAGACGCCATGTGTTGCATATCTAACTTCGATGCTCGAAGGGGAAGGTCTGAGAGTCGCCATCATCAGCCGGGGATACAAACGCAAAAGCAGTGGACGAGTCCTGGTTTCGGATGGCAGCGGAATATTATGCACGCCCGAGCAGGCCGGCGATGAACCATACCTGCTGGCCCGCTTGTCTCCCAAAGCGACAGTCGTCGTTGACGGTGACCGCTATGCTGCGGGAACCTGGGCCGAAGAGAATGCCGGCATTTCGATAATCATCCTCGATGACGCATACCAGCATCTCAGACTGACTCGGGATCTCAACATCGCCCTCATCGACGCCGGCGACAATCTTGAAGAGTTGCGAATGATTCCCTTCGGAAGGCTGCGCGAGCCGCTCGATGGCTTGAGAAGGGCCGACACCGTGATCGTGACTCGAAGCGACAGGTTGTTCGATAAAAATACAATTGAATCCACAATCAACCGATTTTCCGGAAAAGGCGCGCCCCGAAAGACTGATCGACGATCTCGAAAATCTGGGAATGAAGATCGTCTTCATTCGCGATTTCAAGGATCATCATCGCTATGCCATCGATGAAATCAATAAGATCGTCGATGATTCAACTGCTGCAGGCGCGGTTGCAATCATCACAACGGAAAAAGATGTCGCAAACCTTCCCGAAATCGCCGGCACCGGACTCAAGCTTCCAATATTTGCCGCTCGCCTTCAATTTATCTGCAGCGACGGCGAAGGGCTCAAAAAACTGCTGCTGGGGAAAATTGCGGCACCGGCTCGTTAGCCACTGTCCCGTTTTAGCTCAGAATAAGTTAGACTTTGGACCTTAAACTTTAAACTTCTTCTCTGGAGTGAGGTCGTCTATGCAAAAATATCTTGACGATTTTCTTCATCATCTCAAATACGAGCGGAACGCATCGGCGCATACGCTGCGCAATTACGAAAGCGATTTGCAGCAATTTTACGACCACCTTGCTCCGGCCGATAAGGACATGCACAGGCGCAAGGTGAACATTCGCGACATCGATCATCTGACGGTTCGCGAATACCTGTCGGTGCTCTATGAGAAGAAGAAGAAGAAGAGTTCGATCCATCGAAAGATCGCCGCGCTCAGGACCTTTTTCAGATTTCTGTGCCGCGAAGGCGTGCTCGAGGTCAACCCGGCCAAGCTGGTCTCAAGTCCGAGGGTGGAGCGCAAGCTTCCGAATCATCTGACCATCGAACAGATGGTTAAATTCATCGAAACGCCGGAGACCGACACGGTTCTGGGAGTGCGCGACCGGTCTATTCTGGAGTTGCTATTTGCAAGCGGGTTGCGCGTATCCGAGCTGGTCGGCTTGAATCTGAGCGATATCGATTTCAACAATCAGACCGTACGAGTAAAAGGTAAGGGCCGCAAGGTCAGGATAGTTCCTTTTGGCATCCATGCTAAAAAAGCGATTCAGGATTATCTGGGAGTGCGTGGGGAGTTGCTGCTCGAGGCCGAGCCCGGCAAAGCCGATCCGCTGGCCGTTTTTATGAATTACCAGGGGACCCGGATCACGACGCGTTCGGTTGGCCGGATGATAGACAAGTACGCAAAAATCTGCTCGGACGTGCATCACATCAGCCCGCACTCGCTGAGGCATTCCTTTGCGACTCACCTGCTCGATGCCGGAGCCGACCTGCGAACGATTCAGGAACTGCTCGGTCATGCGAGGCTCTCAACCACGCAGCAATACACTCACGTCTCGATGGACAAGCTGATGGAGGTCTACGACAAGACCCATCCGAAGGCCTGATAAGCAAGCTAGAGGGCCGAGAGCATGGCGACGCCTATGACGGCGGCCTCATGTCCGAGATCCGCAGGTACGATACGGCAGTCGGCGAAAGAGACTGGAGATGTTCTCCTGCTCGCCTCTTCAGCCATGGCCGGGATTAAAAACTGCCGGCTTCCGGGCGCTCCTCCAACCACGATCATCTCCAGATTGAGCAGGCTGATCACATCGGAGATCGCCATGGCGATGAATGTGCCGGTTCGCTGAAGCATCATCTTCGCCAGATCATCCTCGTTGTGAGCGGCGCTGATGATGTCGTCATAGTTGAATCCGCCCATGGCTCCAAGCCTTGAAAGCGAAGAAGTCTTGTCGCGCTGCAGGCGGTCGCGGGTGCGCCGGACGATGTTCTCGGCCGAAACCATGTTTTCCAGCATCACCGAATCGCCTGAGCGCTCAGGATCGATCGACATGTGCCCGATTGCCCCGCAATAACCCGATTTGCCTCGCTGCAGCTTTCCTCCAAGCACGATACCCGCGCTGACGTTGGCGCCTATTAAAAGGTAGAGCCAGTCGCCGGCACCCTGCGCTACTCCATGCATGAGCTCTGCATAGGCAGCCGAATTGGCATTGTTCTCGAAAAGCACCGGAAGCCCGAATGCCTTCGATAGCTCGGAATGGAGATCGATTCCCGAAAAATCCGGCAGCCGCGAAATTTCAACCACTCGCCGGGTTTTCTGATTGACCAGGCCAGGGAAGGAGATTCCTGCAGATTTGATATTGCCCTCAGCCGCGTAATCCTCGATTATTTTTTTTACGGAAGCGACAATCTGAGCGGTCAGAGCCTGGGGATTTTCCAGAGATTCGGGCAGGTATGGCTCGCGACGAAATGTCAGCAATTTGCCGGTGGAATCTATTGCCCCTATTCGGATGTGGCGGCCTCCAAGATCTACACCGAGATGAGAGGCTTGTGTAGCGGCCGGTTGAGAAGGATCGTTGGGAGAATTCGTCTGTATCATATCTTTTAAACTCTTTTAAACCATTGCCTTTGCGGACTATAACAATGCATCTCCGGCCTGTCAATTTTTTAATATCGGGGCTATTTTGGTGAAAAGTACAAACTTTAGATTGCCCGTGACTTTTCGCAATCGAGAGGGGCTTAATGACAGCTTGCGATGTCAAGGGGCATCAAGTATCTTTACGGGCGCTCGAAAGATATATATCGTTACCCGATTTGCAGTTCGCTGCTCAAGGTGGAAAATTGAACCGGGAGTCCGGCAACGGGATAATGCAGCGGGATAATGCAGCGGGATAATGATAGGCCGAAGCAATAATCAGATGACGGCTTCGGAAGTATTCACCAGGTGACCTTTGATCAATGTACATAGAGAATTTGATCAGAGAATATGGGCTTTGGGCAGTTTTCTTCGGTGTTATGATCGAAGGTGACCTGACTTTGCTATTTGCGGGAGTGCTGGCGCATTTCGGTCTGTTCAGTTTCAGTGAGGCGCTGCTGACGGGGATGGCCGGCGGGTTCGTCGGGGATTCGATTTCATACCTGATTGGATATACGGGTAAGAGGCGGATCAAGAACAGTCATTTCTACCGCCATGCGCAGCCGAGACTTGAGCGACTCAGTGCCCGATTTGGAAATTATTCGATATTCATCGTCAAATATATTTACGGGTTGAGAACGGCGAGTGCGGTATTCTGGGGTTTTGCGCACATGCGGTTTCGCCGGTTCGGCCCGCTGACATTGGTCAGTTGCGGCGCGTGGGCGCTGGTTCTGATCGGGTGCGGTTATTTTTTCAGCGGAGCGATCGAGGTGATCATCGGCCGGGTGCGGCGGATCGGGATGCTGCTGCTGCTGGCCTTCGGGATTGCAGCGGTCGTGGCATTGATGCTCTATCTGCTTGAAAGATTTGTCATCGCCAGAAGGGTTCCGGAGCTTGAGCCGCCGCTGTTCCACGAGACGTTGCACGATGCTCTGGATGATCTGCACAACCATCAGGAATCAGATGAGCGCGCCGTAAAAATAAGATCCGATGTTCGGAAATGAGCTTTGCAGGGGAGAGCATTTCAGAAAAAAGAATTTGGCGGAGGCGTGTGGGAATCGAACCCGACCGACCGATGCTCTCGCCCCGGCCCAACGGATTTGAAGTCCGCGCCAGTCACCAGACCAGATTCGCCTCCGCGATTTGGCATTGCACTCTGAAACTCTTTTATTACACCAGCATTATTTGGTCAACAGCAACCGGGACTTCCTTGTCACCCGTCATATCCGAAAACGAATATCCGCATGACACAAAATAAAACTTTTCAAGACCTCGTGGATTTAATGGCGAGGCTTCGCGCGCCCGATGGTTGTCCCTGGGACAGGGAGCAGTCTTACGCGACACTCGGCCCGATGCTGATCGAGGAGGCATACGAGGTCATTGAAGCCTCTGAAGCCGGCGACTGGGACGAACTTCGAGACGAACTCGGCGATCTGCTTTTTCAGATCGTCTTTTACGGTCAGATAGCCTTTGAAACGGGCCATTTCAATATCCACGAGTCGATCAGCCGGGTTCATGAAAAGATGGTTCGCCGACACCCGCACGTTTTCGGCGAGGAAAAAGTTGAAAACACCGCGGATGTGCTGGCCAACTGGGAAGCGATCAAGGCCGTTGAGCGGCAGACTGCGGGAAAAGCAGAGAAGAAGAATCAGTCGTTGCTCGAAGGCACTTCGACGAAGCTTCCCGCTCTGCTTGAGGCGTTCCAGTTGACGACCAAGGCGGCAAGGGTCGGGTTCGACTGGAAGAAAGGCGATGACATCTTCGCCAAACTGGAAGAGGAGGTCGGCGAACTCCACGAAGAACTCTCGAAAGAAGAGCAGGATCAGGAGGCGATTGCGGATGAGATGGGAGACATTCTTTTCGTCCTGACCAATATTGCAAGGTGGCATGGCGTCGAGCCCGAATCGGCTTTGAGAGCGGCCAACCGGAAATTTCGCAGACGATTCGCTCACATAGAGAAGCGACTGGAAGAGCAGGGAAAGGCCTGGGCTCAAACCTCGCTCAGCGAAATGGATGATTTATGGGATGAGGCCAAGAGCATTGAAAGAGCAACGCAGGAGTAAACCCGATAACCCGATGATCCGATATTTATCCGCAATTTTTCTTGGATTCTGTTTTCTGGTCCCGGTGCCGGCCCAGTCCTCGAAGCCTCCTGAATCCCGCAAATCCGAGAACGTTTCGCCGGGTGTCGAGCACATCGAGATCAGGCGCGGAGATTTCTCATCAGATACAGCGGGAGATCGCTGGACCATCAATCTTCTCGTCGTCGACCCTGAAGCCGTCCGGCTGAAGCTCGGCCAGGCGATGGATGAGGTTGCCGGCGCCGAGACGACGACTTCTCTGGCCGCCCGTCATAATGCAATCGCCGCCGTCAATGGCGGTTATTTCCGGACAACGGGTCCCGCTCGCGGCGAGCCTGTCGGAGTCCTGGCGATAAACGGGATGGTGCTCAGCGAGCCTGTCAGAAACCGCGCATCTCTCGCAGTTCGCAATGATCCAAACGGCATTTCGCTCGGCTTCGCCCACTTTTCTCTTGCCGCACACCTGCTGGTGAACGGAAAAATATCCCGGGAAATAAATGGCCTCAACCGTCCCAGAGATCCCAAAGATCAGCAAGACCTCGTCGTTTTCACTCCGGAATTTCACCGGACCACTTTGACCGATCCCGATGGTGTTGAAATAACTGTCGTCAACGGCCAGGTGACATCCATCTCCGACCGCTCCGGCAGCTCGCCTATCCCCCACAACGGATTTATCGTTTCGGCCGGAGGAAAGGCCCGGGATTGGGCACTGATCAACCTCAAGCGGGGTGTCCGTCTCGCGGTCAAACTTGATCTCAAGGCCGATCCTGTGATCGCTTTCAAGCCCGACTATATCCTGGGCGGCGGCCCGCAGCTTATTGCCGGTAACAAAACCGTGATTCAGGCCGAAGAACAAGCTTACGCCGAAAGTTTCTTTCGCGCCCGCCATCCACGCACCGCAATCGGCCGCCGCGCTGACGGAAAGATCGTCATGGTTGTCGTCGATGGACGCCAGCCGAAAAAGAGCGTCGGGATGACCATCGAGGAACTCGCCGGATTGATGTCCGAACTTGGATGTGTCGAGGCTCTCAATCTCGACGGCGGAGGCTCTTCTACCATGGTCATCAGAAATAAAATAGTAAATAATCCCTCAGACGCCACGGGTGAACGCCCGGTGAGCGACGCGCTCATGATCGTCGCAAGATGACAAAAAAAGGTGACTGTATTACCAGGAGAAATAATCATTTGAAAGAGGCACTTGTATTGATAGCCAAGGCTCCCCTGGAGGGGCATGGTCAAGACGCGTCTCGCCGGGGTATTGAGCCCCACCGAAACGACCGAACTCTACGTCAATTTTCTGAGCGATACCTTCGCCATCATGTCGTCGGTCTGGCGGGAACGTGAAACCGTTTCGCTTGTCCTGTGCTACTCTCCGGAAGGCGAGGAGGAGTCGTTTGAAGCCGTCGAGCGCGAAGGCTCGCTGATGCTTGCTCAGCGGGGCAACGATTTCGGAGAACGCCTGTTCAATTGCTTCAAGGACCTTTTGGAATCGGGTTTTGACTCGGTCGTCCTGATCGGATCGGACAGCCCCACTCTTCCCGAAGAATACGTTTTTGAAGCTTTCGAAAATCTCAAAGACGATAACGATGTTGTCTTTGGTCCTTCAGAGGATGGCGGTTATTATCTGATCGCAATGCGCGTGCTTCATCAAGAGTTGTTCAAAGAGATTCCCTGGAGCACCAGCGAGGTCATGGAAGCAACCGTCAAGCAGGCAGAAAAAGCCCGCTTGAACCTGATCAAGTTGCCGGTCTGGTACGATGTCGATACTCCGGAGGACTTCGAAAGGTTGAAACAGGAACTCGCCGGTGATCGCGAGAAGGCCCGCTTCACCAGAAAGTACCTGAAAAAGCTTGAAAAGGAGAGGAAGATGAAAGTCTAAAGTCCAAAGTCTAAAGTTCAAAGTTCAAAGTTCAAAGTCTAAAGTTTAGTAACTGCTCATCTCCCCTGCTCAAATGTTCAATCCATGACGATATCAGTCGATCTATCTGAATTCTGTGAGAGGAGCAATTACTAAACTTTAGACTTTAAACTTTGAACTTTAGACTTTAGACTTTAGACTTTGGACTTTAGACTTTGGACTTTGAACTTTGGACTTTAGACTTTGGCCATTCATGGGGAATTAAATGGAAAAGCTCAAGGCGATAATCAAGAGAGAATACTTCACCAGGGTCCGTTCCAAGGGATTCATCATCGGGACGATCATCAGTCCGCTGCTGATGATGTCTATCGGCGTTGTGCCTATTTTGATTGCACGGTTTGGCGGGCCTGAAAATTACCGCATCGCCGTTGTCGATCAGACAGGGGACTCGACGATGTACGAAAGACTCGACAAGCTGCTTGAGCCGAAAGGCCCCCGCGACGATAAATTCAAGCTTCGTCGCGAAGCAGTCGGATCCGATGAGGATATCGAAATGGGGCAGTTGAAGATGAATCAGCAGATCGCTTCCGGCGAGATCGATGGTTACCTGGTTCTCACGAAGGATGTGCTCAATGAAGAGCGCATCTCGTATGTCGCCAAGAACGTCGGCGATTTCGGCAGCAGGTCTCAGATTTCCGAGGCGATAAACAAGACGATCATCGAGAGACGCGTATCCCAGGCCGGGCTGAAGACCGAAACTGTGCGGGATTTGATGAAGAGTGTCACCCTCGATATGCGCAATGCTCGCGGCGAGAAAGAGCGTGGCCAGACTTTCATTCTCTCCTTCGGACTGCTGATGATCATCTACATCACGATTCTTGTCTATGGCGTCATGGTTATGCGCGGAGTCATCGAGGAGAAACAATCCAGGATAGTCGAAGTACTGCTCTCATCGGTGCGCCCGTTCGATCTCATGCTCGGAAAACTGATTGGCATCGGGCTGGTCGGACTGACACAGTATTTCGTCTGGGCCATCTGCGGGTTGCTGATTAGCGGAGTGACGGCTTTGCCGGTTCTGGCTGCCAACTGGGATAAGATTCCCAGAATCCAGCCCGTGCAGATCGTGTTCTTCGTGGTCTATTTCGTGCTTGGCTATTTTCTTTACGCCACGCTCTATGCAACGGTCGGCGCCATCGTTTCGAATGAAGAAGACGGCCAGCAGATGCAACTGCCCGTAACCATGACCATCGTGATTCCGGTGATGATCTCCTCGATGATCATGCGCAATCCGAGCGGCACGGCTTCGGTCGTCCTTTCGCTGGTGCCGTTCTTCAGCCCTGTCCTGATGTTCTTGCGAATCGGATTGCAGATGCCTCCCTGGTGGCAGATCGCCCTTTCGATAGTGCTCCTGATTGGAACCATCCTTCTGGCCGTCTGGGTGGCCTCGAAAATTTATCGCGTGGGCATTCTCATGTACGGCAAGCGACCGACTCTGCCTGAAATCTGGAGATGGCTCAAATATACCTAGTTTTTCAAACGAGTTGGAGCGCAGCCGAGTGGCCTGCGCTCCAACTCGTTTAATCAGGGAAGTTTTTTTATGGCGACGATGAAAGAGAAGCTGGCGGCTTTCGAAAGGGATCTCCGCGATGCCGAAAGGCAGCTTTCACGGAGGGATCCGGTCCTGCGCCCATTCATCAAACAACATGGACCCTGTCAGATCAGCCCGCACTCGAATCATTTCGAGACTCTGACCGGGGCGATCATCGCGCAGCAGCTTTCGACAAAAGTTGCGGAGACGATAGGCCGGCGCGTCAAAGATCTCTATAAGCCGGCGCGAGCTGTCCGGCCGGAGCATATTCTTGGTACGCCCAATGAAGTCCTGCGCGCGACAGGCATGTCCAACGGCAAGGTTTCATTCATCAAGGATCTGGCTGCAAGGACCACTGACGGGAGGCTCAAGCTCTCGAGGATGCCGGGAATGCCGGATGACGAAATCATCGAAATGCTGACCGAGGTCAAGGGCATCGGCGTCTGGACGGCTCATATGTTCCTCATCTTCTCGCTTGGCAGGCTGGATATTCTGCCCGTCGGCGACCTTGGCATCAGAAAAGCCATTCAAACAGCATTCGATCTCGCTGACCTTCCCAATCCAGAGCAGATCGAGGCCATCGCCCTGGAGCGGCGATGGAGACCCTACTGCTCGGTCGCTTCATGGTACCTCTGGCGCAGCCTGGCCTGAGGAAGTAATCCGAAGTTTAAAATTCAAAGTTTAAAATGGTGGATGATCCGGCGCAGGGCTTCACCTGCCTGGAATGGTGGCTGATTATCTCTTTAAACTTTGAACCTTAAACTTTAAACTCCTCTGTGTTTGCCTTTTGCCGTCTGAAATTCTATTCTCGTAGGTTACCGATAAGCATCAGGATGTGAAGTAAGTATTTATGTCACTCAATATCAGAAATTTTTCGATCATCGCACATATCGACCACGGCAAGACGACATTGTCTGATCGTCTGCTCGAAGCCACCGGCGCGCTCGAATCGCGCGAGATGTCAGAGCAGGTTCTGGATGCGATGGATCTCGAGCGCGAGCGTGGAATCACCATCAAGGCGCACGCGGTCCGCCTTTATTACAAAGCCAAAGACGGCCAGGATTACATTCTCAATCTGATCGACACGCCCGGGCACGTGGATTTTTCCTACGAGGTTTCGCGAAGCCTTTCAGCCTGCGAAGGTGCTCTGCTGATTGTTGACGCGAGCCAGGGAGTGGAAGCCCAGACCCTTGCCAACGCCTATCTGGCGGTCGATCACAACCTCGAGATCATCCCGGTGATCAACAAGATCGACCTGCCCGGCGCCGAGCCTGAACAGGTGAAGGCGCAGATAGAGAATATCATCGGCCTCGACACTCATAACGCGATACTCGCTTCGGCCAAGCAGGGGATTGGAATCTCTGAAATCCTTGAAGCCATTGTCCATGAGGTTCCATCTCCGAAAGGGTCCGCCGCCGCGTCGCTCAAAGCCTTGATCTTCGATTCATGGTTCGATCCGTATCGCGGAGTTATCGTCATGGTCCGCGTCATCGATGGTGAGTTGAGAAAAGGCGTGAAGATTCGCCTCATGGCCAAGGGGCGCGATTTCGAAGTCGAAGATCTTGGCGTTCTCACTCCGAAACCGCGACCGATCGACAAGCTGGGAGTCGGCGAAGTGGGTTTCATCGTTGCGAACATCAAGACCGTCGCCGACGTAAGCATCGGCGATACCGTTACCCTCGCGGCCAAACCCACACTCGAGCCTTTTCCCGGATTCCAGGAGATCAAACCGATGGTCTTCGCGGGAATCTACCCTGTCGAGCACAACCAGTACGAGGAACTTCGAGACGCACTGGAAAAGCTCCGGCTCAACGACTCGTCGTTCTTCTTCGAACCCGAGGTCTCGACTGCGCTCGGCTTCGGATTCCGCTGCGGATTCCTCGGCCTGCTCCACATGGAGATCGTTCAGGAACGACTGGAACGCGAGTTCAACGTCGACCTGATTACAACGGCGCCTGGTGTCCGATACCGCATCACCGATGTCCGCGGAGATGTACACGAAATCGACAGCCCCGCGAAAATGCCCAGCACGGGAGACATCGTCAAATTCGAGGAGCCGATCATCACGGCGATGATCATGACCAACGAAGAGTTCATCGGCAACATCCTTGCACTGCTGGATGAAAAACGCGGCATCCAGAAGGGATTCGATTACATTACCTCGACTCGCGTCCTGCTTACCTATGAAGTCCCGCTCAATGAAATTGTTCTGGATTTCTTCGACAGACTGAAATCGGTCTCAAGAGGCTATGCTTCGCTCGATTACCATTTCGCGGGTTATCGTGAAGCCGAACTTGTCAAACTCGACATTCTCGTCGCCGGGGAACCGGTCGATGCGCTCTCACTGATAGTTCACAAGGATGCCGCATATTCGCGCGGTCGAACGCTGGTCGACCGGATGCGAAAACTCATTCCGCGACAACTCTTCGAAGTGCCGATCCAGGCTGCCGTCGGCTCACGCGTCATCGCCAGAGAGACAATCAAGGCCATTGGAAAAAACGTGCTTGCCAAATGCTACGGCGGCGACATCAGCCGCAAGCGCAAACTGCTGGAAAAGCAGAAAGAAGGCAAAAAGAGAATGAAGCGCGTCGGCAAGGTCGAAATCCCTCAGGAAGCCTTCCTGGCCGTTCTCAAGGTCGACTAAAGATGAAACCTGAAAGCCTCGTCATCCCGCTGTTCCCGCTTGACCTCGTGCAGTTCCCCGGAGCGCTCACTCCGCTTCATATCTTTGAACCGCGTTACAGGCAGATGCTCAAGGATGTCATGGCCGGCGATAAGTCATTCGGCATCATCTTCCGCGATTCCCTGACTCTAATCGATTCCGAGAATCTGCCAGAGGGAAGTATCGGATGCCTGATCGAAGTCGCCGTCGCACAGGGGATGGCCGACGGCAGATCGAATATCCTCTGCCTCGGGAAGGAACGTTTCAGACTGCTCGGTTATGTCGAAGGTGAGCCATACCTTAAAGCCGAAGTGGAACTCTTCGATGACGATCTGGATATCGTGGATCCTTCCGATCTTGCAGATAAAACCAGAGCCCTGTTTCTTAGACTGATGGCGGCCGGCCGTAAACTCAAAAACGAAATCGAATCGGATGACGAATCCCCGGAACTCCCCGATGACGCCCAGTCCCTGTCATTGATCATTCCCGCATATCTTGAAATCGACAACAGCGAAAAACAATATATGCTCGAACTCACAAACACCGTCGAGAGACTCGATTACCTCAATTCAATCCTTGAAAACCTCGCTCGTGATTACGAAAATCGAGCAATTACCAATCAATTCGCCAAATTGAACGGCCACGGCGGAAAACTCCCGAAGATGTAGCAAAGAAGAGTTTAAAGTTTAAAGTTTAAAGAATCCTGCTGCAGCATCTTTTGACAATCCTCTATCGTCACGCCGGTTATCCTGACAATCTTATTCTTAGATGTCGCACCTGAAATAATCTCGACCTGTTGTCTCCCGACTCCAAGAAGTTTCGCGAGAAATCTGATCAGCTCATCATTGGCCTCGCCATCAACCGGAGGCGCGGCGATGCGGATTTTTACGGCTCCATCCAGATCTCCAGCCACGGCGCTCTTTGACGCTCGTGGAACGACCCTGACGGAGAATGTCACTGAATCCTCGCTTAAGGTAAGTTTAGGCATAAAATGAGAGTTTAAGGTTTAAAGAGAAGTTGCCGGTAGTGTACGAGTCAATACAGTTTGGTTACTCTAGCAAAAAATTTAGTTTTGAAGTAATTCAAACAGCCCCCTTGTCAGTCCGTGTTTCCCCGTTTTATTGATTTTTGGAAATACACGCAGGCGAGGACGCCTGCGGTCCCGCTCGTTTTTTAAATCTGTAATTTCTGACAATCTACCAAAGGTGAATTCGCCAACAGTATCAGTTGGTTAATCAGCGTGTAACATCATCTGACAACCGGCAACTGGCAATCCTACTTTAAGCTCCTAGAAGAAGATGGCCATGACCGCGGCCGTGGCGAAGTAGAGAGCCATCCAGAGGATGACGAATGACCAGCCGGCAAACATTCCGCCGAACTCGAAGACTCGCAGCAAAGGAGTGAGTCGCTCCATGGCCCATGATGCGGCACGCCTGAACATCCCGAAGATCCAGTTGACAAAGATGATTGTCATCAGAGCCATCAGGAAAAAGAAAATCGTCAGCAATAATGACCCGATGAGATATCTTGCCGCCGTGAAGATCGATCCGTTGCTGAAATTGATCAGACTGATCCCGATACCCTGAAGCACGAAAAAGAGGTTGTTGAAAACGCCGGCAACGACATACCAGAGGATGGCCAGCGCGACCAGCACCATGAGCATCGAGGGTTCGAATCCCAGCGATTTTTTCAATGGATGGTAGAACTGGGAGCTGCGCATGCGAAAGATGATCTCGTTGGTCGGCTGATGGGCGTATTGATAAAGTCGCCCGAACGGATTGAGCCTCAGCGCGTCGGCGAGAATGCGAAGGAGCATCAGGACGACGATCAATGCAATGGTCAATCCGATTACCCATTGCAGATAATTTCTCATGGTATCGACCATCTCAATGAGCATTCTGCCAAAGTTGGTGACTAATATGATTTTCATAGGTAGGGATTGCGAGCGTCAGGAACGGGAGCCGAAAATTGCAGTACCGACACGGACACAGGTCGAACCTTCTTCAATTGCTGTTTCGAAATCGTTGCTCATGCCCATTGAAAGCTCTTTGAATGTCGAGTCGACGATGCCGGCCCTGATTGCCTGATCTCGCAGTTCTCTTAATTTTTTGAAAAATGGTCTGATCTCTTGAGGATCATCCAGGAAAGGCGGAACGGTCATCAGCCCTTTTAAAACGAGATTTGGAAGCCTGCAGATCTTTTCGCACAAGTGCAGCGCCTCGGTTTCGGTTACACCGGCTTTTGATGTTTCGGCGCCGAGATTGACTTCCAGGAAAACGGGAAGTCTTTTGCCCGATTCGGCGGCGATGCCGTCAAGACGCTCGGCCAGTTTCAAGCTGTCGAGTGAATGAATGGCGTCGAAGAGCTCTACCGCCCGTCGGGCTTTGTTGGATTGCAACTGACCGATGAGATGCCATTCCACGTCGTGTTGAGCAGTGACTTGTCGCAGATGAGCGATCTTGTCGGCCGCTTCCTGCACACGGTTTTCTCCAAGGACAGTCAGTCCCGCTTCGATGGCCTGGCCAACAATAGAGTATGGAATGGTCTTGGTTACTCCAACCAGAGTCACCTCCGAAACCGATCGGCCTGAGCGCCGGCAGGACGAAGCAATCCTGTCTTTGATCATGTTCAGCCGCTCGGTTAAAGGCGAATCCGGGTTGGGAGAAGTCTGTTGAAAATCGGGCACGCAGTCTATTTCTTATCTCCCTTTGGTTCGATGTAGCTTTGTCTGTGCTGGACAACGAGGAGTTTCGGATCGATCTGATCGCCAAGGTTGACCTTCACCTGAATCTTGCGGCGTTTGCCCTCGCGGCGGGTACTGGTCGGGGTGTATCCCAGACTGTACTGGTTTCTCACCAGCGCCGAGATTGACTGCAGCACAGACGGGATCTCTCCGGGGAAGGTGACGGGGAAATATTTGCCGCCGCTCGATTCAGAGAATGTCTTGAGCGTGTTCTGGGCCTGAAGCAGAGTCATCCGATCAGGTATGCCGTACAGCTCCAGCCCTCGGCCGGGATCCAGGTTCTGATCGAATCTCTTCAGAAACATGTTGCCGGTTCCGATTGCATAGATCGGCACGCCGGAATTCTCCACGATCTTGCGCGCATCATCGAAATTGATCTTGCTGAAGGTGTCGATGCCGGAACATACCAACAATACGGCTGTGCGGCTGTTGACTTCATAAAGCCCTGCGTATTCGCTCTTGGCCTGCTTGCTGTCTTCGAGGACGACGCTGTCTCCGATGCCGCCCCGAAGAACAAATTTGAGCGAATCGAAAAAGTTGCTCTCGCTGAAAGCCGGATTGTTGCGGATCAGCAACTGGACGGCGCCCATGAGCTTGCTTTTGTCGTCTGTGAAATCGACGATCGGTGTTGGGCGGATGTCGTAGGCTACTATGGAAATGAAATCTTTAGGTTGAACGAATGTTCTGACGAACTCGTATGCCGGTCTCAGGATCTCGACCCGCCCCGGTTCGAAAAAGCCTCCAACTGCGCTGCCGAGCAGGTCCACCAGTTTGCTGTATTCAAGCAGCAGAACCATGGTCACGGGTGCTTCAGGCGTGGAGAAATTCTCTATATCCTGCTTGACTCCGTCTTCGTATATCTCAAAGTTCTCTTTTTTCAGGCCCTGCAGGACGCCGCCGGTCTTCTTGTTATAGACGACTGCTTCGACGTTGACCACATTGGTGTCGATTGCGATCGATGCCGTGGGGAGGGTTTTATCGACCTTCTTCTCCTCCTGCTTATCCTTCTGCTTCTGCTGTTCTTCAGGATCTCCGCTGGCATTCGGGTTCTTCTTCTGCTTCTCGCCGGTTTTCCTGCCCGCCTGGGCTAAGACCTGGTCTTTCATCATTGCACCACTCGAGCCCAGAACAATCGAAACAGCGACAAGTAATGCAATGACAGACTTGAAATTCATTCTCATTGGTACCTCTTACATCAGCCCCAGTGTCCGCTCTCAACTTCACTGTAGCAGGCCGGGTTTCAAAACATGTTTTTCAATTCAATGCTAGCAGTCTAACAAATGACCTGCCTCCTGAAAAGTTGCCTTACCCGCAGGTTGAAAAAGGATCTTTTCTTTTGAGCCTGTTTGAGCGACCCAAAATCCGGTCGGTTGGGGGTCATGCCATCGCGGTCAGCGGGTATCTTATTCCCAAAATTCAAAATTTTGAAAATTGAAATCCGAAATTTCGTACGCGGGGGAGATTTTATTGATTTTAACAATGGAATAAGTATTGAAATGGTTAAGGTTAACTTTTTGGCCTGCATGCCGCCGACTACTTTTGTTGAAATCGGCGGCGTTTCTGTGCTAGCCTCTCGCATCGTTTTGGTCTTGTCACCGGACCCCTTGGATACATCAATTCCCGGTCGACAAGCGAGTGGTTGGATCCGTTATTATTTATTAAATACGCCCGCTGACAATGAGTGCCCTGAGTACAGTGTGGCTCTCCCCATACTCGTTGCTTCGGTATGCCGGAAAAGATGGGTAAAGGAGTCTTAAAAGATGATCGAAGATAAACGGTTTTATACGTTTGTTTTTGCGCCGACGGCCAAGTCGCAGTTAAGAAAGTTAAATGTCCCGCACAATGTAATCTACGCAATCTTAGGTTTTGCGATTGTTGGACTACTGACCGTTTCTTATGGCGCATACAGACTCGCACAGCATGCAGTATTAGTGGCCAGGTTGAATCTGATTCAGGATGAAAATCGCCAGTTGAAAGAGAGGAATCAGGAGGCTGAGAGCAAATATGATCTGCTCCAGACCCGTCTTGCCGCTCTGGATACGACACAGCGTAAACTGGCGGTGAACTCTGGTGTCAGTCGTCCGGATGAAGTCAGCCGGATCGGGCAGGGTGGGCCGGAAGGAGAGACAACTGTCTCCGATATCGAGCGGGCGACAGCCGCGCTCGAGTCAGAGTTGAGGCAGATGAAGGACGTCTTCGACAAGAACCAGATCAGGCTCTCGTCGACTCCGAATGGATGGCCGGTTCGCGGTTATATCACGGATGGTTTCGGAATGCGCGGCAACCCGTTTGGCGGCGGCGGCAGTGAGGTCCACGCCGGTCTCGATATCGCCACAAACCACGGGACGGCCATTGAATCGACGGCCGATGGCATTGTCATCTTTGCAGGCCCACACGGTGGGTACGGCAACGTGGTCGTCGTCGATCACGGCTACGGTCTCACGACCCGATATGCCCATATGTCGGGCATCGATGTAAAGGTCGGAGATCACGTGGCCCGCGGCAAGAAGATCGGCGCCGTTGGCAGCACCGGGCGCTCAACCGCACCCCATTGCCACTATGAAGTGAGACTCCACGATCGGCCTGTCAATCCTCTCAATTACGTCTCGGTCGGCAGATCTTAAAAACCTGAGACTTCGCAAGTTCAAAAAGAGCGAGTGGGCGAAAAAAACAGATCGTTTTTCGCCCACTCGCTCTTTTTATTCATGATGGTTTGAATTATCGCCGCAAGTGCTCTTTGAGTATGCAGCGATCCATGACTACGAGAAGCCCGGCCTTTTCGGCGCGCTCCGCTGCCGCCTCGTCGATAACTTCTTCCTGGAGCCAGACGGCCATGGCTCCTATCCTGATCGCGTCATCGACGTGCGCACCAGCCTCATCCGAACGGCGGAAGATGTCGACCAGATCGACCTTATCTTCAATTGCGGTGAGAGCAGGATAGGCCTTTTCACCCAATACTTCAGCTTCGTTTGGATTGACGGGAATGATCCGGTAGCCGCGCTGCTGCATATAACGGGCCACGCCATAGCTCGGACGATCAGGATTGGATGAAAGCCCGACGACCGCTATCGTCCGGCATTCATCGAGTATTCTGTTGATGGTTTCCCGTGAGTTCATGGCTAAAAATTCAAAGTCCAAGGTTCAAACTTTGAACTCCTCAATCATCCGTGATGTTCCTGCAGGCTGATGACGTTGAAACTGTTTTCCTGCTTCATTGCGGCGATGGCGCTGACGGCGGCATTGGCGCCGGTGAGCGTGGTAAAGGTGACGACGTTGTATTGCATGGCGGCGCGACGGATGGCGCGTTCATCATAAAATGAAGCGCGGCCGAGCGGCGTATTGACGATCAGATCGATCTCGTTGCTCTTGATCAGGTCGACGACGTTTGGACGTCCCTCATTGACCTTGTAGACGCGCTCGGTAAAGACTCCGGCATCAGAGAGCATGCCGGCGGTTCCCCGCGTGGCGATGATCCTGAATCCGAGTTCCTGCAGTCTTTTGGCAATGCGAACCGCGTTCTTCTTGTCGTTGTCGTTGACGCTGATGAAAGCCGTTCCGCTGACCGGAAGGCTGGCGTTGGCCCCCATCTGAGCCTTCGCGAAAGCCATGCCGAAGCTGTCTGCCATTCCCATGACTTCGCCTGTCGACCGCATCTCCGGTCCGAGGATGGGATCGACCCCCGGAAACTTGTTGAAGGGGAATACGGGCTCCTTGATGAAGAAGCTGGTTACTGAAAGTTCTTCGGGAAGGTTGAATTCGCTCAATGGGCGGCCGGTCATAACCCGTGCCGCGATCTTCGCCAGCGGAACGCCGGTGGCTTTCGAGACGAATGGGACGGTTCGCGAAGCGCGCGGATTGACCTCGAGCACAAAGACTATGTCGTCCTTGATCGCGAACTGGATGTTCATCAGGCCGCGAACGTCGAGCGCACTGGCGAGTTGCCTTGTGTATTTGCGCATCGTGTCGAGGTGCTCGGGTTTGACCATGTAGGGCGGAAGCACGCACGAAGAATCGCCAGAGTGAATCCCCGCCTCTTCGATGTGTTCCTGAATGCCGGCAATGACGGTTTGTTCGCCGTCCGCGAGCGCATCGACGTCGACCTCAAAAGCGTCTTCGAGAAAGCGGTCGATCAGAACCGGTTTTTCCGGCGATGCCTCGACCGCATTTTTCATGTAGTTTTCAAGGCTGGAATCGTCGTAAACGATCATCATCGCGCGGCCGCCGAGCACATAGCTGGGCCTGACAAGCACCGGATACCCGATCGAGGCCGCGACGCGTCTTGCCTCCTCGATGGTTACTGCGGTTCCGTTGACCGGCTGTGGAATATTCAAGTCGGCAATCAGCTTCCCGAAACGTTTGCGGTCTTCGGCGAGGTCGATCGATTCGGGGCTGGTCCCGATTATCGGAACACCGGCGGCGTGCAGCCTCATTGCGAGGTTGAGCGGCGTCTGGCCACCGAATTGAACGATCACTCCCTCGGGCTTCTCAAGATCGACGATGTGCATGACATCTTCGAAAGTCAGCGGTTCGAAATAGAGGCGGTCTGCTGTGTCGTAGTCGGTCGAGACGGTCTCGGGGTTGCAGTTGACCATGATCGTCTCAAACCCGTCCTCCTTGAGAGCGAAGGCCGCGTGGCAGCAGCAGTAATCGAACTCTATGCCCTGGCCGATACGGTTCGGCCCCGATCCCAGGATCATGATCTTCTTTTTGTCGCTCGGCTCGGCCTCGCACTCTGACTCGTAGGTCGAATAGAGGTAGGGAGTGAACGATTCGAACTCCGCTCCGCAGGTGTCGACTCGTTTGTAGACCGGCCTGATCTTTTCAGCCGCCCGTTTTGAGCGAACTTCATCCTCGTGGCATTTCATAAGGTCCGCGATTCTGGCGTCTGAAAACCCCATCCGCTTGGCGTTGAGCAGCTTGCCCCCCGGCATTGATTGCAGGGTATCCAGTTTGAGGTCCTCCTGCATATCGACAATCTGCCGGAGTTGAGTCAGAAACCAGGGGTCAATCCCGGTCAGCTCATTAATCTCCTCTACGGTCCATGAGCGTTCAAACGCGGCATGCAGGTAATGGATTCGTTCGGCGTTCGGGATGATCAGTTTTCGTCGCAGCATCTCATCATCGACAGTGCCGACGTAGACCGAGCCTCTGCGTTCAAGTGAGCGAACCCCTTTGAGAAAAGCCTCCTTGAAGGTTCGGCCAATAGACATCGCCTCGCCGACCGATTTCATCTGCGTGCCAAGCACATCCTCGGCGCCGGGGAACTTCTCGAAAGCCCATTTCGGGATCTTGACGACGACGTAGTCTATCGTCGGTTCGAACGATGCCGGAGTCTTCCTGGTGATGTCGTTGGTAATTTCGTCGAGGGTGTATCCGACCGCGAGTTTCGCGGCGATCTTGGCGATCGGGAATCCCGTGGCTTTTGAAGCGAGCGCGGAGGAGCGCGAGACGCGCGGATTCATCTCGCTCACCCTCAGCTCGCCGTTGACCGGATTGACCGCGAACTGGATATTGGATCCGCCGGTTTCGACTCCAACCTTGCGAATGATCCTGACCGCGGCGTCGCGCATCATCTGGTATTCACGGTCGGTCAGGGTCTGAGCCGGCGCGACAGTGATCGAATCCCCCGTGTGCACCCCCATCGCATCGAAATTTTCGATCGAGCAGATGATCACGACGTTGTCGGCCAGATCGCGCATCACTTCCAACTCGAACTCCTTCCAGCCGATGATCGATTCTTCCACCAGGATTTCGTCGATCGGGCTTGCAGCCAGCCCGCGTTCGGCGATCTCTTCGAACTCTTCGCCGTTGTAACAGATTCCTCCGCCCGTGCCGCCCAGTGTGAAACTGGGGCGAATGATGATCGGGAAATTGATCTCCTCCGCCGCCACCAACGCCTGTTCCATCGTCCGGCAGAATCTGGCTTTTGGCATCTCCAGACCGATCTCATCCATCGCCCTTTTGAAGAGCAGCCGATCCTCCGCTACTTTGATTGCATTGAGCTTGGCCCCGATCAGCTCCACGTTGTACTTGTCCAGCACGCCGCATTCGGCGAGTCTGACCGTCAGGTTGAGCGCCGTCTGGCCTCCAACCGTTGGCAATATGGCGTCAGGGCGCTCTCGCTCTATGATCGCCGTCACCGATTCCACCGTCAGCGGTTCCACGTAGGTGCGGTCGGCGAGCTCAGGATCCGTCATGATCGTGGCCGGATTCGAATTGACCAGAACCACTTCGAAGCCTTCCTGCTTGAGTGATTTGCAAGCCTGAGTGCCTGAATAATCGAATTCACAGGCCTGGCCGATAACAATCGGTCCCGAGCCGATGATCAGAATTTTGCGGAGATCAGTTCTTTTGGGCATTTCCTCTTTTTTAATTTAGTCTTTGGATTTGAGAATTGAGTAGGAAAATTAACACAGAAAGGCAGATTACGAAACGGAAGAGAGATTACGAAACATCCCGAATAAACGAAACAGACGAAAAATTTTCAAAAGTGAACAGGGCGATTTTCTTCGATCATGCGCTCACCGGATTTCTCTCGCTCAATCAACCCCTTGAAAATCTTTCGTTTGTTTTCGTTTATTCCGGCTGTTTCGTAATCTCTCTTTCAAATATCGAATCGTCTGCGACGTTTGAGTTCAGCGGTAAGCCATTGAGGCCAGGTGGAAGTTCTGCCGTAGCGACTGGTGGCCTGGGCCAGTCCATCGACCCGGTCCGATCCGCATGCGGGGCATTTGTCGTGCAAACCCCGCGACATCCTGTGGCAGATTGTGCAAATGGTGTATTCGGGTGAGAAGGAAATTGCCGATGTCCGGGTCTGGTAAAAAGCGTTCGAGATCAAAGCTGCCAGGTTTTCAGTGGATGGGTAAACGACTCCAAGCCATAAATCGGTGGTTCCCTGCCAGATCAAATCTCTCTGGATTTCGCCTTCGATGCGGATTTTATCTTCCGGAGAGACATTGCTGTCGACGGGGAGGTTGACCGAATTAGTGTAAAGAATCTCTGCTTCATCGGGTGATGAACCGCTGAGAAAGGCCTGACCGACCAGCCGCGATCCGAATCTGGCCAGATCGAGCCGAGCCATCCTGTGTGGCGCCGTAATATCGCGTGATTCACCGAGCAGAAAACGGACTTTGTGCTTCGATGAGAGTCGATTGGCTTCAGATTTCAGGTGATCGACGACACGAGTCGCAAACGCATGGGCTTCGGCTGATTCATCGATCGACCTGCCGATGACGGATTTGACCAGCTCCGCCAGCCCCAACGGGCAGATTGCGTGAGAAGTCCAACTGAGCGGCAGGAAAGGTTCTCCATCCGGCCTCATGGCGAGCATCGATAAAGAACCGGATTCTCCACGCGCCAGCAGTCTTTCGAGAAAAACACGCTTTTCGAGCGATGCCTGAGCGGCGAGCTCGAGCAGGTCCGTCAGCAGTTCGAAGACCGCACCCTGGTTTTCTCCGGCGAGAAATCCGATCCTCGGCAGGTTCAAGGCTACGGATGAGAAGTTGGCTGCACGCCACTGCCAGCTCTGGCCGTCTCGCTGTAATTTGTCGCCATTGACTCCGTATCTGGCCGAAAATTCCGAAGAAGCCACGCTGATTTCCGGATTCTCGTGGGCTCTGTCGAAGACCAGCACGACGCCGCCGCGTTCGGTTGCGACCCGGCAGATAAGATCCAGCATTCTGCGGTTTTCCGAACCATCCAGAAAATGGTGAGTCAGATGCAGCACAAGACGGGGCCCGGTGAATGAATATCCCTGGGCATCGCCTTCCAGAAAAACTTCAAGCAGAGTCTTGAGAAAGTTCCTTGCGACTTCGCTGATTGCTCCATAGGTCGTGCTGAGCTTCTCACCGCCGACACCTACCGCGGGCAAGGTTTTAAGGTATGCCGGCGCGTCCCAATCGAGATGCAGGTCGCATCGTACGGGCTGGCCTCCGCGCGTGATCGTCGGCGCGGAAAGCTCAAAAAACAATCCTTGAGCCAACTGTCTGATCGACTGCTGGTTGAGATCGATGAGCATCGGCGCAAATGCGTAATTGACCGAATCCCATGCGATCGCGTCGCTGAAGTATCCTTGCAGTGCGGCCGTGTAGGTGACAAGGTGCGAGGCCAGAACTTCAGGGCGGCGCGCCGGGCGCGAACCTGCAAAGCCTCCGGGCAGCCTGACGCCGTGCCGCTTGATGAAGTCGATCGAGCCGATCATGGTCGTCGGCCTGTCGACCTCGCCCAGATTGGCGATGTGAAAATCTCCCTCAAAATGAGCTTTCGCGACGGCTTCAGAGAAAACATAGCCCATCGCATAATCGCGTTTGATGGCTTCGGCAAGGGCGAGGCTCGTTCCCTCAGGGCCGTTGACCACTGAATGGTCGGTCGAAAGCGATTGCATGATCCGGTCGACATCGTATACCGGAACGCCGAGGCGTGAATGGTCCCGGTATTCCTTCATCAACCCGTATTCGAGCAGCTTCGAGTCGACCATGCCTCGAATCAGCGGCGCAGTCAGCGCTCGAATTCCGGATCGTTCGATCTGCTCCTGAACCTCGAGCGCGATCTTCTGCGCAGTTTCAGGTGCAATGCCTGTCTCGCGCACCAATGCATCCGGGATACGCTGGGGATCAAAACGAGCGAGGTTTTCGTCCGACTGGCGAACTAACAGCTCAGATCTGTCCTGAAAGTTGTTCATTGCGTTAACCTGTCAATCTGACTCATCAATCTGGCTCATCCCTCAACTTTGACGAAATGGTTCAGCGGACCGGCTCCGTGGCCGATGCCCGGTGCTGAACGGATCGCTGATTCAACATACTGTTTGGCGATCCGGATGGTTTCGGGTATCTCATAACCCTTTGCCAATAAAGCAGTTATCGCTGACGACAGCGTGCACCCAGTGCCATGCGTGTTCCGGGTCGCTATTTTCTTTGAACGGAATATGGCGATTTCTTTGCCGTCGTAGAGCAGGTCCGTGGCCTCATCCTCAAGATGGCCTCCTTGACCAGAACTGCCCTCCTGGCGGCTGATTGCCGGTCCGGCCGCCACACGGATTTCGCATCGCACATCTCGCGAATCCTGCGTGCCGCCCGCTCCATCCCGTCCAGATCGCGGACTTCGAGTCCTGTCAGCCTCTCCGCCTCGGCCATATTCGGGGTGAGCACATCGGCCAGAGGTAATAGCCGCTCTATCAGAAACCTCATGGCGTTATCATCTATCAGATCATAACCGCTTGTAGACCTGATCACCGGGTCAACTACGACATGGGGTATCTGATTCGCCTCGATCGTCTCTGCCGCGACCTCTATGGTTTCCTGCGATGGCAGCATTCCGGTTTTGATCGCGGCTATCTCGAAATCCTCGATGATCGGGCTTATCTGAGCCCTCAATACCTCGGCACTCTGATGGTAGGCTCCATACACCGCGATCGTATTCTGAGACGTCAGCGAGGTGATCGCCGCCGTCCCGAAACAGCCGAACGCGGCAAAGGCCTTGATGTCGGCCAGTATGCCTGCACCTCCCGAAGGGTCATAACCGGCAATTGATAGCAGAGTCAGCACGGCGGTATAAAACTTTCAAGTCGGAAAAATCGGGGCGTAGATACCTTATCTGGTGGTTTGAAAACGGACTATACCATCATCTTGGGTCGGGAAGCAAAAAATAAGATCACGCCGGGGGATAGATATAAACCCGGAATGTCCGGTTTTTGTCCACACCCCTGGGGTGGAGGATTAACGAATCAAGAAAAACAGAATTGTCGATATTGGTTTGATCAGGCCTCTTGATAGTTATCCGGATTTTGGCAAAAGAATTTGCATTCACATGGGGCGTATGCGAAAACAAACATTGCGATATGGAAGTTGTTGCCGCCCGAGCTGTTTGCGAACTGGTACATCCGCTTTCGGACAATTGGAGTCAGCTCGCCAGAGTGGCTTATGTATACATATGCATGATCTAGCATAAAGTGATGCACAGTAATTGATGACGCCAAATGCGGAGATCCAGCCAAATCCAAAAGTGGTAAAAGATTTTGAATCGATGCTGGCAAAGATAAAAGAGTCGCAAAAAGTCCAGGCCGGTTGCTGCTGAAGTGGAGGGTTTCATTGGAGAATCAATCGTTGGACGAGATAACGCGGCGGGTCAGCGAGATGTATGACCGCTTTCCCTATCCCTCGCCGGAGATGGGAACGAAGAAATTGAAGGAGCTATCCAATCTGCTGGGGATCTTCTCGCGTGAGACTGGGTTTGATTTTCGTGGAAAGCGGGTGCTTGATGCGGGGACGGGAACCGGGCATCGTCTTTTAGAAGCGGCGCTGGTGATGAAAGAGACGTCGTTTCTTGCCGTCGATGTTTCGGATCGGCCTCTGGCGATTGCTCGCGCCACCGCCGAGGCCGAGGGCCTCGGGAACGTCGAGTTCCGGCAGTTCGATCTGATGACAGAGTCGTCCGATCTGGGCCGCTTCGATGTCGTCCTTTGCATGGGAGTGCTTCATCACCTGGCCGATCCACAGCAGGGTTTAAGCAATCTCGTCCGGCATCTTTCTGACGACGGGATTATCTTTCTGTATGTCTACGGCAGCCATGGCAGCCATGAGCGTATGCGGCGGAAACAGATTGTCTCGTTGCTTCTCGGCAAGGACCCTTCGGCATTTGAGCACGGGATCCAGATCGTTAAGGATCTCGAATTCGATTCTTCGATGTACGGCTGGAACCTCAATATCGAAGGGGAAAGCACGAAAGACAGCTTGTTTGTCGACAGCTATCTCAACGTTCATGAATGTCTCTTCGAATCAGAAACTCTGTTTAAACTGATCCGGGGCTCCGGGTTGGATGGTTTCATGACATACGGAATCACGGTGGACGGATCCGGATATCTCTTTGAGACCCGGCTGCAGGCGACTCAGCAGATCCCGCTGCATCGGACTGAGATGGCGAAAAAGCTACCTACGCCGCTGCTCACCGAGGGCTACGAAAATTTGAATCTGCTGGAACGTTACCGGCTTCTCGATCTGCTCTATCAGCCTAACGGATATACGCTCATCGGGCTCCGATCCGGAGCCCGCAACTTGTTCAAACCCGAGAGCCGCCTGTTGCAAAACGCCATCTGGGTTGACGATTATTCCTGAAGCGCACATCGCTGCTGCTCATCTTTTCTGCAGAGCCCGGTAGTAATCATAGACATAATCTTTGTAGCTGCCGTGTCCAAAACGGGTATAGAAATCGTATTGCTTCATCTCCTGATATGCCTGTTCGACCGTCCATTTTTCGTTAGTCATCCGATAGACGGCGATCATGACTCCGGTGCGGTGACGACCGCCGGCACAATGAACGAAGATCGGCCAGTTTGTGCGATCGTTGACAATCGAAAGAAACTTCGCGGCAGCGTCCGATTGCGGATAAGCCTTTGGCTCAAGAGGCAGTTGGAGATACCGCAATCCGGCCTTTTCGGCCAGCGTTCGTTCATCCGGCTCGGCGTCGGCCCGTAAATTGAGGATTGTCCTGATCCCCATTTTTGATAATTCGCGGTAATCGTCACCTTTCGGCTGTCCGCCGCGATACAGAAAATCATTGACCCGCCCGAAGTTTTCGATCGGAGAGGCCGTCCCCGCGGAATTCTCGTGTTTATCGAGATTATTGGCGGCTATACTGCCGGCAAGAAGTAAAAGCGAAAAAGAAAGTGTGATTCCGAGTACAGACAGCCTTCGCGCAACTTTTTTATTCATCGCATGTTCTCCACAATGTTTTTCGGGGGAGACCCTGATGCTGCGGAGGGTGTTGAGCATCATCGATCGGCAGGCATCATAGCATATTGCGGGGCAAACTGGCGATTCATTTGGAGTGCGGCGACTCGACGCCGCTTTTGCTTTTGAATCTCGTAGAACCTCGAGTGTGCGTATCGCGAATGGAAAGCGGCGTCGAGCCGCCGCACTCCAAATGAAGGCCGTTCTTCAGGGAAATTATCAGCCGGGTATTATTTGACGTTGACCTTCAGCATATTGGCCGCAAGCCCGTTGACGACCACGGCAACATCCAGTTCACCTCTGCCAATGAGGCTCCGTGAGAGGCGCACATTGATCTGATCGAGACCTATGTAGTCCCCCTGAGGGCCGGCGAAGAGTGTCTGAGCGTCGGAGCCACCCAATTTAACCGTCACTGACGAGAGATCGGTTCTGTAACGGATACCAGTGCCGAATAGAACAAGAATGACCTCATCCGATTCTGGGCCGAGGTCGATCGGTATGGCTGTGAAGTTATTCCTGACCGGATCGTATTGGAAGGCATATTCATAGTTCTGCGAGCCGTCTGGTTTGATTCGCAGGGCGAGTGCGGCGGCGATGCCCTGGCCGGTCGAATTGGCGGCGAACAGCCCCGGCGAAACGGTGGCGATATCGGCCGTTCCGAGTGAAACGGCTCCATCCGGGTTCGTGATAGTCACCGTTGCCGCACCGGGCAGTGTGCCCGGCGGGATCTGGAAATTGATTTGAACGGGTGAGACGAAAAAGAGGGGAACGAGGCGTTCGGTCGAACTCTTGTCTCTGATCTTCACCGAAGTCCCGGCAATCACTGTGGGCAGCGGATTTGTTTCCCCGGACTGTGTAGTCGCCGCGAGGTTGTTGCCGAATATCGATGATATCGATTCGACGGCGACAGTCGAGCCCGTGTAGCTTGCAGCGGATGTGCTCGCTATTTTGGGCTGATAAACGCGGACATAATCGACCAGCATCACCTGCGGAAAGACTGTGGTGTTGTCCGGATAGCCCGGCCAGCTACCGCCTACTGCCAGGTTCAGCAGCATAAAGAATGGGTGATCGAATACCCATTTCGTGCCGGCCGGCAGGTCCTTCGTCGTAATTGTCTTGTAAATATTGCCGTCGACATACCAGCGGATCGCTTTCGGCTCCCACTCAACGGCATAGATATGATAATCGTCGGCGAATCGCTGATTGTTCGTCAGCGAATATGCCGCTCCGATGCCTGAGCCTCCCGAATATCCGGGGCCGTGGATCGTGCCGTGAACGGTCGACGGTTCCTTGCCGATGTTCTCCATGATGTCGATCTCGCCGCAGGCGGGCCAGCCAGCCTGATTGATATCTCCACCGAGCATCCAGAACGCGGGCCAGATCCCTGGCCGTAAGGGACTTTGATGCGAGCTTCGAAGCGGCCATATGTCTGAGTAAATTTGTTCTGAGTCTTGAGCCTGGCGGATGTGTAGCTGCGTGCAACAAAGTCAGGGCCGGTGTAATCCTCTTTGATGGCTTTGATAACCAGTGATCCGTTCTCAAGATAGGCATTCTGAGTACGATTGGTGTAATACTCCAATTCGTTGTTTCCCCAGCCGTTGCCGCCTGTTTCCATGATCCATTTTTGAGGATCGACGCCGGAACCGTTGGGGCCGTCGAATTCATCGCTCCAGGTCAGTGCCCACGCGGGAAGGTCGGCTGTTGACTCGGAATTAACACTTTTCGCGCCGGATACGAATATAAACTGAGATACCGATAACATCAGACAGAGTGCGATACCAAATAGTAATAGCTGGTTGATTCTCATCAGTCGATTCATCATTAATCCCCTTTCCTGCCCATATTGACTCTATTAGAACAGTAAAGGATCTGCAAATAAACACCTGACTCACTCGCCCTGTCAGTTAATAGTATTTTTGCAGTGCTTTTTCCAAAGCGCATCAAATTGGCGGACCCGATGGAGTCCGCCTGCTTTAAGTATCATTAGTATCATCAGATCTTGCTTTAAACTTTTCGCAACGGAGTTGACGCAACCTGACTGGCCAACAAGCTTTTTCAGTGTACGCTTGACGGCAATGTGAACTGGAGTTGAATACTGTCTTGTCTATACGGTGATTTCCGGCGAATTGTGTTTCTTGCCGGTCAGAATCCGGTCGCAATCAGAAAATTATTCACATGTGCGCGAATCGATTTTTATCTGCGACTGAACTGACCCGATTAGAAAACAAGGAGTTACCTTCTCACAATGATGACAGACAGAAATCACAGTACTCATAATCTATTTGAGCTTGTAAAAAACGATGTAGGATCCGGCCTTGTGGCTCGACGCCATTTCAGTAAGGGCGAGACCATCTATCCTCTATCCTGGACCGGACATTGCTCAGTCCCGTCGCGATGGACTATTCAACGCGGAATGGATGACCATGCCGATATTTTGCCGATCGAGCTTCGCTATGTAAACCATTCCTGCAATCCGAATGTCTTCTTCGATGTCGAGAAGAACGAGCTTCGCGCATTGCGTGACATCGCTCCCGGCGAAGAGTTTCGGTATTTCTATCCGAGCACCGAGTGGGAGATGGATGAACCGTTTGACTGCAAGTGCGGTGAGGCTCAGTGCTGCGGACGAATCGAAGGCGCATCGCGCATGCCTCCTGAAGTTCTTAAACGTTACGAGCTTTCGAGTGTCATTATGAAGAAGCTGCAATCAAGATTGAATGAGGCTTCTTCAAAGAACATTGACCCTCGGAATAATATTTACCGTTCCGCCGTCGATGGTTATTAGGATGCCAGTTTCGCCGTGCGCCGTCGCACTGAGCTTCGATTTCAGCGTTTCCCCATGTGAATTTTGACGGTCGAAAGAGACGACCTGTGGCGCAGTCCCAATACTTTGTCTGATTCAGGTCCGAGATTGATCGGGACAGCCAGGTATCGCTTCAGGTCGTTTATTCGTGTCCGGTTATTATCGAGATTATGAAGCTCAAACCATTAAACTCATTCGGAATCAGATTGGCTGTGACAATGGTGTTTATCATTGTCATGAGGGTTTATGCCGGTGGACAGATTCCCGGTAATGTCGAGGCTTTATTGAACCGGGCGCGGACGGCGAATCCTCAGAGGTATCAATTCGCCATCGACCGAGGCGCGCAGATTGGAGTTACTTCTGACCGTCGAAGTTTCTATCTGCTCTGGTATCCGCCTTCGAAAGCCGCGGGGCCGGCCATTGATAAAACCTTGATAGTCACGATGCATGGCAGCGCGAGTTATGCTTTTGATGAATTCTTTCTCTGGTACGATGCGGCATTGAAGCATGGGCACGGGATACTGGCGCTTCAATGGTGGTTTCCCGATCAGGCGCCTCCGGGGGATTATTACTCGCCGGCTGAAGTTTATTCTGCAATTGAGCCAGTATTGAAACAGCAGAATCTCAGGCCCGGGCGGGTATTGCTGCATGGTTTCAGCCGTGGCAGCGCCAATGGCTATTACGTCTCGCTATTCGACCGGCAATCGAAGAACAATTTTTTCGGAATCAATCTGGCGAATGCCGGTGGGGCCTCGACGGACTATCCGCTCTTCATCGATGTTAATTCGGGTAAATACAGTTCGAGCCCGTTTACAGGTATGCGGTGGCTCACGTTTTGTGGAGGGCAGGACCCGAACCCAAATCGCGACGGGTGTCCGGCAATGCGCCGTACTGCCGATTTCATCAGGCAGTTTGGAGGCACGGTCGATCTGGCCATCGAGGACCAGAATGTCGGGCACGGAGGGTTTCATCAAAACGCTGCTTATCCTGATCTGGCTCTCACTGCATTCGACACCGTTTTGCTGCGAGGCAACGCGAGATGGACTGTCAAAGCCGAGAGCTTCAGGATACCGAATGCAAGCATCCCCAATGTCGGCAGGGTGGGCAGTGAGATCTGGCTGACGGTTGGAGGCCAGGGAGGCATCAGACTCTTTCGTTCGGCTGAAGGCGCTAATTCTGCAAACAGCGAATCGATTCCAGGTTTGGGGAGCGCCCTGAGCGGAACCGGCTACACTCCAACGGAGACGGTCCCACGTGAATCGGCAGATGGCAGGAAGGAACTCTATGTTCTTGGCCTCGGCCAGCCGGGAACAAACAAGTCGATAGTCTTTCGTCTGCGAGACAATGGGTCCGGAACTTTCATTCGAGATCCGCAAAGCGCCGTCTACTCTGGCACATCAGCAGACAATCAATTTCTCGGAGTGCCTGATGTTTATCCGGCCTCTGACGGCCGATTGAGATTGATCTATGTGACGCGAGGCGACACGCGGCAGAATTCCCGTATTGCCCTGTCATCGGACGGCGGCCAGAGCTTCACTTTTGAATACGACAATCCATTCAACGACCTGAATGTCAGCAATCCCGGGGCCGGCAACACGAATGTCGATCCGGCGGTGCTGAAACTTTCGCAGGGCGGATTCCTCGCTGTGACGATGAGACTCAAAAAGCTCTATCTTTTTCTGAGTGCTGATGGTCGCGTCTTTCTCCCGCTCAACAACGGAGAACCGGTTGAGCCGGCAATCTTTGGACCTGTCGCCACGGGCTATTTCGATCCGACGCTGGTGCAGATGCCTGATGGCCGAATACTGATGTATGCGACGCTTGAAGAGGGAAATGGCGGCCAGACTTCAGTTGTTCGAGCCACCCTCAGCCCGCAGGGAGCTTTAATCAGCGTCTCGGCCGCAAGCTTCAGCGAATCCACGCTGGCTCCGGAATCGATAGCCGCAGGTTTCGGCATCAATCTTGCGACTGGAACTCAGACTGCTCCGGGCACTCAGTTGCCGACTCAGCTTGAAGGTGTGTCGATAAAGTTGATCGACAGCGCGGGCGCTGAGCGGCTCGCTCCGTTATTTTTTATCTCGCCTGCTCAGATCAATTTTCAGGTCCCAGCTAATACCATCTCGGGTGAAGCGGTGATCCAGTCGATCGATGCATCAGGCGTGACGTCAATTGGTAATGCCCTGATCTCAATGGTCGCTCCGGGGCTTTTCTCAGCCAATTCTGACGGAAAGGGAGTTGCGGCAGCTCAGGTATTGAGAGTCAAATCCGATGGGTCGCAATCTTACGAATCCATTGCCAAATATGATCAGAATCTGATGAGATTTGTACCTCTCCCCGTCAATACTCTGGCAGGGACAGATCAGGTCTTTCTGGTTCTTTATGGGACCGGAATTCGTAACTTCAGCAGCCTGTCGAATATGACTGCGAAGATTGGCGGTGTTGATGCCCAGGTGGTTTTTGCCGGACCTCAGGGAGAATTCGCAGGGCTCGATCAGGTCAATTTGAGATTGCCTGACGGACTCGCCGGTCGCGGAGATGTCGTCGTCGAATTGATTGTCGACGGCAGGATGGCAAACCCGGTAAATATTGATGTTCGATGAAATCAGATTACGAAACACACGAAACAAACGAAAATTTTCTGTATGTTTCGATTGTTCCGTATGTTTCGTAATCCTCTCATTGTCAGAACGAGATGCGCAGTGACATCTGAATCGTGCGCGGGCCTGCCTGATCGGCCGCCTGCGGGCGAGTGATACGCCCGAACGCTGATGAAGTGATGTTCAGCGTACCGGGGATATCGGGGTTCAGATGATTGAACAGATTGGCGAATGCTGCTTCGTAACGGAGTCTGAGCTTCTCAGTGACCGAGAACTGTTTGGCCAGCGTCATCGAGAAGACCTGGGTGCCGGGGCCGCGCAGGATGCCGACTCCCGCATTGCCGAATCGGCCGATGTTACTGGCCGGCCGGACGAATGCGCTGCGATCGAAATATGCATCGATCGTTGGGTTGCTCAGATTTCCGTTGCCGATGCGATCAGGACGCTGAGTTGTAGTCACTCCGCGAACCAGAACACCGGTTCCCGAAGGGTCGGTGCCGGTGAATGTCGGCGTCAGATATGGACCGCTCTGGAATAGAAGAATTCCATTCATCTGCCATCCTCCGACAATCTGGTTTACTGCGCTGTTCACACCACCGAGCAGCTTGCGGCCGCGCCCGATCGGGAGTTCCCAAAGGAATGTCGTCAGGAATCGATGGCGTCTCGAAAAAGCCACATCTCCGTAATCATTTGCAATCCCGAAAATGTCGAGTGTGGTCGGGCCGTTTTCGGCTGCGAAACCGCCGGGAGCAGGCCCTCCGGCATTCGAAAGGTTCTTTGTCAGAGTATATGAACTCTGGAAACTGGCTCCGCCGCTGCAACGACGTGATAACTCAGTCGTGAAAGCGTGATATTTGGCGCTCGGCCCGTTGTCGCGAGTCAGCACCGCGTTGAAGTTCGGGAATGGTCTCGTGGCTTTGACTGCGTCATACCCAAGAGTGTTCGGCCTGACCTGGTTGAGGTCCGGGCTGTGAACGAGGTTGCGTGTTTTGACCCTGTGTATGTCAGCCGCAGTCCTGTGTTCCACCACAGTTCACGCTCGACCGTCAGGTTCCATTGATAAGTATAAGGATCCGTCAGATCGGTTTGATTGGCACGGCGGAAATCGGGGATGCCGCCTGATCCGGCAGAGGTCCCGCTCGGAAAAACATTCGGCAGTGTCAATCTGAACTGCCCGTTCGTCACCGAATTCGCATAGACCGGCGCGTTGCTGGTTGCGACTCCAGCCAGTGAGTAGAGAACCGAACCGAGTACCGTGACGGTATAGACGCCGACGCCGCCACGAACGACTGTTTTGTTGTCTCCAAACGGCCGGTAAGCGAAACCGAATCGCGGGTTGAAGTCGTTCCAGTCGGTGTTGCGAAGCGTCACCGGAAGCCCGGCGTCTTTCGCCAGGATAATCGGTGTGCTGCCGATATCGATGCGGAATGACGGCGCCACCTGTGAAAGCCCCTTCTCATCCTGCACGACCACCCGGCCACCCTTGAAGTTGCGATCGAAATTCGTCAACTGCCTGGTGTTGTCATTGAACGGCGGATGCACTTCATAACGCAATCCGTAGTTTAAGGTAAGCTTTTGCGAAATTCTGAAGTCGTCCTGCAGGTAAGCGGCGTAATGGAATGCGTACGGGTTCGTGTCCGGGCCGTTGGCGGCATAATACGTGACTGACGGCAGACCCAGAAGGAAGTCCGCAAACGCATTGCCCGTGTACTGACCCGTGAATTGATATTCACCGAAATCGTCGCCGGCGTAGAAGCTCAGGTAGTCGCGAAATGCGAGTTTCTGGAAATCGAATCCGCCCTTGATTGAATGGCGACCCTTTGTCCACGAAATGTTGTCGTTGAACTGAATGGTCGTGTTCTGGAGCTTGCGCGGACGGCCCGTGCTGTTGCTGGCGATGAACGAACCGTCAGTGAAGAAGAAATTCGGGATGCCGCCAAGCGGCGGCGCCTTGGGCAGCCCCGTCAATCCAATCTGCTGCGTGATCTGAGATCCGGTTTGCGCGAGAGGAAAAGATACGCCGTTATCATTGGTCGTGTATCCTCCTCGAAACTCGTTGATCAGACTTGGAGTGATGATCCAGGTGTATGAGGCTGCCAGGTTGCGAACCTCCGTTCTGGATGTGTATTCGCCGAACAGGGTATTGTAATTCGCTCCGCCGTCGGTGCCGGCGCTTTCGACATTCTTGTATGTGTAGCGGCCAAAAATCTTGTGCTTGTCGCTGAAATTATGGTCAAGCCGCAGATCCCAGCCGTTAACCGTGTAAGAAGCCGGCACGTTGACAACAAAATTGGGGCGATTGATCGCCGTTCCGGTTGCCTGATTCTGCTTGACGAAGAGCTGGTCAAGGACCTTTGCCGATGCGGGATTTACAGGGATCTGGTTGTTTGTGTACGTCCCACCGGTGAATGGATTCTTCAATTGCGTCGTAATGCTCGACAGGTTGCCCGTGCGGAACGCTTCAGGCGGAACAATCTGATTCAATGTCACATTGTCCGGGCGTCGGACTCCTTCTTAATCTAAGAATAAGAAGGTCCGGTTGCGGGCATTATAGACATGTGGAATAGTCAGCGGGCCGCTGAACGCGCCGCCAAAGCTGTTGGCGTGAGTGGGAGGTCTGAGACGCTTGCCGTTTGCGCCGACAGGCCCGAACGGATTGGTGGCGTTGAGCACGCTGTTCTGGTGAAACCAGAAAGCCGTTCCGTGATAATCATTGCTGCCGCTTTTCGAGATCGTCGTGATGTCGCTCACCTGACCGAATTCCGCATTGTTGTTGATTGAACTGACTCTGAATTCGGCAATCCCCTCGACTGACGGGAACAGGTCGCGCGCCGCACCGCCGCCACGAACGCTTTGTGACGAGATGCCGTCAATCGAAAATGATGTGGTGTATGGCTGCCCGCCGGCGACTGAAATATTCCCGCCACGATCCTGCTGAACGCCTGGAGCCAGCGTCGCCACTAAAATCGGACTCGGCGAAGTAGTCGCACGGAAGTTCAGCGCAAGTTCGTTGATCTCACGCCCTGATTTCGAGTCTGCAATTGTGGGTGATTCGGTTGTGATCGCGCTTGTCGCGACGATCTCGATCTTTTCAGTCGTCGTCGCCGTCTCCATCCTGACGTCGATACGGACGATCTGCCGCGCCAGTAGATCGACAGATCTTGTCGCTTTCGCAAATCCCTTGACGTCCATCTCGACATTGTAGAGACCCGGATCGAGGTTGGCGATCAGGTAGTTTCCTTCCGGATCGCTGACCACGGTTCTCGCAACCTGTGTCCTTTTGTTGGTTATCACAATTGTTGCGCCGGGTATTACTGCTCCTGTCGGATCTGTCACCGTACCGGTCACCGTGGCAAATGTTGATTGCGCAGATATGATTGAATTATTGGCTATGAGCAGGGCCACCAGACTGCAGACCCAAATCATTCGCCGGAAAAGAAGGGTTCTTTCCGCGATCATCTTGTATCCTCCAGAGAAATTATAGAATGTGCAAATCGGGATTCTATTTCCTCAGTGTTAAGTCTCTGTTAGCTCAGTTTAAAAGTAAGTGTTAAATTGATTGATAACATTTCGGGAGTTCAAAAAGCCTGAAAATTGGATTTCTGTAGAACTCCGGATTAATACGCTGATTTGATGGTGAATGATGACGGCCAAACTATAGCAGGCTGTTAATCAAAGTGGAAGATTGGCGTTTAGATCCGGGATTGAAGCTGAAAGTGGTTAAAATTGAAGGGTGTTGCCCTTCGAGACAAAAATCAGAGGGATAATTACCATGCTCAAAAGATCATTGTTCCTGGCGCTGTCGATGGCCATTCTGACAACTTTGCCGGCGGCGGCTCAGCAGGCACAGCCACAATTACTCAGGCAACCGGTCAGATTCCGGATCACGCTTTCGAGGGATATCGCTTCGAAGACGGTTTCAGGCAGGGTCATAGTTTTAATGACCAACTCGACTCAGGCACGCGACCCGCTCACCGTTGGATTTGTCCCGGGGAGCACATGGGTTGCGGCGAAGGAAGTTGCCGCTTTCCTGCCCGGACAGACCATCGAGCTGGACCCGGATATCGTGGCTTATCCCCGGCGATTCTCGGATGCCAAACCCGGTACGTATCAGGTCATGGCTTTGCTCGACCCGAATCACACCTACGCCTATCACGGTCAGGATGAAGGCGATCTGACCAGCAGTGTCGTTAAACTGGAGAACATGAACCCGGCTGATGCGAAGCCGGTTGAACTGACGCTCACCCGGGTGACGGCCGGGAGGTTCAAACCCGAAAACACCGACTCCGTGAAACTGGCCGAGTTGCAGAGCAAATTGCTAAGCCGATTCTGGGGCCGCGAAATCAAGGTGCGCGCCGGCATCGTCCTGCCGCCCGATTACGATAAAGAGAAGAATAAGAGATATCCAGCCGTTTACCATATCCACGGATTCGGAGGCGATCACACCGGCGCATGGCGGTCCGGCAATCAGTCCTTGAAAGATGCTTTTTCAGGAAAATATGCCGAGATGATTCATGTTTATCTCGACGGCTCGTTTCCCACAGGTCATCACGAATTCGCCGATTCGGTCAACAACGGTCCATGGGGCAGGGCGCTGACCGAAGAGTTCATCCCCTATCTTGAAAAGAATTTCCGGCTTGTCGCCAGGCCTTACGCAAGGTTCCTGACGGGCCATTCTTCCGGCGGGTGGAGCTCGCTCTGGTTACAGGTTACTTATCCGGATTTCTTTGGTGGGACATGGTCGACGGCGCCAGATCCGGTCGATCTGCGAAGCTTCACCGGAATCGATGCCTCGGTTGGATCTAAAGATAATGCTTTTCGCGAAGCTGACGGCAAAGCCAAAATTCTGGTTCGCATGAATGGCAAGGATTTCGTCAGTTTTGAAGACTTTCTGCATCAGGAAGAGGTGCTCGGCGAGTATGGCGGGCAACTCGCTTCGTTCGAATGGGTCTGGAGCCCACGCGGACAGGACGGAAGGCCCATCAAAATGTTCAATCGCGAAACGGGCGAGCTTAATCAGGATGTCCTGAAATACTGGCAGAATTATGACATTCGATTGATCCTCGAAAACAACTGGCAAAAGCTGGGTCCGAAACTCAAAGGCAAGATCAACGTCATCTGCGGAGACGCCGACACGTTCCGCCTCAATGAGGCCGTCGTCATGCTCTGCGATATGCTCAAACGCAAGGGCAGTGACGCTGTCTGCGAATTGGTCCCGGGCCGCGATCACGGCTCTCTTTATCAACCTTACAAGACTTTTCCTGACGGCCTCACCGACCGCATTTATCAAGAAATGTCCGCGAAGTACAAGAATGCAGTGAAGGTTAAATGAAGAGCGCGCAAATTGATTCAGAAATGCTTATTTGCGTAACATCAGTAACTGATACTGTTGGCGAATTCATCCTTTGGTAGATTGTCAGAAATTACAGAATCAAAATACGAGCGGGAGCGCAGGCGTCCCGCCTGCGTCAATTCGATTAACTCAAATCTGATATGAATGTGCAGATATTTCAATACACGCAGGCGAGACGCCTGCGCTCCCGCTCGTATTTCGACCATTCCAAAATATCAATAAAACAGGGAAACAGGCTATGAATTCAATTCGCCAACAGTATCAATAACTAAAATGTATCTGCTCAATTCCTGTCTGGTTTGTTTTCGCGTGTTTCGTTTAATTGGTAATCCCACCCTTATTCGCCGCCACCCTCTCTTCCGCCTGAAACTTCGCGGATCCTGTCACGAAGCCAGGCATGAGCGGGATCGTTGTCATAGCGTTCATGCCAGGCCATTGTCAGCCTGAAAGGCGCGATTTCGATTGGTACCGGCAAGACTTGCAATCGCAGATGATTGAAACAGTTTGGCAGCCCCTGCGGAACGACTGCGATCAGATCGGACGCCGCCACCAGAAATGGAACACTGGCAAAGTGCGGCACCAGTATCGTTTGTTTACGTTCCAATCCCTGCTGTTCGAGTATCGTGTCGATTAACCCCGTTCCCTGTGATTTGTAAAAGACGGAGACATGCCGGGCGGCGGCAAATTTATCGATCGTCATTGACCCATGAATTTCCGGATGATCAGGGCGCGCGATGCAGACGTTGTTCTCTTCCCAGAGAAGCTCCGTTCGAATGCCTGTCTCGAATGCAATCAGGTCGGGATAAAAACCGATTGCCAGGTCATAGAAATCAACCAGTGAATTGGCGGGTGGCGGCTGAAAAAGCGTGCGCGGGCGATAGACACGCAACGTCAGGTCTTTGGCTTCGTGGCTCAGTGATCCGATGAGTATGGCAAGCAGTGTCATCTCGGCGTAATCGTTCGCCAGCAGATGAAATGTCCGTTTAGTTTCAGCCGGATTGAAATTAGAATGAGCATCGAGTGCGCCGCGGAGAGAAGCCAGAGCCTGTCGAACCGGCACTATCAGGGTCTGTGCCAGTGGAGTCGGCGCCATTCCCTCAGGCGTTCGCACGAGCAACGGATCGTCAAAGGTTCGCCTCAGGCGAGCGAGCGCATTGCTCATTGCAGGCTGGCTCAAACCCACCCGGCCGGCCGCCCGTGTAACATTGCGCTCATCCATCAGTGCCTCAAAGACGAGCAGCAGATTTAAATCGGTCGATTGTAAATTCATATGGTGAATGGCGAATATTACCACAATCCATCAAACCACAGCCCCGGCTCATCGTAATCTCAATCAGAACTTGGTAGCTTATTGAACCGCTAATTAAACAGAAGGAGATACCGTTATGAAGACCGTAACCAGGCTGGCAATCTTGCTCGTTCTTCTGCTTGGCAGCAACTCTTCCATCCATTCACAGACTGAATCGCCCGCCCTGGCCAGGCTTAAGAGTCTGATCGAGATCATTAATAAGTCTGATATCGATTCTGCCACGCGTTTTATCAAAGACAACTACTCGGCGGACTTTCTGAAAATCCCGATGGAGGCGCATCTCAATTATATCCTGAGGATGCGAGATCAATCCCGCGGCCTGGAATTCCACAGTCTGCAGGATTCAACGCCCACAGAAGTCACCGCGCTGGTGAAAAACCGATTGACAGGCGAATGGCAGGCGATCGCCGTCAGCGTTGAGGCAGCGGCTCCACACAAAATCGCCGGCATAGGCAATCGCCCGCCTCGGATTCCTGCTGAAATGGCAACGGTTAAGAAACATACTGCCCCGGAGATTGCCAGAGAGCTTGGAGAATTCATTCAAAAACTGGCGGATGCAGACGTTTTCTCGGGAACGGTTCTGGTCGCTAATGGCGGGAAAATAATCTTCAAGAAAGCATACGGAATCGCTAACAAGGATTTTAATACCCCAAATACGATCGAGACCAAATTCAATCTCGGTTCGATGAATAAGATGTTCACGTCAGTGGCCATCGCGCAACTGGTCGAGCAGGGAAAGCTGTCTTTTGACGATCCACTGTCGAAATTTCTGCCTGATTTTCCGAATCCTGAAGCTGCGCAAAAGATCCGCATCAAGCATCTGCTCTCTCATACCGCGGGACTGGGCAGTTATTTCAATAAGAAATTCATGGATTCTTCACGGGCGCGCTATCATACCGTGGACGAGATGATGACGCTGGCCGATGACAAGAACGTTGCCTTTGAGCCAGGCAAGAGATGGAGCTACAGCAACACGGGTATGCTCGTCCTCGGCAAGGTCATCGAAAAGGTCACGGGACAGAGCTATTTCGATTACATCCGTGATCACATCTACAAACCGGCCGGAATGATCAATAGCGATAGTTACGAACTGGACCGCGTCAATACTAATCTGGCTGTCGGATATGAAAAGGAATTCACCGGGCATGGGGTCGAATTCAAAAACAACATATTCAGCCACGTCATCCGCGGTGGGCCTGCCGGCGGAGGCTATTCGACCGTCGAGGATCTCATGCGCTTCGATATCGCCCTGCGCTCGAACAAACTGGTCGGCGCAGAATTCGTCAAAATGCTGCTTTCGGCAAAACCTGAGTTGAACTCGCCAAGGTACGGTTTCGGTTTTCAGATCGATGGCGAAAAAAGGATCGCAGGACATGGAGGCGGGTTCGAGGGTATCAGTTCCAACCTCGATATGTTCCTCGACAGTGGTTACACGGCTGTGGTCCTGTCAAATTATGGCGGGGCGAGTTTCCCTGTCCTGCAGAAGATCAGAGATCTGGTTCTCGCCGGCAGCGAAATTAAAACAGCCTCACGCTGATAGCAGGTTTAGTGGATTACGAAACAGAGGGTTTTTCGTCTGTTTCGTAATCTCTCTTCCTGCCAGGCTTCGGCAGTCTGAACCAGAATCTTGTGCCGCCCTGTTCTCGGGGAGAATGGCCGACCTCGCCGCCCCAGTGTTCGACGGTCATCCGGCAGAAATAGAGTCCAAGTCCGATCTTGCCCCGCCCTTTTTTGCCCTGGGCGAATTTCTGAAAGAGGGTTCCTGCAATTTCCGTGGGAATGCCGGGTCCCTGATCGTCAATTGTCACCAGAATCGTATCACCCTCATCAAAGAGTCCGATGGTGACGCTTGAGTTGGCAGGGCTGTGGCGCAGGGCATTCTCGGCCAGGTTTGAGATCACTCTTTCGAGCCGGGACTTTTCACCTGCGACCTTCCAGTTTTTTGAAGTATCGAAGACGGGATCGAGCTGGATCTTCACCTGATTGAGGAGTATGCCGAAGAGAGCGCTTCGATCACCAGGTTGACTGCAAGCAGTGCGTCCGGGGCGGTTTCCGGATCGACGCTGAAGGACTGGAAGGATTCCACTTCGGCGGAGAAGGCCTGCAATATTTCGCGTATCAGAATTTCCTGTCGAGAAGCCTGGCGCATGCCGATTTCGAGGAATTTCCTTCCGGAATCGGAGATGTTCTCACGGCTGAGCAGTTCGAAACCGCCCTTGATGCCCATCAACGGGCCTGCCAGATCATGCACGATGCAATGGAGCAGTACCTCCTTCCTGTCGATCTCTTTTTTCAATCGCTGGTAGTTGAGGGACGTTTCGTTTCCTCTCTGCTGCATCGATTGCTGATTATTGACCCTTTCGGTCACATCGAGAAACAGGACGCAGATGCCTTCCGGTGAAGAGAAGAGATGAAGGTCGACAGGCGTGCCGGATTCCGTATGAATGCTGGGGAGAATCGTCGGATCTTCAGTCAGAGGGAAGAGCCCCTCCAGGTAGAAAATGTGGCTGCCTGCCGGCTCGCCTTTTTGCAGGTCCTGGATTCCGTACAAATCGAGGTTGCCTCCCCAGTCGATGAGATCGCCCTCGTTGCTGACAGTAAGAAATGCAAGATTGCGCTCACTCGATGCCAGATTATTCAGGTAATCCGATATCGGCGCTGGTATTTCAGGCATGGTTTCCTCTCCGGTGATTTGAGATCCGCATCAATTACTTTCGCCCTGCAGAACAAATGCCGCCCAGTAGTATGGGGCGTTCCAGTTCTTCTGCCGCCACATCTCGATCTGAGTCGAGCGTAAAGCCGCCGCGGGGCGCTGATTTTCCTGAAGCATCTTTTGATAGAACCTCGTCATCAGTTCTGAGGTGGCTTTATCATTGACGCTCCATAGACTGACGATGACTCTTGCCGCTCCGGCGTACATAAATCCACGGGTCAGTCCGATCAATCCTTCGCCGCTGATATCACTGCCCAATCCTGTCTGGCAGGCGCTGAGCACCACAAGCTCGGCGGGCAACTTGAGGTTGTAGATTTCGTGGGCGCGAAGAAATCCATCCTGCGCTTTTCCTTTTTCATCGATCAGCGATAAAACGAGCGCCGATAAGCCCGGATGCTCGTTATCGAGCAGCCCGTGTGTGGCGAAATGAAGGTATTTGTAATTGCTCATCTCTGAGCTGATCGCCATCTTCCGGCTGGCATTGTAGTCGAGCAATTTTAGGTTGCCCGTTGCGGTCGAAGTCTCAAGAATTCGATCGGCTTCAAGTCTGGTGAAGGGCAGGCGGGGAATTGAGAAATTGCCGATTTTGACGCCCGACTTATCTTCCTCATGAACGATGCTTCGTGCCTTCGTCTCACTGCTGCTGACTGCCTTGCGCTGAAGCGCCTTGATGCGCGTGTCATCGGCGCTGAATACCGGGTCGGCGAATACTGCAAGCATCTTCGGTGGGGGTGTGCGCCCGCCGATCTCTCTTCTCAGAATCGCAAGTGTTGACGCAGACGGCAGGCTGACCACTTCGTGACCGACGATGAGCGGAGTGGACGAATGCGGAGTGAGTGACTCCTCATTCCGCATTCTCCCCTCTGGCTCTGGAAGCATGGCGAATGGAATATACTGCAGGGCTCCATCGGGGACGATAATCAGCTTTTTACTGCCAAGCAGATGCGCGACCGGTGCCAGAACCAACCGGCTGAGTCCGGCCGCCGCCTCCGGCAAATCTGAATCGGCCCTCGAAATCCGGTCGCGCTTCTGCTGCAAAGTCTCGCCGCGGTTGACGCTGGTGCGCGCTGTCAGCAACTGATAAACCCTGGTCGCGGCTTTCTGAATATCGTCGCGTTTCGCCAGTTCGAATCCGGTCACACCTTCAATGGTGGCCGCCCAAAGGTAGCTGCGCTCCTCGCCGAGTGAGTACTCAAGCAGCATCGAGTCCTTGTCCAGAACACGCTCCTGTATTTCCCTGAAAGTGAGAGGCTGGGGCTGCGTGATGGCGGCATAACGCGGACTGCTCTTCCGGATCATGATCTGCGCCTGCTGGTACTCGTCTTCAAGCGATCCGATCTCGCTATTTAACAGCATCAACTGCGCTTCTGAAGCATTTTGAGCGAGCAGTTGAAGCTTTCTCTGAGCTTTGACATTGATCAGTTCAGCCAGTTTGCGCTCTCGCTCAAGCAAGGCCGCATCGACCCCCTGTCGAATCTCGGTCCTGGATTCCGCCAGCATCTCGATCAAACCCCGCGCCCGCGCCCGTTCGGCAGCCTGCAACGCCAGTTCCGCGTATCCTGCATCCGGTTTCGCACGGTGCATCTGCATGAGAATGTCGATGCTCAATTCAAAATATTTCCGCACCGATGCGAGAAATGTTGCCCTTAACTGCTGGCTGCCGGCGGCTGATCTCACCGATTCCGCAGCCGACAGTGCCTGATCAATGACTTTTCGCGCTTGATCGAGGTTACCGAAGTCGCGTTCAATTCCGGCGATGCCATAGAGCGCTCTTGCCTCGCCACGCCGATCTCCTATTTCGCGACTCAGATCAAGCGATTGATTTAAATTCTCCAGTGATTTGCCCGGTTCGTTAAGTTTCTTGTATAGAAAACCAATTCCGGCAAGGGTGCTTGCCTCTCCCAGGCGAATTCCCAGCGTCCGTCGAATGGTCAGTGATGAATCATAGCTGTTCAGGGCTTTTGTGAATTCTCCGGATGACGCCAGCAGATCTCCTGCATATTCAAGTGTGGCGGCTTCGAACTGTTGATTGCCGACCTCGCGATGATATTTGAGCGATTCTTCATAGTTCTCAAAGGCTTTTTTTGCATCTTTCAATGAGGCGTATGCAAGGCCGATGTTGCTAAGCACGATAGCCTCTCTGCGGCGATCACCGGATGCACGCCAAAGGATCAGGGCCTGTTTGTAATAATCCAGGGCCTTTTGCCATTCGCCGAGCAGGCTGTTGACGTGCCCGATGTTGTTCAATTCCTCAGCTTCACCTTCACGGGCTTTCAGACTTCTGTATATCGCCAGGGAACTGATGAATTTTTCCATTGCCTGTTGGGAATCGCCAATTGCCCTGTATCCGTTCCCGATATTATTGAGCGTCTCAGCCTCCCTGATACGGATCTTGTTCCTGCTCCAAAAAGCCAGGGAATTATTGAAGTGCTCAAGAGCCAGACGAACTTCTCCCATCGAGAAGAAAGCCAACCCCATATCGCCAAGAGTCTCAGCCTCCGCATATAAATCATGCATCTCTCTTTGTTGGAGTAGCGCCCGGCCGTACAGTTCCAGTGCCTTTTGAGGCTCACCCATTTCGTAGTAAACCCGGCCTGTGCTCAAAAGCGTATATGTCGCTTCACGACGAGCCGATCCCGTCAGTTGCAGTTTCAGAGCCTCATCATACGACTCCAGTGCCCTTTTAAGCTGTCCAAGATCGCGACAAACCGCCGCGACATAACTCAGGGCGTGTGCCTCCATCACCTGGTCTCCAAGCGTCCGCCAAATGAGAGCCGCCGCCTGGAATTGCAGGATTGCTCTTCTTCGGGAATCCGCTTTCTCTTCGGATTGCAACCGTTGCCCCTCCAGATAGGTCGTCTGCCCCTCAATCCATTTGCGATCCTGTTCAGTGGCTGTTCGGATTGAATCGATCAATAATTCATACTGAGCTTTCGGAGCGGTCTTTATCAGAGATTCTATCTCGATCAGGTAATTACCTTGTTGCCCTGCGATCAGTGAAGCTATCTCAGGTCCCTGAGTGTTGTTGGGGCTGTCCATTTCTACCTGAACTTTCCCGGCCGGATCGATCAGCTTGATAACAATGTCGATACCTTTTTGGTCTGCTGCAATTTGCAGATACTGATTTGGCTCGAGGCTAACTACATATTTGTGTGTTTCCCCTCCGGTCATTTCCCGCAGCACAGGCTTTCCGGCTTCCAACCGCTGGGCAGCCGGATGCACAGCCGCCGGCCAAAGCATCAGCAGCAGAATCGGTAAGAGGATTCTCCCCCTGGTTTTATATTGATCCAACCTGATAAACATTCAAGACACACCAAATAGAAAATGGTACGAGGATTGAAACAGTACTCAATCAAGGCATCATCTTAACTGCCGTGATGCATTACTGCCACTCTGCTCCTCGCACCATTTTACATTGCCGAGTGATTTTTGATGACTTGCTAACCTCCGGTTCCGGTTGTCCCTTTCCCTCCGGCTCCACCCGTATCGGAACTTCCGACAAATGAGAATCCGGCCGGTGACTTCGCTTTAGATTTACCGGCCGCTTTTTTCGCCGGCTTCTTTGCGGGTTTCACGGGCTTCTTTGCCGGTTTCTTTACAACCTTCTTTACCGGCTTCTTCGCGACCTTTTTAGCGGCTTTCTTTGCCGGTTTTTTGACTGCTTTTTTTGCTTTTTTAGTTGCGGGCATTTATTGGTCTCCTTCCAAAACGTTAGAGTTAAGTGGTACTGCACGAAAGAATGTTTGGATTATCAAGGCAGTCTGTAATCAGGCCTTTAATGATCATGACTCTCCATTTCGGGTTCATACCGATCGGCTATTCATCTTGACCATCCTTTTTGCCGCCGTTTTCAGAGCGGACTCGAAGCCTTTAATATTATAAACATCAGGCCAGGTTTTGAGATAAGCCGGGCCGGGAGGGATGACGATGATGATATCCTTTGCCGGTTTGTCGGATCTCAGCCAGAGTGCATAGATCCGCATTGCATTGAGCCTCAGGACGGTGAGTTTAAATTTGCCGGAGTTGATCTTCTCGGCGATTTCGTTGTTCTCAAGAATATCGCACATTCCGTCGATGAATGGTCCCTTGTCAAGTTCGGCAAAGGCGTAGCCGTCGCCTTTTGGATTGGGTTCCAGTTCGACGGCATAATTCCGCTTGCTGCCATGTTGAACGAGAAAACGCCATCCGGCATTTCTTGCCTTGCCGAGCCCGTTTGGGGCGGACAAATCCGAGAGGCCTGCGACGAAAACCGGGTGGACCCAGCTCTTCTCAGGATGCTCGCAGATTTCCTTGAACATCTGTGCGATGTCTGCATAGGAGCCATGAAGATTATCCCGCTCCTTTTGCAGAGCACTGAGCAATTCCTTCAGCGGTATTTCAGGTTCGTCAGACATGTTCGGACTCCTTGCAGCATCTATAGGACAGGGAAAATAAGAGATCCCGTGCCTGGAGAGAAGGTCTTTCCTGTTGAAGCTTCATCTTCTAACAAGGTAGGTGTGTGTCCAGCGCCCATCTCCTCTGTAATTATCTCTCAGCTTGCCAAAGGGAATATAGGAGGCTGCTTTTTCATAAGGATCGGCGACTCTGATCCAGGTTGAATCATCGCCGTCGGGATGGTCGGGCCCGACTGCAGTAATGACAATGAAATGTGCGCCGCCGTCAACGCCACTCCATCCGATTCTGACGGCAATCGGCAGTCCCGATACGATCTGCTCTTTCAGCTCGTCGAGTGAGAGCGGGTAGTTGCTGCGCGAAACCCGCATTCCCATCGCTTCCAGGGCGTCCGTCAGACTGAAAGGCAGGTCGCATTTTTTGCTGTCCTCGTTCTTGCAGCAGTCAGGAGCCTTGCCGGCAGCGAGATGCATGCCGAAGCAATGATTGACGACCTCACACTGGCTGATCGACTTCTCATCGTTGAGATAGTTGGTGATGCTGGCGGTGACGGCAGCCCAGCACCAGTTCTCCTTGCGCTGTTGTTCGAGTTCAAACCGCATTACCGAAACGGATTTGAGCATGACATTGGTTCCGGCATCGCGCCTGACACCGATACTGATCACGTTCGACCCGGCCACCATCTTGTAATGTGGCAGATACCATGATTGTTTGTGGAAATTGAGATTGCGCGAGTCGATGCTCTCTTTCCATTCGTATCCGTTCAAATCAATCTTCAGGATATCGTCATCCGGGCCGCTTGAAACACGCCGCAGATCGGGAATAAAAACCAATCCCTGTTTTTGCGGGACCTCGAGTTCGATCTTCAAGTGGCCGGATCTGTTGATTACCCAGGCGTCTTCTTCCTTGTCGAAGATGATATTTTCGCCGTGATGGAAAGAGAGGCGAGAAGTGTTTTTAGGGATGTTGCGGTCTAACTTCAGGGTCTCCTGACCTGAAAACTTTGCGGTTTGAATGGCTCTGAGCGGCCCCGTGAGCAAATGTTTCAGGTTATCTGTTTCACTCATAGCCACCTCGATTTGACAATCTCACACCGCCGTGGTCCGGCTGGGCCGTTCATTGCTTTAAGCTCATCTGCCGGGCGAGCTGCAGAAATGCCTCTTCGACTCCCATGCCGGTCCTGGCGCTGGTTTTGATGATCGACCATCCGGAATTTTCAAACTCTGAAATAGCCCCGTCGTCGACCTCCCATTCATCCGCAAGGTCGGCCTTATTGATCAGAAATATGAATGGGATTGACCCAACGCTGTCGATCGTTCGCTGGTGGAGTATTCTGGCTGTTTCAAGGGTGTTGCGTCTGGTTCCGTCTGCGACCAGCAGAAAACCCGAGGATCCACGAAGGTAAGACATTTGAACAGACTGGAATTCATCCTCGCCGGCAAGGTCCCAGACAATCATCGAGATCTCGTTATCGTCAATATTGACGACTTTCTTGTCAACTTTGACGCCGACTGTCGTCAGGTATTTATCGGAATAAATGCTTTTGACGAACCTGGCCACGAGGCTCGTCTTGCCCACAGCGAAAGCGCCGAGCAGGCAAATCTTCTTCTGAATCATTAACGATTCCTTCTTTGCTTCGAGTCGAAGAGTGAAACTCTGATAGTCACGCTGCGGTTGAATTGTTTGTCGTCAGTGCTGGTTTCCGGTCGAACGGGCTCGGTTGTGCCCACGCCTTTAGGGACGATGATCTCTTTGGGAATGCCTTTGGCTGTCAGCATGGATGCGATTCTGTCCGCGCGCTCACGGCTCAACCTCATGTTGATCTGCTCGTCGCCTTCAGAATCGGTATGCCCGATCAGTTGAACCTCGACTCTTCTCGATGCTGATGGCGCAAGAGCGAGAATTCGCTGCATTTCACTGATGGTCTCACGAACCTGCTGGTTCTGATCCGGCAGAATCTGTGGAGTTCCGGCCAGGAAGAGAATGACACGCTGCTCGACCTGCTTGCGAAGCTGGTCGGGTTCCCTGAGGTCTTCATCGATGAGACCCTTTTCGTCAAACGAGGTGACGCCTGGAATCGCGAGAGAGAACTTGCGAGCCTCTTCGATCCATTGGTTGGGAGCTGTTCCTGACGCGGCCAGCGTGCCGTTCGATACTTTCAATTCGACCCCCTGAGGAGGATCGAGCAGGGAATTGGCTCTGGCAAGTATGAAATTCGGATTGAGCGCCTGATAGGGCGCCCAACTCGAGACCACCGATGCGGGATCGATCGTGGTTTGCTTGCGAAGTATCTCGACAGGATCCGCCGCCAGCGGATCTCGCAGCCCCGTGATGAATCTTTTGCCCCCCTGTCTGCCGGTCTCTGTGATCACGATCCCAGGTTCGGATTTGAGTTTCCCTAGATACTCGCTCCACCGGGCGTATGACCGCCATGAGAAAAATCCCCAGACAGCCAGTGCCACCAGGATCAGTAATGCCATCAGCCAGATGTATCCCGGGACCTTGAATTTCGCGGGATCGGTCTGGGCTTCGTACCGAGCCTGAAGACATTCTTCGAGGTGGGGCCGGGCTATTTCAAAAGGTTCGGTATCGCCGTCGAAGAGTTGCAACGGCTCGCGCATTTCGTTATGAATCGCCTCGCAGGCGGGGATGAAGTGCTCAGTGCGCAGCGACTCGGGGGCATTCCCGCGGATGACGACCGCAAGCACGGCCCGTGGTCCCTGCTCAAACCAGACTTCAAGATCATCGATGTCCAGCTTGTTGACGAGATTTTCCTGTTCCGATCCGAATGAGTCGCGGGCAAAGCTCTTGATCGCCTCGCGAATGGCCGTCAGCATTCCAGATACGATGTCCGCATCCTGCGTCGCAACCGAATTCGCCGCCGCGTGCTGAAGCAGCAGCCCGGATTCCTTATGTATCAGAAAGACCTGCTCGACCCTGTAAACCATCGTTCGGAAGAGGACGACCTCGGCGAACGATTTCCCGGTTCTCCACGCCTCGATCCGCCACTGCAATCCCTTGAATGAAAAACTGTGTTTGAGCGTCTGGTCGAAAGACTGGATCAGATTGCTCAGGGTGTTGGAGATCGCGCGACGAATGGCGGGACCCATCAGCGGTGATATGGCTTCAGCCACCGGCCGCGGATCCTTCTTGATCGAGGCTTGAAATGCCGTGACGATCGTCGGAGTCAGCGCTTCAGTCAATGCCTCATCTTCGGCTGAACGCAAACGAATAGCTTCAGGCAAATTGCGGCTTGCTTCGCGTGCCCGGACTTTCGGGTTATTCAACCTTTCGAGGATGTTGCCGATTTGAGTCTGTTCCGGTTCAATCAGCAGACGGCGCAGCTCGGCCAACTCATCAGGTTGGGATTCAACGGCCGGCTCAACCGTGACAGCCGGCTCGGGCGGATCCTTGGGTTTGTTCTGAACTATTCGCAAAGGGGAATCACTCATAGCCTTTACTCACCGGACGACCTCACCGGAAATCGACAAAAATTCGATCCGCTTCGGTCGTCGCTGACCAGTCCTAATCCTCGCCCGGAAGCTTGAATTCGTTGTTGAGCCTCATAGCAAGCTCGGTGAAGAGATTGGCCAGCGCTGAGCGGTCAGCCTTGTCGGAGCGCAGCTCGCGGGCCTCCCTGTTGAGCGATGAAGAGATCTCCTCGTGCCGCCGGCGTATCTCTTCCGCCAGTTCTTTCGACTGTGAAAGTATATGCTCGCGAATATCTCGATGCGCCTGCGAGGTCTGTTCATCCAGTTGATTGATTTTCTGACCGATCGATTTGGCTGTATCTCTCAACTCACGAGTGATGTCGTCATTGGCGCCTGATCTCTGCTGACCCTCCGATTTGATGCGGTCGCTGAGCGCGTTGACCTCCTGCTTGACAAAGTTCTCCAGCGAATCGAATCTTCGCCGGGTCTCTTCGCGCAGGTCCGAGGTCTCTTTCATCAGGCGCTCCTCGATCTTGGCAAAGCGCCGATCGAAATCCCGCATCTGGGCTCCGAAAAGAATATCGCGGACCTTTTCCAGGTTCCCGGGCGTCGCCGTCTCAAGCCCCTGAGCTTGTGATTCGTTGTTGTGTAGCTGAATTATGTTCGTTTCATCAGCACCGTTCATGGCTTAAACTCCTTCGCTTATTGCTGTAGGAATTTGGGGGATCCCATTCCATCAGATTTGCCAGGACACAAAGGATTCAGGAAACGGTTGCCTTTGTGAATCGCTGACCGCTGAAGCATACTTGATTATACTCATTAACTGCAATAATTCATTTAATAAATCTTCGGTTGAGAAGAGTTTGAGTAACTGAAGTTTACTGATACTGTTTGCGAATTCGCCAACAGTATCAGTTTACTGCCTGAAGTTAAACTCGTTAAAATCTTGCGAAATGTGTCAATGTTAGAAGAGGGAAGGAGAGAAACCATGGTTAATCAAACTGAAAAGATCCTGGCGGTTATTATGTTGTTGATGTGCATTATGGCAACGGCTATGGCGCAGCATCAGCATTCTGATTCGGCAAATTCTGACGGCAAGACTGCGTTGCTGCTTCCGGGAACGGGCGACAGTCAGCATCCTGTCTCGACACGAAGCGCCGAGGCGCAAAAATTCTTCAATCAGGGGCTGGCGCTTCTATACGGCTTCAACAGGGATGAAGCATTGAGGTCATTTCGTCGCGCAGCCGAGCTCGATCCGCAGGCGGCCATGCCGCACTGGGGCATGGCCATGGTGCTCGGGCCGCACATCAACGTCGAATCGGATGGGGATATGCAGCCTCAGGCTGCTGATGAGGAGATTCAGAAGGCGCTCTCGCTCAGCGGCGTCAATGTCACAGCGAGTGAGCGAGCATACATCGAGGCGGCTTCACGACGTTTTTCGAAAGATCCGAATGCTGACCGGAAAAAGCTCGACCTGGAATACAGCCGGGCCATGAGCGAACTGGTGCGGCGTTACCCTGACGATCTGGATGCTGCGACGCTCTACGCAGAGAGCCTGATGAATTTCAATCGCTGGAACTGGTGGAGCGCGGGCGGCAAGCCCGCTGCAGGGACTGAAGAAGCGATCAGCGTGCTTGAGTCAGTATTGAAGCGGCATCCGAACCACGCCGGGGCCAATCATTTCTACATCCACGTAATCGAGTCCTCACCAAATCCCGAGCGTGGAATCAATAGTGCGGTCAATCTGATGAGCCGCCGCTAAAAAGGCGGCTGACGAATTGAGCGTCATGAGTCTCCGGATGATCGCCATCATGCCCGAAATGACCGACTATTTTGCGCCGATGCCGATCTATGTGATGCTGCGGTTTCAACGCTGGGACGATATCCTCGACACTCCGGCGCCTGACTCAAAGCTGGCCTTCACAACAGCCATCTGGCGTTACGCGCGAACCCTGGCCTTTGCCGCCAAACACAGAACGAATGAAGCGCGTGCCGAGCAGCAGGCATTTGCCGTCGCGCGTAGAGCCGTATCAGAAAAGCTGCAATTGTCATTCAATCCTGCACAGAAGGTCCTGAATGTTGCCGACTTCGTCCTTGCCGCGCGCCTTGCCGCGGATGGTATGGCGGCAATTCCATTTTGGCGCAAGGCCGTCGAAGCCCAGGATGCCCTGCGTTTTGACGAGCCGCCGGCTTGGTATTATCCGGTGCGCGAATCTCTGGGTGGGGCGCTGCTGCGCACCGGGCAAGCCGCCGAGGCCGAAACCGTCTTCCGCGAGGATCTGAGGCGAAACCTGCGCAATCCGCGCTCTCTTTTCGGATTGATGGAGAGCCTGAAAGCTCAGCAGAAGATGACCGATGCCGAATGGGTGCGACAGGAGTTCGATCGCGCATGGAAATATGCTGAAGTTCAGCTTCGGATCGAGAATTTATAGGTAGGTTTAAGACGAGTGACACGCATCAAATTCAAGCAGATGACAATCATGGGGCTTGATGTGGGAGGAACCAAGACTGCTGTGGTCGAGGCCACAGCAGGCGCTGAGATCCTGCAAAGACAAGAGATCGCCACCGAAGCCGACAGACCGTTTGAAGAGATCTTCCCAACGCTCGTGGATCTGATGACCAGGACGCGAGTCAAATCGCTCGAACAGGGAAACGAACTGATCGCTTTGAGCGTTTCGATCGGCGGCCCGTTGAAGATCGGCGAAGGTGTTCTCATCGATCCGCCGCATCTGCCCGGATGGCACGGCGTGCGGTTGAAAGACCGTCTGTCGCAAAGTTTTCCCGACCTGCCGATTTTCATCGAACATGATGGAAATGCAGGAGCTCTTGCGGAATTCCATTTTGGAGCCGGTCGCGGCATGCGCGATTTGCGCCACCTCATCTTTCTGACATTCGGTACCGGGCTAGGCGCGGGATTGATCATCAATGGGCAGGTGCTCCACGGAGCTTCAGACACGGCCGGAGAAGTCGGACATCTGCGGCTCGCCTGGGATGGCCCCGTAGGTTTTGGCAAAACCGGATCCTGGGAAGGGTTTGCTTCAGGAAAAGGCCTCGTCGAACTCGCATCGCGGATGTTCCCCAGGCGCTGGTCCGCCCGCAGCCCTATTCGTCAACTTGTCGCATCGATGATCGCCGATGACCCGGAAGCTCTGGAAGTCGCCGCCGAAGCCGGTAGATGGATGGGCAGGGGAATGGCCCTGCTTGTAGATACACTCAATCCGCAAATGATCGTGCTTGGCTCACTGGCGGTCGCTCTGGGTGAAAGAATTTTTCTGACCGCAAGGCAGACCCTTGCTCAAGAGGCTCTGCCTCAGGCTGTGGCCGCCTGCCGGATCGTCCCTGCCGGTCTGGGCAACCGCATCGGAGATGTCGCTTCAATCATGGCTGCGCTCGATAATGATCAGATCAGGACAAAATTAAGCAATGGATGATAGCTGATTCAAGTCAGTAATTCTTTGATGACCTCATCTAACTTTAACTTGTCCGGGTTTGCAAACAACCCGATGGCTGCAATGCCTGCGGCTCCGGCTTCGATCGCCTCTCGATAATTGGCAAGGGTTACGCCGCCGAGGGCAATGACTGGAATCCTCACCCGCCGACAGATCTCGCCGAATCGTTCAAGCCCCAGCGGGGCGCCGTATGCCATCTTCGTCGGCGTCTCAAAAACCGGTCCGCAGACTATGAAATCGGCCCCGGAATCCCACGCATCCAGTGCTTGATCGAGTGAGTGGGTCGAGACTCCGATCATGAAATCCGTCAACCCTCTTGCATCCGCTGCCCTGCGTGCCGCCGAACACGGAATTGAGTCGACTCTCAGATGCACCCCGTCTGCGCCCACTGCAAATGCCACATCGAGCCGGTCGTTGATCAAAACTTTTTTGTCATATCGATGCGCCGCCTCGATGGCCGATCGCGAAAAACGACTCAAAGCCCCTGTTTCCAGGTCCTTCTCACGGATCTGTATTAATTGACATCCGGCTTCTGCTGCGATCCTGACGGCCTCAATCTGTTTATCTGATTCAGACCCTCGATCATCGGATTGATAAGATTTTCTATTGGTGATCAGGTAGATCAAGTTATTTGGCGGGGGCTTCAACCGAAGCATCCTGGGATCTTTCTTTCTGGGTGTCAGCATATGACGACAGCGCTTCCACGCTATCCCTGAACTTGAATATGTCCCTTAACCCGGCAAGGATATTGAGCACGCCAAGTCCTGTCACCGCTCCTCTGACATATCCGCTGGTCATGAATGTCGGCACCCACGCCGCATTCAGCTTGCCGGTGATGAAGTATAAAAAGATATTGTCCTCCCAGAAATGAGTCCAGGGCAGGATGAGCAACAACACCCCGACCTCAAAGCAGATAAGGATGTATACAATAACGGTGATCTTGGCGGACATCTGTAATTTCAATTTGTCAGCGGCTTTCTCATTCTCTATATTCGAAAACAGAGAATATCAGGACTGCTCAGGCGTCGCAACGGTTGAAGATGATTGAAAAAGTTCGTGCCGGAAGGGGTGGCGGGGGCAGGATGATTCAGGCGCCGCTCAATTCTTGAAATTCAACTTCAGGCTTTCATGACGGCGCGATACGGTTATTTGCAACTGCCCGTTGACCCATTTATCCAGGCCAGTCATGAGGCTTGTCATATCGGTAATGACGATATCGCCTATTTTAGTTATCACATCGCCCGCTTTGAGACCGGATTTAAATGCCCGGTTGCCTTCGAGCACATTTGAAATGAGCAGCCCCTGTGAGACCGAAAAGTAATTCATCAACTGGCCGGTCAGAGGCTGAACTTCCATTCCGTAAAAAACACGCAGTCTGATCTCGGGTGGCGCCGGGCCTGTCACTGCCCCTACGAAATGCCTCATCATGTCGACCTTGGATTCCAGTTTGTTCCTGGCCGGATCGCTCGGAGGCAGCAGCCTCAGCTCTTCTTCCATTGATTCAAGCCTTCTGGCGAAAGCTATCAGTTGTTGTTCGGGTTCAACCGCGGGGGCGGCAACCAGCTTCGCCCTGAGCACCTTGTATTCAATGCCTCTTTTTACACGAAGGCTTATTTCGTTGTTGGCCGGGATCTGCCTTATCAGGCTTGCCAATTGTGCATATGTCTCGATCCGTCGATCATTGACGTTGAGGAGAATGTCTTTCGGGCGCACGCCGGCAATCTCTGCCGGACTGTCGGGAGCCACGGCTGTGATCCTCACACCTCTTTCCGAGACTGTCGGATTGCTCGCTTTCGATGTCGGCGTGATCATTCTTCCGTACTCATCGATGCCTGTTGCTCCAAGCCATCCGTGCGATATGCTTTTGTGTGTGTTGATCACCAATTGCGTGATTTTCTGAATCATTGAAACGGGATAAACAAGGTGTTTGCCGCCGGCTCCCATGTTGTAAATGGCCAGTCCGAAGATCGAGTTTCCCCGGTCAAGAATCAGGCTGCAATCCTGCACCGCAGTCAATCCAGGACTGACAAGTGTATAAATTGGGTTTCCCTGATTGTATCGGAAATCGCCGAGCGCTTTGGAAATTCTGCCTTTGAACAGGATTACACGTGGACTGCCGGCCACTACAGCCGAATCCAGATTGAGCGGCTTGTTCGGATGAAAACCATACAGATTGATATCCATGCGGAGCGGGAGCGGATCCGGGCTTGAAAAAGCACCGGCTTTGATGCTCTCGTCGTCGGTTTTCAGGACACAGAGCCCGCTGACCGTATCCATCCCGATAAAGTCAGCCGTAGCAGGTCTCGATCCCAACGCGCGAACGGAGATGTTAATCGGTGGCCTGTTCGGCGTCACATCTATCAGTCTGGTCGCAATGTGCCCTTCGTTATCCAGAATCAGACCGAGCGTTATTCTGCGTCGCTGCATTGATGGCACAGGCTCTCCATCCAGCGTCATGATCGCGGCTTCACCTCCAAGTTGCTGTGAAAGGTCCACGATTTGAGTGACCCAAACCCAACCTTTCGGAGCATCCTGTCTGAGCAGATTCGCCCCGGGATCTTTTTCCTGTTCCAGGTCTTGTTTTTGTTTAGCTGTGCGGGGTGTGGCCTGGCGGTTTTTACTGCCCGGCTGCTTCGGAATCTGGCCGGGCACTGAGGCAATTAGCGCGAGAATCCAGAATAAAACAGCTGTGTTGCGGAATCGGACTCGCAGAGACATTCTGATTGAAGTGAACTTTTGGCGGTACAAAACAAAGGATTAAGGCCGCAGGGCGAGAGGCTCACCTGCGGCCTGAAATATATCTCAACAACTCCTCGGTCACTAGATTGAAGGCACAAAAGCGGCAGTCTTGACCGCGTAGCCTTCAGCTCCAACCAGCGTCGAACTCGATGGAGCCGCAACTATCTGCCTCTTTTCGGAATTGTAGGCTTTCCAGGTGCCGTCATTTCTCTGATTGCCCTGGTTTTCAACGCCGGATTTTTCCAGCACTGGCATCAAAACGGGCTGGTGCACGTTTCTGCTGGCGACTCGTGTCGTCTTTGCAGCTTCGGTCGGCAAGGTTGCCCCCGCCGCCGGCAAAGCCTGCTCTGTCAGGCTCGCAACTGCCGAAGTCGAAACACCCTGGACAATGGCGTTAGGATCGGTGCATATAATTGTAGGTGACGAAGGTCAACACCAGACCAAGCGCCGCAGCCGCTGTTGCCGTCTGTCCCCAGGAAAAAGTTTTCGCCCAGAGATGCCCAAGAATGGACGTTGATTCAGGCTCGGACTTGGCTCTTGCAATTCTCGCCCGCAGCTTGAAGTCGAAATCTGAAGGCACCTCAACCATCGGCTGGGCCCTGAGCAGTGCAATCAGACCCATCGTCTGATCGGAATAACTGCTGCAATCCGTGCATTCCATCAGATGGGACTTGACTGATGGCGCGACCGGGTCCCGTCGGGATGCCGAATCAATTGACGTTTTAATATCTTTACAGGTCATTAATATAATCTCCAACTTTTAATTACCCGGATCAAACTATACTGACTGGCTTTACTGCCTGTCTAAATAAACTCTCTGAGTTTTTCTTTCAGAAGATTCCTGGCCCGGTTGATACGGGATTTCACCGTTCCGGCCGGCAATCCAAGAATTTCAGAGATCTCTTCGTAGCTCTTTTCTTCAATATCGCAGAGCACCAGCGGGGCTCTGTAAATATCCGGCAGGCTCGCTATTGCCTTTGAGACCGCACGACGTCTCTCGTCATCGATCATCGCGTCATCTGCCAGAACCTGCTTCTGATCTGGAAGCTCAACCTCTATCTCCTGGCTGTCCTTGTCCGAAAAGAAAGTCGGCAGCGGTATCAGCCTTCTTCGTTTTCTCTGCCGCAGTTCCGTGATCGCGAGGTTGTATGCGATCCGGTAGATGTATGTCGAGAAATTATATGTTGCCTGATATCTGTCGGCATGCATATAAACCCTGACGAAAGTTTCCTGCGCAATGTCAACCGCCCTGTCGTAATCATTCAACATCCTGTAGACGTAATTGGTTATCTGATTACGGTAGCGTCTCACAAGTTCCTGGAAGGCATCCTCATCACCGTTGCGCGTCGCTTCGAGCAGCGCGTGATCGTCGATTTTATCGGCGATTTTATCAGCGACCGGACCGGGCTTTTCTGCCTGATCTGCCATCTCTGGCTGTTCGCCTGACAGCGCCGGATTCTCTGTCTTCAACTCCCTGTCCTTTGAACCAAAATTTGAGCCGGCGGTTGATGCCAGAGATGACATTGGTTTGATGCCTGTTTCAATCCGCTCGTCCCGGGCATTTTTTTGATCTTTTATCGAAGCTTCGATTGGATCTGCCTGATCTGCCTGATCTGCCTGATCTGTTGGATCTGCTTGATCTGTTAGATCCGGCCCGGTCTGATCTGCGGCCCCGGGCTCTTCTTGTGCCCCGGGTTCTTCTTGTGGAAGATGGTTCATCTCTATTGCTTTTGATCGCTTTTATCGCTCAGGTCTGATGAGGTGCCTTATTGCGGTCAGTATTTTCTAATGACTCTTGCCGCAATTCGAGCGTTCAGTGAACATCTTCTGACGCTGACACGCTCCGGGTTATGAATTGTTCCATAAAGTTTCCGGCTTTTCCCCCATAAACTACAACATCTACTGATTTTAATGTTAATTCGGCAAATGTGTGCAGGTTGGACTCACCTGGTAAAATTTTCACACCGTTTTTTTTCATTTCTAATGTTGTTTCAGCAGGTAAATCAAGATCACTAGTCATTATTTATGATTAGTAATCGGAAAATTAATAAACGGGGGATAGTTTATCTGATTTTCACATTCTTTGAGAAATTAATTCTTGAGGGAGATTTCTTTTGACTTTGGATCCGGAACTTTAAGCTTCACAGCAGCATCCCGATTGCCTTTTCCGGATCTTGAATACATAATCACGCGAAATTTTGCGAAACCAGGATGCGGGGCGATTCCAGGTACCCAACGTAAAAAAAATAAATCCAGCAATGCCGGAGGAAAAAAACATGAATCAACGAAGGCTGTTTATAGCCAGTTGTCTGGCTCTGGTTGTCACGGCGATGATATTTGCGCTGCGTGGCAACGTCGAGGATCTCGTCTTGAACGACCCAGCGTTAGGCAGTTTTTTCAAACAGAGTGAAGCAAAAGCCGATTATGCGTGGATCTCGACCATGGCATTTTTTGGTTTTGCGGCATCGATCCTGGTGACCTCGCCAATGCTCGATGCGCTGGGAATGAGGAACCTTCTCTACCTTGCGTTTTCGCTGCATATTGTTGGTATTGTGGGGTTTATCATGGCTCCCAGTTACCTGGTCATGTATCTTTCGATGTTGCTTGCGGGGTTTGGCAACGGGCTGGTAGAGGCGGTGATTAATCCCTTGATTGCGACAATGTTTCCAGAGGAGAAGACGCACAAGCTCAATGTGCTGCATTCATGGTGGCCTGGGGGGCTGATCATAGGAGGGCTGCTGGGTTATTTCATGAAGCATTTCGGGTTGCACTGGCAACTCCAGATGGGGATCATTCTGGTTCCGACACTCCTCTATGGGATCCTGATTTTCGGGCAGAAATTCCCTCCGACAGAGCGTGTGGCCTCTGGTATTTCGACGGGTGAGATGCTCAAGACCGCGCTCAATCCGGCATTCCTGCTGCTGCTGGGATGCAGATGATCACTGCTTCGATTGAGCTGGCGCCGGGTCAGATGGTCGATTCGGTCCTGACCAAGCTGGCGAACGATGAGCGGCATCCTGATTCTGGTTTATGGAAGCGCGTTAATGTTTGTGCTGAGGTATTTTGCCGGTCCGATTGCCCACAGGATTTCACCGATTGGGATGATGTGGGCTTCGGTGACGATAGCCTCGGTGGGCCTCTACCTGTTGTCGAATGCCGGATCTCCGACAACGGCATATATGGCGGCTACGGTCTTTTATGTCGGTGTCTGTTTTATGTGGCCGACGATGCTTGGCATCACTTCGGAGAGATTTCCGCAGGGCGGGGCCTTCACCATGGGACTGATGGGGTTTGCCGGGCAGTTTATGCTCGGGCTGGTGATATTCAACATGGGCAAGATCCGCGACAGGATCGGAGACGCCCAATCCTTCAAGTGGGTGGCAATGCTGGCAATTATCCCCTTTGTCGTCTTTGCGGTATGGTGGATCAGGGACTATTCGAAGGGCGGTTACAAGGCGGTCAAGCTCAACTAGAACGATCGGGAAATCCAGTATTGAGATTTGAAATAAGAGATTCGGATATGGATGTTTCTCTTATTTCAAATCTCGTAATCAGGTTATCCGCCGATGATTCCCGAGACTCCGCAATTGAGGCATCTGTAGAGGGTGCCGGCGCGTTCCGGAAAAACCTGGACGTGAGCGGGGCCGCAGACGTGCTCGACCTCGACTTCGAACAAGGTGTAATACTGGTCGTCGCCTATGGTCGAGAGAGCGTCGAAGATGGCCTGTTCCGAGAGCGTATTGCGATCAACGGCCATGAAGAAATCCCGTTCATAATCGCTGTAATTTTCATAATCTTCTGCCATTGTTCCTCCTTGAACAAATGTTTTATTAAGGCTCGACACTTTCAAACAATGCGTGTCCGGGTCGCTTTTGTATTGGCTTTTATACTACGTGTCAGTGTTGAACAAAAACGGTGGGAGAAGCCATGAATGAGGGGTGGCGGAATACCATTTATCCGATGGCTGAGAGGCTCGGTGTCGAGATCAGGCAACCGTCCAGAGCTCCGCTCACGAGGATGGCGCACGAGGCGGCTGCATGGGCGCGGACACAGGGACGCCTTGAAGAGTTTCATCGAGGCCTTTTCAAATCATTGTTCGTCGAGGACCGGGACATTGGAGATGTCGAAGTTCTGAAGGAACTGGCATGGAAGATCGGGTTGAATTCCTCCGTGCTGGCAGGGGTTCTTGAAGGCGGGGAGATGACCGATGAGGTTGATGAAGATCTGCTCATAGCCCGGACTTATGGAATCAAGGGTGTCCCGACTTATGTCATCGGCGGCCATCTGATTTACGGAGTTCAGGAGGATCAGGCTCTGATCAGGGCGATTGAAACGGCGAGGGAGGGGCGCTTCATTGGCGAAATGCAGAAACTGCCGAACCTGCCGATAAATATTACCAAAGCTAAACAGGATAGTTAGATTGATATATAGCGATTATTCCAGTCCGACCATGCCGATGGCGGTCAGCAGGGCCCGTTTATAGCCCAGTTCTCTGCCGGTCGGATCGTACCATTCGCTGAGGCGATGAGAATCGCTGGAGACTCCGCCGGCTCCGAGCGTAATTGCCTGAACTCCGAGTTTGATCGGGATATTGGAATCGGTCGAGGCGCGGTTGAGAATCGGATTGACGCCGAGAGCCCGCGATGCGGCGATAGCAGTTTTGACGATTGGCGCATTGAGGGGAGTCTCGCCGGAAGGTCTGTCGCCGATCATCGTGATTTCGGATCTCAATTTTACACCGGAGGCGGCCCTCAGAACATTCTCGTCGATGACGGCTTGGTCGACGGCGGCTATGAGAAACTCTTCCAGGCGCAGCAGTTCGAATTCGGAAGCCGAACGGAGATCGATATCGAGTGATGCCGACTGCGGGATGACATTGACGGATTCGCCACCCTCGATGCGACCGATGTTGTATGTCGTGCGGGGATCTGCGGGAACCTGGTAGTCCGATATTCTTGAAATCACCCTGCCGAGAGCGTGAACCGGGTTGACGACTCCGAAATCGCCCCAGCTGTGACCGCCGGGCCCCTCAAGTCGCACGCGAAAGCGACGGGATCCGAGTGCCTGATGAGTGATGCATTCGACTCCGGGGCCGTCAAAAGAGACGAACGCCGAGACCCTGCCGGCGAGTTTTCCTTCGCTAAACAGATGTCGTACGCCGCGCAAGTTGCCCTCGCCCTCCTCGCCGACGGTGGCGACAAAAGCGATTGTCCCGCGCGTCTTCAATTCCGCTGCATTGAGGGACTGAATCAATCCGATGAGTGCCGCAAGACCCGATACATCATCCGCGATGCCGGGAGCGCAAAGCCTGTTGCCGATCTTCCTGACACGGACGTCCGTCCCTTCAGGGAAGACCGTATCGAGATGCGCAGAGAGTACGAGCAGCGGCTGCTCAAGCCGTCCCCTGTAAAAGCCTATGACGTTGCCTTCACTGTCGGTGTGAACATCCTGGAGTCCCAGTTCGACAAACCTGGAGGCAAAATACCTCGCCCTTTCCTGCTCCTTGAATGGCGGCGCGGGTATCTCGCAGATGCGAATCTGTTCTGCAGTAAACCGTGCTGAAGAGCCATCGATGAATTCGAAGGCGGCCCTGATGCGGGCGTCAAGTGTCAGCCCTTCAAGATTAACGGCTTGCAATCCGTTTCCCGGCTCAATGATCGAAGCAGCCATTCCAGACCTCTTTTACTTTTTTTTGATCGCTTCTGCCGCCTCCGATTGTTAATGGGCGCGGCGGAAAATGCAACACCCCGGAGCTGGCTCGATTATCTTGCGCTGTCTATGGTTTATAGTGTAGACGTTGGGCCATAATTCGTTAATAATTGTAATCGTTGAAAGCCCCTGGAAAGGAAGATGACAGATTTTGGAGCGACATTCGTCAGACTCAGGCTGGATCGAGGTGATTACCGGCTCGATGTTCAGCGGCAAGAGCGAGGAATTGATACGCAGGTTGCGCCGTGCCCAGATAGCACGGCGCAAGGTTCAAATATTCAAACCCGTTATCGACGTGCGTTACAGCGAGGAGCACATAGTTTCTCACTCGGAGATGAAGATTCAATCAGAGACCGTCCAGTCTGCTACTGAAATCCTGGTGATCGTCGATATGGATACTGAGGTCGTCGGGATAGATGAAGGTCAGTTCTTCGACGGCGACCTTGTCAGCGTGGCCAATAAACTGGCGGATCTCGGCAAGCGGGTGATCATCGCGGGTCTCGATATGGATTACCTTGGCAGGCCTTTCGATCCGATGCCCCTGTTGCTGGCCATCGCTGAAGATATCACCAAAACTCACGCGATCTGCGTCAGATGCGGCAGCCCTGCGACTTATACCCAAAGATTGATCGCCAGCCGCGAGCGCGTCGTGGTCGGCGCTTCCGATGCTTATGAAGCCCGTTGCAGAGCCTGTTTTGACCCGCACCTGTCTGAACTCGTGGAAGAATGAATGATGGAGCAAGTGAGTTTATAGTTTAAAACGAGGGCGCCACGATCAACGTCTTTGTACATTGAACTTTAAACTTTTTAAACTTTTCTCAATTTCAGCGTCTTTAAAATAATTTGGAGTCTATAAAATAATATGAGCGAAGAAAATACGATAATTCGGCCGCTTGAGTACGACCTGCTCTTCGATTTTTTAAGAGTGGTGGAGGCTGCGGCCATTGATGCGGCGCGAACGATGGGTCGAGGTGATCGCAAGTATTCCGATCACGTGGCGGTGGAGAAGATGCGCGAGGTGATGGATAGAAGTCCGATGGATGGAACCATTGTCATTGGTGAAGGCGAGCGTGATGAAGCGCCGATGCTTTATATCGGCGAGCGGCTCGGGTTGGGAGCCAGGCCCGGCAATGAGGGGAAGTATCCTCAGGTCGATATTGCGGTTGACCCTCTGGAAGGAACAAATCTCTGCGCCTCGGGAGCTCCGAACGCCATTGCGGTTCTGGCCGCGGCGGAGAAAGGCGGCCTGCTGCACGCGCCTGATGTCTACATGAACAAGATCGTTGTCGGACCGTCGGTCAAGGGCGCGGTCGATATCGACGCACCTGTGAGAGACAACCTTGAAGCCATAGCCTCGAGACTCAAGAGAAAAGTCGAAGACCTGACAATCGTCGTTCTCGACAGGCCGCGACACAAAAAGCTGGTTCATGAAATTGGAGAAACCGGAGCCAGAATCAGGCTGATCACCGACGGCGATCTCTCGGCCGGCGTCTCAGCGGCCGTTGCAGGCTCGGGTGTGCACGCTCTAATGGGGATCGGCGGCGGCCCGGAAGGCGTCATCACGGCCGCCGCCATGAAATGCCTGAACGGCGAGATCCAGTCGCGGTTCGTCCTCAAGGAACAGCTCGAACAGCCTGAAGACAGAGCCAAGATTGCCGATGGCCTCGTCGAGCGAATGGAGAAGATGGGCATCTCGGATCCTTCCCGTGTTTATCACACCAACGATCTGGCGCCGGGTAAAAAAATCATCTTTGCCGCTTGCGGCGTGACCGATGGGACGATTCTCCGTGGTGCAAGATTTTTCGGCACCGGAAAACGCACCCAGTCGCTGATCATGACGACCGAGACCATGCATGTTCGCTTCGTCGATACCGTCCACGTCGAGGGTGGCCCGGATTCGTTTGTCAGATTCGACCGGCTGTAATAATCGAGATTAGAGATGATAAAGCCCAGGAATATCATACTAGCGATCGTTGTTTTGTTGTTTGCGGGACGGGGGATGGCTCAGGCGCAGCAGGGTCAGAATCAGGCAAAAGGCCCGCAGCAGCTTGAGAAATTGCGAGCCCGTTTGCAGGAGATGGTCGATCTCTTCCCCGGCACGATGGGCGTCGCCGTCCGGGATATCAAGACCGGCGAGGAGTTGTCGATTAACGGCGATCGTCTCTTTCCCATGGCCAGCGTCTTCAAGATACCGATTCTGGTCGAGGTTTTCCGCCAGGCCGAGGCAGGGAAGTTCTCCCTCGATGAACGTCTGGAGATCACGGAAAATGACAGAACCCTCGGCAGCGGCGTCCTGCCATTGCTTTCAAGCGGGCTCAAACCCACCATCCGCGATCTGGCTTTGCTCATGATCATCCTGAGCGATAACGAGGCGACCGATATCCTGCTCAAAAAAGTCGGGGCTGAGAATGTGACCGCCACGATGCGGTCGTTCGGTCTCGGAAATATCCGTGTCGACCGGACGACCTTCGAGCTGATTCGCGATTTCATCGCACTGTCCGATGAACGGGTCAAGGGGAAATCTGCAAAAGAGATCATGCTCCTGCCTCAGTCTGGGACGAACCAGCCTTCACCCGAGAAGATGGCGGCTGCGGAAAAGGAGTTCGCCGCAATCCTCAAGGACGTCGCTTCTCCATGCGACATGGCTAAACTGATCGAAAAGATAGTCAGGGGCGAGGTCGCCGGAAAAGATTCCTGCAACCAGATGATGACCATTTTACGCAGGCAGCAGTTCAACCAGCGCCTGCCTCGCTACCTGCCCGAATCGGCAGGCATGGCCCACAAAACCGGAACCATCGGCTCGGTCACCAACGATGCCGGCGTGATATTTGTCCAGGGGCGCCCCGTCGTCCTCGTCGTCTTTACCGTCGACAAACGTACCAGTCGCGGCGAAGTGGAAGAACAGATGGGACGGCTCGCACGCACCGTCTACGATTTTTTCGATTTCTCGGGCAGGTAGTCTAGTTATGCACTCCAGAGATAAACTGGCCGGAATTGTCTACCTCGGATTATTGATGCTCTCCGTTTTTTGGCTGGCATTGATCGTCCTGCCTTCACTGTTGATGGCGGGTGGCAAGGTGGCGGCTTCGCTGATTCTTTATCAGGGCTTTTCGGCCGTCTGCCATCAGATTCCCGACAGGACCTATCACCTGCTGGGCTTCCCTCTCGGTGTCTGCTCGCGCTGCACAGCGATATACGCCGGATTCCTCGCGGGGCTCATCACCTACCCATTTATCAGCCCCCTGGACAAAGAAGAGTTTCCCGATCGGAGACTGTTGATTCTCGCCGGCATTCCCATGGCTTTGGACTTCGCCGGAGGATTGACCGGCCTCTTCGCCAATACTTTTCTCTCCCGCGGCATTACCGGTTTTGTCTTCGGCGGCGTCTCGGCGTTTTATCTTATGCCGGGCGTCTTCTCGGCTCTGAGCGACCTGATGATTCGTAATCATAAGCTCAGAATTTAACTTTGCTTCCAAGCTTTCCGATGCAAACTGATTCTATTGACTGTGAGGATTAATAATCATGAACGACCTTGACTGGAAACAACCTGCCCTGTTCGGCGGCCTGATCGTCGGCTTTTTTTCCGTGATTCCCATCATCAGTATCGCCAATTGCTGTTTCTGTGCATGGGCGCTGATCGGCGGCGCAGTGGCTTCAAAAATGCTTGTTGACAAGTCTCCAAGGATTGTCAAAACTTCCGAGGGCGCTCAAATCGGACTGTTTGCAGGTTTGATTGGCGCAGGCATATACGTTCTCGTCAGTCTTCCCCTCGCGTTTTCAGGCATGGCTCAGGGCATAACCTTTAAGGTTCTTGAGGCCGTTGCCGCCAGATCCAGCGACCCTTCACTCCAGGAGACGATCCAGAAAATGATAGAGGCCTCGGTCAATCAGACCGCCGCTCAAAGAGTCATTGCCTCATTGCCGTTTCTGCTCATGTTCTCCGTCCTTCTTGGCGGATTCACCGTGCTTGGCGGATTACTGGGCATCGCCCTGTTCGAGAAGCGAAAGGGCATGGCTCCGCCACCTCCCCAATATCCTACAAACTACCCGCCTCCGGGGCAGGTCTAAGCTCACAGGAGAAAATTTATCTTATCTTGCCATTTTTGTAAAAAAGCATTGGCAGGTAGTATTCAGTAGGAATATAATGCGCCCGGTTTGGTTGAAGACTTCGGTTTTATTAATCCGCGTCGCCGATCAAGTCACTACAGGCAGATCCCCCTCTGTCCGCCACTTTTAGCTCTTTGATGATTGAATTTTGACGTTTGTATGCCTGATTACATGATTGCATGCTGCAGCGTCCCACTACGCTGCGTCGTCAATCCTTATGTTCGGACCTCAGCTCGAGAGTTTTGAAGTTACGACTCTCGAGTGCACATCGTTCGTGGGAAAAATACAGGTCCGGCATCGCTTCGATGCAATGCTCTGGTTTACTTGATAAAAATTATAGAGCCGGAAAAACCGGCCGATAAGATAAGAAAAGCAAGTGTTGGTGCAAGAACTAAAATCAGAATAACAGCCCTCAAACAGTTGCCCATTGTTTGTGAAAAACAAATAACTTAAATCGATCAGCCCAGATCGTAAAAGTCTTGCGCCTTCCACTGATCAGATCGTAATTGGTATCCCAACCAGATTATGACTGGCAGTATCAACTACACATAACAGATGCCCCTGCAGGCATCCAGACCCCTCACATTGGTCTGAAACTCGTTCGGAATTGAAAAATGAAAGCTCCAGCATTGCAATCGCCGCATTTACCGGCGAAGGTATCGTCGTATGCCTATTCCAGGAGAAGTGTTTTTTCCTGGAGAACAATAATAGCCGAAGGTGACGCAGAACTATTATGGAAAGAGCTGCTTCGCCTGATTTCGAGACATCACATGGTCCGCACCGCTCTGATCGGACAGCGGCAATCTTCCTCTACAATCACGCTGATTACACTCCAGGATCTGACTCAGGATCTCTATCTTCTTTTATTGCAGAAAAACCGTTTCAATCACTACATTGATTCGCAGATGACCGATGAAGAGATCGAAAAAGAGATCTATCAGATTGAGCTGACCAATCTGCTGATTGGAGGTCTGCGGCGTCGCCGGCCCGAGAATTACCGGATGGCCCGTCGGATCAGCGGTGTGCTTGAGACGGATCCCAGATTCAGGAAGTTCAAGCAGCCCAGGGACCGGAAAGCTCGTTATCGGCAGGCTGCGGAGGTGATTTATGGTCTTCGTGACTGGGAGGACGGAAAGTCTCTCAAAGACAACGGGACCTGTCAGGAGCGAATCACTTCGATACCGATGCGCCGGCGCAATCGCCGCCGGACTGGCTGCACGGGAGAAGCTCAAGTAATAGTTAGCAATCAGGAACTGGTTGAGTTGATGGTGGAGATTTTCGAGGCCATCGATTCTCCGGCTCCCTTGAAAGTGCTCAGAAATCTTGCGCTGAGCAAGCTTCCCGTTTACGACCCTGTCATGAACACGATTGATGACGAGTTCAATGAGCAGCGACAGGGAAGCCATTTTCTCGATTCAATAGCGTTCACGTCCGAAAGTCCCGAGGTGCTCGTCCTGCGGGCTGAAGAGGAGAAACTGGGCCGTATTGCCGCCAATCATTTCCTCAGTCATTTGAGCAGTCTTGTCAGAGACAACACCGCTCGAACCGAAAAAGTATGGAGGATTCTCTGGCATATCTATTTCGATCCAACTGAACCATCCGGTCAGGAGATCGCCGAGCTGGTGAAAATGTCGGATGCCTCTGTCAGCGACTACCGGCGCAAAATCGAGGCAGAGCTCAATAAGGTCAAAATCAGCAAAGCTGCGATCATGGCATTTTCTGAAGAACTGGATGAACAATTGATATGGCGTCTTTCATTGAATGAGTATATCGATCGGATCAGGCGGATCAGTGAAACTCAAACCGATATCGAATGGATGAAGACTGAAGCAAGGCGTCCACGAGACGTTACCGCCATTGTGGATCTGCTGCAGATCATGTAATGCCTGTAATGCCTGATTTTTTTTCTCACGCCGACCCCGCCCACCCCGCCCGCCCCGCCCGCACATAAGCTGCCGGGCAATTTCCGCTTGAACCTCCTGCTGGTCTGAGGCTATCATCGGCTTGCGTTGATTATTGTTACGACAGAATCCATTCCTGGATTTTGTTTTCCCGCTCTGCTCCATCGCCAGGTCAAAAGATGGTCAATGACTCACAACCGCCCATAAATGCTTTAACGGTCGACGTGGAGGATTATTTCCAGGTTGAGGCTTTTTCGGGAATAATTCCGCGTCAGGACTGGCGCCGCTTCGAGCCTAGAATTGAGTCGAACACCACCAGGTTGCTGGACCTTTTTGATCAAAAAGGTCTCAAGGCGACATTCTTCATTCTCGGCTGGGTCGCCGAACATCATCAGAGATTGATTCGAAAAATATCGGATAGCGGGCATGAGATAGCGTGTCATGGTTATGATCACCGGTTGATTACCAGTCAGACCCCCGAAACTTTTCGGGTGGACCTGAGACGTGCCAGGAAGATTTTGGAGGATGTCACGGGAGAAGAGGTTGTCGGGTATCGCGCTCCGACCTATTCGATCAATGCGAAGACGCTCTGGGCGCTCGATATTCTGATAGAGGAAGGATTCAGGTACGATTCATCGATCTTTCCGATTCACCATGACAGGTACGGAATGCCTGGCGCGGAAAGATCGCTTCACGTGATCAGACGTGAAGCAGGTCAGATCATTGAATTCCCGCCATCAACGATAAGAATGGCCGGGCAGAATCTGCCTGTGGCAGGAGGCGGTTATTTCCGGCTTTTGCCCTATCCCTTGTTTCGATGGTGTTTAAAGCGGATCAATTCTACTGAAGGCATGCCGGCGATGTTTATGGTTCATGCCTGGGAAGTCGATCCTGATCAACCGGTAATCAGCGGAGGCCGGTTCAATGTCTGGCGGCACCGGATCAATCTGGATCGCACCATGCCGAGACTGAGTCAGTTGCTGGATGACTTCAGGTTCGCTCCCGTCCGCGAGGTTCTTTACCTGAATGAACTTGAAGTGACTGCCATCGAACCACAAATGATCAGCTCAACAGCGGCTTATGCCAGGATGGACTAAGAGAAAAGTTTAAACTTTAAGCTTTTTGTAATTGCTCAGCCCCCATCTTCTTGAACATTTGAAGATGGGGGCTGAGCAATTACAACTTTTTTATGTCTCTCAGCGAAATAACAGTAACAGTAAAAGAGTATTCCGAGGCTGATTCCGGTCGATGGGATGATTATGTCCTGAAGACACGAGAGGCGACCTTCTGCCATTTGAGTGGATGGATCAGGGTGGTTTGCAATACCTGGGGGCATCGGTCCTTCTGTATTTATGCCGAACGGGGAGGAGAGATCACCGGCGTCCTGCCGCTGTTTCTGGTAAAGGGCGGCATTCCCGGACTCTTTTACGGGTCGATGCTGGTTTCGAGTCCGAATGCGGTATACGGAGGCGTTCTGGGAGATGATCAGGCCACATACCAGGCACTTATTCACCGGGCCCGCGAGATCGCAATCGAACGGAAAGTGGACTATCTCGAATTGCGTCAAACCGCGGAGGCCAGTTTTAATTACGATGACGCAATGTCAGATACCGTGGATCTCTATGTGACATTCGAAAGCGGAATCGCCGAGGATGACGATGATCGGATGAGAGGCTATCCGGGGGACGTTCGCAGGATGATCAGGATCGGCATGGCGGCGGGATTATATGCAGTCAGAGGTGGTGAAGAGTTGCTCGATGAGTTCTACGAGGTATACGCGAGGAGTGTGAGGAACCTCGGCACGCCTGTTTTCCCCAAGAGATTGTTCCTGGAATTTCTGCGAGCATTTCCGGAAAGTTGCGACATCCTGGCTGTCAGGCAGGCGAGAGGATCTGGAGGAAGACTGGCAGGCGCAGTCATGAGCTTCTATTTTCGCGACTGCGTCATGCCATACTACGCGGGCGCGTATCCCGAGTTCCATCGAGCGGGGATCAACAATTTCATGTACTCAGAGCTTATGCGTCTCTCGGCCGGCCGCGGCTTCACTCGCTTCGATTTTGGCCGCAGTAAAAAGGGAACCGGATCTTACCGGTTCAAACGCGGTTGGAAGATGAATGAAAAACAGCTGAATTACAGGTGTTTTCACTTCGGCGGCGGCAAAGCGCCTGAAATAAATCCGCTGAATCCGAAATTCAGAATTTTCATTGAGGCGTGGAAGCGCCTGCCGCTGAGTCTGACAAAGCTGATTGGCCCGCGAATCGTGAAATATCTGCCCTGATATGAAATTACTATACCTCGCACACAGAATTCCATATCCGCCTGACAAAGGCGACAAGATCAGGTCTTATCATGAATTGAGAGCGCTTGTTGATTGCGGGCACGAGGTTCATCTACTTGCATTTGCCGGCGGCATCGACGATCAGGAGCATGAGACTGAGCTTGCCCGGCATTGTGCTTCGGTGCGGATAATCAAGCTGCGCCGGTCTGAGTCCCTGCTTCGAACGGTGTGGAGCCTGGTGACTAATGAGGCACTCTCGACCGGCTATTTTCATTCAGGCGAGATGGCGCGAGCGGTGACAGATGCGACAGCCAGCCATGATTTCGATGCAGTCTTCGTTTACTCCGGGGTGATGGCGCAGTATGTCCCCGATCATCTGGCCTCCAGAACGGTTGTCGATCTTGTCGATGTCGATTCGGAGAAATGGCTTGATTATTCCAGGGTGGTCAAGTGGCCTCGATCATGGCTCTACCGACTTGAATCTGCGCGACTGAGGAAGTTTGAAACCGGAGTGATCCTGAAATTCCCCCAGACATTTCTGGCGACAAGCCGTGAAGCGGCGCTGCTCGAAAAGAGCCTGGATGAATTTTCAAGACGGGCGAAGGTCACCCTCATGACCAATGGAGTCGATCTGGAATTTTTCAATGTCCGAAACGAGCCTTCTCACGAGAAGCCCAAACATCTGGTCTTCGTTGGGGCGATGGATTATTTTGCCAATATTGACGGGGTGAAATGGTTTGTCGACGATGTTCTGCCGCTGATCCGCTTGCGAAAACCTGAAGTCATATTCCAGATAGTCGGTTCGAATCCGGCTCGTGCGATCAGAAAGCTTGCACAGTCGGCCGGCATAGAGGTGACGGGATATGTCGTTGACGTCAGGCCGTACCTGCGAAAAGCGGCTGTCTGCGTGGTTCCGCTGCGCATCGCCAGAGGCGTGCAGAATAAGGTGCTTGAGTCTATGGCTTGCGGCAGGCCCGTAGTTGCCGCGCCTGAATCTGTTGCCGGGTTGGGTCTGACTGATGGACAAGAGCTGATTGTGGCCGGTTCACCCGAGCGCTTCGCCGAATCGGTGATCGGAATTATGGAAGATGCGGCTTTGAGTGAAACGCTCTCACTCAGTGCCCGAAACTTCGTGGAGCAGCGGCATGCATGGAAACCGCTGCTTCAAGGCATGGTCGAGGTCGTTGAGTCCGTTGCCGGCAGTCGGACGATGAGCGGTTCCGACTTGAGTAATAAAAACACGCGAAAAGCCAATCGATGAAAGTCCTTCATGTCCTCGATCACTCGCTGCCTCTGATCAGCGGTTACAGCATACGAAGCGACTACATTCTCAGGACACAGCGGCGGCTGGGAATCGATCCGCTTGCGGTCACTTCGCCGAAACACGGGGATTGCCCCGGCGAACTGGAGACGATAAACGGGATCGAATATCATCGCACCGACTGGCCGGTTTTCAGTTTATCTTCAAGGCTTAAATCGGTATCAATGTTCAGGCAGATGGCTACGCTGGCATCGTTGTCGAGGACCATCGCGGTGCTGGCCATGGAGCACAAAGTAGATCTGATCCACGCCCATTCACCGTCGCTCAATGGAATGGCGGCAGCCAGAGCCTCAAAAGAAACGGGCCTGCCCTGGCTTTACGATCTGCATTATTACGACGAGGATGCCGCGGTCGATCGCGGGAAAACGCGTTACAACTCCCTCAAATACAGGACTTCGAGAAAGCTCGAGCAGTCGGTGCTCGAAGAGGCCGCGAAGATCGCAGTGATCAGCGAAGCCCTGAGGGACGACCTGATCAGACGGGGGATACCGCCTGCGAAAATCTTTGTCGTTCCCAATGGCGTCGATGCGGACTTCTTTCAGCCAGTGCCTCCCGATGCTGATTTGACCGAACAGTACGGTCTCAAGGAAAAGCTGACTGCGGGTTTCATCGGATCGTTCTATTCTTACGAGGGGTTGGAATACCTTGTCGATGCAATGATCATTCTGATGAAGAAGCGCGCGGACTTGCGATTGATGCTGGTTGGAGAGGGTGAGTGCGAGGCCGCCTTGAGACAGTCGATACCGGCCGATCTGCAGGACGGTTTCATCTTCGCCGGCAAGGTCGATCACGATCAGATAAGACGTTACTACTCGGTCATGGATGTTCTAGTCTATCCCCGTATCAGTTCAAGGCTGACCGAATTGACCACGCCTTTGAAGCCTCTTGAAGCGATGGCGATGGGAAAAGCCGTGATCGCATCGGATGTGGGCGGTATGCGCGAACTGATCAGGGACGGCGTGACCGGGTGCCTCGTTCAACCGGCCAGCCCGCGCCTGCTGGCTCAATCTCTGGAAAGGGTCCTTGATGATCCCATGTCTAGAGCCGAATTGAGCCGCAATGCACGCGACTATGCTCTTGAAGAGCGGGATTGGAACACGATCACCGGTCAATATTCCGGGATTTACCGATCGCTTTTAAATGAAAGGGTGAAACAACAGCCGCTTTGAACCTGTCATCGTTGCCATCTGCAAATCCCGAAAGGCAAAGGCCGAAAGTCAGCGTCGTTATTTGCACGCGTGATCGCGTACGGTCGCTCGAACGAACGCTTGAAATATTTTCAGCTCAGAAATTTTCAGGTGAATATGCGTATGAAGTCATTGTGGTCGACAACGGTTCAAGCGACGGAACGGAGGCGTTTGTTCGCCGCTGGATCGAAAAATATCCTGACCATGTTCGTTACATCGCTGAGCCGCGCAAGGGACTGACGTTTGCCCGCAATGCGGGAATTGAATCAGCCGTGGGCGAGATCATCGTTTTCACGGATGATGACGTCCTGGTTGACTCCGAATGGCTCAACGAGATTTATCATGAATTCGGCTCTGATCCGGAGCTTTTGGTGCTTGGAGGGCGTGTTCTGCCGGGCTCCGATGATCTACAGCGTGTATCGCTTCAGGTTTCTCAAGAACGCCAGACTTTTGTCTTTCCGGATCCGGGTTTTTTTCTGATGGGCGCCAACATGGCATTTCGCCGTGAGATCTTCGATCGCATCGGCAGATTCGATGTCAGGCTCGGAGCCGGGCGATTTTTTGCAGGCGCCGATGAAGCCGAAATCTTCTACCGTGCGCTCAGAAGCGGATGCCGTTTGCTCTATGCGCCCACTGTGATCGTTTATCACAATCACGACAGAAAGAGTGTCGATCAGGCCGTTCGCCTCGAATATGGTTATGCGAAAGGGTTCTCGGCATATCTGATGAAGCATGCAATGCGAGGCGACAGATACGCCATGCGCGTACTCTACTGGACATTTCTCAAAGTCCCGAAAAGATGGAGCCGTCGGAATGCTGATTCCGAGGATCTGCTCAGACGCAGGCGTGGGCAGGTATACGGCCTGATTGTTGGCCTGCTGGCCGCGCCCTGGGTGATGTGGAGACGGGACGGATATTAATGGCACCGGCATTGTAGCCGGCCTCGAATGGTGATTCTATGAAGAGCAGGTGGGCGGCGGAATGGCGCGATGCGCTGCTTCTGCCTGAAGAAGACGACTTGATTGAAAGCTCTCTTCGCGAGCTGTCCGAGTATTTTGGAATTAGCGCGAAAGCTGCCCGTGGCTTGTGCGAAAATGCCCTGGCCGATTCCAGATCCGAATGGCTTTCGGCGCCGCGCCAAACGCCGGCTCAGATCCGCGAATTCTACCGTCACACGCAAAGTTATATCTACGAGCATATCTGGTGGCACGCGGCCGATCTTGAAACCAATTCGATCAACGTCGCGATTCTGGATTATGCCAAAGACACTGGAGCTTCTTGTTTTCTCGATTTTGGATCAGGAGTCGGATCGACCGGGATTCTTTTCGCCCGTCATGGATTCAGTGTGACCATCGCCGATATTTCTTCGACGATGCTCGACTTTGCCAGGTGGAGGTTCGAGCGAAGAGGTTTGAAAGCGGAGTTTCTCGATCTCAATGAGAACCCTTTGCCGCGAAGATATTTTGACATGATCACCGCCACAGATGTGTTTGAGCACCTGGTCGACCCGGCAGCGGAAATGAAGGAGTTGAGCCTTGCCATGAAAGATGGCGGCCGTCTGATTTTCAACTACCGGGCGGGAATCGACGATCAACGTCCGATGCATCTCATGAAGGATGATTCCGTCATCAGGCGCAGTCTTAGAGAAAGCGGGCTTCGCCGCGTTCGAGACAAAGCCGATTGGCTTGCCCGTTTTGATTTTCACGTCGTCGGGAAAAATCCGGGAAACTCCATCTACAATCTGATCGAGGACGCCATCGACCGGAACTCATCCCGCAGGCTTCGAGGATCCGCCCAGCCTCAACATCCTCAGAAAACATACCTGAACCGGTTGCGGGATCGCCTTAGAGGAGATTCCAGATGGCTCGATCTGGGTTGCGGTCGCGGCGCTGTGCCATGGTGGTTGCGAGGCAAACTCGAACTCGAAGAGGATTTGAAATCCCTGTCGGGGTTGATTGTCGGAGTTGACGGTGATCGTGAGGCACTGCTCGAAAATGATTTCTGCCATGAGAGAATTCTTGCGGGAGCCGGGCGCCTGCCTTTCACTGACGACAGTTTCGATCTCGTAACTTCAAACATGGTCTTTGAACATCTGCCGGATCCCGGGCCGGTGCTTGCGGAAATTGCACGAGTTCTGCGACCCGGTGGAGTGCTGCTCGCGATTACACCGAACTCTCTAGACATAGTCTCCATCGTCGCACGCGCCATTCCGAATGCTCTTCATCCGGCTATTGTCTCGATGTTCGAGAAACGTTCGGGCTCGGAAGCTTACCCGACTTATTTCCGCTTCAATCGTCCTTCGAGGATCGAAGAAATCTTCACTCAATCGGAGTTTGAATCCTGGAAGATCGAACTGCTCGAACATCCGGACGTTTACGGTCACATCCCGCTCGTGTCCCGGATTGAACGCCTCTGGCACCGCGCGGCGAAAAGATGGCCCGCATTGAGTGGAGTTATTTTGATTGAAGCCACTAAGAGATCCCGTTAGATGCGAATGCTCCTCAACGCGACCTGTCCGTTTTGATAAGTTATCAATCATGAATATCGACGTCATCATTGCCACATACAATCGAGCCGATTATCTTGAGAAAGCATTGAAGAGCGTGCTCGATGCAGGTCGTGAACCTGGATTCGATTATTCGATAACCGTCGTCGACAACAATTCAAATGACTCTACACGAGATGTGGTCAAGGAACTCGCGGAGCATACCGGCGGCCGGCTACGCTATTTATTCGAACCGAGGCAGGGGAAATCCTTCGCCCTCAATACCGGGATAGCAAACACGACCGCTGAAATAATCGCCTTCACCGATGACGACCAGCTTGTCGATGATCAATGGCTTTGCGCCATTCATCGGGTCTTCACAGACGGGTATGATTATGCTACCGGGCCCGTGTACGGTGACTGGGAAATCCCGCCTCCGCGCTGGTATGACGACAGGCTGCGCGGGCCAGTATCGCTTTTTGACGGCGGTGATCAAAGAATCCTGCACGATCATGACGATGATACAGCCACGCATCACGGTTTTTCCGGCGGCAACGGGGCAGTGCTTCGCCGGGTGCTCGAAAAGACCGGAGTGTTCAATACCGATCTGGGTGGTTTCGGCGAAGCCCTTGGATTATGCGAAGACAGCGAGTTTTATCTCCGACTCAGGGCCGCAAAATTTCGCGGCGTCTATGAGCCCCGGATGAAGGTCTTTCACAGAATTCCGGCCGCGAGGCTCACCAGAAACTATTTTCGCAAGTGGTATCGCAGTTATGGCGCTTCAATGGCGGTGATGAACCGGCTCCATTCACTACCGGCGCCTCGGATCTTCGGTATGCCGAGATTCCTGATTCGCAAAACCCTGGAATCTTTCCCGCGATGGTTTGCTTCAATGCTTAAGCGCGATCTTCCAGGCGCCTTCGAGCAGGAACTCAATCTGTGGTTTTTCACCGGATACTGGAAAAAGTAAATGCGCCTGATGACTTCATACTTGGTTGATTTCCAACCATGCGGAATTGATTGTGCCCAATATGGCGGCAAGGGCTATACTGAAATTAAATCTAAAGAATGATCACCGAATCAATTGAATTGCATTTGGGGAATTGCGTCCGGCAGATATACGGTTGCCAGGGCGCCGGCGCCTGGGCTGTATCGGCAATTCAGTGAGGTTGTGAAACATCCTGTCAATCCTGTCTCTTTTGAATTGGAGGTTAGGCATGAATCTTGATTTGTTCAGGTGGGGTGGGCGATTCACCCTGGCAATATTATGTCTTGGCGCGGCAATGATGGCGGTGTTGCCTTCTGCGTCCTCGCAAACTGAACGGCTTTACAGCCAGGCGCAAGCCGAACGCGGCAAGCGGCTTTATGCGCAGCATTGCGCTTCGTGCCACGGACAGAGCCTTGAAGGCACACCGTCCAGCCCGCTCGCGGGTGAGCGTTTCATGGCCAAGTGGAACGAGCGCGCGCTTGGCGAACTTTACAACATCACCAAAATGGAGATGCCTTATGGCAAGCCCGATTCGCTCACCGTTGAGCAATACCTTGACATCGTGGCCTTCATGCTCTCGAGCAATGGTTATGCGGCAGGCCCTCGTGAACTGACTGCGGATGAGGCAAAGCTGAAGCAAACCAGGATTGCGCGGCAATCAGGCGTTCCTGTCGCGAAGACTGCCGCGCCTGAATTCTTCAGCAGCGGTGCGAAGGCGAGCACAGCCGGACCGACGCAAGCCGAATTGAACGCCGCCGCGAACAATAACACCGACTGGTTGCACTCAAATCACGATTACGGTGGGCAGCGTTTCGTAGACCTCAAGCAGATCAATCGCAGCAATGCCGCATCGTTGCAACCGGTTGCCATTTATCAGGTCGCCGATGCCAACGTCTTTCACAACAACCCGCTGGTGTATCAAGGCGTGATGTATGTGTCGACGAGCAATGCGACGATGGCGCTGGATGCGACAACGCTCAAGGTGAAATGGCGCGTTGATCGCAAGCCGAAAGGGCCCGACGGCTGGCTCATGTACCGCGGCGTCGCGCTCAAAGACGGCAAGGTCATACGCGGCACGCACGATGGGTATTTGGTCGCTTACGATGCTGCGAACGGCAAGCTGCTGTGGGAACGTCCAATATTGGATCGCAAGAAACGCGAAGCGGGTTTTACGATGGCGCCGTTGCTTTACGAAGACCTGATTCTGATCGGTCCGGCGGGCAGCGAATCCGGCGTCAAAGGCTGGGTCGGCGCTTTTCGCCTGGAAGACGGCGCGCCGGTTTGGCGCTTTAATACGGTTCCTGACGAAGGCGAACCGGGCGCGGAAACATGGAAAGATCCCACGGCCCTGACGACCGGCGGCGGCTCCATCTGGGCACCCCTTTCGCTTGACCCTGTAAAAGGCGTGCTTTACGTGCCGGTTTCCAATCCCGCACCTGATTTTTATACCGACTCGCGGTTGGGCAACAATCTTTACACCAACTCGTTGCTGGCGCTCGATGCGCGCACCGGCAAATTGCAATGGTTCTACCAGGCAGTGCCGGCCGATTTTCACGACTGGGATGTGACACAGGTCAGCCCGCTGTTTGAAACCAGAATAAACGGCAAAATGCGCAAGCTGATTACAACCACCGGCAAAGATGGATTACTGCACGTGCTCGATCGCGAAACGCACGAACATCTTTACGCGGTGCCGGTGACAACGCGCAAGAACCCTGATGTGCCGCTAAATACAACCGAAGGTGTTTACGCCTGCCCGGGTGTGCTGGGTGGTGTGCAATGGAATGGGCCGGCCTACAATCCAGGGTTGAATATGTTGTTTGTCAACGCGGTCGATTGGTGCTCAACGTTTAAAAAAGCGAAGGAGTTTCGCGCGGGGGTGGGCGGTTACATGGGCGGGACTTCTGTCCGGGATCCGGTGGAGCAATCGCGCGGCTGGTTGACGGCGATCGATGCGGCGACCGGACAAGTGCGCTGGAAGTACGAATCGCAACGACCGATGCTGGCAGCAGTGACGACGACGTCGGCGGAGTTGATTTTTACAGGCGAACTGACGGGTGACTTTCTAGTGCTGGACGCGCGTGATGGCAAGGTGCTTTATCGCTTCAATGCCGGGGGGCCGCTCAATGGCGGTATCATCAGTTACGCGATCAACGGACGGCAGTACATTGCAGTCAATTCCGGCAATGCAACCGGATTCTGGCTTGCGGCCAAAGGCTCGGCGACGGTGTTGCTCTTTGCATTGCCGCAGAACAAGCCATAAAGATTCCCGATACTGCAGGACAGTTTTCGTCTGCAACCTCATTGGCTTGATGATAATGCTACGAACGCTACTTCAAGGAGAAATTATGCTGAAGCACAAAACAATCATGACCCTCACTTTCGTCATGTTGCTTTTCACGCAGCGCTTGTCTGCACAGCAAAGCAATCAGACAGCCGGGCAACCACAGCGCCCGCCTGACCCGGCGGCGCAACAACAAGCAGCCCTTGCGAATTTCAAAGCGCCCGACAACCTCGATTTTCGCCGCGTCAACATCATCAGTGAAGGTGTGCGGATGTATGGCGAACTCTTTTCACTCAAATCACTGGCGGGCAAAAAGCTGCCGACGATTATTCAAGCTCACGGCTGGGGCGGCACGGCTGCGGCCTTTCGGCGCGATTCGATTGATCTGGCGAACGCGGGCTATCTGGTGTTGACATTCGATTATCGCGGCTGGGGCGAAAGCGATTCGCGCTTGATTTTAACGGGCACTTCGCCGGTCAAACCGAAATACGGGCAAGCGCAGAAATTTACCGCCGAAGTTATGGAAGTGCGCGAGGTCGTTGATCCACTGGAATTCGTCACCGATTGGTTCAATGCGATTCACTGGGCGATGGGCGAACCAATGGTGGACAAAGACCGCATTGGCCTGCGCGGATCGAGTTATTCGGGCGGCCACATCGTTTACGTTGCCGCGCACGATTCGCGTGTCAGGGCCATCGTAGGCCAGGTGTCCGCGTTTGATTCGCGTCCGGCGGCAATGACCGTATTGGCGGGCAACGAGGCCGATCAGTTGAAATCCGCATATGACGAAGCGACCCGCCGCGCGCGCGGCGAACTGGGCTATCCGCCGCCCCGCCAGGTCGTGGTCGGCAGCCTGATCGGCGCTCCAATTCGAAATAAACTGCTACTCTATTCGCCGGTTGAAGAGGCCGCCAAACTCAAAAACTGCGCGGCCCTGTTTATTGATGCCGAAAAAGAAGAACTCTTCGACATCAAGCTTCACGGCAAACTCGCATACGATCGCGCCCCGCAACCAAAGAAGTATGTGCTCGTGCCCGGCATTACGCACTACGGCATATACACCACGGAGCGCGAGCGCGCGATCAAACTCGCAATCGAATGGTTTGATCAATACTTGAAAAAATAACGAGAGGCGCGGTCATTGCCGCGGATGTGGGATTCTTTCTTAAATAACAAATTGGAGGTCAAACGATGAGCAAGCTGACGACCGTGGTTTTGTTGCTTTGTTGCCTGATGCCCGGCGCGGTAGCACAGGAAAAGAAAATCAAAAGCGGCCTGACGCCGGAAGACTGGGGCTACAAAATCGCCGACGGCGTGACGGCGAAAGAAGTGACTTATTACAGCGACGGCGTGGGCTGTTACGCAAAGATTTTTTATCCCAAAGGTTTTTCCGCAAGCGGCAAGACACCCGGAGTCGTCCTGGGACAAGGCTGGGCGGGCACGCATTTCTCGATTGAAAAATACGGCGCTCGTTTTGCGGAACTGGGTCTGGTAGCGCTGGTGATTGATTATCGCGGCTGGGGATCGAGCGATTCTTTTATTTCGCAGGCGCAACCCACCGTGACGACGGCTGATCCCAGTCAGGCGCTCGATGGCCGGCGAATCACCAGGACGAAAATGGACGTGGTGTTGACGCGTACGCGGCTGCTGCCGATGAAGATGGTTGAGGACTATCGCAATGCGATCTCTTATCTTCAAGGTGAGCCGGGTGTTGACCCGGACCGCATAGGCGTCTGGGGTTCGAGCTTCGCGGGTGGCCATTCGATAATGACGGCAGCGCTGGACGCGCGCGTCAAAGCAGTCGCCGTGCAAATTCCGTCAATCGCAGGCAGGAATTCACAGCCCGGGCCCGCCTCTCTCAAAGGCGCGCTGCTTGAAGATGCGATCAAGCGCTCGCGCACCGGGCGCGGCGGCGAATTCGAGACCGGCTACTCAACCAGACGCATGGTGGATGTCGAAACAAATCAGATGGTCGCCGAATACCGCCCGTTTCACCATCTGAAAGCTATCGGCGACCGGCCCGTACTCTTTATCGTGGCCGAGAAAGAACAGTTGATGAACAACCGCGATCACGCCTACGCCGCAATGGAAGTGCTGACCGGCCCGAAGAAGCTCATCAGCGTTCCCGGCATCACGCACTTTGAGATGTACATCGACGAGGCATTTGAGATCAGCTCCAAAGCGGCCGCCAACTGGTTCCGCGAACATCTGGGCCTGGATCCCAAGAGCCAGGCGACGGATCGTTGAAACACTGTTTTGAAACCGGAAACTCGCGGCTTCGATCTTGAAGACACCCGATATGGCGAACAGTCCAACCGTCAGCGTAATCATCCCCGCATACAATGTGGGCCGGTATATTGCTCAAACTTTGGAGTCGCTATTTTCTCAGACTTACAAAGACTTCGAAGCCATTGTCATCAACGACGGATCAACCGACGATACTGAAAAGAATATTGCTCCATTTCTTTCCCGGATCAACTATCTGAAGCAGGGGAATCGCGGGGTCATGGCGGCAAGGAACGCTGGATTGAGAGTCGCCAAAGGGGATTACATCGCCCTGCTCGACGGGGATGACGTCTGGATGCCGCGATTCCTCGAATCGCTTGTCGGGATACTTGAATCGGATCCAGCCATCAGTGTGGCGTATCCGAATGCCGTCTTCCGGGGGGCGACAAAATTGGACGGCAAACTCTACCAGGATGTTTTTCCTGTTTCCGAGCCGGTGACTTTCGACAGGGTTCTCCGGCGCGAGTGTTATATTTTCGGCTCGCTTGTCATGCGGCGCGAAGCTGTCGAGGCGATGAATGGCTTTGACGAAAGCCTTGAGGGGCAGGGCGCCGAAGACTTCGACCTATGGCTCCGAATGTTGCTCAACGGCCACCGGTTTAAATTCACCGATGAAGTGTTGGTGGCATATCGCCGGCGGGAGGAGTCGCTCTCCGGCACCGGGGTCAGCCAGCTCAAATGCCTCATCTCGGTTTACCACAAACTCAATCGGGAAGAAAAACGACACCGGAACAGCGACAATGGATATCCGGACAGATGGTTGCGCTGCAGGCGCAACTTGGAATGGCACTCTTCAGGGACTATCTGGGGAAAGGCGATTATCCCTCGGCATTGGCTCAACTTGATGCTGTTTCCAAAAACAACAAACCCACGGTGAAATTACGGATAATGAGAGCTTTGTTCATTGCATCGCCTTCATTGCTGAGATGGTGGCTATGTCCAGGGACCCGGTAAAAATTCTACACATCCTGGATTCGCTCGGTATGGGTGGGATGGAGCGCGTTGTGATTGATGTCGCCAACGGACTCGATCGCAACCGCTTTTCGCAATCGATCTGCTGCATATCGAAAGTTGGCGAGGCGGCGAAGTTTCTGCATGCCGATGTCCGGGTGATCGAAATCGGAAAAGGAGAAGCCGCTGACCGCTTGATGCCGTTCAAGATCGCGCGCGTCATTCGGGATGAAAAACCCGATATCGTGCATACTCAGAACCGATCCGGTATCGACACAATGATCGCCGGGCTGCCGGCGAAAACCTGGCGGCTGGTTCACTCTGAACACGGCAGGAATTGGCCGAATATCAAAAGCGAGCCGATCAAAAGCAGGATTGCCCGGAGGCTGTTGTATCATTTCTCGGATGCAGTCTTCACCGTTTCGGGCGAGCTCGCCGACTATTTTTGCGGTCAGACAGGCTTTCCACGATCCCGGATGGGCGTGATTCCGAACGGCATCGATCTCAACCGGATCGATCAGGCTGACAGAAAAGACATCCGGCCTGAATTGGGATTAGATGGAAACCATTTCGTCATTGGGACGGTGGCGAGACTGAGCCCTCCCAAGGATCTGTTCACTCTTGTCAGGGCATACGCCAATCTCAGGCAGTCCCACTCTCAAGCCGACATCAGACTTCTGATTGTCGGAGATGGAGAATTGAGAAGCTCCCTGCAGCAGTGCGTCAACGAGGCCGGGCTATCGTCTGAAGTCGTCTTTACCGGCGCTCGCGACGATGTGCCGCGATTGCTTGGCGCGATGAATGTTTTTGTGCTGGCGTCATTGTCCGAAGGGATGCCCCTGACGGTCCTTGAAGCCATGGCCTCCAGACTTCCAGTAGTGGCCTCCGCCGTTGGCGCTTTGCCTGATCTGGTCGATGATGGGGTTTCGGGATTTCTTGTCGAGCCGGAGAATTCGCGAATGCTGGCAGACAGGATTGCCGCTTTTTACAACGATAAAAAGATGGCAACCGCGTTTGGCGCAGCCGGCAGGCTCCGTGTCGAAGGCCAAGGCAACTCTGAAATAATGATCGGAAAATATTCGGATCTATATTCAAAAATTATCAACTGATAATCAAAAGGAGTCATTTTTGAGGATAACGAGAGTTTATACGAAGAGCGGTGATGCGGGTCAGACGTCGCTGGTCGATGGGAGCCGCGTCAGCAAGGCGGATGTGCGGGTTGCTGCTTACGGAGACGTGGACGAACTTAATTCGTGGCTCGGGCTGTCGCGGGTCGGACTGGTGGATACTCAGCTCGATGAGGCGCTTGGAAAAATACAGAACGAGCTTTTCATCGTCGGAGCCGATCTCGCAAGCCCTTTGAGTATTCAGGTCCCCCGGATCGATGAGGATCACGTGACGGAGCTGGAGCATTTGATCGACCTGCTTCTGGAGGAGCTCGAACCGCTCAAGGAATTCATTCTGCCGGGCGGTTCCGAGTTCGGATCAGTACTGCATCTGGCAAGGACAGTTGCTCGCAGGGCCGAGCGCGCCGTTGTGACCCTCGCCGCTCACGAAGAGATCAACCAGCAGGCTTTGATCTATCTCAACAGGATGTCCGACCTGCTTTTCGTCATGGCAAGAGTCGCAAACAAGAGGCAGGGCGTCAGTGACCAGTCCGCCAATTTCAGCGCCAGAAAATAGATCAAATCCGGGGCCCCTGCCCCTCGCACCTTTTGAATGCGACAGCTACTCATCTTTAGCATAATATTTCTGCTGATCCCGCTGGCGTTTTTCGCCCCATTTACCGGGTTGATGAGCTATGTCTGGATAGCCTATGTGCGTCCGCATGAATGGGCATATATGCCGACCACCCAGTTATCTCTCGCGGTCGCGGGCTCGACCCTGATCGGATATCTGATTTTCGAGTTGACGAAGCGGTCTCCACAGCTCATTCCGACTGGCCTGATTCTGCTGCTTTGGCTGCAGCTCGCACTTGCGGCATTTCTTTCGGAATTCCCGGCGACCGCCCAGGCAAAGCTGATCGAATTCAGCAAGACGCTACTCATCGCGCTTCTGATCACGGCCATGGTCGATTCGGAAAAACGAGTCCGGTGGCTGATTTTATGCACTGTTTTTTCAATTGGTTTTCTGGCATTTCGATCGAACCTGGGCATTCTGCTGACGCTCGGGCAGACGCGAATCTACGGCCCCGGCGGGGCCTTTGAAGACAATAACGATTACGCGCTGCTGCTCAATGTGGCGGCGCCACTGGCGTTTTATGCCGGGCGGGGAGAACCTCAGATCTGGCTGAAAAGAAGCTGCTACGTCTTGTCGGCCATGATGATGATCACGGTTATCTTCACTCTTTCGAGAGGCGGATTCCTTGGATTATGCGTGGTGGCTTTATGCATCGCTCTCAAGTCGCGACATAAATTGAGCGGCATTGCCGCAGTCATTGTTCTCGGTCTGCTGCTTCTGTTCGTGTTGCCTGCGAGGGTGGTTGAGCGTGTCGGGACGATCAGAAATGCGAGCGAAGCCGATGAATCCGCGCAGATGAGACTGGCGACCTGGCGGGTCTGCCTCTCGATCATTGCCGATCATCCGGTCTTCGGCGTCGGACCGCGGAGTATGCTCGAAGCATACAGCCGCTACAGCGATACAACGGCTGTCAGAGTCGCTCATAACTCTTTTCTGCAGATGGCTGTCGATGCCGGCTTGCCGGCGCTGATAATTTTTCTGTCGATTATCGTGCTGAGTTTTTACAGACTCCGCAGGGCCAGGAGCGATCTCAGATCAAGGGCTCCTGATTCAAAGCTGATCGCTTATTCGCACGGTCTTGAAATCGCCCTGATCGGATATGTCGTTTCGGCCAATTTTCTGAGCCGGAACGATCTTGAACTGTTCTATGAGATCGCGGCTCTTTCGACGAGCTTTCATCTGATAGCCCGTGAGTTGGTACAAATGAAACGGGTTTGAATCATGTGCGGTATCAGCGGCATTTATAGTTACAGCAGCGGTCAACCGATCCGCGAAGAGATACTGCGGGCAATGACGGGAGTGCTGGCTCATCGCGGCCCGGATGATGCCGGTTATTTTATCGACAATAAAAGCCAGAATCCAATTGGCCTCGGGCATCGCCGCCTGTCGGTTATCGATTTGCAATCGGGCCATCAGCCGATGCTCAACGAGGACGGATCCCTGGCCATCGTCTTCAATGGCGAAATCTATAATTACAGAGAGCTTAACCAGTATCTTTCAAGTCGCGGCCGTAGCTTCAAAACGCGGTCTGATACCGAGACGATCCTTCATCTTTACGAAGAATTCGGGGAATCCTGTGTGGATAAACTCAGAGGCATGTTTGCCTTCGCCATCCGGGATTTTCGAAAGAATAAAGTCATACTGGCCAGAGATCGAGTGGGCAAGAAGCCACTCTATTACGCAGACACAAAAGGCTCCTTGATTTTCGGGTCGGAACTCAAAGCCGTCATCGAACATCCTTCGGTTGAGCGTGAACTCGATTGCGAAGCTCTGGCCGATTACTTCACCTGTCAATATATCCCGTCGCCAAAGACCATTTTTCGAGGGGTAAGGAAATTGCCAGCGGGACACATCCTGGTCGCCAGTCCCGAAGGTATCCTCATTCGCAAATACTGGGATCTGGATTTCGGCCAGACAGACGATCGCACGGAATCCGAGTGGTGCGATTTGCTGATTGAGGAATTCCAAAAAGCCGTTGAACTACGGATGATCAGCGATGTGCCCCTGGGCGCGTTCCTCTCAGGCGGGCTCGATTCTTCCGCCGTCGTCTCACAGATGACCGGACTCGCTGACAGGCCGGTAACCACCACGACGGTCGGATTCAGTCTTGAGCAATACAGTGAGACTTCCGAAGCCCGCGAACTGGCCGGATTGCTTGGAACGGATCATCACGAGAGCATGATTACACCCGATTCAGCCGGAGTTATTGAAAAGCTGGCGTGGCATTTCGATGAGCCCTTTGCAGACTCATCCGCCATCCCCGCATTTTACGTATCACAGGCTGCCCGGCAGTTTGTCAAGGTGGCGCTTTCAGGCGACGGCGGCGATGAGAACTTTGCCGGTTACAGAAGGTATCTCTTCGATGCGGCGGAAAACAGAGTCCGCGCTTTTCTGCCTCAATTCATTCGAGAGCCGCTGTTTGGCGCGATGGCGGCAATATACCCTAAAGCTGACTGGCTGCCACAACCCCTGAGAGCGAAATCGACGCTCATGAATCTTTCGCTCGACCCGGCATCTGCATATTTCAATTCCGTTTACGGTGCAGTTGCTCAACACAGAGACAGGATACTCGGCAAAGAGTTTCTCGCTTCCTTGAACGGCTACGATCCGTTTGACCAGTTTCTAAGACATTACAAAAGCTCCGGCTCCCGCGATCCGCTCTCCTGCGCGATGTATGCGGACATCAAAACCTATCTGGCCGATGACATTCTGACCAAGGTCGATCGTGCAAGATGGCAGTCTCGCTCGAAGTGCGAAGCCCGTTGCTCGATCACAAATTCATGGCTCTGGCTGCCCGCATTCCCTCTCGCTTGAAATTGAAGGGGCTCCAGGGGAAATATATCTTTAGGAAGGCTGCCGAGAGTCTGCTGCCTCGACAAGTGCTCGATCGGCCCAAAAGAGGCTTTGTCATTCCGATTTCGGAATGGCTGCGAACGGATTTAAAACCGATGGCACGGGAGATCCTTTTCAATGGCGGCGCTGATGACGGACTGATCGATGGAAAATATGTCGACGAACTCTGGCGCAAACATCAATCAGGATTGAGCGATTTCTCGCGTCCTCTGTGGACTGCCCTGATCTTCAGGCTTTGGCAGCGAAAATTCATGCATCGATGAAATCCGAATGAACATTCTCGCCTTCACCACACTCTGGCCGAACAGTGAACAGCCGGGCTTTGGCCTGTTTGTCAAGAACCGTCTCTGCGCGCTGAGTCGTATTGAAGGCGTCAATCTCCGCTGCGTCGCTCCTGTCCCGTTTTTCCCGCAATCTCTGAATTCAAGGTTAATCCCGAATCGATGGGCGCTGATGTCTCGAATTCCGGAGTTCGAGAAAATTGAAGGCATCGGAACGTGGCATCCGCGATATCTTGTCACTCCGAAGATCGGAATGAGCTTCTATGGCAAGTGGATGGCGAAGGGCGCGGAGGGCCTCATCCGCAGGCTTCACGAAGCAGATCCAATCGATCTCATCGACGCTCATTACGTTTATCCTGATGGCTACGCTGCTGTGAAAATTGCGCGGAAGCTTGGCCTGCGAGTCGTGATAACAGCGCGCGGGACCGACATCAACCTCTTCTCCGAGATGCCTCTGATTCGCCCCCTCATCAAGGGAACCCTTCAGAAAGCCGGCCATATCGTCGCCGTAAGTGCCGCCCTCAAAGACAAGATCGTCTCACTCGGTATCGCCGAACAAAAGATAAGCGTCGTTCGCAATGGCGTCGACAAGTCGGTCTTTCACCTCAGGGACATGACGCAATCCCGTCGGAAGCTGGGAATCGAGCAGGAGTTGAAAGTAATTCTTGCCGCCGGCTCTCTCGTCAAAGAAAAAGGCTTTGACAGGCTGATCGATGCCATGAGCCTGCTCGACAGTCGTGGTCTCAAACTCTACATCGCTGGTGAAGGGCCGGAAAGAGAAAGGCTGCAGGGGAAAATTGACGGACTGGGTCTTTCAAATAAGATCGTGCTTGCCGGAGTGAAAACTCAGGCCGAACTCGCGGAATGGTATTCGGCGGCTGACCTTTTATGCCTTGCCAGCCATCGTGAAGGGTGCCCGAATGTCGTCATCGAGTCCTTGTCCTGCGGGACTCCGGTAGTTTCAGTCGATGTCGGCGGGGTGCGAGAATTGATCGGTCAACCGGATTGCGGTCAGATTATTTATGAATATTCTGCCGCAGCCCTTGCTCAGGCGATACTCTGCGCGCTCGATCGCAAATGGAATCGAGCCGGGATCGCCTCAACCGGAGCAGCCGCAACATGGGACGATGTCGCAGCCGATCTGATCGGCATTTACAAACGGCTCAACTTCAAGCATCTCTGACCCGAACGAACAAGCTCCTAAGTCCCCTGACGATCTTCGGTACCAGCCAGATGGCGATGACGAGGAAAATAATAACGACGATCAGAATGGCTATCGGATAGAAGGCCATCAATATGGTCGAGCCGAAGGTCAGGGCATCCTCGCCGAGGCTGAGCGCGATGTTTGAAATCGGCTCGGGACTTGTGTTTGCCGCAAGCCGCGTGGCGGCTTTTGTCCCGTGCGAACCCAGCGCTATCCCACCACCGAGGATCATTGCCGTAATCTTTACTGCCGGATCGAATTCAGCAAAAGCCGTTGCCGCAAGTATCGCGCCTGCAGGAACCCGAATAAACGTATGCACCGCGTCCCAGGCAGAATCGACCACCGGAACCTTGTCGGCAACGAACTCTATCAGATACATCCCACCGGCCAGGCCAATGACCCACCAGTTTCCAAGCATATCCAACCCGCCGGGCAGCTTCACCAGCTTGAATCTCTCCAGAATTCCCAGCGTCACGACCGTGGCATAGAGATTGATTCCCGAAAGCCAGGCCGATCCCATTGCGGTTCCAAGTGTAGTTATCAGATCTGCCGTCATCATGTCTCCTCGAAGGCCTCCTCCAAGGCAGTTTAAAGTTTAATGTTCAAAGTTAAAAGAGGTTTGACCTGTAATTGGCGAATCTTTGCACCCGAAACTTTAAACGGCGCACACAGGTGGAATTTCAAACGGTTTACGGTTATATTTAAAAACTTGTTTCGGACGCGGAAATCGCGTCAAGATCAGACGAATCATGGTAACCGGCCACTAATGACTGTTGCATCTTCTCTTGTCGAAAGAATTCTCGCCCGCGATCAGCGTGCAGTTGCCAGAGCAATCTCGAAGATCGAAAACGACTCATCGGATGCGAATGAGATACTCAAGGCTGTTTTCACAAATTCCAGCCGGGGTCTGACTGTCGGGATAACCGGTCCGCCCGGAGCCGGGAAGTCGTCACTGGTGGACAAACTGGCGCTCCATTACAGGAATCTTGGCAAGCGTGTCGGCATCATAGCGGTCGACCCATCGAGCCCTTTTACCGGAGGCGCAATCCTTGGCGATCGCATCAGGATGCAGACACTGGCCAACGACCCGAATGTCTTCATCAGATCAATGGCTACGCGCGGCAATCTGGGCGGACTCGCCCGCGCCACAATAGATGCGGTTGCGGTTTTGGATGCCGCCGGATACGATAAGATTCTTGTTGAAACGGTCGGTGTCGGACAGGACGAAGTGGAAATCGTCAAGGCGGCTGATGTCTCGGTTGTCGTCCTCGTCCCGGGAATGGGTGATGACATCCAGGCTATCAAGGCCGGCATCATGGAGATCGGCGATATTTTCGTCATCAACAAGTCAGAACGCGAGGGCGTCGAGCGAACCGAGCGGGAATTAATTGCCCTCCTCGAAATGTCCGAACGGCCGGACGGATGGCACCCTCCGATAGTTCGTACCATCGCCACTCAGAATAAAGGCATCACTGAATTTGAAGAAGCTGTCGAAAGATATGCCGCATTTCGTCAGGGGCAGGCCGCCTCTCAATCCAGACGCAAAAGCGTTGCCGAAAACCGGATCATCGAAATACTTCGTGAAAAACTTCTTCGTAGAGTTCTCAGGGAAGCAGTAACCCCCGAACAGCTTGATCAATACGCACTCGAAGTCGCCGATCGACTCAAAGATCCCTATTCGATTGTCGAGGAGATCTGCCGACGCATCCGCATAGAAGAAGTTTAAAGTTTGGACTTTTTGAAGGAATTGTTTATGTCATCGAAAGTATCGAAAATTCAGCACCTTGGAGTTGCCGTCAGCTCGATTGAGGATGCATTGAATTTCTGGCGTGAAGGAATGGGGCTGGAACTCGGGGCGGTGGAAGTCGTCGAGGACCAGGGTGTCAAAGTAGCTCTGCTGCCGATCGGTGAGAGCCGCATAGAACTGCTGGAGCCGACAGGAGATGAGACGCCGGTCGGGAAGTTCATTGCAAAGCGCGGCCAGGGAATCCATCACATCTGCGTCGAGGTGGATGACGTCGCGGCCAAACTTGAAGAACTCAAAACGCGTGGAGTTCGTTTGATAGACGAGCAGCCGAGGATCGGCGCAGCTGGAGCCCTGGTGGCCTTCATCCACCCGGCCAACACCGGCGGAGTGCTCATCGAGTTGACGCAGAAGGGAACCGGCTCTCACTGAGCCCCAGTCGCAAAATTTTTGTCAAGCAAGGCGTTTCCGCCCTTGCGATCTGTGCCGGCGAATAAATAAAGCCTCCGTAGAGGTAACCGCACAGCTATCTAAAAAAATAACCAAGGAGTCAGATCTTGAAATCCATAAGTAAAGCAATATTATCAATCTCATTGATAGCGATCTTCGCGTCGATACAGTCTTGCGGCTTTATCTTCAAAAGCGAATTCGCAAAACTGGAGTCCGCCGAGCTTTCAACGCTGGCCGAATCGCTTAATGACAGCCAGAAGAGAATGCTGGGCCAGAATGATGGGCAGCGCAAACAGCTTATCCAGACATTCAAGCAGGCTTTTGCACTGGCCCAGGCCGCGGAAGCGGAAGGCATTCACAAGACTGAGAAGTTTAAAAATCGTTTTGCCCTGAGCACTGAGCAGATGCTTGCCACCGAGTACACCAAGCGAAATCCTGAAGTGACTATCTCCCAGGAAGAGGTCAATGGCTATTGCGATACGCACAAGGCGCAATTCGAACAGGATTACAAGATGGTCAGTGAGGGGAGAAAGGAGCAGGGCTCCGACGAACAGAAGGAACAGCTCAAACAGCAGTGGGGAGAATTGATGGTCAGGGCGCAGCGGGCGCGCCAGGCGAACCTCGATAAAGAAGCGATCAGCAAGGTCCAGCTCAAGATCAGCAAGGCCAATCTGCTTGCGAACCTCTACACCGAATCGCTTGAAGATAAGCTCAAACCCTCGGATGCGGATAAGGCGAAATACCTCGCAGAACACCCTGAGGCCGACATTGAAAAGCTCAAGGCAAATGCCCAGACGCTTCTTGACAGGCTCAAGAAGGGAGAGAGTTTTGAGAAGCTCGCCGACGAGTTCAATGACGATGGAACCCGCGGTCGCGGCGGTGATCTCGACTGGTTCTCGAAGGGAAAGATGGATCCGGATTTTGAAAAGGCCGCTTTCTCCATGGAAAAGGGGCAGGTCTCAACTGAACTGATCAAGACCAGCTTCGGATTCCATATCGTCCGCGTCGACGACAAGCGCAAGGCCATCCCGGCCCCTGCTCCAACCCCTGCGGCCGGCGCCGACGCGAACAAGGGAGCCGCTGCGCCAACCCCCAAACCTGAACCGGTCGATGAGATCAAAGCTCGCCACATCTATGTCAGCACTACCGAGGCTCAGAGCTTCGAGCGGAAGATGATAGATGAAAAGGTCAAACGAGCACTCGAAGACGCCTCCCTCAAATACAAGGTGGAAGTGCCCGCTGATTTTCCAGTCAAGATTCCCGGATTCGATCCTAACCGTTCCGGTGCAGTTCCGAACCTGAACAAACAAATGGACTCGAAAGAGAAAAAGTAAATCGGAGTAAGCATTCCGATCCAGAGGAAAGCCAGAGGAACGCCAGAGGAAAGCCAGAGGAAAGATAGATTACGAAACAGACGGAATAAACGAAACAAACGAAAGATTCTCATGCGTTCAGTGAGAGTCATCTTCAAAATAAACGAACAGCAGAAGAACCAGGACTTTTATCTCCGTCAGTTTTTTCGTTTGTTTCGTTTATTCCGTCTGTTTCGTAATCCTGTCTCATTCCACCGGCCACCGGCATCAGAAACAATCGCTTTAGAGGGAAAATGGAAAAGGCAACAATAGGAATCATTGGAGGCAGCGGGCTTTATCAGATGGAGGGGCTGAGCGATGTTCGTGAAATCAGCATTGATACTCCATTCGGCAAGCCTTCGGACAATCTGATACTTGGGACGCTTGACGGGACTCCGGTTGCGTTTCTCGCACGGCACGGGCGCGGGCACCGCCTCATGCCGACAGAGCTGCCGTTCAGGGCCAACATTTATGCGATGAAGCTGCTCGGAGTCGAATGGATTATTTCGGCTTCAGCGGTCGGCTCGCTTCAGGAGCAGTATGCGCCGACAGACATTGTCGTTCCCGACCAGTTCTTCGACCGCACGCGCGGGCGTGTCTCGACATTCTTCGGCGAGGGCGTGGTCGCTCACATCACCTTTGCGCATCCGGTTTGTGACGACCTCTGCAATGTCATTGCCGATGCCGGCGAATCGATCGGGGTAAAAATACATCGCGGCGGCACGTATCTAAATATGGAAGGGCCCGCCTTCTCGACACTGGCGGAATCCCGTCTCTACAGAACCTGGGGAATGGATGTCATCGGAATGACCAATCTGCAGGAAGCGAAGCTCGCTCGCGTAGCCGAAATCTGCTATGCCACCATGGCCTTGGTGACCGATTACGACTGCTGGCACCCCGAACACGACGCCGTCACAATCGATATGATTATCGAGTATCTCAATAAAAATGCGGTCAATGCCCAGAAGATCATCCGCGAGGCAGTCAACCGGCTTACAGGCAGCCGACGCGAGTGCGGGCATTCATCGGCGCTCAAAAATGCGATACTCACACAGCGTGAGGCTATTCCGGCGGCAACAAAGAAAAAGCTGAATGCGATCATCGGCAAATACGTCGGTGAATAGGGAATAAATTTTTTTAACTCAAAAAGAGGTAAGGTTGTATGAAACCTCGTTCATTCATCAGGTTATCGATTCTATTTTCAGGGGTACTGGCGCTGTTCAATGTTGTTGCTGCGGCATCAGTTCCGGTTTCGTCCATCCAGCAGGGGCCGGGTCGCGGACCGGTATCGCTGCCAAGTGACCCTGAGCTCGAAAAGCAGTCATATCACAACCTCGAAGTGGCCAAATACTACTTCTACAAACGAAAGCCCGACAAAAAAGACAAGGATGGCTGGGAGCGTCTCAATAAGGCCGTTGAAGGCAGGCTGATGGAGATTCTTGACAGCAATCCGAATTTTGGCCGGACGGATGATGTCTATTTCATGCTCGGTGAGGTCTACAAAGAGGATGGGAGATCAGGACAAAAGGCCATCCAGTACTGGACCAGAGTGACGAAGGAATATCCGGACAGCGCATTGAAAGCCGACGTACAGAAGAGGCTGGAAGAAGCGAAGACTCAAAACAAGGATAAGAAGGGATAGTTTTTTAATGACAATACCGACCACACCTGCCGCACCGGCACCATTGTTAGTTGTCGGGTCGGTCGCCATCGATTCGATCAAGACGCCCTTCGGGGTTCGGGAACGGAGTCTGGGGGGCGCCGCACTGCACTTTTCGGTCTCATCGTCTTTTTTTACCGATGTTGCGGTGGTCGCAGTCGTCGGCGATGATTTTTCGCACGATGATGAGGCGGTTTTTCGCGAAAGGAAGATCAATACCGATAACCTGCAGCGAATCAGCGGAGGCCGGACCTTCCGCTGGGTTGGAGAATACGGTTTCGATCTGAATACCGCGCGCACTCTCGACACGCAACTCAACGTCTTTGCCGAATTCAAGCCCGAGCTTTCCCCGACCGCAAGGAAATCGCCGTTTCTCTTTCTCGCCAATATTCAGCCGGGCCTGCAGCGGGAAGTGCGCGAACAAGTAGACGCACGCTTTGTCGCCATGGATACCATGAATTACTGGATCGAGAGCAGCCGCGATGAGTTGCTCAAGACGATTGCGGTGGTCGATGCCCTGATCATCAACGATGCCGAGGCCCGGGAACTCGCCCAGGAACCCAACCTCATCCGCGCCGCAAGGAAGATCCTGACTCTCGGTCCCAGCATGCTCGTCGTCAAGCGCGGTGAATACGGCGCCGCTTTCTTCACCAGAGACACCTATTTTGCGACGCCGGCATTCCCGCTGGACAGCGTTTTCGATCCGACCGGCGCTGGTGACAGCTTCGCCGGAGGATTTATGGGTTATCTCGCCCAGTCCGACAAGATCGATGAGACGACCCTGCGTCGCGCGGTGATTTACGGATCGGTCATGGCCTCCTACAATGTCGAGGAGTTCAGTTGCGACCGCTTGTTGAAGCTCCAGCCGTCTGAAATCCGCGATCGCTTCCACCTGTTCAAGGATTTCACTCATTTCGAGATATAAGTAGAATGCAGAATGCAGAATGAAGAATGCAGAATGTTGATTCAGGATATTAAAGCCGCTGGGCATTTCCAGTCATTCAATCCAAAATGCGCATTCGAACCATTTCGCATTCTGCATTGATCTGTTTCGTAATCTTTTCTTCAGTGACATGAAGTTTCACAAATTCCAGGCTCTGGGCAATGATTTTCTGATCATGCGCGAATCGGAATTGAGATCGTTGACTGACGATTTCGAGGCTTTCTCGCGGCGTATCTGTGACCGGCATTTCGGCGCCGGCGCCGATGGAGTCGAGTTGCTGCTCGATCGCACGGGCGTCGACGGCGCCGATTTTGAGGTGAGACTGTTCAATTCCGACGGCGGTGAGACGCCGATTTCCGGGAATGGAACCCGCTGCGTCGCCGCATATCTTTATCTTGTCGAAGGGTGGGATCAACCTCGGGTAAGCATAGCCACCGGCGCCGGTATCAAGTCACTGCGCCCGGTTGAGCGGCTTCAGGACGGGTTCCTGTTCGAGACGGATATGGGAGTTCCGAAACTCAAAAGCGCTGAAATCCCCGTGCTGCTCGAATCGCCATCTGATAAAGTTGTCCGGCAAAAGCTTGTAGTCGATGGCCGGACCTTTGAATTCACCTCGGTCTCGATGGGCAATCCTCATTGCAGCATCTTCGTTGACGACTTTGACGACATTGACTGGCGTGAGCTCGGCGCAAAAATCGAAATGCATCAGTCATTTCCGGACCGCACTAATGTCGAGTTCATCCGTGTGGTCAACCGTGACCGCATCGAAGTCAGATTCTGGGAGCGCGGATGCGGTGAGACCCTCTCCTCGGGCACGGGTTCCTGCGCCGCCGCCATAGCTTCCATGCTCAACGGCCTCATCGAAAACATGGTCACTGTAGTCACTGTCGCAGGCGAACTTCACATCCAATGGCTCGATAATGGAAAAGTCCTTCAGACCGGCGAAGCCCGGGCCGTCTTTAAAGGTAGATGGTTGTCAGGAGAATGAATCATGACCAAAAATAAAAACGATAATGACGCAGAATTCGTGACGCTCGCTCATTTCGCCAATATGAGCGAAGCCGGTCAGGTGCACGAATTGCTCCAGAACAACGGCATCGATGCCGTACTTCAGGGAGGGAACTTCGGTGGATTGGACCCTCTGCCAATGGTCGGCGGCTTTTCAGAGATACAACTCCTCGTCCCCGCCGCCGAACTCGAAAAAGCCATGGAACTCTATGACGCCTTCTTCCAGGACGAGTCCCAAACCCTCACGGAGGATCAGGATGTCGGAAATCAGTGAATGCATGGTTGTCCTCACCACCCTTGAAAATATTGAGGATGCCGAAAAACTCGCCTCCCTGCTCGTCGACGCTCATCTCGCAGCCTGCGTCCAGATTCTTCCCCGCATCAAATCGATCTATCGCTGGCAATCCTCAGTTCAGCAATCGGACGAATTCCTGATTATTATCAAAACTACTTCACCCACTTTTCCCCTTCTTGAATCTTTCATCAAACAATATCACCCCTACCAGACACCGGAAATTATCGCTCTTCCCATCATTGCCGGCTCAATTGACTATCTTGAATGGCTTGCCGGCGCTGTTAAGCCTAATCTTCATAATAATTAGATAGAATTTTTCGAGATCATTAGAAAAAAATTTAATCTTCGGCGAATTTGTCGTATAATCCAGTTCCGAATCGCCCCCCCATGAGATATTTCAAATTATTCTTGCCCCGAATAAAAGATGATGTATAAGGTTAGTTATACGATCCCCAATACCCCGACATATCCTCGCATCTTGGCAGACTCCCTTGAGTCGACAAATGCAGGGTCAAAGAAAAATCTTCCAGCAATTCTCATAAGGAGCTTAAATAAATGGCAATGCGCGTATTAGTAATTGAAGACGAGCAGAAGATGGCCGACCTGATCAAGCGTGGTCTTGAGGAAGAGGGGATGGAAGTCGATACGGCGTACGACGGAGATACCGGATCACAGGCGGCAAAATCAGGCGGTCATGATCTGATTGTGCTGGATCTCGGATTGCCGGGACGCGATGGACTTGATATTGCGCGGGATCTTCGCAGCGAAGGGATCAAGACACCGATCCTCATCCTCACCGCACAGGACAGTACCGAGATGAAAGTCAAAGGATTGGACAGCGGTGCGGACGATTATCTGACCAAGCCGTTCGCCTTTACCGAACTGGTGGCAAGAATAAGGGCCCTGCTCAGACGGACACAGCCTGAAGATACAACCAGGATCCAGACCGGAGATTTGTATTTGAATCTCATCAATCGCCGTGCGTCGCGCGCCGGCATTGAGGTCCAGCTGACCGGAAAAGAGTTCGCCCTGCTCGAATATTTCATGCGCCACCCGGATGAAATCCTCTCCCGCGAAGTGCTCTCGGAAAAGGTCTGGGAAGAGACGTTCGACACTCTGACCAATGTCATCGACGTATACATCAATTACCTTCGCAACAAGATTGACCGTCAATTCGAGCCGAAATTGATTCATACCATCCGTGGAGTCGGCTACATGTTCAAGACCCCGACGGTGGATTCAAGCATCATTGTCGAATCGAAGGCTTCCTGATCCAGGAAAGCCGGATTACGAAGATGGAAGAGAGATTACAGAAGAAGAGAGATTACCAAACAGACGAAATAAACGAAACAGACGAAAAAATTCCAGACGTTGGTCGGGCGAAAATACCCCGATAAACATAAAACCAGTGCTTATTGCTTTATTAATCCCTTTGACCATCGTCTGGTTTTTTTCGTCTGTTTCGTTTATTTCGTCTGTTTGGTAATCTCTCTTTCTTCAGTTTCGTAATCTGAACAGTTTGCCCTATATGCTCTCACTAAGAATCAAGCTCACCCTCTATTATCTGGCCATCCTGACGGTCATTCTGCTTGTCTTTGGAATATCGATTTACTGGTATCTTTCGCGAAGTCTGGTCATGACGATCGACGAGACCCTGGAGTTCCAGATAACGAAGATCGAGCGGAGCATGGATCACGTTGCCGATGCGGACATACCCGATCATCCCGGCAATACAGCTCACGAAGAGCAGTTGCTGCAGATCTCGCCGCACCTGACCCAATTGATTGACGAAAGTGGAATGGTGACGGATGAGATGCTGGCCACTCCCCAGGATAGAATCCCTGTCGAAATAGATGCACTGATGAAACTGGAAACAGGCCGCACCTATTTCAAAACGATGGAACTTGAATCCGGCGAACCGATGAGAGTCGCCACAAGGCGTGTGCCTGATCAGGAAGGCAACGGCACCTACTTCATTAGGCTGGGGCAGTCGCTGGAAGCCCTTGATATTGCAAGAAAGCGGTTGCTGCTTGTGCTTGGACTGGCAATTCCCGCTGTCTTGTTGCTGGGGAGCTACGGAGGGCTGCTGCTGGCCAATCAGGCTTTGCGGCCAGTTGATCGCATCACCACGGCAGCGGAGCAGATTGGAGCGGCCGGAGATCTTTCCGAAAGAGTGCCGGCCTCGGCCAGGATGGACGAGATCGGCCGTCTCGCCGCAACTTTCAATCATATGATCTCCCGGCTGCAGGCGGCCTTCGAGAGACAGAAACAGTTCACCTCCGATGCCTCGCATGAACTTCGCACGCCGCTGGCCGTCATGCGGGCTGATATTGAAATCACGCTTCGCCGTGAGCGCGGCAAAGAAGAGTACCAGCGCGTTCTGACATCGAATCTGGAGGAGATTGTCAGGCTCTCCAGACTTGTTGAAGACCTGCTGATGCTTGCCCGGGCAGATGCCGGCAAGGTAGAGCTGAAATGCGAGCCGATGGATCTCGATGACCTGTGCAGCAAGATGACCGAATACATCCTGCCTCTGGCTGATCAGCGGGACCAGACCCTTACCTATCATCAGCCTCAGGGTAAGGTCATCATTAATGCCGATATGCACCGGATCAAACAACTGCTTCTCAACCTGCTCGATAATGCCATCAAATATACCGAGCAGCGCGGCTCAATTATCCTTGGATTGAAGGCTGAAGGGGATGACGCTGTTCTGACAGTCTCCGATTCCGGTCGAGGCATTCCTCCCGAAGACCTGCCACACATCTTTGACCGATTCTTCCGCCGTTCAGCCAAAACCAGCGATCGGTCCGCTTCCGGTTTCGGCCTTGGCTTGTCCATAGTTAAATGGATTGTCGATTCACATGCAGGAAAGATTGTCGCTCAGAGCGAGCCAGGAAAAGGAACGACATTTATTGTCAGGCTGCCGCTGATCAGGGAAGTCTAAACCTTGAACTTACTTCCAGTGATCAGCCGTGCCCCACGCTGGTAAGTGAAAACACAGATGGGATTCATTATATTTCAAGGTGAATCGGCTTAAATCAGGACTCTGAGGACGATGCCGACCTGTTTTGTAGTTGGCTGGGCTTTAATTTCGGCAAGCGCGGCCTGGAGCAGTTTTTCCCTGACGGCATGAGTCAGCAGGACGATTGTGGCGTGGCCGTTACCGGCGACGCCCTTCTGAGTCACGCTGTGGAGGCTGACACCGTGTGAGCCGAAAGCGAGACCGAGTTTGCCGATAACGCCCGGGGTATCCTGTGTTTCAAGGCGAATGTAATAGGCATTGGTGGTATCTTCAATGGGGAAGATCTCTTTGATCGAAGAGCTGATCGTAGGACGGAAATAGCTGGCGAAATCCGGCAGCCTCATGGAGCTGGCGATGTTGATCAGGTCGCCGACAACGGCGCTGGCGGTAGGGAACCTGCCTGCTCCGGGGCCGGAAAGCATGATCTCGCCGACGGCGCTGCCGCTGATAAAAATGGCGTTGTTGACGCCTTCGACACCTGCCAACGGATGATTCCCGGGAATGAGCATCGGATGAACGCGGACATCGAGCTTCCCGCCGGCTCCATGCTGAGCGAGTCCGATCATCTTGATTCGATATCCGAACTCGGAAGCCAGCCTGATATCCAGATCGGTGATCTCGGTAATCCCCTGTCGATAGATGTCCTCGACTTTCACCGGAGACTGAAAAGCGAGGGAAGAGAGGATGGCGATTTTGTAAACCACGTCGCGCCCTTCGATGTCATCGCCCGGATCAGCCTCCGCGTATCCGGCAGCCTGTGCCTCTCGAAGCGCGTCATTGAACGATTTGTTCTCGTGCTCCATCTTCGTCAGGATGTAATTTGTCGTACCATTGACGATGCCGGCCACCCTTGAGATCCGGTTGGCCTGGAGCCCCCGGGCAAGCGTGGATATCAGGGAATCCCGCCACCAACCGCCGCCTCAAAGAGAATGGCGACATGATGGCGATTGGCCAGATCGAAAATCTCAGGTCCATGTCTGGCGATCAGCTCCTTGTTGGCGGTGACGACATGTTTGCCGCTCGAGAGTGCGCGCTTGACGACCTGATATGCCGGATCGATGCCGCCCGCCACTTCGACAAGGATATCTATTTCAGGATCATCCGCGATTCTGAACGGATCATCGGTTAATTCAAAGTTTGAAAAATCCGTATCGCGCGCTCTGCCGAGGTCTCTCACCGCAATGGTTCGGATCTCAAACTGCTCCATGTCGCGCAGCAACTCAACTACGCCCGTTCCTACCGTGCCAAGCCCGAAGATGCCTATTGTTGTTCTGGTCGTCATACCTGTTAATAAAATTGAGATTCACGGAGTTCAAAATTCGGAAGCACGAAGCTTAACCGGAGAATCAAAAGATGCAAATAGCGGCTGCAGAACCGTTCTAATGCTGTTGTTTGACAACATTGGCGCTGTCGGATAATTTGAAGGTAGCTGGGACTGAATAAATAAAACAGAGGAAGACAATGAGAACTCTTTTTGAAGATACTGATCTGAAGGCAAACCTCGAAGAGGAGAAGAAAGGCGGCAGCAAGAATCTGCCTCTCATTCTGTGGCTGGTTGCCTTGTTGTTTGTTTCGGGGACATGGGGAGTTTACCGATGGGTGATCACAAGACCTTCACCCGAACCGCCGGCTCCACCGGTTTCGCTCTCGGACGCGAAGCAAACCGTCGAGGCTTTCAGCAAATTCAACCGGAATGTGCAGGACGGGAACTGGCCAGAGGCTGAGAAGCTTCTCTCAACCGCCGCCAGAATCAAGCTTGCTGCCGAGAAAAAGACTCTCAGAGAGAGCTTGCTCGGCGATAAGAAAGACGAGAAGGTCATGGAAGCGGCTTCAACTCCCAGCGGCGACAGGACGGTCGATAAAGTCCGCCAGGATTGCGTCTATAAATTCCTCGACGGCCAGTACAAGATTCTTCCGATTGGATTGATAATCGAAAACGGCCAGTTGGTCATCGACAGCTGGTGGGAGGATAAGCCGGTTCCCCCTGAGAAAAAATAGACCGGATCAACATCAACATCAATAATGCAGGGCAGGCATGAAATAAGGCATTGAATGCTAAAAAGGGAGCGGGATGAATATTCATCCTCGCCCTTTAGCATTCAATGCCTTATTTATATCAGGTTCGATTATGGTCTTGACGGGCGGGAAGGTGCCGCACCACCACCGCTATCGCCGCCTCTTGAAGGCACCGGCATCGAGATAACGGAAGTTGAAGCCGATGATGAGACCGTTCTCGATCCTCCAATATCTCCAAATCCGCCTCTGGATGCGACGCCCGAATCGAAGGTCGATGCGCTGTCAACTCTTCTGCTTTCCATGGACCTTTGAATTGGCGCGCGATCGATCCCCGCCACCACTCTTGCAGGTGCGTTCGGGGTTCCGGCTCCGCCACCGCCGTTGTTCGGATAATTGTATGGATTGTAGTAGTAACCATATGGACCGTAACCGCAGGTGAAGCAGTTACCGAAAGAATTGAAGAATCCGAAGCCATACGGTGAATAGAACAGACCGCGTCTCGGCATGAAGGTATAGCAGCTATTGAACGGATCGAAGAACCACCCGTATGCCAGACTGTTGCTGTTGCGCGACTGGCGCAGCGCCATCTGATTGGCTGAAACCAGTGTCTGAGCCCGGTTGAAACACCAGACATCGAAATTGTCTATTTTATCTTTATCGATTTTAGCAAGAACCGGCGATGAAGAATCATTGAACATCGCTGATTTCCCGCGTGGGATCTTGTAACCCTTGCCGATGAGCGCCTGATCGCGTGTGCCAAGCTGGATGTCGCCCTGCCGTGCCGCAACCGAGATCATCCCGCCTTTTGCCTCGATTCGATAGATGCCCTCTTTAACGACGTACAGATTCCCGGCTCGTGTCACGATTTCGATGGGAGTCTTCTTGTCAACCTCGCCAACCTCCAGATTTACAGCACCGCTGACGATCTCAAAACTGATTTGCATGAGGCTGGTATTGACCGCGCGAACTTCCGCATTTTCATTCATGCGCAGGTATGAGCCTGGATTGAGGAGGAGTTCCGAATAACTTCCCGCTTCAGTAAAAAGCCTGTCGCCGTTGCGCATCTGGGAGCCCAGGGAAGCGCGGCCCTTTTCGCCGTCAAAGCTGTCCTGGCGAAGAATCATCACCTTGCCGTCAGCTCGGTTGACAAAACCCGCCCTGCTTGAAATCAGATGCTGAGCGGATGCTGAAATCGAAAGAACAGCTACCAGCGCAACTGATGCGGTCACCACAGCGGTCATCCTGGAAATTACTCTCATGTGTCAGGCCTCCTGTCGCAATTCAATCTTGTAGATCTTGCTTGTAGATCTTGAAACTCGTTGTTTTGATTGGTCTCTTTCTGGATTACTCAACCTGAAGACAGACCAGCCGTGTCCATAGTACTCCTCCAATCAGGCTGTGGCAATCCAAATACCCGTCATGCTCCATGAAAATTCAATGAGTGAAGCTCAACCGTCAGTGAGGCAAAATCGGCCATTGGCGCGATTGTTCGGTTACAATTCGGAAACGTGGGCGAGGACGGTCGATCCGAGAGTGTGCAGGTTGTATCCGCCTTCGAGGCATGAGATGAGTCGGCCTTTGGCGGTGGCGTTCGCCGCTTCTCTTAGCCGGCGTGTGATCTCGGCGTAACTTTGATCATTGAGCGTCAGTTGTCCGAGCGGATCTGTTTCGTGAGCATCGAAACCGGCTGAGATGATCACCAGATCGGGCGAAAGTTTACTCATCGCGTTTTCGAGTCCCTGATTGAACATGCGCAGGTAGCTCTCAACCGGAGTCAGAGCGCGGACCGGGAGGTTGAGAGTATAGCCTTCGCCTTCGCGTATGCCGCGCTCATCGGCGCCTCCGGTTCCCGGATACCATGGGAACTGGTGCAGGCTGTAATAGAAGACGCTCGGATCGTCATAGAAAATATCCTGAGTGCCGTTTCCATGATGAACGTCGAAATCGACTATCAGGACGCGTTTGATCTCGTTGGGATAAGCGGCTTGAGCGTAGCGCGCGGCGACGGCGACGTTATTGTAGAGGCAGAAGCCCATCGACTGACCCTGGGTTGCGTGGTGTCCGGGAGGGCGACAGGCGACAAAGACACCGCCGGCCTCGCCGCTGACCACCGCGTCGACTGCGCGACATGCGCCACCCGCCGCAAGCCGTGCGGCGTGATCGGATTGCTGCGAGACGACGGTGTCGGAATCGAGCGAGACGTGCTCATAGATTGTTGCCTGCAGGCATGCCTGACCAACCCGCACCAGGGTGCGCTCGGTGTGGCATCTCATCAACTCGTCGTCGGTCGCCGGACGCGGCGCAATCTTTGCCCAGCTCTCCCACCGGTCAGTGTCGGACATGAGGCCTTCCATCGTTGCCCTGTACCGCTCACGCCTTTCAGGATGATCGCCCGTGTCATGATGCAGATAATCTTCAGAATAGATGATCCCTGTGCTCATGAGCCGATAGTAAGCTCAGTGCCTTAAATTGGCAAATCAGTCGTATTCCGCAATCATTTTTCAAATCTTTCAAATCGCCTGATTCAAATCCTTGATAATCCACCCGCCATGCTATAATCCTGACTCTGCGCTGAAGATGTGTTGAAAATCATGGACAAAGATAATCAGCGTTCGTTGGTGATGAGTTTGAAGCTATGGCCTGTCATGGCGGCGGAGCGAATCACAACCACCTACCAGCGGATACCACAAAAAATACGTTTCTACGTTATCACCCTCCTGTTTGCCTTGCTTACCGCATTTTCGGCATCGCACTATCCGCTCTCGATACTTCCAGAATACAAGGTTGGAGACTTCGCCGGATCAGACATCACGGTTCCGGTCGATCTGCTGGGAAGGGACGATGCGCATCCTGAGGATTCGCAGTCGCTGTTCAAGCACAACCCTCTGCTTCTTAGTGTTGGCGAGCCGGTAACGGAGCAGAAGCTGCGATTGATTCAGATTGTCCGGAACTATCAGATCAAGCAGCGTAATCCGGGAAATATCGCCGGGTTGATGGTCATCGTGCTGCTCATGTTTTTCGGGCTATACAAATCGGCAGTCAGCAGTAATTCAGGGAGGCTGGGGCCGAGAGCGGCATATTGGGTGGTGATCTCCTCGGTCATGTTTCAGGCGATGATGGTGAGGGCCGGCATGTTTGGAGCGGCTGTGCTCAGTTCAAGGCCCGAGACCATGGCATTTGGAGGGATTTTCGAGTTTCAGTTTGTGATTCCGTTTGCGGCCTGCGCCCTCTTGACCTCGCTGCTGATCGGGCCGGAGGTGGCATTGATCGCCGGGTTGATGAGCGCGATTCTGGCAGGCTTCATTTCTCCAAGCGGCCTCGGCATGTCGGTCTTTGCGATTGCCGGATCGATTACGGTCATCTACAGCGTTCAGAAATATCACACGCGCAATGCTGTAACGTATGCGAGCCTGACCCTGGGAGCGGTCAACGTGGGCATGGGGCTGGTGGTGATCATGATCTCCGATCATGGCTGGGTAACTCAGAAAATCCTGGGAGGAATAGTTCTCGGTATCTTTGGAGCGCTGCTGACCGCGGCAACTGCGGGTTTTGCCATACCGGTTTATGAATCGGCCTTCGATATTCTGACCGATTTGAAGCTGATGGAGCTGTCGAATGCCGATAATCCGCTGCTTCGTCAACTGGCGATAATCACACCCGGAACGAATCATCATTCGTACATGGTCGCGGCTCTGGCTGAAGAGGCCGCCAAAGTGATCGGCGCCAACTCGATGCTGGCCCGAACCGGCTGCCTCTACCATGATATTGGAAAGCTGGCTGCGCCGGGGATGTACATCGAGAACCAGCAGGGAGGCCCGAACCCGCACGACAAGGTTGATCCGCTCGACAGCGTCCGCATCATTACGGGTCATGTGCGGCGGGGAATCCAGATGGGCAGGGAGGCAGATCTCCCGCCTCAGATCATAGATTTCATCCCGCAGCATCACGGTACCAGAGTGCTCGCCTATTTTTATCACAAGGCCAAATCCAGGGCCGAAGTCAATGACGAGCATGTCGATATTAATGATTTTCGATACCCGGGCCCCAAGCCACAGACCAGAGAAGCTGTCATCCTCATGCTGGCGGACGGTGCAGAAGCTTCTGTCCGGTCCCTTGAAGATCCCTCCCCGGAAAATATCAGCGCCATCGTTAAAAAAATCGTTGACAGTGTGGTGGCCGACGGTCAGCTCGATGAGAGTTCCGTCACCATGAGCGAATTGACCAGGATTCGCGAGAGCCTGATCAACACACTGGTAAATGTCCATCATCAGCGCATCAGCTATCCCGGATTCAATCCGCCTGCCGAGGCCGGCAATGTGCGGTCTAAACCTGCTGCCGGGTCGGATGACGCTCAAGCGGAATCCGATAAATCCCAGGCTCACGCCGGCGGCTTCCCGCTGATCGATATCCGCTCACTTGAAACGTTGATCAGAATCGAGATTGAAGACCCATCCCTTATATTGCTGGTCGGTCCATCCGGCGCCGGCAAATCCACTTTTGCGGCAACTCATTTCCAGCCGACTGAAATAATCTCATCGGATAATTGCAGGGCCATGATCTGCGATGATCAGAGCGATCAGAGCGTCACCCCCCAGGCTTTCGGCCTGTTGCATCACATCACCAGACTGAGAATGGCCGGCAGGCGTCTGAGTGTTATCGATGCCACCAACCTCCACATTAGGGCCAGAAAGCCTTTGCTCAGAATTGCCGGCTGTTTCAGTTTGCCGGTCTATGCCCTGGTCTTCAATGTCTCACTCGAAAAATGCCTGGCAAATAACCTCAATCGCGGGCACCGGTTCGTCGACGAACAGGCGATCAGGCATCATTCCAGAGAACTATTGCTTGCAATCGAACAGATCAAAACTGAAAGATTCAATGGGGTGTTTGTCCTCGATGAGAATAATCTGGAATCGGCGAAAATTATCAGGACTTTTCAGGGTTCCCGCATTTAATATTTTTTTAATTCGGAAAAAAGACCCGATTGGAACTTTTATACATATGCCTAGCATTGATTAGCTAGGGGCCAGGGCGGGCCGTCTTTTGAGCTTCGGCACCAGGCTCGGTGGCGGCCCGCTCTTTTTGAAATCTGCAGTTAAGGCCGGGTGATTGATTATTGCCAGCCATCTAACAGCCATCAACAGGTCAGGCGGTCGGGTGCTCAGGTCAGGATCTCACCGAATCTCGCTTTAAAATCATCAGTGTTTTTTCTCAGTTCGAGCCATTGTTCGAAGAAGTCCGGGGTTTGCAGCCAGACGGTAAACCACTGGGCGATTTCCAGATGTTCGGCGCGTTTGGTTGAGGCATTGGCGGTATTGCGCGATAAGGCGAGGGCGTTCTCTTTTGCGCGGATAGCGGTTTGTCGGGCCAGTCTGGCGCCGGTTTTGTCGGATTGTTTGAGGAATTCCCGATGTAGAGAGTCGATTCTTCTGATCGAATGCTCGGCCTGTTTGAGCGATTTGTTGAGAGCCAGACCTTCGAGCATATCCTCGTATTTGTCGGTCAGGGCGGACATTCTGAAAACCTGATCGAGGCGGACGGGCAGGTCTTCATCGATCAGGATGCGGGCGATCTCGGCAGGGCTCATTGACCCGCCTTCGCCGAATTCATCGATCAGCTTTTGATTGATCAGGGCGATTTCCCTGGCGGTGACCTCGCCCATGGCTTCCTGGTCGTAAATCTCCAGGACCATCTCGCTTTTCGACTTACGTTTCATGCGCTCCTGGTGGAGACTCTGGTGACGCTCTCGATGAAGATTTCGTTGAGTGACGGCGCGACCATTTCGAAGCGAGTTACATTGGCGCCGGCCGAGACCAGGTATTTGAGCAGTTCCTGAGGATCATGGCCTTCGGCCATGGTGACATCCTTGTGATCGCGCCGGTCAACCACCTTGCTGACCAGTGGGGAATTGTTCAGGACATCGTCGAGATTGTCGCCGTCGATGGCGACATAGCGCCAGCCGAAGCCCCTTTTGATCTCGCGAACGGATCCGCCAAGAACTTTATGACCGTGATTGATCAGGCAGATCTCGTCGCAGAGTTCTTCGGCCTGTTCCATGAGGTGCGTCGAGAAGATAATGGTCTTGTTTTGTTGTCTCAGCTCCTGAACGATCTCTTTGAGCAGCCCCGCACTGACCGGATCGAGCCCCGAAAACGGCTCATCGAGGATCACGAGTTCAGGCGAATGAAGGATCGTCGATACGAACTGGATCTTTTGCTGCATTCCCTTGGAGAGCTCTTCCCATTTCTTGTTCTTCCACTCCGACATCTCAATTCTGCCGAGCCACTGGTCGATTCTCTTTTGAGCCGTCTCATGCGAAAGACCTTTGAGCTCGGCGAAGAACGCCAACTGCTCGCCGATCTTCATCTTTTTATACATGCCGCGATCTTCCGGGAGGTAGCCGACACGCTCCTGAAGACTGGAATTCATCTGCCGGCCGAAGAGGCGAATCTCGCCGGAATCAGGCATGGTAATGTTGACGATCATTCTGATGGTCGTCGATTTCCCGGCGCCATTCGGTCCGAGAAGGCCGAATATGCTGCCCTGCCTGACTTCAAGGGATAGATTGTCGACGGCTACGAAGTCGCCATAACTCTTGCTGACACCAACCACTGAGATTGCGCTGCTCATATAACCTGCCTCTACGAAAATTGACCAGTTACAAATACGATAACAATCGAGTTTAAAGTTTAAAGTTCAAAGTTCAAAGGAGATTTGTCAGGTATGTTGATTTTTCAATTTACATTTCTCCTTGAGATGAGCCATAAAAGGCCGCCTACGGCGACGATGATCATCAGAGTCCAGGCCTGTGCGAGATTGCGAGTGCCGAGCAGCCAGAGGCAAAAGGCAATGCCGGTGATGGCGATCACCCTGCCGCCCGGCAGATGGAAGCCCGGCGTCAGATCGGAGCGCCGGCGCAGAATAATCAACGCAGCACAGGTCAAGCCGTAATAGCCGAGCCGGGTCACTGCCGCCAACGTGGCCGTCTGGGTGAAGCTGCCGTAGAGACCAAGTCCCAACGCGACAGCCGAATTTATCAGGATGGCCTTGTGCGGCGTCCGGAAAACCGGATGCACATCGCCAAGGGAAGTCGGCAGTTCGCGCCGCTCCGCCATCGAGTAGAGGATTCGCGGAGTGGTCAGCGAGAATCCTGTCAGCCAACCGTAGACAGAGACGATGACAGCCAGGCTGCCGACGACCAATCCGGCCGGTCCGAGCAATTCTCCGAGGGCCGAGGCGACTGGCGTGGAACTCCTGGCGGCGTGGGGCAATACGCCGATCACCGCCAGTTGCACCAGTCCATAAACCAGCGTCACCGTCCCCATTCCCACGATCAGCGCGAAGGCCGTGTTCCTTTTCGGATCGCGAGTCTCGCTGGCCGTGACGACAGAAGATTCAAATCCGCCATAGGCAAAGACCAGCAACAGCAAAGCCTCGATCCAGCCTGGCGACTCAACGGCCTGTGTCGCCAGAATCTCCCGCTTGAGGCTGAAAACTCCCAAAATAATCAGCAGAAACAAGGGCAGCAGCTTAGCCACGGTAAAGGTATTGACGGCCCATGCCGCCTGACGGACTCCCCGCACATTGATCCAGGTGACGAGCCCCATCCCCGCCGTCATCGTGAAGAGGCGCCAGTGAGGCGTTCCGACCGCCGGAATCAGCAGCGCGAGATACGAGACCAGGATATTGAGCACGGCGGCGGCCGACAGCAGCCGGGTCCAGACGTGCAGCCAGCCGACTTGAAAACCAATCGCCGGACCGAACGCCTCGCGGGTGTATAGATACGGCCCGCCCGCATCCTCGAACCGGCTGCCGACCTCGGCGAAGCACAGAACCACGGCAAAGATGCTGCCCCCGGCCAGTAGAACCGCGACAGGACTCCAGATGCCGACCAATCCCGTCACCGCCGACGGCATGCCGAAGATCCCGCTGCCAATGACTCCATTGATGACCGCTGCTGTCAGGCTCCAGCGACCGATGGCGCGGACCAACTCAACCTTCGATCCTTGATTATCCGATTTCGGCAAATTGGTCCTTTCGTGAAATGAGAACCGTGAACTCCTTCTTGATCATGAGACATTAGCCGTCCGGATCGGTCAACCGGAATTCTCACTCAGCCGTGTAACATAGAGTCGCGATCGGCTCCGGATTCATGCGGGCAAGCGACGACGCCTCCCGCGACATCCTGGACAAAGGCCATCGCCTGGCGCCGCCAGGGAGAGAGCGATTCCGCCATTCGCGCCTCCCGGTGAACTTTAAGCCGGCCAAAAATATCGGTCTCGACCTTGATGCGCTGCCTCAGCTATAATCACCGGAGCGAGAACGCCCTTGACGTGTCACAGTCTCTCAAGGGCGCGAAAGAAACATCAAGAGAGACGAACAGATGGCGGCTTTAAGAATCAGGACACCGGCGGAGTATCTGCAGCTTTTGTGGGTGAGGCGGTACTACGTCCTGGTTCCGTTTATCATCGTGACTGCGGCTCTGGGCTATGCCGTCAGAAAGTTGCCCGACATCTATGAATCGACGACGGTGATCATCGTCGATCCGCCAAAGGTTTCATCCGCATACGTTCAACCGGTCAATCAGATAGATCTCAATTCGAGGCTGAGCACGATTCAGAAGCAGGTAACGAGCCGCACGGAACTTCAAAGGATCATCGGCCGGTTCGGACTTTATCAGGAGATGGCCCGCCGCAACGCTCCGATCGAACTGGTGATAGAAGAGATGCTCAGACACATCACGGTCAAGCCTTTCAGCGCGAGTGCGGGAGTCTATGCCTTCTCGATATCGTTCAGGGGGACCGATCCGCGAACGGTGAGAGACGTGACGGCGGAACTGGCGGCCAGATTCATCGATGCCAACTCTGATGAGACTCGCCGGCAGGTTTATACCACGATCGACCAGTTGGAAGGGAGAATCAACGAGGTCAAAGGCGAGCTTGAGAAAATCGAGTCGGCCCGGGCCGGATACCTGGTCAGAAATCCGGATGCCCTGCCGGGGCAGGAGCAGAATATGATCGGCCAGATGAACAGCCTCGGCATGATCAGACAGTCTCAACAATCGTCGATCGATACGCTGCGCAGTCAGACAGCTACGAATGAGCAACTGCTGACCACTTTGAAAACCCAGGATTCCGAGATGCCGGATGTCCCTGTATCAGCGGGGCAGACCGAGGGACAACTCCGGTCGAGACGCGCCGACCTTGAATCACAACTCAAACAACTGCTCACCACCTATACCGAGAAGAACCCCGAAGTAATCAAGGTCCGCGTCCAGATAGAGTCAATCAATAAAGAGATGGACGATCTGAGAAACAGGATTGAGCAGGATCGCCAGGCCAGAAGATCGGCGCGCAGAGGGAATTCTCAAATCTCGGGGATGGAGATTCGTATCGCAGCGGACAAAAGAGATCTGATTAGAAAGGAGGCCGAGCTTGAGCAGACCAACAGGCAATATGCCGAGCTGCAGTCTCGCCTGCGTTCCACACCGCTGCTGGCCACCGAAGCGACGAGGATCGAACGGGATTACACAACACTTCGCAAGAGATACGAAGACCTTCTCGCCATGAGAGACAATGCAAAATTCAGCGCCAGGGTGATCAACGACTTTAGCGGCGAGACCTTCAGGATGTCGGATCCGGCCGGACTGCCCGAGGTCCCGGCATCTCCCAACAGGAGGGCTCTCTACCCGCTCTCTCTCTTTATCGGCTTGCTTTCGGGGCTGATCGCTGCCGCTGCTTTTGAAGTCAGGGCTTTGATGACCATCCGTGACGCTCGTGATGTGGCCCATTATGCGAAGCTGCCGCTGCTGGCCGCCGTGCCGAGAATCTCGACTCCACAGGAGAGGCGCTGGCAGCCTGTCATGGCAACGGCCAAAATCCTGGCTGTTATAATTCTGATTTCAGCGGCGATCCCGGCTTTGTACCAGGCTATCAGGCTCTCGGGCGTACTGAGCATGGTCGCGGGAGATAACTGATTAATATGTATCTTCAATATTACGGTCTAAAATCGATTCCCTTCAGCCTGACGCCCGATCCTCGTTTTCTCTATTACACGCCGAGTCATCGAGAAGTCCTGGCGAATCTTCAATACGGCATCCAGCATGGCAAGGGGTTGATTGTGGCGACAGGAGAGGTCGGCACGGGGAAGACTACGGTAATCAGAGCGATAATGTCGCGGCTCGATCGCAGTGTGCTGACATCGAATATCGTCAATCCGGGCCTGAGCGTGGATGAGTTTTACCACAACATTGCCGGTGATTTCGCCATCGACGAACACAAGTCCAAATCGGATCTGCTGATCAGGCTGGGCAAAATGCTGGCGGTCAGGCATTCGAGGGGTTTGAGGACGGTTCTGATCGTCGATGAAGCCCAGGGGCTTTCACGCGAACTTCTTGAAGAGATCAGACTGTTGCTCAATTTTGAGACCGACACGGAGAAACAGTTGCAGATAATCCTTTCGGGACAGCCGGAACTGCGTGAAAAACTGAATCACCCGGGCCTGCGCCAGCTCAAGCAGCGGATCAGCCTGAGATGCGAGATCAAGCCGCTCAAGTCGGACGAGGTCTCAGGTTATCTTCGCAAGCGGTTGAAGGTGGCCGGCGCGGCGAGATTAGACCTTTTCACTTCAGATGCGATCGATCTCATTGGCCGGGCGTCGGAAGGAATTCCACGATTGATCAACAATATATGCGACAATGCGCTGGTCAGCGGTTATGCGATGCATAAAAAGCTGATCACCGCTGGGATTGTTTCAGATGTCTGCGAGTCACTCGATCTGGCGCCTCCTCCGCTTCACGCCGGGGCAGTAGACGCAGCCCCAGTTCTCTCGATAAATGCCGATCAGCTCGATGACTGGTGGGAAGAGGAGGAGCATCCGGCTGAATCAAAAGTATCGGAGATAAAGCCGGTCCGCAGAAGATCTGCCGGGCGCTTCAACAAGCGCGATTAAACAGGCCCCTCGTCTATTCGAAATCGAACCTGAGTACTTTCATTTATGACCAGAATCTTTGAGGCGCTCAAGCGCCGGCGGCAGGAAATCAATGATCAGGATGAGGAAGGCCGGCCGGCCGAAACGCCAATTGCCGCGCCTGCCGAATCTGATGATTACGAAGATCTGGAATTATCGAGTGCGATTGGAGCTCCCGCCGGCCCCGTCCTCAGACAAGCGCCGGTAAATCCCCGCACCATCGTACTTCAAGTTGACAGGATCGAAAAAATCGTCATCTCTCACCTGCATCCGCGGCTGATCATGCTGACACAGCCGCTTGCCCCCGAGTGCGAACAGTTCAAAACTCTCAGAACCAGGATTTTTCACGATGCTCAAAAGAAGGACGTCAAAGTGCTGACGGTGAGCAGCGCTATTGCCGGTGAAGGGAAGACCTCGACGGCTCTCAACCTGGCGATTGCGATCGCTCAATCAAAAGAGAAAAGAGTGCTGGTTATCGACGGGGATTTGAGAAGGCCCAACATCAGCGCTTATCTGGGGCTGAGGGTTTCAAAAGGGCTCGGCGAGTTGTTAAGTTCGCAGTGCGATCTGAAAGAAGCCGTGATCAGGCTTGAAACTGCCGGGCTGGACATTCTTCCGGCGAGTCGCGAGACTGAAAATCCGACTGAAGCGCTTTCGAGCAGCAAACTTGCCGAAACTATTGCCTCACTGCGCGATTATTACGATTTCATTCTGATCGATTCGCCCCCGGTGCTCCCCTTTGCCGATGCCGGATTGCTGGCAAACCATTCGGATTCAGTCCTGCTGGTGATAAGGGCGGGAATGGCCGATTACGACACTATTGAAAAAGCCATTGACTCCCTTCCGGCCGGTCGGATCCTCGGCGTCGTCCTCAACGGAGCCGAGAATATCAGGGATACGGGGTACTATGATTATTACTACAATTATTCGGACAGGGAAAAGCGGCGCCAACGGGTGCGAGATAAGGCGATCGACAGAATTCGCCGGAGTTTTATCGGAAGGATAATGCGGCTCTGAATGATGCACGATGACGATCTGGCGTGACGTCATTCAGCGGACGCTTGGTGGCACTATGGGACGCCGAGGAATATTAATTAAAACCCTCACACTTCTTCTTGTGGAGACGGCAATCATCTTCACGATCGTTCTGCTTGGTCTTTATCTGAGGTTTGGAAGCTTCGCCGGCTCCGTCCTCTTCGAGCAGCGCGGGATATATAAGATCTTCTTTACCACCTTCATTTGTCAGTTCATCTTCTATCTTTTCGATCTTTATGATGTTTCCAAACCGCGGCTGCGACGTGAGCTGCTGACCGATATTTTTCAGGCGGTAGGAGTGGCGATCCTCATTCTGGGGCTGATTTTCATGCTGAGGCCGACCCTGCTGATAGGCTACCTGCAGGAGATTGAAGGGCGAGGCGTTGGCCATTACGCAAACGGTGTCCCGCTGATTGCGATGATTCTCGCATTGTTGATGATGATCTGCTGGCGGCTGGTTATTCACTGGCTGATGAGGCACCCGCTGCTCGGCGAAAGGTTACTGATCATTGGGACGGACAATCTGGCGCGCGAAGTCGCGCACGAAGCCATGCTGAGAAAAGACCTTGGCTACAAGGTCGTCGGATTCGTCTCCGAGGATCCGGCGCTGGTCGGCAAGAGTCTGATCAACCCCTCAGTGCTTGGCGTCGTCGGCGATCTGATCAGTATCGTTGAAAAGGAGAATATCGATCGAGTCGTCGTTGCGCTTCAGGATCGACGCGGCCATATGCCGGTGGATCAACTGCTTCAGATAAGACTTCAGGGGAGCGCCGCAATCGAGGAAGGCACGTCGCTTTATGAAAAACTGACCGGCAAAATCAAGATTGAAATGCTGCGCCCGAGCTGGGTCATCTTTTCAGGCGGCGGCAAGAGGCGAACGGCCGGGAACCTGCTGCGCAGGCTCTTCAATTTTACCGCCGCTTTCATCGGCGTGTTACTCTCCATGCCCCTTGCTTTGCTCACAGCTCTTGCCATAAAAATCGAATCACAAGGCCCGGTCTTTTACACTCAGGAGCGCGTCGGCAAGAACGGACGGATTTTCAGAATTATCAAATTTCGCTCTATGAGAACCGATGCTGAAAAAGACGGCACGCCTCAGTGGGCCTTAAAAAGGGATCCGCGCATCACCAGGGTCGGCAATTTCATCCGCAAGACCCGAATCGACGAGATTCCCCAATTCATCAATATAATTCGCGGTGAGATGAGCTTTGTCGGCCCGCGCGCGGAGAGGCCGTTTTTCGTCGATCAGTTGACAACGCAGATCCCGTTTTATTCGCAACGCCATCTGGTCGAACCCGGGCTGACCGGCTGGGCCCAGGTCAATTATGGATACGGCGCCTCGGTGGAGGACGCCATACAAAAACTTCAGTACGATCTCTATTACATCAAAAATACATCCCTGCTTTTTGATGCATGGATAATTTTCAAATCCATCAAGATCGTGTTAATCGGGTATGGCAGGTAAGGGAAGTTCAAAGTTTAATGTCTAAAGTTCAAAGAGGTTAATCAGGCGATGAAGTATACAGGCATAGTCTTGCTGATTTTACTGCTGGCGCCGGATGTGCGGGCACAACAGCCTGTGGGCGGAAAACCCGTAACTGAAGCGGAACGCCAGGGCTTGCGTCGTGAAGATTCGACCGAGGCAGAGGCGGCGGTCCTGCCCTATATTAACAATTTTTTTACGACCACAGGTGGTCGGCGACGTGGTGACTCCCGGGATTTATGAGATGACGCGCCGGATGAGCCTCACCGAAGCCCTGGCGAAAGCCGGTTACATAACAAAATTCGGTGACCGGAAGAATGTCAACATCCTGCGTTTGCAGTCCGGCGGCCAGACTGTTCCGATCAAGGTCAATATCAAGGATGTCGAGAGCGGCAAGGCTCGCGACCTCTTTCTGGCGCCGGGTGACACGATCATCGTTCCAGGTAACAAATTCAAAACGATCGATAAATTCATGGGTCTGGTGTCGCTGGCGGCGTGGATGCGTGTTATCGCACAGTGAAATCGGTTAATAAAAAATGTCATTGAGCAAATTCACCCTGATACTCACGATGCTGCTCTTTGCTGCTTCAGCCAGACTTGAGAGCGAGCCGTCCCCTGATTGGAAAGCGCAATCGAGCGGTGTGCTGGCGCGCTTCAATTCCGTCATTTTCATCGACGAAAAACGCGGATGGGCTGCCGGCAGCAACGGCGCTCTGATAGTAACTGACGATGGCGGATCGAACTGGCGTAAGCATCGGTTGCCTCAAAACCAGGCGGGCTCGAATTGGCGCGATCTGGCTATTCTGCCAGGCGGCCGCGCAATTCTGCTTGGCGAATTGGGTATCTTCAACAGAGACGCCGGAACTGACTGGAGCGAAAGGATCGCCATCCTGCTGAGTGAAGATGGAGGGGGCAAGTGGATCGAAGGCAGACCTGCAAGGCCCGTATCGCCCCCCTCATCTGCTCTTGACGAACCCTCGAAGAAATCCGTCTTCAACCGGACGCCGGACTCCGTGCTCGTCAGAACCTCCTTTGTTGACGGCCTTATGGGATGGGCCTGCGGTGAGGGCGGCACGATTCAGGCTACCATGGATGGCGGCCGCACATGGCAGTTCCAGAACTCGCGAGTCAGAAAGCTGCTCCTCGATGTCAAGGCAGTCGATGAGCGGAACATTTGGATAGCAGGTTCCGGCGGAACAATACTCTACAGCAAGGATGGAGGGCTCAACTGGAATGAGCAGAGATCAGGCGTTACGGCCGCATTAAGATCCATCCGGTTTATCGATTCGAAACGCGGCTGGGCTGCAGGAGCTGATGGCGCCATCATTGCCACAACCGACGGCGGCTTGCGCTGGGCGACTCTCAAATCCGATCAGTCTCAAAGCTTTAATGACATTTTTTTTATCAACCCGGAAGAAGGATGGGTTGCCGGCGACCGTGGGCTTCTACTCCACACAATCGACGGAGGGCGAACCTGGGAGGACCAATCACCCGGCACGCGATCAAACCTGACACGACTTTTCTTCCTCAATCCGAAATGCGGCTGGGTGGTCGGCACGAATGGATCAATCTTCAAATTCGGTGAGTAAGAGGAAGATAAAGTAAATGTAACTGCTCAGCCCTGGTCTTTAGTATTTGATGGATTTCGTGTAAATAAAGGTCTTTTTCAACGCCAAGAACGCCAAGAGAGCCAAGAACGCCAAGGATGGATAGCCCATGATTTGGCCTGACATCTCGATTTTAGCCGGTTTTAAAAGTAAATAATGAATCACTCCCTGAATCCTCTTGGCGCTCTTGGCTCTCTTGGCGTTGAAAAAGACCTTTATTCCCATTTAATCTAAAGAACAGGGGCTGAGCAGTTACAAGAAAATTAAAAAGATGACGAAAAGGAGAGTTTTAAAATGCAGGCGCCGTCAGAAACAGGCCCGGGTCAGCTTACATATGGTTCATATCTGAAAGTTGCCGAGCTGATCGGTCTTCAGCAGACCGAATCGCAGCCGCCGCATCACGATGAGATGCTTTTCATCATCATTCATCAGACCTATGAACTCTGGTTCAAGCAGTTGCTTCACGAACTGGATGCAGTGGTGCATAACCTGCGGCAGTCTGCCGGCACCCCGTCGTCGAGAGATTATATTTACGAGGCCGCAAGGCTGTTGCGTCGCTGCACCGAAATCGCGAGAGTCCTGGTTGAGCAGTTCACGATACTTGAGACGATGCTGCCGACCCATTTTCTGGCTTTCCGGGGAGGGCTTCGCCCGGCGAGCGGGTTTCAATCCGAACAGTTTCGCGAGATCGAATTCCTGTGCGGGCTCAAGGATGAAAAGATGCTGCGCTATCATGAGCCGACTCCGGAGATGTATGCGCAGCTTGAACGCCGCCTGCGGGAACCTTCTTTGCGGGATGTCATCTTCGACGCTCTCTCCGAACTTGGTATCATGCCCGCTCTGGCTGAAAATGCAGGTGATGAGCAGCGATTCGATGCGCGCGCTCAGGCAATTCTCGCCATCTACCGCGACGAGAAAAGCCATCGCGACTGGATCGATGTCTGCGAGCGGTTGACGGAATTCGATGAACTGATTGTCAGTTGGCGACTGCGCCATATCCAGATGGTCGAGCGGACCATCGGCATCAAGATGGGAACCGGAGGAAGCAGCGGCTCCTCCTATCTCAAAATGACCCTCGATAAAAAGTTTTTCCCGGAACTGTGGGCCGCCAGATCTTTGCTGACCGAAACTCCATAAAAAAGACAACTTTAATCTTTATACTCCTTTTGGAGGCTGAAAATGGACGATCTGATTTCATATCGCAAACAATTCCCGATACTCGAAAAAACTCTCTACCTGATCAATCACTCGCTTGGAGCGATGCCTGAGAAGACGTATGGGAGGCTTCACGATTATGCCGAGACCTGGGCGACACGCGGGATCCGGGCCTGGGCCGAAGGCTGGTGGGAGATGCCGGTGACGATCGGTGACAAACTGGCCCGTATTCTTGGCGCCGATCCGGGAACCGTCGTTATGCACCAGAATGTTTCGGTCTGCCAGGCGGTCATACTTTCCTGCTTCGACCTGGCTCAGAAGCGAAACAAGATTGTGTATGAAGCTCTCAACTTCCCCTCGGTAATGTATGTTTACGAAGCGCACGCCAGGGCCGCCGGAGTAAGGATCGTCGAGGTCCCCAGCGAAGACGGGATAACGATCGACACTCAGCGGATGATCGATGCCATCGATGAAGAGACCCTGCTGGTTCCGATATCCCACGTTATCTTCAAGAGCGCATTCATTCAAGACGTGAAAGCGATCGTCGAGAAGGCTCACAAAGTCGGGGCTTATGTAGTTCTCGACACCTATCAGTCCGCCGGAACGGTGCCTTTCAGCCTGAAGGATCTCAATGTCGATTTCGCCACCGGCGGCTCGGTCAAGTGGCTTTGCGGCGGCCCAGGCGCGGGCTATCTTTACGTCCGGCCGGATCTGCAGCAGAAATTCGAGCCGAAAGTCACCGGATGGATGGCGCACAAGGCGCCCTTCGCTTTCGTCCCCGGCGAAATCGATTATGCCGGCGACATTCACCGCTATCTTCACGGATCCCCGGCTATCCCTTGTCTCTATGCGGCCGAGAGCGGGTACGATCTGATCAATGAAATCGGAGTTGAGCGTATTCGTGCCAAATCCATAAGACAAACTTCAAAGTTGATCGAACTGGCGGACGAGCAGGGATGGAAGGTCAACTCGCCAAGGCTGGCAGATCAGCGCGGCGGATCGGTCATTCTCGATGTGCCCTACGCCGGAGAAGTAGTCCGTGAACTCGCCGCCCGCGATGTTCTGGTCGACTTTCGTCCCGGCGCAGGCGTCCGCATCGGCCCTCACTTCTTCAATACCAATGAAGAAGTCGAAGCCGTTGTATCCGAGATTAAAAATATTCTGGATACTAAATCGTACGAGAAACATCTGGCCGCCGGCAGCGCCAGATTCTAACAATTAGTCCGGGAGAGATTTGACTAGTGAAAACTTTATTAATCATTACGTCCTTTATCGTTCTGGGCGGTTATCTGATCTCCCAGGTGTCGAAGCAATCTCAGAAATCGAAGGGAAAAATGGGTACAAAACAGGAAGCCAAGAAAACTTACGAGGTGCAGAAATCTGAAGATGAGTGGAAGAAGATTCTGACTCCTGAACAATATTATGTAATTAGAAAAAAAGGCACCGAGCGGGCCTTCACGGGTGAATACTCGAACAACCACGAAAAGGGAGTCTACCTTTGCGCAGCATGCGGCCAGGAACTCTTCAGCTCCGACCATAAATTTGAATCAGGAACCGGATGGCCCAGCTTCTGGGAACCTGTCAAAAAAGAGAATGTCGAGGCAGAAGAAGATAACAGCCTGTTTATGCGCCGAACTGAAGCTCTCTGCAGCCGCTGCGGCGCCCACCTCGGCCACGTCTTCGATGACGGACCCAAACCGACGGGTTTGAGATACTGTATCAACTCGGTTTCGCTGAAATTTGCCAAGAAGAAAGATTAAATAGCTGACTCGGCTGGATTTATCGGCCTGAAAAAAAGATTGGCGGAAGCAATCCCTCACGATTTGCTCCCGCCTTTTTAGTCTAAAAAGCGTTTTCATCTCTATAGACGAAATGAGAATCGATAATTTGTAGCCCGGTGAAAATATTTTTTACTTTTATTTGAAGATTAAATTTTGGCTAATGGAAAAATTATCAAATTATTTTTAGGATACCCCGGCACTGTCAGGCAGTAAGCATTGCATATAGTTTTCATTCTTAGTGCGGGTAAAATTGTCGATTGGGTTCAATCGAAAATGAGCGTTTATGAATCGAACGGACAGGTTGCTTGCGATAGTGTTGGAATTGCAGCGTAAAAGGTCTCAGCGAGCGGAAGACCTTGCGGCGATCTTCGAGACCAGCAAGCGGACGATCTACCGCGACATACAGGCGCTTTGCGAATCGGGAGTGCCAGTCATTGCGCAGCCCGGGCATGGCTATTCTCTCGTCGAAGGGTACTTTCTGCCGCCGGTCACATTCAGCGCCGATGAGGCGACGATGCTGCTGTTAGGCAGCGAGTTTGTTGCAGATAATTTCGATGCTCAGTACCGGGAAGCGGCAGAGACGGCTGGACGCAAGATCGAAGCCGTGCTCTCAGATCCATTGCAGAACGATGTGGAATACCTTCGCAAAAGCATCGCTTTCGTGATTCCGGAAACTTTGTCGCGCGAGACCACAGCGAATCATCTGCCTCAGCTTCGCCGGGCGATCATCGAGCGAAAAACCGTCCGTTTTCGTTATCACACGCGGTATCCGCAGGAAGGACATAGCGCAGAAAATGAGCGCGATGCCGATCCATACGGGCTGATGCATTACGGCGATTCATGGTACCTCATCGCTTATTGCCGCCTGCGGAGCGACTTTCGCAATTTCAAAGCGGACCGCATCACTGAGCTCAAAGTCCTCGATCTGGTATTTGAGCGTGATCCCGGCTTCAGGCTCGAACCTCCGGAAGATGACGGGAGGCGGTTAGTCGTGAGAGCTCTCTTTGACCGGCAATCGGCTCACTGGGTTCGCGAAAGCAGATCTTATTATATGGAAGAGATGGAGGAGACCCCGGACGGATTGCTCGCCACCTTGAGGGTCAGGATGGAAGATGAAGTGATTCAATGGCTTATGAGCTGGGGTGGACATGTGAAAATCCTCGAACCGGAGTCTCTTCAGGTCCGAATCGTCGAAGAAGCAAAAAAAATTCTGAAAAATTATTCATGGTGAAAACGCTGCTGACATAGGGTTGTCACTCGCATGGATTATTTTTCAAACGCTTCAGGAGAAATTCTATTCAATTTAAATTTATTAAGGAGAAAACAGATATGAACAAGCAGGCACTTTCAGGACAGCGTGAGTATTTCAAAATGGTTCATGGCGTGACGCTGCGATTGATCGGGACTTTTACAGACGAAGAACTCGATTTCCAGCCTCGGCCGGAGATGCGCTCAGTGCGGGATCTGATCCTGCACATTTACGGCGCGGAGAAGGCCATGACCGAAGGGACTCTCGCTGGAAAGGTCACCGATGCGGAGGAGAACAAGGGCATCCCCGAGACTGAGGAGGCAAAACCGATCCTCGCCGGTCTGAAGACCATAGCCGATGTTCAGGATTACGCACGCCGCTGCCACAAGGCCGCTGACGAAGCGCTGGCAGCTATTTCTGATGAACAACTGGCTCGCCCGGTTGAATCACCATTCGGCACTTTCCTCGGATGGCAATTTTTTAATTTCTGTTATGACGAGCACTGGCATCATCGCGGTCAGCTTTACACCTATGCCCGCCTGCTCGGGAAAGAGCCGCCCATGCTCTACGATTATGAGAACTCTCCCGTTCGAAATCCTTCAATTTAATTAACGGATTTTGTGGTTAAAGACAGAACGCCAAAATGAAAATAGCCTGTTTTCAGAAAATGTCAAATATGGATAATTACTGAACCCTTTTTTTTGGCGTCCTTGGCCCTCTTGGGTTATTGGCGTAAAAATCGTTATATCCACGAAAGAGTCTCAATTCCAAACCAGAAATCGACTTTTCCCAAGCATAATAAGTTCAGAGTTCAGGCTTCAGCTTGTCCTTGCGGCAATAAAGCGCATCAGAAAAAATCTCCGTGCCTGGCTGGCGGGAACCCCCCCCCCCCCCCCCCCCCCCCCCCCCCCCCCCCCCCCCCCCCCCCCCCGGCCCCCCCCCCCCCACCCCCCCCCCCCCCCGGGGCCCCCCCGCCCCCCCCCCCCCCCCCCCCCCCCCCCCCCCTTCCCCCCCCGCCCCCCCCCCCCCCGCCCCCCCCCCCCCCCCCCCCCCCCCACCCACCGGGCCCCCCCCCCCCCCCCCCCCCCCCCCCCCCCCCCCCCCCCCCCCCCGGCCGCCCCCCCCGGCGGACCCCCCCCCCCCCGCCCCCCCCCGGGCCCCCCCCCCCCCCCCCCCCCCCCCCCCCCCCCCCCCCCCCCCCCCCCCCCCCAACCCCCCCCGAGGTGTTTTGGCAGTGACCCCCCCCCCCCCCCCCCCCCCCCCCCCCCCCCCCCCCCCCCCCCCCCCCCCCCCCCCCCCCCCCCCCCCCCCCCCCCCCCCCCCCCCCCCCCCCCCCCCCCCCCCCCCCCCCCCCCCCCCCCCCCCCCCCCCCCCCCCCCCCCCCCCCCCCCCCCCCCCCCCCCCCCCCCCCCCCCCCCCCCCCCCCCCCCCCCCCCCCCCCCCCCCCCCCCCCCCCCCCCCCCCCCCCCCCCCCCCCCCCCCCCCCCCCCCCCCCCCCCCCCCCCCCCCCCCCCCCCCCCCCCCCCCCCCCCCCCCCCCCCCCCCCCCCCCCCCCCCCCTGAACCGGCGGGGTCACCCTGTGATGTTGACAGTTGTGACATTGGTCAGTTTACCGTCGATGTTCATGACGACATTGACCAGGCCTCTTCCAGCCAGGCTTCTGGGAATCCTCAAATTGGCCTGATCGAGACCGACGTACCCTTCCGCCTGACCGACGTAGAGGACCTCGCAATTGGTACCGCCAATCTGAGCAGCGACCGTTGCGAGGCTGTTGCGAAATCTCATGCCGGTGCCAAACAGGACGAGGAATAACTGATCGCTCGCCGGCCCGAGGTCAATCGGAATCGGATCGAATTTCTGAAGCGACTGGTTGAATTTGGCCACATCCTCGGTGATTTGTGAGCCGTCATTTTTGACGCGCAAAACATAGGCTGCAGTCAGACCCTGCCCGCTGGCATCTGCCGTAAACAAGCCGGGCGCCACCGAAACAATGTTCAGATTTCCGGTGGAAATAGTTCCGTTACTGCTTGTCACGGTCATCAATGCCGGACCGGGTAACGTCCCGGCCGGGACCTGGAAGTTGATCTGGTTACCGGATACGAAGAAGAGCGGAGACAGGCGTTCGAACCCGAATGAGTCGGTGATTTTCAGAGTTGTGCCGCCGAGGGTTGTGGGAAGAGGTCTGGTATTTGCCGTCTCCATACTGGTTGCCAGATCGACGCCGAATGCCGCTACAATCGATTCCACCGCTATCTCCGTTCCAAGAAAACTGGCGGCGGAGACGCTGACAACCGGCGGAGTGCTGTTCTTGCGTTTGAGCATCCTGATGCGATTATTGTTGGTATCGGCGAACATCAGGTCGCCATTGGAGAGGGTCAGAATATTGGCGCTGACCTGGATGTCATTAATCGCCGATCCGGGATTGGGCAGGTTGAGTCTCGCCAGCGGCGCCGGGCCATCATCGCCCGATAAACCCGGGTTACCGTTGCCGGCGGCAATGTTGACCGTTCAATGGCATTGTTGGGAGCGATGATTTCGAGTATCTGATTGGAAACGGCATTGGTCACATAGACTCTGCCGGAACCGTCAACCGCCACATCCCTGGGCCTGTTGATACCCTTTGAGGCATCCGCAATGACGCTGAAAGTCGGGCTCCCGGCTTCATTCTGGCGCAAAACGCGATTGTTCCTGGTGTCGGCTATGTGAAGCCTTCCGGTCCCGTCAAAGACCATTCCAGTCGCCCCGTTTAAAACTGTAGTCGTCCCGTCGCCGAAATATGTGCTGACCAGGCCTGTCGAGGCGTCGATCCGGCGGATGCGGTTGTTGCCCTGATCTGCAATAAAAATATTACCGGTTTGATCGACTGTGATATCGGTCGGAAAGAAGGCCACTTTGTTGGCCGGCTGTCCGTCGCCGAGCGTTTGAGGGTTGTTCGGAGGCCTGACTCCCGCAATGTCCTTGATCTGACCCGGTGGAACCACGACCTTCGCCTCAGGATTGTTCGGGAAGAGAACTACATCGGTGTTGCTCAGGTTGAGAAATCGGATCACTCCCGAGCGGCGGCCTGAGGCCACAGTCGGGGGAATCTTGATCAGTGCCCCCGCCTGTGAATCAACTATGAAAAGACCCCTGGAAGTATAAAACAGCCCCTGTGGAGCCAGAAAGAAGGCAGTCGTGATCCTGTCATCCGTCTGCGGATCGCTGTTGTTTTTATTGAGTGTCACGATCTGACCCGGCTGCACCGTCTGTGCATAAGGCGTCGTGACGAACAAAGTGATCGGAGACGATGTTCGATTGACATATCTCAGGCGGTTGTTGCCGGTATCAGTGATAAACAGATTTCCCAGAAAATCGGTGGCAATTCCAGTCGGCACGAAGAGATCGGCGCTGGTCGCCTGTGCTTCATCGTATGGTGACGCCAGGCCATTTCCTGCTATGGTTTTGATTCTTCTGGATTGGATGTCGGTATCGAGCACCCTGACGTTGCCGGTCGTCAGATTGACGAAGCGGACCCGCTTGTATCTGTAGTCAGGTATATAAACGCCCTCGGCTCTTGCCGCAAGAATCACCGTGGTGTTAGCCGTGCTGTCCGGGATGCTTAGATAGGCGTCCGTCGCCAGGCCTCCGTCGCCACATGTCGGATTCTGAAACAGGTCGCAGACTCTGCCGCTGGGATTGCCCGCGACCACGATTTTGTCACCGCCGGGAGTCACCTGAACAATCTGCTGGCCGTTTCCTGCCGCGACAAAAATATCCCCGTTCGGACTCACGGCGATCCCGGTCGGAAAGTCCAGGTTCGATGCCACCGTGAAGATATCGTTCTTGGTGTTGACCAGCCTGACCGAACCGGGGACATTCCTGATATCCCCGCCTTCGGCAATCAGCAGGTTATTGCTTCTGTCGAAGGCCATTCCCATCGGAGAGATTATCTTCGCCGAAGTCGCCGGGCCGCCATCCCCATTGCCGTTGTTTGGCGGATTTCCGCCACCGGCAAAGGATGAGAGATTTCTCGAACTGTCAATCCTGTATATGACACGCCCTGCGATAAAATAGAGGTCGTTTGTAATCGGATGCAGCACCAGGCCTCGAAAATCGAAGAAGTCAGGCATGAAGACCGTGTTGATCGTGCCCGGGGCAATGGTTTTGCCGAGAACCGTTTCAGCCTGTGTCCCCACATTGATCACACGTATCGATGAGAACGCCGGTATCGCAAGATAAACAAGGTTGCCGGATGACGAGATCGCCATCCCGGTTATCTGCGCAAGATCCGCATCGCGCGGCGGAACGTTGTCCGAGAACTGAATACCCCCGCCTGCAATCAGATTGATCTCCTGCGGCAGGACTGTTGTCCCGGCCAGTGTCACAGGATTCGCAGTCGTGTTGACGAACCTCAACAGGCTCGTGCCGTTGACTTCATCGATGACATAAAAACCCCTTCCCGCCGGATCAAACACCACCGAGGTCGGCTGCACCATTGGCGCCTGCCTGACAGGAATGTTCGAACTGAACCCGCCGCCGGCAACCGTTGAAATTGTCATCTCGCCGGGAGCTTGCGCCGCAACCCGCCCGGTCGATGAATTAGTTGAGCCCGCAATTATCAGCATTATTGCGGCAATGAGGGAATAACAGGCTTTCATAAAAGCAGTCGGGAGAAAAATATTGTTTTTTTGTGAGGATACTTTCAGACTAATCATCGTCTTCATTCTCCTGAGGCATATGAGACGAAACAGGGAGCATCGATTTCTGTAATTAAGTTCTATATATTTTTTTTCAGGAGCATTCACCGAAAATTCTGGGGTCAAACCATTGGCCGGATAGGTGATGCGAAAAACGGGAAAAATATTAAAGCCGTTATCAAACAGGGTGTTTGCAGGGTGTTTGCCAGCTTCACGATGGCGATTAGACCATTAAGCCGAGCTTCAAGTCAATAACTAAAATTCAGGAGCGCTCCTGTAAAGAATCTTTGTAAAAATGAGTCTTGAATTCGCGGCACCACCTGAATTCACCTCTTGTAAATAATGACGATTTGACGCCGTGAATTTTGTATTGATATGATCGCTCGCCGGTTTTATTTTTAGTCGGAAATTAATTTACTTGATATTCAGGAGAGATATGTCAGAGACACCAAAAATGACTTTTGCAATGATCAAGCCCGACGCGGTTCGGGCGGGCAATATCGGCTACATTATACAGAGGATCAATGATCATGGATTCAGGGTCCGTGCGATGAAGTTGATCCATATGAGCAAGCCTGTTGCTGAAGGGTTTTATGATGTGCACCGTGAGCGTCCTTTTTTCGGCGAGCTGGTGGAGTTCATGATCAGCGGGCCGACCGTGGTTCTGGCCCTTGAGAAGGAGAACGCGGTTCAGGAATGGCGTGATCTGATGGGGCCGACCGATTCAACCAAGGCTCCAAAGGGAACCATTCGCGGAGATTTCGGGACGAGCGTCGGCGAAAATGCGACTCACGGTTCGGATTCCCCCGAGAATGCGAAGATTGAACTGAGCTATTTCTTCAATGCAACGGAATTCTGTTAAATAAAGAAAAGACGAGGATTACGAAACAGAAAATCAGTTTGGAGTACCGCCTTTAGGCGGTCATGCCTGGCAACAAAGTTAACCGCCTAAAGGCGGTACTCCAAACATTTTTCGTCTGTTTCGTAATCTTTCTGTATCAGTATGGCGATACTTGAAGCGCGGAATGTGACAAGAGAGTACCGGATGAGCGCCGAGACGGTTCGTGCGCTGTCGGATGTCAGTGTCTCGATCGAGCGCGGGGAGTTTGCCGCAATCCTTGGGACCAGCGGTTCAGGCAAATCGACGCTGCTGAATCTGTTTGGCGGATTGGATCGCCCGACTTCGGGCGAGATTCTCTTTGATGGAAAGAGCCTTACTCCGCTCACCTCGCTGGAGATGTCGCGTTATCGATTGAACAGCGTCGGTATGATTTTTCAGAATTTCAATCTGATACCGACGATGACGGCGCTGGAGAATGTGGCGCTCTCGCTTGCCTTTGCCGGATCAGGCCGGCAGGAGAGAAAGATCAGGGCGCTGAAACTTCTGGAAAGTGTCGGGCTGGCACATCGTGGGACTCATCGCCCGTCTGAGCTTTCCGGCGGAGAGCAGCAGCGGGTTTCGATTGCCAGGGCCATTGCCAACAATCCGCAGGTACTGCTCGCCGACGAGCCCAGCGGCAATCTCGACAGCAGTCGCGCCGGGGAGGTCATGGAGCTTCTCAACGAGATGCGCCTCAAGGACGGCAGAACCGTGATTTTAGTGACTCACGATCAGGAACTGGCTTCACGTTACGCGACCAGAATTCTCAGGCTGAAAGACGGCAAGGTGGTAAACGACACGGCATCCATCATCATGGAAAACAGCTCACATGAATCTCACGGATATCATCGCCCTCGCCCTGCGAAATCTCAGTCAGGCGAAATTGCGGACTGCGCTGACCGTCATCGGCGTGGTGGTCGGGGTCGCCGCGATTGTCACGCTCGTGAGTTTCGGCCTTGGACTGCAGCAGAACATCCTCGGTCAGGCGCTGTCCAAACTCGACGTTTTCACCTCGATCACAGTACGGGGCGCGAGTGCAGATATGCTGCTTGAATTGAACGAAGGGCGCTCGGGCTCTGAAATCGAAAAGAGTGATTCGACGCCCGCCCCGCAGCCTTCGGATGATCCCAATTCACAGCCAACGGACCGTTTTCCCCGGCCCCGCAGGGTGCTTGATGATCAGGCCGTGTTGGAAATCGGGCGGATCAGCGGTGTCAAATATGCGCTGCCGGTCGTCAATTTTTCGTGTTATTTGCGTTATGACGGGCGTGTCAGAAGAATGAACATCGGAGGAGCGCCGGCAGGATTATCCGACTACCCGCGTTTCAGGACATTCCTTGCAGGCCGCGCCTTCGCCGGCGAAAACTCTGATGAAGCAGTGGTAACGGAAGAATTTCTTGCGGCCTTTTCACCGAAAGGGCCTCAAGACCGGCGCAATGGACGGCCTCGCGGCAATGGCCCGTTTGCACCTGCGCCGACAAAGAGCGAAGCCGAGCGAGCCGCCGATGCCGCACAGGTCATCGGCAAGGGGTTGATCCTGCTCATCCCCCGGAGTGCGCAAACTTCGACTGAATCGGTCTTCGGAATCCCGATGATCAGCCTCTCCCCAACTGAAAAAAACGATGAATCGGTCCCTGAGAATGAACAGTCATTCGACCAGCACATCTTCAAAATTGCCGGAGTGATCCCGTCAGAAGGCGGGATTAACTTCAATCCGTTTGGCAGCCCCCGCGTCATCCTGCCGATGGAGACGGCAAAGCGTTTCCGCGATTTCAACCGAGACCCGACTGAACGTCTGGGTGAAACCCTTGCCGGCGATTCAGGATATATGCTTGCCGATGTCAGAGTCGTTGACCCGACACAGATCAAACCGGTCATGGATCAGGTCGAAAAACTGGGATTCAGGGCATTCTCAATCACCAGCCAGATGGACGAAATCAACCGGATCTTTCTGATTATCAATGCCAGCCTCGGCCTGATCGGCGGCATCGCATTGCTGGTCGCATCATTCGGCATCTCCAACACGATGATCATGTCGATTCGCGAACGCACCCGGGAAATCGGGATCATGAAAGCGATCGGCGGATCCGACGGCGAGATCATGAAAATATTTTTCGTCGAGGCGAGCCTGATAGGCCTGGCCGGGGGCACGCTTGGAGTGCTCGCAGGCTGGGTAGTCGATCGACTGGCAAATTCCCTGGCCAACACTTACATCGTCAAGAATGCAGCGAGCCATATCGAATTCTTCTCGATACCCTGGTATCTCTCGGCCGGGGCGATTCTTTTCGCCATCATGATCAGCCTGATAGCGGCAATCTATCCGGCAATGCGGGCAGCCAAAGTCGACCCGATCCGTGCTCTGCGGTACGAATGAGCAGTTACAATTTATTGTTTATTGGCCGATGGCTTCATTGAGCGGAGAGACCGACTCTTCGGATGAGGGATTCGAAACGAGGGTCATGACGCAGAAAGTCGAGCTGTGGATCGATTTTAAGCCAGATCAGATGACCGGAGCGTTCTTCCAGCGCCAGTTCAAACCATTTGAAAGCCTCTTCAAGGCGATTGAGACCGGCGCAGATGACGGCGGGATAGAACGGGGTGACGTATCGCGTGGCGGCAAGGGAACGGAGTTCTTCAAGCAGTTGCCCGGCCATCCCGGTTTCGCCTGCCAGCGCATATGAAAGCCCTAGAGCGGCGATCATCCAGGGACTTCCCCGAATATTTGAGAGCCAGAGTGGCTTCATTGATGGCTTCATCGTATTTCCGGCAGGCAATGTTGACCAGGGTCAGGCAGTGATGAGGGATGTAGAAGCTCTCATCCATTTCGATGACCCTACGGCAATAGGCCGCAGCTTCATCGTATCGCCGCGACTGATAGAGTGTGCCTGCCATGGTAGATCTGATTATCAGGGATAACGGATCTAGTTCCTGTGCCCGCCTGATCGAGTCCAACGCCGAATCAAATTGCCCTGCCGCGCACAAACCCCAGCCGTACCACTGATGCGCCGTCGCATAGTGTGGATTGAGTGTCAGAGCCTTCTCAAATTCGGAAACGGCTCCGCGCCAATCCCAATCGTATTGTAATTTGACCTGCGCCAGGGAGGTGTGAGCCTCAGCCAGAGTGTCGTCGACTTCAAGAGCGCGGATGGCGGCGGCCTTGGCCTGGGGATATGTTTCGTGCGGAGCAGCGTAATCGAGCATGCCCAGTAAAGTGCTGGTGTCGGCAAGACCGGCCCAGGCCATCGCATAAGCCGGATCGAGATCGAGAGCCTGCCTGAAGCAGACGCTGCCTTTTCGCAACCCTTCCTCATTGCGTTTGCCCAGAAAATAACGCCCTTTGAGATATGCAAGGTGGGCTTCAGGATTTTGAGTGTCGCGCCTTGAAATCAACAGTCTTTCGTTCTGGCTTAATTTGAGTGCCAGAGCCCCGGCCGCCTGTTCCGCGATGACATCCTGAACCGCGAATATGTCGGTGTATTTCTCATCGAATTTCGCCGCCCAGAGGACTGCGCCGTCTTCCACCCGAACCATCTGAACCGTCACCCGCAGCCGGTCATCGAGACGATACATGCTGCCTTCGAGCACTGCCTCGACTCGAAGCTCGGCTCCGATTTCCGAAAGGTCCCTTTCGCTGCCGAGGTACTTGCTCACGGCGCTGGTTGGGCGCACTACCAGTTGCACGACATTGCTCAGCCTGGTGATCAGCGTGTCCGCCATGCCCAGTTCGAGATATTCATCGCGCTTCTCGGCGTTCAGGGATCTGAACGGCAACACCGCAAGGGATCGGATCTCTTCAGACGGCTTCAATGGGAATGGCGCAGGCGCTGCCTTCTCACCACTCTCCTCCAGCTTCATTATCACTCTCACCGGTGCGATAAACCGGTAGCCGCGCCCGGGGTCTGTTTCAATGTATTTATGCCCGTGTGGCTGCTCCTCAAGGGCTTTTCGAATTGAGGAAATAAGCTGAGAGAGGCTGCTTTCGCCGACGATCGTGTCCGGCCAGACCAGTTTCATCAACTCGTCCTTTGAGAAAATTCCACCCTCGTGTTCAATCAGTTTGAGCAGTGCGTCAAAAGCCCTTGATGGAAGAACCACCGTTTCGCCGTCCCGCAACAGCAATCGCCGTCTGGGTATCAGTTGAAATGGACCAAATTCGTATATCTGGCTGGGCGTCATCAGGGCTCAACTTTGAGAAAAATTCAGAACGATTTGGAATGTTTCAAGTCCGGTGAGGGACATTTTCATTCCTGTTCAAGTCTAATCGCCAAATCAATTAATCAATAAATCAATATTCGCATTATTACCGAGTTTGAATCAGTTTCACAAATATTTTCACAGATAGAACAGATAGAGAAGACTTATGCGCCGGACAATATCACTGAAAATCCGATGGATATTATTTGCGTCAATTATGAGTGTTGCCGGAGGATTTTGCCTGGCACAGGGCAATCAGGGGCAGTACGAAGACCTGATGAAGGATCGGGTGGAGAATGTGACGGGCCAGGTTGTCGTGATCAGCCGGAACGGTGAGGGCCGAGCACGCCGGCTTGGAATCGAATCGACGCTGCCGGACGGTAAAAAGCAGCGCTACTGGATCTGGGACGACAATAAAGGTCGCGAGTTGATTTTTCGTGTCGGGCAGAATGTCGAGGTGCAGGGAATCACCAATGCCGGGCTGAATCGCACCAGATCGATTCGAGTTCGAAAATACCGGATCCTCGGCGGGAATCAGCAGGTTGCGAATGACGAAGGCGAAGCAGGGTTTCGCCTGAGCTTTCTGGCGGGAGGCCTGGATCCCGGCGGCAGCTTTCTGGGCGGCACAGAGGTCCGCGCTCTGGCCGCTTTTGACGGAAAAGTCTTTGCCGGAAATGGATACTGGAATGAGCTGGCCGAGGGCACGCAGGATCCGTATCACGGGGCGCAGGTGCTGGTTCTGGACCGGTCGGATGGATTGTGGAGGCTCGATCACGAGTTCACCTTGGCTGACGGGAAGACTCCGGAGCTTCTGGGCCTGTCATTTTTTGAACCTGTGACATTTGCGACCGATCATCGCGGCGAAAAATTAAAGAGCGAGGTCCGGGTCCTGACTACGGGAGGTTTCGGCAGACAGACCCTCTACCTGAGGGAATCGGGGAAATCCGATTGGATCGATACTGCTCCGGATAAAGATGCGTTGAAGATCGGTGAGACGCCGTTCGGAGTCGAGACTCGATGCGCCGCCGGTCATACTGATAAAGCTACGGGAATCAGTCACCTCTTCATTGGCGTCACCAGCGGTGGAATACGGAAAGGCGGCTACGATCCAGCGCTGCCAGGAAAGATTCGCTGGGATGAAAAAGCCGAATACACTGGCGAAGGCCGCGCCATGGGTTTGGCGGATTGCAATGGAGTCCTCTACGCCTCATTCGGAGACAAGCTATTGAGAAGGATTGACGGCAAGGATCCGCGGTGGGAAGTTGTCTACACCGACGATCCCGGCAATCGCACAGGGGGTTCCGCGGTCAGGCGCGCCGCGATCGTTTCATCACCGGATGGAGATGGCGATGGTGCCGGCAAACAGGCCTCGGTCATTTTCGGAATCGAAGGAAGCAAAGCCAGGACGATCCGCCTCGATCCGACCAATGGAAATAAGCAGACAGTCGAACTGTCCATGCCTGAGTATTTCAGTCCGATCCGTCACGGAATCATCGATTACAACGGAGTGACAAGGGCGATTAATCCGAAAAACGGGCAGGAGACGGGCCTCATGGGTTTGTTGATGCTGGGGCCGTCCGGCTTCGGAGGGTTCTACGACTGGCATGAGGATGGACTGATTTTCTGGCGCACTCGTGATGGCCGGTACCATCTCAATAAAATCGTCGATCCCACGCTTGCCGAGATGCCGCCGCTGGTCGGTGTCAGGCAGATAATTGCCTCGCCGTTTGAGGATGAGCGGAACGTCTTTTATTTTTCGGGTTATGACACCGTCGGCCACCCGGTTCACAACACCGGCTGGATCTTCAAAGGGCACATCAACAGTATCCTCAAGGAATATCCTCGGGAAAAGATCAGATAAAAAACAAGGAGAGTCATACATGAAGCACCGCAGGATTACGATTCTGAATGTGATGATATTTCTCGCGGCATTCTCGATTTCAGCAGCGGCTCAGACAGCAACCGCCACGATCAGAGGGGTGGTCGACGATGGAAGCGGCAAGGTGATAGCTGGAGCGACCGTTACTCTGACCAACACATCGACAGGTCTGGCGAGGAATTTCGCGGTCAATGAACAGGGTCAGTATTACTTCAACTTTATCGAGCCGGGTTCGTATCAGTTGCTGATCAAGGCAGCAGGCTTCGAGAGCTATCTGCGGCAGGGACTCACGCTTGAAGTCGGCCAGGCGGCTGAAGTCGATGTCTCGCTCAAGCCCGGATCGGTCACTGAGACAATGACCGTAGTGGCCAACACCCAGCAGCTTGAAACCGGCAACGCCGCGCTCGGCGCGGTGATCGATCGCAAGACGATTGACGATTTGCCGCTCAACGGGCGCAATCCTTATCAGCTTCTCGCTCTCTCTTCAGGCGTCAATTCGACACGCGCCTCGCGCGGCTCCAATCCGACGGCCAACGGCTCGATGGCGATTTCGATCAACGGCGGCAGGGCTCTGACCAACGAAGTGCTGGTGGACGGCGCGCCCGTCACTCTCAAGGCCGATACTCAACCCGCATTGCGACCGTCACCCGATTCGGTTCAGGAGTTCAAGGTCGTGACCAACTCATTTTCTGCTGAGTACGGTCGAACCGGTGGAGGCGCGCTGAACTTCTCTACCAAGGCAGGAACCAATCAATATCGCGGAACGATATACGAATTTCTTCGCAATGATGCCATGGATGCAACCAGTTTCTTCTCCAATCGTTCCAGCAGTGGAAAGGAGAAACTGCGCTTCAATCAGTTCGGCGGAAATTACGGCGGACCGATTCTCAAAAACAAACTCTTCTTTTTCGCCAATTACGAGGGGCTGCGGATCCGGCAAAGCACTCTCAGAATCACGAATGTGCCGACCGCCAAGATGAAGACAGGTGATTTCTCCGATCTGCTCGGAGCGACACTCTGCACGAATGCCCAGAATCAGGCGGGGGTTTGCGGCGGAGCCTTCACCACGGCCCTCAATGTTCGCGACACGAATAATCAGCAGATTCAGGCCCGCGCCGGAATGATCTACACGCCTGCGGCCACTGCCCAGCGACGAGTTTATGCCGGCAACATCATCCCGGCGGCGCAGCTCAACCCGGTGGGGATCAAGGTGCTCAGTGCCATCCCCGATCCAAACCGGCCGGGGCTGACAAACAACTTTGTCTACAATGAACCGCTCACGACCAATGCGAATCAGTTTGTAACACGCATCGATTACAATCTTTCGGCGAAGCATCAGATTTTCGGGCGCTTCACCAGGGAGATGAATGATGACACAGGGGCGGGGCAGCTCGGTGGTTCTGCTGCATCCACGACCGCTGTTGCCAACAGTGCGACACGGGCTGTGAATGTCGCGATCGACCATGTTTATACAGTCAGTCCCGGTTTCATTCTGCATGGGAACGCCGGCTGGACGCGCGGAACAGCCGTCAGGACGCAGTTATCCGATGGATTCGATCTGACCAGCCTCGGTTTTCCCTCGAACATCGCCAATGCGTCGGGCGACAGCAAGGTCTTTCCCAGTTTCGGTGTGACGGGTTACACCACGCTCGGTCCGCTGAGAAATTTCGGCAATTCGCTCAATAACCAGGACACTTTCAGTTTTGTTGGCGAAGCCAGCATGGTCAAGGGCGCTCACGTCATCAAAGCGGGCGGGACATACCGTCTTTATCGAATTTCGATCTTCCGTGCGGACGATCCTGCGGGCAATTTCGCCTTCACACGATCGTTCACTGCTCGCACGCCCACGGATCAATTGAGTGGAGATGCAGTGGCCTCGCTCGCACTCGGCATTCCGCAGAGCGGCCGTCTCGGCATAGTGCCTCGACTGGCGGTGCAGAATCCTTACTTTTGCCTTTACCTGCAGGACGACTGGAACGTCAATCGGCGACTGACGGTGAATTTAGGCCTGCGCTATGAGTCCGATCTGCCGACGACGGAACGCTACGACCGTTTGACAAACTTCGGCACCGATCTGCTCTTTCCGGTAGGTGTCAACATTACCTTTCCGGTGAATCTGAACATCCCCGCGCGGACGGGAAATCCGCGTGGCGCCATCATCAATCTGGGCCGATCGGGCTTCAGGGAGCGAAAACAGTCGAAATCGGATCTCAATAATTTCGCGCCGCGGCTTGGATTGGCGTTGAAGCTGGACGACAAGACCGTGCTTCGCGCCGGAGGCGGCATTTTCTATGCCCCAATGACCGGAGGCGGAGTCAGCACTACAAGCTTCGGGGTCATTGGAGATCTTGGAGAATCGGCCTACATTGCCACGCTCGATGGCGGCATTACGCCGGCTTCGAATCTGAGCAATCCATTTCCGAATGGAATAGCCTCGCCAACGGGTGCAGCGGCGGGATTGCTGACCGGTTACGGGCGTCAAACACTGACCACCAGACTGGCTGAGATACGAAACCCCTACTCGGGGCAGTGGAATCTGAGTTTGCAGCGGGAGCTGCCGTGGCGGATGCTGGCGGAAGTTGCCTACACCGGCAATGCAGGAATAGGCATCCTGGGCGGGACAACCGATCTCAACCAGTTGTCGCCCGAGGCGCTGGCGCTGGGCGCAACCGTGCTCAACACTCAGGTACCCAATCCATTCCTGACTCTGCCCGTAGAGCAGCGTCCGCCCGTGGGGACTCCGCTCAGCACGGCGACTCTGACTGTTGCCCAATTGCTGCGCCCTTATCCGCAGTATGGTCAAGTTCAGTCATTTTTTGCCAATGATTCGCATTCGAGCTACCACGCTTTACAGGCCAAACTCAGCCATAGACTTTCAGAAACGCTGAGTTTCCAGGGATCATATACCTTCGCCAAACTGATCGATAATATCTCTGCGATCCAGGCTGCGGCGAGCGTGCAGACGCCCAATTTTCAGGACAACAACAATCGCAGGCTCGACAAATCGATCTCGACGATCGATGCCAGGCACCGCTTCGTCGGCAATGCGATCTATGCCCTGCCGTTCGGCAAAGGGCGCCGATGGCTCAACAATAACGCTCTGGCCGGCGCTTTCATCGGCGGCTGGACAACCAATATGATCGTTCAGTATCAGGGAGGATTCCCTCTGGCTATCACTGCGGTCGCACTTGCCGGTCAAACCGGACTGGCGTTCACAAACCTGCGTCCAAACCTGATCGGTGACCCCAAAATCGAGGGTGGAACAACCGAACAGCGGACCGATCAATGGTTCAACACTGCTGCTTTTGCGCAGCCCGCTTCTTTTGCCACCGGCAGCACTCCAAGAACTCTCCCAAATGTTCGCGGCCCGGCTCATTTCAGCGTGAATTTCGGCATCCACAAAAATTTCGCTTTCGGCGAAAAGCGACGGCTTCAGTTCAGAGCCGAGGCCTTCAATCTTTTCAACCGGGCAAACTTCGATAACCCCGGTACAACATTTGGCGGCGCAAACTTCGGCGTCATCAGAAGTACCGAAGATCCGCGCCTGATGCAGATGGCGCTCAAGTTCTATTTTTAAATCAGGTTGTTCCGGAACGATTGGAATCAAACCACTGAAGACACTGAAAAACACTGAAATTGAATTCACAAGAGAATTTTGATTCGGTGTTTTTCGGTGCTTTATCAGTTTTGTCAAACGATCCAAATGGAGATATTTTCAATCTCGTTTCGGAGAGTCATTGTGATGAAGAAAAGATCAGTAATAGTTTCGAATATCCTGGTGGTAGCGATAATTCTGATGACGGCGATGAGTCTGCCGGCGGGGCCACTGCGCCCGCCGCGCCCACCGAGGCGGATGAATGTGCTCTTGATCGTAGTGGACGATCTCAACAATCGCCTGCCGATCTATCAGCACCCTGAGGTGAAGGCGCCGAACTTCGAACGTCTGGCGAAGCGCAGCGTGAAATTTGACCATGCCTACAGCCAGTTTCCCCTGTGCAATCCATCGCGGTCTTCTTTTCTCAGTGGGCGCAGGCCCGAAACCGCCGGAGTGCTGGATCAGGTGACCAATCCGCGCCAGGCGATGAAGGATGTGGTTTTTCTGCCTCAGCATTTTCGACAAAAGGGGTATTTTACAGCCCGAGTCGGCAAGGTTTTTCACATTACCCAGCGGGGAACTGAATCGGCGGTAGATTTCAATTTTGACGACCGTGCGAGCTGGGACGTTTCGGAAGATGAACTGGAAGAAGTCGAAAAGATCAACGCCAAACCCATCGAACTGAGACGGGCGAATATCGCAGGTCCAAGTCCTCAGTGGGGAGCATTGACTGTTACGGATGATCAGACAGGGGACGGCATTGTGGCGCGCCGGACGGTCAAGCTTATGGAACAGGCGGCATCGGGCAATCAGCCCTTTTTCCTGGCAGCCGGATTTCGCAAGCCGCACGTTCACTGGTTTGCTCCGAAGCGTTACTTCGATCTTTATCCGCCGGATCGGATACAAATTCCAAACGAGCCGGCGAACGATACCGATGATATTCCGCCAATCGCCCTGGCGCGAAGACCGGATATCAGAATCCCCCCTGATCAGCGAAAGGAAGCCATTGCCGCTTATTATGCCTGCATCTCGTTTATGGATGCGCAATTGGGCCTGTTGCTCGACAGTCTGGACCGGCTCAAGCTCTGGGATAATACGGTTGTGGTGGTGGTCAGCGATCATGGTTACAATCTCGGCGAACACGGAGGACTCTTCGAGAAGCAGACTCTCTTTGAGCAGACGGTGCGCGCTCCGCTGCTGGTCGCAGCGCCGGGCAAGCGAAAAGGCATCGCTTCACCCGGGATCGTTGAGTTTGTGGACATCTACCCGACTCTGGCGGAGCTGTGCGGCCTGCCTCAGCCGGCAGGCCTTGAGGGAACCAGCTTTGCGCCGCTTCTCGATGAGCCGCTGCGCCTTTGGAAGAAAGCGGCATTTACAGTCGTCGCACGAACAGCCAGCCGCGGGCGATTCGCACCGGGCGACATGGTCGCTCACAGCGTTCGCACCCACCGCTACCGCTACAACGAATGGGGCGATCAAAAGACTGCGGAGCTTTACGATTACGTGACAGACCCGCATGAATACACTAATCTGATAAATGATCCAAAATTCAAAAAAACGGCGGCGGAGATGCGACAAATGCTTAAAGATGGCTGGCGTGGCGCGCTCCCGCCGGCCAGGAGAAAGTTGAGGTGAATGACATTGGAGAGTGAGACTTCCATTCTTTCAGGCATCCGCGTGATTGAACTTGCGACCTATGTGCTGGCGCCGGGGGCCGCGACCGTGATGTCCGACTTCGGCGCCGAGGTGATCAAGATCGAGCGTCCCAAAATCGGCGATCCATATCGCTATCTCTCATATGTGCCGCCAATGCCAAAGTCTGAGATGAACTACTGCTGGCTGCTCGACGGACGCAACAAGAAAAGCATTGCACTCGATCTGACAAGCGAAGAGGGGCGTAAAGTTCTGCTTCAGTTGATTCCAACTGCGGACGTTCTGGTCACCAACTTCCAGCCGTCGATTTTGAAGAAGCTGAGGCTGACATATGAGGATCTTCAGCCGCTCAACGACCGATTGATCTATGCTTCGGCGACGGGCTACGGCGAAAGCGGTCCGCTGGTCGAGGCGCCCGGCTTTGACATGACAGCCTACTGGGCACGGTCTGGCTTGATGGACTCGGTGCATAACGGTGACAGTGAGCCGACTCTGTCGGTTGCCGGGCAGGGCGATCATCCGAGTTCAATAACGCTCTTCGGCGCCATCATGCTTGCGCTCTTCCAGCGCGACCGATCAGGCAAAGGCGCAAAAGTTACGACTTCGCTGCTGGCCAACGGCGCCTGGGCAAACGGCTGCATGCTCCAGGCGGCGCTGTGCGGTGCTGAGCCTTACAAAAAACCGGCGCGTTCGGAGGCGTTTAATCCGCTGGTCAACCATTACGTCACAAGCGATGACAAACGATTCATCTTCTGTCTGATCCAGACCGAAAAAGACTGGCCGAACCTTTGCCGTGCCATCGACCGCCCCGATTTGATCGACGATCCGCGCTTTGTTGGTGTAGTCGAGCGTGCCGCCGCTTCAGCGGAACTCGTCGCAATCATTGACGCGGTGATGGCCACAAAGACTCTCAATCAATGGGCTGTCATCTTCGCCGAGAACGATCTGGTATGGAGCCCCGTGCTTAGCCCGCAGGAAGCCGCTCGCGACGAACAGATGATCGCCAACGACGTCTTCATCGATTTTAAACACCCGCAGCACGGGCTTCTGCGGACGGTCAACAGCCCGCTCTTCGTCGAAGGGAGCCAAAAGGTCTCTCCACAGCCGGCCCCCGGGCTTGGTCAGCATACTCACGAAGTCATGCTGTCGCTCGGTTATGAGGAAGATGAAATCCATTCAATGGTCGAACGTGGCGTCATTGCTTATTGATCTCACACGGATGTCTATGCCGGAATCTATTACTGATACTGTTGGCGAATTCAAAAAACGAGCGGGTACACAGGCGTCCCGCCTGCTTGTATTGAAATATATGCACATTCATATCAGATTTGCGTTAGTCGAATTGACGCAAGGCGGAACGCCTGCGTACCCACTCGTTTTTTTGAATTCGCCAAGAGTATCAGTTATTACTTTATGACTCATGAAGGAAATTGAAATGAAATCAACGAAATCGAGGGTTGTTGTGATTCCAGGAATCGTTCGGCAGGGTGTTTTAGCGACGGCTCTGGTTGTTGCGGCCATTGCCTGCATCCTACTGTTCAACTCGAGTACGATGGCTCAATCTTCAGCTCCGGATCGAGAGATCACCAATCTCGAATATCCATCCGTCGAGGGGCGCAAAATGACGGCAGTGCTGAGCATGCCTAAAGGGAAAGGCCCGTTTCCGATCATCGTCACAATCCACGGAGGAAAGGGCGATCGTGAACTCAACTTCATCAGGACGCTTGCCGTTCCCGGCGAGATATCCCCGACGGTCAATATGCTCAACGAGCAGCCATGGGCGGTGCTTGCAGTCAGCTATCGCGCCGGGGCCATCTTCGGCGTGGAGGAAGACGACATCGTTGCCGGCATCAGGTTCGCGAAGACCCTTCCTCGAATCGATCCGAACCGGGTCGGCGTACTTGGAGGCAGCCATGGCGGAATGCTGGCGCTGCGTGCCGCTGAAATGATGGGGAAGGAGATCGTCGGCGTTGCCGCCGGCTCCCCCTGGATGACCAATCCCAGGGTCTACCTTTACGGGGATCAAACTGCGCCGCCTCTTTCACAGATTTCACCCCAGGCCCTGAAATGGCTGCTCGAAACCTTCAGGAAGCCTTTGCTCCAGACGATTGAGATTGGCCGGCGGATGTCGAAGGTCGAAATCGATAAAATGCTCAACGAACATTCCATCGAGGATAATGCTGAAAAGATCGTCGTTCCCGTACTCTTTCTGACCAGCCTTGCCGACGTCCAGGTGCCACACATCCTGGTCCAGCCGACTATCGCAAAGCTTAAGGCCGCAAAACGTGACGTCACCGTTTACACAGCAGATAAAAGCTTGCATGGTTTTTACTGGGGACGCAATATTGACGGCGGCGCCCGCGCAGGCATGGGCCCGAAGACCCCTGTTGAACTTGAGGAAGAGGCAACGGCCCGCGCCGAGATTCTCAAATTTTTCAAACGCTGCTTTGACGGAAAGAAGAAATAACTATGAATTACTTCATGCTGCGATCTATCGATCATGCGGGTTACTACGAGACGCGCATCATTCTGATGCTGATCGGCATTGGCGTCGCGCTTTACTTTGCGTTTCGCAAGCGCGATTACCGTTATCTGATCATGTTCGTAAGCGGCGTAGTTTTTCAGGCGTGGCTTGAATACTCGCTGAGATCCATGGCTATGCGTGGCGCCGGTTACAGTCTGTCGGTCTTTGGAGTAACGCTATCTCCGATGGCGGCGATCATTCTTCAGGGTTGTGCCGAGGGGGGGATACTGTCCCTCATGGCATTCTGGTATCTGGCCCTGCGAACAGATCAAGACTCGGGTTCCGATCAGTGGCGGACTTACCTGGCAGTCTGCTTTATCATCGTCCTGCTTGCCGGAATAGTCGGCTGGATGGCGAGAGGGCTGCCCATCACCTCTCCGCGTCCGATGCTCGGAACCCAGTCGATCATTCGGGTTTCCATCACTATCCTGATTGCGGTGCTGCTGGCCTGGTGGAAGGGCGGTTTGCGATATCTCGGGTTATTCTATATCGGCCTGCTGATATATATCGTTCTGACCTTTGAGACGCTGCATATCTTCGGAGCCCGTTACATCGGAATACTCGATGCGGCCGGCCAGTTCGCTCCGGCCTCGACGCTGCCGCAGATTGCCGTCATGTTTTTATCGCACACTTTTGAAGTCGCCGGCGGCAAGATTCACTACTTCGCAGTGCCATATGCAATTGGTTTGATCAAATTCAGGAGATAGGCAATGAAAGAGTTCAAATTCAGGGATTACAGCGTGAAGTATATCGATGAAGGCTCGGGAGAGCCGATGGTTTTTCTGCACAACGGCGGGAACGACCATCAAATCTGGGGCAGGCAGATCGAGCATTTCAAAAAGACCAATCGCGTTCTGGCGCTCGATTATCTGGGCTTCGGTGAATCCGACAAGCCGCGCATCGAACTGACGCTGCCGCTCTATTCCGAGATGGTCGGCGAGTTTATCGATCAACTCAAACTCGCGCCTGTCACGCTGGTCGGCAATTGCATGGGCTCCGCGATGTCGTTCGATTACACCCTGCGTCATCCTGGAAATGTGAAGCGGCTGATTCTATTCAACATCGCTTCGGAAAAGCATCTGCTCGCAGGCCCGCTCGGCAAGGTCTATCAGACTTTTTCCCGCAGCCATCTGCTCCGCAGAATCGCCGCGCTCAAAGTCGACATCTTCGGAATCTCACGCAAGGAGACCGACAAACTGCTTCGCTCGCAGTATGGCAAAGACTGGCTCGACGATCCGGAATTTGCCGACCATATTTATCATCTCTACAACAAAAAAGGGCAGCAGGGCTCACTCTATGTCGCGCTCTCGAATTTCAACACATTCAATTCGGCCGATAATTTCGTGCTGCCGCCGAACTTTCCTCCGGTTTGCGTGATCTGGGGCAGAGATAATTTCATACTGCCGTTATCGGCCGGTGAAGAGTTCTGCCGGCGTTTGAATCCAAACCGCGCGGAGATTATTGACGGCTGCGGTCACCTGCCGATGCGGGAGAAATATCAGGAGGTCAATCGCCTCATGGACTCCTTCATCGAAGAGACCCATAAATCCGAAAGCGCAGCGGCTACGGTCTGAAAACGACCACTTTCGATGAATTGTCGAGCATTGCCTCGGCGGCGTCATCCCAGCCTGCTGCAATATAGATTTGGGTAACACGACTGATTCAGAGAAAGGTCAAAGATGATGGGGAACCGGTTGGTGAGCGGAATTGTGGATCTTTTCAAATACATTGGCCGATGGTTGATTCGCGTGAAGAATGCCGTAGCTCCAGGCCGGCGTGCGTGGAGAGGCGCGACCGGCGGGGTGATTATCGGCGCATTGATCTTCATCGTAACCACAATTTACAACGCCTTCGCTCCGGCAGGCTGGATCAGCTTTCTCTTGAGTTTGGCTGCGTTTCTGGCGGCGGCTGCATTGATCAGCGGATTGATGCTGTTGCTGGGTTATCTGGCCCGGCTTTTCCCGGCTTTCTACAAGTGGGTAGTCGTTGGGGCGCTGCTGCTGACGATTCTCAGTTTTTTCTCGATGAACATCGGCTCGGTGGTCGTGCCATTGGCGATAATCATGATTTCATCGCTGGCCGGAGCATCGGCCTGGGTATTGGCCAATGGAGGGTGGGGGCCGGCCACGCTGGTTCAGCGATTTATCATCTGCGTCGCACTGGTTGTGAGCCTGATCGGTATTGGAGGGGGCGGATACTGGCTGCTTTCAGATGGCCGGCCGGCTGCGCCGCCGCTTAATGCTGCAAAACAGGCCAATGCAATCGTCGAAAAGGTCGCATCTTCCGATCCGTCTCAGCGCGGATCTCATGCAGTGAAAACCTTGTTTTACGGTAGCGGCAAGGATATTCGCAGGGCGGAGTTTGGATCGAAAGCCGATCTGAAGACAGCCTCCGTTGACGGATCGGCTCTGGTCGAAAAGTGGTCGGGGTTGCGAACGAGGTATTGGGGATTCGGGTCGGAGGCCATGCCGCTCAATGCGCGCGTCTGGTATCCCGAGGGAGAAGGGCCGTTCCCGCTGGTTCTGATCGTCCACGGCAATCACCTGATGGAACAATACTCGGATCCCGGATATGGCTATCTGGGCGAACTCTTCGCCAGCCGCGGTTTTATTCTCGCCTCGATAGATGAAAACTTTTTGAACAGCTCTCCGACCTCGGATCTTGTTTTTCTGCGCGAGTTGAAGGAGGAGAACGATGCGCGCGGCTGGCTGTTGCTGGAGCATCTCAAGGCCTGGCGCGGCTGGAATGAAACCACAGGCAATCCTTTTTTCAAAAAAGTCGATATGAAGAAGATTGCGCTGATGGGTCACTCACGGGGTGGGGAAGCCGTGGTCCTTGCAGCAGCCTTCAACCGACTGCCGTACTATCCTGATGATGCGACCGTCAAGTTCGATTTCAACTTCGACATTCAATCGGTTGCGGCGATCGCTCCAGTCGACGGGCAGTATCTGCCGGGCGAAAAAGCGATGCCGCTTGAAAATGTGAACTATTTTGTCCTTCAAGGATCTCACGACATGGATGTGACCATGTTCCTCGGCGAAAGAGTCTACAAACGGCTCAGGTTCACTGATGAAAACTTCAGGCTCAAATCCGCACTTTATATTTACGGCGCAAATCACGGTCAGTTCAATTCCACCTGGGGGAGAAAAGATGGTGATGAGCCGGGAATGCGATTGATGAATCTGAATCAACTGATGCCTGCTCAGGAACAGGCACGCATCGCCAGTATCTACCTCTCGGCTTTTCTCGAAGCCACATTGCATGATCAGAAATCCTATCTGCCGCTCTTCCGCGATTACCGAACGGCTGCAGGCTGGCTGCCCGACACCATCTACCTCAATCAGTACCAGGACTCGGCCACTCAGCTTGTCAGCACCTACGAAGAGGACCTGAATCTTGCAACGACCACTATCACCGGCGGAGCGGCGCAAGGCGAAAACCTGACGATCTGGCGCGAAAAGGAAGTTCCCACCAAAGCGGAAGGGATGGGTGGAGTGTATGAAACCACAAGCAACAGCGCCGTCTACCTCGGTTGGCATACTGATACTTCAAAATCAGCGATCCCGAGTTATCAGATATCACTGCCGGAAACAGGTCTCAATTTGAATTCGGCGAGTGTCCTTGTTTTCTCACTCGCCGATTCCAACGAAGATTCAAATCCCAAAGCGAAAGATAAAAAAGAGAAGAGCGATTCGAAAGATCGACAGCCGATCGATCTGACTCTGGAATTGACCGACCGCAATGGCGTCAACGTCCAGTTGCCTTTGAACAGCTACGCTTTTCTGCAGCCGCAGATCGAAGGAAAGATCATGAAAGCTGCATGGATGGGCTTCCCCTTTCCAACTTCAGAGATTGTCTTCCAGAGCTTCCAGTTTCCGCTCGCGGAGTTTGCCAAGGCTCAGACGTCTTTCGATCCGGCGGGCTTGATCAAACTGCGCTTCATCTTCAATCGGACTTCGTCAGGCGTGGTAGTGCTGGATGATATCGGATTCCGTCAGGCCGATCGGTGATTTCAACTCGTTATATCGCGCAGGCGATCAGTGCTGATCAGCGACAATTAGAATCCCTGCCGTGTTGCCAGCAGATAAGAAAATCCAGCGGTATTGTCCAGAGTATGCCAGCGCGTTATACTCTTCTTCCCAGGGAAAGGTGTACTTATGGCAAATATCAAAACCGCAATTTCAATAAAGGATTCTCTATTCGAGAAAATCGATCAATTGGCTCGTGATCTCCAGGTTCCCAGAAGCCACATTTTTGTTCTTGCTGTCGAAGAATATCTCAAGCGGCAGGAAAATTTACGGATTCTGGCCAGAATCAATGAGGCATACAAGGACGAGCCTGAAGCCGGGGAAAGAACCGTCTGACTCTGATGAGATCATCCCATCGTCGCATACTGGAGGGCGAGTGGTGATCAATCAGGGTGATCTTTACTGGGTTGACCTTGGCGATCCTATTGGTTCATCCCCCGGCTATCGGCATCCTCATGTCGTCATCCAGAATAATCTGTTCAATCAAAGCCGGATCAACACCGTGGTTGTTTGCGCCCTGACGTCAAACCTCAAGCGGGCAAATGCGCCAGGTAACGTGTTGCTCAATGCGAAAGAGGCTCACCTGTCCAAACGGAGTGTTGTGGTTGTTTCACAGATTTTCACGGTTGATAAATCACAACTCGATGAATACATTGGCAAACTTTCAGAAAAACGAGTCCGTCAGATTCTTGATGGCGTGAGACTTTTGACAGAACCACGAGATACTGAGTAAACCGGATATCGACCGTGGCCGAACAATCGCTGAACCGGAGCCGCAAAAAGCGCGGCCCGGTTAGCTCGATGTTAGGCAGAAGGCGTAACAGTAGGACCAATGAGAATAGTTGCTTGTCTGTTTATTGCGTTTGTGTGGGCACTGACCTTCATCGGTTGTGGGAGCCCCGGCAACCAGGCGGGACCCGAGACCAAGACACGCGAATCGCTAAAGCCACTAATTGGAGATGAACTCCGTTATCTGGCGTTTCAGGTGTTTGAGGGTGGTTTGGACCCGGCGATTCCGTTTGACGTGGCGCTGGTCTACACGCCAAAGGAGAAGGTTGCAGGCCTGGTGCACGACATCGTCACAGCCATCGGAGCAACCGGAGGGCAGAAGACGCGCTTGGCCTTCATTCTGGGACCCATTGCGTTCGACCATACTGACGCCGAAGCGCGGCAAATCATCGATGACGGCTTCGAACTCGCTCTGCGTGAAAACATTGCCGTGGGCTTTCACATCGACGACTCCATGTTTTGGCGCAAGCGGAGCGATCTCATCAATGACCCAGCGAACATCGAGTGGACTGATTTTGATGGGTCGTCCGCTACAGGCCTGCTCCTCGATTGGGCCCGCCCACCTGCCAGAATGGTTTTCAACTCTCCCACGATACGTGGCGAGGTGACTCGTCGCGCACGTGACGTGATTGGCGCGCATGTTGCTAGCCATTTGGCGGTCCTAAGGTCGCAAGGAAAGGAAGACCTGTTTGCTGGCATCATTGCGGGGTGGGAATCGCACATGGGGCAGGACGTCAGGACGAAGGACCGCGTGGGTTTTCATGCTCTCGCGAACGCAGGTTTCGGTCCGAAAATGCCACCATCGAATCTCGGCGCCGAAGTGGCAGCAATCGTTGCCGCATACATCAACCTGTGGGCCGATGGTTTGGCTCAAGGGGGAATTGATAGCAATCGCATATACACGCACGTCGCCTTCCTGCCCCGCGCGCGTTTCCAAGAACTCTCGGCGCCAGTGGGCATGACATATGAAGACGTTCTGAATGCTGCCCCGAGTTCGCAACGGCCTTCCGTGGCCTTTGCGGCGAGTGCGCGGCCAGGTTTCTCTACTTATCCAGTGATTGGTGTCTTCGATCAGATTTACGAAGAGCTCTCAAAGCATGGCAACCCGTGGTGGGCCTCTGCCGAGGGGACAAACACTATCCCGGGAGGCCCCCCTGGAAACTCGGGAAAAGACATGGAAACCTATCTGGCTCGGAGTTTCAATCATGGCGCGGCACTCGTAACCATCTTCGGATGGGGAATTGGCGGTCAGTCAATGCCGAACAATCCTTATCGCACGGTTACAGAAGGCGCTGAGGCGCTTGCTGCGTACCGTAAGTTTCTGGCGCAGTGACACATGGCTGCGGGCACGCCGTCAAGTGGCTTTGCCCGCTTGATGTGAGTATCAAAGGTGGGCCATTCCGGGGCTCATCCGCACTTTTGGTGATACCTCTTGTAATTGATTGATGAATCAGCGATTACAGGCTGAGTCTTTTTGATGCGTTTTCTCGCAAGATCTAATCCGCAAACAGGATATGGAAAAATCCATCATCAAAAGTGCGGATGAGCCCAATCCGGGTTGTCAAAATCACCCTTGATGCGAACCTGGTCATTGCTCACCGAGAACGACGAGTATCTTGTGCGGTTGACCGTCATGGGACAACGCTATTTCGGGCGACTGCTGAATCTTTCCATCAATCTCCAATCTGGAAAATCCACGACAAACGCCATGCGGATTTTCAACTTTGATGTCATAACGCGTTGCGCCACGCCGATAGGTGATTTCAAATTCGCGCCAGCCTCGCGGGATGCATGGGTCAATTCGCAAACGATCACCGATCAGTTGAAAGCCGAGGATTGATTCAAGTCCGGCGCGATACATCCAGGCCGCCGAACCTGTGTACCACGTCCATCCGCCGCGTCCCGTGTGTGGCGGTACGGCATAAACGTCGCCAGCCGCCACATACGGTTCGACGCGGTATTTGTAGAGCCCGGCGCGCGTCGAGGCATGGTTGATCGGATTGAGCAGTGCGAACAGTTCGCCGGCGCGGTCGCCGTCTCCGAGTTGCGCGGCGGCGATAATTGTCCACAACGCTGCATGAGTATATTGCCCGCCATTTTCGCGGACGCCCGGCACATATCCTTTGATGTATCCGGGGTCAACCGCGCCATGATCGAACGGCGGTGAGAAAAGCAGCACCAGGCCGTCACCACGGCGGACCAGATGCGTTTCGACCGCGGCCATTGCATGCGCTGCGCGCTGTTTGTCCGCCACGCCCGAAATCACACCCCAGGACTGCGCGATGGAATCAATGCGACACTCATCGTTTTGCGCTGAGCCGAGCGGCGTGCCGTCATCGAAATAAGCCCGTAGATACCAATCACCATCCCAGGCGTTCTCAAGTGCGATTTTCAATTTGGCCATGTGATCGAGATACCGCGCGACACGTTCATGATCCTCGCGTAATTCACAGAACGGCGCGAAGCCCTCGAGCGTGGCGTGGAGAAACCAGCCGAGCCACACGCTTTCTCCTTTGCCGTAATGGCCGACACGGTTCATGCCGTCATTCCAATCGCCCGCCCCCATCAGCGGCAGTCCGTGTTCACCAGTTGCCAGACTGCGGTCAATTGCGCGCAGGCAGTGTTCATAAAGCGTGGCCTGCTCTGATGAAATCCGCGGGAGCAAATACGAATCGTCTTCGCCTTCGGCCAAAAGCGGGGCGTCGAGAAATGGAATTTTCTCCTCAAGGATTGAGTTGTCTCCTGTCACACTGAGGTAAAAGCCCGTCACGTATGGGAGCCATAACAAGTCGTCCGAGATTTTGGTGCGAACGCCACGACCTGTCGGCGGATGCCACCAGTGTTGGACGTCGCCTTCTTTGAATTGATGCGCAGCGGCGCGGAGTATCTGTTCGCGCGTCAGTTCCGGTTTGGCATAGACGAGCGCCATCACGTCTTGCAATTGGTCGCGGAAACCGTAAGCGCCTCCCGATTGATAGAAGGCCGAACGCGCCCAGATGCGACACGCGAGCGTTTGATACAACAGCCAGCGGTTGAGCATCAGGTTAATTGCCGCATCGGGCGTGCGGACTTCGACGCGGGATAATGTTTCGTCCCAATGGCTGATAACCCGTTCGATGGCTTCGTTGACTGTTGATGATTGAAGATAACGCGCAATGAGTTCGCGGGCTTCTTCCGCGCTGGCGGTTTCGCCCAGCAAGATGATAATTTCGCGCGACTCGCCCGGCGCGAGTTCGACGAAGCTCTGCAACGCCGCGCACGGATCGAGGCCTGCGCCGCAACGATCATCAAGTTTCGTTTGGCTGAGCGCTGACGGGTGCGCGGAGTTGCCGTTGCGCCCCAGAAACGCTTTGCGGTCGCAGGTCGCGCTTGTGGCGACCGGATTCATGGCGGTGAATGCCAGCCGCTCCGCAAACTCGTTGTTGTAAGTATTGCGCGCAAACGTTGCGCCGGAATCCTTGTCTCGTTCGGTGACAATGAACGGCGCGGACTGCGCGCGCGTGACTCCAAGCACCAGCTCGTGGTAGGCCGTCACTGATAGTCTTCTCCGGCGCTCGGTTGTATTGCGTAAACGCAAGACCGAAATTTTGACTGACGCTTCCATTGGCACGAACATCATCAGTTCCTGGGCCAGGCCGTGACTCGTATGCTCAAAAATTGTGTAGCCCTGCCCATGGCGGATGACATCCGGTTCAGTTCTCCGCACGGGCAGTGGTGTTGGGGTCCACACGGTTCCCGTATCTTCGTCTCGCAAGTAAATTATTCCGCCGGGGGGATCGCTCACCGCATCATTCGACCAGGGCGTCAAGCGATTCTCGCGGCTATTGACCGACCATGTATAGCCCGCACCTGATTCCGTCACTTGAAAACCGAACTCGTGTTCATTGGCGATCACATTCGTCCACGGTGCAGGGGTCCATTGTCCTTCATTCAAAACGGTGACGTACTCGCGCCCTTCCCGCGCAAAACCGCCGAGACCGTTGAAGAATTGCAGGTCGGAGACACTGATCGCCGGTTCTTCCGGGTAAGTGCGGGCCGGGAAGCGCGGCGCGAAAGGCCGAGGCGGTTTGTTCTCTTCAGACGGCCGCCGCGCAAGTTGCTCTTCGAGCGTGCCGCGTTCGGTAATGAAGACGACGCGTGCCACGGTCTGCAGCAAAATCTTGTCTTCATCGGACATGATGTCGGCGCGCAGGACATAAACGCCTCCCGGTTTATCCTGAAACGTTTGCAAACCCGTCGAGCGCAGCAACATCTGAATCTCATCCTGTAACAGTTGCAAATAGCTGGGCGGGTGATCATTGAGAATCACCAGGTCAATCGGCAGACCTTTGAGACGCAGGTATTCATGCCCACGCAGCACCTGCCGCACCATCTCCAGCTCGCCCACCACACTGATGCGCACCAACACGATCGGCAGATCGCCGCTGATGCCGAACTTCCACAATTCGGATTGCGTCTTTTTATTCTGCGTCAGCACGTCCGGGCGTGGGCGCAATGAGTTATCGGAATACAACGTGCGCCCGGCGAGACGCTGGAATAGATGCGCTTCTCGCGATTCAATGTTCAGATGACGCATCTGGATTTGCGCATTCGTCCACGCCAGACGTTCAGCACGCTCGAAAATATTTGTGTCGTGATACTTGTCCGCGAGCATCAGGATATGTTCACGCGAGTGGGCAACAGCAGTCGAAAAGGTAATGCGGGCCGTCTCGTTCGGCTGCAATCGCAGGTGCTGGCGCAAGCTGAAGACAGGGTCGAGCACCGTGCCGACGGTGTTTGATAACGGACGGTCTTCAATCACGGCGAGCGGCGCGCGGGTGTCGTGACCACGGCCGAGAAAACGATTGCGGCTCGTTTCGTATTGCACTGCGCCAATGGCATCGCCTTCCGTGGTAATCGTGTGCATGGCATAGACGGTCGGGTCATTGGGCGAACGCGGACGGCGGCGCGCAACCAGAGAATTGTTTTCACGGATGTATTCTGTTTCGATAAACAGATTGCTGAAGGCCGGATGTGCGACATCGGCGGCGAGCGATGCCAGCACAATTTCGGCGTAACTCGTCAATTCGATTTCCCGCACACGCGGCGAGCGGTTGGTAAGTGTTACGCAACGCACTTCGGTGTTGTCTTCCGGCGACACGATAATGTCTGTTTGTGTCTGGATGCCCGCGTCGAGCCGCTTGAACACGGCGCGTTCTTCTGTAAAGGTCACTTCATAATTCTGTGGAGTGCGTGTGGTTGGTTGATAGCCGGTTGACCAGAGTGCGCCGCTGCGCACATCGCGTACGTAGCAAAAGCTGCCCCAGTTGTCGCGCGTAACATCTTCGCGCCAGCGCGTCACTGCCCAGCGTGTCTCAGCCTGACTGCTGCACATGGAAGAGCCAGCCCCCGCGGAGGTCACCATGACTGAATACGTGCCGTTTGAGAGCAACTGTGTGCGCGGCGTCGGCAGGTTCGGCGAGTCGAAAATGACGGCGTGCGGCGCGACCAGCGTGTTGACGATGCGTCCCATCAACATCTCTTCAGTGCGGAAGCGGGCGATGGGGACGCCTTTCGGAATGCGTTCCTGTAACAACAGTTCCGTGGCTTGAATCAGAGGATCAGCATGAAAACGCCGTTGCATGATGTCGTCATGCAGCACATTATCGAGCGCGACCAGGCTCATGCCCTGATGGTGAGCCATGAAAGAATGGATGATGACTTGCGTTTGATTCTTCGGCAGGCGCTCCGGTGTGTAATCAATCGCTTCATAAAAACCGTAACGCGCCAGGGCGCCCGTCTCCGCCAGACGTTGCATGTTTTGCAGCGCGGCTTGCGGCGCGACCATCGCTGCCATCACTGTCGCGTAAGGCGCGATCACCAGGTCTTCACTCAAGCCCCGCTTCAACCCCAAGCCCGGCACGCCGAACGGGCCATACTGGAAATTGAAGTGCAAATCGCGGGCATTGTACGCCGATTCCGAAATCCCCACGGCACGCCGTGCTCGCGCCCGTATGCGATCTGCCGGGCGACGATGGCCTGGCAGGTTTGGTCAAGCAAGGTTTCTGCGTAATCGCGGGTGACGAGCAGCGGCATCAGATATTCGAACATCGTCGCGGTCCAGGAGACCAGTGCGCGTCCGGCGCCGTCAATTTGCGTCAATTGCCGTCCCAGGCGAAACCAGTGTTCCTGCGGCGCGTCGCCCTTTGCAATCGCGACAAGACTGGTCAGACGCGATTCCGAGGCAAGCAAATCGTAGAAAGAATTATCGCGGCGGCCATCTGTGACGTCGTAGCCGATGATGAACAGTTTGCGCTCGTCGTCAAAGAGGAAATGAAAGTCCATTGCTTCAAGCATCTCATCGCATGTCTGCGCGAGCGTGCCGGTTCGATGCAAGAAATTCTTGGCTGCCAGCTCAGTCTTTTCAAGTGAGGTGGCTAGTGTGTTGAGCCCTGAGAGCAGCGCGGTGCATTCCTCGGTTTCAATTGAGGCAAGTTCGGCTGAGAGCGCTTTGATTTCGTCTAAAGCTCGCGCACAACACTCGTCAATCTCACTGACTGTGGGGACGCGACTGAACGTTTCGGTAATCTGTTGCCAGCGTGTGACAAACTGCGGTGCGGCGTGTTCGATCAGCGGCGTGAGGTGTCCAACCTGCGAAGTATTCCAGGAGATGAGCGTGTCGAAGTCGCGCCGCGCCGTGCGCGTCTGCTTGAGAAGCGCCGCGATCCAGAAATGAAACTCACCGAAATTCTCCGCCGTGTTGGCGCCCTGTCCCTGTTCAAGCGTATGCGAGATGTCCTCGACCTCGCCCGCTCGGCTTGTCAGTTCATTAAAGAACGCGTCCCAGCGGACTGAGTCCTCCGGCGCCTCTTGCATCGCCTCGACGAGCGCAACGCAGGCTTCGATTTCCCGGTTCAATTGCTTGACGGTGACAACCTGCATGCGATCCTTGACTGTGCCAATTCGCTTCGCTTCTTCACGCAACAAGGTGAGCGTGTCCGCCAGGCCCTGCAACCACCGCGCATCAAACAATTTCTGTTCCGACAGTTCAAGCGCCGCCTGTTTGACGGCAATCAGATGGCCGGCCAGATTGCCGCTGTCCACCGTCGAAACGTATTGCGGATGAAGTGGCGCGAGCGTCGCCGTGTCATACCAGTTGAAGAAGTGCCCATGAAATTTTTCCAGTTTGCGCAGCGTCGCAAATGTCAATTCAAGACGTTCGACAGTTTCGAGCAGGCTCAGATAACCGAAGTCGCGCGCGGCACAAGTCGAAAGCAACAGCAGTCCCATATTTGTCGGCGACGTGCGATGGGCGATGACCGGGTGTGGGTCTTCCTGAAAATTATCGGGCGGCAGCCAATGGTCGGTATCTCCGACGAAGGTTTCGAAGAAACGCCAGGTGCGCCGCGCAATCAAACGTATTATCTGCCGCTCTTCAACAGTCAGTTCACGGCTGGATTCTTTGAGCGAACGCCCGGTGCGACTGACAAAGAATGCGAGCATTGGTGACGCTGCCCAGGCCAGCAAAAAGGGCAGCGCCAGCAACAGCGCCTGCGGTCGCAGCCAGATGACGAACAAGGCAATGATGGGGACAGAGAACGTTATGGGGTACATTAAACGCCAGAAGGCTGCGCGGTCATGCGGAGAGCTGCTTTCAGTTTGCGCCGCCGTCGTCCATTCGAGCAGATTTTTGCCGGAAACCAATTTGCGATACGCGACGCGGAGAATGGCGTCCAGCATGACCCAGGCCTGATGCGGCAGAAATATGAGCGTCAACGCCACTTGTTTCGTGTTCGTGCCAAAATCGCCCCAGACATGCCAAAAGTAACTTGTCCACGGAACACCGCGCGGGTGCAAGAACAAGCTGGTCGTGACATGCGCATAGACGGGGAAGCTCACCGTTAAAAGCGCGAACAACATCCACCACACGGGCGAACCTGGCAGGAACGTCCACGCTCCAATCAGCCATAACACCAGCGCGGGCGCGACGAGACTACGGCGCAGGTTGTCGAAAATTTTCCAGCGCGAAATCAACGGCAGCGTATTGCTGACCGTTTCCCCTTTGTTGTCAGGCACGCGCGGCAGCAGCCAGCGCGCAATTTGCCAATCGCCCCGTGTCCAACGGTGCTGGCGTTTTGCATAGGTGTCGTAATGAGCCGGGTAATCGTCCAGCAGTTCGATGTCCGAGACAAGCGCGGCACGCGCGTACAAGCCTTCAAACAGATCATGGCTGAGCAGTGAATTATCCGGCACGCGAGAGGCAAGCGCCGCCTGAAAGGCATCCACGTCATACAACCCCTTGCCGATAAAACTCCCTTCGGCGAAGAGGTCTTGATATACATCGGAGGCGGCAGTGCTGTAAGGATCAACACCAGTGTTGCCGGAGAAGATGCGCGCGAAACGTGAACGCGAGCTGCTCTCGAGTGTGACGCTGACGCGCGGCTGTAAGATGCCGTAACCACGCACGACCCGACGCGTGTTTGGATCATACTGCGCGCGGTTAAGCGGATGCCTGATGGTCGCCACCAGCTTGCGCGCCGCATCGCGCGGCAATTGCGTGTCTGAGTCGAGTGTAATGACGTAGCGAATGCTGGCGAGCAGGGCGGCATGAGCATCAACCTGGGCAGAGGGAATGACGAAGCTGGTATCACGCGCTCCTCGCAACAGGCTGTTGAATTCTTCCAGTTTCCCGCGTTTGCGCTCCCAGGCGATCCATTTGCCTTCCGATTCATTCCATTGCCGGCGCCGATGAAAGAGGAAGAATCTTCCGGTTATATCTTCGTCTTTCCCATCGTCTGCCCGGTCATCCGGGGCATAACGCGAATTCAGTTTTTCGATGCCGGCGAGTGTGAAGGCCAGCAATGCATTGTCATTGGGCAATTCTTCCGTAGGCGCATCGGCAAAGTCAGCGAGCAAGGCAAAAAAGAATTGTGGATCTTGATTGGCGAGGTAGCAGACTTCGAGTTTTTCAATCAACGCAGCCGCGACCTCTTCGCTCGTCAACATTGTCGGTACCACGATCATGGTCCGCGCTTCAACCGGTGTCGCGGCACTTTTATCCATCTTCGGCAGTACGCGCGGATTGAAAGTATGCGTGATGTCCCAGTTAAGCACGCTCAAGGCCAGATCGGTCGCCGGAATCAATGCGAGCAACGCCACAACAATCAAGCCGAACGGAGTCGCATCCGCGTGTTCGGCGATGAGTAAAAGCGGCATCACGATCAGTCCGGTGAGTATGGCGAAGAGGCCGAAATAGAAGAGCGTGGGATTCTGGAGAGCTAAGCGATACGCGTGTTCGATGAGTGAAGGGCGATATTTAATTTCGTGTTCGAAGGCGGCGCGGCCTTCGTCAATCAGATAGTAGCCTACGTGAGCCTGGGCCAGGTCATGCGGACTGCGCTCGTGGGATTGCTGCGCCAGTTCGACGACGCGGCGCGCCAGATCAATCTCGCTGGTGCGCGTGCGCCTGGCGAGCCCTTCGATTTCATGGCGGTAACGGTCACGTGTCGCAAAGTCCATCTGCGCATATGCGCCCGACGGGTCGGCGCTGAGAATCGGTTCGGTGAGGCTGACGCTTTCGACGAAGCTTGGCCAGTCGAGTGTCGAAAGCAATTTCATGCTCGTGATGATGTTGCCGACCGTCACTTGAGAGGCGGCTTGCCGATGATGCTCAAGCTGAACTAGTTGTTCGATGCTTTGATCCTGGCTTTGCAACCCACGCTCAATCCATTCGATGAGCGGCGCTACGTCCGGGTCCTGATCGCGCAAACGCAGCGTCAACTGCACAACGAAGGCGCGGCCAGCCTGTTTTCGGGTTTCCAGTTGCTGGATAAGGTTGGCAACGGCAGACCTCTGCTCCTGATCTGTGGCCGCCAGTAATTTGTCGGCCAGCGTGTCGGCTTCTTCACGTTCTTCACGCGCCGCCACAACGCGGGCCGTCAACCGTTTGAGATTTTCCAGCAGCGCTAACCGCAGCGTGATCGCCACGGCCCATAGTTCGCCGATCGTCAGTGGTGCGACCTGTTGGTAGGCTCGGATATAACGCCGTAGAGTCGCCGTCAAAACGGCTGTCAGTATGAGCAATGAAGGTGTAAGCGATTGAATAGATACGCGGGTAGCCACGCATCTCGCCAGTGCTGAGCTTTGGCAGTTGGTAGTAATAACTCTTTGGCAAGTCCTGGCGAATCTGGCGGAGCTGTTCTTCGACAATATGGAAATTATCAACCAGCCACTCGGCGGCGGGCGAAATCCCTTGCCCATCGAAAAGCGCTTCAGTCAGCGTTCGATAAGCTGCTGTAAGCCGGCGTCCGTTTTCTTCAAACTGCGGCAGTAATTGTCGCCCACGTTGCGGCCCCTCACTGACTGCATGTTCAGTCGCCAGCGTCGCCGCATACTGCTCCAACCTCTCGATGCTGAATAACTCTTCACGAATCGGTTCTTCATCAGTCCACTTGCTGGAAACTGCAAACAGACGGTCACTGCTGATGTTAATTCTTTTCATTCATATCAATACTAATACAATAGTAATGCAGAAGTAATGCAGAAGGCGTTCGTCCAAGAGCATGTTTGGAAATTCGGTGAGATGATTTTCGGGCTTCATCAAAATTTCCTGCCTGCCAGACAAGCGCTGCCGCTATGCAGTGCTTGCAAAACGCCCCTTCCTGGCGTAGCCCCACTATTTTCTCAGGATCATACGGTAAGCAAAATTGAGGATTGATTGTAAAGAAGATATGTCACATAAATCACCGCCGGCGCCTTTCGTCATCTGACGGCTCCAATCCCTTTGGAATCAGGTCCTTTTTTTGCTAACCGTATGGAATTTCAAATACAGTGACCCCCCATATTCTTACGCGCCCGTGTCACTGTAATTCCGCAAGCATCTTCATCCTCATTTCCCCGTTCAATTGAAATCTTTTTGTTGACAGACAGACCCTCGCCTAATAAACTGAATTTCTTATTATGAAAATGGTTTTCAATATTGTTTGTGATAATTAAACCGAGGAAATCTATGATGGACGGAGTTCGCATATACATCTGGGTGGTGAGTATGATGATGATCGGATTGATCGGAGCGCAGCCTGCAGTTGCGCAATCCATGGTCAGTCCGGGTGAGTTGATGGGAACGGTTACCGATCAGAACGGCGCGGGGATTGCTGGCGCAACCGTCAAGGCGCGACGCGTCAATACCGGGATTGAGCGCGCGGCGAGGACCGATGCATCGGGGAAATTCCGTTTTGAAGGCTTCGAGCCCGGCGAATTTCTGGTCAGCGCCGCAAGCGTCGGATTCTCGGTTGTATCGCAGGCAGTCAAGCTGGAATCGAGCGGATACACGATCGATTTCACTTTGCGTCCGGGATCACTGGCAGAAAACGTGAGTGTCATCTCGACCGAGATTGCGACCACGCCCAAAGAGTTGCAACACATTCCGGGCTCGGTTGAAGTGCTCGATCAGCAGACCCTGGATATCGCCAGGCCTTTCAACTTCAACGAGGCGCTGCGCAAATTCACTGGTGTGCACGTACGTGATGAAGAAGGCTTTGGCCTGCGCCCCTCGATTGGCATTCGCGGCCTTGATCCGAATCGTTCGGCCAAAGTGTTGTTGCTGGAAGATGGGGTACCGCTCGGCATGGCGCCATACGGTGACAGCGATGCTTATTATCATCCGCCGATTGAGCGTTACAACGGCATCGAGATTCTGAAAGGCTCAGGTCAGATTGCGCATGGTCCGAATACTTTGGGAGGCTTGCTCAATTATCTGACTCCGAATCCGCCTGCTGACGGTGTGAACGGTTCGGTGACGTTGACAGGCGGCAATCGCGGTTACTTCAATGGTTACGGCAGCATCGGCGCGAGTTTTGGCGAAGGCGCTGGACGCACCGGTCTGCTTTTCGACCTCCTGCACAAACGCGGTGACGGCGCGCGCGAAAATATGTTCTTCAAATTGAAGGACGTGCTTGTCAAAACCGTCACGCAGCTCGATAAAACCGCGCGGCAAACGCTCACCTTCAAAGGGACATATTACGGCGAAGATTCCAACGTCACTTATTCCGGTCTGACAGAGGCGGAATACAACACGAACCCGCGGTTTAATCCTTTCAAGAATGATTACTTTTATGGTGATCGTTTGGGTGGAGCAGTGCATTACACCAACGCAATCAATGGTCACGCGGTGCTGACGGCGGTGGTTTACGGCGCAAACTTCAATCGTGACTGGTGGCGGCAGTCATCCAATTCAGATCAGCGCCCGAACCGGCGAGGCAGTCAGGGTTGCAACGGTTTGGCTGAACTGAGCACGCTGTGCGGCAACGAAGGCCGCCTGCGCACCTATGCGACCTTTGGCGTAGACCCGCGCCTCAAGCTTTCAAGCAAGGCAGGCGAAACCGATCTTGGCTTTCGCTGGCACACCGAAACGCAGAATCGCATTCAACAGAACAACGACACGTTCGGTCCTAAAGGGCGCACTGGCGTAATCGGCGAAGACAATCAGCGCAAGAATCAGGCGTTGAGTGCTTACATTCAGCATCGATTTCTGGCGGCAAAATTCACCATCACGCCGGGGCTGCGCATCGAGCACGTGAACATCGCGCGCACGAACCGGCTGGTTTCGCCGGCCGTCACCGGCGAGACCGATTTAACGCAATTGATTCCCGGTATCGGTGTTTCGTTCACTCTGCGAGACAACACAACCTTTTTTGCGGGCGTGCATCGCGGCTTCGCGCCGCCGCGCCCGGCGGATATCATCAACGGCATTGGCGGGGTGGTCGAACTTGATCCCGAACTGTCATGGAATTATGAAGCCGGCGTGCGATCGCAACCTCTTAAAGGGGTGCGGCTTGACACCGCTTTTTCCGGCTCGATTACGAGAACCAGATCATTCCTGCCAACCTTTCGGGCGGCGTTGGCGCAGTGCTCGCCAGCGCGGGCGAGACCCTGCATCAGGGTATGGAATTCGCGGGGCGTTTGGATGCCGGGGCGATCTTTGATTCGCCGCACAATTTCTACTTCCGGGCAGCCTTCACCTGGATTCCGACGGCGGAATATCGCGGCACGCGCTTCTCGAACGTCAGCGGCTTCTCGAACGTCAGCGTCAAGGGCAATCGAATGATCTATTCACCGGAGCAGTTGCTCAACTTCAACATCGGCTACTCGCATCCGAAAGGGATTGATTTGCTGGTGGAATACGTCTACGTGGGCAAGCAGTTCGCGGATGATCTAAACACCGTAGCGCCGTCGTCCAACGGGCAGCGCGGCCTGATTCCGAATTACGGCGTATGGAATGCGACCGTGAACTATCGAATCGGGGGCACTGATCGCTTCGCGCCAACTCTCTTTGTCACGACAAAAAATCTGAGAGACGACACTTTCATTGTTGATCGGCGGCGAGGCGTGATGCCGGGTATTCCGCGCCTGGTTCAGGGGGCGTGAAGTTTCGGTTCTGATTACTTTGCCTGGCCCGCCCAGCGTTGCCGGGGTTGCGGGTCTTCGAACATTTTGATGTACAGGCCGCCCACGACTTATGGATAATGATACTCATCACAGATGGTCCTGCCCGACTACTGCCCGACTACTGAAAGAGGATTTCTTAACCCCTCCATCAATTTATGACAAGTCCTTGCCTGTTTCGGCAAACTCTTTGGAGACAATAAAAATCTGTTTTGATATCAGAATTTTTTCCAGGGAGAGATTTAAATGAAGAGAATCATCGGACTAACAATCACTGCGGTCATTCTGTCCGCCGTCATCCTGAGCGCGTATCTTTTAGCCAGGAATCCTGAGAGGACCAGTGCGCAAACCAGAGCCGCTGTGAAATCGATACACGACATTACCGTCAAAGACATCGACGGCAAATCGTTTAAACTCGAGCGGTACAAGGGCAACGTCATTCTCATCGTCAACGTAGCCAGCCAGTGCGGATATACCCCGCAATACGAAGGACTGCAGAAGCTCTATGAAAAGTATCAATCCAGGGGATTGGTCATCCTCGGGTTCCCGGCCAACAACTTCGGCGGACAGGAGCCGGGCAGCGAGGCAGAGATCAAGGAGTTCTGCTCGTCCAATTACAATGTCAAGTTCCCGATGTTCTCCAAGGTCTCAGCGGCCGGAGCCGATATCCATCCGCTATACAAATACCTGACCGAGAAGGAGACCAATCCTCAGTTCGCTGGAAAAATCACATGGAATTTCAACAAATTCCTGATAGACAGAACAGGCAAACCCCTCGCCCGCTTCGAAACATCCGAAAAGCCTGAGAGCGCCAGGATCGCACAGGCAATCGAAAGCGCTCTCAGATAGGGCAACATTCATACGCAATCCACGCGCTCGGAACGCCCGCGCCCTCGCAGGCGGGTCCGGGAGGCTTCTTCCCATTGGCAGCGAAGCACCTCGTCTCGCACGCGGGCGCGCGTGCGTACCCAGCCGACGACACCAGTGAGAGGAATCAGACGGCTTGCCCTTGACGGATTTTTTCCATCCGCCTGGTTTGAGTCACAAAATTTTGTGCGGTTTCGGATTGGAATAATTCGCGTGTTTCCGTTTCATCTTCTCGCACCGGCTCCAGCGCCAAATCCATATAGGCCAACCGATTGGGATCTCGTTTGATTTTGAGGTAAATCAACCGCAGCCGCAGGTAGAGCGAAATCCACTGCCATTGTTTCCCCAGCATATTGGCGAAATATTTCGGATAGAACAACAGCGGATTTTCGAGCGGCAGACCAGAACGCCGGCTGCGGCGGTGTTTCAAGCGTAAGAATCCACCTTCCAACGGGTGAATATTCTCAATGCCGATGCAGCCTTTGAACCACGTGATGAAAAACATGGTCTTGCCCGGGCTTGTACCCGTTGCAATGGCGCGACGCAGAACGGTGTCGATGTGTTCGTCGGTGTAGTACGTTTCCCAGGCTTTGAGGTACGTTTGTTCCCATTCTGCTTTTGACATTGTGCAATGTCCGGTCACAGCGTGATTCAAATCGTATTTATTCAAATCAACGTCCATCGCGATGCCGGCCTCGTGCAACCGACGGTGATCTTCTGAGCCGGGCAGGGGCGTCAAATAAAAGAATTCGAGCAGGTCAACCGGCAACTCTTTTTTGATGATTTCAATGTCGCGAATAATGGATTCGGGCGTGTCGTTCGGGAAGCCGAGAATATAGCCGCAATACGTGACGATGCCGACTTTCTTCCACGCCAGCAACATCTGCCGATAATCGGTAATGCGATTCTGCCGCTTGCTGGCGCTCATCAGATTGTCGGGGTTGATATTTTCCAATCCGATGAATACACGTTTGACGCCGGCGCGTTTCGTCTTCTCAATGAAATTGGGAATTTTATGACAAAGCGTGTCCACCTGAATGATGAAGCTGATGTTCAGCTTCTCAACTTCCCGCAATTGAATCAGCTTGTCTAAAATCGCTTCCCAGTCTTTGTTGCGGGCGAAATTATCATCGGTGATGAAAAAGGAATGCAGCCCCTGCGCCAGGTTCATGCGCACGATGCGTTCAATGTCATCAGGTGAACGACGGCGCGATTTGCGGCCTTGTACGTTGATGATCGTACAAAACGAACAACTGAACGGGCAGCCACGCCCGGCATCAAAACTGGTCGTCGCTCCTGCGGTCAGATGAATGCGCTCGGCTGGAAGCAACGGCGTAGCCACGCCTTCGATATTTGGCAGGTCGTCCATGTAGTTGTAGATCGGTTGCAACCGATTCTCGAACGCATCGCGCAGCACATCGGCCAGACGCCCTTCGGCTTCGCCTGCAAACAACGAAACGCCGAGGTCTAACGCCTTCTGTACGTGGGGGTCGCGATCTTTCAGCATCGCCATCGTGCCCGAAACGTGAAAGCCCCCGATGGCAACCTGAATCCCCCGCGCGCGAAATTGCGCCGATAAATCGAGCGCGCGTGGAAACTGATTGGACTGCACGCCGACGAGCATCACCATCCCGCTCCCGGCTTTTCTGATCAACGCTGCAATCTTTGCGGGTCGAATATCTGTGTTCGTTTCGTCAAATGCGTGAATTTCAAAGTCGATATCTTCGCCCAGGACTTTTTGCGCGGCACATTCCTGTGTCAGCCCATACAGCACGGCCAGGGAATTGGAGGGTATTGCCGAACGGAACCATTGGATCACGTATCCATCGTCATCATAGTGCGATGGTTTGATAAGCACGATACAGAAACGCCGTATTTGTTTTGTCATTGGGCCCTTTGTTTATTGACAAAAATGCCAATATGGCACTCCATCGGTGATCTTTGAAATTGTTGAGAGGTGAGGGGTAAATTTGGTTGTCATGATCCAAAGATAACTCCTTACCAGTCGCTCTCCAGGATGCGGAGCAGCCGCCTCGCCTTTAGTTTATCACAGCCGGTATGTCCCTGGAATTCATCCGATCACTGTCCAACGCCAGGTCGAGCGGGCCTGAGAGCAGGCCAGAACCGCCGACATGGAAGTGATCAAAGACATCCCGGTGTAAATGAAACGTATGGAAATTCCGAAAGGGGTTATTTAGTGAGTTCCTGTTTCAGCCACGCTCTGGCAATATTCCAATCATTTCTGACCGTCGCCGTCGAAACGCCCAAAACCTCCGCCGTCTCGTCATTGCTTAACCCGCTGAAGTAGCGCAATTCCACCACGCGCGCTTGTCTCGTGCTGAGTTTTGCCAACCGGTCTAAAGCTTCATCCAGCGCGATGAAATCCACCGATTTTTCGGGCGACGCGATTTGCAAGGCGGCTTCAATCGCCAGATTTTCTGCCTGTCCGCCGCGTTTTTCCCGATGTCGTTCCCGCGCGTGATCCACCAGAATGCGCCGCATCGCGGTGGCTGCAATCGCAAAGAAATGCTCGCGGTTTTGCCATTCGACCTGCGTTTGTCCCATCAATTTCAGATACGCCTCGTGAATCAGCGCGGTCGTTTGCAGCGTGTGACCCTGCCGCTCTTTACGTAAATACCGTGCTGCCTGACGATGCAATTCGTCATAGACCAGCGGCAGCAATCGCTCCAGCGCGGCGGAGTCGCCGTGGCTCCAGTCCTGCAAAAGTTGTGTGATGTCCGGGGAATCTGGCATGCCCCGAAGAATAACACAGAATCTTTTTAGCACTTTGGTCGAGGAACGTCGCGTTAGTCATTAGAGACATTCACAACAAAAGGAAAGAAGTTTATGATGACCGAGAGTGACCCCATGAATCATTCTAACGAAACCGACAAAACCAGGCGCCTTAGGACCCCCGAAGAAGTATCCGAACGCTGGGAGAAAATCAGCAAAATCTTTGAAGCCGCGTCTGCCTTAACGGGCAAAGACCGTGAGAAGCTGTTGCAACGATCCTGCGGCGAGGATGCTGACTTGCGGAAGGAAGTCGAGAAACTGCTGGCTTCGTTTGAGGATTCCGAGAGCTTTCTCGACAAACCCGCCATCGCTGAGGCCGCGAGTCTGTTTGCGGAAAAGAAAACGCTCCCCCACCCGCACACAACCGGCGACATGAAAAACGGCAGCTTTATGGCCGGAACCGTTCTCGCCAGTAGCTATCGCATTCAGGGGCTGCTCGGCAAAGGCGGCATGGGCGAAGTCTATAAAGCCGAAGACATCAAACTCTCCCAAACCGTCCCGCTAAAATTTCTGCCCGATCATTTGCAAAAAGATGCCGCTGCACTCGCGCGATTTCACGACGAAGTGCGTCACGCTCGCCAGGTTGCGCACGTCAACGTTTGCCGCGTGTTCGACATCGGCGAAATTGACGGACGGCATTTTCTTTCGATGGAATATGTGGATGGCGATGATCTGTCTTCACTGCTGCGGCGCGTCGGCAGGTTTTCGTCGGAACGAGCCGTCGAACTCGCGCGGCAATTGTGCGTTGGTCTTTCAGCCATTCACAACGCCGGGATACTGCATCGGGATTTCAAACCAGCCAACGTCATCATTGATTCCAAAGGCAAAGCGCGCATTACGGATTTCGGCATTGCGGGGTTGGAAGCAGAAATTGCCCAGGACAATTTGCGCGCGGGCACGCCTGCCTATATGTCGCCCGAACAGATTTCGGGCAAAGACGTTTCGGCCAAAAGTGATATTTACGCGCTCGGTTTGGTGTTGTACGAAATCTTCACGGGCAAGCAGGCGTTCACCGCCGATTCGATTCCCGAAATGATTCGCAAACAAACCAGCGAAACGCCGACGAATCCCTCGGAGTTTGTCAAAGGCCTTGATCCGTTGGTCGAAAGCGTCATCACACAATGTATTGCCAAGAATCCGAATGACCGTCCGCAATCTGCACTTCACGTTGCGATGGCTCTTCCGGGCGGAAATCCATTGCAGATCGCCTTGGATGCTGGGCAAACGCCGACACCTGAAATGATTGCCGCGTCGCCGAAAAAAGGTGCATTGAAACCTGTAATCGCTTTATCTTGTCTAATTGGCGCTATTTTGATGATTGGGATTTGTCTGTATGCTTCGATGAAAATAGCACCTCAAAACAGGATTCCATTTACAAAATCGTCCGAAGTTCTTTCCGAACGCGCTAACGTAATTATTTCAAAATTCGGTTATACAGATGCGCCTGTCGGAAGAGATTATCGGTTTTATTACGATGATGCTTACGAAAAATACGCCTTGCAAAATCCTTCGCCCGAAAATTGGGAGAAAATCTCAAGCGGTCAACCGTTGATGTTTGTCTTTTCCGAAAGGCAAAGCCCGAAGCATTTTGATATGGTGATGGTTGGAAGTGGGCTTTGGAGATTTTTGCCGCAGACGACAGGCGGAATGCGTACAATTTCGCTCGACACTCGCGGGCGATTGGTTGAATTTAGTGCCGTTCCGCCGCAATTTACCGAAAATCAACTTGCCCAAACAAACGCTGATTTCGCGCCCGCATTTTCCGCCGCCGAACTCGATTTATCCAAATTCAAAGAGACCGCGCCAAATTGGACTCCGCCCGTTGCCTTCGATACGCGCAAGGCCTGGCAAGGTGAATTGCCCGACCACTCGGAAATTCCTCTGCGCATCGAAGCCGCTGCGTTTCAAGGCAAGATCATCTATTTCAAGCTTATCTATCCTTGGACAAAGCCCGATGTTACCGAATTTGATTCCTACAAAACCCGCGATTGGATTGCAATCTTTATCTTAGCCGGAATTGGTGTCGGAATTCTCCTGACCGCGATTTTTCTGGCGCGAAAAAATTTCAAATCGGGCAGCGGCGACCTCAAAGGCGCATTCAAAACTGCGCTGATTGTTTTGGTACTAACATTTAGCGGCTGGCTTTTGAGTATGAATCACGTTCCGTCATTTTTTCCCGAATTAGACCGCTTTACACACTCGTTGCGGATTGCTTTATACTGGGCAGCATCAACGTGGCTGTTCTATCTCGCGCTCGAACCGGTTGTCCGCCGCAATCTGCCAGAATTGATTGTTTCGTGGAATCGTCTGCTTGCGGGCGATTGGCGCGACCCGTTGGTCGGGCGCGATGTTTTGCTTGCAACATTGTGTGCCGTCGCGCACACGACCTTAATTTATCTGGATCTTTTAGCTCAACGCTTTTTTTACAATGACTATAAGCCATTTTTGAACCCTAATGCGCTGATCGGCTTGCGAAGTTCCCTGTCAAGCATTCTGAGCATTTCGGGCGGCGGCATCAGTATGGGCTTTGCGTTTGTTTGTTTGCTGGTCATTTTGTTTTTGATGCTTCGTCGCAAACTTTATGCGGGCATCGCTATCTTTGTCGTCATTGCCACTATTCAGGTTTTGTTTTTCACTCATTCATTGGTCTCTGTGCCTTTTACTTTAGCCATCAGCGCTATGATATCTCTGGTAATTAGCCGTCTGGGATTAGTGGCGGCGATTATCGTGGGAACAGTCAACACCTGGATGTTGGCAACTCTTTTCACGCTCAACTTTTCCGCGTGGTATACCAGCGGAATGTTTGTCACTCTCTTTTTGATCCTTGCGCTTCTCGTCTACGGTTTCAAAATCTCATTGGCAAATCAGCAGTTATTCGGAAACAGAATTGGCCAATAATAATTTGATTATTGAAAGCGTTGACAGATTGAACTTCATTCACCCGAGTTAGTGGACAGTTTTTGTCCTGGTTGGTTATGCAGCCCCGTGATATCTCCGTTCGAGATTGATCGGAGATTGGCAGTCAATTCCTGAGTGACGACGATATGGATTGTACCAGTCTTCGATGAATTGAAAAACTTCCTGACGAACTTTGCCCTGCAGAAACAAGTTCTACCATCCCTCGGCGGAATCCAGATCAATATGCCAGATCAATACGGTGGATGTGATTCAGGCAGTTGTGAGACCTGATTGCAAATGATGAGGTGTCCGCCAAACCGGGTCAACTCCAATGGTATGGAAGTTGCGAATTCGATTATTGGAGCCCAAATTTCTTAATAATCAACGAAAGTGAGGGAATTTACCCATGGGGGTGAGAGAAATTGAGCACATATTCGCCAAGTTCATACTTCAACAATCATCAAGTATTTAATCTGGCCATCGCATTGCCGGATGCATTTATCGAATAGGCGAAATTGATCCCTACCCCCTTGTGGAACCTGAGGAAAAACCAGGGAAGGAGGAAAATATGATCAGCCTTGGAAATTCAAATCGAAGTTTATCTGCAATGGTGGTTGCGATCGGCGGCCTGTTGGTCATGGCGGCCTTAATTTTGTATGGCACAGGAGCCCGGGCGCAGAATGGAGTGATTCCGCTCGGCACATATACGGCGGTGGCGAGCGATATAACGGTGGTGAGCCCGCTGGTCCAGCCCGGTGAATTCCGGATCACGCTGAACGATGGCGGCACGTATGCTTACAGCTATAACCTTCGCATCCTGATCACGGGGACATATGCCTTCAATGGGGACCATCTGGAGTTCACCATGTCGTGGGGACAGGTGATTGCGTGAAGAGCGTCTTCAAGTGGAGTCTGCAGGAAACAAGCTCAGCCTGGGGCCGCGCCCGGCCAGACATACAATTGCGTGATGATCCCCTGGATGAACGGGGCCTACTTCAAGACCGACCAGTTGGACAGCCTCTGGAAGAACATCGGCCCGACGGGTGGCGGCATCCGTTCCCTGCTCGTCCATGATTCCAAAATATTCGCGGGAACGATTGGCGGCGGCATCTTTGTGTCGACCGATCAGGGGCAGAGCTGGCAGAGCAAGGGGACCCATCGTGGCAGCAATGTCACGGCATTGGCGGCATTCAACGGGAACCTGTACGCCGGCCTGGACAACAATATCATTCTGATTTCGCTGGACGGAGGCGAATCGTGGCAATTTCATGGCGGTCGCCAAGTCGCCTCGCCCAACTTCACGTTATCGGATTTCACCGAATTCAGTGGGAAGCTCTATGCCGCGACAATGGGGCAGGGCGTTATTCGCCTGACCGATAACCCGCTCAATTGGGAGAGTTCCGGGACGGCCGGCCTGACCAACCTCAACGCCACTTCGCTGGCAGTCATGGGCGGGATGCTCTTTGTGGGCACCGATGGAGGAGGCGTCTTCGTTTCGACGGACGGCAACAACTGGTCGGCGGTCAGCAACGGGCTGACCTTTCCCCGGATTTCGACGCTGGCGGTGAGCGGCAATACGCTTTATGCCGGCACCTCCGCGGGCACGCCCGCTACCAATGAAGTCTATTACACACAGAACTTCGGGCAGAGCTGGACGCGTGTCGGGAATGGCCTGGTCGGGAGTTTTGGGACGGGATATCAGAATCAGGTGTACGATCTGCTTCCGAGCGGCGGCAAACTCTTCGCGGCATCCTCCAACGGCGTCATCGTCAACGAGGGGGGCAACTGGCGCGCGGTTTATCAGGGCACTTTCATTCCTTACTTCTACTCCCTGGCGCTGAGCGGAAACCAGCTTTTTGCCGGGGCCTGGCATGACGGCATATCGCGATCGAGCGACGGCGGGACAACCTGGGGCCCGGTCAACAACGGACTCTATGCCCGGAATGTGCAAGGGGTATTCAAGGACAATGGTGTGCTCTACGCCGGCGTGAATGACGGGGCCTTCATCTCCGCCAACGACGGACAGACCTGGACGAGGACCAATATTCCCGGCCCCGCAACGCTCAACTTTCTGACCTTCGACGGTAAGGTCCTGGCGGGAACGACCTTCGGAGTCTATGTCAGCTCCAACCAGGGGCAGTCGTGGACGCGCACCAGCACAGGGCTGGCTTCGGGCCAGGTCAATAAAATCGTCCCGATCGGAAATACGCTTTTCGCCGCGGTCTATAACGCAGGGGTCTATCGCTCGACCGACAGCGGCCTGAACTGGACATCGGCCAATAACGGTCTGGTCAGTTTGAAGATAAACGATCTGGTCGTCGGTGGCGGTAATCTGTATGCGGCCACGGACGACAAGGGCGTGCTGAGATCGACTGATCAGGGGCAGAGTTGGTCGGCGGCGCCGAACGGCGGCTTGCCGGCCGGCGGCATTTATTCGATGGCTGCGAGCAACAACACCCTGTTTGCGGCAGTCTGGGACCAGGCAGTCTACTATTCGACCGACAACGGCGGCACGTGGGTCAAATCGGCCGGCGGCTTCGTCAATCCGGTTGTGGCCGGACTTTATGCGGGGGGCGGGAATATTTACGGCGCGGGCGGATTCGGAATGGGGGTCATGCGTTCGACCGACAACGGTCAGAACTGGGGGCTGTTCAATGCAGGCTTCGATTCAGGTTACGGTCGCTCCTTTTTCGTCAGCGGATCGACGCTTTACGCAGGGGGATTGAACGGTGTCTACGCCAGCACCTGCCTGGTCAACCAGGAGGTGACGGTTTCGGCCGCCGATTACTCGCTGGGGTCGATCGTCGAGAAATCGATCGTCGCGGCATACGGGGTCCAGTTGGCGACCGGCGTCGAGACGGCCGCCTCGCAGCCGCTTCCGACCATGCTTGCAGGCACAACCGTCAAGGTCCGCGACAGCAACGGCATCGAACGCCTGGCGCCTTTGTTCTATGTTTCACCGGATCAGGTCAACTATGAGATCCCCGCTGGAACGGCTGCCGGTCCGGCGACTGTAATGATCTCGAACGGCGCCGGATTTGCGGCGATCGGCAGCATGGAGGTCAAAGCGTCGGCGCCGAAGATTTTCACGGCCAATTACAGCGGATCAGGGGCGGCCGCGGCGCTCGATGCGTTCACATACGCTCCGGGTCCGTTCGACGCCAAACAGTCCAACGGACAGCCCAACATCCTGGCGATCTTCGGGACGGGTCTCGGAGGCGACGCCACAGAAGTTGCCGGTGATGTCGCCGGCAGCGTCACGACGCGGCTCAACGGCAGTGTGATTACCACAGGATATGCCGGGACCGCGCCGGGCTATGCCGGACTCAACCAATTCAACATCGTGCTGCCGGAAGGGATCACCGCCGGCACCTATTCCCTGACAGTCACGCGCGGAGGCGTGACCAGCAATACAGTGACCATTACCATCCGCTGAATCGGCGCTGATGGAACATTTTTATCAATATCTCTTCGGCAAGGCCTCCCGACAAAAGTCTGAAGGCCTTGCTTTTCCTCTTTCAGCGCCTGCTTTCGCATTACTTCGTGCGGATACTGAAAGATGCTGAGAACGGTGATCCATTTTAGGCGTTTTGTCTTCAAAATATTTGTGGCGCAACCTGGCCGGTTGCGCCACACTCGCCTTGGGAATTAATCAAGTTGCGGTTGGTTATCCGCCGGTTCGGTTACGGGTAGTAAAGGTCAGCGGCTATTTTTCTGTCGCCCGTTTCACGGGCTCAGGCAGGACCCGCAGGGTTTTTCAGGACGACGAATCCTGGTGGTTTCGATTCAGTTTCACTGACCCGATGAGCGTCTTGCCATCTCGGCTCTGAGGAAGAAACTGCCCTCGGTGACCACTTGTTCTCCGGCGCTGACTCCTGACAGGACGCGAACCCTGTCGCCGGACTCCTCGCCGGTGATTACTTTACGCAACTGAAATCTACCCTCGCCGGCGGGGACGAAGACCATCTGATCGGTTCCGATCGACTGGATGGCTGATTTGGGTATGGTCAGACCCTGCTGCTGCTGCGATGTATTGAGCAGGACATCGGCAAACGTTCCGATTCGGAGTGCCTGACCAGGGTTGGCGACTTCTATGCGAGCCTGAGCCGTGCGAGTTTCGGGAGCAATTTTGGGATCGATATACGAGATCGTCCCGTGAAAGGTCCTTCCCGGCAATGATGTTGAGGTGATCGTTACTTTGGCGCCGATTCGCATGACCGGGAAATCCTTCTCGTAAATTTGAGCGATCACCCAGACCACGGAAAGATCGGTGACTGAGAACATCGAATCCATAAGGTTGACTACCTGACCTGGATTGATGTTGCGTGCCGTGATTACCCCTGAAGCCGGGGAGTGAACAGGGACTTCCGATCGCACATCCGATGCGTCCTTCAAAGCGTTAATCTCGCCGTCGGTCAATCCGTAGAGCTTCATTTTCTCGCGCAGCGCGGCGTGTTCGGCGTGGTGTTCCAGAAGTTTTGCGTGGACTTCCTCCTGCTCCTGTTTACTGATTGCGCCGAGGTTTGCCAGGCTTTCGTATCGCCTGTCCTGTTTGATATGAAAATCGAGGTTTGCAAAGACAGTCAGGTATTGCATCTGAGCTTCCGCCAGCTCCGAGCTGAAGATTCTGGCGATGATCTGGCCCTCTTTTACATAATCTCCAAGCTGGGCCTTGACCTCCGTGACGCGTCCGCCGACCAGAGGATTGATGCGTGTCTCCCGGTAAGCGCTGGGCTGGACCATGCCCGCCGTGCGAAGTTGTTCGTTGAATGAGCTCATGCCGGCCGGCTCGGATTTTAGCCCGATCCGTTTGAGCATCTCCGGTGGAATAATCACATCAGCGGCCGTTATTGAGCCATCAGGTGCAGGGGCTGCCTGACCGGCCACGGACTCCACGCTCTGGACTTCGCGTCCCACTACATTGCCGCTTTGATTTTGTCTGGTCAGGTATAAAGCGATCGCGATCATGACAGCTAATACTATAACCGCGGTGATCACTAACAGGTTTCTATTCGGCTTCATATCGATATGTCCGTTTCGTTTGATCCGCATTCAAATCAATGTTGAATAGCGCCCGTTGCGGTTTTGAGTTCTGAAGCGGCCGTGTAGAGATCTCTGACAGCTTCAATGTAGGTCATCTGCAGTTCCAGCAGGCGGCGCTGGGCATCGAGAACCTCTGAGATTCTTGCGTGTCCCAGTTCATAGCTGGCGCGCATTACTCTCAGGGTATCCCTTGAAGCCGCGAGCAGGCCCTCATCGTATGTTTTGATGATTCGCCCGGCGGTTTCGTATTTTGTCAAAGCCGCCGATATTTCGCGGCGGATCATGGTTTCAAGAAATTCCCGTCGCAATCGTGCCTGATCACCCGCAGCGACGGCCGCCTGGATATTTCCCTGATTCCGATTGCGCGTCGGGAGCATTATCGTGACTCCGCCCTTGAGCACGTAATTCCGCATCATGATTCTTTCCGGCGCTCCGGTTTCGATGTTCGAGCCAAGCTGGTCGAATCGCCACGACTGGCGACCGATTTCAGTGAACAGGCTCATGTCCAGTTTTCCTTCGGTTCCGGCCTCTTCGATCATGGACTTGCTGACGGACTCGGCTGCACGCGCGGCCTGCAGATCCTGCCTGTTGGAGAGTGCCTGCTGCAGAAGCTCGTCTCGATTCGCCGCGGTCTGCAGCGGGTTGAGATCGTCTTTGAGCGTCAGCTTCTCATCCTGGGGGAAGCCCAGAAGATTTTTGAGCTCATCGATGGTCAGCGATCGCCGGCTTTCGACGTTGATTTTCTGAGTTTCCAGCTTGCCAATCTCGACGCGCAGCATATTGAGATCGACTGCCGGGGAGACGCCTTCATCGACGCGGGCTTTGAGCAGTGTGAGGTCTTGAAAATTGAGGTCGCCAAGCTGCTTTATCAGTTCGAGAGTCCTGGCGGCTTCTATGGCCTCGGCATATTTCATCCTGATTTCAGCAGCCAGTCGCCGCTCACGGTCTGAGATCTCCAGTTTCATTCTGGCGAATTCTTTTTCGGCAACCTGAATCCGGCTGGAGCGCCTGCCGCCGAGTTCAAGCGGCAGCGATACGCCCGCAGAGAGTTCATTCATACTGCGATCGTTGACGCTCGATCCGCCCATCAATTCGAGCATCGGATTGGGACGCAGACCCGCCTGTTTCAATCGTCCTGCGGCTTCGTCGAGCAGTTTGCGGTCTGCGAGCAGGTTCTTGTTGTGTTCGAGAGCATAGCCCACGGCTTCTTCCGCGCTCATTCCGTCTATCTGCGGATTTTGCGCAGCGTTCAGAGGAAGCAGGGAAGAGGCCATGATCAGCATTATTACTATGGTTTTTGTCATGATGGAATATTTCATTTGGTCGCCTCCCGGGCCTCTTTCCTGATGCGGCGTTCCTGCAGCCAGAAGAAGATGACCGGAGTGACTACGAGTACGTGAAGCAGTGAACTGACCATTCCGCCAAGCACCGGCGCGGCCAGGGGTCTCATCACTTCGGATCCGGCCTGTGTGCTCCACATGATCGGCAGCAGACCGGCGACGACGGTCGATACCGTCATCACCTTCGGCCGGAGCCTGAGCAGCGCCCCTTCAGTCACTGCCGCCAGCAGATCGGATCGGTTGAATTTACCGCCGGCCTCCAGAACCGCCTGCTTCTTACGCTCGACGGCCTCTTCAAGATAGATGACCATGACGACACCGGTTTGCACTGCAGTTCCGAACAATGCGATGAACCCGACCCAGACTGCGACCGAAAAATTGTATCCAAGCGCATAGACCATAAAGACTCCGCCGGTCAGAGCGAATGGGACGGCCAGCAGTACGTGAGCCGCTTCCAGGAAAGAATTGTAGGTCAGGTAGAGCAGGATGAAGATGATCACGAGCACTAACGGCAGCACGACCTGCAGTCGCTCTTTGGCGCGGATCTGGTTCTCATACTGGCCGCTCCACTGGAAGAAATAACCGGGCGGCAGCTTGACCTTGTCTTTGATTACCAGTCTTGCTTCTTCTACGAATCCTCCGACATCGCGGCCACGAACGTTGAGCAGCACCGTCGCCCTGAGCAATCCATTTTCGCTGGAGATCATCGATGGTCCGCTCTCGGTCCGAATGTCGGCGACCTGGCTTAGAGGGATCTGCTGTTCGCCGACCAGAACGTTTCCGATCTGCCTGGGGTCGTCGCGATATTGCGGTGCATATCGGACTCTCACCGGGAACCGCTTGCGGCCTTCAATCGTCACGGTCAGATTGGTCTCGCCAATTGCCGTCTCGATCACTTCCTGAATGGCGCCGACAGACAGGTTGTATCTGGCTGCCGCTTCACGGTTGATTCGAATGTTCAGATATGGAGCGCCGGCAATCTGTTCGGGATAGACATCGCTTGCTCCGCGTATGCTGATGAGCTCCCTGGCGCAAATCTGGGCGAACTCTTCGAGTTTCTTGAGATCGCTGCCGAATATTTTCAGGCCGACCTCCGTGCGGATGCCGGTGGCGAGCATCTCGATGCGATTTCGAATTGGCTGAGTCCAGATGTTGGTTACACCGGGCATGCTCACTGCCCGATCCAGTTCCTGAACCAGTTTTTCAGAAGTCATTCCCTTGCGCCACTGATCGGGCGGTTTAAGGTGAATCACGGTCTCGATCATGTTTATCGGAGACGGATCTGTTGAGGTCTCCGCGCGACCGGGTTTGCCCACTGCCCATTCGACTTCGGGGAAGCTTTTGATGATGACATTCTGCCTGCGCGTTATCTCAAGCGCCTGAGGCAGCGAGACACTGGTATCGGTCACCGGCATGAACATCAGATCGCCTTCGTCGAGGGGCGGCATGAATTCAGCCCCGATGAAATGCATCCTGTCGAGTAGGTTGCCGATCAGCGGCAGATTGGCTCTGCGTGCCTGCGGCAGCCAGGTCGATGAAGTCGCCAGCAGCAGCGCGATACTGAAAAGGAATCCGGCGCCCAAAAGCGTCAGCGCGCGATTTTTCAATGCCCACCGCAGAATGGGCTGATAGATCCATTGCAAAATCCGCATCACGCGGTTGTCCTCTTCGCGATGGAACTTACCGCCGAGCAGCAATGTGCAGAGAACCGGGACCAGAGTCACTGCGATCAGCGTCGAACCGGCCATCGCAAAGGTCTTGGTGAAAGCCAGCGGATGAAATAATTTCCCTTCCTGACCGGTAAGGGCAAAAACAGGTATGAAAGCGAGGATGATGATCGTCATCGAGAAGAAGACGGGACGGCCCACAAGCTTGGTCGCATCCATGACCGTCTCCCAGACCAGCCTGCGGTCCTTCGGATCGACGCCACGCTTCTCCAACTGACGGAAGCAGTTCTCGGTCACCACAATTCCGGCATCGACCAGCACCCCAATTGCTATCGCAATTCCCGAAAGCGACATGAGATTCGACGAGATGCCGAAGTAATGCATCAGTAGAAACGAGATAAGCACGGCCAGCGGCAACGGCAAGGTGACAATCAGAATTGAACGGAAATGAAAAGAAAAATGATGTGAGCCAGCGTCACCAGCAATATCTCTTCAATCAGAGCTTTCTTCAATGTCCCGGTTGCGCGATTGATGAGCTCCGTCCGGTCATAGAAGGGAACTATGCGAACGCCTTCGGGAAGCCCCGTTTTCAGCTCGTCGATCTTATGCTTTACGGCGTTGATGACGTCGAGGGTGTCGACGCCGTAACGCGCCACGACGACTCCGCCGACAGTCTCCGTTCCGTTCTTGTCCAGAGCCCCCTGCCGGAAAGCCCCGCCTATCTTCACGGTCGCGACATTTTTGATGAAGAGCGGAGTTCCCTGGCGAGTCCTGATGACGATATTGGCTATATCATCAGGCGATTCGATCAAGCCGATTCCGCGGACGACGGTCCATGTCCCGTTGGCTTCTATGACATTTCCGCCGACGTTGTTGTTGCTGCGCCCGACGGCCATGACCAGATCGCTCAGCGGCAGGTCGTAATTGCGCAGTTTATTGGGATCGACGTCGATCTGATACTGCTGGACCCATCCGCCGACGCTGCCGACTTCGCCACTCCGGGGACTGAATTCAACTGGTAACGGACAAACCAGTCCTGGATCGAGCGCAGCTCGATCAGGCTGTGTTTGTCGCTTTCAATCGTGTACCAGAAGATCTGGCCGACGCCGGTGGCATCCGGCCCCAGCGTCGGCTTGACTCCTTCCGGCATGGTGCCCGACACAAGAGTCAGTCGCTCAAGGATTCGCGTTCGCGCGAAATAGAGATCGACATTGTCCTCGAAGATGACGTTGATCATCGAAAAACCGAATGCCGATTGCGAACGCACTACTTTGACTCCGGCCAGTCCCTGCAGGTTGACCGTCAGCGGGTATGTCACCTGATCTTCCACTTCCTGCGGGCTGCGCCCCATCCAGTCGGTGAAGACGATCACCTGATTCTCGCTCAGATCCGGTATCGCATCGATCGGTGTATGAAACAGCGCCCAGAACCCCCATCCCGCAAGAAAGAGGTACAGAGCGATGATGATGAACCGATTCTTCAGCGAAAATTCTATTATTCGATCGATCATGTTTTTGATCTCACCGTCGTCAGGTCATTAATTAAATTATTTGGCGATGATGGAGAAATTCCCCTTGCCCTCGCCCGCTGCGCCTTTGTAAATCACCGAAACTTCCCACGATCCGTTCATATCAAGATTCACGGTCCCACGGTATACTCCGGGCTTGTCGGTGGTCATCAGCTTTGCACCGCTGTGCATGTGAGCCATCGAGCCCATCGCAGGCATGTCGAAGTTGATCGTGATTGCTCCCGCATCCACGGGCTTTCCGCCGCCGTCTTTGAACTCAACCGTAAAATCGTTATCGCCTTCGCTGAACCTGCCTTTCGGATTCGAGAAAGAAACGGTCAGATTGCCCGCGCGCTCGGTCGCGATAATCGAACCTGTACTTTGGGACTGACTGCCGCAGCCGGCCAGGACTGCAATTGATATGAAGCAGGAAACAACGATTATCAGTTTTAATTGCTTTGTTACCATGAGAAATCTCCTTGAAAATATGATGTTGTCTCGATCACTTGCGGGAGCTGTTCCGCGTTTGATGATCTTGAATTTATGCATGAATTATTCGCCGTCCGCATTTCATGCAGCGCGAAGATGCTTGATTGCTTTTTATTTGGGATTGAGTCGCCACCTGGAGTGCCTTACGCCATCTCGTTTAAGATCGTCTTTAAACTTTGAACTGGAGAAGGACACACTGCGACTGAGTTGGCGGGATTTAAATACGCAGACAGCCGGGATTGACGCCGGTCTTGCCGGTGTTAAAGGCGAATGAGCTGCCGAAAATCCGGTTGCTGCCGGCCGGTCCTTGCCTGTCTGTTGTCGGCGTCAGAGCCTGAGAAGAGTGTTGTGGATTGGGCAGATATTGGTTTGTCGTCAAAAGGCCGGGATTGACAGGCTGATCCTTGATTTCGCAGATACAGATCTTCGAGCATTCCTGCGATGGCAGGTCTTTCATCATCATGATCATCGATGAGCAATCCGTGCCTTCGTCACTGCTGCTGCAGCAGGCCATTTCGGCCATTTCCGATTCATCAGGGATCAATTGAAATACGGCAGCAGCCGCAGGCGCGGCCCCAATCGCAATCAGAAGAAATATTGTAATCAGTCGCTGCAAAATCATCAGTTGCTGTTTCCACCTGACATTTTGAACATCATTTGAAGCGGATGTTCGGACTTCGCAATGATAGGCAAAATGCGTGCCGTCTGTAAACCCCTGCATTTACAGAAGTGGCCGGTCGATGAGTGCGTCATACTTCGCAACCTGCTGAGAAATATTTCGCAGTTGGTTGCCTTATTTTCTGACGATAACCGCGTCCTCGACGTGGGGATTGCTGTGAAGCGTGATATGAACGGGGCAGCGGCCGGCGATATGGAGCAGTCTCTCTCGCTGCTCCTCGTTGATCTCGCCGGTGACATAGATCAACCTGCTGATGTGCTGAATTTCGGTCTTGCCTTCGGTCTCTTCTCTGGTGCAGGACTCGCAGTCATCGATGTGGATACGATCGAAACTGAGCATGACTTCGATATCGGTCACTGGCAATTTCTTCCGGTCGATATACATCTTCAAAGTCATTACGGTGCAGGCGCCCAGAGCCGAAAGCAGCAGATCATATGGGGCGGGCCCTTCGTCCATGCCGCCGGCCGATTCGGGTTCGTCGGCGATGATTGTGTGTTTCCCCGCGGTTATCGTCGTTCGAAATCCGTCTTTAAATGAGAGTTTTGCTCTGACGTCGTTCATTGATTTATTTTTTCGATGATTTGTTGAGATGCATGTGCCGCCAGTGAATCCAGCCACTTGAGTGTTTCGCTGATATCGACTGCCGTAGTGCGTGGGTTGATGGTGCAAAGCCGCAATACGGTGCGGCCATTTAAAACCGTCGATGTCGCCAGGGCGAAGTCGCTTTCGAGCACCATCCTGATGAGCAATTGATTCAATTCGTTGATCAGGTCTTCAGAGAAATCCTCCGGGGCATAGCGGAAGGCAACTATCGCCAGCGTGGCGGGTGAAACGATCTCCCAGTTTTTCATACTTCGCAGCCGGTTTTCAGCAAATTCAGCCATGAGGATGCCGCGGCTGATTGCCTCGCGGAACGAAGCGGCGCCGAAGGCCTTGAACGACATCCACAATTTCAGGGCGCGGAAGCTGCGCGTAAGCTGGATGCCGCGGTCGCAGAAGTTGACCTCCTCATCTGCTCTGACGGTGTCCTTGAGATATTCCGGCAGAATTCGGAAAGTCTCTTTAAGCTGATCTGAATCGCGGACGATGACGCATCCGATCTCGAATGGCTGGAAAAGCCATTTGTGAGGATCGAGAGCCAGGGAATCGGCCCTGCCGAGGCCTTTGAGCAGTTCCCGGCCTTTATCGCAGAATGCGGCTGCGGCGCCATACGCTCCGTCAATGTGGAACCAGAGTCCTTCGCTTTCGCAAAGATCGGCGAGTTCATCAAGAGGATCGACGGCCCCTGTGTTTGTCGTGCCGGCATTGGCTATCAGGCAGAAAGGAGTTTTTCCGGCGGAGCGGTCGGCCTCCAGTGCTTCTCTCAACAGGTCCACACGCAATCTGAATGCGCTGTCAGATTGGACCTTGCGTATCTGATCAGGATGAAACCCCAGCACTAGAATAGCCCGTTCGACGCAAGAATGAGTCTGATCCGAAAAATAGATTACGGCGTTTTCGATTTTATCCTGCAGCCTGAATTTCCTTGCGACTGCAAGTGCGGTCAGATTAGCCATCGAGCCGCCGGAGACGAACAACCCGCCGGCTCCTTCCGGAAGCCCGCAGATTTCGCGAAGCCAGTCTATTGTGATCAGTTCGATTTCCGCCGGACCCGAACCCTCAAGCCACGTCCCGGAAAAAGGATTGAACCCCGAGACCAGTGCATCCGCCATGACGCTGACGAAATTGGAAGGGCTGGGAATGAAGGCGAAGAAGCGAGGATGGCCGACATTGCCTATGTTTGACCAGACATCCTGCTGTAGTTTTTCAAGGATGTCTTCGACAGGCGCAGGCGCTTCAGGCAAAGGCTCGCGCAGCTTTTTTTCAAGCTCCTGCCGGCTGGAAAGCCGCATCACGGGCTGATCCCGCATTGTTGAGAGATGCTCTACCATCTGATCGACGACCTGATAGCCCAGCTTACGCATCTCTTCCGGCGTGAGTTGGAATTTGCTGTCAAAAGGCATCAGACAATCCAGCCGCCGCCGACAACGATCTCGCCGTCATAAAAGACAGCAGCCTGCCCCGGAGTCACGGCTCGCTGAGCCTCGTCGAATGTGACGAGGGTTTTACCATCATTGAGACGTGTTAGAGTTGCCGGTACTTCCTCGGCGCGCGATCTGATTTTGACGGAGGCCCTCACGGGCTCGGTCAGTTCATCAATAGCGATCCAGTTGGAGCGTTCGACGATCATCTCACGCCTGAGCAGATCGCTGCTTCCGCCCACGATTACCCGGTTGTTTGCTGCATCGATTTTGACGACGTAGAGCGGATCGGGCGCGGAGATCCCCAGGCCCTTGCGCTGTCCGACTGTGTAGCGGTGAATGCCCTCATGAGTGCCGATGACTTCACCGCCGGTTGTCACGATCTCACCCGGTGAGAGCGGTCTCAATTCACGGCTCTGGTCGCGCCCCCGATCGCTGATGGGCCTGATCTGCACCAGAGGCCGATTCGGTCTTTCCCCGGCGGCAGAATTTTCCTCATCGAGATATCTTTCGATGAATCGTGCGTAATTCCCGTCCGGAACGAAGCATATCTCCTGACTTTCAGGCTTCATGGCCGTCGGCAACCCCGCCGCCTGCGCGATATCGCGCACTTCCTGCTTGGCCATTGCTCCCAGCGGGAACATCGCATAGCTCAATTGCTCCTGCGTCAGCTCAAAAAGGAAATAGGACTGGTCCTTGGCCCGGTTGACGGCGCGGATCAACAGCCACCGGCCGCGCTCTTCATCAAACCTGACACGGGCATAATGGCCCGTTGCCACCTTTTCCGCATCGACGTTTCGGGCCAGCTCGACAAGCTTGTCGAATTTCAGAAATGAATTGCAGGCCACACACGGGCTCGGCGTCAGCCCGTCCAGATAATCCGTCACGAACGGCCGCACCACATCGCGCTCGAATTCGTCTTCCAGATTGACTACGTAGAAAGGAAAACCGAGCTTTGAGGCGACCGTCCTCGCATCGTATAGATCATCCAGTGAACAGCATCTCGACGGAAGAGGCTCTCCATCTGGCCCGACATTGATTCGACGCTGATTCCAGAGCTGCATCGAAAATCCGACCAGCTCCTCCCCCTGATTCTTCAATAGTGCGGCCGCCGTCGAACTGTCCACCCCGCCGCTCATCGCAACTGCTATCATATCTTGATTTAACCCTGCCTCTGGAAAAAGAAAAAGTACAAAGTTTAAAGTTTAAAGTCCAAAGTTTAAAGTTTAAAGGTCGTTTTCCAGTGGAACCGACATTATCAATGGCTTAAAAATGATCTTTGGACTTTGGAAACTTTAAACTTTGGACTTTAGACTTTGTACTTTTGACAAATAATCACTTTTCATTAAATTTCAGTCTTTCAACTCGAAACTATTGTCCGGCAATGCTAGTATGAACGACGAATATTACCACGGAACACTTTAATTATGCAGGGAAGACCCGGCAAGTATAAAAACGCATTTGTTATGGAAGGGATGAAGAAGTATAAGTTTAATGTTTAGAGAACTTGTTTCAATGGACTCTGAAAGAATGAGTTGCCGGCGAGACACAATTTTTAAACCTTGAACTTTGAACTTTAAACTTCAGTTATGAGTCAATCTGGAATGGAGACGACAACCGTCAGAGATCAATCAATAGATAAATATCGCATTACACGTGAGCCCTATTATTTAAACGTCAAGGACGAAGTCGCGATATTTGAAACGGCATACAAGGCCAAGCTGCCGGTCATGCTCAAAGGTCCGACCGGCTGCGGAAAGACCCGCTTTGTTGAAGCCATGGCCTACAGGCTGGGAAGGCCGCTGATCACCGTCGCGTGTCACGAAGACCTTTCAGCCACCGACCTTGTCGGGCGCTTTCTGCTGGAGGGTGATGACACGGTATGGCACGACGGTCCGCTGACGACAGCCGTCCGCCACGGCGCCATCTGCTATCTCGACGAAGTCGTCGAAGCCCGCAAGGATACAATCGTCCTGATTCACCCGTTAACCGATGATCGCCGCATCCTTCCGGTTGAGAAACTCGGGGTTCTGCTCAACGCTCCGGAAGATTTCATGCTCGTCATCTCCTACAACCCCGGATATCAGAGCGTTCTCAAAGATCTCAAACAATCGACACGCCAGCGCTTTCTCTCCCTGGATTTCGACTACCCTCCGTCTGAAGCCGAGACTCAGATCGTCGCCCACGAGGGTGGAGTCAACCAGGCAACCGCTCGCGATCTGGTCAAGATCGGCGAGAAGGTGAGAAATCTCAAAGGGCACGGTCTTGAAGAAGGCGTATCGACACGCCTGCTGGTCTATGCCGGTCAGATGATCTCCCGCGGAGTCGACCCCGTTACCGCCTGCGAAATTGCCATCGCCAGCCCCATCACTGACGACTCGGAACTGCAAAGAAGCATCAGAGAAATTGTCACTACCGTGATTTAGGGTGTTTCTCAAATGAGTGTGTCAGACTTAAACAACAAAGATGACGAAATATACGAAATGAACGAAACAAGCTGAATTTATTGGATTTTTTCGTTTATTTCGCAGTCCTGATTTGAATTGTCTTTATGTCGGAAGAACGCAAAGGAATAACCGGATCATTGTTCAAGGGACTGACACGCAACACGGTCGAGTCGCTGGCAATAAAAATGGGGTTGAAGCCCAACGAGCGCGGATGGGTGACGGTCGACATCGGGGCCTCGCTGGTCAGTGTTTCGCCCAAAGTGGCCATGGATTTTTTCAAGGCTGTCCCCGAGATAGCCAAGCTGCTGGACAATGAAGATTTGCGGACCTGGGCCGAACTCGGCCGCCGGATAGCCGTCAACAGCGCCGAAGAGGCGAGCGACTTTTATAAATATTCTCTGGAAATTTTTGAATCTCTATCCGGGCACATGCGGACACTATTGATAGCGCTATGCTCGAAGCAGATAGTTCTTTCGCCGGCAGCGGCATTGACGACCTTCCGCTCGGCGCCCGGGATAGTCGAATCGCTCGGCGACGAGAAGTCCGCGGCCAGGCTTTTTGGCATCGCCGTGGAGGTGGCGCATCGCTCGGTGAAGCACAGCACAGAGGTTCTGAGCGCGGCGCCGCAGGCGCTGCAGGCCGTGCGGAATGTCGGTGACGGATCAGATGATGCCTCGCTCGACGCAGTGTTGAACCTCGCTGAAAGTTTTGCCCAGCGCACCGGCGCAACCGCCGCTGAATTTCTGAGCGCAGTCGGTGAGGGGCTCGATTTCGTCAAGGGTGCTGAGGATGTGGTGGCTCTCTGCAGCCAGACCGCAATCTTTCTGGATCGTGGCGGCGCCACCGCTTTACAGTACTTCCGTTCGGCACGATCTGTGCTTGAAGTGGGCGGCGGCGTGAGCTTCGAGAAATGGAACCGCGTCACCCGCAAGGTCGCCGATGAAGGCAACGCCATCGTCTACGACTTTCTCAAGCTCACTCCAAAGGTCCTGGCGACCCTCGTCGTGACTCAGCGAAAGCGTGTGGCCGATCGGATCAACGCGGTTCTCGACATTGTCGAGGAACTGGCTTCAAACAATATCTACATCGCTCTCGAATGCTTCAAGAGCTCTCCGCGCGCTCTCGCATCCGCGACGCTCGACCAGTTCCAGTCGTGGGCCCGGGAAGGCGCGGCGATGCATCGCTCGGATCGGCGAAAGGCCCAGGCCTACTATGCGCTCGAATCCAAAACCAGCCAGGAATCGCTCCGCGGAGCCCACGACGGAGTTTCACTCGACTCGATCTCTCATCTTTTGCGGCTCTATGTTGAAGGTTTGACCGGTCGTGAAATGATCATTGTGCCGCTCGGTGCGATCCCGGAAGAATCGAAGATCAACGACGGTCACACCATCCAGCTTCCGGCGGTCATTGCTGAATTCGGATCGCCTGAGGAAGATTTCAGACTCTACAAGGCTCTGGCCGCGCACGCTTCCGGCCAGGTGGAATTCGGCACACGGGTTGCCGGCAGCGATGACATCCGCGCGGCGCTCAAGGATATCGAGGCCCACTTCACCGAGAAGGAGAGGAGCCAGGCCGCCGCCGAGATGAAAGATCCTGAATACGCTCAGTATTCGAACGCCGAGCATCTCGGGCTCAAGGCCAGACGCTCGCTCGACCCCGCGCTTTTCAATGAAGCTGATTACAAGCTCGTGCTTTCGCGGTTCCCGAATTCGCTTCTCGCCACTCGCATCTTCACGACCATGGAAAACGCCAGGATCGACTGGAGACTGCGGTCCGTCTATCGCGGAATCCGGCGGGAACTCGATTTCGTCCGGTCCCGGCTGATCGAGCGGCGTCCCAAAATTGCCGAGCTGACCATCGAGCAGGCAATCTACGAAATGCTCTTCCAGATCACCATTTGCGGCGGCGTGATCGACGAACAGGCGCGACGCGCCTATGGCGAAATCATTCACCAGTTTGAGCGGATTGTCTCCGAATACCTGCGCAACGACGAGGCCACGGTCGCCGACACACTCATGGCGACTTTTCACGTTTATGAGCTTCTTGAAGGCAACAGGAACCAGCAGCAGGCTGATGCGAATGCCGAAGAGCAGCAGGATGAGTCCAGTCAGGACGATGCCGATGGCGGCGAGAACACTTCCGACAAACAGCAACAGGCTCCCCAGCAACAGCGCCGCTCCGATCTCTTCAATCAATGGTCCCAGACAGTTGAAGAGACAATGCCCACCGATTCGGATCTGCTCAATGAGATCATGAATGCTGAGACGAGCGAGCAGGAACTTCAGGAAGGCGATGAGGTTTTCTTTTATGACGAATGGGACCGGGAACTCGGCGACCATCGCGCCAGGTGGTGCCGTGTCATTCAGCGCGAAAACCGCAAGGGACATCGTGAGTTTGTCGATCAGGTAAGATCCCGGTATTCCGGCGTGATCTCATCGATCAGGCACCAGTTTCAGATGCTCAAACCGGAATCACTGCGCAAGATCAAGGGAGAACTCGACGGCGAGGATTTCGACCTCCAGGCGGTCATCGATCATCACGTCGATAAGAAAACCAACGGACGCCCGTCCGACAGGCTCTACATCAGAAGAGTCCGCCGCGAGCGCGATGTGGCGGTATCGTTCCTTCTAGACATGTCGTCCTCCACTGCGAGGACCATTTCGCGGCATCCAAATCAACCCTACACCCGCCCGGGTCAGAAGATTATCGATATCGAAAAGCAGGGACTGGTGCTGATGAGCGAGGCTCTCGAAGCCGTCGGCGACGCTTACTCGATCTCAGGCTTTACCAGCGAAGGCCGCCGCAACGTCAAGTATTTCACCATCAAGCGCTTCAAGGAGAAATACACCCAGGAAGTCGAAAAGCGCATCGGCGGGATCACTTACCACAACAACACCCGTCTCGGCGCGGCAATTCGACATGCCGCTTCCGAACTCGAACGTCCAGGATGCCAGAACCAGGCTTCTCATCATTCTCAGCGACGGCCGGCCCTATGACCACGATTACGGCGATTCCCGCTACGCGCGCGAAGATACCAAAATCGCCCTGCGCCAGGCTAAAATTCTGGGAATCACACCTTTCTGCATCACTATCGACCGTGAATCCGAATCTGAATTGAAGGATCTTTACGGCGAAGTCGGCTACACCATCATCGACGACGTCATGAGCCTCCCCGAACGGCTGCCCGGCATCTACCGGCGATTGACTACCTGAAACGCAGTTAAAAGTTCAAGGTGAAAAGTTCAAAGTTTAAAGTTTAAAGTTTAAAGATCGTATTTCAATGGTTTCTGAAAGAATCAGAAACCATTGAAATACGATCTTTAAACTTTGAACTTTAAACTTTAAACTTTGTTTTGCTATTTGCCGAAATCCACCTTGGGAGCCTGTTTGGCGCCCTCATCGGCCTTGAACAGGGGGCTGTCCTTGAAGCCCATCAATCCGGCGATCATGACGGTGGGGAATTTTTGCTTGGTATTGTTGTAATCGGTGACGACATCGTTGTAATCCTTGCGTGCGACGGCCATGCGATTTTCGGTGCCGGCCAGTTCATCCTGCAGCTTCATGAAGTTGGCGTCGGATTTCAACTGAGGATATTGCTCGGTGATCATCAGGAATCGCCCGCCTGTGCCCAGCAGGCCTCCATCGCGCATCGACTGGCTCAGTTTGTTGTCGGCATCGATCTTCTCCTCGGGAGTGGTGGCGGCCAGCAGCTTTGATCGCGCTTCGGCGATCTTGATGAAGATCTCCTTTTCCTGGCCGGCAATGCCCTTGACCGTGCCCACGATATTTGGAATCAGGTCCGCGCGGCGCTGCATCTGGTTTTCCACCTGAGCCCACTTATTGTTGACTTCGTTTCGTTTGACGACGAGGTTGTTATAGCTTCCAAGCGCGCTGCCCCCGATGATCAGAACAAATAAGACGATGACACCAAGAACAACCAATGCTGTTTTTCCCATAAAGTTCTCCTTTAAATCGATTATTAATTACTGCAGCCTGTCTACCGCCTCGGTCACCCGGGTGAGGCAATCGAGGTACCCTGAAAACAGGTCCTGAATTTCCATTCCCATCAGTTCCTTCGGTTCGTTTCTCTGCTCGAGGATCCTTGCCAGAGGCGATGTGTCGATCTTGAGCTTTTCCCCGGTGTTTTTGATGGTCGCCATTCTGCTTACAGGCGGTTCTTCACCGAACATTTCAAGCACGGGCCTCAACAGCCGGACGAAGCTGACGATGCTGTCCGTCATGAGCTTTAAAAGATCGTCGTTTGACTCACTCGCCGGTATGTAGAGCGACCTCAATCGCATCAGCTTGCCTCTCAGCTCATGCTCGGTCTGCCAGCGCAGATGATCCTTTGAAATCTGCTGTTCTCCCAGCAAATCTTTCCCAAAAAGCACCTTGTATGACTGCTTCATGTGCCTGAACTCGATCGGATAAACGTCCAATGAATTTTCCAGTTCATCGTCTGTAAAGAGGGTCGGCATCGCATAACCGTCCGAAACCAGCCACTTGATCACCGGAGTGACCTTGCGAAGATCCGTGATATTCAAATGCCTCGTCACAACCAGCAGTTGATAGTCCGATTTTTTCGTTTTTCCCGTTGAATTGATTGCCGATCCGTAGGCGATTATCGATACCAGATCATTCCCAAGTCCATCCTTCAAACGGGTTACCAACTCGTCAAATCTGTTGTTCATAGAAATAAAAAGTTCAAAGTTTAAGGGTTTAAAGTTTAAAGTTAAAAGTCGTAATTCCGGAGTTTGGGCAGGGAACAGGCTTAGCAGTCTAAAGAGTATCTTGGTGGTGAAGGGCGTTCTTTAAACTTTAAACCTTGAACTTTAAACTACCAGCTGTCGCTGGCGCCGCCGCCGCCGCTGCTGCCGCCGTCGAAGCCTCCCCAGTCGCTTCCACCGCTGCTGCCACCGCCATCACTGCTGCCCCAGGAACCGCCGCCGCCTCCACCACCCCCAAACGATCCGCCGCCGCGGTTGAAGATGATCGGGTAGAGCCACCAGAGGCTGCCGCCGCCGCCGCCACCGCCATGCCTGTTTATGAAACCGCTTACGATGAAGATAATAATGAAGATAATTATGACGAGAACCACTGGTATCCCTGAGGATTCACCTTTCTGGCTGGACCCGGCGTAGGCATAACTTCTGTCCTCTATCCCCTCCAGCGAGACATTCCATTTCTGTGCCAGCGTGTCGACCAGCGTCCGGACCCCAACGTTCATCCCCTGCGAATACTGCCCCTGCTGCAGAAATGGCCTCATCCTCCTGATGATCTCCCCCGCCAGCCCGTCCGGCAAATCTCCCTCCAGCCCATACCCGACCTCCAGTCGAGTCTTGCGGTCCTTAAGCGATATCAGCAGCAACGCTCCCTTGTCCTTGTTCTCGCCGCTCTTCGCCCCAATCCCCCACTGCCGGTATAACTCCAGCGCATACTCCTCCACCGGACGCTCATTGAGCGATTCCACTGTCACCGCCGCTATCTGAGCCCCCGTCTTCTTCTCGAAATTGGTCAGGATCGTTTCAAGATTCTGCTTCGTCGCTGCGTCCATCACACCCGCGAAATCGTTGACGTGCCCGCTGTATGCTGGATACTTTCGCTCCTGCGCTTTTCCCGTTTCAAACCCGGCGCAAAGCAGCAGCAACAAGATTATTGGCATCAGTTTGTATTGTTGTTTCATCCCACTCTGCTTATACGCTTCGCCCCGTGATACTGTCAATCATCCGCTGGCATCCGCTGGCATCCGCTGGCACCCGCTGACTCCCTCTGGAAATTCAAAGTTCAATGTTTACCGTAATTTTATGAGGCGCTGAGTTGTCAGTTACCCTGGAAAGGCGGACTTTAACCTCTAAACTGCTGACTTTAAACTCCCTGGGCTTCCAGAGTTGGTCTGACCAACATGGCAATTTTTTGACTGAAAATCATGTTTGACAGGGAGGTGTGTAAAAGTTACAATGCCGGGCGTTGTTAGCGTCTTTAATCGAGTCACGAATCGGTGGCTCGGTCACTCAAAAACTCACCTGGAAAGAGTCAAGCGCTAACCGATCTTTTTATGACTCCCGATCGACAGTATAGAAAAAAAGCACAGACAATAATTTAATTTGCCGGGGATGCAATAAATTCGGAGGAATATTTTAATGGACAAGCGTCAAAATGGGACGTTCTCACGTATTTTCGTGAAAAGTCTCAAAGCCGCCTGCTTGTGTGTCGTTGCCCTGACCACGTGCATAAATTCAGAAGTGAGATCACAGGGACGTGGAGCGACCGCGAGTAATTCCGAAATTCCAATGGAGGTTGCGAACCGCAACCTTGAAATACAGCGAGTAATTGAACGATCGAACAGCTATTTCCAGTCCGCGGAGTACAATTTCAAGGATGGAAATTTCGAGAAAGCCCGACGCGAGTTCGACAAGTCGGTCGATATCATACTCGAATCAGGGTTGGACGTGCGTAGTGACGCGCGTTTGCAGCAGCATTTTGTGAGTCTGGTTGACCATATATATGAGCGTCAGATGACGTTGATGGCCGCATCGCCGGCGGCGGCAGTGACGCAGGTTGCGTATGAGCAGAGCGGGCAGCAGCCAGTGGCGGCATCGCAGAGCAGCGGGGGACAGGAAAAGGGTGGTTCTGATCGTGGATTCGGGCAGCAGACCTTTTCTCCATCGCCTCTGGATGAGTTGACGACGTTGAAGTTGACTGAGGAAGAGACCAAAGGGGTGACCGATGCCCAGGCACAATCCGCGGTAGCCGCAGCCAGAATTGACTTCAATTTCAAGCCGAACGCGCTGATTCAAAGTTATATCAATTATTATATGGGCCGTGGGCGCGCCACGATGGAGCAGGGGCTGCGCAGGTCCGGCAGATTCACGACTATGGCGCGCAAGATCTTCAAGGAGGAAGGGGTTCCTCAGGATCTGGTGTGGCTCGCACAGGTGGAGAGCGCCTGGTCGCCGATAGCGAGATCGTGGGCGGCCGCCGTGGGGTTGTGGCAGTTCATCCCGGGCACGGGCGCAAGATACGGTCTGCGCCAGGACTATTACGTGGATGAGCGTTCGAGTTTCGAAAAAGCTACCCGCGCATCGGCCCGCTATTTGAAATGGCTGGCGAATCGTTATGACGGCAACTGGGAGCTGGCGATGGCCGCCTATAACTCAGGTGAAGGCCGGATCGATTCGGCGATTGCGCGTTCAGGCTACGCGGATTTCTGGGAGATTTACCAGCGCGGTCTGATTCCGAATGAGACACGAAACTATGTCCCGAATATTCTGGCGACGATCATCATCGCCAAGAATGCGGAGCGGTATGGGTTCTCGGTCAAGCCCGAGCCCCCGCTGAATTTTGATTTCGTCAAGGTCAACAACATGCTTGACCTCAAGCTTGTGGCCGATGCGACCGACACACCGTATGACTATCTGCTGGCGCTCAATCCCGAGTTGAAGCGGGGGGTGACGCCTCCGGCCGATGATCATCTTTTGAGATTGCCCGCGGGTAAGGGGCGATTGCTGCAGACGGCACTGACCCGGATTCCGCCTGAAAAACGGACCAGTTGGCGCATGCTGACCGCCCAGACCAATGACTCGTTTGAAACGATCAGTCGCAAGACTGGAGTTTCGGCGTCGGCTCTTGAACAGGTCAACGGCGGTTCATTAAAGCCGGGCGAAAAAGTCATTGTTCCGGTCAGCGGAAGCGTTCGCAGTGTGGTCTTCAATTCGAACAGGAACTCATCGACGCCGGTTGTTTCGGGCGGCGTGGCCAGGGTAATCACATACAAAGTCAAACGTGGTGATGATCTCGGGAGTATCGCAGGCCGCTACAATACGTCGGTTCGCGACATAACCACACTCAACCGGCTGGGTTCGACATCCAGACTTCGAGCCGGACAGGTTCTCAAGGTCCCGGTTCGCAGGTAGTTAATCCGACTCTCCGGAGTTTTTAACAAAAGGCGCGTGAGCGACGAAAGGTTCTCCTCCTTTCCTTTCGTCAGTTCCGCGCCTTTTCTGATGGAGTTCGCGCATGGAGTTCCTTGCATGGAGTTCCGCCTTCAGACGGAATCTCAGATCGTTCCGCCTGAAGGCGGAACTCCATGCGTGAAATTCATCGCGAAGAAACAGAGGACTTTTCAGCTTTTAAACTTTTTCCAGACCCTGATCTGGGGTATCATCGCCTGGCCACCCTCCATAATTCAGGGATTAATTCAGCCAAAAACAATCCCGGAACAATTCAAAACAGCCATCAATGGAGGTCCAATCGTGCTCTTCAAAACTCTCAGTGCCGCAGTCTACGGCATCGATGCCGAGCTCGTTGAAATCGAGGTCAATCTGACGCCGCGCCCGGGCGACACGATGATTGAATCAATCTTTACCGTGGTAGGTCTGCCGGACATGGCGGTTCGCGAGAGCCGCGAACGAATCCGAGCGGCGATCAGCAACAGCGGATATTACTTTCCAGCATACAAGATCACGGTCAATCTGGCTCCGGCCGACGTGAAAAGGGTGGTTCGGCATTTGATTTGCCGATAGCGGTTGGGATTCTCGGCGCCAACGGGGAACTCAACAAGGATTCGCTGTCCGAGAATTTGCTGGTGGGTGAACTGGCGCTCGATGGGCGGATCAGAACCGTGCGGGGAGCTTTGCCGATAGCCATATCGGCGCAGAAGAAAGGCTTCAAACGGTTATTTCTGCCGGCAGAGAACGCCCCTGAAGCCGCGGTCGTCGCCGGTCTGGATGTTTACCCGGTTGGCAGCCTGAGAGAGGTTATCGATCTGGTCAATGCGGATCGGCTGCCGCCGCCGCTCAAGGTCGATATTGACGAGTTATTTAATTCGGCGTGTCATCACATGGTGGATTTTCATGAGGTGAGAGGCCAGATGCATGCCAAGCGGGCATTGGAGATCGCGTCGGCGGGTGGGCACAATATTCTGATGATCGGGCCGCCGGGATCGGGAAAGACAATGCTGGCCAGAAGGCTGCCCTCGATCCTGCCGCCGATCAGTTTTGAAGAAGCCCTTGAATCCACGAAGATTCACAGCGTCTCGGGATATACGGACGGGCGGGGGCTGCTTACGGTCAGACCGTTTCGTTCGCCGCATCATACGATCAGTGATGCCGGACTGATCGGAGGCGGGGCGATCCCCAGGCCCGGAGAGGTGAGCCTGGCTCATAACGGGGTGCTCTTTCTGGATGAGTTGCCGGAATTCGAGCGCAACGTACTAGAGGTTCTGCGGCAACCGCTCGAAGACCAGAAGGTGACAATCAGCCGCGCCGCCATGTCTTTGACCTTTCCGGCCGGCCTCATGCTCGTCGCCGCGATGAATCCATGCAGTTGCGGGTTTTATGGCGATCCGTCACGGGATTGCCGGTGCACTCCAGCTCAGATACAGCGCTATATTTCCAAAGTATCGGGTCCGCTCCTCGATCGGATAGACATCCACATCAACGTCCCGGCAGTGAAAGTCAGCGAGCTTTCGGCCCAGGCGACCGGTGAAAGCTCCACCGAAATCCGTGCGCGTGTCCAGTACGCCAGAAAACCCAGCAGGTACGGTTTGCCGGAGATCACATCTACTGCAATGCTCAGATGCCGCCGCGAATGATCCGCAAATATTGCCGGCTGACCCCGTCCTCACAGCAGCTTCTGGAGCGCGCAATTATGAAACTCGGGCTCTCCGCGAGGGCTTACGACAGGATTCTCAAGGTCAGCCGGACGATCGCTGATATCGAAGGGGCGGAAGATATAACCGAAAGCCATCTGTCCGAAGCCGTCCACTACCGAACGCTCGACAGAACCTACTGGCAGTGAATCGGACCAATATCTTTCGGGTCAGGCTGCGTTGATGCTCTTTCTCTTCGCAGTCTGGATAATCAGGTTCAAAGTGAAGTAAACAAACGCAATTGCACCGACGGCAAAGATTGTGTCACCGATAACCCGCATCCATCTGAGGTATTGCATCACGCTGGTTTGCATGAACTCGGGACTGCGTGCCGACCAGTATCCTACTGAAACAGACTGAAAGGTCTGCATCAGTCCTATTGGCAGCAGGCTGAGCATGATCTCCAGCACCAGTCCGATGTTGATTGCCCAGAATGAGAACCGGATCCAGCGTTCCTTCCAGAGTGCTTCCGGATTCATCGCCCGCAGGCAGAAGAGCATCAGCGCCAGCCCCAGCGTGCCATAGACGCCATAGAGCGCTCCATGGGCGTGGACGGCTGTTGTATTCAACCCTTGCATATAATAAAGAGCAATCGGAGGGTTGATCATAAACCCGAAGATGCCCGCCCCGACAAGATTCCAGAACGCCACTGCAAGGAAGAAGTAGACTACCCACTTATACTGTTGTAACCATGGTTGTAATTGTGTGTGACGGATATTCTCCCACGCATCGAAGCCGACCATCATGAGGGGGACAATTTCCAACGCGCTGAAGACCGAACCGAAAGCCAGCGCCACCGTCGGCGTCCCGGCAAAATACAAATGATGAAGCGTCCCGATGATGCCGCCTGAGAGATAGACGGCGCCGGAAAGCAGCGATGCCCTGGCCGCACTGACAGGATTGATTACACCCAATCGTGCGAACAGGAAGGCGATAACCACAGTGGCAAAGACTTCAAAGAAACCTTCCACCCAGAGATGCACCACCCACCAGCGCCAATACTCGACAATTGAAAGGTGTGTTTTCATCCCCCAGAACAACCCCGGGCTGTAGAACAAAGCGATGCCCGCTGTCGTGATCAGGTATAGCGCCACAAGAGATTTTCTGTCGTCATTCTTTCTCAGGGCTGGAATCGCAGTTCGCGCCACCAGGAACAGCCACAGCAGCAGGCCAACAAACAACGCCGCCTGCCACACCCGACCCAGATCGACATACTCATAGCCTTGATGACCGAAATAGAACGATGCCGCGCCATTCAGTTTGTGCTCGATGCTCATCCATTGCCCTGTCATCGAACCCAGCACCACGACCAGCAATGCACCGAACAAGCCGTCTACTCCCAGCTTCTGATACCGGGGCTCATAACCGCAAATGATCGGGCCGATGAAGAGTCCCGATGCCAGCCAGGCTGTCGCGATCCAGAAGATGCCAAGTTGTGTGTGCCAGGAGCGCGTCACCGAATATGGCAGATATTCCGCAAGCGGTATGCCATAAAGACCTCCGCCTTCAACTCCATAGTGCGCCGTTACCACTCCCATCAGAATCTGCAGGAGGAAAAGCAGGGAAACAACCACGAAATATTTGACGGTAGCTTTTTGCGAGGGCGTCAGCGTTGCTCCGATCATCGGGTCACTCGTCGGCACATCGTGCGGCGGTTCCAGTTTGCGCCCGGCCAGAAGCCAGACCATGGCGCCGATTCCCGCCAGCAGCATAATCACGCTGACTCCCGTCCAGACGATGGCGTCGCTGGTCGGCGTGTTTCCAACCAATGGCTCCGATGGAAAATTACTGGTGTATGAAATGGTCTTGTTCGGCCGGTTGGTTACCGCCGCCCACGATGTCCAGAAGAAGAAAGTCGTAAGCTGGCGCAGTTTTGCAGGATCTGACTGCGTGTCGCGTTGAATTGCATAGTTGTTGTTGCCGTTTGTGAAAACCTCAGTGTAATGCTTCAGATTCTCTTCAAATGCCTGCGCCCGAATCGACTCGATACTGATTTTTCCCGTCTGTGGATCATAATTGTTCTTTCTCAGCATATCCTGCAGTCGCTGTCGCAAAACTGCCTTTTGTTCGGTATTGAGCCCGTCGTAGTTTCCGCCAAACTCGGCTTTCGCCCAGCTATCCAGAATGTATTGAGCCTCGCGATGCAAATAATCTGCCGTCCAATCCGGCGCGACGTAACTCCCATGCCCCCATATCGAACCTACCTGCATCCCCCCAAGCGCCTGCCAGACATTCTGCCCGTTCGAGATCTCTCCTTCGGCTATGACCGTCCTGCCCTCGACCGTCACTACCTCGCGCGGAATCGGCGGCGCTTGATGGTAAATCTCAGTACCGACCCATCCCAATACCCCGAACGAAATGATAAATATACAGATAAAAATGATCCAAAGCTTTTTCATGCTTTCTCCTTTTCTCTTCACTGTTTGACTTGCACTCTTCAACAATATTTTCTTGTCTTCAAAGATCAAACCGCCGCCTGATCTTTTACGTATAATCACGCTCACGCGTGAACTCTCAATAATCAAAACCTGGCTTTCAAGATAAGATGTATTTTTCAGGCATCTTTACATCAAAGAGAACTAAAAGCAATATTGGTCATCGATTTTACAGGGTGAGCCGGAAGTACCGGTTCTCGCCCGAGGGGGGAGAGCGAATGAGGTTGACGTTATATACAGACTATTCGTTGCGGATGCTGATGTATCTGGGGTTGAATCCTGACCTGACCCCGACAATACAGCAGATTGCCGATAGCTTCGGCATTTCCAAAAATCATCTGATGAAGGTGGCGCATGAGCTGGGGCAGCTGGGTTATGTGGAGACGGTGCGAGGGCGGAATGGAGGGTTGCGCCTGGCAAAGCCGGCAAAGGAGATCAAGCTTGGAGACGTGATAAGCGACTGCGAGAATGATTTTGCGCTGGTTGAATGTTTCGATAGTGAGCGCAACCAGTGCGTCTTGACGCCGGCATGCAGGTTGAAGCATGTTTTGAGAGAATCGCTTGACAGTTTCTTTCAATCACTCAATCAATACAGTGTTGCCGACTTGTTGCTGGAGAAGAAGGCCTTGATGCGGAGCTTCAAGGATATTCTCTAACTCCATGGCTTCGTGTCATGTCGGTGCTGGTGGAAAAACGAGGAGGGAAGAGAGATAATCAAAAGTCTGTTGATACATTGGAGAAATGACAAGTCGGAGCGCGACCAGCGCCTATTCAAGATTGAATCGAGAGACGGAGGTTTGTGCCCGGTTGAAAGTTCTGCGGCACATTGTCCAGGATTGCGGGATCGTGGTTGCCGGTTTTTACTATGGGAAGTAAATTGATGGTTGGAAGAATTTTTAGTGTATTTGCCTTGTCGATGATGATCATGTTCGGGCATCTCCGGGTGGCGAACGCCGCGCCGGAAATGAAAGCCGAAGCGGGATGGCCATCCGCGGGGTTGCTTGATGCAGCCGCTTCACAGAACCTGGTTTTGAAAACCAATCTGCAGTGGTTTTTCGGAGGCAGGGCACAGAGGGGCTGGTATCTTTATACTCCACTGATCGGCCGATTGCTGGGGGGCGATCATGATGCCGGCAGCCGGGAATTCGCCGAGGGGATATACAGATGGCAGCAGGCATACGGGCTCAATTCCACGGGAGTTCTCGACAGGGATACCTGGATGTCAATGGTCGTATTCTTTCAGGCAGGGCGAGCAAAAGGGCAGGTGGCGACGCGGGACAGCCTCATACTGGCGCCGGAGAGCGATTTTTATGATGCTGCGCGACCTTTGGAATTGAGGTATGTCGATCGCGAGGCTTATGCGGCATACAAGAGAATGATCGATGCGGCTGCCGAGGCAGGAACCAGGGCAGCTTATCTGAAGATCGTCTCGGCTTTTCGTTCGCCGGCTTATCAGGCCGCTCTGCGCCGCAACTCTCCCAATTCGGGGCGTGCGGGACTGGCCATCAACAGCCCGCATTTCACCGGCCGTGCACTTGACCTTTATGTCGGTGCAGAACCCGTCAGCACCTCTGACCCCAATCGCCTGATTCAGATCAACTCACCTGCCTATCAATGGCTGGTCAAAAATGCTCATCGCTTCGGCTTCCATCCCTATTTTTATGAGCCCTGGCATTGGGAATACAGGCCTTAAAAAAGTTTAAAGTCCAAAGTCCAAAGTCTAAAGTTTAAAGTCCAAAGTTTAAAGTCTAAAGTTTAAAGTCTGGAGTCCAAAGTTTAAAGAGGATTCGGTTGATAACTCTCCTTTAAACTTTAAACTTTAAACTTTAGACTTTGGACTTTAGACTTTAGACTTTAAACTTTGAATTTTGAACTCCCTCATTAATATTCCTCTGTGATTGGGTGAGTCATTGGGTGAAATTTCGCACTTGAGCTATTGATCCAACTCCGCCGGTTTAGTCCCGCATTTATTAGTCCTTTACAATCTATAAATTACAGGTAAGTGAATGATTTCGTATTCTGAGAATTACTTGGAATAGTGATTGCTTGTTTTTGATAGCTGAATTCTAAAGCAGCGTGAGGTTAAGACCCCGGGCAGCTATAAAAAGGCAAACGGAACAAACAATGAAAAGAACTCTGACTACGATTGACGGAAACGAGGCGGTTGCGTATGTGGCATACCGCCTCAGTGAAGTTATAGCGATCTATCCGATCACGCCATCCTCTCCGATGGGAGAATGGTCCGACACCTGGTCATCTTCAGGAGAGAACAACATATGGGGGACGGTTCCCTCAGTAATTGAGTTGCAGAGCGAGGGAGGGGCCGCGGGAGTGGTTCATGGAGCTTTGCAGACTGGTTCGCTGACGACGACATTCACGGCATCGCAGGGACTGATGCTGATGATTCCGAACATGTATAAGATAGCGGGGGAGTTGACTCCGATGGTCATGCATGTTGCGGCGAGATCGCTGGCGGCGCAGGGACTGTCGATCTTTGGAGATCACAGCGACGTGATGGCCGCGCGCGCGACGGGATTTGGGATGCTTTCATCGGCATCGGTCCAGGAGGCGATGGATTTCGCGCTGATATCGCAGGCGGCGACGCTCGAATCGCGGATTCCATTCGTCCATTTCTTCGATGGGTTCAGGACTTCGCATGAGGTTTCGAAGGTTGAATTGCTGACCGAGGACGACCTCAGAGCGATGATCGACCTGGACCTGATTTATGCGCATCGGCTGAGGGGGCTTTCGCCGGATCACCCTGTGATTCGCGGTACGGCTCAGAACCCGGATGTCTATTTCCAGGCCCGCGAGACGGTCAATCCTTTTTATGCAGCCTGTCCCGAGACTGTACAGAGGGCGATGGATAAATTCGCCAAACTGACCGGCCGATCCTATCAGCTTTACGAATATCACGGCGCGCCGGATGCGGAGCGGGTGATAGTTCTGATGGGGTCGGGAGCAGAGGCCGTCCACGAGACGGTCGATTATCTTTGTGGGCAGGGAGAGAAGGTCGGAGTGGTCAAGGTCAGGTTGTACAGGCCGTTCGACACAAGGCGTTTTATGGAAGCCTTCCCGTCAACGACGAAAGCCATTGCAGTGCTTGATCGGACGAAAGAACCGGGCAGTGCCGGCGAGCCGCTTTATCAGGACAGCATTACGACGTTCTTTGAGGGCGTGGCCAATGGATGGGGTTCAATCAAGTCTATCCCGAAGATCGTCGGAGGAAGATACGGGCTCTCGTCGAATGAGTTCACGCCGGCGATGGTCAGGGCCGTCTACAATAACCTGGCATTAGAAAGCCCGAAGAACCATTTTACGATCGGCATCAACGACGATCTTTCGCACACCAGTCTCGATTTCGACGGGGAGTTTTCGACCGAGCCGGAGAGCGTGGTCAGGGCCTTGTTCTATGGTCTTGGAGCCGATGGAACCGTCGGCGCCAACAAGAACTCGATCAAGATCATCGGCGAAAATACGGACAATTACGCTCAAGGGTATTTCGTTTATGATTCAAAGAAATCCGGGGCGATTACGATCTCTCACCTCAGGTTCGGGCCTGAGCCGATTCGCTCGACCTATCTGATTTCGAGGGCGAATTTCGTTGCGTGCCATCAGCCAGGATTCCTCGAAAGATACGACATGCTGGGGGAGCTGGTGCAGGGCGGCACGTTTCTGCTCAACAGCCCGTACGCCAGGGAAGAGGTCTGGGACAGACTGCCGCGCAAGGTTCAGGAGCAGTTGATCGAGAGAAAAGCCAAGTTTTATGTGATCAATGCGACCAATGTGGCGGGCGAAAGCGGCATGGGAAATCGCATCAACACGGTCATGCAGGTCTGTTTCTTCGCGCTTTCCGGTGTTCTTCCCAAGGACGAGGCGATTGCGGAGATCAAGTATTCAATCAAGAAATCGTACAGCAGCAAGGGCGATGAGATAGTCGCCATGAACGTGCAGGCAGTGGACAACACGCTGGCTCATCTCTATCAAGTCGATATCCCGTCGGCGCCGACAAGCAATATCGAAATGCCGCCTGCGGTGTCCGAACATGCGCCGGAATTCGTCCGCAACGTTCTGGGCAAAATGATCGAACAGAAAGGGGACCAGCTTCCGGTGAGCGTGCTTCCGTGCGATGGAACCTATCCATCAGGCACGGCGAAATGGGAGAAACGCAATCTTGCCCTCGAGATTCCGGTCTGGGATCAGGATGTCTGCATCCAGTGCGGGAAGTGTGCGATGGTTTGCCCTCACAGCGTCATCAGGATCAAGGTCTACGATCCGAAACACCTGGAAGGCGCTCCCGAGACATTCAGGTCATGCGAAGCGAAGGATCGCGAATGGCATGGGCAGAAATACACGATTCAGGTCGCGCCTGAGGATTGCACGGGGTGCGGAGTCTGCGTGGATATCTGTCCGGCGAAGAATAAATCGCAGACGCGACTCAAGGCGATTAACATGATGCCGCAGCCGCCGATCCGCGAGCAGGAGAGCGAGAACTGGGATTTCTACCTGACGATACCGGAAACGGATCGCAGATTGTTGAAAGTCAATAACATCAGGCAGCAGCAGCTCCAGGAGCCGCTCTTTGAATTTTCAGGAGCATGTTCCGGCTGCGGCGAGACGCCCTATATCAAGCTGATCACGCAGCTTTTCGGCGATCGGACGGTGATTGCCAACGCCACGGGATGTTCATCCATCTACGGTGGGAACCTGCCGACCACGCCCTACACGAAAAATGCCGATGGGCGCGGACCTGCATGGGCCAACTCTCTGTTTGAAGACAATGCCGAATTCGGCCTTGGATTCAGGGTTTCGATGGATAAGCAGAGGGATTTTGCGGGTCAACTGCTGGTCAAGATGGCGGGAGTCATCGGACTGGAACTGGTCGAACAGATTCGCCATGCCGATCAGAAGGACGAGGCGGGGATTTACGATCAGCGCGAACGCGTCGCGACGCTCAAGAGCAAGCTGGCGGGAATCGATTCCGACGATGCCAGGCAGTTGCTCAGCCTTGCCGATATGCTGGTCAGAAAGAGCGTCTGGATTGTCGGTGGAGACGGCTGGGCTTACGACATTGGCTTTGGCGGCCTCGATCATGTCCTGGCCAGCGGACGCAATGTCAATGTCCTGGTTCTGGATACGGAGGTCTATTCGAATACAGGCGGCCAGATGTCCAAGGCCACTCCGCGCGGGGCCGTGGCCAAATTCGCAGCCGGCGGAAAGCCTGCACCGAAGAAGGATCTCGGCCTGATTGCCATGACCTACGGCAGCATCTATGTCGCTCGGGTGGCCATGGGCGCAAGGGACGAGCACACGCTCAAGGCTTTTATCGAAGCAGAGGCCTTTGACGGGCCCTCGATCATCATCGCCTACAGCCATTGCATCGCTCACGGAATCAATATGACGACCGGAATGCAGAATCAAAAGGCCGCGGTCGATTCGGGCCAGTGGCTGCTCTATCGCTATCATCCCGATAGATCGGCTCATGGCGAGAATCCTCTGCAACTCGATTCCCGCTCAGCCAAGATTCCCGTTGAGCAATACATGTACATGGAGAACCGCTTCAAGATGCTCACCAAGAGCAACCCCGATGAGGCCAGGCGATTGCTCGCCGCAGCGCAGCAGGATGTTCAGGATCGCTGGCATTACTATGAATATCTGGCCGCGCGCAAGATGGGCGGGGCTCAAAACGAGCAGGACAAATCGGTTTGATTGTTATTAAAAGACGCTTGCAGAACTGTTTGACAGGTCACAAGACGTAACGAGGAAATATGATGGATCTCAGCACGAAATATATGGGACTGAACCTGCGGACGCCGCTGGTCGTTTCGGCCTCTCCGCTGTCCGAAAATCTGGACAACATCAGGAAGATGGAGGATGCGGGGGCTTCCGGAGTGGTTATCTATTCGCTTTTTGAGGAGCAGATAACCAGTGACCGGCTGGAGCTTCATCACCATATGACATACGGCACCGACAGTTATGCCGAGGCGCTGACATATTTCCCTGAGCCCTCGGAATTTCATCTCGGGCCTGAAGGATATTTGAACCATATTCGAAAGGCGAAGGAGGCCGTGAAGATGCCCGTGATAGCCAGTCTCAACGGGACATCGGCCGGCGGCTGGACGAATTATGCGAAAGAGATGCAGCAGGCCGGCGCGGATGCGCTGGAACTGAACATCTACTACATCCCGACGGATGTGGATCTGACCGGCGCCCAAGTGGAGCAGACCTATCTCGATATTCTATCGATGGTCAGGGAGGTCGTGACAATTCCAGTGGCCATCAAGCTGAGTCCTTTCTTCAGCAGTCTAGCCAACGTTGCCAGAAGGCTCGATCAAGGCGGCGCCGACGGACTGGTCTTCTTCAACCGTTTTTATCAGCCTGACATCAGCCTTGAGCATCTTGAAGTAAGACCGAACATCATTTTAAGCACACCCCAGGCTTTGAGGCTTCCGATGCGATGGATTGCGATTCTTCACGGCAGGATCAAGGCCAGTCTCGCAGCCACCAGCGGTATTCACACCGCCCAGGATGTGCTTAAGATAATGATGGTGGGAGCCGACGCCGCCATGCTCTGTTCGGTCCTTTACCGTCACGGCATTGACCATATCAAAAATATGGAGCGGGAGATCGAAACCTGGATGAGCGAGCATGAATACCACTCGATCAGGCAGATGCAGGGAAGTATGAGCCAGGAAAACTGCTCGGATCCGAGCGAATTCGAGCGCGCTCAATATGTCAAAGCTCTCCACAGCTTCAAACCGGCCACAGCGCACAGTTGAGATTACAGGTCTCAAAGCATGTAAATTGAAATCTCTAAATGGAGGAGATGATGAGCAACGATACGTTAACGATCACAGATAACAGAACCGGAAAGCAGTACGAAATTCCGATCAAGGATGAAACGATCAAGGCGATTGATCTGCGGCAGATCAGGGTCAAACCCGATGATTTCGGCATCATGACGTACGATCCTGCATTCACCAATACTGCATCATGCAAGAGCCGGATCACTTTTATCGATGGCGACAAGGGGATTTTGCGATATCGCGGGTATCCCATCGATCAGCTTGCCGAAAAAAGCACCTATCTCGAAACGGCGTATCTCATACTTCACGGAGAACTGCCGACCACGGATCAACTGAAAGATTGGACGTGGAATGTCACACACCACACATTCATTCACGAAAGCATCAAGAAATTCATCGACGGGTTCCATCACGATGCACATCCCATGGGAATGCTCATCGGAACCGTGGGAGCGCTGTCGACCTTCTATCCGGACGCCAAGGACATTTTCAACGCCGAATCGCGCCGGAAACAGGTCTATCGCCTGATCGCCAAGGTCGCCACGATTGCGGCATTTGCCTACCGGCACAGGATGGGCCTGCCGTACGTCTATCCCGACAACGAGCTGAGCTTCGCCGGCAACTTCCTGAACATGATGTTTAAGAAGACCGAGTTGAAGTACCAGCCGAGTCCCATTCTGGAAAAGGCGTTGGAAGTTCTTTTCATCCTGCATGCCGATCACGAGCAGAACTGCAGCACCAATGCCATGCGCAGCATCGGCAGTTCACAGGTCGATCCGTACTCGGCGCTTGCAGGCGCGGCCGCGGCGCTCTACGGGCCGCTCCACGGCGGAGCCAATGAAGCGGTGCTCAAGATGCTCAATCAGATCAAGTCTGTCGACAGGGTTCCCGAATACATCAAACGCGTGAAGGATGGAGATTTCCGCCTTATGGGCTTCGGGCACCGCGTCTACAAGAACTACGATCCGCGCGCCACGATTATCAAACAGACCGCTTATGAAGTCTTCGAGGTGACAGGCAAGGATGAACTGCTGGATGTCGCGCTGGAACTCGAACGCATTGCTCTGAGCGATGATTACTTCATCAGCCGCAAGCTCTATCCGAACGTCGATTTTTACTCAGGCATCATTTACAAGGCGATGGACTTCCCCGTCGAGATGTTCCCGGTTCTGTTCGCAATTCCGAGAACTGCAGGCTGGATCGCTCAGTGGGAAGAGATGCTGCTTGACGAAGATCAGAAGATTGCACGTCCGCGCCAGATCTATCTCGGTTCGGACGTCCGGGATTACGTCCCGATGGTCAAGCGAACATAAACAGAAGAGGTTTAAAGTTCAAAGGTTAAAGAGTTTAAGTTTAAAGTTTAAAGTTTAAAGTTTAAAGTTTAAACTTTAAACTTTGAACTCTTGAACTCCTGACTTTTTATAGAGGGAATAACCATGAAAGAGAGTTCAGTAGATCGCAGAGATTTCCTGAGGACGATGGCGGCCGGGTTGACGGTCTTTTTTCACAGAGGAAGAGTTGATGGCGGCGAGGGTCTACCCGCCGCTGAGCATCGATGGGCCGCCGGTCAAGTTCGGTCTGGTGGGTGCCGGCCAGTGGGGCAGGGAAATCCTCTCAACTTTATCGCGTCTGCAGACGGCGCAGGTGACGTCGATCTGTGACACCTACGAGCCATACCTGAAGCGGGGAGCGGAGATCGCTCCGAAAGCCGCAACCGTGACCGATTACCGCAAATTACTTGAGTCGGCGGATGTCGAAGCGGTGATCGTCGCGACTCCGACGCATCTGCACAAGGAGATCGCACTTGCAGCCCTCCAGGCCGGCAAGCACCTCTACTGCGAAGCTCCTCTGGCAGGGAGCATCGAAGATGCAAAAGCGATTGCGACAGCGGCACAGCAGGCGCCGAAGGTCAAATTCCAGGCCGGGCTGCAGGGCCGATCGAACGCCCTCTATCGCCACGTGCTTCAATTCGTCAGAAGCGGAGTGCTCGGCTCTCAGGCGATGATCTCCGGGCAGTGGAATAAAAAGCAGAGCTGGAGAAGAACCGCGCCGACCAACAGCCGCGAGGCCCAGATCAACTGGAGGTTGATGAAGGATACATCGACCGGCCTTGCTGGAGAGGTCGCCATTCACCAGTTCGACTTTGTCGACTGGTATCTCAAAACGCTCCCGACGGCCGTGACCGGATTCGGGTCGATCAATAACTGGAGGGATGGCCGCGAAATACCGGACACAATCCAGGCGGTTCTGGAGTATCCGAACAATGTGCGGATGATCTTCAATGCGACTCTGGCCAGTTCGTTCAGCGACGCATTCACTCTGTTTCAGGGCGCCGACAGCAGCCTCATGATGCGTGAGAATCGAGGCTGGCTGGTCAAGGAGGCGGATTCGCCGCTGCTTGGCTGGGAGGTCTATGCCCGCAAGGAGAACATCCATAACGAAACCGGAATCTGCATGGTTGCCGATTCGACAAAGCTGATCGAGGAAGGCAAGGAACCCGGAAAAGAAGGCGCTCTCGAACCGACTCAGACGGCATTGTCTCTGGCGATGCAGAACTTCATTAGCAGCATCAGAGAAGATAAGCCGACGGCTTGCGGCCCCGTCGATGGATTCAATTCGACTGTGGTTGCCATCAGGACAAATGAAGCCGTCATGTCCGGAAGCAGAATCATAATTCCCAATCAATCATATTTATCAACTTAATAATCGATCAAATGAGCCGGAAAGGGGTTCAACAATGGACAATAACAACAAAGATCTGTCACGACGCGATTTTATCAAAGCAACAGGAATAGGTACGGCCGGACTGGTTTCGGCTCCGGTTCTATTTGATGACGAGCCCGCAATGAGGACGTATGCCCAGGCCAAATCGAAGGTCATTGGCGCCAATGACCGTATCCGCTACGGCTTTATCGGTCAGGGCGGCATGGGATTCAAGCATATGACGATCATCAAGGATTTCACCGCGGCCGAGAATGTCGAAGTCGTGGGCATCTGCGAGATCTTCGAGAAGCGGCGTCTCGCTTCACAGAAGAGAGCGGAACTGACTGATGCCAGGGCTTACACCGACTATCGAAAGATGCTTGAGGACAAGGATATCGATGTCATCGTCATTGCGACTCCGGATCACTGGCATATGCCGATGGCTGTTGAAGCGATGGAGGCGGGCAAGCACATCTACCTCGAAAAGCCGATGACTCACACGCTCGACGAGGCATTCAAGATCTACGATACCGCGAAGAGAACGAATCGCTGGGTGCAGGTCGGCTCGCACGGATGCAGCGACCCGAAATGGCACAAGGCACGAGAGATAGTCAAGGCCAACAGGCTCGGTAAGGTTCTCTGGGCTCAGGGCAGTTATTGCCGCAACAATCCGAAAGGCGAATGGAATTACAAGATCGAACCGGAAGCTACCGAGCAGCAGATCGACTGGAAGGCCTGGCTGGGTAGTGCGCCGAAGCGTCCTTTCAGCGCCGAGCGCTATTATCGCTGGCGCAAATACTGGGATTACGGCAACGGCATCATCGGCGATCTCTGGCCGCATCGCCTGCATCCGCTGATGCTGGCCATGTCGCTCAATGAGTTTCCGATGAGTGCTTCCTGCATGGGCGGCATCCTTTGCGACACAGACAAGGGGTACGGCGAGCCCCGCGAAGTGGCCGATACCACAATGGTCATGGTCAAATATGCATCCGGACCGATGATCTATCTGGCGGGTTCTACCGTCAATGAACGCGGCGTTGAAGACCTGATCCGCGGCCAGAAAGCCGACCTCATGTTCGGCGGCGGCAAGGTGCAGATCACTCCGGAGCGCCCGTTTGTCGACGAGATCGAGGCGAAGGATGAAACCCCGCCCGATTCCGGCGAAAGTCATCAGAAACACCAGAAGAACTTTATCGACTCTCTGCGTGCCAACAAGGCTCCGAATTGCGATATCGAACTCGCCGTCAGAGTCCAGGCTGCGGTCTCTATGGCTGAGGAGTCCTATCGCAAGAACAAGACGGTATTCTTCGATCCTGCCAAGCGGAAGATGCGAGATACGCCGGCGCCGAGTTACAGTCTGAATCTGTAGATTTGACTGCCTGGAGCGCAAGCGCCCCGCTTGCGCTCCGGTTGAAGGTTTTTTTAATTGTAAACACGCCACTTTTAACTTTATTGCCGATGCCCGTACTTCTCTCAAGATACGCCATGGCCACGAGGTTTGAGCTGGTGATCTATGGCGATGATCCCGTCAGGCTGCGGGCTGCGGGTGAAGAGGCCCTCGACGAGATCGAGCGTGTGGAAGCCCAGTTGAGCTTCTACCGTTCGGACAGTGAAATCCACTGGCTCAATTCACGGGCGGCGATTGCGCCGGTCAAGGTTGATCCGCGGCTCTACCGCCTGCTCAAAAGATGCGCCGAACTGTCTGAGATGACGGACGGCGCATTCGATGTTTCAGTAGGCCCGTTAATGCGTGCCTGGAGGTTCGTCAAAGACAAGGGGGCAATTCCGTCGCAGGAGGAACTCGAAGCCGCCCGAGCGATTTCGGGGATGATTCACATACAGTTTGATGACGACGCCTTAACCGTTGAGTTCGATAAGCCCGGCGTTGAGATCGATCTTGGCGGCTACGGCAAGGGTTATGCAACCGAACGGGCCGTCGAACTGCTGATTGAAAACGGCATAGACAGCGCGTTGCTTCACGGCGGGACGAGTTCCGTCACCGCCATCGGAGCGCCACCGGGCGAGGAATGCTGGCGAATAGCGATGCCGCGGCCGTTCATCAACGAGGGCGGTGACGGATTGGTCGATCTGAAGGACTCTTCGCTTTCGGTTTCAGCAGCTCACGGGAAATCGTTCGAGGTGGATGGCCGGATCTACGGTCACGTCATCGACCCGCGCAGCGGATTATCAGTGAATAAAACGCCCGTCGCTGCGGCCTTGGGGCCCTCGGCAAGCCTTTGTGAGGCGCTCTCGAAAGCGCTCATGGTTAATGGAGGCGATTGGCTTACGGTGATGAATGAGAGATTCCCGGGATATCAGGCATGGACGCATGGAGTTCCGCCGCATGGAGTTCCGCCTTCAGGCGGAACGATCAGGAATCCAGGTTATTCCGCCTGAAGACGGAACTCCAATCGCGCGGATCGTTCCGCCTGAAGGCGGAACTCCATGCGTAGATTCGGAACTCCATGCGCGGAACTCCATGCGGAACTCAGATCTAGGGTCTTTCCTGCTGAGGCGCCACGGCGGTGAAATCGCTTTCAAGCTGCGATCGGTATGCTTCCAGAAGCTTCACCAGCCGATCGTAATTATCGGATCTCAGGACAAGTCCCACGTGCCAGTCCTTCTTTGCCCGGAAGACGATTTCCGGAGCATCGTAAGCTGAGGTGTCAGGGGTTTCCTCTTTTGCGAGGGACACGGCGATACCGCCGAATTCCTTTCTGACCAGCGGGAGTTTGTAACTCCCCGAATCGTTGAGGATTTCGATTCTGGCCCATTCGCGCCAGAGATTTAAGCCCGATGCCGCTTCGACGCCTTCGACGGTGTAGGCGCCGCCGACGCGACAGGCCACCTCAAGGAAATGGAAGCTGTTGTCGATGGGGCTTTTGATGAATTCGGCGTGAGTCGTGCCGCGATCGAGTCCGAGAGCGGTGACCAGTTTCTGGTTTATCGTCTGAAGCTCTTTTCGATCCTTTGAGTTGTATTTGAGGGTGTGGGATGTGGAGACGCCGCCAAGTTGTATCACGTCAAGCGGAGGTGTCCCGTATTTTGATACGCTCGCAAAGACGACACGGTCCCGACTGATCAAAGAATCGACATGATAAACATCGCCCGCAATGTAATTCTCCAGCAGGTAGTATGAAGACCGTTCGCGCAGGGATTCCCTTGCATCGAGCATATCCTTGATTCGCCAGACCTCTTCGGAATTATGCAGGATCTTGATGCCGATCGAGGATGCGTCCGCCCGCGGCTTGATCACCCAGGGGGGCGGGACCCGTTGCATGAACTCCCCCACATCCTGATAGTTGAGCATCAATGTTGCCCGGGGCTGGCTGATTCCGGCTTCACCGGCCTTGATCCGCATCCACAGCTTGTCGCGGAAGGTTCGCGCCGTGCTGGTGGTCATCCCTGCAATCGCCAGATGCGCACGGATGCGGGCTGCGGTGATGACATCACCTTCCTCGAGCGCGACCACGATGTCTATCCGATTGGAGAGCGAAAAGTCATTGACCGCGAAAATGTAATCCTCGATCTCGGATTTATCGGGGACGACGATCAGGTGATCGATGCATTCGAGCGGCCATCCGGCGTTTCTCAGTTTTTCGCGTGTCAAGAGGACCACACAGCAACCCTGGGACCGGCACTCGCGAATAAAGTCATGGCCCTTGTAAAAGCTGGCGATGCAGAGAATTGTTTGCGGATGCGATCTGACACCCGTCATAAGCCGCCTTTCTGAATCGATGATAGCGATCTCAATAATGCAATGCGACGCTCTTAATCGCGGAGCGTCTTGAATCTCGTATATGCTTCGCGCTCCAATCCCTCGCGGTGGTCCGGATGAGCGATGGCGATCATGGCTTTTGCCCGCTGCCGCAGATTTCTGCCGTAGAGTTCCGCAATGCCGTATTCGGTGACCACGTAATGAACGTGGGCGCGGGTGGTAACCACGCCCGCTCCTTCCTTGAGGGAGATGACGATCCTTGATTCTCCACGGCCGGTCACGGACGGCAGGGCGATGACCGGCTTTCCGCCTTCGGACAAGGATGCGCCGCGAATGAAATCCATCTGGCCGCCGACACCGGAGAAAAGTCTTGTACCTATTGAGTCGGCGCATACCTGACCCGTCAGATCTACCTCGATTGCGCTGTTGATCGCCGTCACCTTCGGATTTCGCCTGATCACGGAGGTGTCGTTGACATAGGCCGCGTCCAGCATGACGAAGAAGGGATTGTCGTCGATGTAATCATAAAGCCGGCGTTTGCCGAGCACAAAGGTGCCGACCACCTTGTCAGGGTGCACTTTTTTCTTCGCGCCGTTGATCACTCCGGATTCTATCAATTCGATGATCCCGTCGGAAAACATTTCAGTGTGAACCCCCAGGTCCTGGTGATCCTTCAATGCGACCAGTACCGCGTCTGGGATGGCGCCGATTCCCATCTGCAGTGTTGCTCCGTTATCTACCAGATTGGCGCAGTTTCTTCCGATGGCGAGTTCGATCTCGCTCATTACTCGATCGGGTGCTTCAGGGAGCGGATCGTCGACCTCGACAGCATAATTAATCTGATTGATGTGAATCAGGCCGTCTCCGTGCGTCCGTGGCATGTTCGGATTGATCTGTGCGATGACGTATTCGGCTTCATGAACCGCGGCGCGCGAGACATCGACCGAAACTCCAAGCGAGCAGAACCCATGCCTGTCCGGCGGAGAAACCTGAATCATTGCGACGTTCAACGGCAGAATCTTCTTGCGAAATAATGCCGGCACTTCGCTTAGAAAGACAGGGATGTAATCGGCCTCTCCCGTGTAGATTGCGCTCCGGACGTTGGCGCCTATGAACATGACGTTGGTGTGAAAGCTTTCGGCAAACTCGGGCGCCACATAAGGCGCTTCGCCCTCTGTGTGCAGGTGGACTATCTCGACATCCCTCAATTCCGATGCCCTGGCCGTCATCGCCTTGATCAGTTGCTGCGGCGCGGCGGCGACACTGTGAACGAAAACCCGGTCTCCCGATTTGATGACCCTGACTGCTTCTGCTGCGGCTACCTTATTCATTTTTTGAATATTCCTGCGATTCAAATCTGTTCGAATGCTGCTTCCAGATCCTCGATGATGTCGTGCCAGTCTTCAAGGCCGATGGACAATCTGATGCCGCCCGGCTCAAGGCCGCGAGCTCGTTTGACCTCATCCGGCAAAGCGGAATGAGTCATCGAGTAGGGCTCTTCGATCAGCGTTCTGATCTGGCCGAGACTCACCGCCAGCGTGATGCTGTATGCGTGACTGGCAATGTAATCGATGAATTTGTCGGCCGCTTCATTGGCGGCTTTCTGCTCGCCCTTGAGCACGAAATAGAGCATGCTGCCCGGCGCGAACTTGCCGTCATAGCTGAACATCTGTTTTTTAGCCAGGTCGTATTTTGAGAAGGTTTCAAGACCCGGATAGTTGACCCGCGAGACCTTCGGATGTCCCTGCAGGAATTGAGCGACGCGCATGGCGCTTTTCTGTTGATTGACGAACCTTGTGGCCAGTGTCGGCAGGCCGTAGACGAGAATCGGCCATGCGCTTTTGGGTGAGAGAACTCCGCCGAAATCCTTGCGATACATCAGGAGTTGATTGTGGAAATCCCGGGATGCGATCACGGCGCCTCCCATATCAGTGCCGAAGCCGCCGATGCCCTTGGTCAGGCTGTGGGCGACGATATCCGCACCGAAAGCGAGCGGCCGCTGGCAATATGGAGTGGCAAATGTGTTGTCCACAATGATCATCGGGCGCTCCTTGTTGTTGCGACCCGGTTGAACTTCATCAACCCATCGTCTGATCTGTTCGATGTCGATCAGGTCGAGCGTCGGGTTAATCGGCGTCTCGAAATAGACGGCACTGGTCCGGTCAGTGATCGCACCCTTGAAGGAAGATTCGCTGCACATATCGACGAATTTTGTCTCCACTCCGAAACGGGGCAGCCACGTAGTCATAAGGCTGTAGGTGCAGCCGTAAAGCGTGTGATGAGCGACGATCTCATCGCCCGCGCGTGTCGTCACGCCCAGCGCCGCGCTGACCGCCGCCATTCCAGTGGCGAATGTCACGCAGACATCCCCGCCTTCAGCGTATGCGAGGTTCTCTTCGAGCATGCTCCGGGTTGGCTCATCGAGCCTGTCGTAAATGTAGATCGGCACATGGCCGGCCCCCTCGGCCTCTTCCGATGCGAATTCGGCGAATCCCTGTGCTCCTCTGTGAACTGACCCGAGCCTGTATGTTGTCGAGGCGGACATCGGCGGGATCAGATGATGATCGAAATCCCAGTGCCTGCTCTCATAGTTTCCGTGAATCAGATGAGTCCGTTTGCGGTAATGATCCTTGGGTTTCTTATGCTCTTTTTTCATGATCGACTCCGCTGTCATTTGTCATTATCCCTGCACGGATTTGTATGAAATATAATGAGGCTTCCACATCTTGAGTTCGATGGCCATTTCAAGATCTTCGCGAGAGGTGACTGTCGAAAGCCCCGCTTTTTGAGCTTCAAGGCCGACCGCGAGCGCTACCCGCTGCGATATTTCGCGGACAAATTCCAGCTTCGGATAGAGTGCTTCCGAGGGGTCGGTCAGAGCCGGAGACATATCGCAGAGCACCCTTGCCGCTGCAACGAACATTTCGTTGGTCACATGACGAGCGCCGGAAGCGATGACTCCCAGACCGACGCCGGGGAAGATGAACGAATTGTTGCACTGGCCGATGCGGAATGTGCGGCCATTGTATTCGACAGGCTTGAACGGGCTGCCCGTCGCCACCAGAGCTCTTCCGTCCGTCCACTTCAGAATGTCCTCCGGGACTGCCTCCGACTTTGATGTCGGATTCGAAAGCGGGAAGATCACCGGCCTTTCGGTGTGTTTTGCCATCTCGCGGACTATCTCTTCGGTGAATGTTCCCGGCTGTGCCGAAGTGCCGATCAGTATCGTCGGATGAATGTTTCTGACGACGTCAGCCAACTCGAATTTTTCCGGCGCATCCAGCCTCCAGCCGGCGGTCAACTCCATGGGCTTGGCATATTTTTGTTTGAAAGATTCCAGTCCCGTCCGTTTCGAATGGACCAGCCCCTGGCTGTCGAGCAGCCAGATTGCCGCGCAGGCCTCCTCGAATGTGGCTCCTTCGCTGATCATCGCCGTGGCGGCCTGATCGCTGATGCCCGAGGCTGAAGACCCGGCGCCGAGAATCACCACGCGCTGATCTTTGAGCTTCTGACCCGAAATCCTCATCGCCGCCAGCATCCCGGCGAGAGTAACTGCTCCCGTTCCCTGAATATCGTCATTGAATGTGCAGAGCCGGTCGCGATACCGGTCCAGCAGCCGGTTGGCGTTGTTTTTCGAAAAATCCTCCCATTGGAGCAGGACATGCGGGAACTTGCGCATGACCGCGCTGACGAAGGCCTCTATGAAATCATCGTATTCCTGCCCGCGTATCCGCTCATGCCGCCAGCCCAGGTAGAGCGGATCGTTGAGCAGTTCCTTGTTGTTGGTGCCGACGTCGAGAAGTATCGGCAGTGTGGTCGCGGGGTGAATCCCGGCGCACAAAGTGTAGAGCGACAACTTGCCGACCGGTATCCCCATGCCGCCTACTCCAAGATCTCCCAGACCGAGAATACGCTCGCCGTCCGTGACGACTATCACCTCGACCTTCTTCAAAGGGGCGTTGTCAAGAATCATGTCCAGCTTATCCTTGTGTGGATAGGCAATGAACAATCCCCTTGGCCTGCGGAAAAGATGGCTGTATCTCTGACATCCCAGGCCCACCGTCGGCGTATAGATGATTGGCATCATCTCTGTAATATGCCGGTGAAGCAGGCTGTAGAAGAGCGTCTCATTACGATCCTGCAGCGAGACCAGAAAAACATATTTTTCAAGGTCATTATTCTTGTGTAGGTAGTTCTCGTAGGTTCTGGCAAGCTGCTCTTCCATAGTCGACGGATGATAGGGCAGAAGCCCCAGCATCCGCATCTCTTCACGCTCGTCATCCGGGAAGGCGCTGCCCTTGTTGAGCATTGGAGAGTCGAGCAATTCATGGCCAATGAGCGATATGTTTTCGGCCTCGTCCTGTCGAGGTGTTGAAGATGGTGACATAAGTTCTCCTGTTAACCGACCCCGTGCGGGACGCCGTTTTCGTCCACGTCGATCTTGAACGCCTGCGGGACTTTGGGAAGACCAGGCGATGAGCATCATCGATCCGGCGACAACTACAACAAATCCGGCGCCGGCCGAGAGAGAAGCATCATTGACGGTCAGTGTGAATCCCTTCGGTGCACCCGGAAGCTTGGGATTGTCCGACAGGGACGATTGGGTTTTCGCCATGCAGATGGGGCAACTGGCCGTATCCGAGGTCGGTGAATTTTTTCAGTTTTTTGCGGGCGCCCGCCTCGATGTAAACGATACCGGCACCGTAGATTTCTTTGGCGACTTTCTCGATCTTCGTTTCCAGGCTGTCTGTCAGCTGATAAATGGGGCTGGCTGTTTCGGCCCCCACGGGATCGGCTATCCTCATGATTTTTTCCGCCAGTTCGATTGCCCCTTCGCCGCCTTTTTCGAAGACATCGACCAGTGCGCTTTCGACGCCGCTCTCTTCGCAGAACTGCTTGATGACGTTGAGTTGCTCGGGCGTGTCCGTGGTGAAGCGGTTGAGGGCGGCGACCACCGGGACCTTGAATTTCTTCATGTTTTCGAGATGCGTGGCAAGGTTAACCAGTCCCCGTTTGACGGCTTCGACGCTCAGATCTCCCGGCACTCCGCCGTGGGAGGCGAGCGCCCTGACAGTCGCGATCAGAACTGCCGCCGCCGGCTTGTGACCGGTTTGAGTCATGACTATGTCAAAGAATTTTTCCGCCCCAAGATCGGCTCCGAAACCCGACTCGTTGACAATGTAATCGGCCATGTTGAAGGCGATCTTCTGCGAGATTACGCTGCTTGTGCCATGCGCGATATTGGCGAATGGCCCGGTGTGGACAAATGCCGGCGTGTGTTCGGTGGTTTGCACCAGATTGGGCTGAATGGCGTCATTGAGCAGAACCATCATCGAGCCGGTCACATTCAGGTCCGAGGCTCTGATTATCTGCCCTTCCAGATTGAAGCCGACGACGATGCTGTTGATTCTCTTGCGCAGATCCTCTCTTGAAGTGGCAAGACCCATAATCGCCATGATCTCCGATGCCGCCGTGATGACGAAGCCGGTCTCGCGCGGAACCCCGTTGATCTTGCCGCCAAGGCCGACGACGATGTGCCTCAAGGCACGGTCATTCATGTCCATGGCGCGCGGCCAGAAGATGCTGTCGACGTCGAACCGCAGTTCGTTGCCGTTATGAATGTGCGAATCGATGGCGGCCGCCAGCAGGTTGTGCGCCGTAGTGATCGCATGGAAATCGCCGGTGAAATGCAGGTTGATCTTTTCGGACGGAAGGACACGGGATTTTCCGCCTCCTGTCGCTCCACCCTTGACTCCGAAGACCGGCCCGAGCGACGGCTCGCGCAGCGTCGCGATCACCTTCTTGCCCAGCCTGTCCAGAGCCTGCGCCAGACCTATCGAGACCACCGTCTTGCCCTCGCCGTAACTGGTCGGTGTTATCGCCGTGACCATGATCAGCTTGCCTCTTTGGCCCGGCTTCGTCTGATCCATCAACGATAGTTTGAGCTTCGCGGTATGCGGCCCGTAATAATCAAGATACTCATCGGCAATCCCAAGTTTGTCTGCAATTTTGCGAATTGGGAGGATTTCGTCAGTCACTGTGTTAGACCTCCAATAATGAAATTTATTAACGTCTTACATCGATCAATCTTCAAGAACAAAAAAGCCCGTCTCACCGCCGCCTGAGCTGACGTTGACCACGGGCGAATCCGAAAGCCTGACCATCGCGCCGTCAACCTCGCCGCGGAAGATGAAGGGATTGGTGTCGACGAACATCGGCTGCAGGCTCCATTCCTTCTCGTTGAAGATCGGAAATTCCTCCATCTTCAGTTCGAGTTTCTCCTGAACCACATAACTCCCCTCAAGCGCCTTCACCAGGCGGTCATCCCATTCCGCCTGATTCAAATTCCCACCGAAGAAGATTCCATGCCCGCCATAATCGTCGTTTGGCTTGAGCACGAAATTCTCTCTGTATTTTCTGATGTATTCGACGAGGTCTATCCGGTCGCCTCGGTAGTCGGTTTTTCGCTCTCTGATCACTCTCGTCCAGGAACGGTCTTTTCGATGACTTCCAGCTCTTTTGCTGAGTACCAGTGGCGGTATAACTCGTCGGTCAGGATCTCGAAGCCCGCTTTCTTGTGAACCATCTTGCAGCGGAAGCAGTTGACCATGCAGACATCGTGATTGAGATAGGCTTTGAGCAGAGGGTGCGAATCGTCGTATTTTTCGAAAAATTCATGGATGATGACGCGCTTATAGACCACATCTATTTTGAAATCTTCGCGGATCAGCCGGCCGTCCTGATACTCCAGTTCATCGGGCGTGCAGATGATCGTCGGGACACCATGGCTCGCAAAGTAGTTGCGCAGGATGACGAATTCTCCCTGTGTCGGCAGATCGGCCCAGTCGAGGATGGCCACGTGCGGGGCACCTGATCCTCCCCATTCCTCAAAGGTCGCAAGCAGCGCTTTGAGCAGGCCCGCCATCGGTCTGAACTGATGCAGCCTGTAATGCTCCGAAAACTGCTGCATGGCTTTAACTTCGAACAGCAACTGGTTCAAACCGGCCTGATCCGGAAGGCTTGATGGATTCTCGGCATTGTATTCGACGTATTTGATTTCATCGCCGTTGACGAATGCATCGAGCCTTGTGGTGATGGCCGGCATGGCATACCCCGGATCGACCTCGGCCCATCGGGTCTCCCGCTCCGTCAGACCCACCAGGCTCATGAGCTCGGGATTGGCCAGCATCGCTTCCGTTATTTTGTTGAAGGTGGAGAAAAGGGTCTGAGAATAGTCGGCGAGCAGGTCATATTGCCTGCGTGTCAGAAAATGCGGCCGCAATGAAACTCCAACTGCCCGAGTCCCATGGAGCAGCCTCATGGTAGTCATTCCGCTCTTTAAACGATGAAACAGATCAGGTGTCAGTCCCTTATCCGCAGCCAGTAGTTCATGATATTCACGGATCGCTTTATCTCGCATCTGCCTGTCCGGCGCTCCCTCCATCTGAATTTCCTGATCCGACACCCAAAACTCACAAGATTCAGGCATTGAGCTATTCTGTGTCAGCAATGCTTGTGCCATGAAATTTGATTTTATCAGATTGACCGGGCACTGATGGGCGAAGTCTCTGTGAGCGTTAAATGCCGCGCAGTTCAACCGTTATTCGACACCCTCGATTCTCAAGCCGGGACGGCCTTTTTGCGGCTCCAATTTGTGGCATTTTCCCCATGGGTTGAGTGCATTTCCCCATGTCGGAGGCCCACCTCCCTTCAAAAACCGGAAAACCCGCCTGTTTATAACACTCCATTTTCTGGCCATTTTCTGGAACGATCCTTGCATAAAAAGAAAAATCAGAGCGGATCAGGTAATTTTCCGCAAAGTCGAAGTCTTACCCAAAACCATAAGTGTTGCCGGCCAAGCGATTAGCTGGTGACGATTTCACGAGGAACTGAGACAAATTTTATGTATCTCACCTGGATATCGATTATCGCCAGTCTGCTTATGGGAGCCGCAGGGCTGTTAATTTTTATTTTTGCAGTCAAGAAGGACTACTTTCGAAACATCGAAGATGCCAAGTACCAGGTTTTCTGGTCGGAACTGGAAGAGCTGGTGGAATCTTCTCAGGAGGAACTTCGCAATGAGCATGGCGAAGAAAAACATCGCAAATAATCCCGAGCGAACCGAAGGTCAGATCACCCGCCGCAATCTGCTGGTGTGGTTGAGCAGTGTCGGACTTTTCGGCTCGGCAGTTATCAGCATTTTCTCAAACCTGGTTTTTATCAAACCGCGAGCAACCTACGGGCAGCCAAACAGGTTCAGCATTGGCAAGCCGGATGAGTTCCCGTCGGGGACAAAACTGGCACTGGACCAGCAGCGGGTTTGTGTGGTCAGAGACGGCGATAAACTCTGCGCCATTTCGACGACCTGCACTCATCTGGGCTGCATTGTCGCACCATCGGATACCGGATTTGCCTGTCCCTGCCACGGTTCAAGGTTCGATCAGGACGGCAATGTCACCGGCGGCCCTGCGCCGAAGCCTCTGCCCTGGTACAAGCTCACGATGGCGCCGAACGGTGAGCTCGAGATCGACAAGAGCACAGAGGTTCCTGCCGGGACATACTTCAACGTCTAAAAGTAGAGGGACACGATGAAAGCCAAAAACAGCTTTGTCAGCGCGCTTGTGGGGTTGCCGTCAAGCATCTGGCATTCGATCTTTCGCAATCCGCTGCCACATTCGGATCTGGGCCGCGCGCAGACCAGCTTCACCAATTTCTTTCTTCACATCCACCCGGTCAAGGTTCACCGCAATACGATCAAGCCGTGGTACACGATGGGGCTGGGACTGATCACGTTCTACCTTTTCCTGATTCTGGTGGTCTCCGGAATTCTGCTCATGTTCTACTACGTTCCGGCGACGACGCAGGCATACGACCGCATGCTCGATCTGAGAGGCACGGTGGCGTTTGGCACTTTCCTTCGCAACATGCATCGCTGGTCGGCTCATGGAATGGTTGCCGTGGTTTTCCTGCACATGTGCCGGGTCTTCTTCACCGGGTCGTACAAGAAGCCGAGGGAGTTCAACTGGGTGATCGGAGTAATTCTGTTTCTACTCACACTCTTTTCGAGCTTCACCGGATACCTGCTGCCATGGGATCAGTTGGCCTTCTGGGCGATCACCGTCGGTTCGTCGATTGCGGGATACGCGCCCGTGATAGGCGCTGACGTCAAATTCCTGCTCCTTGGCGATACGACAGTCGGGCAGGAGGCGCTGCTCAGATTTTATGTCTTACACATCGCCGTGCTTCCCGTCGCCGTCACATTCCTGGTTTCAATCCATTTCTGGCGCATTCGCAAGGATGGAGGACTGTCGCGACCCGAAGAGTCCGAAGTGCTTTCCGACTCGCAGTCGTCCGATGTCTGGCCGAAAGAAATCGATGTCACCCCCGCCACCCCCGCCACCCCTGCCGCCGCGGCGATCGCCGCCCAGCCGGCCGGGTTCATCGAGAAGAAACGATACGGCATACAGGGCGTGGTTCGAGGACCGTTCACCAAGGTCGGCAACGTGCCGGACAAGTCGGTCTTCAGTTGGCCGAATCTGTTTATGGCCGAGCTGTTTGTTTTTGTGATCACGCTGGCTGGAGTGCTGGTGGTCTCATTGCTCTTCAATGCTCCTCTGGAAGAGCCCGTCAATCTGACTCATCCGCCGAATCCGGCCAAAGCGCCATGGTACTTTCTGGGCCTGCAGGAGATGGTGAGCTACTCGGCTTTCTGGGGCGGTGTCGGGATCCCGACCCTTGAAGTTCTGATATTGCTGCTGGTTCCGTATCTCGACCGCAACACCAAAGGCGTCGGCCACTGGTTCTCGGGTGAGAGACTGCTGGCCAATACTCTGTTTCTCGTCTTTGTTATCGTCAATATTATTTTGATCATCATCGGCACATTCTTCCGCGGACAGAACTGGGAGTTCGTCTCACCCTTCTAGGAAGAATCAATCAGGGCCCGGAGGCTTCGAAATCCCGGGGCCTGCAAGATCACAGGATCAAGAGAGCCTGTATCTGAAAGGATTGCATCAATGCGTCTGGCATTAGCGATTGCAAGTTTTGTGATTCTGATTGTTCACGGGGCGGTTTTCTACGATCAGTTCTTCAACAAATGGGAGCGCCATCAGACGGCCTATTTCGATCAGGCGCGTTCGATGGCGAAAACGGATGCTGAACGAGCCGGGCTTGAAGGACGCAGTCCGCGAATAGAGCAATTAATCGTCACCTCGTTTGGTGAGAGTCGCGTTGACCGCTGCACCACCTGCCATATCGGAATCGATGATCCGCGTTTCAACCAGCACGCCCAGCCGCTGCGCTCACATCCTTATACTGAGGACATGGGTGACCGGCTGGTCAATGGAAAATGGGAGCGCCGCCATAAGTTCGCTGATTTCGGCTGCACCGTCTGCCATGACGGCCAGGGGCGCGGGCTGGAGACTGTTTTCGCCCATGGCGAGGACCACTACTGGCCGGATCCGATGCTCGGATATGTCACCCAGAACTGGCGCGCGGACTTCAAGCCGAAGCTCAAAGGCAAGGAGTACATGCAGGCCAACTGCGCTCTCTGTCATACTGACGAGAATTTCAAGCGCACTCCGCTTGTGGCCAAAGGCCGCCAGCTCTTCTTTTCGACCAACTGTTACGGCTGCCACAAGATCGAGGGGCTGTCGACTGGAGCTCTGGGCCCGGATTTGAGCGAAGTCGGCAAGAAGTTCAAGGTCGATTACCTTTGGGAGTCTGTCGTCGAGCCTCGCGCCAACATCGCCACTTCATTCATGCCCAAATTCAATCTGAGTGACGATGATGTCCGTGCACTGGTCGTTTTTCTCAAGAGCCGGCGTGGAGTCAATTTCTCCGAGACATCGCTGGATCGTTATCGTGCAACACTAAACAAGGAGAACAAGGGCAAGGGTGAAGCGCCGGCGGTTGCAGTGCCTGCGGTTGCAGGCGGTCAACCGGTGACCTCTCCTGCGGCTCCTCCGGCAGCGATTGCAACGGCCTCGCTCGGAGAAAAGCTGATCAATGATCGTTCCTGCGCCGCCTGTCACAAGATCGGCGCGCGAGACGGCGGAGTCGCTCCGGATCTCAGTTTCGAAGGATTGATCAAGGGCGATAAATGGCTCATGGAACACTTCCGCGATCCCCGATCGCTCGTCAGTGATTCGATCATGCCGTCATTCGGGTTCTCCAATCCGGACTATCTGGCCATGACCGGCTATTTAATGAGTCTCAAGACTCCTCCGGCCTTCAACAACCCCGAAGAGTTTTACAAAAACACATGCGCTCGCTGCCACGGCGACAAGGGAGACGGCCACGGAATGATCGCCGCCTATCTCGATCCCTACCCGCGAGATCTGACGAAGGCCGGGTTTATGAACAGCAAGACCGAAGATCGACTGATGAAGTCTATCCGTGAGGGTGTCGCGGGCACCTCGATGCCCGCCTGGGGCAGGGTGATCAACGATGATCAGATCCGCCAGGTCTTTAATTACATTCAAACGACCTATGTTAAAGACCCCCGCAGACCGCTCAAGGAGCGCAAGTTACCCGAGACCAATCCGGTCGCTTCGAGCAGGGAGTCGATCGCGCGGGGTGAACAGACTTTTCTGCAGCGTTGCACGGGCTGCCACGGCAAGAAGGCGGACGGCAAAGGTCCTAATTCCATTGACATCCTGCCGCGCCCGCGAAACCTGCGAAACGCCGAGTTTTTGAACTCGATTTCCGATCGACGGCTGTTTGAATCGATCCTTTACGGAGTACAGGGATCGGCCATGCAGTCATGGATCGATTATGGTCTCACCGAAAAAGATGTCGGCGACCTGATCAATTATATGAGGAGTTTCAACAAACCGAAGCAGTAACTCGAGGAGGAAGTTTATAGTTCAAAGTTCAAAGTTTAAAGTTGCGATTCTGCAGTCACCTTTAGTCGATTTCACCAATGGATTTTCAGTTTTTCAGTGTCTCTGGTTAAAGCTTCGGAAAGGAAACTTTAAACTTTATCCCTTTAACTTTAAACCTGCAGTACTTCCATAACGAAACTGATTTCTTCCAATACCGGAGGTTCTATGCAAGGTGAAGCATCAATAAGAAGTGCCGGGGAGATTCCGGTGTCGAGCGCGGCAAGGGCCAATGAATCGCTGCACGAAGACACGACGGCGAAGTTGTTTCTGATCAGCTCGATCAGCTATTTCTTCATCGTCGGCATCATTGCGGTATTGATTGCGGCGAAATTTGTCTGGCCGCAGTTGCTGGGCACGATCCCGTTTCTAACCTATGGTCGTCTGCGTCCGCTGCACGTCAACGGGATGCTCTTCGGATGGCTTCTGGCCGCGGATATGGGGCTGATGTATTACGTCATTCCACGACTGTGCGGGGTCAGGCTATGGAGCGAGAAGCTGGGAGTCGCCACGGCGGCTCTATGGAACGTGATCATTCTCGGCGCGGTGGTTTCGCTGCTGATGGGATGGAACCAGGGTCTCGAGTATGCCGAGCTTCCGCTTCCGCTCGATGTCATGGTAGTCGTAGCCTGGATCATGTTCGGAGCCAACATCTTCGCCACCGTCGCCACCCGCAAATATACGCAAATGTACGTCACCATCTGGTACTGTCTGGGGACAATCCTCTGGACGGCATTTGTCTATCTCACGGGCAACTTCGCGGTCCTGTTTACCACCGGGGTCAACCAGGCCAATCTCAACTGGATGTATGTCCACAATGCGGTGGGTCTGATCTTCACGCCGGTCGGCCTGGCGATTGCGTACTACTTCATTCCGAAGTCTTCAAATACTCCGTTATTCAGTCACAAGTTGTCGATGATCGGCTTCTGGTCGCTGGCCTTCGTCTATGTCTGGACGGGCGCTCACCACATGCTGCATGGTCCGATTTCGCAGTGGCTGCAGACGATCGCAATCGTGTTTTCGCTGATGCTGCTGATCCCCGTGTGGGCGGTTGTCTACAATTTCTTTGCGACCATGAAGGGGCAGTGGGATCAGCTTCGCGACAATGTCCAGCTTAAATTCCTGATGACCGGCGTGATCTTCTACCTGCTGACCTGCTTCCAGGGGCCGATGCACAGCCTGCGAACGGTCAATGCGATTGTTTCGAAGACCGACTGGATTCCAGGGCATGCTCACATGGCGGTGCTCGGGGCATTCTCCTTCTTTGCGATCGCCGGGTGCTACTTCGTCGTGCCGCGCATCTTCAAGACGAATCTCTTCTCCGAGTCGCTGGCCAACTGGAGTTTCTGGCTGCTGCTCATCGGCGGGGTCGGTTTCTTCGTGACGCTGTGGCTTGGTGGATTCTGGCAGGGCTGGCAGTGGAACAACCCGGCAATTCCGTTCATCGATACGGTGATCAATCTCAAGCCGGTCTGGAGCGTAAGGTTCTTCTCCGGGATCCTGATGTTTGGGGGAATCGTGACCTTTGCCTACAACATTCTGGCCACGATGGTTGGCTCCAAGGGCCAATCGGAGAAATCTCTTCCAGTTTAGCAGTCAATTGAAAATTGAAAATCTGCAATTAACCCGTTAGGAGAGGGCTATGTTACGCAAAGCTGATTACAGTGCAGTTGTCTTTGTGGTTGCCGCGCTCGGATTGTTTTTCATCGGCGGAATTCTGACGACGGTCATCCCGCCAATTGTTGACAAGAGCTGGGCCAAACCGTTTGAGAACAGCGACCCATCGAAAGGAGTCACGGGCAAACTGGTCAAACTCAATGATCTGGAGCTGCGCGGGCGTGCAATCTACGTTCGCGAAGGCTGCTGGTACTGGCATACGCAGCAGACTCGCACCTTGTTGTCCGATACCAAGCGATCCGGCTGGAAAGGCGTTGACTCGCCGATCTCCACGCCTGACGAGTTCGTCTACGATTCGCCGCATCTGTTCGGCACCAAACGAACCGGGCCGGACCTTTCTAGGGTCGGCGGAAAATACGATGAACAATGGCACCGGACTCACTTCAAGAATCCCCGCGATCTCGTTCCAGGTTCGATCATGCCGCCCTTCCCGTGGATAGCCAATAACGAGGAAGAGTTCAAGGCCATGGTCGCCTACCTGCAGACGCTCGGGCGGGCGAAGAACTGGAGACCCGATAATGATTACGAGAAATAGGTGGAGGTCTACTTAAATGAAGGATTACGTTTATCCAAGCATCTTTTTCGCCTACTTCTTCTTTCTGATTTTGCTCATCGGAGCGATCTTCTTTTTCTTTCGGTCCTTCAAAGACGGTTACTGGGGAGCGGAGGGCGAAGATGTGAAGTATCGAATGCTTGAAGATGACGGTGATGGTCAAATGTCACGCGCCGCTACTTCAGCGCGCGGCGAAAGCAGCAATAAAAAAGATGAGGCGGCTCTCAAGAGATAGAGGAGACGATTATGAGCGATAAGAAGCAACATAACGAGATCAAGGAATACGCCGAAGGCTGGATCACCGAGCGAAAAGGGACGGATGTGCCGGTCTTTCTTAAATTCGCATTCATTGTGATTGCCGGCGGATGCCTGACCTATTTTCTGATGTTTATGAATGGAGAGACGGGGCATGCAGAGCGTGGGCCGCTGGTCACGCTGTTCAATCAGGTGTCCCAGCACTCCAACGGGTTGATGTATGCGATCGCTGCGATTGGATTTGTCTATGCCATTGTCCTCGTTCTGTTCGTCTTCCGGAAGTTCAAGGAAGAGGACTAGCTTTGAAGTCGATGGAATCCAGAGATCATTCGAAACTGTAACAGCATAAAACGATGAAGCAAGATCTTCTACAATTTGAATTGGCGGATCAGACGGGGACCGATTACTGGACCAGGATGGTCAAGTGTCAGGATGCCTGTCCGGTTCACACGAATGCCTGCGGGTACGTCACTGCGATTGCGGAGGGCCGGCATCAAGAGGCATACAGGATTGCACGGGCGACAAATCCATTTGCCTCGATCTGCGGGCGTGTCTGCGGTGCTCCGTGCGAGGTGAATTGTCGCCGCGGCGATCTCGATGCGCCGGTTACAATCAGGGCGTTGAAGAGGTTCGTCACCGAGAAATTCGGGCCCGAGTCGGGGGATTTTCAGCATTATCATGCCGGAGCTGACGACCGGATGATTCCGCCCCGTCGCGGCGATTTCGAAAAAATTGCGGTGATCGGGGGAGGAGTCTCGGGACTGACCGTGGCGCATGACCTCACCAAACTTGGCTACAAGGTGACGATCTTCGAGGCGTATTCGACACCCGGTGGAATGCTCACAGCCGGCGTGCCTGTGTATAGGCTCCCCCGTGAACTGGTTAATGCGGAGATAAACGCCATTCTCTCGATGGGCGTCGAGTTGAAATGCAACATGCGGCTTGGCCGCGATTTCAGCATCGATGATTTGCGCCGGCAGGGTTACAAGGCGATCTTCCTCGGCGTCGGTCTGCCGAAAGGGCGCAAGATCTCGCTGCCTAATTCGGAACTGCCGATGGTCTATGACGGGCTCGAATTTCTGCGGGCATTCAATGAAGGGAAGCCTTACGAACTTGGCAAGCGCATTGTGGTCATCGGCGGCGGCAACGTGGCATACGATGTGGCCAGGTCGGCCGTGCGCCGTGCGAAAGTTCAGATGGCGGACGCGGAATCGGACATGGAGCGCACTCAGCGAATCGCATATGACGTGGCACGGTCGGCTTTGAGGTTGAGCGGGGACAAGGAAGTGCACGTAGTCTGCCTTGAGCAGCGTCATGAAATGCCGGCCGATGAGGTGGAGATCCACGAAGGCGAAGAGGAAGGAATCAGGCTCCACGCGGCCCGCGGTCCGAGGGAAGTACTCGAGGAGAACGGCGAGGTTATCGGGCTGCGAACGGTCAAATGCAATTCCGTCTTCGACGAGAACGGAAAATTCAATCCATCGTTCGACGAGAATGTGATAGAGGACATCGAGGCCGATACGATTCTCTTCGCCATTGGCCAGAGTTCAGACCTGTCGTTTCTCAAACCGGAAGATGGAGTCGAGACCGATCGCGGATTGATCAAGGTCAATCCCGATACATATCAGACCTCCGCACCGGATGTCTTCGCATGCGGCGACATCGCACATGGGCCGAGACTGTTCATTCACGCCATCGCTTCGGCTCAGATAGCCGCGCGCTCGATGCACGATTTTCTGAGGAATACACGAACAGACGTTGTCGTTCGCAAGCGCTGGCTTCCGGCCGATTACACGATGGCTGACGGCTGGGACCAGCTCAACCGCAGAAATCCATCGGTTATCGAAAGCGAGCGCCGCGCTGCTTCTCTTGATATCATCGAGATCAATTATTCTGAAGAGGAGGCGCGCACCCAGGCTTCAAGATGCCTGAGATGCAACATCAATACCATCTTCGATACATCCATCTGCATCGCATGCAACGGATGCGTCGATGTCTGCCCGGAAAACCTGATCAAACTGGTTGGGCTCCATCAGATCCGTCAGGATGCATCCCTGATGAATCTGGCGGCCGAAAGTCTGGACATCACTCAAGACGACCTCAAGGGCAGCAGCGATGAGGAACTGAAAGCTCTTGGCGCAATCATGCTCAAGGATGAGTCAACCTGCATTCGCTGCGGAATGTGTGCTTCACGGTGCCCGACTCATGCCATCAATATGCGACGATTCGATTTCTACCGCGAATGCGTTACCATCGATTCGCCCAATCCTCGCGTTAAATATTACGCCGGTGAAACTGGGGAGATATCCGCAGGTTAACTTTCTGCATTGGGCAATTCTTCGCATTTCAAGCAATGAGCCTTCTGGAGTTATACATAGTTTTCAGTCTTGGACTGGTCAGCAGCCTGCACTGCATACAGATGTGCGGACCTATTGTTGTTTCATATAGTTTGCCGCTGTCGACGAAAAGTCCCGGACGACAATTGGGTGCGCATTTGTCCTACAATGCGGGCAGGATTTTGACATATTCAATTCTCGGAGCGCTGGCCGGCGTCATGGGCAAAAGCCTTGGATTCATCGGTAATCTTGCGGGTATTGAAAACATTACGGCTACAGTCGCAGGTGTGCTGATGATCCTGACCGGTCTGGTGATGCTGGACCTGTTGCCTCAACCCGGATTGAAAAATATCGACCCGCTTCTCTTTCTTTCACGGCTGCTCAAACCCATCGGCAAAAACATCTCGTCCAATACAACAACCAGCAAATTCATTCTCGGATTAACCCTTGGCTTTCTGCCGTGCGGCTTGATCTATGCAGCGCTGCTCAAATCGATGGCGACGGGCACACCGCTTGCAGGAGGATTGACTATGATGGCGTTCGGTCTGGGAACCAGCGGATCATTAATGCTGATCGGTATGTTCTCATCGTCCATTAAATTGAAGCTTGGCCGGTGGGGAGGCCGTCTGGCCGCCATCAGCGTCACCTTGCTGGGAGTATTCCTGGTCTGGAGAGGCGTCATGGCGATGATGATGGAAACTTCAGGGGCTCACTGCCACTAGCGAAGGTAGTTTCAGTAAAGCTCAAGGACCGAAGCAATAATTCAATCTGATTATCGAGCCCGTCACTTCCAAAGTTAAACATCAGTATCAGCATCGGAAACTTTACACTTAGTACTTCTCATGAGCATTACCACGAGTCAGGATCAATCAGCACCGGCCAAACCGCAGAAGCCGCCATTAAAGCCGGTGAACAAGGGTGATCTGCCGGTATTGCCAACGACATATCACAGGTATCGCCGGGGGATTCAGTTTGCCTGCTTTCTGATCTTCGTCGCCCTGCCTTTTTTCAATATCATGCGGTTTGACATACCGCGGGAGCGATTCTATTTTGCCGGGTATGAGCTATGGATCAACGAGTTCGCCATCATTTTCTTCGCACTTCTCTTCCTGCTTTATGTGATAGTGGCGGCATCGATGCTCTATGGCCGTGTCTACTGCGGCTATATGTGCCCGCAGATGATCTTCAGCGAAGCGTCGCTTTCACTTGAAGAGCGTCTCAAGAAATTCATCAACAAGAAATTGATCAAAATCAATCCGAAGAAGAGGCAGATGATCGTCAGGGGGGCGTTCTATCTGCTGACGGCCGTGGCGTCTGTTTTTCTGGCCTTTGTTTTCATATCGTATTTTGTCGAGCCGCGGGATCTGCTGAGCCGGCTTCTGTCGCTGGATATCAGGACGACCGGTGGGATCTCGGGCGCCGCTACGACGTTGTTTGTCTTTCTGGATTTCGCCTTTGTCCGGCAGCATTTCTGCACCACAGTTTGTCCATACGGCTATCTGCAGGGAATGTTCGGAGACAAGAATACCCTGATAGTCCAGTATCGCGATCCGGGCAATGATTGTATTGAATGCAAGAAGTGCGTGCGGGTCTGCCATATGGGGATCGACATACGGGTATCTCCGTACCAGATGGAATGCATCCACTGCGGAGAGTGCGTAGACGCCTGCGTCGATGTTCTTGCCAGGTTCGGCAAGGAAGGGCTGATCCATTACGCATGGGGAGAGCAGGGGAAGCTTCTGACCGATAAAAAGGTGCCCTGGCATCACCGGCTCGGCCTGCGCGATGCGAAACGGGTGGCAGTCCTGTTGATCCTGCTCTTTTATGCTTCAGGATTAACAGTGGCCTTGTCGATGAGGAACAATGTGCTGGTGAAGATAATGCCTGTCCGGTCGTCTCTCTATCGTATCGGAGATGACGGGCGGATTTACAACAGGTTCCGGATGACGATCGCCAACCGGCAGGCAAGGGATGCAGAAGTCATGCTTTCGCTCAAGGATCTTCCCGGGGCGAGCATCGATCTGCAACTGCCGCTCAAGCTTAAACCCGCGGAGACCATCCAGCAGGAATTCGATATTGCAGTGCCCGCGGCGACTCTGCCTCAGGGCGTCAATCATTTCTCATTCATCAGCCGGGTATCGCCTGATAATGATTCGGAAAACTTCGAGATGACTTTCATCACGCCAACCGAGAGGAAGACCAGATGACCGGAAAAGCCATGAGTTTTATTTCCGACAAGCAGGGAACGATCTTGAAGCTTTTCCTTGGGCTTGTTGTCGCGATTTTTATCGGTATTCTGATCACCGTTTATTATGTATCCAAACGCAGCTCTCCGGTCTTTCTCGATGAAAACGGCAAGCCGGTTAACTCCCAATCACAACCTGCCAATAGATATTGATCAGGGGAATAATAAAATTGTTTCTGGATAAAGGATGCTGATCAACACTCCTGACGAAAAAGATCATGTAAATATCAAATCCGATGTGACGGCGAGTGGATGCGCGCTGTGCGGACTGGAAACGGGCCGCCGTCCATCTGAGCGGATGTTTGCCGGCGAAAAGAAGACGTTCTGCTGCCTTGGCTGCATGAATGTCTACGCCATCCTGCTTGAAAGCGGCGTCATGGCAGGCGGCGCGGATCCTCGAGAAACCGAGTTGTTCAAGCGCAGCCTCGCCATGGGGTTGATCTCGAACAGCCCCGATACAGCCGCATCGCCGAAATCGATACCGGAGAATGCCCCAACGCAGGAGGCGCTTTTTCAGGTTTCAGGAATGTGGTGCTCGTCGTGTGCGTGGCTCATCGAGCACGCACTGGCGAACGAGTTGGGCGTGGTTTCGGCGGAGGCCTTCTTTGCCTCGGATCTGGTCAAGGTTAGATACTGCCCACAGTTAGTTCCGCCCGATAGAATCCCCGCTCGAATCAAGCAACTGGGCTATACGGCCAGAGAGTACACCGGGGAATCCGACGGTTCGGACGCCGAAAGACGAGACCTGCTGCTGCGTCTGGGCATTTCCGCATTTTTATGGCTCAACATCATGTACCTGAGCACGACGCTCTATATCGGGTATTTTGAGAAAATAGCGGAAAGCGTGCGCCATTACATTCCGTTCGTTCTGATGGCGCTCACGGCTCCGGTGGTCTTCTATTCGGCTGCGCCGATTCTGAGGTTGATGTGGCAGGGATTTCTCAACCGCACGGTGCGAATGGAGACGCTGCTTGGAATCGGAATTCTCGCGGCATATTTCTACAGTTCGGTTCAGGCCTTCACCGGTGGGGATCATGTCTATTTCGATACGGCATCGGCGATTGTGACGCTGGTGCTCGTGGGGAAAGTCATAGAGAGGGGGGCAAAGGATCGTACGGCAAGGTCGATCACACTGCTCTACCGGATGATGCCGAAGAAGGTTCGGATGCTTGCGGCCGGGGTCGAGAAATTCGTCTCGATCGACGCGCTTAATGTCGATGACTCATTCATCGTCAAGGCCGGGGAGCGAATGCCGGCTGACGGCATCGTCATCGAAGGCAATTCGCACGCTGACGAATCGCTGTTGACAGGCGAATCGGCGCCGGTTGAAAAGCCCCCCGGCAGCCGGGTTGTCGCCGGCAGCGTCAACATCAGCGGCGTGCTCAACATTCGAGCCACAAGGATCGGGAACGACACGACACTGGCTCAGATCATCAGAATGGTTGAACAGGCGATGAGCAATAAATCGTCGCTCGAGCGCACTGTCGATAAAGTCTCCAGGGTCTTCGTCCCGGCCGTAATCCTGGTGGCAGCGCTGACGTTTCTGGTTTACTGGCTCGGCCAACTTGCGGGCTTCGGCGACTCTCTCATGAGGGCGATAACCGTGCTGGTCATAGCCTGCCCATGCGCGCTGGGCATGAGCCACCCCTCTTGCCGTAACGGCAGCCATCGGAATCTCATCGCGCCGAGGCATACTGGTCAGCGACAGCAGCGTCCTTGAAACCGTCTGCAAGGTCGATACAATCATCTTCGATAAAACAGGAACGATCACTGAGGGCGATTTCTCGCTGACGGATTTTGAACTCTCGCATCTCAACAGCCGCATCAGCGAAGCGTCGAAAAACGAGGCCATGGCTTATGTCGCGTCGCTCGAGCGTTATTCAGAGCATCCGCTTGGACGAGCCGTGGTCAAATCCGCTGAAGATGCGGGTGTTGCTTTGATCGAAGCCGGCGACATCGAAATTCTCAAGGGACAGGGAATCACCGGGTTGATGGACGGTCATCGAGTTTTCGCAGGCAATCGACGTCTGCTCGAAGCCGAAGCGGCAGGCATCGACGACTGGATTGAAACCAGGGCGGCCGATTTGGAGAAGGCGGGAAGGACCGTCGCCTTTTTCGGCTGGGATGGTGAATTCCATGGCCTCATGGCTTTCGGCGACAGGATCAAATCCGACGCGGCGGAGGTTCTCGATTCGTTCAAACAGCGTGGAGTCGCAACCATGATCGTTTCAGGCGATGCGAAAGACACGACCGCATGGGTGGCCGAGGCCGCCGGCGCCGGTAGTTTCATTGCCGAGGCTCTTCCCGCAGATAAGACAGGTATTATTGAACGGCTCCAGGCTGAGGGGAAGGTGGTGGCCATGGTGGGAGACGGCGTTAATGACGCGCCGGCACTTGCCCAGGCCGATCTGGGCTTTGCCCTCGGAACTGGAACCGATATCGCAATGAGGGCTGCTGCGGTGGTGCTCATGAACTCGTCGCTGGGAAAGACCCTGGAATTCTTCGACCTCTCGAAAAAGACCTGGCGCATCGTCCGCCAGAACCTCTTCTGGGCTTTTCTCTACAACACTCTGAGCATCAGCCTCGCCGTCACCGGATTCCTGAATCCCATCTATGCGGCTGTGGCCATGCTTCTGTCGAGTTTGTCGGTAATCGGCAACTCGATGAGACTGAGCCGGTGAGTCAACCGCGGCATGCCCATGCCCCGGTCCTGATTGCCAGAACCCTTCAGAATAACGTAAGATCAATTACCCCCACTCAACCTCACATCTGGTAATTTTTCAATATTGTGAGTGGCCTGAAATGTCTTATTTATCGCAGTCTAACAGCAAGCCGTTCCCGGACTCCAAGACGGAAATACGGCATATAACACTCCCCAGGCTTCTGCCATTAACCGACAGAACCATCAGGCTGATCATGATCTGCCTGGTTATCTTCGACGGGTTGCTGGCTGCGGGGCTTTTCGTACTGGCCTGCAAGATCAGATCGATTGATGAGAACCTGTTCTACATGGCTCAAAAACAGTTCGGCCCTTTGAGCTTGAGCCTTCCGACGGCATTCCAGCCGCAGTTTTATCCGTATCAGGGATTTCTTTATATCATTCCTTTTATTATGACTGCGTCATTCGGCTATCGAGGACTCTACCGTGTGCGCGGCGAGTTCTCCTTCAGCGAGGATTTGATCAATATCTTCAAAGCCGTCTCGATCAGTTCACTGCTGGTGACCATGATCGCTTTCTTTTACAGGAGGGTATGAGGACTCTTCATTCAGATACTCCAGGCTGGTTTTTGTGCTCAATTACTCACTTGGACTGGTGGTTTTCACGACCTATCGTGTGGCGCTGAGAAGTCTGCAGACCTTTTATCGCAGACGCCACATCAATGTCATTCCGATACTGATTGTTGGCTCAAACGAAATTGCGGAGATGTGCATCAACGTCATATCGGACGATCCGAAGCTTGGGCGACGGGTTGTCGGGCTGGTCACGCCTGATGGTGTGACCGCGAATAAAGGAAGACTCGGCGAGTTTCCGGTTCTGGGAAAATATGACGAGATGCACCGGTTCATCAGGCTCTACGGAATTCGCGAGATCCTGATCACTGATCCGTCAATTCAGCCTGAGCTGCTGTTCAACACGATGGTCAAATGCGGGCGAGGGCACCGGGTGGCGTTCCGTGTGGTTCCCAATCTTCTAAACTGCATCCCACGCAAGACCTATATCGAACAACTCGGCTCGGTGCCTGTTGTTCGTTTGTTTGAAGAACCTCTCTCCTCGTTCGGGAGATTGATCAAGCGCAGCATCGATTTGATCGTAAGCTCTCTGGTGCTGTTTATCAGCGCGCCTCTCTGGGTGATAATTGCAATCGCCATCAAGCTGGAATCGCGGGGGCCCGTCTTCTACAGACAGGAACGAGTGGGAATGGACGGCCACATCTTCCTGCTCTTCAAGTTTCGCTCGATGTCGAATGATAGTGAGGCTGATGAAGAACATCGACGTTACATGGAACGGATGATCAGAAAGCACGGAGACACGAATCTGGGCACGGTTGAGAACCCGAGTTACAAGTTCATCAATTGCCGGCGATTGACACGAGTCGGCCGGATTCTGAGACGCCTCAGTCTGGATGAGCTGCCCCAGGTTTTTAATGTCTTCAAAGGCGAGATGAGTCTTGTCGGCCCGCGCCCGCCGATTCATTATGAAGTCGAGTGTTATGAGCCGTGGCACCGCAAACGGCTGGATGTCAAACCCGGATTGACCGGGCTTTGGCAGGTCAGCGGCCGCTACCGGCTCTCTTTCGATCAGATGGTCAAGCTCGACATCTATTACATCGAAAACTGGTCGGCCTGGCTCGACCTCAAGATCATTCTGAAAACCATGCCGGCTTTGTTTATGCGGGAAGATTCCCAAACCTCAGATGCCGGCTGATTGATTCATCTGAATTGCATCAAGATTCTCAAATCGATCGTAAAATGAGAGCAGAAACCGGAGCTATAAGGGATTCGCCGCCGCCAGCATCACCCATGCCCGAACGCCTTCAGGATGAAATCGATCTGAGCAAGTCGAAAATCCTGAATGCCATTGGCGATGCCCGCGACATCACCTTCATCAGGACATACGGAAATATCGGTGACGATCTGATTCACGCCGGATTCAGGAAATTGCTTGCCGGGATCGAATACAAAGAGGTGAGCATACTCGAGCTGCATGACGTCAGGGGCGAGCTTGGCATAATCAGCGGCAGCGGCGGATGGTGCAAACCTCACCATAGCATGGTCCGCTATCTTCATGACGCCGAGAATCGTTTCGAGCGACTGATCGTATTGCCGAGCACTTACGATCCATCCGTTAAAACCGTTCGCGACGCACTTCAAAATTCCAGGGCTCTCTTTTTCGCACGCGAAAAAAAATCATACGAACTGATAGGCGATCTCTGTCGGGCCGAGCTGGCGCTGGACGGTGCCTTCTATTTCGACTACAGCCCGTACCGGATCAGAGGGGGAGGGGGCAAAGGCGTGCTCCAGACATATCGCACGGATTCAGAGCGCGTACCTGGAGTCATACCGCGAGACAATATCGATATTTCGATGACCTGTTCGACGCTTGATGAATGGCTCTGGACCATTGCCCGCCACGAACTAGTCAGAAGCGACCGCGCGCATGTCGTCATTGCGGCGGCTCTGCTCGGGAAGGATGTCCGCTATCGCCCGTCAAACTATCACAAAATTCCCGGGCTGGTTGAGTGGCTCGAAGGCCTGCCTGTTTATCCGGATGAGGAACCGGGTTCTGAGGCATTAAAAGATTATCTGATGAAGTTCTCGCGGGAGAGCCTGAAGACTCTACCGGGTGATTTTTTTGAGAAGCACCGGGAAATTGAAACGACGATTATCATCCTCTCGCACGGAAGGGTTGATCAGACTCTGAAAGTGATTGCTTCGATCAGAGAGCACGTGCGTGTGCCCTGCAGAATACTCCTGATCGACAATAACTCCGATTCCGGGACGCAGCAGCGGCTCAAAGAACTGGCCGCCGGCAATGATCTGATCGATCTCGAGCTGCTCGACGAAAATCTGGGATGCAGCGGCGGCCGCGCTTATGCGATCGGGCGCGCCAGCACAAAATACGTTTTCCTTCTTGATAATGATGAAGTGGTTTTTGATGGGACGCTGGAACATCTGATCGACAGTCTTGAGCGAAATCCGGACTCACCCGCGGCGACCGGAAAAATCATCTTCCCGGATGGATTGATACACGTTTTCGGCGGGACCCTCGAACCTCATCATGGATTTCTTCATCAGGAGCTCTACGGAATGGGCCGCAGATATGATGATCCGCTGGGAGACGAATCAATCTGCAATTTCGTGCCGGGAGGTATCACTCTCTATCGTCGTGAATTTTTCGATTTATACCCGTATGACAAGAACATGCGTTATTACTACGAAGATGTGGACTGGTGCTACAGGTTGATGAAGGATGGGAAGGCGAGTTTCTGCCGTAACCCGCGTTCCGTCAGCATTCATTATCACGAGAGCAAGACCCCCGCGGGTTCCGACCCGGTTGAAGAAAGAAGACGATGGTCGATGAGGTTTATCTCTTCCATGGCTTATTTCTATCAACTTCATGGCCTGATCATCCCGAACCTTTTCAGCTTCGTGCCCGATCTTGGTGACAGGCGCAATAAAACCAGGGTTCACTCAGCCAGGCTTCTGCTGGAAATGGTAAACTCGGTTGGCGATGAAGAGACCCTCAGAAGATGGAATGCCGGAGAATTGGAGCCGCTTTTCTACAGGCCTCCCGAACCGACCCTGCCCGACAGGATTAAATCCGCATATGATTACGTTCGCATCAGGATCATCTGGCGATGGGTCGATTTAACCTGGAAGATCAAACGCTTTGTCGCCAGATTCTGAAATTTCCACAACCTTGTTGCCATGCAGAAAGAGATCATTTTCATCTCAGGGAAGGATCCGTTGCTGGAGCGCGGCGGTCATTCAAGCTATATTCGCGCCCATGCTCGTGCGGCTATTAAATCCGGCTTTGAGCCCCATATCTTCTGCGTCAGCAACAGAACAGAAGTTCTCAATGCCGATTTTGGCGTCGTCCATAGAGTCTTCTCCCGATTTCGCCCCTTCCGACCTTTAATGATTCCATTTCATTCACATTTTTTACATCCTGCAGTCACAAAATACATAAGAGAAAACAATACTGGCGCAATTCTGATTCATGGATTTCATGTCTGGGCATATCCGGGTGTGGCTATTAAAAGGAGACTACGGCGCGAAGGAAGGGAAGTCAGGTTGCTGGTAAATCTATACACCACATTCGTACATGAATTGGAGGGAAAAGTTCGAGGCATAAACCGATCCCACAAGCTGCTGAGAAGAATCCAGCAATATATGGAATATCTCTGGGCACTGGCTGTGATGAATCGTTATGAGAGGTCGTTGATAGAAGCGAGCGATAGAATCTTTGTCAACTACTCATCGGTGCGGCGATTGGTACATCAGGCTCATGGAGAAAATATAAACATAGATTATCTGCCTTACACATCAGAGAAGGCATTCCTCAATGAAAGCGGTGCAGATGATGACCTCGCGGTTCCGGCGGAGCTGGAAAGGGCGAAAGAGAATGGCCTCCCGCTGATCGTCTCAGTGTCCAGACACGACCCGCGAAAAGGTCTCGACGTTCTCATCGTGGCGCTTGCGCAATTGAGAGATGCCGGGATCCCTTTTTACGCCTGTCTGACAAGCGGCGGCCAGTTGTTCGATTCGCACGCAAGACTGGTAAGCGAATTGAAACTGGATTCGCAGGTTATTCTCACCGGGTGGGTCGGTGATACTTTCTCCTACCTGCGGCACGCTGATATATTTGTTCTCCCTTCACTGGAAGAGGGAAGCGGTTCGGTCTCGCTGATCGAGGCATTACAGGCCGGTATCCCGATTATCGCTTCGAATATTGATGGAATTCCGGAAGATGTCACCGACGGAGTCGATGCCCTGCTCGTAGAACCGGGAGAACCCGATGCGTTAAAAGACGCCATCAAACGTTTGATCGAGGACGAAAGCCTGAGAAAAACTCTGTCAGTCAATGCCCGTAGAAAATATGAAATGAAATTCTCTCCGGATATTTTCACACAGGCTCTGCGAGACGCTTATGAACATAATTACTTTGAAAAAGCCTGAAATAGATGGTCGGAATGCCACATTCCGCTGGAGTGTGGTTCCTGAAGCAGGGCTCAATGTCAGGCAGCACTTCACACTTACATTTCCCGAGTCACCTGAGTTCCCTGGGTTCCCTGAGTTCATGGATCTAGGCAAAGTTCCGGAAAGCCTCTGGTGGCGGATTGCACTGATCTGTCTTCACTCTCAATGGCCATTGATACGCCCGTGCCGCGTCATGCTGCCGGTGCGATTGATGCCCGGTGAAGCTGAAGCATGGACCAGATTGATCGAGACTGAAATCGTTTCACTGGAAGCCCACTTCGGCTCGAAAGGAATGTCCCGGCGGATCGAAATAATTGAAGACGGGCCGGAGCTGCCACCGATATCGCCAATAGCCGAGTCTGAAAGCTGTGTCATGGCTTTCAGCGGCGGCAAGGACAGTATGGTACAGATGGCCCTGCTTGACGAGATTGGCATCAGGCCGCTGCTTGTCACGATCACTTCTCACATTCCGTGGGCTCACGATCAGATTACCCGGCGCCGGTTCGAAGTCTTCGATGAGGTAAAGCGTCGAACGGGACTGACTCTGCTTGAAGTCACATCCGACTATCGGGACAATTTCAAACCGCACATTGCGCCGAGCATCGGCATCGATGTGCCGGCCAATCCAATCACCGACACACTGCTCTATTTTGCCTCGCTGCTGATCATCGGGTATGTGCTTGGAATCCCCCATATCGTCCTTGCGTCTGAAGCGGAGATTCAGAATACCACGCTGATCGACGGAGAAGTTGTCCAGTATCCTGATTACATGTACTCGGTAGTTACGCAGGCCTCGCTGGAAGCAATTATGAAACCTGCCGGTATTCATTACACCTCGCTCATCTCACCGCTTCACAGATATCAGCTTCAGACGATGCTCTGGACGAGATATGCGAAACTATCAGATCTTCAATACTCCTGCTACATGGTCAAGCCGAATCAGATGATGTGCAACAAATGCGTCAAATGCATGGTGCTTGCGTTCCGCACCATGGCAGCCGGCGGAGAAGCCTCGAAGATGGGTGCCAACTGGCCCAAACTCATACTCTCAATGTGGAACTGGAAACCGAAAACTCTCAAGGCGGCTGAGGGCGAACGACTCCCGGTCGACATTCATTTCGTTGAGCTGGATGCCCAGATAGCCCGCGACATCGAGCAGGTCTCATGGGAGCAAATGGCTCGAACTATAATGCGTGAGTCCCCATTGAGTTTTCTTTCGGGACGTGGCTTTCTGGCTCTCTTGATTTATCCACTTCTTCGCCGTCGCGCCATTGCCCGTAATGCCGGCAAGCCGCCGGGGTATAAACCGGGCTACCTCAAATTTGTCGATCCTCTTTTCAGAGAAAGGCTCGGAAAGATCTTCGCTGAAATCTGGGAACCTGAAAAGCTTGAAAATTACGAAGAGAATATCGAAAGAATGGATACATTGATCAACCGGATCACTGAGCCTCTGAAGAAGCATGAAGACGCATAAGATTACGATCCATCCGGCTGAGGTTCACGGCAGTGAGGTTATGTTCAGCTGGAGCATCAACCCTCCGCAGAATCTCTACATTAAAAATCGGTTCACGCTGAACTTTCCGGCATTTGTCGATCTATCGAAAGTGCCGGAGAGTTTATGGTGGCGAATCGCGCTGATCTGTCTTCACTCCCAGTGGCCATTGCTGAGGCCTTGCGAGGTGCATCTGCCGGTCAGGCTCAATCCCGGTGAAGCTGAAACGTGGAGCAGGCTGCTTGAAACTGAAATAACCACGCTTGAGTATTACCGAGGTTCAAAAGGATTCTCGCGAAGGATTGAGATCCTGGATGATGGTCCGGAGCTGTCAACTCCGCCGGCCGAATCTGAATCCGATCTCTGTGCGACAGCATTCAGCGGAGGCAAGGACAGTCTGACCCAGGTGGGATTGCTTTCTGAGTTGGGCTACAAACCGGCGCTCGTCACGACGACCTCTCCAGTTCCGTGGACCAATGATCACAAGACATGGCGGCGCCGGCATGTGCTCAAAGAGATTCAACGGAGGCGGGATGTCACGCTTGTCGAGGTCGAAACCGATTTTCGGAGCAACTTTCACTACTTCATAGCGCCCGGCATCGGTGACGAAGTGGCGATTAATGTCATCACCGACACGCTGCTCTACTCGGGAATTCTGATTGCCGCGGGGTATGCGCTGGGAGCAAGGCACTTCTTCCTTGCTGCCGAGAATGAAGTTCATGAAACCATGAAGATCAACGGAGAGATCGTCCAGCATCCTCATTACATGTACTCCGTCATCACACAGGCATCACTGGCCGCGATTCTACGGCCTCTGGGCATAAGTTACAGCGCCATGACTTCTCCGGTCAGGGCCTCGCAGGTTCAGGAACTGCTCTGGACGCGCTATGCCGATCTGAGCGATCTGCAGTATTCCTGCTGGCTGGCAAAAAGGCATCAGAAGATCTGCAGCAGATGTAGCCAATGTCTCCGCCTCGCATTTGGAGCCCTGGCTGCCGGCGGCGATCCATCGCTGATTGGAGTCAGATGGATCAAACTGCTCAACGCCAACAGCAACTGGATTCCAAGAAGAATGGAAAACCTGGCTTCGGCGCCGACCCCGCAACTGTCGACGGGCATTCATCTGGATGCCCAGACCGCCCGCTCGATCATTGCAATTTCACCCGAAAAGATGGAAGAAACACTTAAGAGAGACTCATTCCTTTTGAGACTCACTCCTTCCGGTAGAAATGCCATGAAAGTGTTTCTGCAGATGAGGGAAAGGGCAATCGCCAGCCACCCCGGCCCTCCGCCGGGATACAGGCCGGGCTTTCTCAAATTCGTCGATGGCCTTGTGCGGGACAGACTGGAGTCGATCTATTCGAGCCGGTTTTCGATTGAGGAACCCGCCCAGTGTCAGCCCTTGATCTCATTGATCGATGATCAGATTAAATGGATTACCGAACCGATTGATAATATGATGCATTAGCATCTGTCTGATATCCGCCGACTCCCGAAATCAGCTTCTATTCAGGAAGGACTTTTTTTTAACTAATGATAAGTCGATCGCAATTGAGCGATGAGGATTTCAATCTCATCAAGGATTTCGTGCCGGGGACGGATCCGGAAATAAGGCATTGCAAACGGCCTGCCGCAAATATCAGAGAGATTATTCCGGTCGCGGACACCGTCCTTGACGGCAACGAACTGCGTTACGTGACTGAGTGCATCCAGACCAACTGGATATCTTCAATCGGGCCTTATGTTCGACGGTTTGAGAGTGAGTTCGCCAATGCGGCAGGTTGCAAATATGGTGTTGCCTGTGCAAACGGCACTGTCGCTCTTCATCTTGCGCTTGCCACGCTTGGAATCGGACACGGTGATGAAGTGATCCTTCCGGCATTCACGATGATTGCCACTCCGAACGCGGTCAGCTATACCGGTGCCGATCCCGTGCTCGTCGATGCCGAGCCCTTCACCTGGAACATGAATGTCGACCTGATTGAGCAGAAGATAACTTCGCGGACAAAGGCCATCATTGTCGTCCACACATACGGACATCCTGTCGATATGGATCCCGTCAACGAAATTGCCCGACGCCACAATCTGCTCGTGATAGAAGATGCGGCCGAAGCTCACGGGGCGACCTATCACAATCGTCCTGCCGGCAGCCTCTCTGATGCCGCGACTTTCTCTTTTTATGCCAACAAGATTGTGACTACCGGCGAAGGCGGGATGATTACCACAAACAACGAGGAACTGGCTCTGACGGCCCGCCGGCTGCGTGACCACGCATTCTCCGCTGAACGCCATTTCTGGCATCAGTACCTTGGCTTCAATTACCGGATGACCAATCTTCAGGCGGCGATCGGACTGGCCCAGACCGAAAGACTCGCTGAATTGATCGAAACCAGATGCCGCAATGCCGGGCTTTACCACCAGGCTTTAGGCGATATCAAAGGCCTCGGACTGCCTCAGCAGGCAGCCTATGCCAAAAATGTTTTCTGGATGTACGGGATCGTTGTCGAGGATTCTTTCGGATGTTCACGCGATGTTCTGCGCCAAAAGCTGGCAGAGCAGGGAATCGAGACTCGCACCTTCTTCATCCCGATCCATTTTCAACCGATCTATTTCGAACGTTTCAGAGGACAGAAATTCCCCGTGGCCGAAGACCTCTGCAAAAGAGGTCTCTACCTCCCTTCAGGCCCCGCATTGACCGAAGCGGAGATCCACTTCATCAGTGACACAATTAGAAAGATTGGAGAATGGAGGAATGGAGAATGATGAATGCAGAATGATGAATGATGAATGTGATTGGCCTTTACCAATTGAATCAATGCTTCCCAATTCATCATTCTTCATTCTGCATTCATCATTCTCCATTCTCCATTCTTCCTTCTATTTCAGCCACTTATCGAACCAGTCGAGCACGGTCTTGTACCAGAGTTCGCTGTTCTGAGGTTTGAGAACCCAGTGACCCTCATCAGGATAGTAGAGGAGTTTTGAAGGCACTCCCTTGCGCTGAAGAGTGGTGTAAAGCTGCAATCCTTCACCGACAGGGACCCTGTAATCAAGTTCGCCATGAACCACAAGAGTCGGCGTCTTGAAGTTTTTGGCTGAAAGGTGGGGTGACCACTTTGTATACAACTGGGGGTTATCCCATGGAGTTCCCTTGAACTCCCATTCGCCGAACCAGAGTTCTTCCGTGACGCCGTACATGCTCGTCAGGTTGTAGACGCCCGCGTGCGAAACCAGCGCCTTGAAGCGATCTGAATGGCCGAGAATCCAGTTGACCATGTAGCCGCCGTATGAGCCGCCCGCGGCTCCCAATCTGGTTGGATCGACATAGCCTTTGGCAACTACGAAATCGACGCCCTTCATCAGATCTTCGTAAACAGCCCCGCCCCAGTCGCCGCTGATCTGTTCGGTGAAAGCCTGTCCGTATCCGGTCGAGCCGTGAGGGTTGATCAGAACCGTGACGTATCCTCTGGCCGCCCACATCTGGGCATTCCACCTGTAACCCCAATTGTCGAGCCAGGCTCCCTGCGGACCTCCGTGGATGAGGAGGATCATCGGATATTTTTTGCTCTTGTCGAATTGCGGAGGTTTGACGATGTAGCCGTGGATCTTCGCTTTAAGCGCTCCGATGTATTCGAAATCCTCGGCCGGGTTGAGTTCGAGTCGTGAAAGCAGATCGGCATTGGTGCTGGTCAACTGACGAGTCCCCGATCCATCGGTGGAAGAAGTGAAGACCTCTGCCGGCATCGTCAGGCTTGAGCGAGTGAATCCCAGTGTGCGGCCATCGGCCGACAGGCTGATGCCGGTACTGGAAGTATTGGCGATGACCGGTTTGACGCCGCCGTCGATCGATGCGACGCCGATCAATTCCCGGCCGCGGTCTTCAGCGCCGATGAAGATGTTCCGGCTGTCCGGTGCCCAGACGAGTTCTCCTACCCAGCGATCGAACCCTGTCGAAATCTCTTTCGATGTTCCCGCATTGCGGTCATAAAGCATCAGCCGGAACTTGTCGGATTCGTATCCATTTCTCGCCTGAGAGCGATAAGCTATCCATCGCCCGTCAGGCGAGTATCGCGGGGTGGTGTCGGAACCGGGATTATTGCCGGTAATTCGCCTGGCTTCGCCGCCGCTGACCGGTACGATGAACAGATCGTTGTTGGTGCTGACCGCTTCGACCTTTTCGGTGTTGCGCGCGAAGACTATCTCTTTCGAATCAGGAGAGAAATCGTAAGCAGTCGGATCGCCCAGCGAAAAAGGCGGGGCATCGTAATCTCCCGGAGTCAGGTCTTTAGTCCCGCTGCCGTCCGCGGAGACGACGAAAAGGTGAGCGCGCTTGCCCCGCTTGAATGAATCCCAGTGTCGGAAAAGCAGGCGGTCGGCAATCACAGCCTTGACCTTGCTGCGATCGGCCGCTTCGCCTTTCTCCGCAACGCATTTGAGATCACTGCATTCAGGATAAACATCGCTCGAAAATGCGAACATCTTTCCATCCGGCGACCATACGAAATCCGATACGCCTTCAGGTACGCTGGTGACTTTACGCTGATTGGCGCCATCCGCATCGGCGATAAATATCTGGGGCGCTCCGTCGCGCGTCGATAGAAATGCGATACGCCTGCCGTCACCCGACCAACGCGGCGTGTCGTCGTTTCTCGGTGAAGTAATCAACTGTTGAGGCGCGCCGCCTGTGACCGGAACCACCCAGATGCTGCGCTTGCCGCGGTTCTGCTCCTTGTCGACCACGTTGATCACGTATGCAATCTTCCGGCCGTCAGGCGAAATCTGGGCATCCGCAACACGCTTGATCGACACGAGATCGTCAAATGTGACCGGTCGTTTCGCCTGGGCAAAACCTGTCGTTGTTACAATCAGAAAAAATACTGAGATTTTTAATAGCCGTTTCATATCAACCTTCCGAAGAGATAATTGAATAAAGCCTGTTTATTGATTCGAGCCGGCGGCTCTGACGGCTCCCTTCGGCTCGCGTTTGTGAGCGTCAAACCAGTCGAAAATATCTTTTAGCGCGGGGACAACCACGCTGCTGTGGTCTCCGCCCGGCACTTCATTATATTTGACTTTGATCCCAATGGCCTGAGCCGCCTTGACCATCTTTCGGGATTCATCAACGGGAACCGTCGGATCCTTGTCTCCATGAGTGACGATCCATGGGATATTCGCAATTCCTTTGAGTTTGGCAATCACCAGCGGATTGCCGCCGCCGGATATCGGCGCCAGCGCCGCGAAAATATCCGGATTGTTGACGGCGACAGACCATGTGCCGTATCCGCCCATCGAATGGCCCATGAGATATACCCGGTCCTCGTCAATCGAATAGTTCCGTTTCATCTCCCTGATCACATCGATCACGTCTCGTTCTGCAGTGCCCAGATACATCGATGCCGGCGCGCGCCCCTTCGGGCAGACGACTATGTAGCCGCGTGATTCGGCCAGCCGTTTGATCTCGCCGTTGTTGTATGCCGCAAAGAAAGAGTTCTCATCGCCTCCCATGCCGTGCAGCGCGACGATCAGCGGAAACTTCTTCATCGAGTCGTAGTTCGACGGGATGAAATATCGATATGGTTGAAGGGTCTGGTCGGCTGCGGATCTGTATGCCCAGTGCATGTCGCCGCGAATTGTGCTTAACGGATCCTCGCCCTTTGCCAGCTTGTCGAGCAGCGCATTCGCATTGTCGAGCTCCGTCTTGACATCGGTGCGCTCGACGGGAAGCTGACCATCGTTGATCAGGTCGATCATCGACGCGCCATATTCAACCGCCGGCATTGACGCCAGCAGACCGGTCTTCTGTTTTTTGCCCAGGTCGCTCCTGACTGCTTCGACTCTGGTCTTGAGCCCGGTGCTCCGCGCATTGAGCCCGCTCGCAATGCGAATGCCAATAGTCTTGACGATCGGATCGCCGCTTGCCGGTTTGAGACTCAGGACCAACTGGTAGTTGCCGTCAACCAGAGCGGGCATTTCAGGAATGCTTGCCTCGATTAACTGCGACTTGCTGAAGTCCGTCGAGAGGTCGCTGATGTTTCGTATCTGGCTCACCACTTCCTGCCTGCCTGACCGCATCTGCACAAGATTCATCGATCCATTAAGTCTGCCTTCAACCTGCGCATCAGGTGTGTAGATCTGAGTAAGTGTCAATCTGATTCCGGCGCCGGGATCCAGTATCAGCCGGTCGGCTTTGACCTGCAGCGCGGCGCTCAACTCGCTTTCAGGCGTCCACGCCTGACCGCGCATCAGCGCTATCCCATGTGACATATGCCTGATCGCATCGCCGTATCTTCTATCACTATTGGCTGCGACAGCTTTCGCCTCAAGCTGCTCCACCTCTTTCCGCTTCTCTTCGCTCATCTGAGCGGTGTTCTTGAGAGTCCTGTAACCCACTGAGAGCCGCAAAACCTGCCCGGCATCCTGGGCCAGCGCGTTGAGGCAAAAAACCAGTGACAATGCAATCAGTACAACGAATCTTTTCATCGTTTCAGACCTTTCCTTTTGCGTGTATTGAGAGAATTAAAAGAATAGATGGGATTACCGGGATTTCCAAGCGGGAATGGGGAGGAGAATGAAGAATGAAGAATGAAGAATGGAGAATGGAGAATGGAGAATGGAGAATGGAGAATGGAGAATGAAGAATGAAGAATGGAGAATGAAGAATGGAGAATGAAGAATGAGAATGATGAATGATGAATTGGGAAGCATTGATTCAATTGGTAAAGGCCAATGCACATTCGAACCATTCCTCATTCATCATTCCTCATTCTCAATTCTTCATTTCTCTGATGCCTGTGGAGCCGAAGCCGCCGGAAGCCCGCTCGGTTTCGCCGAGTTCTTCAGACCATTGATAGCCGGCCGGAGCTGCGTGTTCAATGATCAGCTGAGCTATTCGATCTCCCTGTTGGAACGATGCTTCTTCTGCTCCAAGGTTGACGAGGAGGATCTGCACCTCTCCGCGGTAGTCTGAATCGATGACTCCGGCCAGGGTGTCGATGCCGTGGCGGACTGCAAGCCCCGACCTCGGAGCGACTCGGCCGTAGTATCCTTCAGGAATCTCGACGGCAATTCCCGTCGGCACAAGTTTCCGCTCGCCGGGGCTGAGTGTGAAAGAATCGATGCAACGTAAATCTGCTCCGGCGGCGTTTGATGATGCCCGCGCCGGAAGATGCGCTCCCTCGCGAAGCTTCCTCACTTTTATCGGCAGCGGTGAAAAGGTGATGATCAAGTCGTTCATATTGTTTTATCGTAACTGCTCAGCCCTCATTGAGGACCATGGCATTTACATTTGCCTGAAGATTTGATTGATTCGGTGCCGCGCCCGTTGCTGCAGGCAATTTGATCGAGAACTCGCTCCCTGAGCCGACTTCGCTGATAACATACGCCTCGCCGCCGTGAGCCCGGGTGAGATGTTTGACGATGGCCAATCCCAGCCCTGTTCCGCCCGCTTCACGCGACCTCGCTTTGTCCACGCGATAAAATCTTTCGAAGACCCGCGGCAGGTGCTCTGAAGGAATCCCCGGCCCTGTATCGCCCACGCGGACGATGTTGAAAAGACCGTCATCTGTGTCTGATGCGCTGACCGCCACCTTGCCGCCCGGGTGATTGAACTTGATTGCATTGTCGATCAGATTGATCAGGATCTGCTCCAGCCTGCGGCGGTCCGCGAAGATGGTGGAATCCTGAGGCACCTGATTGTCCAGCCAGACACCGTGCTTTGATGCCCGTGGAGCAAGCCCGGAGAATAACTCATCCACCACATACCGCAGATTCATTCGTTCCGGCGATAGGGTCACCGCTCCGGATTCGATTGCGGACAATTCGGAGATGTCACTGACCAGAGCCCGCATGCGCTCGGCATTGCGGTGGATCGTGTGGAGGAATCTCAGAGAATTCTGCGCGTCATCGAGACCGCCATCGAGCAGCGTCTCGACATAAGCCGTGATCGATGCCAGTGGCGTTCTCAATTCGTGCGACACGTTCGAAAGAAACTCCTGCCGGATTCGTTCCAGCCTGTCAAGCTCCGTGACATCGATAAATGCCCCGACAACTCCGTCGATCTGAGAGTCGTTCAACCTCAGCGGAGCTGCATGGAGTCGCAGGATGCGCCTGCTTTGCGATGCGTCGCTCGATCTGGTCTCGATCCTCGATTCAACCCGCGCATTGGTCTCCAGTACGGCTGCAAACACACGGTGCACCTGCGGGTCCCGCGTGATATCAGTCAGCCTCGCGACCGCTCTCTGACCAGTGTTGAGTTGAAGGCGCACAGCGTCGTTTATCAACAGCAGGTTGTTTTCGCGGTCAGTGATGACCAGCCCCTCAGCCACCGAACTGACGATCGATCTGAGAAGGTTTTCGTCGCGGCTCGCCTTGATCAGGGCTCCTCGCAACTGCTGATTCTTCTCGTCTCGGTCCTTCAGCAGCTCCGTCTGCTGATGCACCACAAAGCTGGCAATGAATACGGTGATGACCCCGACTATGATCGTCGATATGACGTGGGATGTGATGACGCCCATGTTGGGATGGATGATTGTCTTGACGGTCTCGTAGAGCGCAAACAACCCGACCATCGATATTGTAGTGAGGACGATTTTTCTCCTCTGTGGCGTCATATTGATATGTGTGCTTGTATGGGCTTACGGTTTTTCTTCGTTGCCGCGAAAACGATACCCAATTCCAATGACCGTTTCAATGCAGTTTCCGCAGGCTCCCAGTTTTTTGCGCAGGCCGCTGATATGGACGTCGAGAGTTCTGGCTTCGCCGTAATATTCCAGCCCCCATACCTGATCGAGCAGTTGTTCGCGCGGGACCACGCGGCTTTTGTTGCGGGAGAGAATCGAGAGAAGCGCGAACTCCTTGCGGGTAAGCTTGATGCCCTGTTCCTGGCAACTGACGGCGAAATCGGAGTAGTCGATGCGCAGCATGCCGTCATCATATAGTTTGGGCGCCTGGGCTTCGAAACCGGATCTTCTCAGTGCGGCCCGGACACGGGCGACCAGCTCACGGACACTGAACGGTTTAGTCATATAATCGTCCGCGCCGAGGTCCAGACCTCTGACCTTGTCGCTCTCTTCGGTCCGAGCTGTGAGCATGATGATCGGAGTCCTGCGCGTCAATTCTTCAGTCCGGAAACGCCGGCAAAGTTCGAACCCGTTCATCCCCGGCAGATTCAGATCCAGAATGATCAGATCCGGTGCTATCGAGATCCCCCTCATTCGGCCGGCGGGTTTGTCCGATTCCGAGCGCTATATTCAATCCTTCCTCACCAGTCAGTGCAACCTGTGTGGAAAAGGCGCTTTCACGGTCAAGGTTATAACGTATGCTTTCGGCTATGTCCGGATCGTCCTCGACGATTAGTATGTAGGGCTTCATAAGATTCCTATTTCATCAATTGTCTGTGCTTGATGACCATGGCCTCTTTCATATAGACGATCAACTCGCAGATGTCTTTGACGTAATCACCGATGCGTTCAAGATGCTTGGCTACAAGCAGCAGGCGCGCTGCCCGCCCCGCTGCTGACGGATCGCGCGACATCCGGTCGAGCAGGTCGTGAAAGATCCGGTCATACAGCTTGTCTATCTCGTCGTCCCGGTCGATGACGCTACGCGCCGCCTCCGCGTCCGATCCGGCAAAAGCATCCAGCGAAAGGCGCAGCAGCTCGCACGCCATCCAGCTCATCTTCGGAAGATCGAAATATGGTTTCAGTTGCGGCTCATCATTTAGATAGATTGCCGCCCGCGCGATATTGCAGGCGTGATCCGCAATTCTTTCGAGGATCGGTGTGATCTTGATCGCGGTGACTACAAGCCGCAGATCCTGAGCCTCGGTCGATTGCATCGAGAGCAATCTGACGCAGAGCTGATCCGCCTCGAGTTCCAGTGCATCGACGCGATCATCACCGCGCAGAACCTGCTCGGCAAGCTCGGAATCGCGCTCGATCAATGCCCGTGTCGCCTGATCTATCGCTCGCTCAACCTCGCCTCCCATCAGAAGCACATGATCCCTCAGTTGCTGAATTGCCGTCTCGGGCAGATTCCTCATGATGCTTTCTATTCCATCTTGTGGTTTCGGGTTCAGACTCGTCCCATCATTTTTGCTGATCGTATATGACTCTGCCATCTCAATCATTTATTTACAAGTTGACGAAATTGTTGGTTTCAAACTTGATACAGTTTGCACTTTATCGAAATCCAACTTTAATATCTGCGGATTAATTCGAGCTTAAGTCGATCTTAAGGCTGTGTAATTTGTTAACGGTCTTATATTCATCAGTATTTGATGGCTTAAGTGGGAATAAAGGTATTTTTCAACGCCAGGAACGCCAGGGATGGATAGTAGGGATTTGGCCTGACATCTCGATTTCAGCCGGTTTTAAAAGGTATCTGCTCCCCCCCCGGCCGGCGCCCCCCCCCCCCCCCCCTAGCCCCCCCTCTTTTTCCTTCCCGCCCGGTTGTTTTCCCTAATTTTTTGGGTTTTGTTGGCCCCCCGCGGGGCCCGGAGGTTCCCCCCCCCCCCCCCCCCCCCCGCCCCACCCCCCACCCCCCCCCCACCCCCCCCCCCCCCCCCCCCCCCCCCCCCCCCCCCCCCCCCCCCCCCCCCCCCCCCGGCCGGCCCCCCCCCCCCCCCCCGCACCCCCCAGCTCCCCCCCGTCCCCCGGCGTGCCCTGCCCCCCCCCCCCCCCCGCCCCCGCCCCGAATTCGCCCCCCCCCCCCCCCCCGCCCCCCCCTCCCCCCGCCAGGGTCTCCGTGCTGGGGTCCCCCCTCCCCGCCCCCCCCCCCGCCCTTTTTTCCCCCGCTGTTTCCTCCCCTGGGGGCCCGCCCGGGCCGCGGACCCCCCGGCCGGGGTGGGTTGACGCAGCGGCTTTCGCCCCCCGCCCTTCCCGCCCCCCCGCCCGGCGCGGGTCCCCCCCCGCAGCCCGCGGCCCCGCCCAGCTGCCAGCCACGGTGAGGCGCCGTAGTCCTAGGCGCCGCGCACCACCCCGCGCCCGCCGCCCAGCGCCCCGCGCCCGCCGCGCCCGACAGGGGCCGGGCCGGCCCGGCTATTTGAGGGCAATCTCCGATGCCGAAGGTATTAAGTTTCTGATGCAAACGGATGTAGCAGCTAATATTGGCTAACGAGTGAGGGCGCAAGCGTCTCGCTTGCGTGCAATCGCAACTGAAACAAACCGGAAGGTGCGTTTTTCGCACGACGCGCCACACGAATTCTTAATACGTTAGCGGTCTTGGGACTGAGGCTTCTCAATTACGACTCGAAATAATATCGTATTGTCTTTCTTCAGGTCATCGCTCCAAATCAATTTCGCTTTCTTGTCCCATCTGACCCGGTCGTAACCATCCTTCGGGCCTACTTCACTTTCCGTGTATTCTTTGGCATGTTGCCAGTCGGCCGTCGAAAAAGTGTCAGATTTCCAGTTCAACGGTTCCCTGGTCGTAATGAACGCGCAAGGACCTTGACCAGCAACAGGCGATTCTACAGAAGCGCACGCTTCTTCGACCGGACCATGATGCAGTACCATGCAGCGCCATTTTACATCGGTTGCAACCAGTAACCTGCCGGTTTTCGACATCAGTGAATTGAGCGATGAAACCACCATCACCAAGTTGCTGCTTCTTTGTGCCAATGTACTCAAGCCCCGAATCGTCCTGTTTAAAGTCCTTCAAGACAAAGTTCAGAACGATCGGGTAGTCTGCGTTGAAAGTAAAACTCTCTGCGTTAAACGATCGTTCGGTCGTGATACTGACCGAGTCTTCGATAAGCAATTTGTCGCCGAGGTAAAGTGCGAACCAATTGTCAGCCCAGACGTCACCGTTGATCGAAACAGCCCCTGTCGTGGCATTCAATACCTTACGGGGCTGCTCTCGCTGGCTGCAACCTGTAGTCAGTAAAATGCACGCTACAATAAATAGCATAGATCGGAATGAAGTGTTCATCATGTGCTTAATTGCCCGCTAACATCGAGTTGACCGGACCGCCGCCCTTCCAAAAAGGATCGGCAAAGAAGACTGACCTACGCAGGCGAAAACAGCGGATGTGGACCAAACTGATTTCGGCGAACAGGCTGCCCTGTCGTGATGCAGTGATCGAACCCCTGCAACACCGCGTCGAGGTACTCGCCAAGCTGGGACGCAATTACGCGGCGCAACACCAAGCGCCGAAGCCAGGCCGGCCACCGCGGGCGTATGCGTGCCAGATCCGGCCGGATCTCAATTGCAAGGAGCGCGCCTGTCGCGGCGGGCTCGATGCGCCAACGAACCTCAGCGTCTTTTCCATTGCCACGACCGATCTCAAGATCGTAACCGACGCCATCCAGCCAGTGTCGGAAACGTCGGTTAAGGACCAACCCGTTGTAGTACTCGATGGAGTCGCGCGCCTCCGCTCCTGGCCAGACCTGCACGACGTTGCGCCGGCAGAACGGGTGCGCTCGCTCCAGATTCGCCGGTGCCGACATGAGCGCCCAGACCTCCGCGACCGGGGCAGCGATCGTCCGGCTGCGTCGGATCACCAGGTCATCGTCCATCCGCTTCCTCCTTGCGAGCAGCGACGCCAGCGGCGTTGCACCCGGCATGAATAGACCCGCGATTGCAGGAACGGGTTAGCTTGAGTGAGGGATCAGGCGGCATGGCATATCCGTGCGCCTGAACTAAATCAGAACAATCGACATTCGGACATTTGGCGGCAAGGCCCGAAGGGCCGCCGAAGGGCTCTGAAAGACGCCAGGGTTGGCCAGCCCGGGGCCGGGGGCACTAACGGGCCTGTAGGGCCGCCATTTGAGCTGTTTGAATTACTTCAAAAGAACGTGTCAAACCACTTCATAAATACTTATTTGCGTAACATGACTTATTATTTTCAACTTTTTTGTAACTGCTCAGCTCCTATCTTCAGATGTTCAATCCCAGCCTGCCAATGGATTAATCGCATTTTCCACAAAGCAGAAATTGGCAAGGCAGAGAGGCTTTCGACGGGCTGAACGTTTTATCGCCGGGGGAGCAAGACCGCTTTCCATCTGTCACCAACTGCAGCCGGCGAGTCCTGCAAAATCCTGCCCGTGGCGTTGCCGCGCCCTCCACTATTTTATCTCTCAAAATCCGTTAGTTTCAGCAAGACTTAATTCGCGCGTTTGGCTGCGATCCTTTGTGTCGATAGTCCTTCCATCAGATCCGATTGCCTGAACCCTCATTTCATTCTCATTCACCTGAACGATGATGAAGGAATTTATTCCATCCTCACCGGCAGCCATGATCTTTGATTTCCTGTCGAGCGTATTTCGCTTTATCTCGCCGCTGGCGCCTTCGGTGAAATAGTGGACTCCGTTTTGTGGTTTGACGCGTTCGTAACAATGCGAATGGCCTGAAAATACGGCATTCACGCCATATTTTACGAACAAAGGCTCAAGTTGTTTGCGCAGATCGACGTAGGCTGGATGCATTCTGGCCGATGAATAGAGTGAATGATGAAGAAACGCCACTTTCCATTTGGCGGAGGACGATTTCAACGAGGTCTCAAGCCACGCCAGTTGCTCTTTCGACATCTTGTTTGAGTCGAGGGCGAAAAATTCGACGAGGCCGTCGCCCTTCGTGAAATTGTAATAACGCCTGCCGCCCATGTTGAAATTCTTGTAATGGGTCTGGAATTCGAGTCCCTTGACGATATCGTGATTGCCGAGGACCGCGTAGAACAAAACGCCTGCAGCGAGAAGATCCTTGTTGGGAGATTCAAATCGGGGAACTATATATTTTGACTCGCCTCTTTCGTAGATGTTGTCGCCGAGCATGAGGGTGAAGTCGAAGGGGAACCTTGATCTTTGCAGGAACATCTGTCGTGAGACGGCGTATTGCGCTTCATCGCCGGAGCCCGCGTCGCCGATCACGGCAAACGTAACATGAGCTTTGAAAGTGTCTTCATTCTGTGCGGTCGCACCGGCAATAATGCCGGTCACGAGAAGTCCGAATCCAACGATAAAAACCAAATGCAGTCTGAATATGGTCTTGAATTTCTTCATTGTCACCTCGTAATTAGCCAGTATCCAATGTTTGTCATTCAATCACATCTCCCCAATCTATCTCGAAAAAGAGAAAGAGATTTCTGATCGCTTCAGGATCGTCGGTAATCAAGCCGACCTCGCGGCGGAAGTCGAGTTCGACTTTGCGCAGGCTCTGGCTGCCGATGAACATATCCGGCCATCGCGGATAATCGCCTGCACGTGCAGGCGGATGAGGGGCATCTTCTTAACCCGGATGCCCTTAACCCGCTTATCCATCTGGCCGATTATCTTAATGTCCACACCGGCTTTGGCGCGGTTTTCCAGGTGCCTGATCATTTGAGCATCAGTCAGCTTGCCGTCGTAAATGAGCAGTTGTTTCTCAGCTCCGAGGATGAATTCGCTGAGTCGTTTTCGGGCATTGATCGGACTGATGACAAAATGCTTGAAGTTGAACTTTTTGGGAATGCCGGCGGTGTCGGCTTCGAAGAGTCTGACGGCTTCATCCACCAGGTGCGGCTCGTCGGAGATGAGGCCGAAACTGCGGCTGTGATGGATGTCGAGAAAAGTAAAGTTGAAAGTCAGCAGATAAACGACGCGCCGGTCGATGATCATCATCTTGCTGTGATATCTCACCAGATCTTCGGCCGTCTGAGTGATCTTGACTCCCCGATCAATCAATCGACTTTCGAGTTTTCTGATCTGGGTGAGGTCCTCGCGGTTGGTGTAGGTGACCAGAGCATGAACCTTGACGCCTCTCGATGCCGCCTCGACCAGAGCCTGCTCTATCTCAAGCCTGTCCAGACGGTAGATGATGATATCAATGCATTCCTGCGCTTCCCTGATCCCTTTGATCAACGGTTCTATGCCGTCGCGCGGTTGAACTATTACCTGCATTGCAGAAATTTATGTTGGTGATTAAATTGGAAAACTGATTTGGATAGTCTGAATTGAGCGCCGGCGGCGCAGAACGGCTGCGCCTTCCTGGCGCTCAATTCGGTGAGACGACAATCCCGGCATTGCATGCCGACATCCAGATTATCTTGCTGCGGCTTTCATCTCGTTGATTCGCTTCCGAATCTGGTTGGAGAAGCCGTCGGTCTCGGCCTGGGTTGCGCCGGCGGCCTTGAAAGCGTCTCGGATCTGGGAGTCGGTCAACTGTCCGATGATTCCGACAAACCACTGCAGGTGATCTTTGGGAATATCCTTGAGCGAACTGCCCATCTTGCCTGAATAATGGAACCGGACCTTGTTGCCGCTGACGCCGTCGAGAAATGCCTGTTTGGAGTAATCGGCGAGATCCCATTTGCTGTGCGAAGTGAAGCCGCCCGTCTTGCCCAGCGTTCCACCCCAGTCGGCCACAAGATACCAGTCCTTGACTGAACCATCGGGAGCATACATCCCGAGAACATTGTTGTTGGTCGATTTGGCGTCCCAGTTGCTCAACAGGCAATTGAGCATTGCCAGACCTGAAAGCTCTTTGGTCCCGACGAATGGATTCGAATCCCATGTCCAGTTAATCGCCCTACGGGCAATATCTTCGGGCCGCTTCTCGAACATGGCAGCGGTAAAGTTCCATCCGATCCGATGAATTTTTGGCGCGCGACAAGCCCGTCACTCCATTCACCTTGCCAGAGGCAACGTAGTAGCTCTCTTCGACCATGTATCCGGTGGCCCAGACGATTCTGCTGCAGGCGACTTCGGCGTGAACTTCCTCGTCAAACTTCATGTTCCATTTGATGCCGTTGGCATCGATCACCTTGATTTTGGGATTGGTGCCGGTCATATCTTCCTTGTCGAACTGAAACGGCGGCTTGGGCATGCCCTCCTGGCTGCCTATGCCGAGAGTCAGGTTGAGTCTGGATATGTCGCCGCGATCCTCCCACATGGCCGGCTTGCCGGTCTCTGTCGGAGCCTTTGAGACTTTTGCGGTCTTCTTGTCTTTTTTCGAATCTTTGTCTTTCTTCTGCGGGCTGACGGCCTGTACCGGCATGATCAAGCCGACATCACTCACGGCCAGTCCGAGCGTGAGTATGGATAACAATAGAATAAATCCTGCTGCATTCTGGCGAAATTTCATTATCAACCTCCTGGGTTTGTTTCCTGTCTTATTTATCAGAATAGTCGAGTTTCAAATAGCTTCCTGAATCACCGGTGATAAAAAGGTAGCTGCGGCCATTGATTGTGACGGCGCTGACACCTTCCGGTTTCTTCTCCGCATCGAGAACCATGATTTTTGTCGGTCTGGAATCGTTTTGTCCGCTCCATTCCCATAATCCAAAATCTGTCTTCGGGCTGGTTTCAGGCGCTCCGGAGACGATCAGGAAGTTCTTGAGCCTTGTGTCATAGGAGATGTCGCGCAAACCATGACCTTCGAGCGGCAGATAGATCACGCGGGGCTCATCGATCTTGATGTTTTCGAGCTTGAAAGGACCGCGAGGGTCTTTGAGTTTGAGCGGGATCAGAACTGCCTGATTGCCAATGAGCGGTGAGCGAAATCCGAGCAGCAGTCGTTCATTGTTCGGATCCCACGCCAGTCCTTCGATATTCAATCCGCCCTGCATGCCCGGAGGCGCTCCAGGTAAGGCAATCTCGGACACATTCGAGAGCAGGAAGGTTCGCAGATCGCTGATCACTTCCGCCTGACCGCGAATCGCCCTGGTCTCCTGATTGAAATCGAAGCGGATGATGGAATTTTGTGCTCCGTCCTTTGGGTCAGATTGAGAGGTCACCAGGTAGTAGTATGAATTACCGTAGGTGATCGCCTCCGGATCCTTGAAATTGACTCCAAGCGGGACGGGCTTGAGCTGGCCCACCTGTTTGCCCTGATCATCGAGCTGCATCCAAAGGACCTCGCTGGTCCGGCCGTCATCTACAATCAACACTCCGTTTGAACCAGGGGCGAATGCCGAACCGGAAGCTTCGATCGTCTGCCTGCTGAAAAGACCGGTGCCGAAGCTCTCCCATGAAAATTCCGGAGAAAAAGCGACGTGCGATTTCAACTTGGTATCCGAGGAGCCGCCCGATCCGCCGGAAGAAGGGGAAGGTTGAGTTGGACGCATTACGTAATACGCGACAAAAACTGTAAGAGCCGTGCCAAGCACGGTCGAAAGAATTCTGCTGGTTGAATTGACCAGAGCGGCCTTGATGCGATCATCTTCCTTCTTCTTCTTATCTTTATCTTTATCCTTATCCTTGTCCTTTTCTTTGTCTTTTTTCTTTTCCTTCTTGTCCGGCTTCGGTTCCGAGTCTGAAGCCGGCGGAACCGGAGTCGAGCCTGGAAGAGTGGGGACGACACCGCCTGCGAGCGAATTGATGCCGGCACGGCGGCGGATCTCTTCAAGGGCTTCGAGAGAAAGTCTGGCGGTCTTGTTTTCAGTCGTTTCCGCCGGGTTGCGGAAAGTCATGACGACCTGTCCGAGCTGGATCTTGTCTCCGTGAACCAGGGTGTGCGCTTCGGTTGTCAGCCGCCGGCCGTTGATGAATGTGCCGTTGCTGCTGCCCAGATCGACAATGTTGTAGCCGCCGTCGCGAACCAGGACGACGGCATGAGTGCTGCTAACCGTCGGATCCGAGATGGCAAGGCGGTTGTGCGGAGCCTTCCCGATCTCGATCTCGGTCTGATTGAGGATCGCCTCGATCTTTTCTCCGGTGGGCAGCACGCCTATCAGTCTTGGAGTGAAGTGGCTCTCCAGTTGAGAAAGTATCTCAGTCGGCAGGGCGAGTCTGAGTGAGGCCTTTTTCCCCGTTCTCTTCTCAATCTCATTGATCGTTGCATTATCAGTTGGATCTCCGACTGCGATTGTCATTCGGTCCGCGCCCTGGCTCATCAGTGGACAGACGATTCGTTCGCGAAGAAATGCATATCGTAGAAGAACGGCTGCGGCGGCATCGACTTCAGCCGATTTCATTTCCACCAGAGGGATATTGAAAGTGCGGCTCATCAGATCGCGCATGCCGGTCTCGGTTGCCGCCTTGTCTTCAATCAGCGCTCGTGAAAGTCGTCGACCTTTGCCGGCTTCGCCCATAACCCTGTCCAGGACCTGCTGGCTTACGAGCCCCGCAGCAACCAGAGCTTTCGCCAGCGAGTCTTCATTTAACTCAGCGGCTTTTGGTGCGGGGGGCGGAGCAGGCGGAGGCGGAGGCGCCGCCGGATCCAGAATCTGTGTTCTCTGGTTCGGGGTCGTACCGGTCGCCTGAGCCGCCGGTTGACTGACGACGCGAAAGTTGATCGAGCAATGGCCCATCTTGATCAGATCGCCATGTTGCAACCTCCTCGGCTCGGTAATCTTTGCCTCGTTGACGAAAGTGCCATTCCTGCTGCCGAGATCGCTGATGACAAATCCGCCGTTGTCGTAAGCCACCAGGGCATGAGATGTCGAGACCGATGGATCGGTAAGGATGATCTCATTCTGCGGCCCCTTGCCGATTCGTGTCTCGGGTTGCTCAAGTTTGCGCTCAACCACATTGCCGTCTCTCGATAAGATATGAAGAGTGGCCTCGGGTCCGCGGGGAGTCTTTTGATCGTTTGAATCTGCCATAATTCTTTTCGCCGTTGTGATTAGGTCATCCTGATCAGTGTCTGACCGATTAATCTCTGAAACATCTTCATTCAATGAATGTGGATTATTGCCAAGGTCGGCGCCGCAGTGGTTGCAGTAGCGGCTGCTTTCGCGCGATAAAATCAGATTACATCGAGGACACGCATTAGTCATTCCTGAGTCATTCCAGCAGGGGCCCAGCAGTGGCGAAGATCGCGGATACCTGATTCCTTTTAAAACAAGGTTATTATTACCGGGCGATGCTAAATCAGATCGGGCTCTAAATCAACGCAAAATATGGGGATAGTATTCATCAATGTTCCGTTTGCACTCTAAACTATCGCCAAATTCGACAACTGCGGGTGAAGGGATTAATTCACCGTCAAAAAAATAATAATCAGGAACCAATTTCCAATCTATTCGTAAGCTATAATCGTTCCTGTATATTAAATAATCATGGAAACCGGTTAGTTGGAGATTCATCAATGAGCAGGTTTATTATTGGGCTGATGATTGCAGTGTTTCTGCAGTCTGAGGGGCTGGCACAGTCGCCCGCAAGCACTCAATCGTCGATTGTTTCGGCGTCATCCGATAACGCCAAAGACAAAGAGAGCGAAGTGCGCAGGCAGACGTTCGACCTCGTCTGGAAAACTGTCAAGGACAAGCATTTCGACCCGAATTTTGGCGGAGTGAACTGGGACAAGGTGCGTGATGATTACACTCCTCGACTTGCTTCCTTAAAAAACAATCCAGAGCTTTACCAGTTGCTTCAGCAGATGCTCAACGAGCTGGGGCAGTCACACTTCAATATCATCCCGGCCGAATCGGTCGTAACATCTGATGAAAAGGAACCATCGGCAGGCCACATCGGAATAGATCTGAGGATAATCCAGGGCGAAGCGGTTATCACCAGAGTCGATGCCGGTTCCGAGGCCGCAAAATCCGGGTTGAAGCCGGGATACATAATTCGCCGGATCGACGAAAATCCGGTTGAGCGGATCATAGAACCGGTAATGAAGAGCAAAGAGCGAGATTCGTACAAGGGGCTGTTGATGGCGCGACGCCTGATGGCCAGGATCGGCGGTGAACCGGGAAGTGCAGTCAGAATTGAATATCTTGACGGTCATGACGGAAGCCATGAGGTTGAAGTCAGGCGACAGCTTCTCAAAGGGGAACTCTCGCAGCCGTTCGGGAACTTCCCCCCGCAGTTTACCGAGTTCGAATCGACGCGGCTCAACGGCAATCTAGGCCTTATCCGCTTCAATATCTTCACGATCCCAATCATGGCGAAAGTCAGAACCGCGATCGGTGAGTGCAGGGATTGCGCCGGTCTGATCTTTGATCTCAGGGGCAATCCGGGTGGAGTCGGAGGAATTGCAAGCGGCATTGCGGGATTGCTTTCGAGTAGCGAGGGATCGCTGGGCACAATGAAGATGCGCTCCACGCAACTGAAATTTGCATTTTTTCCTCAACCGGAATCTTTCAAGGGACCCGTTGTCATAATAATTGACGGCAGCAGCGCCTCGACCAGTGAAGTCTTTGCCGGCGGCATGCAGGAGATTGGACGGGCGAAGATCATCGGCGAGACCAGCATGGGAGCCGCGCTGCCTTCGATCTTTCAGAAACTCCCGACCGGAGCTCTCTTCCAGTTCGCCATTGCCGACTTTAAAACACCCAAAGGCATTCTCGTCGAGGGCCGCGGCGTCATCCCCGATCTGGAGGTCCGATGGAATCGCAAAGCCCTGCTCTCCGGTCACGACAGCCAGCTTGATGCTGCAATCAAACTGTTGCAGACCGATAAATAGCTTTTTTTGATCACCGGTAAATCTAAACTAATTTAAATCAAACAGCAGAACAAGAAAGGACAATCTGAATGAAAAGAGTAGCATTGATCATGTGCGTCACGCTGATGGCTGCCATAGCCGTATCGGCTCAGGACAACACAAAACCGGCGGCTGTCAAGCCACCCCAGCCACCCCGGCCACCCCGGCGGCTTCTGCGCTGCCGAGTCTCGATGAGATCCTCGAAAAGAACATCAAGGCGGTCGGCGGCAAAGAGGCCATAGAGAAAATCACATCAAGATCGGCCAAGGGCACCTTTGATATCGAAGCCATGGGCATGTCCGGGAATTTCGAATCCATCGCCAAGGCTCCAAATAAAAATGCCATGTCCATCAACATCCCCGGATTCGGCGTGGTCAACAATGTATTTGACGGTGAGAAGAGCTGGGCGGCAGATCCGATGAGCGGCGTCAGGGAACTGGCAGGCGCCGAACTCGATGCTGCAAAACGTGACGGTGATTTTTACTCGGAACTCAATTTTAAGAAGAATTTTCCCAAGGCTGTTGTCAAGAGCAGGGAGAAAGTCGGCAGTGCCGAAGCTTATCTGGTTGAGGCTACTCCTGCATCAGGCGGCCCCGAGAAATTCTACTTTGACGTTCAGTCGGGTCTGCTGATACGTCGGGATGCTGAAAGGGATTCTCCCCAGGGCAAAATGGAGATCGAAATCTACTTCGACGATTACAAGGCCGTCGACGGCGTCAAAATTCCCCACACCATGAAACAGGTGACACCGGCCTTCAGCCTCTCGATGAAGTTTACAGAAATCAAACACAACGTCGAAGTCGACGAGAAGAAATTCGCCAAGCCTTAATTTAAAACAGATTACGAAACAGACGGAATAAACGAAACAAACAAAAAATCCTGAAAATGGAGCGTTCATGAAAATTCCAGGCATCGGTTGGATGAGCCATGTTTCATCCGATACATTGTCCGGTTGGAATTTTTCGTTTGTTTCGGTTATTCCGTGTGTTTCGTAATCTATCTCAAGATCAGCTAGCTGGTCTCCCGGTTTCTGGCAGGCTCCGGCAGCAGATCCGTAGTGCTTTCGGTAATTGATGAAGGAATTTCCTGATAACCACGCTTTCTCATTGAGTGAGTTGGTGTCGGGTGCGCTCATCTGTAAGGGTCTGACTACATTAGCAGCCAGATACTGACCTTCCTGCCTGGGATAGAGTGTTTTCCTGATATTCCAGATCGCATTGAGCAGCATCCCCATCCCGGTGGTCCCCATGATTCCCGCAATAATCAGTATCGCCCGGACTCTTTTGACATACTTCTCGGCATCCTGATCAAGGAAGAAGAGGATCAAGGGCAGGAGCATCGCTACAAAAACGAAAAAAGTCCCGCTGTAGAGACCTTTGTAACCGGAGTTCATTCCCGCGGTTAATCGCAGAGCTTCGATTTCGGCGGGCAAAGGCGCCGATGTCGGAGCGCCGCACTGTCTGCAGAACCGGGTGCGTGTATTAATCTCGGAACCGCAGGATGAGCATATCGTGGTGCTGAACCTGGTGGCTGCGATTGCGATAATGGCATCGACTTCCCGGGTCAGGATCTGCCTGTCGCTTTTGGCTAAAATGGCATTCTTGATCCGGTAATCGAAAGTTGCCCTGGTTGTATTGTGAGATGTCTGTTTCAGGTTGACCGTCAGAGTCCTCTGAAATTCAAGAATGTCGCTCGATAATCCGCTTGCACCCATGCCCGTTGCATTTCGCTTTGCGTGAATGACGGGAGTCTCGTTAATTACTCTGAATCCCATCTGCTCAAGGGCCTCTTCCAGTCTGGCGCGCACGGTCTCGACATCTCCGCCAATCAGTCGGGTGACATCGTATTCGGCGATCACCGCATTTCCGCCGCCGTCACTCATCGCCGGTATGAACTCGGCTCCCATAAAAACCCTCCATTTTTTTCATCTTGAAATAAATTCGCTGAAAGTATTAATTCCTGAACGAATCGGTATCTTACCAAGTTCCGCTCAAATTGGCATTCACATTTTCAGAGTTCACGCTTCAGGGGCTTCATCATCACAAAGAACATGAGACACCTGGCTTTTTGTCGCCTTGCGGTCCCACTGGCTGGTGCGATTTTGATGGAAATCATCTGTGAGTGCGCGCTTGACGCCGCTCACAAGCTCTGGTTTCAATTTCGCGATAACCAAGCCAGCTCCAACGCCCGCCACAGACGATCCGGGAGCTTTTATTTGCACACTTCTCTATTATTTAACCCGGAATTAATTCGGTGATAACTTCGAATTAACCACTGCTTGTTAGGCTCATGTTCTTAAATTTACAAAAATTTCCCAACCAAATAATCAAACTTGGACTAATTCGGTTAAGGAAATCAATAAACTCGAACTAAACCGTGGAGGATCGTTCCGTCCTTCAGCGGGCTTATAACAAATAACAAAGGAATCAAATCTCAGGAGAAACTATGAATACGAGGACTGGCTCAAAGCGCAGTAGTGGGATCAAGCTGCTGACAATGATACTGCTGACTTTGGGAGCAATTATTTCAATACAGAATAGAGCCCTGGCGAGGCAGGGTCTGGCCAGGGTAGAAGGTGTGGTCAAAGATGCCACCGGAGCAGTAATTCCGGGTGCCATCGTGACGATAAAATCTGCCGCTCTTAATATTGAGCGTTCGGCGACGACCACGGCAGATGGTGTCTATTTCATTCCGCAGCTCCGTCCGACGGTTTACACGTTGACGGTCAGGGCGACCGGTTTCAACACAGCCGAGGTGAAGGACCTGACCCTTGGAGTTGGTCAGGTTCGGTCGTACGACGTTGAATTGAAAGCCGGGCAAGTCACTGAGTCGGTCAACATCGTTGCCAGCGATGAGCCTGCCACCATCGACAGCAGCTCGAACCGGCTTGGAGTCAACGTGACTTCCAGAGAAGTCGCGGAACTGCCGGTCAACGGCAGGAACTTTTCGCAGTTGCAACTGTTGACGCCGGGGGCGACAAATGTCGGTGTCGGCAATTTCAACGAGATCCGATTCAATGGCCGGTCGAATCAGCAGAATGGCACGCGCCTCGACGGCGTCGAGAGCTCGGCGATCTGGGATGCCTCACCGGGATATCTGACGGTGCAGGGTTCACAGTTTCGCCTGCAGACCTCGATTGAAAACATCCAGGAGTTCCGTGTTGATTCGTCGAACTATCCGGCTGAATACGGGACCGGAACCGGCGGGCAGATCAACGTCGTCGGCAAGGGCGGCAGCAACGAATTTCACGGCGCAGTGTTCAATTACACCAGAAACGATGCCTTTGACGCATCGAACTTCTTCGACGCCGGTACCAAGTCCAAGCTGAGGCTCAACCAGTTCGGCGGCAGTTTTGGAGGAAGGCTGATCAAGGATCGTCTCTTCTTCTTCGGCAGCTACGAAGGGCTGCGCCAGCGCGCCGGATTCAACATCATTGAATCAACGCCCTCAGACTATGTCCGCGATTTCATCAATTACATCGGAACGACCGATGCACGCGGCGAGACTGCCCGTGCTGCTCTCAACATCAGCACGGCAGATGCGACGGCGGCTCTCTCAAGGGTTCAGGCTCTGCGCACCTCAGGTGCGATCAATGCTTTTCCGGTCGGCATCGGCACTCGCCAGAATGTCGGCGGGTTGAACAATTCCGCTCAGTTCGTCCAGTCGAACCGCGTGGCCAGTCTCGATGAGAATGCATTCAGCATCCGCCTCGATGGCCGGATCAATGAAAAATTCAGCGCTTACACCCGTTATCAGCGCAACACGGGCGATCTTGTTTCGCCGGACGGTCCTGACGGGCGTTTACTGGTTGCGGATCAGCAGCCGGACAATTTCGTCTCGTACGTTTCACAGATCTATGGATCGTAGATCATCAATGACACCAAATGTGGAATGAACCGGGCGCCGGCGCAACTGCAAAGCAGCTTCCCGAGTGTTGCCAATTCGACAATTGATTTCTCGAAGTCCGCGTTTATTCTGACCGGGGGCATCGTTCAGGCGGGAGTCAACGGCGGAGCCGCCACAGGGTTTTCAAGCCCCGGCGGACTGACCCGCCAGTCTTCGGCAGGCAATGGCCGCGCACAACCCATCCGCCCGGTGACCTATAACTTCATCGACAACCTTAGCTACTCTGAAGGCAACCATGCTCTCAAGGCCGGATTTGAAGGCCGCATCCTCAATGTGGATTTCGATCAGCTCGGCGGTCTTCAATACAGCTACGGCAGTTTGCGGGACTTTGCGCTCAATCAGAACCTGACGGCGGCCTTCATCGGCGATATGTCTGCGCCTGGAGACTTCCGTGTCGCAACAAATCCCTTTTCAACGATCAGTCGCCCGGACGGCGGTTTCCACAACGCTCGCCAGCATTACCTCATCTGGTATGCACAGGACGAGTGGAAGATCCGTCCCAATTTTACGCTCAATTATGGAATGCGGTACGAGTTCTATTCTGCAGTTAAAGAGCAGAACGGAAGGGCTGTAGTTTTCGATGCGGTCACAGGTCAGTTGAGAGATCCGAAGCAGCCCTTTTATACCGCCAGCAAAAATGGCTGGGGGCCGCGACTGGCATTCACCTGGGCTCCGGCTATTTTCAAAGGCAAGACGGTGATTCGCGCCGGCGGCGGGCTCTATTACGGTCCGGGACAGTTCGAGGATCTGATCCAGCCGATTGAGTCAGACGTCTACCGCAGCACGACCAGCTTCGCAAACGGTATTGACGCAAACACAGTAACCGCCGCTTCAAGCACGGCCAATCCGGTGGTCAACTTTGCACCGCGGGCCTATGATTCGAAGGGCTACAACGTACCCGAGCGCATAGGCCAGTACGGCCTGTCGATCCAGCAGGAGCTTCCCGGAAACACGGTACTGACCATCGGTTATGTCGGCAGTCAGGGACGCAATCTCTTCCAGCGCAGCATCACCAACGTGATTCTGCCCGGTGCTGCGACAGTTCAGAGCGGAGCGGCATTGCCCTCAGGCGCCGGCATCATCAACGTGGTTGACGCAAATGGACGAGTCGTCGCAGTTCGTCAGGTGCGCCAGTTCAGCCTGATCAACAAGGCCCTCAGTTCCGGCAGCATAGTCGATTCGCCGGGTACGGTTCTCAGTCCGTTCGGTGAGATCGATTACAAAACCAGCGGCGGCCGCGACAGTTACAATTCGTTGCAGGTTGGCCTTAACCGGCGGTTTACTGCCGGTCTGACGCTGGGTGCCCAGTACCAGTGGGGCCACAGCATCGGCAACACTCAGGGATCAAACGATGCTCAAACCGCGCAGGACCCGTTCAACTTCAACGGCGAACGCGGAAACAACACCTTCGATATTCGCCACAGTGCCAATATCACGGCGCTCTATGAACTGCCGATCGGCAATGGCAGGGCAATCAATCTTGATGGAGTTGCCAACACGCTGCTCGGCGGATGGACGCTCGGTGGGGTCTACAACGGCCGCACGGGAACTCCGCTCGACATCCGCATCACCCGGCCTGACGTCGTCATGGTCTGCACCAGTCCGACCCAGACCGGAGCCACCTGCGCTTCCGGCGAGGTTCGCGGCCTGCCTGGAACCATCAGCGCCACAAGCCCGCTTCCCGCAGGCTTTTCCGCAGTGATCAACACCCCAGGCGGCAACAACACTCGCAATACACGACGTCCCGATATCATTCAGGGCGTCAACCCTTACCTGGAAAGCGGTGGATTGAGGTTCATCAACCCGGCGGCATTCACCATCCCGCGTCCGGGCACCTACGGCAACCTCATGAGAGGCGCACTCTTCGGACCGACTTTCCATCAGTTCGATATGACTCTGCAGAAGAAGTTCCAGATCACCGAAAAGGTTGCATTCGAGTTCCGTACCGAGATTTACAATCTCTTCAACCGCTCGAACTTTGCCAACCCACCGGCGACTCTGCCGAACAACCTGGGCGCACAGCAGCCCGGTCAGCCCTTCACCTACACCAGCGAAACCGCTAACAACGTAGGCAACTTCGGTCTGATCAACGCTACCGTAGGCCGCACAGTTGGTCTGGGCACAAATCGACAGATCCAGTTCTCGGGAAGAATAAGTTTCTAGGCGGGATTCGAATCCTGGATCATTGTTTGGGGCTGGTACCTCTGGGTACCAGCCCTTTTTTTTATTTCCATCGGCCGGAGGATGCCGGAGGATGAGCGCTCAATCTTCACCGGCACCCGGGCTCCACGCAGCGAAACCGGAAGACTTGGCGTTCATCAAATTGGCACACGCAATTATCTGGAGATGATGCCTCCAGCTTGATCTTCAGAGGTTTTTTTTCTTGCTAACTTCAGTTGGAAAAATGAAGAAAGGTACTTCCGCCGGGATTGACGGAAGTACCTTGAGACACAGAACCAGGTACCTATTTGCAAAGGAGAATAAACCTCCAGTTTAAAATCCAAGTCAGTAATTATTTAAGTTCCTGTCAAATATAACCGCACAAGTTCAGAGTTTACCTGGCTCGCAACTTAATAATTTCTGAAGAATAAGATAACTATCAGCTAACAGCTATCTAACTTCCATTGAACACCGGGCGTGTATTTTGCGGTTGTTGTTTTGGGGAAGGCAACGGTCCTGGAAAGACCAGCCCGGTCAAAAAAAACATTTTTCAGGAGTTGGGAAATTATGATAGCCACACAGAAACTCAATGCTCCACTGATCAGAGCAGGCAACCTTGAGGTCCGGACAGCCGTGAATTTCGCGGAGATCGATGCGGCAATGCGTCTTCGTTACGAAGTCTTTAACCTCGAACTTGAGGAAGGTCTGCAGTCTTCTTATGAACGTGGATTTGACACAGATGCGTACGATGCATACTGCGATCATCTGATTGTCCGTGACATGAATTCGAATTCAATTGTCGGCACCTACAGGCTGCTGCGCCGAAGCATTGCCGACCGGAATATCGGCTTCTATTCTGATAACGAGTTTGATCTCGGTAATCTCAGGAAAATCCCCGGTGAACTGCTTGAACTGGGCCGCTCCTGTATTGCTGCATCACATCGATCATTCGCGACGATCAGTCTTTTATGGGCGGCGATCTGCGAATATGCGATAGCTCACAATGCCAATTACATGTTTGGCTGTGCCAGCCTGCACGTTTCGGATATTGAAGAGGTTCAGCAGATTTACACATATCTCAAAGCTAACTATCAGGCTCCATCCCAATATTACGTCCATCCGCTGCAGTCGTGCAGTATGCCGGTCAATGATGATTCACCGGTCGATATGGACCCACGAATAGTATCGAAAAAGATCCCGACCATACTGAAGGGTTATTTGCGAGCGGGGGCAAAGATCTGCGGCCGGCCGGCCTATGACGCTGAATTCGGCACAGCGGATCTTCTGGTGCTGCATGAGTTGAGCAGGATGACGGCCAGGTATAAACAGCATTACATCACAGGAGCTCGCAACTAAATATGCTCAGGCTTTTCAGGCTTTCAGCAATAATGGTTACCTGCCTGTTCTTCATTCTGGTGGTTCTCATATCGCAACCATTTCTTTTCTTCATCACAGTGAAAAGCAGGGTAAAGCTGCTTACCTCAGCCTCATCGATCTGGGCAAGGATCCTGCTTAAAGTCCTGGGAATAAGCGTCAGATCCATTGGAATACTGCCGGACAGTTCGCGTGAATCCTTTCTTCTGGTGAGCAATCATCAGAGCTATCTCGATATCTTGATCATCTTATCCTTATTCCCGGCGGCCTTCATCGCCAAATCGGAGGTTGGAAGCTGGCCGCTCATAGGGTGGCTGTCAAGATTGGCCCCGACTGTATTCATCCGCCGCGGTGACACACTGAGTAACGTTCAGGGCTTCTATGGCGCCTGCGGACTGCTGCGGCAGGGCATTAACGTCCAGGTCTTTCCGGAAGGAACGACCAGCGACGGAACCGAGGTTTTGAAATTCAGCGAACTCTTTTTGGCATCGGCAGTCAGGACACGCCGGCGTGTCCTGCCGCTGACAGTCAATTTCCAGATGGTAAACGGCGTGTCCCCTGACCGCGACGCACTGGATCTGATCTGCTGGTATGGCGAGATGGATTTCGCTTCTCATTTCTGGAAGCTCCTCGCTATCGATTCTGCAGAGGTCTCCCTCGTGGTTCAGAAACCCATCTCGATTGAAAAATACAGCCGGGCCGCTTCTGTGGCCCGGGTTGCGGAGGTGATAGTGAAAAGCGAATTTGATTCACACCTTTCAGAATCCATAGCTGCCGCCAGGGCTCAAGTACCGGTGGAACTTATGACGGCATCGACCGCAGGCCACCCCTCACACGACGAGGTAGAACCAATCAGCGATTTCGTTCTCGGCGCGATTCTCTATGCGCTGCTTGCCTCGAATCTTAATGAAAATGTTTACGAGATGATCCCTCAACAGAATGAGGCTTGAAAATTCCGGAGGTTATATGGCCAGAAGAGTCGATAACGAGTGCGCCTGGTGCGCAGAAGAGATCGATATGGAAAAAGCATTAATTGGCAGCGACCGAAAGACCTATTGTTCACCCACATGTCTTGAGAAGGGTCAACAGATATTCATTCAGGAAAGACAACGTCTGATGAGCAATGTGTTAATCAGCCGCCAGGGTTATCCTCCTGTGACTAATTAATAGTCCGGACAGTTTCAGTTGAATAAATGGATTATTGGATCTCAAGAAGATTACAAAACAGTCAAAATAAGCAAAACAAACGAAAACGACTGAAAGTGCAAAATTCTATAATGAGTTGAACGATTCCTTAAGCTTGTCGACGCGCTTGCCAAACTCTGAACGTATCTCGGCTTTTATGGCTCCCCAGGTGGTTGGATGTTCCGGCTGGCCCTCAAAGTAGAAGGGGCAGGGAGCCGGTGAGACCTCCCTTTGAACCTCAGCCAGATCAAAAGGATCGATCGGAAAGACGACACACGGAGGAGGAGCATGCCTCTTCGACGTGTAGATCATACAAGCTGTAGTGGTGTCGCTCTCAAAATAGAAAGGGCATTTGAAAACAATCTTGCAGCACAAACCGCAGCGATTACAGCCCCCGCGCTGATATGGCTTCCATCGATACAGAATCTTGTCCGGAAGCAGTATTGATAATAGATATCGCCTCGTCGCTCCATAGGAATGTTTGGTATAAAGGAATCCCACAACCTTGCGAAATGCGATGTAGGTTTTCTTCCGGTGTATCTCCCAATCGCTAAGCTGTGGCATCTCAGGTTCTGTGTATGTTTTATTGATTGGCTCAATTTGTACAAGATTGTTCATCTCTTTGCCCTTATCCTGCATAATCCCCTCCCCCGATGATTCATATTTAAATGACAATAACCTGTGAGAATAAATCAGGTACAAGCTGTAAGAAAAATGTTAATTTTATCTTAAATTATTGATGCGGAACGAGTTAACGGAGGTGGATGTTAGCATTGATCGAAGAATGTGGCAAGAATGAAAATTAAGCCATGGCGATGACTTTTCAATTGTAAGGCGTGAAACATGGATCGGCTGGCCAACAAAGGAAGAGAGATCTTCAGTTTGACAATTTATCTCTCTTTGCGAAAAGAATACTCCATCCATAGCCGCCATCTTGGGCGGCTTGGGTGGTGATGAATTTTCGCATCGGGCGACTTAGCCCGATGGATCGTCTTTACCTTGATTTTCAAGGTAACGCTTGATGACCTCCAACGGAGCGCCGCCACAGGTCAGAACACAGTAAGAGCGATGCCAGAAAACAGGCTCCCAATATGTCTTCCGAATCTCCACGCTGAAATCCCTGCGGATCAGCCTGGAGGAAACCGTCTTGAGGTTGTTGACCAGCTTGCTCAGTTCGATGACCGGCGTTGCCGCAAACAACAAGTGAACGTGATCCTGTTCGCCGTTGAATTCGATCAAGCCGCACTCCCATTTGGCAAGCGTGTCTTCAAATATCTCGCGCAACCGCTTCATCATCGCCGGACTGATTACCTTGCGGCGGTATTTGGTGACGAGAACCAAGCGATACTGAAGCGAGTAAGCGCTGTTATTAAGAGTCGAAAGGGATTGTTTTGCCATAATGAACTAAGTATAATGCCGGGAGTGAAAGCATACAAGTTCAAGTTAAAAACCAATCCCGCCTTTGAGCAAGCCTGCGTTTTCACGCTCGATACTTGCCGTGAACTCTATAACGCCAGCCTTCAAGAGCGCCGGGACGCCTATCAAATCAATCACGTCTCGCTCAACTACAATTCCCAATCGGCGCAGCTTCCCGGCATCAAAGCCCTCCGCCCGGACGTTGCCGCCGTCCACAGTCAGGTGCTTCAAGACGTTCTGCGCCGCTCTCAGAAGGCGTTCGACAACTTCTTTCGCCGCGTCAAGGCAGGTCAAGAACCGGGCTACCCAAGATTCAAGGGCAAGGGGTTCTTTGATTCGTTTGTCTATCCTCAGAGCGGTTTCCGTCTCGAAGGCGACAAACTGCACCTGAGCAAGATCGGCTCTTGCCGTGTCCGTCTATCCCGTCCGATTGAAGGAGGGATCAAAACCTGCACAATCAAACGAGAAGCCGATGGCTGGTATGTCGTGTTTGCCGTTGAATGCAATCAATCCCGCTTCATCCCGAAGACCGGGAAGGCTGCGGGGATAGACCTCGGGATAGAGTGCTTTGCCGCAGTGTCCAATGGCGAGCGAGTTGAAAACCCGAAACATTACCGCGCCGCCGAAAGTGAACTCAAGAGAGCACAGCGCACCGTTGCGCGCCGAAAGAACAAGCGCAGCAACCGGCGCCGGAAGGCAATCAATATTCTGGCGAGGAAGCACCTGCATATCAAAAAGGCAGCGTGCCGACTTTCACCACAAGACGGCGCTTGATGTGATTCGACGTTACGATCACATCACCATCGAAGATTTGAACGTGTGCGGGATGGTCAGGAATCACCATCTCGCCAAAAGCATCAGTGACGCGGGCTGGAACCAATTCGCCAGGATCCTCACAAGCAAAGCTGCGAATGCTGGCCGTGAAGTGATTCTGGTGAACCCGGCCTATACGTCGCAAGATTGCTCCCAGTGCGGCAGTCGTGTGCGCAAGTCTCTTACGGTAAGAGAGCACCGTTGCATCAACTGCGGTTTTGTTGCGCATCGTGATCATAATGCCGCCATTAACATTCAAAAGCGCGGGGCGTGCTTCGGGGATGGGCTACGAAGCCCGGTGAACCGAGAAGAATCCTCCACTATAGCCGGTCATCCGGTTTAGTGGGGGAGGTGTCAATTCAGTCTTGCAGCGGAAGCTCGCTCAATCTTCACCGGCACCGGGGCTCCACGCAGCGAAACCGGAAGACTTGGTGAGCAGCAGACATGCATCAGTTTCTCGCGATCGCGCTCAAGGTCAGGATCTTCCTTGAGCCAGGATAAAATCTGCTTCAGTAACCCGGCTGCTCGTTCATCGGCCGGCTCCGTGATCCTGTAATGCATCCATTTGCCTTCGCGCCGGGCGGAGACTATTCCCGCATTTCTCAAATACGCCAGATGCCTTGATATTTTCGGCTGCGCGGCCTTCAATACTTCAACAAAGAAGCAGACGCATACCTCGTCGTCTCCCATCAGATTCAAGAGTCGCAGCCGCGTCCTGTCCGACAATGCCAGAAAGAATTTCTCCAGATCGAATCGTTTACTTTTTACGCTCATAAAAACAAATACTAGCACGCAAGTATTTCATTTACATAGCATCGGCTTTCTCAAACTGTTTCAGCCCATCATCATGAATATCAATAGTTATGCCGGAAACCAGTGCCGGGTTCGATTGCAGAACGAGCAGACTGAAAGCATCACCGGGACTTCGACCAGCACTCCAACCACGGTCGCCAGGGCAGCTCCGGACTCCGGGCCGAACAGAACTATTGCCGTGGCCACGGCCAGTTCAAAGAAATTACTTGCACCGATCAATGCGCCCGGGGCGGCAACATTGTGCGGGACTTTTACGAACTTCATCAGGCCATACGCCAGCGCGGAATTGAGATAGACCTGAATCAGAATCGGAATGGCTATCAATGCGATATGCAGCGGCTTAGCCATCAGATTGTCGGCCTGGAAGGCGAAAATCAGCACCAGCGTGATCAACAGCGCGATCACAGTGATTGGCTGAAAGAAGGCCACAAAGCTGTTGTCAAACCACTCCTTGCCCTTCGCTCCAATCAGCAACCTCCGGCTCAGACTGCCAAGGATAAGCGGAATGACGACAAATGCTGTGACGCTGTAGAGCAGCACCTGAAAAGGCACGTGCAGGCCGCTCGCACCGCTGACCAGCAGCGTCACAATCGGTGCAAACAGCACCAGCATGATCAGGTCGTTGAGCGAAACCTGGACCAGCGTGTATGCCGGGTCTCCATCCGTCAGATATGACCAGACAAAGACCATCGCCGTGCACGGAGCTGCCGCCAGAATGATCGTTCCGGCAATGTACTGATCCGCGAGAGCTTCTCCGATCAGAGGTAAAAAGAGATGCTTGAAGAACAACCAGCCGATCAACGCCATCGAGAAAGGCTTGACCAGCCAGTTGACGAACAACGTGACTAGAATCCCCTGCGGCCTGCGGCGCACTTCAAGTATGCTTGTCAGATCAATCTTGAGCATCATCGGATAGATCATCAGCCAGATCAGCACCGCTATCGGTATATTGATCTGGCTTCCCTCGCCGAATTCCATCCGACGCAATCCGTCTGTCATCCCCGGCAGGCTGCGCCCAATGATCACTCCACCGATCATGCAAATCCCCACCCAGATGGTCAGATACCTCTCAAAGAAATTCAGCCTTTTGGCTGGCTGTGAAACCACTTTCTCATCTGTCGCCATCGATCTGCTCCTGTCTCGAAATTTTCCGTTATCCATTTGGCTCGCTGGCGATAAACAGGCTGTTATTGTTTGAAGGTTTGGAATAACCCAATTCTAGGTTCCGCAGTTACAGATCTGTGTCGGCAATGAAATCTTTGATCCATTGGCGGATTTCATCGCGGACCCTGCGGAAGATGGCGATAGTTTCCCCGGCACTTTTTTCGCCCGGCTGCGGCGGGTCTTCAAAACTCTGATGAATCTGTCTGGTCTTTCCTGGAAATACCGGGCAGGTCTCTTTTGCGTTGTCGCAGACTGTGATGACAAAATCGAATTCCTGCCCGATAAATTCTTCAACTGATTTCGAGCGGTGGCCGGAAATGTCGATCCCTATCTCTTTCATTGCCTGGATCGCTTCCGGCCTGACGCTGCCCGGTTTTACACCTGCACTGTGTACTTCAAATGCCGCGCCTCCGTCCTGCCTCAGTATCCCCTCGGCCATCTGACTTCGCGCGGAATTGCCCGTGCAGAGAATAAGAACTTTTAGTTTGGACATGACACATTTCCCTCTTTAGTGAACCTCAAGATACATACGCTTAGGCAGATTTGTACTATATGTTCGGAGAATCATTGGTGTCAATCGGGTTCGAACCGCGCCGGAGGTAGCTGAAGGCTGGGCGAGGTCCCGGGAGCCATGTTAAGTTTTCGTTAAACTCCTTGTGAAAAAAGGACTTGCCTGGTAAAAATTTGATGCTATATTAGCGCCTGTCATTTCACGGCTTAACTCTAATTTAAGGCTGGGTTAACGTTGATTCCCCGGAATTTTCCTCACAATGGGGGTGTATTGATGAAATCGGTATATAGAACACTGAATGCGATTTTAATAACATCACTGATGACGATGTGCGGGATTGAAATCAAAGCGCAGAATACGCGTGGGGATTCAGCACTCGCATACAAGCAACGGGGAGATGCGTGGCAGTTGAAGGGAGAACCGAAGAAGGCCATCGAGGATTACAGCCTGGCGCTGGTCTTTGATCCGAAGAATGCTGAAATATACGGCAATCGTGGCATAGCCCGGTATGATGACGGAGATGTTGATGGCGCGATAATGGATTATGACAGGGCGATCGAGATTAATCCCCGAATGGCGAGGGCCTTATACAATCGTGGTCTGGCTCATAAGGTTCGTGGGGATCTGGATGCGGCGATCAGAGATTTCGACAGAGCGCTGAAGATCAATCCGGATTTTATCGAGGCCTACAACAACCGGGGCATCGTCAGGAAGCTCAAAGGCAACCTTGAGGGAGCGATCACTGATTTCGATCAGGCTGTGAAGTTGAATCCGAGGCTGGCTGAAGCCTATAACAATCGCGGCAATGCGAGGCTGGCAGGGAGGCTTTATCCAACAGCCATAGAAGATTACAGCAGGGCGATCAGGCTCAATCCGAGGTATTCGACGGCATATCTCAATCGCGGCATTGCCAGAAAGAACCTTGGAGATATTGACAACGCGCTCACCGATTTCGATCGGGCACTGGAACTCAACCAGGGTTTCGGAGAAGTCTATCTGCAAAGAGGATTATTATTGTGGCAGCTTGGCAGGAATGATCAGGCTCAGCGCGATTTCGAGCAGTGTATCCGTCTCAACCCGGAGATAGAAAAGGTGATTGCCGCTCGCATGGCCGAAAAGGAATAATCTCAAAATAGATCTTTCAACATTGAGACGACTTGAAAAATTCCCGTCAAACGCCGAAACTCAAATCCTCAACTTTGAACCTTAAACCTTAAACTTTGAACTATCTTTTATGGACGCATTAGGAATGGTCGAATGTCGCGGTCTGGTGGCGATGATAGAAGCCGCGGATGCAATGGTAAAAGCCGCCAACGTCAAACTGGTGGGTTATGAGAAGGTGGATGCGGGGCTGGTCACGGCAATAGTTCGTGGAGAAGTCGGCGCGGTGAAGGCTGCGGTCGAGGCTGGAGCTGAGGCTGCGCGCAAGATCGGAGAGGTCGTTTCGACTCACATCATCCCGCGCCCGCACTCGGAAGTCGACGAGGGTGTCCCCGTGCTCAGGACTGGGGAGACAAATCGCAAGCCGGTCAGCGGATCCGTCCCGCCAAGAAAGAAGAAATAGATCCGCTACTGATTTGCGAGTTCCAGAATAGTTATTTCCGGAGGGCAGCCGTATCGGAGGGGCAGAACTACAGTGCCCAGGCCGCGATTAACATAAAGTTGAGTCGCTCCCAGTTGAGCATGGCCGCGGAGCATGCGGTGATTCGGACGTCTTACCTTTCTCAGCCAGCTGTTGGGCTTTCTCTCTTCCCGCCCTGCAATCAGACGCCAGTTGATTTGTCCACCGTGAGTATGACCTGAAAGTACGAGATCTACTCCTGCTCGCGCGGCTTTTCGAATAATGCCCGGGTTATGTGAGAGAAGTATTCTGGTCTCGCCTTCGTGAGTACCCTCAAGAGCCAGATTAAGGTCGCTCCGCCTGACCATGAGGTCGTCAATTCCAGCCAGCCTGATGTAAGAATCCTGCAACTCAATTCTGACGTTCTCGTTGTTGAGTACTTTGATGCCGTTGAATGAGAGTGCCGACGACATCATCTCGCCGTCAGTCCAGTGATCGTGATTGCCAAGGATGGCATAAACTCCGTGGCGTGCCTTGAGTCCGCCAAGGACTCTGGCGCATCCGGAAATATACTCAGTCGAATGAGAGACGTAATCGCCGGTGAGAACGACAAGATCCGGCTCAAGCTCGTTGGTCTTGCGAACTGCTGCAGAGATCTCTTCTTCGCTCAGGAATGGGCTGTGATGTATGTCGGATAACTGCGCAATTCGGAAATCCATGGAACTCACGGGGAAGTTTGCTGATGCTGACACGGTGATTGGTCACCTCGAACCGCCTTGGCTCGATCATTGCAGCCTGCAGAATCGCGGCGAAGCTCTGCCCCCACCTGATTCGCTCAATGCGTTTTCTGGTGAAACGGGCGAGTACTGTAGTTTTCATCCAGTTGGGCTCCCGGATTAAATGGCGGCTCTTTTCGCCATCTGCCATATGATTGTTAATATACAGAGTGCTGACGATGGATTATATTCGCCATCAGGCCAATGCCGCAAACTCCCGGCGTCTGAAGGATTGTTAATTGTTTGTAACTGCTCAGCCATTTGAGGGCAATCTCCATTGTTTAAACGGAAAGTGTCAATGCGTTCTGATGAAAATACCTTTATCTTTAATCCTAAAAGGCAAATGCCCCGATACAGATTGGTTTATCTGAGGTGAAATTTTGCCGGACATAATTTCGGATCAGCCCGACAAAAATCAAAAAATCAGCATCATCGTCCCTGTTTTGAATGAAGAGGAAGGGATAGAGACTTTTCTCTCGGCATTGACATGCCAGTTGGCATTAACTGCTGCTGGGTCTGCTGCCGACATTATTCTTGCTGATGGAGGAAGCTCCGACCGGACACTCGAGATTGCTTCAGCATTCAATAAAGTGCGCATCGTCAGATGCGGAGCGGCCAACCGCGGCCTTCAAATGAACAAGGGAAGTCGTGCCGCCAGCGGCGAAATCCTGCTCTTCCTGCACGCCGACGTGAGCTTGCCGGCAAATTCGCTCGACTCAATCACTGCCGCCCTTTCCGATCCGAAAATATCCGGAGGCGCTTTTCAAATTACCTTCCCGCCGGATTCTCCTGTTTCTTTGAGCCGCGTCGCCTGGGCGATAAACCTCAGGACACGACTCTTCACAACCGCCACCGGCGATCAGGCAATCTTTATTCGCAGAGACATATTCGAAAAACTCGGCGGTTATCCCGAGATACCTCTGTTTGAAGACATCACTTTATTCAATGCCATGAAGAATGCGGGCAGGGCTGTGATCCTGCCCGGCAAAGTCGAGATCTCACCGCGACGCTGGCTCAGCTTCGGTGTCTGGCGCACCGTCATGCTCATGTACCTCCTCAGAGGCGCATTCTGGCTGGGCTTCGATCCGGTCAAGATGAAAAAATTGTTTGTCGATGTCAGGGAGAAGAAGAAGTTTAAAGTTTAAAGTTCAAAGCTAAAGGCAAGCGGGCGCAAGCATCCCGCTTGCCTTCATTTCTCCTCTCATTCACGTTCTTAGTTTCCGAAGCCCAGTGGTGGCCCGGTCAAGGCCGGTGGGTGAAATTCGAAATCCTTCGGCGGTTCCGCGCCTAACAGATTCCGAACAAAATAATCCCAGCGACGGCGCATCATATAAGGTTCGCTGCCGAACCCGTGCGTGCGATTGGGGAACAGGATCAGATCGAAGTCCTTGTTGGCCTTGATCAGTTCGTTGACTACGAGAAGAGTATTGTAGGGCGGCACGTTGTTGTCCATCGTGCCGTGCGCGAGCAGCAGCTTGCCCCGCAGGTTTTTGGCGAAGTTTTGATTGGCCTGGCTGTCGTAGTTGCTGGTTCCATCCGCGTTGCGCGTGAGCAGGCCGCTCCATTTTTCGGCCCAATCGTCTTCGTACTCGCGGTTGTCGTGATTGCCGGCCTGGGACACGCCGACCTTGAAAAACTCCGGATGGCGAAGCATTGCGGCCGCCGTGGCATAACCGCCGCCAGAGTGGCCGTATATGCCCGCGCGTTCAAGATCGATCCAGGGGTATCGCTGCGCCAGTTGCTTCATTCCGGAGATCTGGTCAGGCAGCGTGTTGTCGCCCATATCGCCGAAATAGGCTTCGTGGAATTTCTTCGATCGCCAGGGCGTTCCCATTCCGTCGATTTGAACGACGATGAACCCGAGTTCCGCAATGGCCTGCGCATCGGCTCGTCCGGCATTGAAGCTGCGTCCGCCGACGCTGCCCGTCTGCGGGCCGGGATAGATGTTATTGATGATTGGATATTTTTTGCCGGGATCGAGTCGGGTCGGCGTGTAGAGCAAGCCATAGAGGTCCGTGACGCCGTCACGCGCCTTGACGGTGATCGTTTGCGGAGGCTTCCAGCCTGTTGCGATCAGGCGGGAGATGTCGGCCTTCTCAAGTGTCAATACCAGTTTGCCATCGGAGTCGCGTAGATTCGCAATTGGCGGGACATCCGGCTTTGAGAAGCTGTCAGTGAAGTACTGTCCCGACGGCGCGAGCATGATGTCATGATCGCAGTCTTCCGGTGTGAGCAGTTTCAGTCCCTTGCCATCGAAGCCGATGCGGTACAGATGGCGGAAATAGGGATCGCGGCCTTTTTCCTTGCCGACGCCGAGGAAATAGAGCATCCGATTCGGCTCATCGATTCGTAGAACCTGGGTGACATTGCCTTCGCCCGTGGTGATCTGCGATTTGAGCTTTCCGGTCTGCGAGTCGTACAGATACAACTGGCCCCAGTTGTCGCGCTGCGAATACCAGATGAATTCCTTTGAGGCCGACAGGTATCGCCAGTTTACCCGGCCATTGCCTGATTCAAAGAAGGTGCCGACTTTCTCTTCCATCACGTCACGGACCGCGCCGGTGGCGGCATCGGCGATACGAAGCTTCGCTTCCTTGTGATCACGAGACGACGAGACAAACGCCAGTTCATTGCCATCGGCGCTCCATTGCACATCGGCCCAGACCCCGCCGCAGACGATGTGATCGCAAAGCGTCGATCTATGGGCATCCGCGGGCATCTTCAGCCGGACAATCTTCGCGGCGTCGACGTCAATGATGACGCGCTCGATCATGAAGATCTTCTCGTCGCCGGGCAGCGGATACTTCCACGCTTCGAGTTTCGGATGCCCGACCTGGGTGTTGACCAGGTACATTTCGCCGACCCCGCGCCCGTCGTGCTGAAAGGTTGCGATCTTTTTGGAGTCGGGCGACCAGGCTACGACCGGGTTATCGCTTTTGGTCCAGCCCGCGTTGTCGGTGGCATAACCGAAGTCTTTCACTCCATCGGTTGTCATCTGGGTTTCTTTGTTTGTTGCCACCTCGCGCACCCAGAGATTGGATTCGCGTATGAATGCGACACGTTTGCCGTCGGGCGACGTTGCCATCGACGACGCGCCAAATCCACCGCGCTGCCCTCCTCGCCCGCCTCCATCACGGCCGCCGCCAATGCTCTCAATCACGATGCACTGATTGCTTTGCAGGTCGCAACTGAAGCGGCGCCGTTCGACGTTAAAAACAATGGTTTTTCCGTCCGGTGAAAAATCGATCCGCTGAAACGGGAGCTGCGAGGCTTCGTACTTCGCGCCGGCTGCGGTAGATAGCGCCGCCGCAAGTTTTGCATGGTCAAACGCCGGGCCGCGCATGGCACGCGCCGGATCGACCAAAATGAACTCACTGCCGGTTTCGGTCGTTATGCGATACCAAAACCGCCCGTCCGGCAGCCACGCAGGCCTCACGCCCGATCGCACCACAAGCGGCGAAGTTTTGTACCCCAGAAACTGTTCGGCGCGGGCGTAATCGTCCGCCGTCAATACGCGCGTCTGCCCATTGCTGACGGTCGTCATCAGCACGCTCATCAGTCCGGCAATAAAGAAGGGTAAGGGGCGTCGCAGCAAATTCGATTGCATGATTCATCCTCCGGTTTTTGATTGTTTATTTTGCGAGTCAGCATTATACGCCCGAAGGTTACTTTCTGTTCAATCCCTTCTCAACGTCCTTGCTCAATCGCATCCCTGATCACCCTCCAGCTCGCCGGCGAACAAACCGCCTCGATCGATCAGCCTGATATTCACTTTACCCCTTGACCTTGAAGGACGCTCGGGGTTATAAGTCCGTTATCAGATAACTGGACTAGACCACTAGACAACCATACAAGATGGAGAATTCCGAAAAAATGCCGGTATCGGGAAAGCAAATGACGGCAACGAAAGCGGGTGTGAGGCTGAACAAGAACAGTTTCACGCCACTCTACCATCAGATCGAGCAGGGGTTGAGGAAGCAGATCGAGCAGGGAGATCTGGTGCCGGGGCAGGCGATATCGGAGAGGGAGCTTTCGGAGAATCTGGGAGTGAGCCGGATGACGGCGCGGCAGGCGCTTCGGGCGTTACGGGATGAAGGCTTGATCTACACGGAGCGCGGGCGGGGAAATTTTGTAGCCGAGCCGAAGATGAATGTGCATACGAGACAGTTGCTGGGTTTTTCGGAAGACATGAGGCGGCGGGGACTGACGCCGAGTTCGAGGGTGCTGTCGCTGCGCAGGTTCCGGCCGGAGGGAGGGGTGGTCGAGCGGCTGGATTTGGCCGACAAGGAAGAAGTCTTCGAGATCATCAGGCTGCGACTGGCGGATCGAGTGCCGATGGCATATGAGACCTGCCTGCTGCCGGTGAAGTTATGTCCGGATTTGAAGAAGTCCGATATTGAGCGTGGGTCGCTTTATCAGTTAATAGAAGATGTATATGGAATCAGGCTGTCACAGGCCGATGAGGTGCTGGAAGCTTCGGTTGCGACAAAGACCGAGGCCGGCAATCTCTCGATCAAGCCGGGGACGCCGGTGCTGGTAGTACAGAGAACCGTTTATGCAGAAGACGGGACGCCGATCGAGTTCGTTCGCTCGGTCTATCGCGGTGACCGTTATCAGGCAACAATTCAGCTCAAAAGAAGATGACAGCATTGGTCGGGCGAAAAATAGCGTATTGATTGGGACGTCGGCTGACGGTCCGGTTTTTATGGTTACTTTCGTTTTTTTGTCGAATGTCGGTCATCAAGTTCTTCGGAGGAGAAATATGAAGATGCGTCATATTATTTCAGGTCTTGTGCTGCTCATCGCGTTAACGGTGATGGGGCTGGCACAGAGCACGACCGGAACCATAACCGGCACGGTCACTGACCAGGCCGGCGCGGTGGTTTCAGGCGCCAAAGTAACAGTCACCAATCCGCTGACTGGCATATCAGTCAACGGTGTGACCAATGCGGAAGGTGTTTTTGTGATCCCTGCATTGCCGCCGTCTAGTTACACGGTGATAGTTGAAGCGGCAGGATTTCAGAAAGTGACAAAGACAGGAGTGGTGCTCGAGATCAACCAGACAGCCAGACTGGATGCCCAGCTTGCTATCGGGGGGACCGAGCAGGTGGTTGAAGTTTCGGCATCGACACTTTTGCTTCAGACCGATCAGTCGTCGCTCGATCAGGGCGTAGAGAGGAAGCTGGTCGAGGATCTGCCGCTGATCGATCAGAACGTGATGCAGTTGGTGCAGATCACGGCCGGTGTGGTTTCGGGCAACCCGGGCAACCCGTCGGCGATCGGTCTGATCGGCAACCGCAGCTTCTTCGATTCAAATTTCTCGGTCAACGGCGGAAAGGCGAGCACGAACGATGTGCTGGTAGACGGCGTGGCCAATACGATCGGAGACTTCAACGGAGTTGGAGCGACGCCTCCGGCACGAGCGGTTCAGGAATTCAAGGTGTTGAGCGGCGCGATATCCGCGCAATATGGCCGCGCAGGCGGGGGCGTGGTGAGTTATGCCACGCGATCGGGCGGCAACGTCTATCACGGATCGGTCTTCGAATTTCACCAGAACAGCGAGCTCAATGCGAACGGCTGGTTCCGCAACAGAAACAATCTCAAGCGTGTCAGCAACAAGCGCAACCATTTCGGCACCGATTTTTCAGGCCAGGTATGGATTCCAAAGGTATACAACGGCAAGAACAAGACGTTCTTCTTCTTCAACTATGAAGGGCGCCGCAACCGCGATCCGTTCGGACAACTTTACACTGTTCCTACGCTCAAGCAGCGAAACGGCGATTTTTCCGAGACGTTAAACCGAGCCGGCCAGTTGGTGACGATATACAATCCCTGGTCGACGCGGTCGACGGGAAACAACCAGTTCACACGGGACCAGTTTCCGAACAACAAGATCGACTGCGCGGCGGTCAATCCAGCGACCAGCAGGCCGTTCTGTGATCCGGTCGCGCTGGCGGCCCTGAAGTTCTATCCCAACCCGAATCGTACGGCCGATGATGTGGCGGGAACGAACAATTTCGTCGCGGCGGGAACCAATATTCTCGATCAGAACTATTTGTCGATCCGAGTCGATCACAATATTTCCGAGAAGCAGAGCGTCTTTGTCCGCTACACCCGCATGCGGCGCGATGATCAGCAGGTCAATCCGTTCGACAACGTCGCATCCAACGGCCGCGTGGTCATCGACAAATTCACGCACGCGGTGATCAATCACAACTATGCGATCAATCAGAGCCTGGTGAATAACTTCCGTTACGGGTATGTGCGCTCGCATGCCAACCAGGTGCCTTTCGGATTCGGTTACGATCCGACGCAGTTGGGGCTTCCGAGTTATATCAAGGCGAATGCTGCGATTCTGCAGTTTCCGACGTTTGATATCAGCGCAAATGGATTCAGTTTCACTTCGCTGGGGTCTCGCGGATACAACGACCAGCCTCGCGACACGACGACTGTCGCCGACACGGTCACCAAGATCTGGGGCAGCCATACGATTTCTACAGGAGCCGAGTATCGACTGATCCGCTTCCATCCGTTCCAGGTGTTCGACACGACCGGACTGTATGGATTCGGCGCCGGATATACCCAGCAGAATCCGAATGTCGGATCAACGCAGAACGGATACGGCCTTGCCTCATTCCTGCTTGGTGCGCAGACCAGCGCGACCTTCGAGTACGGGACTCCTTTGACAATCTTCCATCATTATCTGGCTGGTTTTGTTCAGGATGACTGGCGTGTCAATCGTAAACTGACTGTGAACATGGGTGTCCGCTGGGATATGGAGACGGGAACCCAGGAGTCGAGTGACCGGCTGACGACGTTCGACTTCCAGGCGCCTTCGCCGCTCAATACGCAGGTCAGGGACAAACTCGGCAGGGACATCTACGGTGCGCTCCGCTTTGTGGACAAAGGCGAAGCCGAATGGGCGGCCGACAAGAAGCGGTTCGCTCCGCGAGTCGGTCTGGCTTATCAGCTCAATGACAAGACGGTCATTCGCGCAGGGTTCGCACTCTTCTACCTGCCGGTTTCGGTGGAGGTCCTTGGTTCGATTGGATACAACTACACGATCAGCAGCACGCAGCCGGATCCGCGTGTTCCACAGGTATTGCTGAACAATCCATTCGCTCCGGGCATCCCGGCGATCATCGGCAAATCGAGAGGCGATCTTTCGCTGATCGGGCAGAGCATCACGGCGGTCGAGGGTAGAATCAAGAGCGCCTACAACCAGATGTGGAATCTGGCGTTTCAGCGTCAGATCGGCCGCAGCCTGATCTTCCAGGCGGCCTATGTAGGATCGCGCGGCGTCAATCTTCCGATCAACAGCTTCAACCTGAATCAGTTGGATCCGGAGTTACAGAAGCTGGGAAATACGGCGCTCGGCACTCGGATCGCAAACCCGTTCTTCGGAGTTATCACCGATCCGCTCTCTCCGCTGTCGCAGAGCACGGTGGTCAGGTCCCAGCTCCTGCGTCCGTTCCCCCAATACACCGGAGTTACCTATTCGCGTCCGGTTGTCGGAATGGGAGATTCGAGCTACCACGCACTTCAGGTTACGCTGCAGAAGCGTTTCACCGGAGGACTCTCGTTCCTCTTTAATTACACGTGGTCGAAGTCGCTCGATATCGGCGGAACCGGCAACGGCATCGCCTTCACCGATTCGACTCCGATTCAGAACATCTACAACGTCCGCGATGAGTGGTCCCTGTCGACTTCGGATGTTCCGCACGTCTTCAAGCTGAGCGGCGTTTATGAGCTTCCGTTCGGGCAGCGCAAGCGCTTCCTGAGCAAGATCAACCGCGCGGCCGATCTGCTTGTCGGTGGCTGGCAGGTGAGCGGCTTCTTCTGGCGGCAGTCTGGAACACCGCTGTCAATCCAGGCCAACAACTTCCTGGGTATAGGTAACGCCGTTATGCGTGCGAGCCAGCGTGCCGGATCAGATCCGAAGATCGAAAACGGCACTGCTCGCGATAACGTTCGCAACAATTTAACGTGGTTCAACACAACGGCATTTTTCAATCCGAATGACGAGATTACGGCGCCGGCAGGTGAGGATCGTTCGAAGGGATTTATCTTCGGCAATGTCTCACGCACGCTGGGCAATGTCAGGCGTGATCGTTACATCAACGTCGATATGTCGCTCTTCAAGCGCTTTCGCATCACGGAGAGAATCGGATTCGAATTCCGCGCCGAAGGATTCAACCTTTTCAACTATGTGGTTTTCGGAACGCCCGTGACGAACGTGAACAATCCGCAGTTCGGTCGTGTGACGACTCAGCTCAACAATGAGCGTCGCATCCAGCTTGCAGGACGCATCACGTTCTAACGGAAAAAGAAGATTACGAAACAGACGAAATGTTGTCAGGCCTTGAATTTGTCTGTTTCGTAACCTATCAACAAAGCAGGCAGGATGGATGGCCGATCCTGCCTGTTTTTGTTATAAGCTGAGTTTATGAAAACCCCGATACGGATATTTATTTTTGTTCTGTTGCTGGTTCAGGTCACAGTTGCGCAGACGCAGATGAAGCCAGTGCCGATGAAGCCGGGGCGCTGGGGACCAGCTGGATACATTGTCCTGCTGCCGATCGATGATCGACCGGCAGTCGGGCAGTTTGCGCAGATGGTTGGAGCGGTGGCGGATCATCGTGTGACCATGCCTCCGATGGAGCTGCTCGGGCGTTTCACTAAGGCAGGCGATACGGCGAAGATCGAAAGCTGGCTTCGGACTCAGGATTATTCAAAGGTCGATGCGCTGATCGTCTCGCACGATATGCTCGCTTACGGCGGGCTGGTGGCTTCGAGGCGTCACGGCGTAGATCTCGCAGAAGCCCGCAAGCATCTTGAATTCTATCGCTGGTTCAAGAAGAGGTATCCGCGTATTCCGCTCTATGTTTTCAGTACGATCATGCGTGTGGCTCCGACGGCGTCGATGGAGACCCGCGGGATTCACGATGAACTCGCCCGCTGGGCTGAACTCAGCGATCGCGTGCCGAAGTCGAATGATCCGAAACTGAAGGACGAGTTGGATCAGTTGACCAGGAGGCTTTCACCGAAGGTCATCGAGGATTACCTCGCCGCCCGCAAACGAAACCTCGAATTGAATCTCGCATTGCTCGATCTGGTCAGGGAAGGCTCGATAGACAATCTCATTTTATTGCAGGATGACGCCCGCCAGTTCGGGCTGCACCGACAGGATCAGGCAGTACTCAAAAGCAGGCTGGCTCAGCTTGGGATTGAAAATAAAGTGCCGATTTATAACGGCGCCGATGAAGGCTCAAGTTCGCTCGTCAGCAGGGCAGTGCTCGATAAATTCAATCGCAAGCTGAGGGTTGCGGTGGTTTATTCTTCTGAGAAGAGCAAGAGCGTAATCGCTCCATACGAAGATCATCCGATTCAGTTCACGGTTGATAGTCAGATCAGAGCCGCCGGCGGAATTCCGGTCAGCGAATATGAAGAGGCCGATTACCGCCTTTTCGTCAATGCTCCGGGGACGACCGATGGGGAATTCAACCTCTTTCTGACCAAGATGATCAAAGAGCTCAAGGAAGTGCGGCACATCGCGCTGGCCGATCTGCTCTTCCCGGCTCCACATTACAGCGGTGCCGACGAGCGGATTATCGAGGCATTGAAAAGAGAAGGACTGATCGACAGATTTGCCGGTTACGCTGCATGGAATACGGCGGGAAACACCCTCGGAACGACGATTCCCTATGCCAACATGCGGGTCTTATTCAGGACGAAGCTCAACGATCGCGCCGACAGAGCCGCACGCGCAGAAACGGCTCACCTCGAATTTCTGCTGCACCGCTACGCCGGAGATTACATCTATCACGACCTTGTCAGGCAGAAGCTCAACGAACGGCTGCGTGAAGAGGCGAAAAACGACGACAGCGTAACCTACGAACTCACGCGCGAAAAATACGAGCGTGTCAACCGGGAAGTCGCCGTTGCCATGAAGCCTCTGGTCGAAAAATTCTTCTCCAATTACTTCAAAGGGAAAGCTTATAATCTGGGGACCTACAACGGCGTCAAGCGTGAAGTGACAATCAACGGCCTGAAAGATCTCAATGTCTATCTTCCCTGGTCGCGCACATTCGAGTGCGTAATTGAATTCAAGTTCGATTACAGCGGAAATTGATAGATTACGAAACAGACGAAATAAACGAAACAGAGGAAAAAATCAGAGAATGGATTAGCCGAATTTCTTTGATTGAATCGTCCATATAAAATAATTCGAACATTGACCCTCTGATTTTTTGTCTGTTTCGCTTGTTTCGTCTGTTTCGTAATCTGTTTTTTATCAAAATGACAGCCATACTGATAATCATAATCTTCGCAATCTTTGCCGCGCTGATGATAACGCGGCGAATGCCGGCAATTCTGGCGGTTCCCGCAATGGCAGTATGCGTAGCCGCTGTCGCCCGCACGCCGGTAAAAGACATTCTCGAAAATGTTGTGGCAAACGGGTCAATCAGGCTGGCCGGCCAGTATCTGATGGTATTTGCAGGAGCGATGCTTGGGCGGGTGGTGATGCAGACCGGAATAGCGGAGAGCCTGATCAAGCGCGCAGCCGAATACGGCGGTGATCGACCGCTGGCGGTGGCGGTGACGCTGATGGTGGCGGTAGCCTGGCTCTTTACGACTCTCACGGGGCTTGGAGCGATAATCATGGTGGGCAGCGCGCTGCCGATAATGATGAGCATTGGAGTTCCACGCAAACTGTCAGGCATATTATTTCTGCTGGCATTCGCACTTGGATTCGTCTTCAACATCGCGATGTGGGGGTTTTATCAGGGGACTTTCAACATTGACCCGACATCCATCAGAAAGTTTGCCGTGGTCCTTGCCGGAGTTGACGCCCTGGCCATTGCCATCTTCCTTCTGGTCGCATCGAGAAAGATGAGCAGGTATGGCGCGTGGGCGGTTAAGGTTGAAGATGAAGGCGACTCTGTGAGCAGGAAAGATGTGCCTTTGGTTGCCTTGCTGGTTCCGATCGTCCCTCTGATTCTTCACGGAGTTTTCAAAGTCCCGGTGATTGCGGCTTTTTTTATCGGCGCGATTCTCGGAGTTCTGATCACGCGTCCCCGGGAGCTGGTCCGGCAGTTGTCGAGTGCTGCGGTGAAAGGTCTTGAGGACGTTGCGCCGGCCGTGATCCTGATGATCGGGATCGGGATGCTGCTCAATGCGACGACTCTGCCTGCCGTGAAAGAGTCTCTCAGCCCCCTGATCGGAGCGGTCAACCTGCGCTCGCCTGTCATCTACGTTCTCTTCTTCGGGCTGCTCTCGCCGCTGGCGCTTTATCGCGGGCCGCTCAATCCGTACGGCATCGGCATCGGAATCTATCTGCTGATCCGGGATCTCAACCTCCTGCCTCCCCTGGCGCTGCTCGCCGCCGTCATGAGCGTCGTCCAGGTCCAGAATGTCTGCGACCCGACAAATACACAAAATGTCTGGATCTCGAATTATGTCGGAATGAGGGTGGAAGAACTGACGCGCGAAACGATTTTTTATAAAGTCGGTGTCTGCATCGTCGCCCTGACCATCGGCGCGTGGATATATTTAAGATGAAGGTTCGAATCGGCATAGACGTAGGTGGGACATTCACCGATGTTGTGATGATTGACCAGCAGACTCGGGAACTGGTCGGTCAACTCAAGATTCCCACGACACATTCGGCCAACGAGGGCGTTGCGCTTGGCATTGTCACTGCGATCGAGCGGGCAATGGATCAATTCAATCTGAAGCCTGATGACGTTTCATTCATCGCTCACAGCACAACTCAGGCGACCAACGCGCTACTGGAAGGAGACGTTGCCGATGTCGGAGTCATCGGTGTCGGACGCGGTTTTGAGAGTTGGTTTGCCAACCGCGCCACAATTGTTCCGCCTATTTCTTTGACCGCCGGAAAGGATCTATGTGCACAACATGTATTCATCAATGCATCCAACGGCTCTGTTGAAACCGGAATAGATGCAGCCATCAAGAATCTCTCAGAGCGTGGAGTGAAAGTCATTGTTGCGAGCGAAGCCTTCGGAGTCGATCAGACAGAAATCGAGGAGATGATCGCAAAAAAGACCCGCGAGGCCGGCTTGTTTGCCACCACCGGCCACGAGGTCAGCAGCCTCTATGGTTTGCGCGTCCGAACCCGAACGGCGGTGATCAACGCCGCAATTCTGCCGAAGATGATCGAGACGGCCGAGATGACTGAGAGCTGCGTCAAATCATCCGGTATCAGCGCGCCTTTGATGATCATGAGATCCGATGGCGGAGTCATGAGTGTCGCCGAGGTCCATCGACGACCCATCCTGACCATGCTTTCCGGGCCTGCAGCGGGCATCGCCGGGGCCTTGATGCACGAGAGGGTTTCTGACGGTATCTTTATTGAAGTCGGCGGCACCAGCGCCGATATCTCTGTGATTCGTGACGGCAGTCCCGCCACCAGACCCGCAAGACTCAATGGTCATCGGATGTATCTCAACACTCTCGATGTCAGAACCCTTGGTGTCGGCGGCGGCAGCATGATCAGAATCGGCAAATCACCTGACCACCCCGTGTCAATTGTGGATGTCGGCCCGCGCAGCGCTCATATCGCAGGAATGGGATACACCTGTTTTGCGGAACCCGGGGAACTCCAGGGGGCCGTACTCGAACTGATTCAGCCGACAAAAAGCGATGCGCCCGATCACGCCATCTTGCGAACCCGCGGCGGCAAGGGCTACGCCATTACAACGACTTGCGCTGCCAACCTGCTCGGCCTTGTCAAGCCGGAGCATTTCGCCCGCGGAAATCAGGACTCTGTCCGAATCGCATTCGAAATTCTAAGCCGTCACCTGGGCGAAACGGGCGGGAGTCCGGAACATCTAGCTGAACGGATTCTGGAAGTCGGCTGCCGGAAGATCGAAAAGACGATTGACGAGATGATCGCGGAATACCATCTCGATCGGGATCAGGTTGTGCTCATCGGCGGGGGAGGCGGCGCCGCTTCACTGGTGCCTTTTGCCGCAAAACTGATGGGGCTCGATCATCGCATAGCGCGAAACGCGGAGGTCATCTCGCCTATCGGCGTCGCCATGGCGATGGTCCGCGATACGGTCGAACGCAACATGGTCGACCCTTCACCGGACGATATTCTTCGTGTCAGGCGCGAAGCCGTCGAAGCGGCCATCGCCGCCGGCGCAGTCGCTGAAAGCGTGGAAGTTCAGGTCGAGGTCGACAAGCGGCGCAACCTCGTCCGCGCAACCGCAATTGGAACGACAGAACTGCGCAAACGCGACGGAGAACAGCAGATATTCAGTCTCGATCAATGCCGCCAGGCTGCGGCCAGATCGATGCGCCTGCCGCCCGATAATGTGAAACTTGAAGCCGAGGCCGGAAACTACCTGGTCTTCACCGGCGAACACCATTCATCGAAATTCTTCGGGCTTTTCAAGACGCGAAGGCCGCTTTTGAGAATTGTCGATCGGACGGGGGTGGTCCGGTTGCAGCGAGGCCCGGCTCTGATCACCGCGACTTCTCTCGATAAATTGAAATCCGAGATGACACGCTCGGTTGAATTTCTCACGGATTATGGCGACGCCGGCCGCGCCATTCCGGATATTTTCATTCTTTATGGATCTCGCATCGCCAACCTGTCTGGACTCGCCGATCTTGACCAGGTTCTCGCCCTCGCTGAAGTCGAACTGAGAAACCTCGATCCCGATACCAGACTGGTTATCATCGCCTGCCCCAAACAGGTGTGACATTGATAAACGAAGATTCTTCTCAAATTTGTTTCACGTTTATGGTTCTGAGGTTAAACTGAACTTCTTTACTCTGAACCCAATGATTCGTCTCGAATACTTTTTGAAGAAGTGACTAATTGCAGGACCAAAATTATTATCCAGGTTATCGCCCTGATTGCCTTCGCCACGAATTTTGCATTCGCTCAAAAAGCGACTGAAGGCCCGACTGCCGAACCTGAACGTGCACGTGAATTGATCGATGCTTCCCGCGCGGCACTGGGGCTGAAAAGTACCGAATCCGATGTTCAAAGCATTCATGCCAGGGGCAAGCTCAAGCGCCTCACCAGATATGTCAGCGTCCAGTCGCCCAAAGTAGTGGAAGATAAGGAGAAAGAACTACCCGGCAAGATAGAGATCGAATACCTCTTTCCGGACAAGTTCAGGCGGAAAGTGTCTGGAAGGGCTCTCAATGGCGAGGGCTACAGCTACACACAGATCGTCAATGGATTGCGCGCCTGGCGCAATCCCCCGCTTCGCGCGGTCTCTTCCAACACGGATCGCCGGGTGATCGATGTTGAAGATTTCGAACGCTCGAAAGAATTCCAGGCCCGCGGTTCTCGGCAACAGATGGCCTTTTATGCCCTTGGCTGGTTCCTCAAGGATCTCCCTTCATTTCCGCTGAAGTACGCCTATGCCGGTCAATTGATGACATACAGCGGACTGGCGGAGGTCATCATCGCCCAGGGACCGGATGGGTTTCAGTTCTCCATTCTTCTGGATCCGCAAAGCAAAATGCCGATAGCCCTGGCTACTGTATTCGTTCAAGCCCGCGAACCGGCCGTATTGATCGATTCCCCGAGATTCTTCGATCGCAGAACATACATCGGCACCGTCCAGCGTGCCCGGCAGGAACGACAGGCTCGCCGCAAACCCGTCATGCGGTACGAGATGCATTTCCGGTTCTCCGATTACAGGGCGGTGGCCGGCTTTCTGCTGCCTCACACAATCACCACTGCCATCAACGATGAGGTAGTGGAGATCTACAGTTTTGACCGTATCGAGATAAACCGCCCGATAAATCTCAGGAAGTTTGAGATCAAGCCCGAAGCGGAATAACTGATGACGCATTTTCGAAGGTCTTCGGATCGTGAAGACAATATACCGAGTATGAAATTCAACACTCCAATCAATTTCACATTATTGACTGACCTTCTGAAGAGTTACGGAGATGTCGACGAAATTGTTTTCAAAAGTCACTTCAGTTTTGATGAACATCGGATTGCCGAGATCTGCCGTGAATCGGGAAGACTGTCCGGTCACCTCCAGCTTCATCACCCCGGCAGGAACGCGATTGAAATCGCCGCTCAACTTGGCATCAGCGTTCAAAAAGATACCTGGGAGATTGCCGGGGGCAAGGTGATCTATTTTGGCGAATGCAGTCATAATCCTTCAGTCATAAGGTTGAATGCAGGTATCATCAGGCAATTGTCCGAATTGATGAATCAGTGGGCGGGTGAATCCGAGCGCCAATGGTTTTCAGAAGATAAAATACTTGAAGTCGCCGCGGCGCATGAGCTTTATCATCTGATCGAGCATCATGTGCATGGGCCGGCCGCTGAACTGGGCGCTCATTCTTTTGCGAGGCAGTTTACCGGTTTGCCTTTTTCACCGTTGCTCTACCACGTTCTCCTGGCGCATTTATCGAAAGGCGAGGGTTTCAAATACAAATGAAGTACTTTCTCGGAATCGATGGCGGTCAGAGCCACACGACGGCGCTGATTGCCGATGAACAAGGCAATATTCTGGGCGCAGGCGGGGCCGGGCCGTCAAACCACACGCGCGAGCCCGGCGGACGCAAACGCCTCATCGCCGCGGTTTCAGGCTCAGTCGCCGAAGCCCTCGAAGCCGCCGGCCTCAAGCCAAAAAAAGGAATCAAAAGTTTCAAGTTTGAGAGCGCTCATCTGGCGATGACCGGTGAGCCCGAGGATAAAGTCGAAATCATCAACAGCTTGCTCACCGCCAGGCATCTGGTCGTAGGCCATGATGCGCCAGGAGCCCTGACCGGCGCTCTCGCCGGAGCCTCCGGCATCGTCGTCCTCGCCGGCACCGGGTCGGTGGCCTGTGGCGAATTACTCAGAGCCGGAAAACGAAAATTCGTGCGAGTCGGCGGCCACGGCTATCTTTTCGGCGATGAAGGCAGCGCATTCGGCATCGCCCGCGACGCCATCACAACCGCCCTCGATATGGAGGATATGGGAGAGAAGAACGTGCTTAAAAAAGCCCTGCTCTCCTTTTTCGGGAAAAAAGATCTTCAGAGTATCGCCCGGTCATTTTACTCCGGAGAAATCACGCGCGATCAGATTGCATCCTTCACCCCACAAGTCTGCATTCTTGCCGAAAAGGGCGATGATCTGGCTCAGGAAATCTTAACCGATGCCGCTACAATTCTGGCCGAGATGGCTACTGTAACTGCCGACAGACTCGGTCTCTTAAAAAGAACCGTCCTGGTCTCATACGGTGGCGGTGTCTTCAATAACCCGAGCTTCCTGTCGAGCTTCAAATTGCATTTGCTTACCCTCCTGTCCGGGGCAGAGCTGGTCCAGCCTGTTTTTAATCCCGATGTCGGGGCTTTGCTGCTGGCTTATCGTAATGTCGGAATTGAAATTTCTTCTGATTTACTGAATCAAATTAAAAAGAGAAGATCGAGGAAATGAATCACTCAGAGATTGAAAAACTTCGGGGCGGTCTGATCGTCTCCTGCCAGGCTCCCCAGGGGTCGCCGCTCGCTGATGCCTATATCATCAGCGCCTTTGCTCTGGCGGCCCAGCAGAATGGGGCCGTCGGTGTGCGCGTCAACTCTGCCGGACATATCGCCGCCGTCAGGCTCAGAGTCAAAGTCCCGATTATCGGTATCGAGAAGATCGAGACCGATGAATCCGAGGTTTATATCACTCCAACCTTTTGCTCTGCCGAGCGGATTGCCCGCAGCGGGGCCGACATCATCGCGATCGATGCCACACAACGCCCTCGTCCCGGTGGCGAAAAACTCGAAGACCTGATCAGAAGGATTCGCGAAGAATTGCAATTGCCTGTCATGGCCGATATCTCGACTTATGAAGAGGGTCTTTTCGCCGCCGATTGCGGGGCCGATATCATCGCGACGACACTTTGCAGTTATACACCTCAGACAAGAGGACATCTGCTCCCGCGCTCGATCTCGTCGAACGCCTCGCTGGAAATTTGAAGAAGCCGGTCATCTGCGAGGGCGGAATCATGTCGCCAGAGCAGGCAAGGAGCGCATTCGATCACGGGGCCTTTGCCGTTGTCGTCGGGGCAGCTATCACCGGCATCGATCAGCTCGTCAAAAGATTCGTCGAGTTCGGAGTACCGCATGGAGTTCCGCCTTCAGGCGGAACCCCAAACGAGACCATCTAAAGACAGTGCTCCATGCGCCGTGTGTGGTTCCGCCTGAAGGCGGAACTCCATGCAGTAGAACTCCATGCGCCGTTTGTGGTTCCGCCTGAAGGCGGAACTCCATGCGAAGGCGGAACTCCATGCGATTGAAAGCCCCCCTGAGTTTGAGTATGATGTTGATGATGATAATTTGAACCTGGAGTCTATGATTTTGCCCTCATCCCTGGGGAGATACTGAGTAATGACGAATACCGCACAGAGACAGGCGACTTCAAATATCTATTTGAACCCTGATTTGAAGAGCCCGCAGGCTCAGGATTTTGAAGACAAACTGACTGCGTTAATTGTGGGACAGGATCGCGCCGTCAGGCGAATAACGGGGCTGTATCAGATTTATCTGGCCGGCTTGGCGCATCCGGGAAGGCCGGTAGGGACGCTGCTTTTTCTGGGTCCCACGGGTTCCGGAAAGACCCGCGTGGTGGAGGCGGCGGCGGAGGTTCTCTTCGGCGATCCGAACATGGTCACGAAGATCGATTGTGCAGAGTTTCAGCACTCGCACGAGATTGCCAAGCTGATCGGATCGCCTCCGGGATATCTCGGTCACAGGGAAACATCCCCCATGCTCACGCAGGAGAATCTTGACCGGTCGCACAACGATACCGTCAAGCTTTCACTGGTTCTGTTTGACGAGATTGAAAAGGCCAGCGATGCGCTCTGGCAGTTGCTTCTAGGCATTCTTGATAAAGCGACGCTGACTCTTGGAGACAACCGGCGGGTGGATTTTTCAAGATCGATGGTCATTATGACTTCGAATCTTGGTGCCAGAGAGATGAGCGAACTGATCTCGGGTGGGATCGGGTTTGCGCCCAAGTCCGGAGTCATCGATACGGAAGTCGACCAGAAGATCTACCGGACGGCTGTCGAGGCTGCCCGGCGAAAATTCTCACCCGAGTTCATGAACCGGATAGACAAGGTGGTGGTCTTCCGCAGTCTGCGCGATGAGCATCTTCGGCAGATTCTCGAGATCGAGCTCAACGCGGTTCAGGACCGGATTATGAGGGGGAATGGCGACAAGTTCGTCTACAGGTGCAGTGATGCCGCCAAGAATTTTCTGCTTGATGAAGGCATCGATTTCAAGTACGGTGCACGCCACCTCAAACGAGCCATCGAGCGTTTTCTTGTCTACCCTCTCTCGAATCTGATTGCAACCAATCAGGTTTCGACAGGCGATCTGCTGGTAGTCGATTACTCGCCGGAGATCGGAAAGCTGGTTTTCTCCAAACAGGAGGGAGGCGCCTTGATCCCCGGTGAAAGCGAATGGCAGGGGCACAGCGAAGAGCCACCTCAAAGCAGCGGCGCTTCCGTCGCACTGGCTGCCCCGGAGCCGGCGCCTTCCACAGGCATGGGTAATAACGATCCGAATCAGTAAATGAAATGCCCGGAGTGCAGGCAGTGTGCCTGCGCTCCCGGTATTTCATTTAGCCTTCAGCAGCTTCTCATCCACGTCAACTTCCATCCTGAGCAACGCCGAACTCAGAGTTTTTCCCTGCGGATCCGTTTTCAACGACACCGTTCCGCCTCCGCCAAGGCTTTCGTGAAGAAGAAAATTGAGCGAATTGAGGTTCGGCAACTCGAACCGTTCGACCTCGCCTTTGCAAATTCCCTTGAAGTGATTTTTGACTCTCTCGGCCGTGACCTCTTTGACCAGTACCGGATAGTATTCCGGCTTGCGTGCTATCAGGCCAATGTTGGCCGTGTCACCTTTGTCTCCGGATCGCGCGTGTGCAATGTTTAATAACTGTATTTTCATGCTGTTCTTTCCCGCCTGCCAGGTTTTTGCCGTTTCAAGTGACTAAGAGTAGAAAAAATGACGGCAAAGAGCAAATCGTTGGAAAAAACAGGTTGTCAAGAGGACGGCTCATTTCCAACCGGGCTGCGAGCCGTTTAAAATGATGATACTTTGGATATCTGATATGGGAAGCATTCATGACTGACGCAACATTTAAGGATCTTGGAAAAATCCGAGCGATGGCCAATGAGAGCCTCGATGCAAAGCGACGTTTCTTTGACGAGCATGCGCGGGATGTTGCGCGAGCCGCGCAGTTAATCATCGACTCCATGCGGTCGGGCGGGAAGCTGTTGATCTTTGGAAATGGCGGTTCCGCGGCCGATTCGCAGCATATCGCTGCAGAGCTGGCCTTCAAGATGGGGCGCGAAAGGAATGCTCTGCCGGCAATTTCGCTGACAACCGACAGTTCGCTGCTGACGGCGATCAGCAATGATCGATCCTTCGATCACGTCTTCGCCCGCCAGATTCAGGCACTTGGTCGCGCGGGGGACGTCGCTCTGGCAATCTCAACGAGCGGGAATTCGCCCAATGTTATCGAGGCTGTGATGCAGGCCCGATCGATGGGAATCAAAACAATCGGACTGCTTGGCGCCGGAGGCGGCAAAGTTGCACGCATGGTCGATCTGGCGCTGATCGTCCCTCATTCCGAAACACCGCGAATACAGGAGGTTCATATCACGATCAGCCATATCATCTGTCAGTTGATCGAGGACGAACTCTGTCCGGAATGACCGGCCAATAAAAATCTATGTCGATATACGAGTCCAAACCGATAGACCTTTCCGGGATCGAGACCTATCCGCTGGCTTCACGTCCGAGCAAGGTCACAGTCAGGGATTTCGCCAGGCCCTTGAGCGATGAAGAGGCATTTGCCGCGGCGGTATTGATCGATTCGCTGCCGAACATTCTCGCCGCCGACAGCCTGCGTGCCGTTGCCTCCGCCATTGTTTCAGCGCGAGAACGGAATCGACCAATCATCTGGGGCGCCGGCGGTCATGTCATCAAAACCGGCCTCGCGCCGATCCTGATCGATCTGATGCGCAGAGGTTTTGTTTCCGCCATAGCCATGAACGGATCGGGAATCATTCACGATTTTGAAATAGCCGTTGCGGGGTGGACATCCGAAGATGTCGACAGTGCGCTTGGCAGCGGCGCCTTCGGCATGGCCGAAGAGACCGGAAGAATGATCAACCAGGCGATTAAAGACGGCGTCAGGAATGACTGCGGAGCCGGGGAGTCGGTCGGCGCGATGCTTGTCGAGGCAAAGCCTGAATTCGCGCAATATTCGATCCTGCACGAAGCGTATCGCCTGAAGATCCCCGTGACCGCTCATATCACAATTGGAACGGACATCATTCACATTCACCCGCACGCTGACGGCGCGGCTATTGGAGCGGCTTCGTACCGTGATTTTCTGCTCTTCACCTCGCTCGTCAGAGACCTCGATGACGGCGGAGTCTACATCAATCTGGGTTCGGCCGTGACCATGCCGGAGGTCTTCCTCAAGGCCGTCACAGTGATTCGCAACCTTGGATATCCCCTGCGGAACTTCACCACCGCAAACTTCGATTTCATCCAGCACTACCGGCCACTCGCCAATGTCGTTCGCCGCCCGGTGGCTGATGGAGCAGGCAAGGGGTACAGCATCACCGGCCACCACGAACTGATGATCCCACTGCTTGCCGCCGCCGTAATAAGAAGATCAAAGTTTTTAAGGTACTTTAAACCTGGAATTCCCCGAGCCAGGCTCCCTGCAGCCTGACGGGTTCTCCCACGTCCTTGAAGAGCAGGTCACCCCTTCCAAGAAGAGTCTCGGCGCCGTTGTGATTGAGCAGCATCTTCGATTCGATGGGTTTCTGCATCCGCAGAGCCACGCGAGCGGGGATGTTCGAGTCGAGGACTCCCTTGATGATTTCGCGGCTCGGATATTGAGTGGCGATGATGAGATGTATGCCGGCGGCGCGCGCCTTCTGTCCGAGCCTGACAATCTGCTGCTCTATGGCTTTTCTGGTCTTCTTGTCGCCGGAGATGAGATCGGCGTACTCGTCGCAGATGCAGAATATTCTGGGCAGTTTTTTCCCGGTGCGCCGGGAATATGAATCGATCGAGTCATCGCCCTTCTCGCCAAGCAGCTCATAGCGTCGGTCCATTTCTTCGGCCAGGTTTTCGAGGACCGAAGCGGCGGGTCGTTCGTCCGGGTAAACGATCGGGCAGAAGAGAAATGGCGAATCGCCGAAAAACTTAAAAGCATTGCGCTTGGGATCAATCAGGACAAGTTGAAGGGATTCGGGTGTGTTGGCGGCGATGAGCCCTGCGATCAACGATTTGAGCCACTCGCTCTTGCCGCTGCCGGTCGTTCCGGCGACCAGTAGATGAGCGTCTTCAGGCCGGGCGAAATCGATTAATTTCAGCCTGCCGTTGATATCGACACCCAGGGGAGCCTGCGAGCATCCGGTGAGAGCGTCCGCTTTGGGAAGCTGAGATCTGATTTCGCTGAATAAGACGGTCTGACGGTCGCGACGCTGCAGATCGATAATCACGCGGCCTGCTTCGGTGCCGATGCGGGGAGGGGAGTCGAGTTTTAACCTGACCTGGATCTCTTTTGATAATTGTTCGACCGAGCGAAGTTTGACCCTCGTGCCAAGCGAAATCGGGAACCGGATAAAAGCCGGTCCGACAATAGCCGCTCCGTCAAGGCTGATCTCAACGCCGTACTCTCTGAGGGTGTCGATCAGTTGACTGCCGATTTCGTGGCTTTCGGATTTCTTTTCTGTTTTTTCCTTTGAGGTTACTTTCGTGCCGGCATCAACGATGACCCCGGCGATCCTTGCGATCAGCTGTTTGAGGCTTGTTTGAGCGTTGGAGAGATTGGCGGTCGAGTAAAACTGTTCATGTTTTTGGGGTTCGAAGCTGATGACCGCAAGAGATCCGGAGATCTGTTCACCGGATGCCGTCAGCATCTGGTGATAGAGGCAGGCCTGCGCCAAATCGGCTTCAGGTGAAGTGCGTCCGGTTTTGAGTTCGATGATGCACCATTGCCCGTTGCCCGGAATACGCCAGATTGCATCCGCAGTTCCGGTCATTCTGACGCTGTCGGTCCAATCGCTTTCCCGCAGCTCCCAGACGAGCCGCTCTTCGAGGAGGATAGATCCCGCCAGTTCGAGATCCTCATCGCCTTTGAGGCGAAGGTTCCAGAGCAGTTCCGCCAGCCAGTCGCATAATTCGTGGATGCTGTCCCAGAAGGTCAGCACCTGATCGGTCAGATGATGAAGCAGCGCATGATGCTGCTGCAGCCTCGGGCCGACAAGATTGAGATAGGCATGCCTGACAAGGACGCGTTTCCATTCATCGAGATCTGGTTCGGCTTCATCAAGTGCCGCATGAAAATTGAGGCGCGCGTCACCTCCGACCAGGTTCCCGAATACGTCGTGGAACACCTGGCCCAGAAGCGCGGCGGACGGAGCGCCGGTGCCGGCGCTCCGGACACCGCCTGTAGCTGAGTAAATGGCAGATCTAACATCGCGAACCTGCAGATGGACCGTCATCAGCGGACCTCCTGGATCGCCTTGCCTGGCTTGTCCGCGCTGTCAGGCGCCTGCAGCGTCAGTTGAAAGAGCACCGCCGGCGGGCCGTTGAGCAGCCCGAAACGTTCCGGATGAAGACGGGCAAGCGATTCTATCCGAGCTTCATCGCAGCCCAGCCTGAAAGCCGCATCAGTCACCGATACCAGATGGTGATTGTGCAGCAATTCATTGAGATCGTCGCAGATTTCGAAATCATCATCATTGAAGCCGCTGTTTTCAGGGAGTATCTCATCGAGCAGTTCCCGCAACGGCGACAGTTTTCGATCGAGATTGGCCATCAACCATTCCTGGACGCTCGAAATTGAAATCGATTCGCCATTGCAGGAGAGGTCTCCGGCTTTGGTGTCCGAGATCAGGCCGCGCAGGGCATCGAGCGCCGCAATCATTTCGGATGAAGCGTTGACCCATTGAAATCCACGAGCGAGCAGTTGTTCGCGGTGCTCGCGAGTCTTCCTTGCGTGTGTTCCAATGGGAAGCCTTGCGTCGCGGAGCAGAATGAGCTTCTCCCTGGTCGAATCTTCGAGCACCTCCTCGCCGATCTGATCTCGCAGCCGCCGGAGCCTTCCGGCAAGGCTGGTCATGTTTCTGTGATTGCACAGGATGATGGTGATGCGCCCGCGTGGGCTCTCAAATACCATGTCGGCATCGCGAAAACGTTCGATGACACGCGATTCCCAGGCAGGCTTCGATAACCTCAAAAGAATGGGCAACCCATGGGTCAGGATTTGATCGGCCTGTTCCGCGGATGCAGTAGCAGCCGATTGTTCAAGACGCTCTTCGATGTTCTGATTGAGAAAATCCTCGACCGGCAACGTTTCATTCAACGAGTCGGGACGCCATGCGAGATCGAATTTCTCTGCGCAATATGAGAGCAGCAGGCGCGGGGTATTTTTTCTGAGGCGAAGCGCTTCGTCAATGTCCGCTTCCTTCAATGGCCAGAATCTGTCGAGTCCGGCGGGGCGAACCTCGCGCATCTCAGCGCTTGAATTGAGTCTCGCCTCGACCAACCGTTTGGCCTCGCCCGGTGTCAGGCTCGCCAGATTGCGTTCGCCGGCAAGCGCCAGCCGGTCGAGATCTGAACTGATGATCGCCTGTTTGAGCGTCGAGAGAAAGGTCGAGAGAATGCAGGAGATCAGCAGCGTGTTGGAGGTTTCGTCCCTGAGAAAACCGATCATCTGGCCGTATTTATAAAGGCCGGCGAGATCGCTCTGATGCGATTGCAGCGCTTCAACCTGATCGAAGCAGATGACGAGCGGGATATCCGGACCAGTCAGCCTGGTCAGACTTAGAACCATGCGCCTGGCACGTTCTTCGGCTTCATAGTCCTGATCGGCGTTCAATCCAAGCTGTCTGAGTGAGTTCTCCGGCAGTGAGTCTCCCCGGAGCCATGCTCGCGCATCACGGCGAAATCTGCCGAGCAGCAGATGTCCGATGACGACCATCAGATCGCGATCATCGAGACGGGTCTGCTGATCGAGCCTGTCCAGCACGTCTTCCATCTCGTCTGTTGCCGCCGATGCCGCGGATGAGTTGCGGGCTTCACGCTGAACCCGCTCAAGCCAGCTTCCGGGCTCGCCAATATCCGGGCACACGGCAGCGATTCTGGGCAGCAGGATTCTTTCAAGCTGCGAGCGTCCGTCCGCCGTCGGCCGCAACAGATCCTCGCCCAGCTTGTTCCTCAGATGGCGCCAGATCATCTGCGGACTGGTCTGCAACCTGACTGATACAAAAACCGCCGCCGGCGCCTGCCCGTAGATTGTCAGGTGGCCCGCCAGATAGGCCTGAAGCCGCGCCAGCAAATGAGTCTTTCCGCTTCCCGCTTCACCATAGATCAGCACCGAGGTCGATTGGTGCTCGTTTCTGACATAATCGAGTGAGCTGCGGCAAAGATCGAATGCCTCCTTGTGAATTTCAGGGACGTCAACTACGTCCCAGTGCCACGGATCCGAGACAATTGCACTGCGAAATGGATTGGTGATCGACGCCAGAGATTTCATGCTAAACCAAGGATTACTGAACAAACGAAATAATGTTCTACTGTCAGTTTGACATTATGGCTGAATTTACCTCAGCGCTATGCCGACATAATAATTCCCCAGATCGTCCGCCACCAGCCCCGCCTTCTCCTCTTCGGTCAGGCTGGCAGGGAAGTTGTGCCTGTGCAGCGAAACCCGGTAATTATCGGCAAGGTTGAGAACGAGTCGATCGAAGCTGGACTTGTCCCAGCCCTCTTTCTGCAGGGATTGCCACAACTCGCTGAGCGGCACGAGACCGCCCTGCGCCGCGGCAAGTTTGACCTGAAGCATCCTGGTCAGCAACTTTTCGCTCAACTCATTTTGCGAACCGGCTGAACTGTTTCTGGTTTTCTCTCCTGTCGATCCAAGTATCTGTTCGCGCGTGAGCCCGAGTTTCCTGCCGATTTTTGCGATCGCATCATTCAGATATTCGCCAGGATCGGGAGGGCGCGTGCTGTATCGAAGTGTCCGGCTGCCGATCATTGCCGGCAGTTGCCGCACTGCCGCTCCCTTTACCAATGCTGAGAGAATCTGTTTCTGCTTATCCTCGATCATTCCCGATAATCTGGCTTTCAGTTTTTTCAGCAGCTCCGTCTGGGTGTGCGGTCTCTGTTCGAGAATCTGAAGAATTGACTCGCGCGCATATTCCTCGATACTGCGAATCCAGTACCGGGGCTGTTTGATTCTGCCTGCGGACTTGAATCTGTGTATCTTGCCGGAGTCGCTCAGTTCCTCCAGCAGCAGCGCAAGCTTATCCTCTGAAAGTCTGTAAGGCCCTGCGAGCATGTCGCGAATCTGCCTCGCCGTCAGCGGCTGCGGTGATTGCTCAAGCGCCCTCATGACAACTTCATGTTCTATTTCGATCGAATTTTGAGCGGTCGAATTCATATATTCTCTTTGATCGGTCATAGTCATTATATCTAAATAGTATAAGATGTTTCGCTCGCAGTGGGGATGAATTTCCCCCCCGGGGTCTTCCTTCCCTTTTTTTTCTCTCCTTCCCCCGGTCGCCCCCCCCGGGGCCCCCCCCGCGCCGCCCCGGGGGGGGGCGGGGGGGGAACCCCCCCCCCCAGTCTCCCCCCCGGTTCCCCGCCCCCCCCCCCGCGCCCCCCCGGGGGGGGCCCGGGGGGTCGGTTCTGGGGTTGCTTGGTTCCTTCCCCGGCCTGGCCCCCGGCGACACCACAAGCAACCGGTGTCCGCCCCCCCGTTGGCCTCGGGCCCCCCCCCCCCCCCCCCTCCGTGTCTCCCTTTTTCTCCCTCCCCCCGCCCCCCCCCTCCCCGCCGCCGTGCCCCTTGGGGGGGTGTGTGGACACGAACCCCGCGGATCCCGGGCGGGTAAGTGCGGGGTTGGGGTCGAAAGAAATTATTTTATGGGAAAAAAAGGCAGGGGGGGAAGGAAAGCAAAAACTAAACCAAACCCCGCCCGGGTGGGGCCCCCCTGCTTTTTTCCCCGGGTTCCTGCCGGGCCCCCCCTAACCCCCGCCCGGGGGGCCCCCGGCCCCCCTTCCCATCAATCAACTCTTCCCCTCTCTCAACCCCCCTCCCCCCCCCCCCCCCCCCCCTGGGCCCCCCCCCCGCCCCCCCTTCCCCCCCTCAGGCTGTTCTTCCGCGGCCCTCTGGCCCCCTCCCGGAGGGCTTTTTTTTCCCTTTTTTCCCCCGGGGGGGGCCGCCCAAACCGCCCCCCCGGGGCGGGGGGGGGGGACGCCCTTTTTTTTTTCCTTTTCTTCCCCCCGCGGGGCCCCCCCCCCCCCCCCGAAAAAAACCTCTCTTTCTAGGTTTTTTTTTTTCCTTTCTTTTTCTCCCCCCCAAAAAAAACCCCCAAAAAAAACTAGAAAGGGGGGGGGGGTTTTTTTTTTTTTTTTTTTTTTTTCCTTTTTTTTCAATAAATTTTGCCTTCCCCCGGGGGGAGGGGGGGGGGGGGGGGAATATTCCCGGGGGGGGGCTCCCCCCCGGGGCGGGGGGGGGGGGGAAAAAAAAACCCCCCAAAAAAACGCCCCCGGGGGGGAAAACCCGCGGGCCCCCCCCCCCCCGGGCCCCCCCGGAAAAACGGCCCCGGAAGCCGGCCGGGGATCGAAGAAAATTCTCCGGGGAAAAAAAAAACTGAACGGGGCGGCCTTCCCCCCCCCCCAGGGGGCGGGGGTTTTTTTTTTTCCCAATAATTTCTTTTCCTAAGAGTGGAAGTGGGGGGGGGGGGAGGAAAAAAAACCTCCCCCCCAGCCGAAAGGCGGGGGGGCGGGGGCGGGAACCCCCTTCCCCCTCTCCCCCAAGGAAGGGGGGGTGGGCGGGGGGGGGTTTGTGGGGGGCGGCCCTGCCCTTTTAACCCTCCCCCCCCCCCCCCGGGGGGGGGGGGCCCCCCCGGGGCTCTGGGGAAAAGGGGCCCTCTGTTGCGTTTTTGTTTTTTTTGGCCCATTATAATCCAAAAACCCCCATTAAAATTCAAGGGGGGGGGTGCTGCGGGGGGGGCCGGGAAACCCCGGCCCCCGGAAAAACCCCCCCCCCCGGCCGGTCTGGACTGGTTTGTCAACGCGGCAGAGCATAGCATTGACGCCGGCATGAGGCAAATTTGTCGACTTTAAAGCTTCAAATTCTGTTGAGCAGGCGCGGTGCAGTTATAAACCTTAAACATTTAGAATTAAATTTCGTCATGATTGATCTTGCAATACGGGCGGCGCGCGAAGCTGGTGCAATCCTCCAGGATTATGCCGCGCGCGGCTTTCAAATTGAAAACAAAGGGCGCATCAACCTTGTGACAGAGGCCGATCTGGCGAGTGAGCGGCATATCACTCAACTGATCGGCTCACACTTTCCATCGCATCGCATTCTGGCCGAAGAGGGCGGAGCGAGCGGTCATCCGGGAGAAGACAATTACGTCTGGATCATAGATCCTCTGGATGGAACGACCAACTATTCTCACGGGTTCCCGTGTTACGCCGTTTCGATCGGCATCGAACGTCATGGAAAGGCAGTTGCGGGGGTGATTTATGATCCAACGCGCGACGAGTTGTTTGCCGCGGAACGCGGCGCGGGAGCGACGCTCAATGGCAACAAGATCCGCGTCTCGGCAGTCGATCATCTGGAACGCGCCCTTGTCGTCTCAGGATTCCCGTATGACGTGAGGGAACGCATGGAAGAATATCTGCCTGCGTGGCGCGAGTTTCTCAAACACACCCAGGGAGCTCGCCGTCTTGGCGCCGCCGCCATCGATATGTGCTGCGTGGCTTCGGGCAGGATGGACGGGTTCTGGGAAAACGGGCTCAATCCGTGGGACACGGCCGCCGGCTGGGTGATCATAGAAGAAGCCGGCGGGCGCGTCACGAAACTCGATGGCTCACCTTTCGATAATTATTCCGCCAGCCTGCTGTGCACTAACGGAGCAATTCACGATCAAATGCTGGCTGTCCTCGCATCGCTCAAAAACGAAAGGTGAATAGATTATGAAACAGACGAAATAATTAAACCGTTAAAAGGTCTTATTCTTTTCGATATTGCTCTTTCCTGAAACATCACGTTCAATCAACGTCTGGCACTTTTTCGCCTGTTTCGTGATCCAATTTATGAGCATACCCACACACTTCGCACGCAAGCTGAACCTTTTTGATGCCACGATGATCGTCATCAGCGGGATCATCGGTTCCGGTATATTCATCAATCCGTACGTCGTCGCGCAGACGGTGCATACGCCATTTCTGATACTTTCAGTCTGGATCGCCGGTGGGTTGATAGCGTTGGCCGGGGCGTTTGTCTTCGCCGAATTGAGCACGGTCATGCCGCGTGTTGGCGGCCAGTACGCCTTTTTTCGCGAGGCGTTTCATCCTCTGGTAGCGTTTCTGCACGGTTGGTCATTGCTGCTGATCATCCAGTCGGGGGCGACGGCGGCGGTGGCGGTGGCGTTCGCTCAATACGTCGCCCGGCTTGTGCATCTGAGCGATGCGCTGGTGGTGCCGCTGGCGGTGTCGATACTGCTCGGGCTGGCGGCATTCCATGCGCTTGGAATCAAGCCGGGAGCGGTGCTCATCAATGTGATAACTTTCGGAAACACCGTGGCAATTGCCGTTCTCGTCATTGGAGCATTCATTCTGACCAAGGGGTCCGGCATTAATTTCAATCCGATGATCCCGCAGGGGCTGCAAGGGTTTGGGCTGGTCTCGGCATTTTTTGCCGGACTTGTACCGACGATGTTTTCATACGGAGGCTGGCAGAATCTCAATTTCGTTTCTGAAGAGGTCAAGGACCCGCTCCGCAACCTGCCGCGGGCAATCCTCATCGGCGTTCTTTGCGTCATCGCGGTTTACGTCGGCGCCAACTTCGCCTATGTGCATGTTCTCTCTGCGCCCGTGCTTGAAGCCACTAAAACGCCGGCGGCGGATGTCGCGGCGCGCCTGTTGGGCGAGCGTGGCGCTCAGGCCATCAGCCTTCTGATAGTCATCTCCACCTTCGGGTTTATGAATCTAGCCATGCTCAGCGCGCCGAGGGTCTACTATGCAATGGCGGCGGACGGGCTCTTTTTCAAATCCGTAGCCCGCATCAGCCCAAGGTTTAAAGTCCCTGCGGTGGCGATTCTGCTTCAGGGTGTACTGGCCTCGGCTTTCGCCTTGTCGAATACTTACGCCAAACTTCTGGGCTATGCCGTCTTCGCGGACTGGGTCTTCTTCGCCCTGGCTGCCGCTTCGCTGATCGTCTTCCGCAGGACAATGCCGGATGCTCCGAGGCCAAACCCCGTCCCGTTGTATCCGATCACTCCGGTTCTTTTCATCATCGTCGGGCTCGGCATTGTCGCCAATACTTTCATCACCGACACTCAGAACGCTCTCATCGGCACCGCGATCATGGCAATTGGAGTCCCGGTCTTCTTCGCCTGGAGGCGAAGAAATATCGATTCTTGATTCAGGCAAAAGGAAACATCCATATGGTAAAAAGCAGCCTTTACATGACATGGGCCAAGCATCACGCCGCCGCCCGGTTCAACCTGGCGAACAGCGGCATAATCGGATGCGATTTCAGCGATCTTCCGGTAAGCCTCGATGATGTGTCGCTCAATGGCCCTAATCATGAAGGATTCCTGCCGCTGAAACAGGCGATTGCGGAGAAATACGGCGTGACGCCCGGCCAGGTTGTGACTGCTCAGGGCACTTCGATGGCTAATTTTCTCGCCATGGCAACCGCGATCGATCGTGGAGATGAAGTGCTGATCGAACAGCCGGCCTATGACCCGCTGCTCGGTGCGCTCAATTATCTGGGGGCGGAGATCCGGCGATTTCACCGGAAGATGGAGAATGAATACCAGATTGATATCGACGAGATCGAAAGCCTGATCACTTCTAAAACCCGGCTGATAGTCATCACCAGCCCGCATAATCCGAGCGGTTTTCCGGTTGAAAGATCGACCATGAAGCATATCGGGGAACTTGCAGCGACCGTTGGAGCGAAGGTGCTTGTCGATGAAGTCTATCGCGATATTCTATTTGAAACCGCCGAAGCGTGCTGTTTTCACCTCGGCCCTCAATTTCTGACCACCAGCAGCCTGACCAAAAGCTATGGTCTGAGCGGGCTCAGATGCGGGTGGATACTGTGCGATCCTGACTTCGCCGAACGGGCGCGCAGATTGAATGATTTGTTTGGAGCCGTCGGCTCGGTTCCGAGCGACACCCTTTCAGTGGCCGCCTTCCGCAATCTTCACCTTCTCGAATCACGGACCAGGTCTATCATCGATCCGAACATTGCACTGGTCAGGGAATTTCTCAATAATCACAGGAACTATCTGGATTGCATCATGGCTCCAAGGACCATGATCGCCTTCCCGAGGTTGAAAAACATGGCAGGCAGCGACATTCTGCATGATCTTCTCAGAAAATATGATACTTCAATCGTGCCCGGCAGATTTTTCGAGTCGCCGCAGCATTTTCGGCTCGGTTTCGCCGTCAGAACCGAAGATGTTCTCAAGGGACTCAATCATCTCTCAACGGCGCTGCATCAACTGGGTTGATATTTTCCGCAGCCATGAAATACTTTTTTTTCGATCAATTTCACGTTATTCAACAGAGTCAGGTGGTTTGATTGCTATCGGGTAATATTAAAACTATTGGAGTATACATCGGTCCCGATAAACCGGAGGCCCTGAAGGTTTTGCGCGATCTGCAGGAGTGGTGCGAGCAGCACCAGATTGAACTCTCAGCTATCGGTATTGCCGCCGAAGAGCACGGATGCCGGCCTCTTGCTGAAGAGGATGGACAGTTGGTTGAAGATGTCGACCTGATTATCGTGCTCGGCGGGGATGGAACCATGCTCGGAGCTGCGCGTTTGATCGGGCCGCGTCAGATTCCTGTCCTCGGCGTCAACTTCGGGTGGCTGGGCTACCTGACCGAGTTCACGCTCAAGGAAATGTTCCCCGCGCTCGACCGTTTGATCGAAGGCCGCCTCTCGATCGATTACCGCATGCTCCTCGATGTCATCGTCAAAAGAGGCGACGATGTCATTGCCTCTCACCGTGCATTGAATGACGCCGTGGTTAACAAAAGCGCCCCTGCCCGCATGCCCCAGCTTGAATGCTACGTCGACGGGATGTTCGTCAACAGCTTTCGCGCTGACGGAATGATTATCGCCACTCCAACCGGATCCACTGCTTATTCACTTTCAGCCGGCGGGCCGATTGTTCATCCCGGCATGTCCGCGATCATCCTGACTCCTATCTGCCCGCATATGCTCTCGAACAGACCCGTGGTCGTCTCGGGTGACAGCACGGTTGAGATGAGAATCAAGGTCTCAAGCGATGATCTCATGCTGACCATAGACGGCCAGCTCGGAATCTCGCTTGAACTCGATGACCGTATCGAACTGCGCCGCAGCAGATTTATCTTCACACTCGTTCGCCCCGCCAGCCGCAACTATTTCGAAGTGCTCAGAACCAAATTGAAGTGGGGTAACGTGTAGGCTTTGAACTTTGAACTTTGAGATTTCTTATGCTATTTCCGATAGGCGACGATAATAAAGAGCGACGGATAGTGCCGGTGGTGACATACACATTGATCCTGATCAATGTCATGTTCTTTCTCTATCAGTTGGCGAATCCTGATTTTACATATGGATACAGCGTGGTTCCCGCCGAAATCACACGCGGCGAGGATATCACGGGCATTGTCAGGATTGGAGGCGAGGGCTTGCGTCTTTATCCTGGCCCGGTGCCGATCTATCTGACGCTGCTGACTGCCATGTTTATGCATGGCGGCTGGAGCCACCTGCTGGGAAACATGCTCTACCTGTGGATCTTCGGCGACAATGTGGAAGATCGAATGGGACACGTGAAATATCTGATCTTCTATCTGCTTTGCGGTTTTGCTGGCGAGCGTGACTCATATAGTTTTCGGTCCGGGTTCGATGATTCCTTCACTGGGAGCTTCCGGAGCCATTGCCGGAGTGCTCGGCGCCTATCTTGTTCTGTTTCCGCATAAGGGAATCAGAGTGTTTCAGTTCGGGCGGGTAGTGGAGATGCCGGCTATGATCGTCATCGGCTTGTGGGGGTTGCTTCAATTCCTCAACGGATTCGGATCGCTGGCTTCATCAGGGCAGGGAGGTGGCGTGGCCTACATGGCACACGTCGGCGGATTCGTTGCAGGTATAGTTCTGGTCTTTTTCTTCAGGAATTCCGAAAACGGAAGATCCGGAAGATCCGGCAGATAAACCGGGCGGCATCGATGGAAGAGGTTCGTTACACTCTGGTGGAAAGGGCTGCCGGCATTTCAGATGCCGTCAAACAGTTGTGCTCGCAGCCCGTGATAGGTCTGGACACGGAGACCACCGGGCTCGATCCTCACAGATCGAAGCTGCGATTGATACAGGCTGCCGTTCCCGGCCAGGTATTCGTCTTCGATTGTTTCAAACTCAGCCGCGATTCGCTAAACCCTTTTCTTGAGCTGCTGATTACGCCGCAGCCGTTGAAGATCGCACACAATGCAAAGTTCGACGCCAAGTTCCTGAGAAAACATTGCGGGATTAATCTCAATGGAATCTTCGACACCTATCTTTCAAGTCTTCTGATCAGCGCGGGGGATGAAAATCACAGGCATGGCCTCGAACCCGTGGTCAACCGTTATCTTGGACTCCAGCTTAACAAGGCAGCGCAACTGAGCGACTGGTCGGGCGAACTGAGCGCCTACCAGTTGGATTATGCGGCGAAGGATGCGGCCCTGCTTTTGCCGCTGCGTGAGAGGCTCAACGCCCTGCTCGATGAGATGGATCTGTTGATAACCGCCGGAATCGAATTTGAATGTGTCATGCCGATTGCGGCGATGGAGCTTGCCGGAGTCTATCTCGATGCGGAAAGATGGCGGGAGATGGTTGCACGCATCCGTACCGTTCACGAGCGTGTTTCAGCCGAGCTTCAGAAAGAGCTGGCAGAAGGCGCCCGGCAGATGGATCTCTTCGGCGCATCCCATTCGATAAACCTCGACAGCCCCGCACAGGTCAAGGACGCACTCTCGCGACTCGGTATAGAACTCGAGGATACCCGTGAATGGCGCTTGCAGAAACAGGCGAAAGAGCATCCCGTGCTGCAGAAATTGCTGGAGCATCGCGGCCTGAGCAAAAGCCTCTCGGCCTACGGTGAGGGAATGCTGGAATTCATCAACCCAGCCACAGGCAGGATCCACGCAGACTTCCGCCAGATCGGCACCCCTACCGGACGAATTACCAGCTCATCGCCGAGCCTGCAGCAGATACCGCACACGACCGAATACAGATCCTGTTTCCGCGCGCCCGAAGGCCGCAAACTCGTGGTTGCTGATTACAGCCAGATAGAGATGCGAATCCTTGCCGATTTCTCGAATGACCAGGCGTTGCTTGAAGCATTCGATTCCGGCGCCGATCTGCACCGGGCGACAGCTTCACAGATGTTTGGCATACCGCTCAATGAAGTAACCTCCCTCCAGCGAGAGCACGCCAAGGGCCTCAATTACGGGCTCGTCTACGGCATGGGGGCGGAAGGCCTTGCAGGCAGGATCGACGCCGGCGTCAAAGCTGCTGAAATGCTTATCGAAAAATATTTTCAGGCATACGCCGGAGTTGCAAAATGGCTCGAGGACGCGGCTGATCGCGCAGTTCAGGAGCGGCAGTGTCGAACCGCTTCCGGCAGGCTGTGGAGATTTCACCTTGATCCGGCAGATCCGCAACAGCAGGCAGCTCTCAGAAGGGTTGGGAAAAATGCCCCGATTCAGGGAACTGCGTCCGATATTTTCAAGCGCGCCATGACCATGCTGGATCAGGCGCTGCCCGAACATGACTCTCGGATCGTCAACAGCATTCACGATGAACTCGTAGTCGAATGCCCGGAATCTGTCTCCGATCAGGTGAAAAATATTGTCGTCAGTCTGATGGTCGGCGCTGCGAAGGAGTTTCTACAGCGGGTTCCGGTTACCGTTGAAGCCGTTGTTTCCGATGCCTGGTTGAAAAAATAGAAGTAGCAACAATCAAGGATGAAGCTGATGTTGAAGATGAGCGTTGCGGATCTCGAAGAATTCTTTGCAACTCACTTTCCCGGGATGAATAATTTTCATTTCAAGATCGAGTCTCTGGAGCTGCGACACGTCCAGATGAGGCTGCTCTATCACGATCTTCATCTGAGACCCGGCGGGACCGTATCCGGACCCACCATGATGACTCTGGCTGATACCGTGGGATATATTTTAGTTCTTGCGACAATCGGCCCCGTCGCTCTTGCCGTAACCAGCAGCCTGAATATCAATTTTCTGCGAAAGCCCGCGCCCGTCGACCTGATTGCCCGCGGAACCCTGCTCAAACTGGGCTCGCGACTGGCTGTCTGCCAGGTGGATATGTTTTCAGACGGCAGGGACGAACTTGTGGCTCACTCTACCGTTACTTACTCGATCCCGGCTTAAGATAAAAGAAGAAAATAGATGTTCCGTAACTGATCAGCTAATTCTTCTCATATGCCATGATGAAGAACTGTGTGTCACCGAGTTTAGGGCCGCCGCCATTGCGTATGGTCTTCGGATCGAACCTCGCTGCCAGATGATAATTTTCGGCAATCCACCGCATCAATTCGAGATTGTAATCCGCCCCGAAGACCCTGTTGCCGAAGGCGGGTGTGGTTATGTTGACGATCAGGATCAAATTCACATTGTGGGATTTGATCTGTTCGATCGCCTCCATCTCTTTTTCATCACTCAGAAAACCCGGCAGCGTCAGTTCTTCTTTTAACGGATAGTCGCGGTCGGCAAGGAAGTTAAGCGTGGTGAAAAGCGGGAGGGTCAGAACAGAAGCTCCCGCAGGAGTGTGTTCCCGCACATATTTGACGGCCTCGGCCAGAGGTTCGCCGATTTCATTGCTGGTAATAAAGCTGCCGCGCGATGAACTGACCTGAAATGTGTTCTCCCGGCGAAGCTTGATTGTCGAATTAACCGCCATCGCCAGAATCATCGAGGCCACCAGCAATGCCGATGCCTGCTGCCAGTGGATTCTGACAGGTTGCGATTTTATGAATATTGCCGGAATGATTTCAAAAAGCAGGTAGATATAACCGACAACCAGCATCGGGATGAGGAACGGGGTGAATGGCCCGCTGATGGTCACGTTAAAAACCGCTCGCAGTATCGACAAGAAGCTGAAGATCGAGATGACGGCCAGTATTTTCTGATCTGAAGACGTTTGCCTGCCGGCTTTCCTGTTGCGCCAGACAATTATGATCGTCCTGCCGATGATCACCGGCAGAACGAAGATTGCCGATGCAAATGGCGTATTGTTGGGCGATGTCTGAAAAATCAGGATGGAAATCTCGCGCCAGATCAATCCGCCGGCCAGCAGGATCGCTCCGATTCCAAGCAACTCGCGCCATTGGTCGCCTTTGCGATGACTGATCAACGCGCCAAGCAACGCGCCCGTCCCAGCCCAGATCATGAGCATCGCCACACCCGAGAGGCTGAACCAGAATGATGTCGGCCACTTTGCCAGGCCCGACAAGATGCTGTTGAAATGGAGCACCTGCGATGGAATGTTGAAGAGAAAAATGTAGTTGTTTTTCAGCAGCACGCTCAACGGAGTTGTGAGCATGATGTAACCGTAAATTGGACAGACAATCGCCAGCGCTGAGACTGACAGGTAAAGGAACTCCTGCAGTGGCAGCCGACGATGTTCCATGACATCCAGCAACAACACAGCGATTATTGTCACCAGAACCACAAGCGCGCTATCGAGTTTGGCCGTCGCCGAAAGCCCCAGGAAAAGGCCGACCCATAAAAAGTTTCGCTTTTTCCCAGTTTGCAGGTATGCCAGCAGGAAAGCCATCGCAGCCAGAGAAAATACCAGACAGTAAAGCGCCGCGAATGAGTAGGGTTGAATGTAATTGGCCGTCGATTTGAGCGCGCAGATGACAATCACAGCAGCCGTCGCGGCCGTCGATTTCCAGACGCTCATCAGTCGCCGCGAAATCCAGAAGATCGTTACCAGGATGATAATCGCGCACAGGGCGCCACTGATCTTCAGGACAATCAGATCTATTCCGAAAACCTTGTAGAGAGCTGCGTTGAAATAGGGAGCAAATGGCCCAAAAACCGACTGGATATCTGTATACAGCTTTTCGCCATTGATGATCCTGGCCGGGGTGCTCACCTCGCGTCCCTGGCTGATCAGCGGTTGAGTCCACCTTTGCCAGGTGCCGGCCAGATTGGCAATGAAGAATAGCGCCAGTGCAATAAGCGCTTTTCTGTCTTCACGAAATAAATCGCGCAGGTTGATCGGGGCCTGATGATTCATACGATTCGATTGGTGATCGGAAAATTATTCGCCTGATTTGAAGCACTGGAATTATAGAAATTGTCGGGCCCGGGCGCAATGGACAGAGGAGAACAAATTCAAGGTTCAAAGAAACCAGCTCGTCTGGCCACTGCGATTATTCTGAACCGGGTCTGATCCGGATACTTTGAATTATACTCCCCGGTTTGTTTGACATTAATGCAGTTAGACGGGCATTATCAAAAGCTTGTATTTTACCGGTCATTTGATCGAATTTATGCTGACGTTATGACACACGAGACTCTCGCACTGACGGCAACGCTTAACCAGCTTGCCGAACTGGACCGATACAATCACTGGATTTATGAGCAGATAGCCGGCTCGCTCGGCCGGCGAATCCTCGAGGTCGGCTCGGGAACCGGCAATATCACAAACTTTTTAAGCCATGGCGGGCGGGAAGTAGTGGCGACCGATGTCGTACCGAGCTATCGCCACACCTTGTCCAATCTCTTCAGCGAGAGATCGAACGTCCTTGTCCGGCGATACGATCTATCGGAAGAGGCTCCACGGGAGTTTCTCGATAATCCGTTCGATACGGTGGTCTGTCTTAACGTGCTTGAGCATATCGAGGACGACCGGTTTGCGCTTGAGCAGCTTCGTGCTGCTCTGAAACCGGAAGGCAGGCTGGCCTTGCTGGTGCCCGCTCACAGGATTCTCTACGGCGAGTTCGACAAGGCCGTGGGCCATTATCGTCGCTACGAGAAATCTGAGCTCACAATCAAGCTCGATGAATCGGGCTTCAAGGTGGAATCGATGCACTTTTTCAGCATGCTGGCGACATTGCCGTGGTTGATCAACGGAAGGCTTTTAAAGCGGGATTACCTGCCAACGGGGCAGGCAAATCTGGCAAACCTTCTGGTGCCGGTTCTCAAGCTCGAAAAATTTATTGGCCCTCCCTGCGGGCTCTCACTGATTGCAATTGCTCAAAAGAAAGGATGAGGGATTATCCGGAATCCCCGTTTTGAAGGGTATTAATCCTCAATAATTATGCGCTGGTCACACTATTTCATTCCAACATTGCGTGAAGATCCTGCTGATGCTGAAGTCGTCAGCCACAAATTGCTTCTACGTTCCGGGCTGATAAGACAGCTTGGATCGGGCATCTATTCATACTTGCCGCTTGCGCAGCGCGCAGTTCTGAAGATTGCGAATATCATCCGCGAAGAGATGAACGCGGTTGGAGGCCAGGAGTTTTACCTGCCCGCGCTCCATCCGGCTGAACTCTGGCAGGAGTCCGGGCGCTGGTCGATCATGGGCCAGAACATGTTCCGGCTGAAGGATCGCAAGAACGGCGATTATTGCCTGGGGATGACTCACGAGGAGGTCTTCACCGATATCGCACGAAAAGAGCTGCGATCGTACAAGCAGTTGCCGCAGGTCTGGTATCAGATTCAGAGCAAGTTCCGCGATGAGCCTCGTCCGAAATCCGGGCTGCTCAGAGTGCGGCAGTTTACGATGAAGGACGCATATTCGTTTGACATCGATACCGACGGGCTCGACAAGTCGTTCGAAGACCAGCGTGGAGCCTATTGCCGCATCTATGAACGCTGCGGCCTGGAGTACGTCATCGTTGAAGCCGACACGGGCGCCATGGGCGGCTCGGCCTCAAACGAATTCATGGTCTATACAAGCGCCGGCGAGGACATGGTTGCAAGCTGTCCTGAATGCGGCTATGCGGCCAATACGGAGAAGGCAAGATCTGCTATCCCGGCTGTCGATGATGGACCCGTCGATCTCGGAATTGAAAAGTTCCCGACACCTGGTGTTCGAACGATTGAAGATCTGGTCACCTTTCCCGGCGGCGCGGTAGCCGAAAAGCAGATCAAGACGCTCGTTTATGTTTCAGTCGCCGAGAAAGGCAATGAGGCGCAGACAACTCCATTCCTGGCATTGCTGCGCGGTGATCATCCGCTCAATGAAGTGAAGCTCGCCAATGCCGTCGCGAAGCTGGTCAACAAGGATGGCTGGGAGCAGACTGCCGTGCGCCCGGCACATCCAGAGGAGATCCTCGAATTGATGGGGGCTCGTGCCGGAAGCCTTGGCGCCGTGGGTCTGACGAAGACGTGGATCCTTGCCGACGAGGCTCTCAAGGGCCGTAAAAACATGACCACGGGAGCGAATGAAGACGATCATCACCTGCGCGGGGTCAGCATCGACCGCGACATCAGGGTCACTTCGTGGGTCGATCTGCGAACCGTGGCCGAGGGCGAGGGATGTCCTGACTGCGATGGAAAGCTGAGGGTCGCCAAGGCGCTCGAAGTCGGACATATTTTCAAGCTTGGAACCAAGTACAGCGATTCGATGGGCGCGCGCGTCCTGAATGCCGACGGCAAGGAAACCTCATTGATCATGGGCTGCTACGGCATCGGCGTCGAGAGAATTCTGGCCGCGGCTATTGAGCTTCACAATGACGAATCCGGCATCATCTTCCCCGTCACAATCGCGCCTTTCCAGGTCGTCGTTTCGCCTCTCAATATGAAAGACGCTGATCTCAAAGCCACTGCCGATGGGATCTATGCCGATCTTGGCAGGTCAGGCATCGAGGCTCTTTATGACGATCGCGATGAACGAGCCGGCGTCAAGCTCAATGATGCCGATCTGGTCGGCTTCCCGTTCCAGATTCGCATCGGGCCAAAGAAACTCAAAGAAGGCAAGGTCGAACTTTATGACCGAGCCACCAGGATTGCGGAAGATGTCCCGGTCGAGTCTGTCGTGGAAATCACGAAGCAGCGGATCGCTGATGCTTTGCAAAAGCTCAACGGGTAGGGATTGCTCAAAATTTACTGCCACCACGTAGCGGTGGCCTGACTTTGGACTTTAAATTTTAAACTTTAAACTTCCATTTTCAAGACTGCCGCGCCTCTGATGGCATCGTGCTTGAGTGCGTTCAATGCCGAATTGGCCTCGGCGAGGTCAAAGACCTGAGTCCGCGGTTTGATCGGTATCTCGGCGGCGATGCGCAGAAAGGCTATGCCGTCCTGCCGTGTGTTGTTGGCGACGCTGCGGACGGTGCGTTCGTGGTAGAGAAGTTGATAATCCAGCGGAGGGATGGTGCTCATGTGGATTCCGCCGAGAGCGAGCGTCCCGCCTTTTTTCAAAGCCTTCAAAGCTGAGACCACAAGCTCTCCTGCCGGAGCGAAGATGATGCTGCTGTCGAGTTTTAGCGGCGGTTCGTCATCGCTTCCACCCGACCATGCGGCACCGAGGTCTGAAGCCAGCTTCCGGTGACGCTCATCGCGCGTAAAAGCATAAACCTCGACTCCCCAGTGCATGGCCACCTGAATCGCAATGTGAGCGGCCGCGCCGAAGCCGTAAATTCCAAGTCTCTTTCCAGGGCTTTCGCCCGTGATGCCTGAAAGCCGCAGCGACCTGAATCCGATGATGCCGGCGCAGAGAAGCGGGGACGCTTCTTCATCGCTGAATACTTCAGGAATCTGGTAGACGAACCCGGCCGGCGCTGAGATGTATTGAGCGAAACCGCCATTCACCAGCCAGCCTGTGAATATTGCGTTTTCACATAGATTCTCTTTTCCATTGCAGCAGAATTCACACTCACCGCAGGTTTGATGAAGCCAGGGAATTCCAACCCGGTCGCCCGGTTTGATGTTGGTCACGCCGGCTCCGAGCTGAACGACCCTCCCTATGACTTGATGGCCGGGAATGATCGGCATCACCTGTCGCGGCAACTCGCCTTCAATGACGTGAAGATCCGTGCGGCAGATGCCGCAGACGCTGACCTTCACCAGGATCTGACCCGGACCGCATTCCGGTTTCGGAACCTCGGTCAATTCGAGCGGGTTGTTTTCGATCGGTGAGACGGATTTGAGAATGCATGCTTTCATAGGGTAAGAATAGATTACGAAACAATCGAAATAAACGAAACAGGCAGAAAAATATCGGGCTTTTATTTGGGTTTTCTCGGTTTTTTTCGCGTGTTTGGTAATCTGTTTTGCGTTGCAACAGAGAAATCCACGAGGTGACGATCGACATTGACCTTGTCGACTCGAACGCGGAGACGATCGCCGAGCCGGAATGTTCGCTTGCCCCTGCGGCCGATGAGCGAATGTGTTCTTTCGTCGAAATTGTAGTAATCGTCGATCAGCGATGAGACCTGCACCAGTCCTTCGATGAAGAACTCTTCGAGCTCAACGAAAAAGCCGAAGTCCCGGACATTGATGATCATTCCATCGAACTCCTCGCCGATCCTTTCTGCCATGAATCTGGCTTTCCGCCACTCGTCCACTTCCTTCTCGGCTGCGTCTGCCGCGCGCTCACGTTCGCTCGATTCCACCGCGATCAGTTCGAGATTCTGCAGCGGGATTGGCGGCTTGCGCTGTGAGCCGGCAGTAATCGAAGGAGCCTTGTTGCCGAGAGTTTCCGAACGTTGCAGCAGTCCTCGCAATACGCGATGAACGATGAGATCCGGATAACGGCGGATCGGAGAGGTGAAGTGCGTGTAAACCGAAGCGGCGAGTCCGAAGTGGCCGCAGTTTTGAGCGTCGTATCTCGCCCGCTGAAGCGAGCGAAGCATCGAAAAAGCCAGCACGCGCTCCTCGGGCTTGCCCGATAACTGGTGTGAAAGACGCTGGTAATCGTGGGCGCTGACGTCGCTGAATGGAAAGCGGTAGCCATAAGCCTGAGCTAGTTCAGCGAACTCGATCACACGCTGAGGCTCTGGAGGCTCATGGATTCTGTAGATCGAGGGGATGCCGAGTTTGAGGAAGTGGCCCGCGACAGTCTCATTCGCCAGCAGCATGAACTCCTCTATGATGCGATGGGCGATGTTGCGATCCGCCCTGAGCACTCCTGCGATACGGCCTTCATCGTCAAACTCGAAGATCGACTCCGGCAAATTGAAGTCGATCGCGCCGCGATCCCCGCGCATTTTTATCAATATCCGCGCAAGTTCCTCCATCGTGCTGAAGAGCTCAAGCAGTCCGGCGTATCTCATTGCCATTTGCGGATCGGAGTGAGCCAGCAGTTTGTTGACATCCGTGTATGTCATTCGTTCGCGGCTGCGTATGACTGACTCGCGCAAACGGTAATCGACGACACGACCTCGACCGTCGACCTCCATCATCGCCGACATCGTCAGCCGGTCGACTTTAGTGTTGAGTGAGCAGATGCCGTTCGAGAGTTTTTCGGGAGCATCAGGATCGCCCGCTCCGGAAAATAGACGGAGGTTCCGCGAAGCCGCGCTTCCTGATCGAGTGGGTTCCCGTCGCGTACGTAAAAACTGACATCTGCGATGTGGACTCCGAGCTCGAAGTTTCCGTTTTCAAGTTTGTGAAGGCTGATGGCATCGTCGAAATCGCGGGCAGTCTCGCCGTCTATCGTAACCGTCGGCACTTCGCGCAGATCGAGGCGCCCCTTGATCTGTTCCTCGGTTACGACGGGCAATGCCGCTTCAGCTTCGGCCAGCACTTCGTGAGGGAAGATGTTCGGCAGATCGTGCTTGTGGATGACGATCTCGATGTCGATTCCCGTCTCATCGGTGGATGAACCGAGTTGATTGATGATCTTCCCTCGCGGGTTATTATGAGCGTACGGATATGAAGTGACTTCAACCTGAACGATCCAGCCATCAGTGAATTCCGCGGCTTTTTCACCGTCGACGTCGATGTCGTAAGAAAATTTCTCGTCGAGCGATTCGACCCACGATTCACGGTAACCGTGGTGAAGCCTTCCGATGACCTTGAGCTGTCCGCGCTTGAGAATAGTCTCCACGCGGCCTTCCCGATCTTTCCCGCCTGCTTTACGCGCAAGGCTGACAATGACGCGGTCACCATCGAATGCTCCATTCAGATCGACGGAGTCGATTCTGATCCCTCCTCTGGTTCGTTGAGCCGGATCATCGGGAATGAAATTGATCGTTTTTCGTCGTCGCCGCCGAATTGTTCCAATCATTGCCCGCCCTGATTCTGACCAGCGGAATTCCTGGCCGTACTTGCGAAGCAGGCCCGCTCCCTGAAGCTGACTGAGCAACAGCGTGACCGCTTTTTGCTCGCCGCGTCCAAGCTCGAAGATCTCGCCAATCTCGCGGATGGTCAGCCCGTCGGGCTCCTCGCGGATGGCTGCGATCAATTCATCTATGTCAATCGGCATTGCGAGCTGGTTTGTCTGTCTTTTGCGGCTCATGGCTAAAGAGTTTAAAGTCTAAAGTTCAAAGTATAAAGAGGAGTTGTCGGTTATCAGTTATTAGTTGTCAGCAAGCCTGGAACACTACTTCTCTCTTCATTAATTGATCAAAGTTAGTTATAAATGCAGCATTGTACCGATCAAAATCAATCTCATTAACAGTCGCATTTAATAGAGAGTATGTTCAGAAAAATCAAAATCCTGTTGGCTTTAATGGCCATTGTAGCCGGAGTCTTTTCCGTCATGCTGTCGGCATCAACGGCGCAGACGCGCGCCGTTGATTTCAAGCGCGACATTGAGCCCATCTTTCAGGCCAATTGTTATGGGTGCCACAGCGCGAAGAAGGCATCTGCGCAGTTGAGGCTGGACAGCAAAACCGCTGCAATGAAGGGCGGATTGTCCGGGGCGGTCATTGTTGCGGGCAGGAGCGGCGAGAGCCGGATGGTGCAGCGCCTTCTGGGAGAGGGCGGGGATCCGCGCATGCCTCTCGGCTCTCAGCCGTTGAGTGGCGAACAGATGCAACTGATTCGCAAGTGGATCGACGAAGGGGCAGTCTGGCCGGATGATGCGGCATTGAAGAGCGAAACTCCGGCTGCCGTGCACTGGGCTTTCAAGGCGCCGTCCAAGGCTCAATTGCCGCATGTCCAAAACCGTGCGTGGACGAAAACGCCTCTTGATTACTTCATTCTTGAAAAGCTCGAAAAGCTTAAGCTGGCTCCTTCACCTGAGGCCGATAAAGAGACGCTGATTCGTCGCCTGAGTCTCGACCTTACGGGACTGCCTCCTGCAATCAAGGAGATAGATGATTTTCTTGCGGACAAATCCCCCGAGGCATATCAGAAACTGGTCGAGCGACTGCTTGCAAGCCCGCATTATGGCGAACGCTGGGGGCGCTGGTGGCTGGATGCCGCGCGTTATGCCGATTCCAACGGTTTTGAAAAAGATCTTCCGAGGTCCATCTGGCCATACCGCGACTGGGTGATCAGCGCTTTCAATGGTGACATGCCCTTCGATCGGTTCACCATCGAACAGCTTGCAGGAGACCTGCTGCCCGATCCGACACTTGAACAGCGCATCGCCACAGGCTTCCTGAGAAACTCGATGCTCAATCAGGAAGGCGGAGTCGATCCTGAACAGTTCCGCGTCGAGGGGTTAATCGATCGCGTAGATGCCGTTGGTAAATCCTTTTTAGGACTGACCGTCAACTGCGCTCAATGTCACAACCATAAATTCGACCCGATAGCCCAGAAGGAGTATTACCAGTTTTACGCATTCCTCAACAGCGATGACGAACCTGAACTGGAAGTCCCGGGCGATGTAATCGTCGCTAAAAGAAAAGATATCCAGACGAAGATCGCCAGGATCGAAGATGACCTGATTGCCGGCACTCCTGACCTGGAAAAGCGCTTGAGAGACTGGGAAGCCGGACTGCAGGTCGACTCGTCCGAATGGGCGCCGGTGACTGAGGCCTCGATTCACGCCTCTTTCGGAGTCAAATTCGACAAGCTGGAGGACGGCTCCTTTATGGCCAAGGGCGATAACTCCACCTCGAATAACTATGTGATCACGGCAAAGACCGGCCTCAAAAAAATCACCGGATTCCGGCTCGAACTGTTGACGGATCCGAACCTTCCGCGAACCGGCCCGGGCCGCTCAAATGACGGATCGTTTTTTGTCACTGAATTCGTCGTTGAAGTCGGCTCGACGGGGCAGCCTGATGCGAAGAGAAAGATCCAGTTGAAATCCGCCGCGGCCGATTTTGAACGGCCGGATTTTCCTGTGAAGAATGTCATCGATGGTGAATACAAGACTCACTGGAGCAGCGATGCCGGCCCGGGCAGGCGCAACCGGGACCGGAAAATAGTCATCATCCCGCAGGCCCCGGTTGAGCTTTCAGATGGCGCGGCCTTGATTTTCCAGGTTGCCCAGAAAGCCGATGAGACCATTGATCTTCGAGGAGGCAAGCCTAATATCGGAAAATTCCGTTTATCCGTCACTTCTTCGGAAAATCCCAAAGGCGATAATTTACCTGCGAATGTCAGGCGGATACTCTCCATCCCGCCCGGCGACCGAACGAAAGAACAGAAGCGAGAGGTATTCAGTTTCTATCGAACGACGGTAAAAGAATGGTCCGAATCGAATTCAAAGACGGACGACTTGATGCGCGAATGGCCATACGGGCCGACTTCGCTGGCTCTGTCTCGTCGTCCGACTCAGCGTGAGACGCACATTTTCAAAAGAGGCGACTGGAAGCGGCCGGGTGATTTGGTCACACCTGGAACGCCGTCGGTTCTCCATCCATTCCCGGCAGATCTTCCGCGAAACCGGCTTGGCCTGGCGCGCTGGATTGTCGACAGCAACAATCCATTGACCGCGCGGGTCATAGTCAATCGAATCTGGCAACAGTATTTCGGCGCAGGACTTGTCACCACGCCCGAAGATTTCGGTTCCCGATGCGAAACTCCCTCACACCCTGAGCTGCTGGACTGGCTGGCGAAAGAATTTATCGAGAGCGGCTGGAGCATCAAACATATTCACCGGCTGATTCTTGAGTCGGCTACATACAGGCAGTCATCGAAGATCACTCCTTCCCGTATCGATGCCGATCCGACGAACCGTTGGCTGGCACGTTTCCCCAGACTCAGGGTCGATTCGGAAATCATCAGGGACGCGGCGCTTTCGGCCGCCGGACTGCTGAGCGGTAAAATAGGCGGACCATCGGTCTATCCGCCCATACCGGACGGCGTTCTTTCCCTTGGTTACGGTTCACCCATGAAATGGGAGACTGCCACCGGAGAAGATCGTTACCGCCGCGCGATGTACACTTTCTGGAAACGATCCGTGCCCTATCCAAGCCTGCTGGTCTTCGATCAGCCGAATGGGGATTTTTCCTGCACAAGAAGAATCCGGTCCAACACGCCGCTGCAGGCCCTGACCACGCTCAACGATCAGCTTTTCATGGAGATTGCGCAGGGGCTGGCCATGCGCGTCTGGAAAGAGGGCGGGGCAGATGACAGCTCAAAATTGATTTATGCCTTCAGGCTCTGCACCGGCCGCCGGCCTGATGCCTTTGAACTCCAGAAACTGCGCGTGCTGTTGAACGATCAACAGACTTATTTCAACGGGCGCACCGCGGCCGCAGTTTATGTCTCGTCTCCCGATCCCAATAAATTGCCCGAAGATGTCGATCTTCAAAAAATCGCTCCGTGGACCATTGTCGCCAGAACGCTGCTCAACCTTGATGAGTCGATAACCAGGCAATAAGAGTCACTTTCAAGAGATAACCCATGCAAAATGAATTAAAAAACGAATACAAAAAACTGATCACTCGCCGCCATTTTTTCAGAGATTGCGGTATGGGTCTTGGGGCGATCGCGCTGACTTCGTTGTTTGAAGAGAGCGCCATTTCTGCGGCACAGCAAGGCCGGAACCCGATGGCGCCCCCGATGGCGCCGAAGAAGCCGCACTTCGCGGCGAAAGCCAAACGCGTAATCTATCTGTTCCAGGCCGGCGCGCCATCGCAACTCGACCTGTTCGATTACAAGCCGACACTCGTCAAATACAACGGCCAGTCTGTTCCACAGGAGATGGCCAAAGGGATCAATTACGCATTTATCAAGCCCGATGCCGCGCTCTATGCCTCTGAGTTGAAATTCAAGCGCCACGGCCAGTCCGGCGCTGAGATGTCCGAGGCTATGTCATACCTGCCGAAAGTGGCTGACGATATCACGATCATCCGTTCGATGATCACCGACGCGATCAACCACGCTCCGGGCCAGATTCATGATGAACACCGGGACCATACAGTTCGGCCGTCCCAGCTTCGGAGCCTGGGTGACCTATGGTCTTGGCAGCGAGACCGAGGATCTGCCGGCATTCGTTGTTCTCTCGTCTGCGGGAGGCACAAGCGGCGGCGCATCCAACTGGGGCTGCGGCTTTCTTCCGACGATCTATCAGGGAGTGCCTTTCAGAAGAACGGGCGATCCGATTCTTTCGCTTTCAAACCCGCGCGGCATCACCCGTGAGATGCAGCGAAAAACGCTCGATACCCTCAAGGCTCTCAATGAACACAACATGGAGATGACCGGAGATCCCGAAATTGCCACGCGAATAAGTTCCTAGGAGCTTGCTTACCGGATGCAGGAGAGCGCCCCCGAATTGATGGATCTTTCGAAGGAATCGAAAGAGACGCTCGATCTTTACGGCGCCACCCCCGGAAAGCCCTCATACGCCAATAACTGCCTTCTGGCCCGCCGGCTGATCGAGCGCGGAGTCCGTTTCGTGCAGCTCTTTCACGAGGCATGGGATCACCACAGCGAGGTCGTCAAGGGCGTCAAATCGCAATGCAAGCAGACCGATCAGGCGACCGCGGCTTTGATCACTGACCTCAAGCGCCGTGGCCTGCTCGATGACACCATCGTCATCTGGGGCGGCGAGTTCGGGCGCACTCCAATGGTCGAAAGCGACCCCGATGCCGGACGAAGCCTCGGTCGCGATCATCACAACAAGGCCTTTTCGATGTTTGTCGCCGGCGGCGGTTTCAAACCCGGGCTGACTTACGGCGAGACTGACGAACTCGGTTTCAATGTGGCGACTGACCCCGTCCACGTTCACGATCTCCACGCGACCATTCTGCAGCAGCTCGGATTCGATCATACGAAACTGACATTTCGCTTCCAGGGACGCGATTTCAGGCTCACCGACGTTGCAGGAAATGTCATAGAAAAATTGCTCGCATGAGTATAGAATGCTTCCAGGCCACCCAATCTTAATAATTTATGAAAGGGAATGACCTATGGAAATTATCAATCCTCAGCTCAAAGAGCTTGAGAGAAAACAGGAAGAATTACAGACTACAGTGGCTTATATGCGCGGCGAAATAGATCAAATAAGACACGTGGCACGAGACACAACCCGCCAGACAATCTGGCAGTTCATAATTTTCACCGTGACCATTTCTGCAGTCATGCTTGGCGGATTGAAATACCAGGCTGACGTTCTCCAAAAAGAGATGGATCTGCATTTTAAGGGTGTGGATCAGCAGTTCAGTTCGGTTGACCAGAAGTTCGGCTTGGTTGACCAAAGGTTCAGTTCAGTTGACCAGAAGTTCGGTTCCATGGAGAAACGGTTGGATGCCATGGAGAAGAATTTACTGCTTCGGTTTGACGACCTGAAGCAGGAGGTCCGGCAATCGCGCAAATGAAAGTATTGATCAATGTCCGATGAACTTGTTCGACTCTCCAAGCTCATGTCGGGAAGGGGCATCTGTTCGCGCCGCGAAGCGGATGCCCTTATCGAGCAGGGACTGGTCATGGTCGACGGCGCCATAATCAGCCAACTCGGCACCAAAGTTCACCCCGATTCTAAAATCGAACTCTCACCCAGGGCTCTCAAGGAGCAAACCAAACAGGTTACAATCATTCTCAATAAACCCATAGGCTACGTCTCTGCCCAGCCTGAACCAGGCTATACCCCCGCAATCAAGTTGATCACGCCAGACAACATGTTCGGCAAATCTGATTTAAAACTTCGACCTGAGCATTTGAAAGGACTTGCCGTGGCCGGCCGTCTCGATATCGACTCGCAGGGTCTTCTGCTGCTGACCCAGGATGGACGCATCGCTAAAAAAATCATCGGCGAAAAAAGGCTTATCGAGAAGGAGTACATCGTCCGCGTCAGCGGGTGAGCTGCCTGAAGAGAAACTCAGACTTCTCAGGCATGGCCTGCACCTCGACGGCAAACTTCTATTGCCGGCTAATGTTCATTGGATCAACGAGGATCAATTGAGGTTCATTCTGCGAGAAGGCCGCAAGCGCCAGATTCGCAGGATGTGTGAAGCGGTCGGCCTGAGGATCGAAGGTCTCAAACGCGTTCGCATCGGCCGTATCAGGCTCGGAAATCTGCCTGAAGGTAAATGGAGATTCCTGCTGCCCGGAGAGTCCGTGGATTGAAGGCCAGAAACAGAATACAAAACAGACGAAATAAACGAAACAGACGAAAAAATTCAATGGGTGATTAAGCGAGGTTTATCCTGTGGTTCGACTATTTGGATGATCTGGTTCGATGACCCCATTGAATTTTTTCGTCTGTTTCGTTTATTTCGTCTGTTTTGTATTCTGTTTTTCTTCCACCATCTGTTTGATTCTTTGGACGGCTTGCTGAATCGCTTCAAGCGAGTTGGCGTATGACAAGCGCAGATAGCCCTCGGCCCCAAACGCCGAGCCGGGGGTCACCACCACGCCATATTTCCAGAGCAGCTCATTGGCGGCGTCTTTGCAGTCGGCGAAGCCGCAGTTTTTGATCAGCTCCCTGATATTGGGAAAGGCGTAGAAGGCGCCCTCGGGCGCGCTGCAGGAGATGCCGGGAACTTCATTCAACGCGGGGATGAGCCATTCTCCGCGGCGCTGATATTCAGCCAGCATAGTCGCCACGGAGTCCTGTGATTCGGTGAGGGCGGCAATACCTGCGCGCTGGGCGATCGATGCCGCATGAGTCGCCGATTGACTCTGAATCTTGATGATCTCGTTGACCCAATCCTGAGGGCCGAGAGTGAAGCCGACGCGCCAACCGGTCATGGCATAGGTCTTCGAGAGCGAACCGGCAATCAATACTCTTGATCGAAGCTCCTCGGGCAGGCTCGCAGCCGATGTCGGCTGATGCGGCGGATAGACGAACTGCAGATAGCATTCGTCGGATATCACCCATAAACCGTGCTCGACGGCAAGCTCGACGATCTTCCGGAATTCGACGGGGTGGATCACTCGTCCCGTCGGATTCGACGGTGAATTGATAATCAAAAGCTTCGATTTTGGCGTAATCGCATTCCGGACCATCTCGGCTGTCAGGTGGAAATCGGTCGGCTCGGTGTCTATCATCACGGCCTTGCCTTCGGCGAAATGAACGATTTCCGGAAATGATACCCAGCAGGGCTTTTCGAGCAGCACCTCATCGCCGGGGTTGATCATCGCCAGTACCGCATTGAAGATCCCCTGTTTGCCTCCAAGCACCACGCAGCAGTTTTCAGTCGCATAGTCCGATCCGAAGTTCGAGTTCATGTAATCGCAGATCGCCTTGCGTAAAGGCATGATTCCGGGTGCGGCGGTGTATTTGGTGAAATTATCGTCAAGCGCCTTTTTGGCGGCGTTCTTGATATGTTCGGGAGTGGGGAAGTCCGGCTCGCCGACTCCGAGGTCGATCACGTCAACCCCCTGGGCGCGCAGCTTGTCGGCGGCCATGACTATTGCCGCCGTCGATGACAGATTGGTCAGTTTCGCTCTCGTCGAGACCGGAAATGCCGGAACGGGCGATGCGGTTGTGCTCATTTCTTCACCCTCGATTATTTTTTAAGATTTAAAGGCCTGCTCTGATTTTATTGTTCATTCGCTCCACGATCAGATCGGGGACGAGTCCATCGATAGTTCCGCCCAGACTGAAGACTTCCTTGATCAGACTTGAGCTGATGTATGAGGTGTCTTCCGCGGCGACAAGCAAGACAGTCTCGACCAGCGGATTGAGCCGGCGGTTCATGAGGATCATTGGCAGTTCATATTCGTAATCCTTGACTGAACGTACACCGCGGATGATCGCCTGTGCCTCGCATTTCATCGCGTAATCGACGAGCAGCCCTTCGAATGTCTCAATCCTGACGCGCGGAAACCGCGGACCCAGCTCCTCGTTGAGCATCTCCACCCGCTCATCGACCGTAAACATGGGCTGTTTGCCGGGATTGACCAGAATCGCGACGATGACTTCATCAAAGAGATGACACGCTCGCGCTATGATATCCACATGACCATTGGTCAATGGATCGAATGTACCTGGATAGATCGCTCTTCGGGACAAGATGTCTTCCTTTCGTCAATCGATGGTCTCGGATTCATCTTTTTTATCTTTATCCATATCCATTCTGAAAAAAGTCAGGCAGGATTCGCCCTGAATAATTTCCCGGTAAGGTCGCATCTCCCCGTAATTCGGGGCCAGTGGCTCTTGTCTGCGATGCTCCGCAATCAATATGCCGTCTTCGCTCAAAAGATGATTCCTGGCGATCTGCCACATCACCGGAGAATAGATGTCCGAAGCGTATGGCGGATCAAAATAGATGATGTCGAATTTCAGCCCTTCCGAGGCGGAATGTTTCATTGCGGCAATAGCGTCCCGGTTGACGATTGCGACATCTTCGCTGATTCCGCAGTGATTGAGATTCTCCCGGATTACTTCAACGGCCTTCCTCGAAGATTCTACAAAGGTCACTTTGGAAGCCCCGCGTGACAAGGCTTCTATCCCGATTGCACCCGAACCGGCACAAATATCCAGAAAACTCGCATCTTCAATCACCGGTGAAAGGACGTTAAAGAGCGTTTCGCGCATCCGGTCGGATGTCGGACGAATGTTCAATCCCTCAAGGGTTTTTAATCTTCGCCCTTTATATAAACCTGAGATGACTCGCATGTCTTTTAACCGGGTTCAAATTTCAATTATTGGCAGAGCCGTAACCATGGGGATGGCTCAGATGCCAGCGCCAGGCGGATTCGAGGATTCGATCCAGCTCGCTGTGTCGAGGGCTCCATCCCAGATCGCTCATGATCTTGTCGGGGCTGGCAATGAGAATCGGCGGATCGCCTGCCCGGCGTGGAGCGGATTCGGTGGAGATCCATTTGCCTGTGATCTGCCGCGCCATCTCAACCACTTCGCCTACGGAATAGCCGCTGCCGTATCCGAGATTGTATGTCCGGCTGCCTGTTTCCGTGGCCTTGAGCGCCAGAATATGAGCATCGGCGAGATCGAGGACATGTACATAGTCGCGCACGCAGGTCCCGTCCGGCGTCGGATAGTCTTCTCCAAAGATACTCACGTGGCTCATCCTGCCGGCGGCAACGCGAAGCACGTTCGGTATGATGTGCGTTTCAGGTTCGTGATCTTCGCCGAATCTCTCGCTGGCGCCCGCCGCATTGAAATACCTCAGACTCACATATCGAAATTGATAGGCTTCATCATACCACCGGAGAATCTTTTCGAATGCGAGCTTGGATTCTCCGTAGGGGTTGGTCGGATTTTGAGGCGCGTCTTCAGTGATCGGCATCGTCTCGGGTGCGCCGTAGACGGCCGCCGTAGACGAGAAGACAAGCCGTTTTATCCCAATCTGCAGCATCGCATCGAGCAGATTCAGCCCGTTGACGTCGTTGTTCCTGAAATATAATTGCGGGTTCTGAACCGACTCGCCAACCAGGCTTGCCGCCGCCATGTGAATCACGGCTTCAATTTTGTGATCCTCAAGCGCCTTGATCAACTGCCGGCTGTCAGCCAGATCCGCCTCGATAAATTCAGCCTCCGGCATGACTGCTTCGCGATGTCCTTTGCTCAGATTGTCATAAATCACCGCTTCGTGGCCCTGCGTGATCAGCCTCTCCGAAACCACACTGCCGATATATCCGGCACCGCCGGTTACCAGGATTTTCATATGGAATTCTGATGGTTAAAATGAATGTCGCGGATGGATTGTCTGAACTTCCATCCGCGACTGGATAAATTGCATTTGCGATCAACGGCTTTTGATCAGTTTGCGCAAGGGATGATAACGCCACCTTCACCACGGCACTGTTTGCCTGGAGTCAGGCCGCCCCAGCATTTGCCTTGAATCAGCACCCCGCCGTTTTCGCATCGCTGGCTTTCACCGCCCCCTGAGACGCCATCAAACCCATCGAGTTGATAAACCCGCCCGCCACAACCGGCACCCCGGCGAAGAAGAGCGTGTGGTCGTATAACTCGATGCCGTAATAGCTGCGAAACATCTTTTCCGTCTTTTTACTGACAACGCCGATGATAGGGCCACGGGCTTTTTTATCAGGATCCTTCTCGTCATCACCGCCTTCGCTGTCAGGTCTGATGTTGCCGTCGAGTTGAGTATCCGCTTCGCGTCCGCCCAGCTTGGCGGTGCCGATTTGTGCGAATGCGACAAGGTTGCCCGGCGGAGGCGGCAGTGTCATCGTGCTTTTCTGCTGCGTCGCGATGTAGGCCTCAAGAAGTTCTTTGACCAGCGGATCTCCCGGATGGACCAGTCGCCAGTTGGTGTCCCCGGCGCAGGGAAGCATCGGATCGCACAATGCTGAAGGCCTCAACATCCTGATCTTCTTCGTTCCTATCGGGATGCCATCCACAAGCTGATTCAATCTGGTCGGGTATTGCCCGCTGCTGATGGCTGCATAGCGCGACAACGCATCGGCTACCTGGTGACCACGCCAGAGCATCTCCTCTTCCCGTTCACGCTGAATCTCGTACTTGATCAACGGTGCGGTGGCGGCTGACATGACCATCGCAAACAACATTACCCCGATCAAACCGACAAGCGCATACCCGCTTTCATTGCGATTCTTCAATTTGATGCCTTTAACCCCAGGTCTTTTTATTGTTTTTATTGCTTTCATTGCCAAATTGAATTCTGTGAGAATTGTTGAATCAATATGAGCGGGGCATGCTCTTGTAATTATGTCACGTCGTCGGAGCAGTGGTGGATACAATACCTCAAGTTCCATCGCCTGTAAAATTAATAACGTGAAAAACCTTGATATTGGTATCCTCGATATCGATTTTTTGAGTCGTGATATTGGTGATCCGCCAGTGCTTTCCGACGACGTCACCTTTTTTCACATTGAAAGTTTCTTCATTGTTGTCCTGTGATTTGAGGACGGCGATTGTGCTCTTCCGACTGATGATCAACCCGATGAATTTATAGGGCGGGGCAGGAGGCTCGGCCACATTTATCGACAACTGGGTTGAATACAGCGCCGGATTACCGCTGCTGCGAACCTGCACCCCAAGATTCCCCTGAGATTTAATCACATCGCCTGGAATCTTGGCTCTGGCTTCAGTCGGGCTGACATATGTTGTCTGGTATTCGCGGCCTTCGATGAAAATTTTGACGTCCTCGGGAAGTTCCTTCCCGAAAATTGTGACGTTGAAATCGCCTGTTCTGGCAATGACGCCCGAAGGATTTGCCGAGTAAACGGTTATTGGCGGCGGCAGAGGCGTCGGTTGAGGCGGCAACGGCTTTGGAGTGGGCGGCGGAGGCGGCGGCGGATAGACGAAGATGTTGCGCCCTGTCCCCTCGCCGGAACTGCTCTTGATGCTCACCTGTTGAAGCTGCAATGGCTGCGAAACCAGCGGTTCGGGAGTCGCTCCAGCACGCGCCTGCGGCTTAGGCGTGGTCGCCGGACGGGCGGTGCCTGACCCCTGCTGATTGTTCGATCCGGCAGGCGCCCCTGATCCACCGCTGTTGTAGAAAAACTGGTAATAAACGACCCCGATAAAGAGAACCAGGAGACCTCCAAGCGCGAGTCGCTTATACAGTTCGTTGGAATTTCCTGATTCGTTTGTTGAGTTTTCCTGTGTCATTGATGCTTTTTTTTCTGGATAATCTCGCGCCGTGGAAGATCACTGGTTTCTGGCGACAGGTTTCTGGAAATAGGTATCGAGTTCAATTTTCAACGAAACCGGAATTGCATCCGGGCTGCTCAGTTGGACCTGTACATTGCTTCCTTGGGCAATGCCCGGCGCATGTTGTCGGCTTCACCCTGAAAGGCAACCGAATTGATGATCAGAAACTGCTTGCTGCGCTCCAGGTCGAAGAGGAACTTTCTCAGATTCGGGTAATCGCCGATGACCGTGGTGTCAATTCCAAGCGCCGGATAGATCTTCGGTTTCTTGTCCTTTGATGCGGATTCCTGCTTCGGGTTGCCCTCTTCGTCTGTCTCGGCATCCGACTGATCCACCTTGTAACTGGCGTCGCCGATGATCACCTTGTGGGAACTCCCCAGGGAATCGATCTCGTTGATGATCTGCGTCATGCCGCGTTCGTCGGGTTTCAGGAATCCCTCGAACCTTGACAGACTGTCGAGGATCTTCCCGGCATTGGATGCCTGTTCTGATCGCTTCTTCTCATCCGTCTTGAGCTTGTCGATCCGGCCCTGAAGCTCAACCTCTCGTTCTCTCAAACTTGTTATTTCATTCTTGAGCGGTTGTACCCTGGAAAGATGAAAGAAAATTACAATGCCCGTAAAGACCAGTGCGGAGATCAAAAAGACCAGCTCAGGGACGCTCATGCGCATTCCGCTCAGGGTCCTTTGAACCCATTCTGTTATTCTGGCCAGACTGAAGTTCTGTCTTAAATTCATTATTTCTTCTCTGCAATCTGATTTGTCAGGCTGGTATGAGTGACCGTGTGCGGTGGGAAGTAGTCGACTCTCAGGGAAAATTCAACATCGGGCAGTCCTTCAACCGACTTCTTGGCAATTGGAAAAACCTTGAACCGCCCTGATTCGTGGAATTTGTTGATCATGTAGGTCACATCCTGACCGGATTTGCCAATGACATCCATCGTCAGCGCTGCGGCGCTGCTTCCATCAAAGATGGTGCCGTTGGAGTCGTCGGGCTGCATCTGCGATACCGCCACCCTTAAAACTCTGACATTTGAAGGGAGATTCCTTTCAATATCATTGAGCAACTGCGACCACGAAAATGCACGCCGGGCAATCAACTCGCTTGCGGCCGTCAAATCCCGATTCTGCTCCCGGGATATTTTGATATTCGTGCTTCCCGGCTTTTCCAGCATCCTCAGCTGCGTCTCCAGGCTCTTGACCTTTCCCGACCTCTCTACAATCGCCATCTCGCTTGATGTCATCTGCTCGTTGACCTTCAACCCGAAATACGACGAGATCCCAAATATCAAAAGTATCGCCAGCCAGAAAAGACGACGATTGCGAAAGGGGTTACTTGCAAGATTTACCAGAGGTTTCATGATGTCAAATTTATGAGTGCCTGTCTTAACTATCTTAGCTCTCCGATCATTACTATTATTTATGATCGTTCGCATTGGAACTGAGGGTGGGGCCTCGATCAAAAATGCACTATAACACAAAGATTAGACGGGAAAACAGCCCGAAGAGGGGGTTGGATTAAACGGCCAAAGTAAAATTGCCAAAAAAATTGAGGTGACCGTCCTTTCGCTCAAGCGTGGCTGATCACCTCACACAAACTACACACAGTTGCTGACACGCCCGGACGAGTAAAAGGTTCCCGTAATTTTCATAATCTCTCTAGAAATGCTGCAAATAAAAGAATTACTTGCTATTCGCTGGTTTGGTCTGCATACTGACCCATTATTTTCAGGTCAGGCATTCTTTCCTGTCCTAATTTAGCCAAAGGATGTGAAATGATCCCAACTCCAGTCAGGATCACCAGGGGAATAACAGGGGCCCGGTGGCATCTCTCGGTTTGTGATGAGCATCTGGCGAATCGGCTGAAGTCCGAAACCGGAGAAGATCACATTTTGATCAGATGTCTGATCAACCGGGGGCTGAGGAGCGCAGATGAGGTCAGTGATTTTCTGGCCCCGCGATTTGACAGCCACCTCTATTCACCAAACCTGCTCAGGGACATGCGCACCGCCGTCGAAAGGCTCAAATCCGCAATTATCAACCGCGAGAAGATAATGATCGTCACGGATTTTGACGTGGATGGAACCACGTCGAGCGTCATCCTGTCGCAGACGCTGAAACTGCTGGGCGGAGGCAACCTGATCACCTGTTACATTCCCGACCGGTTTTCGGAAGGTTACGGTCTTTCAACCAGCATCGTCGAACGGGCCGCTGCCGACGGTATCAAGGTCATTCTGACTGCCGATATCGGAATTAAATCCCACGTCGAGGCGACGCTCGCACGCCGTCTGGGCATCGATCTGATCATCTGCGATCATCACCTGCCGGACGGAGAGGACGTCCCGGCCGATGCTTTTGCGGTGCTTTGCCCAAAAGGATCGTCCGGCGTGGATTATCCGAACAAGCACCTTGCTGCCTGTGGAGTCTCCCTCAAACTCGCCGATGCGCTGCTCAACGGCCATCCGAAACATACGGCCATACTTGAATCGCTTGCCAAGCTGACGGCCATCGGCACCGTTGCCGATATGGTCGACCTTTCGGAAAAAGAGAACAGAGCCATCGTCGCACAGGGACTGCGTGCATTGAGCGAACGCAGCACTAATCCCGGCCTGCGGGCGCTGCTGAAATTTGCCCAGGTCAACGGCGCCGTCACCACTTACGATATCGGTTTCAAAATAGGCCCGCGCATCAATGCCGCAGGCCGAGTCGCGCACGCCAGCTCGGTCCTGGCTCTTTTCGATGCTCAAACTGATGAAGAGGCGAACGATCTCGCCATGAAACTCGACGCGCTCAACACCGAACGCCAGCAGATACAGTACCAACTGGTCGATAAACTCAAAGTCATAGTGGAATCACAACGGGAGAAGCTCGACAGTGTCCTGCTTTTTGCCGGCCCCGAATCTGAAGGGTTTCATCGCGGGGTCGTCGGGATTGCCTGTTCCAAGATTGTCGAGATGACCGGCCGCCCGACTCTTATCTGCTCGATCAACGAGCAGGGCATGGCTCACGGCAGCGCCCGCTCAATCAATGGCTTTCACATGGTCGATGCGCTCGATACCGTCTCAGACATTCTGGTCAAATATGGCGGGCACCCCATGGCTGCAGGCTTTACCCTGACTGAAAATAAGATCGATGAGATGCGCTACCGGCTCAACAGCTACGCAGCAGAAGTCCTCGAGCCCGGTGAACTCGGTCGGAGCCTCACCGCAGACGCTGAGATCGGGATCAATGAGGTTTCAGTCGATCTCGTCAGATCCCTTGCCAGACTCGAACCGCACGGCATCGGCAACCCCGTTCCCACTTTTCTTATTCGCAACGTTCCTCTCAAATCGGTTCAGATCCTCAAGGAAAAACATCTCAAACTGATTCTCGGCAACGGAGCCAGAACCGTCGATGCTCTGTGGTGGGGAGCTTCGGGCCACAAGGACGACCTGGCCGACACTGCCGCGGTCGCCCTGCTGTGCAGACCCGAAATAAACAGTTGGAACGGTCGCGAAACTGCCCAACTCAAAATCATCGATCTCTCTGTCGAATAAAAAAGGATTACGAAATACGCGAAAAAGACGAAACAGGCAATAAACAGATGTTGATTATTCAGGCTGTTTCGAAACCCACTCCCGGAGGAAATTCTCTTGATCAGGCATATCGTTCTCTTTAAATTCAAACCGGAAATAACCCAGGAGCAGCGCCAGGACTTTCTTGATATGCTGCAAGCCCTGCCGGCAAAAATATCCGAAGTTAAAAGTTTCGAGGCCGGCTTCGATGTCATTCATTCGCCTCGCTCTTTCGATATGGCTCTCGTAGCCGGTTACGACGACCTTGCGGCTCTCAATAGATATGCCGTTCACGAACATCACCAGCCCGTCGTCGAACGAGGCAAAGAGATCTGCCAGCAGGTCGTCGCCGTCGATTACGAGTGTTAATTGGACTGGCATCAATCTGTGCCCCAGGCCGCGCACTGGTAATTGCAGGTTGACATCCTTCTCCTCGGCAAGTATGATGCGAATTCGTTTTTCGGGGCGTGGCTCAGCCTGGTAGAGCGCTCGGTTCGGGACCGAGAGGTCGGAGGTCCAAATCCTCTCGCCCCGACTCTCAACTTTAAGAAAGAAAAAGGCCGCCTTTCAGGGCGGCCTTTTTCAATTTATATCAGTGCTTAGTGCCACAGATAGTCAGCGAAAGAGTCTCGACCAGTCAGCTATCCAGCTTGTTTAAAGGGAAAACCTATGCAATTAGTCTGCCCGTTTCTTTTCTCGGTTTTCATTAAAAGCCTGGGTTAAAGGTGAGGCAGATTAAATTTGGCGAGACTATTATTGAGCAGCCTTCTGTCCATATATGTGCAGTTAGATAACAGCATTTGATAGACCTGACGCAATTCAGTAGCTTCGTCTTTCTGATAGTCGAATTATAAACTTTCGATGAATTGGCGATCCTGATTGAGGTCCTCGAGGGTGTAATGCAATGGAACCTCGCGTTTAGCAGAGTATTGCATAAACTCAGCCTGAGATGCCACAAAGCTCCGCGGCCCGGCCAAGCGAAACTGCATCCTCCCGGAACAATTCCAGTGCCAATAGTTTTGCCACTTCTCGCGATATTTTATCAGGCGAGAATTCCAGCCCTGAGATATTCGCAGCCTGCAGCAGCTCGTCAGAAAGGGCAACCTGAACTGTCGACATAATCCATACTCCTTTGAATGCAGGATACAATTCTTTCCAATGAATAATAAACGAAATGTGAGTCGGGCAAGTTCTTACGGTCAACTGATCTTACATCATTAGATCCGGCCATCCGATGACGGAGACCTCGCCGGCATAAAACTGGATCTGAGCGTTATCATTCGCCGTCAAAAAGCAAATGGTCTCGACCAGCTTCGATCATATTCTCACTCCGCGTCGCACGACGATGTGGGAACCGGAGGCTACAAAGGCGGACGAGGGTGGGCGGCTGAGCGGTTCCACGAATTGTGCGCCGTACACATGCTTGATATCGCATTCAAACTCAGACGCGCTGGTTTGCCAGACCAGCCAGGGCGGGTGTTCGACTTGATATTCGACACAGCCACCATCGCGTTGCACTGCGTATCCCCAATAGTGCTCAGCAATAAACTCATCCAGTGAACCGGGCTGGAGCGGTTTGGCCATGCCACTGAGCGTAACGCGCAGACGCTGCCACCCGCTGCTTTCACGCCAGGCATATTCAAGCTGACTATTTGGGGCCAGTTGGGTCGGATCGTCACCATTACGTTTCAATTGATGGCGCATAGGTCGGGCGACATAATTTTCGTTGTAGACAATCCGAGCGACGGTGGCGATGGCGCGGCGCGGGACAATTTCTTTGATAAAGACCACGCCACGACGCCAGCCAGCGGCTTTCGCCGCACGTGGAAGCGCAGGTTGAACTCTTCGAAATTGCGGTGAAAGGCAGCGGCACACCCATTAAGCGCGTGTCCAGAAAGAGGAATCCAACCATGCTGGCGAAACACTGGCCCTGCCAGAAATCCAACTCGGTGCCGGGCGGAACAAAGGGGGCGAGCAACTGTGGCTCAACCTGATAATTGAGCATCGCCAAAAAACGCCATTCAGCAGTTAAGAATCGTTTGGCTTGCATAGGCGGCAAGTTTATAGGCAAAGTGCAATTTGTTTAAGGGCGATTATTGAATAATACTGGATGAAGCACATCAAGAATGCTCTTATTGACTGCAGAAAGTTTATTCAGAAGACTGGGAAACGGGAAGTGAATGCAGAAAGCAGTTAAGAAACAGGCAAATCTACCCGTCTCATTGCATAACCAAGCGTCACGCTTGCGATTATTGGTAACAAGGCGAATTCGAGAATCTAAATTGTTTCAGTTGCGCATGATTTGATCTTCTAGTTAAATTACCCGGTTGTTCCTCAGCTTAGAATGGATAATCCGTGAAGGCGTCCAGCGCGCCTTGCAGGAACATCTTCTTCATCCCTTCTATCTGGCTCATATCAAGGCCTTCGCCGCCGCCGTAAATGCCTCCGCTCTTTGGGGCAGGATTTGGCGGATTCTTCGCATAGGTGACGGCTTCGGCCAGATCCGCAGCGAATGCTTCCGTGACGCCGGCCTGTGTTTGCGGGCCGGTGACGCACATGTGGATTGCGCCTGGATTTTGTTGCCCGTTGAAGCGCCAGCCGCGCGCGGCCATGAAATCATTGACATGATAAATGTTGAATTCGTCCGAGGTGAATGAGAAACAGAAGGTCGGCTCGCCCATCAGACGCAGCTCGGGATGCGATTTGACTGCATCCTGCATCGCAAACGCCGTGTCGAAAATCTTTCGGGCGCGCGCACGGTAGCCCTGCTTTCCGAGATGAACCATTGACGCCCAGGTCGCCGCAATCAGACCGCCTGACCGGCTTCCGGCCAGCCCCGGCGAAGCGTATGCGCCGCCTTTCCAATCCATCAGCATGTAGTACTGATATTGCCGCAGTGATTTGTCTCGCCACGCCAGCACAGATGTGCCCTTCAACCCGTAGCCGTATTTATGCGTATCCGCTGAAATCGAAGTCACGCCCGGATGCCGGAAGTCGAAGACAGGAATATTGGGATATCCAAGTTCCTGACCCCAGGGCAGAATCCATCCGCCCAGACAACCGTCCACATGCAGGCACGCGCCTTTTTCCAGCACGACATCTGAAAGCTCTTTGATGGGATCGATTGTGCCATATGGGTAATTGCACGCCGAGCCGATAACCATCGCCGTGTTTTCGTTGATGTGGTCGCGTACAAAATCCACGTCCACCATTGTCGTCACCGGATCGGTAGGTGCGACGATCACCTCAAGGCCGAACATGTATGCGCCCTTGTGAAAGGCCGGATGCGCCGTGTCGGGCCATATCATCTGCGGACGTGCAATGCCGCGCTCCTGCTGCGCTTTGTTGCGATAGGCCAGCACCGCGTTGAGGATGCTTTCGGTCCCGCCGAATCCGAGCGCGCCGCAGGCTGTCTGTGCGGGATTGTGCTCCTGAACAGCTTCGCCGTGCAGCATGTCCAGCGTCATGGCCACGATCTCGCTCTCGAAGCGGTTCATGCTCGGACACATATCGCGTTGCAGCGCATTGACGTGGCTGAAGTAGCCAAAAGCTTCGTTGAGGAAGTCATAGTGCTCGTGATCGCCGCAATACATTGTGCCGGAGCATTTGCCGTTTTCCCATCTTGTGTCTTCGGCGGTCGCCATCTCCTTCATCTGGGCGAGGATTGTTTCCTCATCCAGCCCCTCTTCGGGGAATTGACGGATGACGCCGTATTTGTCGGCGTAGGGATACAAAGCGCGAAGCAGTTTTTCTATGTCCATTGAAGTAATTCAAACAGCCCCGGGGCGGGTCAATTTCGTGCTTAGTTCAAACAGCTGGCGAATCCGGCTTTGGTAGATGCCAAGTGGCGACGAGCGCGGCCCCCCGCCTTCATACGTTGGTGAAGAGAGGCCAGGCCGCATCAAAATAAAGAATATTACGTGACGTAAATTCATTCGCCAAGTTACTTAATTATTTTATTCCGGCAGCAGTTCGAGCCCTGAGATACGATCGTCTTTGGTCAAAAGAATACGGCACATTCGGCTGCGGCCGTTGAAGGCGATGCGGTAGCGGCGGTGGGAATACAACCCGTCCTCTTCGGTTCGGCCGCCAGGCAGTACAGATGTGATTGCGCCGAATGGTTTCAATGCTTCGCCGAATCGCCTGATCTTATCGGGAAATAGTTCTGCGCGGGCTTCCGGCGTAAAAGCATCCTGGCTGACTGAGCCGTCGATACACTTTGTCAGGATGTCTTTGATCATGGCATTGACCTTCAGCCCTTTGACCTGATCATCCGGAACCGCGAGCCGTGAATCCACGACCGCGGCGACGCCGTGAGCGATCCTGTCCGGGTTTGTCTGTGCCAGATTGGCGAAGACAATAACGGTCATTTTGTCGTCGACATAACGAGCGATGAATGATTTAAAACCCTGCCAGGAGCCTCCGTGTTCGATCAACCGCCGGCCGCCGGCTTCACGAAACATCCAGCCGAAGCCGTAGGGGTTGATGTCCTCTTCGCTGATGATGCGGGCGGTGGCCATTCCCAGCGGCTTGAAAATTCTCTCCTGCAGAAAATCGCCGTAAAATTTGCCGGTTACTTTGCCGATCAGAATGCCGAGCATGACATAGCCCATATTGCTGTAGCTCCAGCGTTCACCCGGCTGGAAGGCGAGCGGAATATCAGCGGCTTTTTTGAGCAACTCATCTTCGGTGTAATCGCGGCGGAAATCAAAATCGGGCGGGTAATCGGTCGTCCCTGCCGTGTGAGTCAGCAGATGACGCACGGTAATATTCTTCCAATGTTCCGGAGAATCCGTGAAATACTTTGCAATCCTGTCGTCGAGCCCGATCTTCCCGTCTTCGACCAGGAGCATGACTGCTGCGGCCGTAAACTGTTTACCTACAGAGCCGGATTGAAAGATCGTCTCAGGTTTGACCTCCACTTTATGCTCGACATTGGCCATGCCATGCCCTTTGGCATAAACGACCTGACCGTCTTTGATGATGGCAACGGCCAGGCCTGGTATGCGCTGATTCTGCATCTCTGCTTTGAGATATTCATCGACTTTTGATGAAAGGCTGTTCTGTGCATGGCAGGGAATTGCAAGAAGAATGGCTATCACAAGGCCGACAGGCACCAATCTAATCATAAAATTGCGATTTACCTTCTGGAATTTTTATCTTCTTTCTCTTTGCGCAAAGCCTCTTCCAGGCTCTCGCGCAGGAGGTCCGGAAATTTGACCAGATAGCTCTGGACAGTCGCACTGTCCGCTATTGAGATGTCAATCATCACGGCCTTCTCTTTCGTATTCCACATCGCACTTACATTTGCGATGGGGGTCTTTCCTTCGTCACTCATTACTTCTCCTTTTCAAATCGTCGTGTGTGTTTAAGTTAAGGCTTCCGGATTATAACCGCCCGGATGAATGCAATGCCAGCTTTTTAGAAATTTACCGGATGTGACGGTGCAATCGGTTGGAGAGTTCAACTTTACCCGAATTTACCAGAAACCAGTGGTTGATTGACCGTCGATATAAGATAATGCCAGCGGCCGGCCGACAGTCTGACGGAAACGAAAAAACGATGCGGCTCCGGTGATTTAATATCCGACAATTTCAGCAAATCTGGGAAGGAGTATGAATGCAGACCATGAAATTCCTGATCTGCCTTGCTCTGCCGTTTTTGATGGCGGCAATCAGCGGGATGGCCGCTGAAGCAGGGACCAGGGTAGTGATTTATGATGGCGTGTCGACTAATGTCACCGCGCCGCCGGCGAATCTAGCTGAGAAAAGCGATTTGTGGGTGACTCTTGAAGACCTGAAGCGAGCCACCGGTTACGTTCTCAAACCACAGGGCGTTTGCCGTGAGCAGCTCTGCTTCCCGATTCCGAAGGCACGAAAGTCCGCATTTCTTTTCAAGCAGGATGCCGGAAAGAGATCGGCCACATGGTTCAATCTGAGCGAGTTTGGTCGCCTCTTGCGTCAGCCGGCAGCCTACGATGCCGAATCTTCCGTCTGGTATTTCGGGCCTCGGGCTGATGAGCAGAATGGATTCATTGAATCGCTCAATGCACCAGACTTCACTCTGCCCGATATGAGCGGTAAAAAGCATTCGCTCTCGGATTTTCGCGGCAGGAAGGTTCTGCTGCTGACATGGGCATCCTGGTGAGGGTGCCGTTTCGATCTGCCAGGATGGCAGAAACTATACAGCGAACTGAAAGGCAAAAATTTCGAGATCGTTTCCGTTGCGCAGGATACCGGCGGCGTAAAAGATGCGGGCCCGTGGATTGAAGCCGCCAGGCCGGATTACACGGTTCTGATCGACACACAGCATCTGGTCACACAGCTTTACACCATGGTTAATGTTCCGACTGCTGTCTGGATCGATGAAAAAGGGCGCATCGTGCGTCCGAATGAAGCTGCTTACGTCGATGACCGCTACAAATCGATGCACAGGCTCGATGCCGCGGAATACTTCGATGCGCTTCGTGACTGGGTTGCAAACGGCGAAAAAAGCGTCTTTGCCCTCAGCGAAACAGAGTTGAAGGATCGCCTCAAGCCGCAGAATCCCGATTGGGCTCTGGCGACGGCTGAATTCGGCTTGGGGGAGTACCTCTATCGTCAGGGCCTTCAGGCTGCTTCAATCAGGCATTACAAAGAAGCCCAACGACTCAATCCTGACAACTGGAATTACAAACGCCAGGCATGGGCGTTGTCTGACGCCGAACGTGAATACGGCACCAGCTTTATGAAGGAAGTCCAGAAGCTCAACGGCAAACCGTACTATGCGCCGCGCAAACTACCTGGAACAAGGAAGAACTGATCCTCATTCGCTGACTCTTTGGAGTGCGGTGACAACATCACCTGTCGCCGCACTCCAAAGAATTAAACATTCATCAGAACTAGCGCCCGATTTTCACTTCCGGATCGAGTATAGTTGCCCGGCCGGCGCTATTTGTAGCCGTGATCGTGTATTTGTAACTGCCCTCTTCCGCTGAACTGTTGATATCGACGCTTACCTTTGAACATTTATTTCCTTTCGTCTTGATATCGAAAACGTTATCGTCGTCGGAGCCGTTGCCGAAAGGGTGTTTTTTGGATCGGTTTGAGCTAAGCGTGAATCCACTGAGAGTCACCGTGGCAGGTTCGGTGGCGGAGTCCCCCCTGTAGTCGATACAGAATTTGATCTTGTCTTTGGCTGTTTTTGAGAGTGTGATGGAGCCGGGATCCAGGATTTGGTAGTTGCCGGAACCATCGATCCCGTTGATCCGGATAGTCACAGATTTATCCGCAAACAGCATGCGACCGGCGCTTGTAGCCGGATAAAATGCGAGGGTGAGACCAGAAGCGATAGTGATCGCCAACAGACCGGGAATCAGTTTTCTCATAACAAATTTTTCTCCTATTTGATGTCAGGTTTTAATCACCCTTACAGCCAGTTGCCTATAAGAATGAATGGGGCCCAGAAATATGGGTGTGCGTATGGTTTGTTCGGATCGGATTTGAAGCGCGGCATCTTGTCATCTCCGGGTTTTAATTCCTCCTGGATGATTTGCCGGGTGGCTTGTTGAGACTGTTCATTGACGACTACAGTGCCGTTCAATAATTTCAACTGGGCATTACGAATAGCCTCGGCTTTGGTTAATCCGGCATCGGCTTCTCGAAGTCGATAAAACTCCTGCATGAGATATTTGGTGCTGTAGTCGGCGACGGGCCAGAGGCTGGCGATGACGGCCTTGGCGCCCTGGCGTTGAGCGAGAACGCCAAATCCTTCGACTTCCTTTCCGGTGGCGCCACTGCCGCCGGTAGCGGTATTGCAGGCGGAGAGCGTCAGCAATTCGACGCCGCCGAAAAGCCTGGGCAGTACTTTGATCTGAGCCATGCTCAAAAAGGTCCCATCTCCGAGGAGCAGTGCGGAACTGGTTTCGTTGCCGGGCTGGAATTGAAAGTGGCTGGCGATATGTACCAGTGATGGACGCTGCCTCAACCCATCGAGCATCGAAGTCTGAGTGAATTCCTCGTCGAGCCTGATGGTGCCGGGCAATATCCCCGTGCCGGCGGGAGTATCTTTCCTGGCGGCGTCCTCTCTGATGATGCTGTTCATCTCCTGCAGAACGCCGGGCAGGGCGGGTGTTCGCTCGCCGTGAGATTTGGTCACGCCCAATCCGAGGGCCCGCCAGTGTTCGCCCGGGATGTCTTTCAATCTGGCCTGGCTGGCAGGCGTGAAGACCGTGATGCGGTAATTTTCAACCAGATACTTTTCCCCGTCGTTCAGCGCCGCCATCGGCAGATACCTGAGCGCTCCATCAAGAGACCACATCAGGGTCTGCGCATTGGCGGCTTTGAGATCAGCGGCAACAGGTTCAACCAGGATTTTGTACAGGTCCCGCGCCAGAGGCAATGGGTCGAGTTTGGGATTCTGCAGCACCTGCCGGTACTGAAGAATTTTACGATTGAGGTCTGCCGCCTTGATCGGGTACTCGAATCCCTTCTGGATATCGGGTGTTGTCAGGATGACTCTGTATTTTTCATCAGTCACCAGTGTATGGAGCGCGACTGCGCCGTGTCCCATCTCTCGCAGATCTTCCATCAACCCCTGGGACTCTCGCAGATAGAAGACTTTCGCCGTGGTTTCTGAAGAGTTGGATAATTCTGCCTCAAGCTGAGCAAGGAACTTTTGAAAGACCTGCCCGGCGACAACCAGATCGGCCTCGAGTTTGACCAGCCGCTGTTCTTCAGTCGATGTTCTTGTTTTCTTGTCCAGCAGCGTGCCGCGTTCGGCGCCAATGCCTGCTATCTTGTCGGAGATTTCGCGGTACCGTTTTTGGATGACGGCTTCCTCAGACGTTAAAGCGGTGCTGCCTGCCCTGGGGGCGGACGTCGCATCACGCCGGATGAACTCGAAATATTCTTCCTGCTTGAGCAGCCCCAGCACCTGTTCAGCTTCAGGCAACCGGCTCTCGCCGATGAGCAGATCGGCCAGATTGCGATAAGTGTCTTCTCTCGATCTGATGAAGCTCTGCTGAGATTCCTTTTCAAGAGTTTTGATGTCGCCGCGGATCTCCTGGTACAGGTTGACCGACTGCTTGCCGTAAAAGATGGCGAGGCGTGTTTTTTTGCCGTCCCTGCAAACGAGCATCAGATCGTTGAGCGCCGCGGCTTCTCCCAGCCTGTCGCCTATTTCACGCGCTATGCTCAGGGCCTGCTGGTGCGATCTTATCGATTCTTCAGATTGCTTTGAAGCGCGATAGCCCCTGCCGATGTTGTTGAGAGTGTCTCCTTCGCCGATACGATCCCGGATCTCGCGCCGAATCGAGAGCGCCTGCCGGTAATATTCAAGCGCCTTGTCGTAATTCCCCAGGCGCCTGTTGACTTCGCCCAGATTGTTGAGCGTGATTGCCTCGCCGTATCGATCCTTGATCTCTCGTCTGATCGAGAGCGCCTGCCGGTATTCTTCCAGCGCCTGGTCGTATCTTCCAAGTTGCTCAAGCGCCTCACCCATGTTGTTGAGAGCGCTCCCTTCACTGCTTCGATTTTTCAACTCACGGTGGATAACCAGAGTCTGGCTGTAGTTTTCAAGCGCCTTTTCGTACTGGCTCAAACGGAAATAAACATTGCCAAGGTTATTCAGAGGGTCTGCTTCGCCTGCGCGGTCTTTCAACTCACGGCTGATTGCAAGGGAGCGCGAATAGTAGTCGAGCGCTTTTTCATAACGGCTCCGGGAATAATGGACGTTGGCGATGTTCATGAGAGTGCTGCTCTCGCCCGCACGATTCCCGACCTCACGCCTGATGGCCAGCGCTTTTTCATAACGACCGAGAGCCTGGTCGTAACGGCTCATGCGGTAATAGACGTTCCCCAGATCATTGAGCGTATTTCCTTCTTTTGAGCGGTCTTTAATCGAGTGAAAAATCGCAAGGGCCTGTCCCAAATAGTCCAGTGCCTTGTCGTTCCTGCTCTGCAGCAGGCTGATCCAGCCCATTTCGCCGAGCGTTGCGCCCTGGCCCGGACGGTCGTTGATCCTCTGCCTGATCGAGAGCGCCTGCCTGTAGAAGGTCATCGCCTGATCGTTCCGGTTCAGATAGCCATGGGCATTACCGAGCAGATGCAGGGCCTCTGCTTGACGAGATTGCACGCCCAACTCACGCCAGAGACCGAGCGCCTGCCGGGCTTTGACGATCATTTGCTCCGCGACGGCCGGCCCCTGCTTGTCCAGTTGATTGGCCTCGGCCAGTAGTTGATCGGCAGCATTCCGCTTGTCTTTTCGCGTTTGAGTCGTAGCCGCCTGATCGCGATCCGAAGAGGTTCCGGCCTGAATGAGATTGAAATTACTGAGGCTCTCACCATCGATCGAAACACACGCCAAAATGATAATTGAAAACAGTCTCGTTAGAAGGATCACTCCTGAGCCACCTTTGATATACAGTCACACACCTCGATCGCCAAAATTCACACGACTGATCAAATAATCATGTAATTTGTAAGCGTATCCTGAAAATGCACTTAATCCTGTTTGCCAGGCATTATAGCCGATTTTATTCCAGGTTGTATCTGCAATCATCAGTCCAGAAAGAAGGGTGATTGCGATTTTTTTATTCCCTATTTCCCTGTCTCATTGATAGTGTGGAATGGTCGACAAACGAGCGGGAGCGCAGGCGTCCCGCCTGCGTCAAATCGATTAACGCAAATCTGATATGAATGTGCAGATATTTCAATACACGCAGGCGGGACGCCTGCGGTCCCGCTCGTTTGTTGATTCTGTAATTCCTGGCAATCTACCAAAGAATGAATTCGCCAGCAGTATCAGTCAGTTACTTGTTTTTCAATGTGCGGCAGCAGTTATGAAAGCTGCTGCACATTGGGTTAATGGGGTATAGTCTGACCATTGGCTGTTGCAATGCAACAGTCAAAAATTTGAAAAATGATTGGATCAAGGGAGGATGAAAGCCATGCAGAATGGCAAATCGATCACCGGGATTCGCGCTCAGTTCGGCAGGTTGTGTTTCGCGGCGATGAAATATTTCATTGCTGCGATAGTATCGTCAACATTGTTAACGACTGTTTCAACAGCGCAAAATGCGGCTGCAGCGCCGCCAGCGCTGAGGTTGCAGGATCTTGAGCGTATGGCATTGGAGAGCAATCCGACACTGGCGCAGGCTGAAGCCGCAATTCGCGCATCAGAAGGGCGGCGAGTGCAGGCCGGTCTGCTGCCGAATCCGGTGATAGGCTATGCCGGAGGAGAATTTGCCTTTCGAGCCTTCAGCGACAAGAGCGAGCACCTTGCATTTGTCGAACAGACCATTCCACTTGGAGGCAAGCTGAGCAAGAGCCGCCGGATCTTCGCTCAGGAAAAAGTTCAATCCGAGCAGGAAGCCATTGTGCAGAAACAGCGGGTTCTCAATGGAGTGAGGATACTGTATTACAAGGCTCTGGGCGCGCAGCAGCTTTTTGATGTGCGAACACAGCTTGCCGGACTTGCGCGTGAGGCAGTCAAGGTCACCGGTGAGTTGTTCAATGTCGGTCAGGCAGACAGGCCGGACGTTGCTCAGATCAGGATCGAAGCTGAGCGCGCGGAACTCGATCTGATCATGGCGGAGAACGAACGAGATCAAGTTTGGCAGGAGCTTGGTTCTGTCGTCGGTAACCCTTTTCTTAAGCCGGGACCTTTGGATGGCGACATCGAGAAAAACCTGCCGTTGCTTAATCGTGAAGCATTACTGAGTCAAATGATGGCAAACAGCCCTGAGATCAGGCGAGCCTGGCCGGTGTGGAACGCGCAAAAGCTTCAGTCGCTCGCGCCAGGGCTGAGGTTGCACCAGACCTTTATTTGCGAGGTGGAATTGGCTACAACCGGGAGCTGCTCGAAAAAGAGATCGCGTTAAACCGCCGGACGGGGCCTGAGGCGCAGGTGGAGATTGGTTTGCGGATCCCGCTCTTCAACAGAAATCAGGGCGGAATCGCCACCGCCGGCGCCGAACTGGATATGGCGGAACGTGAAGTGCGGCGCGTCGAGTTATTGCTGCGGGCACGGTTCGCCTCGTCTTTCAGGGCTTATCTGAACGCGCATCGTGTCGCGATGCAATATGAAAAGCAGATCGTGCCGCAGGCACAGGGCGCCTATGAAACCTATCTCAGAAATTTTCGTGGAATGGCTGCGGCATATCCGCAGGTTCTGATAGCTCAACGCACGTTCTTTCAGGTCCGTGCGGAATACGTCGAAGCGCTGGTGAATACGTGGCAGAACGCGGTATTGCTGCAGGGGTATCTGCTCAACGGCGCCCTCGACGCTCCGGGCAATATGACTATTGAGAGCGCCAATCCTGCTAATCCTGAAGATCGTCAGTAGCAGTGAAATTGAAGAGGAAGAATCGCAATGGGTAAGATGAACTGGATGCGAAGAAGGTTTTTACAAGGATCGAGTTTTCTGGGTGCCGGCTGGCTGTTGACTCCCTCCGGGTTTGCACAACACGAGCAGCATCAAATGGCGAATTCTGCCAAAAGCGAGGGGACGGGCCAATACTTGCCGGTGCAGACGCCGGATCTGCCGAAACTCGAATACAGATTGGATAACGGGGTCAAGGTTTCAATCTTCGGGCTGAGGTGGTTCATTGTGAACTGATGCCGAAAACTCATATGGGGCCGGCGCGTATGATGTATGGCTGGGGTTACAACGGCAGCGTGCCTGGGCCGATGATCGAAGTCGTCGAAGGCGACCGCGTGCGAGTCATCTTTGAGAACAAGTTGCCCGAAGCGACGACGGTGCATTGGCATGGACTGGAGATTCCGATCGAGATGGACGGCACTCCCAACATCAGCCAGCCGATGGTTGAGCCGGGCGGCGTTTTTATATACGAATTCACGCTCAATCAGAACGGCACTTTCTTTTATCATTCGCACGGGGCAATGCAGGAAATGCTTGGAATGCTCGGGCTGTTTGTCATCCACCCAAAAACTCCGCACACACCTCGTGTCGATAAAGATTTCGGCCTGATTTTGCAGGAGTGGGCGCTGCTGCCTAACAATGACGTGCCGAATACGCTCTCGATGGAATACAACTGGCTGACGTTGAACGGCAAGTCTGCTCCGGCTACGACTCCGCTGATCATTAAGAAAGGCGAGCGTGTCCGCATTCGCATGGTCAACATCGGGATGGACCACCATCCGATTCATCTGCACGGAGTTCAGTTTAACGTCACAGGTACTGAAGGCGGGCGCATTCCTGAGAGTGCCTGGTTTCCGGGCAACACGGTCATCGTCGGTGTGGCCCAGGCGCGCGACGTCGAGTTCGTTGCTAAATATGAGGGCGACTGGATGCTCCACTGCCACCTGCCGCATCACATGATGAACCAGATGGTTTCCATGGTCGGACCGATGATGATGTCGCACGGAAGCGGCTCACAGACAGGCCTTGGAATGCAGGAAGGCATGGGAATGCTGCGACAGGGTAATGCGTTGAGCGAAGACTTCGGACCTGGAATGGGGCGCGGAATGGCGATGACCACTGCTGAAAGGCCGGTTTCAAACATTGTCGCGCAGCAGGAACCGGCGCAGACCGGATTTTACGTTTGCCCGATGCACCCTGAAGTAATATCGAATAAACCAGGGTCGTGTCCGAAATGCAATATGAAGCTGGTCAGGAAGCAACAGACGGCAGTTGCCTTGACTGAAGAGGAGAAGAAGAAGGTTCCCGGTTATCCACAGGATATGATGATGGTCGTAGACGATGATGTGGTAAAACCTGAAACCTGGGGGCTCGTGCCCGGCTGGTCCGCTTCTTTGATGGGGATGATGACGCTGGTGCGTGTTCTGCCCGATGACAAATACAACAAAATCATGGCCATGATCAAAGAAGGCAGGACCGAAAAGCCAAAATCATCACCCGATCAACATAAGCACGGGGAGTAAATATGAACAGCCTGATCAACCGAGATGACGGCAAATCCAATCCGTCGATTATCGTCTCAACGACCGGGACTGCACGCTCAAACGGCTTCCCCCAATTGATTCGCTCGGCTAATGAAATTATCTTTGCCTGGACTGGAGCAGGAGTACTGACTGCATCGATGGCACTGCCTCGATGAGGTCCGATTTCTGACACTCTTCCCTATTATTTCCTGATAAGCCATAATTCCGGCTGTCACGTATTTCGTGGCATCAATGCATCAATTTCACGCCCTTTATTCGACTGAACAACCAACAAGGAGAGGAGAGCGATGATCTCTGCTCCAAGAACCGTTATTCTTCTGGTCATCATACTGGCTGCAGTCTTTCCGGCTGAGGCGCAGGAAAGTCAGCGCAAGCCTAAGATCCCATTGGGACAACTGACGCAGATGACCAGGTACCTGCCTGATTTCAGAAATGCTCCCTTCGATGAGGCTGCCAAACACGTTTACGTCAGGGTTTTTCAAGTGAATTTAGCAAGGGAGACGGACTTCAACTCTACAGTTGCGACGGGAACTGTGACAAAGCAGGACCCTGAACCCGGAGCTCCGATGAGATGGGGGCTGACCGTCCGGCTCTGGGTGGCCGAGACGCCCCGGTTCAGTATTTCCGCATCGGGAACTTCGTCGGTCAACAGATCGATGAAGTCCGCAAGGATCCGTTCATCCTCAAACTGCAATTGAGAATCGAAACCGAAGAAAACCCGACGACAGATTTTACAACCGGAATAGTGACCGACCAGGAACCAAAGCCAGGCTTCCGCATCGAGATTGGCTCGATGGTCAAATTCCGTGTGGCTCGCGAAGTTGTCATCGTTCCTCCGGTTGAGAAACTTCCATTCGATCAGGCACAGGAAATCATCATAAACACCAGACTGACTGTGGCCAGAGAAACCCGGCTGACGAACGATCAGCCCACAGGCACGGTTGTCAATCAGTTTCCGGAAGCGGGTACACGTGTAGATCCGCAAACGGAAGTCCGATTGATCGTGGCTGAACCAATAAATGTCAGCACGCCGGGATTTTCTGACACTGCAACGCCTGCACCTGAAACACCGGTACCACCCCCGTCACTGCCTCCTCCCGGTGTCGATATAATTCCCTGGGCTATTGTGGTGGTTCTGGGTGGCGTCGCAGGGATCTTCATCCTGCGGCTTTTTCGTCGAAAACCTGACGGTAAAAAGGACGAGCCCCGGAAACCACCCTTGACCGATGCGATTCAGTATCGAATGTCATCCGATCCGGGTTCGCCTGAAACTGAACTCGTAATGGAAACTTCATCGTTATTCAATCTCGAAGTTCAGTTCTTATCCATACAGGACAGTGGCGAGCATGTCCTTAACGCCTCCGGAGTTCTTGTGAAAGACGAAAGGATTTCTTATGAGTGAAGCGGAAGTCAGCTTGCACCACTTTTTTTCATTGGAAGATGTGGAACTCAAAGGGCTGGATCTTGCGAAGTTCGACGCCAGTCAGGCTTATCGCGAGTTGGAGCAGGCAGTTAAACACAAGGCCGGCTCCGTCACATGGGCGGCAATTCATGATGGCTTCGGCAACGAAGTCAGCCAAATGCTCAAAGGAATCAGCCTTGTCAAAATCCTTGCGACAGCCTGGAGCAAATCCAGTGAAATACAGAAGTACCGCGATCCGGTGAAATATCCTCCGGACAAGCCCGTCTATGTGACTTTATTCAATCACGATATCTCATCGGTCCAGAAGCCGTCACTAAAAGTTGTCCTCAGAGAAGCGGCCACGGGCTTTGAGCGAAGTTTCGAGATACCTCTGGAAATCGTCCTCAAACTCAGTATGGAAGGCGTGGTCCTTGAATTAAGGGGCGGCAAGTTGGCATCCATCCAATCAGCCACCTGCAAGGGCAAAGGCGAGATCAAGCTTCAGGGTGTGGGTATTTACAAAACCGAAACCCGATCATTCAAACTCCCCGGCAATTACCGGCTGCGTGGGGAGTAAGAAGAAGATTACGAAACAGACTAAATAAACGAAACAGACGAAAAAAGTTCAGACGCTTAAGGCCAGGAAGAACTGGATAAACGATAATCGGAATTAATTGGTTGATTCACCCAATGTTATTTTTCGTTTATTTAGTTTGTTTCGTAATCTTCCTTTCCGGCAAGGCGAAGACAAAGAGTGTCGAACCGCTCTGGAAGTTCCTCGCTTCAGGCCAGACGCTTCCCAGACCGGCGGTGAATATCGAACCCAGTCCTGAAGGCACGGCGATGTATTGACGCCCGTTGACTGAATAAGTTATTGGAGAGCCTCTGGTGCCCGATCCCATGTTGAATGAATAGAGTTGCTCGCCGGTCTTTGCATCGTAAGCCAGGAAATTACCCTCGACATCGGCCGTAAAAAGCAGATCGCTTGCCGTGGAGAGCAGGGAAGAGGTCAGCGGGTATTTGGTCTTGATTGTCCATTTCTTCGCGCCTGATATTGGATCGAAGGCGTCGATGTGAGTGGAGTATTCTCCATTCGGAGGCGGCTTGGGGACGGTTGTCCCGGCGACGAAACCCTGACCTTCTTTCGGATTCTGCGGCATTGGAGTGACCAGACTGCACCATTCGATGCCATGGTTATACAACCATCCGGTGCGCGGGCTGAAGGATGAATGATTCCAGCTACGGCTGCCTCCCCAGAATGGGCAGACCAGCGTGCTCTTGCCGACCGGCAATTCCAGCCGGCCGATGTGCTTGCCGTCCTTGTCGAATCCCTTGACCCAGTTGATCGCATCGATGTGCTTCCAGGCGTTGATGTATTTTCCAGTGGTTCGATCCAGCACCCAGGTGAAGCCGCTCTTCTGCGGATGTATCAGCAGCTTCTGCTTCTTTCCATCGCGTTCAACATCGATCAGAACCTGCTCATACGCCGAGTCGAAATCGTAGGTGTCGTGCGGGATCTCCTGGTAGTGCCATTTCAATTTGCCGGTGTCGGCGTCGAGCGCGACTATCGAATCGGTATAGAGATTGTCGCCTTCGCGGTTGTCGCCATGAAAATCGGATGACGGATTGCCTATGCCCCAGAAGATCAGATTCTGTTCGGGTTCGTAAGAGCCAATCATCCATGTGGCTCCTCCGCCGAGCTTCCAGGATTCACCCTCCCAGGTTTCAAAGCCCGGTTCACCCGGCCCCGGAATCGTGAAGAAGCGCCAGACGGCCTTGCCGGTCTTCGCTTCAAACGCATTGATATATCCGCGGTGAGCGCTGTCTCCTCCGGTCACTCCAACCACAACCTTGTCCTTCACCACTAACGGCGCCGCCGTCACGTTGCAGCCGCACTTCTGGTAATTCTCTATCTCGACGTTCCAGACCTCCTTGCCGGTCCTGGCATCGAGCGCAACAAGATGGTTGTCGAGCGTCCCCATAAAAACCAGCCCGTATCCAAGAGCGATTCCTCGGACCGAAGTTCCGTAGGGAATCGCGCTCTGCGGAAGCTTGTAAAAGTACTGCCAGAATAATTTTCCGGTAACCGCATCGAGCGCAAAGACACGATTAAATGAGCCGACGAGATACAACACTCCATCGGCCACAAGCGGCGTCGCGTTGAGGCCACCCTCGATCTTTCCGGTCTGAAACGCCCACACCGGAGCGAGCTGCTTCACATTCGCGCGATTGATCTGATTCAGAGTGCTGTAACGTTTGCCGTCGTAAGTCCCATAATAGGTCATCCAGTTCTGAGGCTCAGCGGCTGCCTTCACCAGCCTCTCGCCGGTCACTTCTCTCATCTCGGGCATTTTCAGATCGGAAGTGTATTGATCCAATCCCCCGGATCTTCTTGCGGCCGGCCTCGCTTCAGTTTGTGCAACTGCCCGGGCGGGCTCTTTGCCTCTCGGCAACGACATGACATAGGCCACGATCTGCTGAATCTGCTCGGCACTGTAATCGTCCTTGAATCCGCGCATGAATGGTGCGCCGTCAGTTATCACCGTTGTCAGGTATTCAGGTGTGAAGTTGCGGCCCTGCAGCGAAGGGGCGCTGCCGCCCGTTCCATTGGCCCCGTGGCAATAACCGCTGCTGCACGTCGGATTGAAAAGCTTTCCACCCGCTTCAATCATCGCCTGACGGTTTTGTGTCTGTGTTCCGGCTGAGACAGTCAGCCCGGTGCTTTTGTTCTGAAGCAGCATCATCCCTGCAAGCAGAACCAGGCAAATTACAAAGCCCTGAAGATGGACTTTTCGAATCGTATGGACATGACGGTGTTCCATGGCATGCACTCTCTTGATTTTTTATAAACCGATTTGATGTTGGAATAGAGACTTAACTTCCCGCAAAGACTAAATTAGGCGAGCAGGCGAGTCAATCTTCGCTACACACTGTTACACGATTCACCAATCGATTCATTTGACAACCCGGACTGTAAAAATATAAGTTGGACAGCCCCGTTGGGGCAATGTCGCACTTTTTTTATAGATACTGCATATATTTATGGTCGCAAGAAGATTTCTCGTCATCGGGCAGGTCCAGGAAGTCGGTTACAGGTTTTTTGTGCTCCGCGCAGCCGCGCGGCATCAAGTCCTTGGCACCGTGACAAACCTTCCTGATGGCAGCGTCGAGGTCATTGCCGAAGGTGATCGCCAGGCAATGGCTGATTTCAAAAACGATCTCGCCACCGGGCCGATGATGGCTGAAGTCACGGATATCGTTGAAACAGACATTCCTGTTACTGGTCTCTTCCGAGATTTCCGTATCGACCATTGAAGAAGAAGAAAAGATTACGAACCAAACGGAATAAACGAAACAAACGAAAAAATACTAAAGGGTGAGGTTGTCTGATTTACCAGGTGGGTTCTCTTTTTGGAAGATCAGGCTTAATGAGCGGCTATAAATTTTCGTCTGTTTCGTTTATTTTGTCTGTTTCGTAATCTTCTTATCAGCATAAGGAGATATACCGAGAATGCCGTCAATCAGTTCACCTGAAGAACAGAAACTCAAAAAACTCATCCGCGAGATACCCGATTTCCCGAAACCCGGGATTCTCTTTTACGACATCACGACCATGCTCAAGGATGCCGAAGGCTTGCGCCTCTCGATCGATCGCATGACGGATAATTTCCGTGGCAGACAGATCGATACCGTCATCGGCATAGAGGCACGAGGTTTCATCTTCGCTCCCGCCCTGGCCTACCACCTTGGCGCCGGTTTCGTGCCGGTCCGTAAGCCGAAAAAACTCCCCTCGGAAGTCGAAAGCTACAGTTACGATCTCGAATACGGTCAGGATACGCTCGAGATTCACCGCGATGCCGTCGGCAAAGGCCACAATGTCCTGATCGCCGATGATCTGCTGGCCACAGGCGGAACTGCCGAGGCCGTCATCAAACTCGTAGAGAAACTCGGAGGCAATGTCGTCGGCATGTCCTTCGTCATCGAACTGGAATTTTTGAACGGCCGGAACAAACTGGCTGGCTACGATGTCTTCTCACTGCTAAAATACCAGTCATAGTTTTCTCAGGGCTTGTAGCTCAGGTGGATAGAGCGACTGCCTCCTAAGCAGTAGGTCCCGCGTTCGAGTCGCGGCAAGCCCATCAATAATGTCAATCACAATCGGGCGCCCAAGCGGCGCCCGTTTTGCTTCAGTCCCTCACTTTTAGTAAATCGCCACAGGATTCCTGAACCCGCAATCCTTTTCATTCGATTCCGACCCGACCCAATATGGTCTATTTTCATGACAATCTATGATTCAAGTGTCATGGCCGGGGTTAATCTTCGATGATAACTTTGCGCGCGGTTTCGAGTGGCAGGCAGAGTGTCATTGGCTGTGTAGGTGACTCCAGAAATCCGCAGGAGAGATAAAACTGTTTGGCGTCTTCGGAAATGGCATGAACCAGAATGGCCCGAATTCCCGCCAATTCCGATGCCTGGATCGTGCGCAGCACTGCGTCTTTCAGTAGACCGCGCCCTATTCCCAGGCGCTGGTAGCGACGGTCTATGGCCAGGCGGCCCAGCACAATGACAGGTATCGGGTCCGGCATATTGCGCCGCAGTGGCTTGGGAGCTTGTTCATGCGCCACCGCCCCGGCGGCAAGACAGTAATAGCCGGCCACCACCCGATCCTTCGCCGTGACGACAAACGTGCGCGACGCGCCGGATGCCTGGTTCTTCAGCGCGCGTTTCTTCAGCCAGTCATCGAGGATCGACACGCCCGAATCGAAATCCTCACAGAGGTGATCCGGGGTGAGCGGCGTCGGCGGGTTGAGCTTCGAGGGTGTCATTCCCAAGGGGCCCTGGTTTTTAGAAGGTGACGCACGCGGTCCAGGTTCTGCGGCGGCGCATCCAGCAGGGCGCAGAATTTTTTGAATGCTTTCGCATCCAGCCCAAAATACGTGGTGTCGAGCAACACATTCTGCGCTTCGCGGCAAGCCGATTCCAGCAGAAAATCGGTGCGGCTTACCCCCAGCCGTTTTGCTGCATGGTCTATCAGGTCGCGTTCCTGTTTGGTTGTGCGAATGGTGAGCGCCAGGTCGCGCTTTCCCGTTTTTATCTGCCTGTTATACATCGGCGGTCTCCTTTCTTCTTACTTATGCTATTGTATTGCAATCTGCAATACAAGTGAAATCTGAATGATTAACACAACCGCCGGTATGTGTGACTATGCTCGGATGGCTGGGCCTCCGAGCATAGTCACACATAATTAATCAGCATTAAATGATGCCATTTTACAAAGCATTGATGGTTTGAAGCCGGGGAGACGAGACCTGGAGACCCTGTCTACAGCGGCTTCGATGTCAGAATTTGATCTACGCACCTTTAATGTGTATGGTTGGTCTGAAATTATCAAGGAATCAATTGCCATGAATCAAAGAGTCAATATCACATTGCCGGAAGAGACACTGGGCCTTATTGACCGCGTCGCCGAAAAAGGGGACAGAAGCCGGTTCATAGACATGGCGATCAAATACTACGTCGACGCCATCAGCAAAGCGAAACTCAAGAGGCTTCTCAAAGAAGGCGCGATCGCACGCGCGGAGCGTGATCTGCGCATGGCCGAGGAGTGGTTTACCCTTGGAGTAAGAGGTATGGCAAAAAGAGTAAAAAGTTTTATCCGAATGGAGTTGTGACAGCCAGCACCGCCGCATTCCAGTTCTGAAGAAGATGACGAAACAGACGAAATAGACAAAACAAACGAAAATATTTTCAACCGTTCGATGTTCGAGAGGTTCCGAATAAGCGAGCCATAAAATAAAACTGGCTTTATCACCTTTTTGTTCTGACATAGTCGAGCAGCGTCGGGCGGCGAAGCATCAAGCCAGCGGTTCGGTAGAGGAGGAGTGATATGGACGAAATGTACGATCTAATTGTTGTCGGCGCCGGAACGGCAGGTTGTGTTTTGGCCGAACGGCTGACCAATTCTGGAAAGCTCCGGGTTCTGCTGCTCGAAGCCGGTGGACCGCCTAAGAATCGCTTCGTTTCGGTCCCGGCAGGGATGGCAAAGCTCTTCAAGAGCGAGGTCGATTGGGCGTTTGAGAGCGAGCCGCAGACTGCGATCGACGGGCGGCGTATTTTCACGCCACGGGGCAAGATGCTGGGCGGCTCGTCCAACATGAACGCCCAGATGCACCAATGGTGTCATCCGGCCGATTTCGACGGCTGGGTCGAGGCCGGGGCTTCGGGATGGGGCTGGATGGACGTTCAACCGGTCTTCCGGGCCCAGGAGCGCTGGCTCGGCGAAGACGGGGATCCGGGGCGCGGACGCCAGGGACCCATGACCATCTCGCCGAACAGCAATGCTCGTCCACTCTCGCATGCCTTTGTCGAAGCGGCGCGCCAGGCGGGTCTCGGTGGCGCGCACCTTTACAACGGACACGCCTACCAGGGCGCGTGGATCGCCGAGCTGGCTCACAAAGACGGAAAACGATTCAGCGCCTATGACGCGTACCTCGTGCCGGCGATGCGGCGTAAGAACCTCGAGGTCATGACTGACGCGACTGTGACGAAGGTCGTGATCGACCGCGGACGGGCCGTCGGTGTCACCGTTCGCCGTGGCGGCAGCGACGAGACCTTGACCGCCCGCGGAGTCGTGCTCTCGGCCGGTGCGTTCGCGTCTCCGCAGCTTCTCATGCTATCGGGCATCGGCCCGGCGGCTGTGCTCGCAAAGTTCGGGCTTCCCGTGCACGTCGATCGGCAGGAGGTCGGCGAGAACCTGCAGGATCACCCGGCTACCGGAATCGTATGTCGCACGCACAGCACCGACACGCTCAAAGAGCGCCGAGTCGCCGCTCAACCTGCTCCGATACTTGCTGTTCAAACGCGGCATGCTGGCGTCCGGAGGTGTCGAGGGATTCGCCTTTACGCAGGTCCGCCCCGGCCCGGTGGCAGCGCCCGACCTGGAGATACTGTTTATGCCATTCGAAAGGCGCAAGGAGTTCCTCGAGCCGCCTCAAGAGCACGCGTTCACCATCGCCTCCGCCGTAGTGGCCCCGCGGTCCCGCGGGCGGCTGATTTTGCGAAGCCCCGATCCGCTCGTCCCTCCGGGCATCGACTTCCGCCTGCTCAGCGATCCCGAGGGCATCGATGCGTCTGTCTTGTGCGAGGGCATTCGCCTCAGCCGGAAGATCGCCAACACTCCCCCGCTCGCGGCGCACAACGCTGGTGAAATGCAGCCGGGAGCGTCCATCGAATCGGATCGGGCTCTCCTCGCCTATGCGAGTACGGATTTGCAAACGGTCTACCACCCGACGAGCACGTGCAGAATGGGATCTGATCAGCGCGCGGTTGTAGATCCCGAGCTCAGAGTCCGCGAGGTGGAGAACCTCTGGGTTGCCGACGCGTCAGTGATGCCCAGCGTACCGCGGGGACATCCCAACGCCGTTGTTGCGATGATCGCGGAACGCGCAGCCCGTTGGGTTGAACGCGCCATGCTGGCGTAAGCGGTCCCGCGCGATCTCGCGTGGCTCTGCAGGCTAAATACATGTGCGATTCGCCGCCCAGCAATCCGCTCCAGCCGACCGGCTCCGCCGACGGCTGAGCGCCCACACGTTGGGCAACACAAGGAGTTCATCCGTGAAAGTATTCGTTGTCTATTGGCATCCCGAGCCCCGGAGCTTTAACGCTGCAATGTTTCAGGCGGCATGTGGGACGCTTACGGCCGCGGGGCATAAGAGGTCAGAACTTCCGACCTTTATGAGATGCGCTTTGATCCAGTTTCAAGCCGGAAGAACTTTGACGGTTAAAGACCCGAATTACCTTAAACCAGATCGAGGAAATGAACGCCACCGAAATGAACGGGTTTCGGATGAGATCGAGTCCGAGATCAGGAAGATCGAATGGTGTGAGATGATGATCTGGCAATTTCCGCTGTGGTGGTTTGGATTACCGGCAGTTCTCAAAGGGTGGGTTGATCGTGTTTTTGCGATGGGACGCACTTACGGCGGTGGCCGGATCTACCAGTCCGGCGTTTTTCGCGGAAAGCGGGCGCTACTGTCATTAACCACAGGGGGCCCGGAAGACGCCTATCGCAAAGGCGCTTTCAACGGAGACATCAATGGAATATTGCGGCCGATCGCAATTTCCGGGGACGCTTCTTGCGATCTGTTGTGCAATCATGCAGGCAAGCGACGGGAGTGAGAGGTTCGCTGCCGAACCAGACGCTGCAGCAGACGGCGGGGACAGGTGGCTTATCCGATGCCTGCTTGGGCTGTCTGATCAGCAGTCAGATCAACAGCATCAGCGGGAGCCAAATAACCGGAGATGAAGCAATTTTACTGAGTGTCATTCAGCGGGGGATTCGGAGGATTCGGTCTGGAAGACAATGCGGTCATATACTTCGGCCAGGCTCAAGGTACAGCCGATGGATTGGATGGTCAGGCCGGCGCTCAATTCCTGGCAGACGTGATATGACCAGCCGCCGGCCTGCTGTCGCGAGAAATGTTCGATGACCGGGCGGGCCTGTGAGACAAGCAGGTAATCGGTGAGCGTCGGATTCCAGGTTTGGTAACGCAGAAACTTCTCACCGCGATCGAAGGCTTCGGTTGCAGGCGAGAGGACTTCAATGACGACAGTTGGATTAATAAGAACATCGCGGTGATCGTCGTGATATCGAGGCTCCCCGCAGAAGACGACCAGGTCGGGATAGGAGTAGAGGCCTTTGGCGCTTCGGCCGGGCTGCGGCGTCGGGCCGCTGCGGACCTTGAAATCCTTTGACCATGCCTGGCAACGGCTTCCTTTGAGTTGGTTGCGAATTTCGCCCACGAGGTTCGTGCAGATCGTTCCGTGCTCCGGGCTTTCGCCGGCCATAGCGTAAATAACACCATCGAGATATTCGTGGCGTTCTTCCGATTGCCTTTCCTGCGCCAGATATTCCGCAACAGTGAAGCTTATTTGAGATTCAGGTAGCGCCATTCGATTCATCTCCGGTTCTGATAAAGCTGTAAAAATTATAGGTCATGAGCAACGGATTATGAAATTGAGATTGGTCGTTATTGCGCGAAATGAGATCTTTGCATGAAACTGTAAAGTGAAGTTGCCCCGGTTTGGTGGACACCTCATCATTTAAAATGGAGGACCCACAAATGCCGAAAGCGCATCGACCATATTCACCTGAATTCCGCCGACTGATGGTCGAACTTGTTCTTTCAGGTCGAAGAAGCCCGTCGGGAAGTTTTTCAATTCATTGAGGGTTGGTACAATACACATCGTCGTCACTCAGGAATTAATTACCAATCTCCGATCAAATTCGAACGGAGATATCAAGGGGTGGCGGGATGGCGGGATAGCGGGGTGGCATAACCACCCAAGACAAAAACTGTCCACCAAACCGGGTCAACTCCACCTGGAACTTTCGATCCGCTCGATATTCTGTCATTCGCTGTCGGGTTGCTCCCATTATCTCCTCGACAAGCGTCAACGCGGCGGATGGTCGCTTAACTTCTTTCGTTAGATTTCCAGGATTGGCGGCAGGTATTATAAATATGAACAGAGCGACCCTCTACATATTCTCAGGCCTCCCGGGAAGTGGGAAGACGACGTTATCCCAGTTACTGGCACGGCGCGTTGGCGCCGCTCACCTGCGAGTCGATACTATCGAGCAAGCGCTGAGGGATCTGTGCTCTGTTGACGTTGGTGGCGAGGGGTATCGGCTGGCATACCGGATTGCGTTTGACATTTTGAACGTCGGCGTCAGCGTTGTCGCTGATTCGTGTAACCCCATTGAGTTGACCAGGCGCGAATGGGAACAGGTGGCCCTGGACGCCGGGGCGCGATATGTGAACGTCGAGGTTGTATGCTCCAATGCTCAGGATCATCGTAAGAGATTGGAATCACGAGCTTCGACAGTTTCCGGGCTACGGCTGCCGACCTGGCAAGAAGTCGAAAGTCGTGAGTATCACGATTGGACGGTGGAAAGAATTGTTCTCGATACAGCGCGAAGGTCAGAAGGAGAGTGCATCGAGCAGCTTCTATCCAGTTTGTCAGGTTTGGAAACCTGACACGGCACTACAGACCGACGAGCGGCGCGTCGGCGTTTTGAGATTATGGAGCTATGAATATGACACGAAACTTCGTTCGATTTCTGGCTCTATTCTTCGTTGCTCTAATATCGGGATCGTCACTTGCTGTATGGCTTGACAATTACCTGCTTTTGCTGTTGGCCTTTGTCTTATGCGCGTACTTTGATCGCAGTATTCGGCAACGCCCCGATCAACAAGCAAATCTTGACATGAAGCATTAATGCGCCTCTGTCGAATTGTGCAGACCTGAGAGCCCAGTGGTGGTGGCCCGACACCGTGAGAATCACCCTGACAATGGCTGGAATGTGTTTTCTGTTTTCGTGGGTGCTGGTTCGCCGCGGCGCATCCAGGTAGCCGGACAACGAATCCGGGGCTCGGATCTGATCCGCTTTTTGTGAGGCCAAGCAGGGTGCGTCCATTCATATCAAACGTCTGGCTGACGGCAGAGGAGTGAGGTATGCAGGCTGAGCTAAGTAGGCTGGAGGAGCAGTTGGGGAAGGCGCTGGAGGGGGAGGCGTGGCATGGCCCGTCAGTTCTCGGAAGTCCTTGAAGGCGTCTCTGCGGAGCAAGCAGCGTCGTATCCTGTCGCCGGTGCGCACAGTATCTGGGAGCTGGTTTTGCATCTGTGCGGCACCTATGGCCTGGTCCTGCGCCGACTCGGTGGGGATGGGAGGCAACTGACGGAGTCTGAGGACTGGCCCTCTGTTCCAGAGCCCAGTGCCGAGAATTGGAGTGATTCCATCCGTGTGCTGAAACAATTGAACGAAGATCTGAGACATGCATTAAAGAGCTTTCCTGGAGAACGTCTGGACCAGCCATTGGTCCCCGAGGCTTCCTATACTGCCTATACACAGTTCATTGGTATATCCCAGCACAACCTCTATCACGCTGGCCAAATGGTACTACTGAAGAAGGCGCTAGGGGCCTGACGAGCTGCAGAGTCTCGGCCATGTCGATAGACTGGCCTAACACACGCATCAACCCGAGCCTAAATCGCCAGTCTGGCGTTCGGTCCGGTCCGGGTTATGTATATCGTTCGGCTTGCATTGCTCGTTTTGATTGCAAGGCAAAATATAATTTCCACTGTCAGGGCGCTGGCTACCAATGAGATATTTGATGATTATGCTAAAACAAATAATAGTTGCAGTTGCCATCCTGTTACAGGTTCAAATTGGTAGTGGCTACCTTTTTGCCCAAACAGGAAATATCACTCGTAAAGAAATGCTTCGAGGCTCAGTCACGCCTGAGCGTGAATGGTGGGACGTATTGCATTATAACCTGAAGGTAGAGTTTTTACCCGATACGAAGAGTTTGAGAGGGTCGAACGTCATAACCTTCAAGACTCTGAAAGCGGGAAATAAGATGCAAATCGACCTGCAGCCCCCGCTGGCAATTACAAAAGTTTCGCATGGCACATCGCAACTGAAATTTGAGCGAGAAGAAAATGCCTACTGGATAACTTTTGAGAAAGATCTTCCCAAAGGGGCAGAAGACAGGATCGAGGTGTTTTACCAAGGCATTCCCGTGGAAAGTAAGAACCCGCCCTGGGTAGGCGGAATAACCTGGGGCAGAGATGATCTTGGGGAGCATTTCATTGTTACCACATGCCAGGGAATCGGCGCGAGTATTTGGTGGCCGAATAAAGATCATGGGGCTGACGAACCTGATCGTGGGATGCAAATCAGCGTGACCGTACCGGAGCAGCTAGTGGCCGTTTCTAATGGTCGCCTGAAAAAAACAGATCATAATATTGCTGGTAAAACAAAGACCTTTCATTGGGAAGTCCTGAATCCAATCAATAATTATGGAGTCAACGTTAATATTGGCAACTATGTGAACTTTGCTGAAAAGTATCGTGGAAAAGGTGGAGTCCTTGATCTTGACTACTGGGTTCTGGCGCATCAAAAAGATGTCGCGATCAGACAATTCAAAGAAGTCCCCCGTATGCTGGAAGCTTTTGAGCATTGGTTCGGGAAATACCCTTTTTATGAAGACAGCTACAAACTCGTTGCGGTTTCATATCCGGGAATGGAGCATCAAAGTTCGGTTACTTATGGCAACTGGTACAGGAATGGCTATCGCCAAAGAGACGTGAGCGCCACCGGGATCGGTTTCAAATTCGATTTTATTATTGTCCACGAATCGGGACATGAATGGTTTGGCAATAACATTTCGATGAAAGATTCAGCCGATATGTGGATTCACGAGGGTTTTACCAATTATTCAGAGAACCTTTTTGTTGAATACCACTTCGGTATAAAGAAGCGGAAGATTATGTTATTGGAAGCCGCCACAATATTAAAAATGACAGCCCGATTATCGGCGTTTATGGCGCAAACAGAGAAGGATCGGGAGATATGTATTATAAGGGCGGGAATATGCTGCATACGATTCGTCATGTCATCAATGACGACTCAAAATGGCTCTCTATATTGCGTGGCCTTAATACGGAATTCTGGCATCAGACAGTTTCGACCGAACAGATTGAGTCGTATATCGCCAGGATGGTTGGCGTTGATCTCAGTAAGGTATTCGACCAATACTTGCGGACAACAAAAATCCCGCTCTTAAAATACAAGGTAAACGGAAAGACCCTGTCGTTCAAATATGAAAGAGTCGTGAAAGGGTTCGCAATGCCGATTCGGGTACTTATTAATGGCAAGGAAGTTGTAATAACACCAAACGAAGAAAAACAAATCTTTGAGTTTCCCGAAGAGATCAAAACATTTGAAGTCAATCGCAATTTCTACATTGATCTGGAGAAACAGGATTTGTAATGTCTTCAGTATGCCGACCCTTCATTCCAGGGGAGCGCGGCCAGGGAGGTATGGTGGCATTACAACACTACAAGCCGCACCCGGTGAATCGGTTATTAGCTCGGAGAAATAACAGGAGCGAATACGTGACTTTTGCAATTGGCGTTACTCTGGCAATAGTGGGTTGAATGACTCTACGCGCAATTACCACTGATATTTTTCATCGCACACTCGCCGCCATCGAGGTGGAGTCTGTCGTTCGTCGGGCGTTGCATCTCGATGGCGACGCGCCAGGCGGGTGACAGGAAGTTGCGTTGAATCGATCTCGCGCCTCTTTTGTGATTGCGATCGGCAAGGCCTCGCTGCCGATGGCGCGTGCCGCCCAGGCTGCGCGGCGATCGCATTACCGGCGGGACGTTGCGACGAATGCCGTGATTGGCAGAGTTCCGGAACGCTTTAAGGTTTTCATCGGCGGGCACCCGCTGCCGTCAGGCCAGCATCGATGCAGCCGAATCCGCCCTCCAGTTGCTGTCATCGGCGAATGATGAAAAAACACTGGCCTTGTTTCTGATTTCCGGCGGCGGCTCTGCGGTATTTGAGAAACCGGTAAGCGATTCAATCACCCTTCAGGATCTGCAATCCATCAACCGCATACTGGTCGGCTGTGGTGCGGTGATCAACGAGATGAACATCGCGGGCGTTTTCTGTCTTCCGTTAAAGGCGGACGCCTGGCCGAAGCCGCTGGGAAGGCCCGGCAGATTTCGCTTTATATCTCGGATGTCAACAACGACGATCTATCCACGGTATCATCCGGTTTGACCTTGCCGGGTAATACGACGCGTTCCGATTTTGACCGCATTGTCGCTAAATATGATCTGCTCGATAAGTTCCCGCGGCACGTTGCGGCGTTGACATTGCTTCAGGCGCATTGCCTGAAATGCCGCAGGCTGAAGAGCATGGCTCACGTTCGCATCACCTGCTGCTCGACAATCGCATTGCCTTGAGCGTTGCCCGTCGAGTTGCCGAAGAGGTGCATGACGTGTGGTCGAGGTGGCGGAAGATCTGGTTCAAGGGATGTCCAGGAAATGGCAGTAATTCATCTCAGGCGCAGCTGCAGACATTGCGCGAGGCCAATCGAGGCCGGACTGTTTGCCTCCTTCCGGGTGGCGAAGTCATGCGCCCCGTTCGCGGTAGCGGTCAGGCGGGCGCAATCAGGATTCGTCCTGCGCGCGGCAATGCAAATCATGACACGCTTGAGGCCCGTAGCCAATTCTCAGCGCCAGCACGGAGGCAGTGACGGTCTGATCCAGCCACGCCGGCGCAATCGCGAATGAGACTACAATCAGGCGGGCCGGCAAGCTCGGCC